>CAZTUP010000015.1:0-1600 GCA_964616415.1 uncultured Candidatus Nitrosotenuis sp. | reverse complement strand
TTTTCAATTACATCCAAGATATTTACCTGTTCATCAGTTAATTTGCCAAGCAGTGATGCTTTGAACATCTTACAGTATCCAATTATTGGTACAAGCGGTGTTTTTAGCTCATGTGTTATCATTGCGGAAAATTCTTCTTTTTCAATATCAATCTGTTTTAGCCTAGATGTTAGAACTGTATTTGTGAATATTTTTTTAATCATGAAAAATCCAGATGATACAATCAATAAAATTAACATTGTAACGAACAGAATTGCCTCATTGGCTAATGTGATTGATGGAGTAAACAAATCGTCATATGGTTGAATTGTGACAAAAAACCACGTGTGAGTTCCAATTGGAATTGATCTAAAAATCATGAATAAGTTCTTGCCATCAACTACTTTTGTTAATGTGTGGACACCAATTTTGGATTGTAGTTCAGGAATTAAATCAAATTTTCTAATTTGTATATCCGATTTAGGATTCCTAGAATCCACTACAACGTTACTATTGTGATCTATGATGAGAAAATATTCATTTGGTGCAAAACTCATTGCGGATACATATTGTTGCAATACACCTAGATGAAGTGCACCGATAAGAATCCCATTTAACGTGCCATTATCAGAGTGTATGGGAGACGCTATACCAATCACATTGTGTTGCCTGTTAGAAGATACGTATACCTCACTCACGTATGTAGAGCCAGTAGTTATCACACCGCGATACCAATCTCTGAAGGCAAAATTCAACTGAGACAGTTCAATCTGCGAGTCAAATGGTTCTAGAAAATAGACGTCACCGTTTGGCATAGCATAAAACACATAGTCAAGATCAAATTTTTTATCAAGCAGCATTCTTGCAAACTCTCTTTTTTCTTCATCTGCGTTTTCAGGAATGCCTTTTAATTGACTAGAGATCAAATCAGAGTTAGGAGGACCTACCATAGGATAAGTTTGAGATGCAGTTTCCATTATTCCAACCAAATATCGTAATCTTAATTCAAAGCGTGATGACAAAATAACAATTTCATTTGATTCGGATTGTATTATTTGTTCATCGATTTTTTTTATTTCGTTATTTATGTATAGCCATGAAAGTATTCCAACAAATACAATAGTAAACGACACAATTACAATCGTTACGATTATGTCCTTATTCAAGTGACAGTTTCACAACACCCATCTGAATGATGCATATGATCACGATTACTATTTATCAACAAGATAGATTAATTTTCTCATTAGTACCATAAAAGACAAGAATAAATCAGTATGAATGTACAAATATTCAGAAAACATCATAGCGATAGAATACCAAGTACCAGAACTGATAATGGACATATTGTTATAAACACGCCAATACAATGACTTGACTATTGAAGGTATTCGTATTCATCCTGTTGATTTTAGTCCTCATAGTGATAAATCCGTCATATGGTGTGGTAAATCCAGTTTTTGATTTTAATTTTGGAAGCTTAGGTTCTGGTAACGGGCAGATGAATGCACCAGAAGACATAGCGCTTGATTCAGCAGGCAACATCTATGTTGCAGATACCAACAACAATAGAATTCAGAAATTTAATTCTGCTGGCACGTATGTCTCAAAGTTTGGAAGT
>CAZTUP010000014.1:0-163840 GCA_964616415.1 uncultured Candidatus Nitrosotenuis sp. | reverse complement strand
GATGCAGCAGACTCAGATCTGTACATTACTGAGGATCCATTTGACGCAAACGGAATTCCAGCTAGCACAAAGGCATTCATCTACTGGACACAAAACACCAACAACAATGACATCTTAGACCAAGGTGAGCATGCAGTGTTGGCAATTGCCTACAAGTCAGCTGATCAACCGTCTTCACTTGACAAAATCCGTGCAGAAATCCTAGTACCAACTGGCTCTGCATTGACAGTAGAAAGACAAGTGCCGTCAGTAACAACAACTGTTGTAGATCTCGGATAGATGCAGGAGTGCTCTCATGATCGCTCCAAGCAATCTTTTTTCTTTTTTCACTAAAACACTGACTAGTATTACATCAGGATTTCGAATGTTTTTGGCAGGAAGTATAGTTGGGGTTTATACTCTAGTGTTGTATGAGGCATTTCCTCAATATCTATTTGAGCTAAACAATTCAATGTTTTACTTTGTCATACCAGTAAGCGTAATTGCATCCGTATTGGTTGTCATTCCAAAATTCTTGTTTGATGGCTCAAGCCCAAAACAAACATCGAAAGCAAAAGAAATCATACAGGAAGATCCACTGAGTGCCCTACTTGGGGAGCCAACCCAAATTATCCAATCCGAGTCTGCAACACAAGAGGCGACAATTGATACGGGAAAAATTGGTGGCGCAAATGCAGAACTAGAGGCACTCTTGGCTGGTGGACCGTCAACACCGGTAAGTGATACCGTAACCACAGAGACCGAAATTGCACCAACTATGGCCGGGTTTGACGAAAACAGAATTCGTGAATTGATAGATCAAAAATTCGAACCAGTTGAAAAAGATCTTACCACTTTCAAAAAAGATCTAAACAAGATCAAAGAAGACATGAAGGTAACAAAGGAAAGTGTTGATACACTAACTGAATCGTTTGAAGGAACCTTGACTGACATGAAGGCATTTCAGGCAGAAATCTCAAACCCATTGAACTTTATGAGAAAATACTTTGAGGCATTAGATTTGACTAATCTATCTGATCCGTCACTACCATTAAAGCAAGGAATTCTTCAGGGCCAAATACCTACACCTAACCCACAACCGCAAGTTATGACGCAGATGCCTGTCCAAAATAATCCAATACCTGTGATGATACAGGCAGGTGGTATCTCACAACCAGCTCAATCCATTCCACAATCCATACCATCTCATAATTCAACTGCAATTAAGCAAGGAAGTGAAATGGATAACCTCGTAAAGGGAACTGACTTGAATAACCCAATGGATTCAATGATGAAACCGCTTTTCTCTGGGAACCTTTCCGTTGCAAATATGATGGCAATAGTAGAACTAGTAGGAGAAATGTTTGCAGAAAGAGGAGAAGATTGTATAGATCTACTAGTGGAGCAGTGCAAGCTTATGGGACTCAAGCCAGAAGATGAACACACCATATACAATATCATTGACATGCTCAAAAATTCTGGCATGTCTACTGATGATGCAATATCACAACTATACAAATTTGCAAAAATTGTCGGCCTAAATGACAAAGAAGCAGATGCATATTATGCAAGATTGAGCGCAAAATCCAGACGTGAGAGGAGCAACTAAATGGCATCAAGTGTAATGACTGAGGCAATTCTAATCATTGCATCTATTGTTGTTGCAACATCTATTGCTGGAGTCGTAATGTCTCAGGTTGGAACATTTGAATCAACATTCACTGCTACATCAGAGGCACAAAAAAATGAAATGCTCACAAAACTCAAAGTAATCCATGTGATGAGAAATACCACTGCCTCACCGCCGACTCTAGAAATCTGGACAAAAAATATTGGAATTGATCCAATCACATCTCCGACATCTATTGATGTGTATTTTGGCGAGTCTGGCTCCGCACAAAGAATCGCATACAGTGCATCTGGTGGAGAAGATACATGGAAATTCCAACCAACAACGGTGCCAACTATAATCCAAAAAATGGATACGTTTCAAATCAAAATCACAGACACACAGCTTACATCTAGCAAAACTTACGTGGTACGTGTAATTGCGCCAAACGGTGTCTATTCTGATTATGTTCTTTCAACCTAATTTGGTGGATAATGCATGGGACTAAGCGTAGCAATTGCAGGTGGAATAGTCATGTTTGCCCTAGTTTACATATTGTTGATGTTGCCTGGGGTAGTGGACCAAACAACATCTGTAACAAAAGCATCATCTGAGATTTCTGGCATTGACAATTCCATACTAAAGACAAACATAGTGATGAGTTCGCTCTCTGCCAGTTCTGGTTCTACTACAATAGATCTTACTGTGACTAGCTCCGGCACAGAAAAACTCTGGAATTATGAAAAATTCAATCTAATCATAACATATCCTATTGCTGGCAATACAAACAAGACTGAATCATTTACGTATCAAAGTGGTATTTGTGCAAGCCCTACTGCAGGAAGATGGTGTATCACATCTATTACAAGTGATGCAATTGATCCAAACATCCTAAACACAAATGAGGCGCTAAACGCACGGGCAACCTCAAGTCAGATACTAAGCAGTGGAACTGTTTATGGTACAATATCGACTGAACGAGGAGTCACTGCAACTCGAACCCTTACCATTCCATAATTTCTGATATTCGTTCGAAAAGACCAAACACCATCTTATATCAAATTTTTCTTCACAGTTTTTTGTTGAATGTAGTATTTACCTATTTTATAGAGTGGAGAAACAATGACTGAGATAATTCCCTGTACTAATGAAGAAGTTGATAGACAATTTGGTGGAGGAATACCGTTTCCCACACTGATGTTAATTGAAGGAGATCATGGTACCGGTAAATCTGCTCTTGCAGCACAATTTATGAAAGGATTCTTGCACTCTGATAAAAAAATTCTCTGTGTGACAGAAAATACAGTAAAAGAATACATTGAAAACATGAAAGCCATCACATTTAATTTCTCTACTGCATTTTTGCGCAATCGACTTACCATAATGCCGTTACACATGTATGGAGTTCAATGGAACAAGGAACAATCTTCGTATCTTTTACCAGTGGTTGGAAAATATATTGGAAATAGCTTCAAAGAACACAACTGTGTAGTAATTGATTCGTTGTCTTTATTGACAGTCTTTTCTGATGCAAGTAGAATTTTAGAATTTTTTACTCAATGCAAGTATTTGGTTGCTCGAGGTATGAGTATCATAATAACAATCCATCCTGAAGATATTCCACCAGATCTTAGGATGCGTGTAAAGGGGGGAGTTGATGTGTATTTGAAGCTCGGCTCTACTAATATTGGTGGCAAAGATGTCAAGACATTAAAAATTGTAAAACTAATTGGTTCCAAAGAAAATACTGATTCTGGATTTGCCTTTGAAGTGGACATGACTTTTGGAATAAAGATCGTGCCAATATCGATGGCAAACGCATAGGTGAGAAGGAGAGGCCAGAACAATGCCTTTTGATTTTGCTCAAGTAAGAGACAAGAGATTCATTGAGGAGCTCAAAAAATCGCCACACCTCCTAAACTATGTAGACATGTATACTTCACGAGGAAATCCACTACCGTTATTCACAGAGGCACTTCAGGCAGAACACAAAAAACTCAAAGAACCGAATCTGATCTATCCAGTTACTGATACCACCTACATCCACATCAATCCACACACAACATCCGATGATGGATACATGGAATATGTGATACTAGAACCAGATCCTCCTGAAAGAAAAGTAATGGATATTGCAGATAAAATGTTTGCAATCCAGTCCGCAGACATGGTGCCGCCGCTAGAAATCACAGAACGATTTAACATGATTGAGAATTACCTAAAGACCAACACGCAGATCTCAGATGCACCAGTTGATTATAACGCACTAGGTGATGTTTACAAGCTAAAGACACTACCAGTATACAAAAACGACTGGACTGGATTACGATATCATTTTCTACAAAAAAGAGCAGGAACTGGAATTTTGGATCCGTTTCTGGCAGATTCTAATCTGGAAGACATTTCCATAATTGGTGCAGGAAATGTTTATGTGATTCACAAGTCATTTGGTGCATTAAAATGCCCACTGTTTTTGGGTGTTGAAGAAATTGATGAGCTAATCATTAGCATGTCAGAACAGTTTGGCAAAACAGTATCACATGCAAAACCAGTAATTGATGCAGTACTTCCAGATGGATCCAGAATTAACATTGTTTTTGGAAAAGATATCTCTCGTAAAGGTACCAATGCAACCATAAGAAAGTTCGCGAGTACTCCTTTATCCATCACACAAGTTCTAACATCAAAGGCACTTGATTTTCGAGAGGCTGCATACATGTGGATGATGCTTGCAGAAGGAATGAGCGTGTTCATCAATGGAGAGACTGCATCCGGCAAAACTACTACACTCATGGCACTTACTGCATTCATTCCATCCAACTGGAAAATTGTAACAATAGAAGATACTCCCGAGCTGACATTACCACACTCTAACTGGATCACAGAACAGACAAGGGATACTGGAAATGAACATTCCTCTGTGACAATGTTTGATCTTCTAAAGGCAGCTCTAAGACAGCGTCCAAACTACATTTTTGTAGGAGAAATCAGAGGTGCCGAAGCAAATATTGCGTTTCAAGCTATGCAGACTGGTCACCCAGTAGTCTCAACATTCCACGCAGCAAACATGACTGCACTAATTCAAAGAATTACCAACCCGCCAATGCTCATACCAAAGACAAACGTAGAAAACCTAAACATCGGTTTGTTTCAAGGAGCAGTACAAGGTCCTGGCGGAAAAAGAGTAAGGCGTGTTTTATCAATTAATGAGATTCTAGGATATAATGCGGAGGGTGGCAACATCATGTTCATTCCTGTGTTTAACTGGGATCCTGGAACTGATGAGGTAAAGTTCAGAGGTAAAGGCTCTAGTGCTCTCTTTGTTCAAAAAGTATTGGAAAAACGTGGCATGCACAAAAAAGATGAAGGTCTTTTATATGAAGAACTGGAACTACGTGCAAAAATCCTGCAAAAAATGATGGAGAAAAGAATCTTCAACTTTTATGATGTGTTTGATTCTATATCGCACTGTCGAGAAATAGGCCTTGAGGCATTCTACAAGGAACTTGACACACTATGATACAGATTCCTCTACTCAAGAATCTAACACTTGCAAACATCCAAAAAAGTGATGAGAAATTCGTCTATTTTGTAGCGTTTTTGTATAGTATATCCACTGGTGAGGTGGGCGGCATCGACCTAATTCGAACAGCTCGTGAAACAAACTATGGCAAGTATACTGCCGCATTTCGTGAGGTCTATCAACTTGGTATTGGGTGGGGATATGGTGTATCAAAATCACTTGAAATGATTGCAGACAAGGTATCTACTGATAAGTCGGATCAGCTAAAACAGATCTTGATGAAACTAGCTCAAGTCATTAGACTTGGCGATTCATTAAAGATATTTTTAGCAGAAGAGCTCAAATCAACACTAGTAAACTATGCCATCGTATATGAGAGAAAATTAGAAAATCAAAAGTTGTTCTTGGAGATGTTCTATACCTTGATGTCTACTGCGGCATTTATGATTGCCGCGAACTCTATCATGAGTATGCTTATGGGCCAGGAAAATTCTGAACAAATTTTACTAATGTCTTTTATTGGAGTTGCTGCAAGTATGAGCGCATTTGTATTCATGATGTACATCATGTTTCCTCGTGACAAGCTTGGTTATGCAAGTGCAGATGAAGATCTCAAATTTAGAATCAAAGTTTACATGACATTAGGTGCCGGTGTGGGAATTGGTTTAGTTCTAGTCATAACACAAATAGTGCCGACAACCATCGCAGTTGGCATTGCGGGTGCTCCACTGATTTATCCTGGATTGCTTGCAAGAAAAATGGAGCAAAAAGTAAAGCAACTAAATGAATGGTACCCACAATTCATACGACATTTTGGTGAGATTTATGCTACAGTAGGCTCGGTTGGTGGTGCGCTGGAAGCAGTGCTTAGAAGTGATTTTGGCCCACTTCAAGAAAGTATTCAGAGACTCAAAAACCGTATCAAGCACAGAATTGAGCAAAAGGTTGCATTTGAGTTGCTGTCGCGTGATACTGGTAGTGAAATCATTGCAAATGGAAACGAAGTCATCTCATATGCAATGGACAAAGGCGGCAATCTCAACATTGCAGGAAATCAGGTCTCAGAAATCACCGTAAAAATAAACGAGCTCAGATCAAAACGAGCTCAAACAGCAAAGACATTTGAGACCATCATTATAGTGTTACATGCATTAACTTTAGCGGTATTCGGTTTGATGAATAAGCTTACTAGCATATTTTATGATCTTGTTAGCACGGTTGATGTCTCAAATGACACGTTACAATTAACACCAATTGATCCGCAATTCATGGCGATGATGATGCCGGCAATGATACTGATGGTATCGGCAATTTCTGCAATGGCACTCAAAGTAGCACAAGGTGGTCTATACAAGACAGTATTCTATCATGTTGGGTTATTGATTGTGATTGGTTCAGTTGTTATGTTTGCAATGGATGCCATATTATCTGACTACTTGGCAACACATGTACTGGATTTTGTCAAGCCGGATATCTAGTGTGCATATATCAAACACACATCATTCTATATTCTAATTTTAAAATATCAGAATAATAGATGAGCACACAAGTAGCATCTGCAGATACAATACAAGTAGTCTCTTTTATGATAGTAAACCAATCTGAGAAAAAAGAAGACTATGCTATACCAATAGAACAAGTGCGTGAAATTCGTGCAGTTGAAAAAATTACCCGAGTTCCACGATCGGAATCTTACGTAAAGGGGATAATGAATCTGCGGGGATTAATCATACCAGTGATCGATGTCAAAGAAAAGCTAGGACTAGGTACACATAATGCCACAACAACCAAACAAAGAATTCTAGTTGCAAATATTGCTAATTCTCTTACTGGACTATTAGTTGATGAAGTAGATCAAGTGATGAGGATTCAAACCAAAGACATTGATTCCTCACCACAAGGAGCAACAGAATCACATCATTACATCAAAGGAATAGCAAAGCTAGATCAAAGACTAGTAATCTTACTTGATATCGAATCATTGCTTTTGGGCAAAAAAGAATCAATAGAAACAAAACTGGAACAAAAATCAATATCCGAATTAACATCAGAACCAAATCAAGTAATGCCAACAAATCCTGATAAGCCGACAGAAATGACTCAGATAGAAAATTCTAATCAGACTATATCTGATATTCCAGAAGAGCTCGCAGCAGTATTTGCAGAAGATGCGCAGGGAATTCCACCAACACAAATAATTCGAGAAACCCAAAGTCCAGCAAACTAATTACCAGTTTGGAATCGATCTTTTAGACAAAATTCCTTGAAGTTTAATACAATATCTGATGCTGAACAAACCAGATGTCGTACAATATACCAAAGCTAGAAGAAATCTATGACAAAATAGACGTAGAACAGGATAAACCGATGAGCCAAGAGGATGGATACCAGTGGAGCCTTGACTATCTCAAAGACATACAAAAACAACTACAAAAGCTTGAAAAAAAGTCACTAGAACAAAACAATCCTCTATTGCATCACAATGTCAAGCTTTCAATGCAGCGATCCCTTGAGGCCCAACAAGAAATCATAGGTAAAATTAAGAGTCTAAGAAAGTAGTATTCAATAACTTCATGTCTTTTGTGTGATCACCACAAACACACTTGATGATATATCGTGATCTGGTTTTACGTCATTAATGCAATCTAGATTGATCAGTCCTAGCTTTATCAGATTGAAAGCATTTGTTTTGGTTATTAGAGCGGTGAACAGGTAATTGTTAGTAAAATCTGTCTCTTCTCAGATTAATGTACTAATAATAAACGACTCTGCATACATGAGCACACTACTCAAAGACTTGGTATCAACTGAGACAATTCGAGTTTATGATATGGCAAGAGATGGAATTGAAGGACTGCGTAAAATCGCTCTTCAAAAACCAGATGTAATACTACTTGATTTGGAAATGCCTCGGATGGATGGTGTAACATTCATTGAGGAAATGGTCAAGCGTGGAACTCTGATTCCAACAATTCTGGTTAGTAGCTTCAGTCAAGATGGCGCAAAAATTGTTTTAGATGCATTAGAAAACGGGGCAATTGATTTTGTTCCAATATCTCAGGTAAATCCAGATGGTACAAACCATCTAAAAGAAACATTAATCTCAAAAATTATTGGCGCTACAAAATGCGATCCATACAAACTAGTAGTTGAAAAAATTGGCACACTAAAACCAAAAAGAAAAGGAATCATTTCATCGCAGGCCGCATCAATTGTTGTAACGATTGCATCCTCTACTGGCGGGCCGGGTATTGTACAAACAATCCTTGCCGGACTACCTGCGGATCTTCCTGCAGGAGTTTTAGTTGTTCAACATATGCCAAAGGGCTTTACACAAAAATTTGCAGAACGCTTGGATGAAGTATCTGAAATCAAAGTCAAAGAAGCACAAGAAGGTGATCTGATAACACAAGGAATCGCATTAGTTGCTCCAGGTGATCTGCACATGGAAGTGGACTCTAATCTAAAAATCAAGCTAATCAATGGACCAAAGCGTTTTGGTGTTAGGCCTGCAGCAAACATTACAATGATTTCTGCATCAGAGTTTTTTGGTGCAAACACAGTTGGTGTTACACTAACCGGTATGGGTCATGATGGTGCATTTGGCATGAAGACAATAAAACGGAGAGGAGGCAAGACCTTCGCACAAGATGAGAAATCATCCGTTGTGTTTGGTATGGCAAAGGCAGCAGTGGAATTAAATGCAGTAGATCAACTATTGCCGCCAGAAAAAATTGCAGATGCAATAGTTGAGGAGGTCAAAAAACTTGTCACAAAGTAGCTATCGTGAAATGTATGTCTCAGAAGCATTAGAACATGTAGAAACAGTCAATGAAACTCTTCTAAAGCTGGAAGAAGAACCAGAAAAGCGTGAATATCTCGATCTGATATTTCGATCAGCACACACGGTGAAAGGAATGTCGGCTACTATGGGATATGACGATACTAGAGAATTGTGTAAAAATATTGAAAATATTTTTGATAATATAAGAAAAGGCCAGGCAAAACTAACGCCGAATCTGGCAAGTGCACTTTTCAAGTGTATTGACTTGTTGCGTGAAATGATTGCTGATGAAAAAAAGAAAATAGATCTCAAACCTTTTTTGCAAATGCTGGAAAAACCAGATGAAATACAACATACTGCAACAGAGACTGCTACAAACAATACCAAATCTCCAACAATTCGTGTCAAAATGACGGATCTTGACTCTCTTGTGAATTTGGTTGGCGAATTGGTAATATCAAAAATGAGACTAGAACAAACACTAAGCAAAAACTCAGATGAATCACATCAGGTCATGATGGAGCTTGACAGACTTGTGACTGATCTACAATATCAATCAATGAAACTGCGGTTAGTACCTGTTGATCAGGTCTTTAGCAGATTCACAAGGCTCGTCAGAGATACATCTGCAGCACTTGGCAAACAAGTCAATCTGGTAATGGAGAGCTCTGGCATTGAGCTTGATAGAACTGTTCTTGATGCAATAACTGATCCGCTCTTGCACATTTTACGAAACTGTGTTGATCATGGATTAGAACCGCCACAAGAAAGAACCGAGTCTGGCAAGTCTACAACTGGAACCATACGACTAACAGCATATGGCGTTGGAGATCAAGTTGCCATAAAAATAGAAGATGATGGACGGGGAATTAATCTAGACCGCATAAAAACAAAGGCAATCGAAAAAGGCCTTCTCACAGAGGATCAAGCAATGAAGATCTCAGACGAAGAAACAATCAATCTACTTGGCACACCAGGATTATCCACTGCAAAAGAAGTAACCGATGTTTCAGGCAGAGGAGTTGGAATGGATGTCGTAATAACTCAGGTGGAGCAGGTGGGAGGAAATGTCAAGATCACAACACAGCAAGGCAAAGGAACAACCATGATTCTGACAATTCCACTCAGCGTTTCAATCATTGGTGGATTACTCATCAATGTTTCTGGTGACAAGTATGTTCTTCCATTGTCTAGCATCTCAACTACTGTTGTAGTGGAACCAGAACAAATCAAAAGCATACACGGACAAGAAACAATTGTTCTACGAGATCAGGTAGTGCCATTAATACGCGTTGCAACAATATTGGGAATTGAACAAAATTCAACCTCATCTGAAAAGATAACCGTTGTAATTGTGGACAAAGGAGGTAAGCCATATGGACTGGTAGTGGATTCGTATGATAGAAAACAAGAAATTGTAATTAAACGACTTGGCAATGAGGCACATTCATCAGATCTTTTCACCAATGCAACAATACTTGGTGATGGTAGTGTGGCACTGATCTTAGATCCAGCCTTGCTAGTTTAGGTGAAACGCTTTGAACGTAATACCTGTCCTAAATTCAGAAGAGACTCGATCATTAGAAGAAATTTTTTGTCAGTATATTACATCGAAAACATCTGGAGCATTGTCTACATTACTTAGCGAACCAATAAATCATAATGTTAGAATTTTAGATGAAGGAATTTCAAACATAAAAAGCATTAAGCTAGAACCCGATGAAATTAAAATGTGTGCGGTTCGACTAAATGGAAAAGGCGACACGCACATAGAAATTCTTTATACAATAAAAGAAAAACATGCAAAAAAAATTGCTGCTAAATTAATGTGCCAAGAGGAGATTTGTCAAATAGACGAAATGGGCGCATCTGCCATTCAAGAGGTTGCAAATATAATGACTGGATCCTTCTTTAATGCATTATCACATGGTACTGGATTTCGAGTTGATCTATCCACACCGGATTATAAGAGTGATGAATTTCATTCACTAGTTGATCTTTCAGTCAAAGATGTCATCACTCCATCAAATAATGCCGTTATTGCTGATGTTGAGCTGATTGGCGAATCAAGCGGTGCAAAATTACACATGATAATAATGCAAAACCCAGATGATGCAAGAAAATTACTTGCAAGTCACAAGTCTGATGCAACAAAATCTCAACAGGAATCTACCTATCCAGTTGGTGGAGAAAATTCGGAGCTCGATGCATTGCTTGATGATATATTGGGAGCAAAGTAATGAGTTTTACAAAACAAGTGCAGAATTCCGACGTATTGGATATTCCAATGGGTGGTCTTGGATTTACAGAAAAAAACAAACCAACACTTCAAACATTTGTTGGTTCTTGTGTTGCAATCTGCATCTATGATCCGGTGGAAAAAATTGCTGGCATGGCGCACGTAATGTTACCAAAAAACAATACTTCTGATGCCATGCCAAAACCGGAAGGAAAATTTGTTGACGTTGCAATCAAAGTTTTACTTGACAAATTATCTGCCAATGGAGCAAAACAAAACCGATTAAAGGCAAAGATGGCAGGTGGCGCAAGCGTATTTCAAAATGAAGGAAACAAAAATGTCTTTAACATTGGAACCAGAAACGTGGATGCCATTAGAGAGATACTGGCAGAGAAAAAAATTCCTATACTATCCGAAGATGTTGGTGAAAAGGGTGGAAGATGGGTAATATTTGATGTCAATTCCGGTGTGATGACGATCAAGGATAGAGCAAAAGGAGTTAGTGCAATTTGAGTACACTTGATGTAGTATCCGATCAACAACTAGAACAAATTGGTAAAATAATGAGAGATAAGCTTGGCAAGGATCTCAAACAGTTCAAAAAACCATTCCTAGGAAGAAGAATCAGTGCACGTATGAGATCTGTTGGCGTGTTAAATGGATCTGAATATGCAAAACTTTTAGCATCTGATGCCAGTGAGCCCACGTTACTTTTTAAGAGCTTCTCAATTAATGTGACAGAATTTTATCGTGATTTGTTTGTCTGGCAATTAATCTCATCAAAAATAATACCTGAAGTGGCAAAAAAGCATACATCACTTAAGGTTTGGAGTGCAGGATGTGCATCTGGAGAGGAACCATACAGCCTTGCTATTCTGTTGAGAGAAGTGCTTGGACCAAGGGCCAAATTCAGTGTAATTGCAACAGATATTAGTGCAGAAGCAATATCTCGTGCAAAAAAAGGGCAATATGTAACTCAGAACATAAAAAATTTGTCATCAGAAATTGTATCAAAATATTTCACAGTGTCGGGCAAAGATTCGTACACGGTTAATGACTCTATAAAAGAAATGGTGAGGTTTGAACAAGGAGATATTTTGTCATACCCAGTTGATAAGGCGGATCTCATCACATGCAGAAATGTTTTGATATACTATGACAAACCGGCACAAGAATTAGTGTTTAAGAGATTTCACAAATCCCTTGTTTCTGATGGTTATCTTGTAATTGGTCAAGATGAAACAATGATGGGAGTAGAATCTTCAAAATTATTCTCATGTGCATTTGCTCGTGAAAGAATTTACAAAAATATAGTTCTGGAGATAAAATAATAATGAATGATTTTTTACTGTCTGTTCATCATAAACACACTCTAGATTATTATTTTATCAAAAACATAACTCTCATGAATTTCAAGAAAAATACATCTCTAACAATTGTTGAACTCAAAGGAGTGTCATTCTAATGTCCACACAAATGTTGTCTGTTGATTCATTTCAGGCAGTAACATTTTGTTTGGTTGACAAACAAAAAAAGGAAGACTATGCTATACCAATAGAACAAGTGCGCGAAATTCGTGCAGTTGAATCAATAACTAGTATTCCAAACGCAAAATCCTACGTAAAAGGAATAATGAATCTACGAGGATTAATCATACCTGTGATTGATGTCAAAGAAAAGATCGGCTTTGTGTCTGAAGGGCAAACAAATTCTGCAAAACAGAGAATTCTAGTAATTGAGGTAAATGGAATTCAGACAGGTCTCTTAGTCGATGAAGTGGACCAGGTAATGAGAATTCAAACCAAGGATTTGGAGTCAGCACCACAAACCGTCCTTGAAGCACACAATTACATCAAAGGAATAGCAAAGCTAGATCAAAAACTGGTAGTTCTAATTGATGTCGTCAAATTACTAATAGATTCCAATTCAGATATCTCTAAAGCAATGGGGGATGATCAGTAATGAGTACTGCATCAGCAAAAATCCTCGTTGTTGACGATGCATCGTTTATGAGAACAGTGCTCAAAGATATCATAAAATCAAATGGACTTGCAACTGAAATTCTAGAAGCAGGAGATGGGGTCGATGGTGTTAAAGCATATCAGACTAGTAAACCAAACCTAGTCACTATGGATGTAAACATGCCTAGAGCAGACGGTATTCAAGCATTACGTGCTATTATGAAAATTGATCCTGCGGCAAAAGTTGTAATGGTAACATCAGTTGAACAAAAACAAATTGTTCAAGACGCAATGAAGCTTGGTGCCCGAGACTATATTGTAAAACCATTTGATAAAACAACTGTCGGCCTTGTTCTGAATAAGGTACTTAGACAGAAATAGGATTTGGAGTCTTAATGCAGACCTTTGTTGTAACACAAAACGATCTTGAACGTTTATCTGAAATTTTTTCCAAATGTGTTTCTACAAAGACAGTAGATGCATTGGGAGTACTTTTGGGAGAGAAAATCCAATACAAAATAGGAAAAACTGAGATGCTGGATATAACGAAATTGGATCAGCTAACTCCGGCATTTGCGGAATCAGAAAATATGTCTGCAGTATATCTAAAACAGACCGGGGATATCAATGTAGGAGTACTGTATTACATGCCTGAAAAAGATGGCAAAAGATTTGCGGCAAAGCTTTTGGGTAAGAAAAGATTGGATTCATTTACAAAACTTTCCAAGTCTTCACTATCTGAAACTGGAAACATTCTCTCTGGATCTTTTTTCAATGCTTTGGCAAATGATCAGGGTTGTAATACAAGCGCAGACATTCCTGGATTTGCAGTGGACACATTCATGTCGATATTAGAATTTCCTGCAATAGAAATTGGAATAGAAACCCAATCATTAATTGCATGTACTGCAGAATTTTATTCAACAGGTGGGCTAAAGCTTAGAATGTTAATGATTCTAGATCCACTGAATGTCAAAAAACTACTAGAAAAACACTAGTCTTTTTCTAATCGATATAATAAAAACAGAAGCAGTTGCAACTGTGAGCATCAAAATAACTAACGGACCAAATTCTGGAACAACCATTATACTAAATTCCGTTCCTTGACCTGACCCTCGTAAATTGTTGAATTGGATTGTAGTAGGCCCTTTCTGTGATTCCAAAAATGTATAGTCTACATAATCACCGCCTATTTGCGCATTTGCAGATTTTTTGTAAATCGCTTTCTCATTTTGAAATATTGTAAAATCATATGAGGTATTACGTAAGAGATCCCCGGTCTTTCCGTCTCTGAATGTAAAGATGAATTTGGTGTTTTTACCAGGCTCTATGACTTCTGGTTCCCATGAAAGATCAACTTGAATCGATTCATCTTTTGTCATGCCGATGACTGGAAATACAGCCTTGTCACCCACCTCTAAGACAAACCTCATGTCTTGAGGACTCTCAATTCCAGCATCCTTTTGGGCCTGTTTGAGATATCTGATAGTATCCTGTGATAATACAAAATGCACAATTCTTTGGCTTTCAACTGAATAATCATCAACTGTTATGGATGATTTGAACAAGTTTATGCCATTTACCTTGCCTGTATAGCTTGGTACTACAAAATCAGAGAACTCTTTTGGAAAATGCACCTCCTCATGAACTACCTCGGTATGTGAAATGTTTTGCTCATTCCAATCAAATGGCATATTTAGTGTGATGGAATTTGTCTCAGGAGAATAATCAAAGCTAGAGATTTTATCATAGTATGACTTTACGTTAAATTTGACGTCTTTTCCATTTTTATCTTGTTCGTTATATTGATGATCCGTTATTGATGTGATATATGTCGAAAAGGTTTGCTTTTGCACGTTTTCCGAATTGATGTTTTTTATTTCAACTTCAAAACTGTATAGGCCTCCAGAGTTAAGAATGGGCCCTACAATCTCTAGCGGTTTTGTCTCAGTTCCGTACCATGCATCAAACGTTTGTTCTTGTTGGCCTGAGATGTGTATTTGTCCATCTGTCATTGGAATTACATTTATTCGCAAGACTCCGTTGGTTGTGGCAAAATGTTCTCTGAGAATTTGATTGCCTTCATGATATATGGAAATTACCAAAACTGCATCCACATTTTGCGTTGTAAGAGAATCAGTTATTGTCATGCTGATCTGTTTTGGTAGATTCTCTGAGAATTCTGTTGGTGTTATTTGTGTGGTTATGGCCAGTTTTCTATCACCCACGTTTAGTTTTATTGTTTCAAAACCAAGGCCATGACCATATGCAGAAATAGTTGGAGCTAACAAAATTAATACAAATAAAAAATAAAACTTTTTCATAGTGTTACTAGTTTTACATTATCCATTTTCTTGTTTATTTTGAAATTTCGTGTAATGGTGTTGATTCTTTCCGCCTCACCATCTAACATGAACAATTCTACACACTTGTTACCATGAATTTTGCTGTGCAAGTGAGTGATTATGAGATCTTCAAAATTATGTTTGATCCCTGCAATCATATCGTCAAACTCGTCATTATGTACCACAAGTAAAATTGCATGCACATCACCTGTGATCTCGTTTTTTTGTTTTTCCTCTGAAACAAAACTCCGTATGCCTGCACGTATTGCCTCTGATCTGCCAGCAAAACCCATGGATTTTTGCAGCTTGTCCAGATCCGTTAGTAGCTCGTCATTTAGTGAAATTGAAACAATTGGCATGAGTAAATAATTATTAAATTTTTTATAAACATAGTCATGAAAGTTATTAACTTTTTATAGATTTATTAATAATATTACGACTGCAACAGTCATGAAGAAGTTGATTATTGCCGTAATTGGTGTAGCGGTAGTTGTGATAGTTGTTGGTTTGATGTTGATGTTACAATTCAATTCTCCTGTACCTCAAACGGATTTTCCTAATCAGGACACTATGATACCAGAACCACAAATTTCAAAGATCAAAGTAATTGCCTCATTTTACCCACTGTATGAATTCTCAAAAAATATTGCGGGAGATAAAGCCGAAACTTCTACGTTCATACCAATGGGAATAGAACCACACGATTGGGAGCCGAGCACAGGAGATCTGATAGCGCTTAAAGAATCTGACATATTTGTCTATAATGGTATGGGAATGGAGCCATTTGTGGAAAAACTAATTGATTCTGGAGAATATTCCAATGTTCTCTTTGTTGAAACCACTCATGGAATCGATCTGATAAAAACTAAAAATTCTGATGAATATGAAGAACATGATCAAGATCTTCAATATGATCCACACATTTGGCTGGATCCGATCTTGGCAAAAGAACAAATCATGATGATTAAAGAAGCAATGATCAAAGTTGACGTAGACAATGCACAATATTATGAAGATAATGCAAATGCATATTCCACAAAACTTGATGAACTTGATTCCACAATAAGAATTGGATTATCAAATTGCAAAAAAAATACAATTGTACCATTTCATAATGCTTTTACATATTTTGGCAATAGATATGGAATAGAAATCCATTCGTTATCTGGAGTTGTGCCGGAATCCGAGGCAACTGCCAATGATCTAAAAAACCTAGTTGATTATATTAAAGAAAACCAAATTAGTATTGTCTTTGCAGAGGAGCTAGTTGATCCAAAACTAGCCCAAGTCCTCGCAGATGAGGCAGGAGCTCAGATTCTAATGCTCAGTCCTCTAGAAGGAATATCCCAAGATGAGCTTGTAAGTGGGACATCGTATATTGATAAAATGGAAGAGAACCTAAAGAACATCAAAATAGCCTTGGAGTGTACATGAAAGCCCTCGAAGTATCTGATGTCTCTATATCATACAATGGAAGTCTAGCAATTGACAAGGTGAGTTTTAGCGTAGATGAAGGTGATTTGCTTGGTATAGTTGGCCCAAATGGCGCAGGAAAGACAACTCTATTTCGTGCAATTTTAGGCCTACAAAGCTATTCTGGTATGATCAAACTATTTGGATATGAGGCAAAAAAATACTATCCATTACTTCCGTTGATAGGATATGTGTCTCAAAAAGTAAACTTTGAACCAAATTTTCCTGTAACTGTGTCTGAAGTAGTTGCAATGGGACTGCTCTCTGAAAAAAAATTGGATAAAATCTCCACGCTTTTACAAAAATCTGGTTTTACTTGGAATCAAGTCTACAAAAAATTAAACAAAAATAGTGACAAAGTACTTGAGGCATTAAAAACAGTAAACCTTGACTCTCTAAAGGATAGAAGAATTAGTCATCTCTCAGGTGGCGAACTACAACGAGTCTTTATTGCAAAAGCATTGGTGAAAGATCCAATTTTACTAATTCTAGATGAGCCAGTAACTGGTGTGGATGTTGAAACCCAGAACAAATTCTATAACGTCATTAAAAAAATCAACCAAGAAAATAAAATCACTATTGTCTGGTCATCGCATGACCTGGAAGCAATTGCCAAGCTTGCAAACCGAGTTGCATGCATGAATAGACAAATGTTCTTCCATGGACAAAAAGAGGAATTTTTCTCAAACAAAGACTTGCTCAAAACATACACCGAATCTGCAATGCAGATGCATATGCATCATCATTAGTCGTATGGCACTTGAGATCTTTGGTTATGCATTCATGCAAAAGGGCTTAATTGCAGGCTCAGCAATTGCCATAATCTGCTCATTAATGGGCACATTCCTGGTTTTGCGCAGATATTCTCTTTTTGGTGATGCACTATCGCATATGGCATTTGGGGGAATTTCTATTGGTATGTTTGCCGGTGTTTATCCAATATGGACTGCATATGCAGTTTCAATTTTGGGTGCACTTGGTATGACAAAGCTTAGAAAAAGCACCAAAATTTCTGGAGATACAGCAATCGCTGTATTACTAGTCTCTGGACTTGGAGTTGGAGTATTGTTAATTTCTGCCACTGATGGGTTTTCAGTTGATCTGTTTAGCTTTTTGTTTGGAAGCATACTTTTGATTAGTGATGAAGACACTGTTTTGATCTTGACAATTAGTGCTGGTGTAATTGTATCACTTGTGGCATTACGCAAACAATTACTTCATTTCACATTTGATGAGGAGCAAGCAAAAGTAAGCGGCCTAAATGTTGACCGACTAAATTATGTCTTTGTGATAATTGCCGGAATTACAGTCATAACATCAATGAGATTGGTTGGAATTTTGCTAATCTCTGCATTAATTGTTCTGCCAAACATTACAAGCATGCTTTTTGGTAAAGGATTCAGGCATACCGTTCTAATTTCGATATTGATTTCCGTCTTTTCTGTGACGTTTGGCATAATCTTGTCGTATTATCTTGATTTGGCACCGTCTGGCACAATAGTGATGATTTCAGTCGCAATACTGGTTGGAACTCTTACTGCAAAATATCTTGGAATAATAGGTAAAACGCCTAATCCTCAAAACTATCTAGTAAAGTGAGAAAAAGAGTTTCTTTTTTCATCATACTCTGATTCAAGTTTTTTGAATTTGAATTTTAGATCATTGTATTCTAATTGGCATTCTCGTTTCTTTGCGTTAATTTCATCGTAATCTCCTTCTAGCTTTTGGATTTTGTCTCGTATCTGAGTCATTTCTAATTTTAGAGAGTCTCTTTCTGGTTTGAGATATGCCAAAATGTCGCGAACGTCTTGCATTTCTTGTAAGGCAGATCTTTTTTGCTCATAATCGAATTCTGATTTTTTTATTTTTGATTTTAGATCTGAAATCTCTTGCTCAAGTGATTCCTTTTCTAGCTTCAAATGAGTAACCATTGCTTTGAATTCGCCAATTTTTTCTTTTTCCTGCTGTTTTTGTTCAATATCTATCTCTGTCTTTTTGACTCTAGAATGCATTTGTTCTAGTTCTATTTGCAATGTTTCTTTTTCCGCTTGTAGTGAGGATACAGAAAATCGTACATCCTCAAGGTTTTCACTTGCTGATTTGCGTTCTTGGTATTCTTTTTCCGCTATCTTTGTCTTTGATCGCAATTCATCAATCTCTGACTTGAGTGCTTGCTTGTCTAGCTTGAGATATTCTAGAATTGATCTGGTGTCTTGTATCTCTTTTTGTGCAGCTTGCATTTCCTCGTATTCTTTTTTTGCATGAGTTATTTTTTGCTCAAGATCTCTTAGCTCTTGTTTTGGTTCTTTGTTTTGATTTTCGAGATTTCTTACTTCTAGTCGCAAGGCTTCTTTTTTGGATTCTAGCTCTGTAATTTTGGCATTAAGATCTTCGATTTGATCCCTTTGTGTTTTTCTTTGCTCATAGTCTATCTCTGCCTTTTTTATTTTCCATCGTAGTTCTAAGAGTTTTTTTTCACCATCTTTGAGCTCGTTTTGCTGTATTTCGGATAATTTCAAAAAATCCTGTCCTTGTACTGGGTTAAAGCTAACTAAATCCTGATCGGAAGTTGCCATCTCAAACTCAGTAATGTCTCTGGACTTGGTTGCGCTAGTATCAAGCTGAGTAAGAATAGAATCATTTACAGGATTAAAACTTGGTGTTGATTGTTGCCTGATCTCGCTTAGCTTTTCCTTGAACTGTGTTATCTGGGATTCTTTTTGCTTGATACTATTCTTGAATTGTTGAAGCTCTTCTCGTATAGAGCTTGCATCTGATTGTAAATCTGAAAGACTTGATTTTGCATATTTGTTTATTATCTCTGCTATTTTTTCTTCATTTTTTGCCGGTTCGATTTCTTCTGTGGATGATCTGAATTCTACTCCTTGATAGCTGCAACTTCCAGAATCGTCACACAATGGATCTGACGTAAACAAGTTTTTGATCTTAGTTACCCGTTCTAGGCCTTCCTTCATAGATGATACCATTTTTGCAGTTTCGCTTACATCGTCTGCCATTGATGCGATTGATTTTGTACTTTCTTCAAAAATCTGGCCTGCCTTTGGAGCTGATTGAGTTTGATCTGAGGAAACAATATCTGCTTTCACTGGATCTTCCTGTGATAGTTTTACATCCTCTGTAATTCCTTTTTCCTTTAATCTGCTTGCGAAATAACCTGATCCCTTTTTGGGTTGATTATCTCCAGTACTGTACATGTAAAAAAACTAGACACAGTGGAATAATACCACGATGTAGTTCAAAAAAAACAAACTAGTCTATCAATGAATCCAGTCTGCGTTTATCGTGAATGCTTTTTACAAAAAATAATGAGGTTGCTATTATCCCAGCAGAAACAAGTGGTGAGGCAAGCTCAGAATACTGCATAACAAATCCCCGTGGCTGTATGGAATTCATTTGTGGAATTTCAGATATTCCAACATGGCCTATCTTGTTTGAGCGTTGCTCTACGAACCAAACATTTCCATCTTTGTCATTGATTAGAAATTGTGTAAATGTGGTTTGAGTTGGAATGTTTATCTCTACAAATTCTCCTTTTTGTGGATCATAAATTCCAAGCTTGTCAACTGTATGCTGGGCAATCCAAATGTTTCCAAACTTGTCTGGTGTTAGCGCAAATGGTAGTGAGTTTGTATCAGTTACACTTGTCGCTTGTGTAAATGTCTCTAAGTATGGATTGAATCTGAGTATTCTTAGTGCAGTGTGTTCTGATATGAGTATGGTTTCGTCTTGATCAATGAGCAAAAAGAATGGCTCCTTTAATGGTTCAGACGGCATGAACTCTTGTATTATTCCAGTATTTGGATTGATTACTCCAATTTTTCCTCCCTGCGATTCGGCAAACCAGATCATTCCATTTTGATCTCGTGTTAATGAAACCGGGCCTGACGGAGATGTTGGAATCTTGTATTCTTCAAATTTTTCGGATGTAGGATCATATTTTAACAAACTGTGTTGATCTACTAATGCAATCCAAAGATTACCATCATTGTCTGTTTCAAGTGATATTGGAAGCGACTTTACTGGTAGTGGAATTAGGTGAAACTGTTCTGTCTTGATATCAAAGTATCCGATTTTACTATCCGGAGTATCTGTAAACCATACTCTGTCTTTATCCAGTTTGAGAAAGACTGTGGTCTTGCCCTCGAACTTGTATTGTGTGAATTGTTTCTCTGATATGGAAAATTTCCAAAGCCTTGGCTGCGATGAATCGCTAATCCAGATGGTATCATCACCATCATATGCTGGATATAGTGGCGCTGCACTATCTGGCAATGAGTATTCCGTAATGTCTGTTTTTAGCTCAGACAAACGTGGTTTGACTAGAACTGAAAAACTGGTACTTTGGTTTGGATTATCTTTTCTTTGTGAGTCAAGCTCAACATTCCAATTTCCAGAGAATCCAAATGTCATATCTCCTTCGTATCTGTCGCCTGATCTGGCAAGTGGAATTTCAATTGGTGAGATGTTTTTTTGTGGATTGGATACTTTGACTTTGATTTCTACATCGTCGAATGGATTTCCTTGAGGATCTGATGCCAATACCGAAATCTTGTTTGTGCCGCTCTTTAGTGGAGTAATGTTTACATCAAATCTGGAATTTTCTGAAAATGCAAGTGTACTAAATCCGTCCGGAATTAGTGATCTCGTCTCTTCCCCTTGGCTTGCTGGTAGTGAGGAATTTGTCAAAAGAGCAACTACGCCAAGCAAAATTATGCCGAGCATCACCTCTGTTCTAAGTGATCTCTTGAGTTTTTGATGGACTAGTATGTTTGAGTTTAGTGATCTTTCTGCAGTTTTTTGTATTTTGAATTGGTTGTATCCTCCAAGTGCTACCATTGCAGAACCGATTGCTATTTTTCCAATTATTAATAGGCCGTAATATGACTGGCTAAGCAACACAATATCGTCTTCTAAAAGCCACAGTAGAGTAGGTCCTGTAATTATTACAACTCCAAGTGATGCAATGATCACAGAAGAAAATCTTGGAATCATCAAAAGACTTGCAAGCTCTTTTTTGGTGTTATCTAGTTTTGTAAATGCTGGAAGCAGAACAAATCCAAAGAAGATAATGCCTCCGATCCATACTGCTGCTATCAAATTATGAATATAGTCAATTACAATGGCGGAGAGTTGTTCACTTGCAGCTCCATGGCCTATTGCAGTAGTAGTGCTAATCAGCGCAAGCGAGAGTCCAAGTATCAATAATTGCTTTTTCATTGACGCAGCAGTTTTGTTTTCAAACAAGAACCATGTAGCAAGTAAAACCACACTTAGGCCCATGCGTATTATCCAAATCGTTCCAAATGATGTCTCTATTACATCAGAAGCAGAAACTTGGAGACGAATTGTCTGAATCGCGAGCATCAAAATGTTTGATGCGAAGACTGCAAACAAGGCAATGCCTGTTATGGTTGAGAATTTACTGTGATAGAATTTCTGAAATTCCAGGTTTTCTCTAATCCATGTCTTGTTTTGAGCTCCCCTCCAAATCAACAGAGAGGAGATTACTGCACCAAGAACAATTACTTGGCCTACGATTCCTGGAAATCTCGCAGCTGCTTCTGGAAAGTAGATCTCCTGTTCAATTGTGACTTGTGGAGGTGGAGGCAATTCGACATCGCCTACTCCAAATACAAACGCGTATGGTACTAAGTGGCCATCAATCTTGGAAAGAACTTTGGTTGAGACTGTGTATACACCATCCTGCAATGGCGGCGTGGTTACAACAAGTGTTGACTCGTCATCTGGTTGGAGATAACGCGTATTTTTCTCATCAATTTGGTTGCCGTTATTATCAAAAATCTTGATGTAGCTAAAGTCAAGATCTACTGTTTCTGAAAAATCAATCCTTATCTGAGTTAGTCCTGCACCAACGTTTGTCGATGCCTTTGGATTAGAATCGACGATCAGTGGATGCGCGTACGCAGCTGGGATCACAGATATAAAAAATAGTAAACATACCGCTAGAACTTTTTTCAATTATCATACAATAGTCGATTTGCTAATTTAAACAATCTAGCTGTTTGATGATTCTACCAGTTTCACAAAGTAAATAACTTGATTTCAAGTAATCAATACATGAAAGTACACATTTTTTCTGCTTTGGCAATAATCTTGATTGCTGGAATTTCTCCAGTGTTTGCACACGAAACTGTTTTTGTTGATCAGTATGAAATAGAGGTGGGCTGGAGAGATGAACCTCCACTTGTGAGTCAGCAAAATGCCGTTGTATTTGCAATTACTACTCAAGAAGGGGAAGGTGTGAGCACTGGAGTGACAAACGCATTCAAAGACCTAACTGCCACCATAAAGTCCGGAAACGTGCAAAAGCAACTTGATGTTCTTTCTGATACAAAGACAGGTCATTACTATTCCAAAATCATACCCACGCAGACAGGTCCACTAGTTGTTGAGCTAAGGGGAACAATAAATGGAATCGCAGTAAATGAACAAGTTGAAATCGAGGATGTGGAAAACATAAACATCATTGCGTTTCCCCCCACTGATGCCAGTGGATTGCCTGATCTTGCAAAAATAAAGACCACATTGGGGCAGCTTCAACAGGATGTTGCACAACTAAACCAAGGTGGTGGCTCATCTGGTGAAGGCTCTGGCAAATCATATGACTATGCAGTTTTTGCAATGGGTCTTGGTGCAGCGGGTGTAATACTCGCAGTAATTAGTCTAGTAAAAAGAAAATAGAAAATTCTAAAGTCTTGGAATCACTTTAGATCGTGCTGTTATGGCAACAATGCTTACTATGGCAGATGCCAGAATAATCATTGCAAGCGGGCCAAACTCTGGAACTACCTGCGCAGACACTGTCTCACCTACTGGACCAGTCCATGTTGCCGGATCATCATCTGGCAGTCCGATTCCCAGAATCATAACCTGTACATCAAGTGGACTATCCGAGCCTAGGGCCGATGTAGTGAATTCCGTAACGCCGCTGTGGGCATGCTGTTCTGTTTGTGCTAGCACCTCTTGATCGTCTTGTGTTGCAGTTATCTCAAAATTCACATGCTCTACTGGGTTACCGTCCGCATCAACAAATTCCACTGTCACTAGGGCTTCTTCACCTTCTGTTGGAACATCAGAGTCGATGTGCACTGTGATAGAGCCGTCTTGGGACATTACCATTGCACCATGGGATTCATGTTCATGGCCTGTATCGTCCTCATGATCATCACCATGAGCCTCTTGAACAGTTACCATGCCTTGCATCCATGGATGTACCAGGCAAAAGTACGGGAACTCGCCTGCTTCCTCGAATTTGTGGGAAAAGGTTTGTCCTGATAAGAACAGGTTGCTATCAAATATTCCGTCTGGACCGTTTTTTGGATCTCCACTTGTTACGGTGTGAGAAGCGCTGTCGTCATTTGACCATACCACTTCACTGCCGACATCGATTGTTACTTGTGATTCGATGTAGCATTCACTGGTTTGCTCACAACCCGGTGTGGACGAGCCTGCCGGGATGCTTACATCAACACTTGCATGATCTGCAAATGCCGGAGCAATCATCATGACTACAAATACTGCCAAAATTGGGCCTAATGTTGTTGTCTTCATTGGCATGTTTCTGATCGCAGATGAATAAAAATCCTTATTCTAATTTACGCCTGTACATTTTTGCAATAACCAGTGCAGGTACAGCAAAGTAAATTCCAGCATTGAGTAGAATAATCCCGATTCCGTATCCTAGCATCTCTTGCTCTGAATCAATATCAACATAATTCAGAATTGATAGTGTTGATAGCATTGGAGTAATTGCAGTCTTTACTACTTCTTTGAACAGTGGGCTTTGTCTTTCCAAATCTGCCACTGCTGGGCTGAACGCATAGTAGAACTCGTTGAATCCCGCCATGAATGTTGTACCTGCTCCGGTGCTGAACAGTACGTTGTCCCTTACCTCTCGGAGTAGTTGGACTTGGGGTGCAAGCTCTGTTCCAAATGCGGCAGTTGCGATAAGGCATCCTGACTCTGGTTTATTTGGCGGTGGTAATGATGTATCTTCTGCCATTACAGTAAATGTAACCATCTCTGTTGGAATTGGTTTGAACAAAATACCCTCAACATCAATTGATATTTTGTTTTCGCCATTTGCAAGTTCGACTGGTATGGTAACTGAGCCAAGCGATGTATGAGTGAGTGGTATTGGTCCAAAAATCGATGCGCCGTCATTTGTTACTGTGATTTTATAGTCGATGTGTTCTTGAATCTGATTTGTTTGTGGATTTACAAAATCAATTTTGAGCTTGGTTTGCTCTCCAATGTTTGGTTTTTCAGGTTCTGTTGCAATGTTGACAATCAGTGTACCGCCGTCTGTTGGCGATTGCTGAGATTCTGCAAATGCTGACATGGTGAAAACTGGTAACAATAACAGCAAAAAGAGGAATCTCATAATGATGAATTTACACTCTGATATATTATAATTTACTGAGAAATACGTCACACTCTAACATTATATGCTGATCCATTTTGTATAATCATGAATTGAATAAAACCATACTCGGAATCATCTTTGCATTCCTGCTTTTTGGTTCCATAGGTTTTGCAAATGCGCAGACCACAAACCAAATCCAAGACATTGTTTATACTGCCAAATTTGTGTGCGGCTCTATTCCTGATGACTCTGGACCATTAAGGCCTGGTCATTATGATACATCAATTAACATACTAAACAAGAAGGGCTATAGAATTGGGATTGTGTGGACTGCAGTAATTAATGACGGCCCTACATCTAATGCAATATTCAAGAACCTAGATTCTGAAAATTCAACTGGAATGGATTGCAGAGACATCAAAGAGATCTTTGCAATTGATACAAAAGAACTAGTCGAAGGCTTTGTAATAATCAAAATACCTGTCTCGTCACTAAAGGGATTTAACAATGAGCAAGTTGTGTTGGATTATACACAAGATGCAATCAATCTTCTTGACGTACAGGTATTCTATACTGCAAACGCACTTGATACACTACCGCATGAAATAGCTGAGGAAAAAATATCATTTTACATCATACAGGATGCAACAGATAAAATCCCATCAGAGGTATTTCGAAAATTGCTTGATGTTACAATGCCTGCCACGCTAAACCAAATAACTGACACCGAAGAAAAAGTAAAGTTGGTCTTGGCAAAAAAATACGATCTAGACAAAAAAGATTTGAACAAAATCGTTTTGCGAATAAAAAGCATATCTATTGGAGTTGGCTCGTTGCTTGATGATCATGCAGTATCGTTGCATGTTGTAAAACCGCAAATCAGTGAATGATTTTCAAAGTCTCAAATCTTCTTAAAAGTTAAATACGTTCCACAAGGCCTCAAGATATAGATGAATTATAGCAAATTTTTTGTTCCTATTTTTGCAGTTTTACTTTTATCTCAGGTCTTCACTGTTGTGCCGTCTGCCCATGGTGATGGCCTAACACAGGAGAATCTTCCGCCTGCAAGCTTTGGAAACAGGCAAGCAGCACTGTTCATCAAAATCAGCCCGCCAATTCTAACTAAAGATACGATTGGTGATACATATCTTCAGCTCAAACTCTTTGATGCAAAGGATGGGAAGACTGTCCCTCACACATCGTACTTTGTAGAGGCATGGAAAGACGAAAAGCTATTACTCAGAAGCAATTTCCACGCACACTCTGGTGATCTCACACTAAAAATCAAACCAACCAAAGTTGATGTAAATAATGTCATAGTGTATGGGGATCAGCTAGAAGAGCTCCCTAACACATGGACTGCTTTTGGAGACAAAATAGATGTCTTGGCGCCGGTTTTGCTAGAGTCTGGACTGTATCATTTCAAAATTACAATTACTGGAATCGACTTTGACAGGAACATTTTTGCAGAAAGTGCGTACAAGTCATTTGATTCTTGGCTAAGTGTTGGCGACATATCTGATGAAAAGATCTCATACGGTGGCAAAACATATGATGCATCTATCATATCTTATTATGACAAAATAGAAAATTTCAAGTTCGATTCTACAAAAAAAGCAATCTCATTTTCAATGCCGTTTAACTGGGATACAAAGAGAATTGAAGGGCAGCAGATCTTTGTGCATCAAGAGGTACGGGTTCCAAAAACATTCAAGGAATTTACAGATACCACGGCCTATGAGGGTAAGGTAAACGGCGTTCCAACCATAGGGAGAATGTTGATACTTGATCCATACTCTGTGGAAGGAACATCAATTTTACACTTTTTGATAAACAAAGAAGACATTCTTAATATTGCAAAGACAATTCCTGCCGGAACTACAACAATGGATTTTGTAGTCTCGCCAACAACCGCTGTCCCAAAAAACACGTTTGATGTCAAGTTTACCAATGGAGCCATTGCAAAGATTTCATTTGATTCTAATTCTGGAGCATCAAATGCAATTCCATTACACATTACCTTCTTTGACAAGGGTGGCCAAGTTCTCAAATACATTCGATATGTGTACTCAATTGAGGACAGTACGGGCAAAACACTTGTGACTAATCTGGGCGCTGATCCTCAAAAAATCGGAATATTTTCAACGGAAGGAATTGATGTCCAAGAGTTCAAGTTTCCAAAAGAAGGCAACTACAAGATGAGCCTTGGAATAATCAGCCATGGACTAGACGAGGCAACAACCTACTCTACACCTAGTCCAAGCAGTACAACTATAACAATTGGAAAGGGAGGACAAACTGCGCCGATTCAGACAACAACTGAGTACAGTATTCCATCATGGATCAAAATAAATGCAAAGTTCTGGTCTGATGGAAAAATCACCGACAAGGACTTTGTTTCTGGTATTCAATATCTCATAAAACAAAAAATAATCAAGATTCCGTCAACACAAAAAGAAGGAACCGGATCGCAGAGTATCCCGGCTTGGGTAAAAGATGCGGCCAAATTCTGGGCCGATGGCCAAACAACCGACAAGGACTTTGTAAATGGAATCCAATATCTGATCAAGTCTGGCATAATCAAAGTTTAGTTTATTCTCAAAAGCTGGATTTACATTTTTATCCAATGTGTGATTTGATCATCTATGCTTCCAATACGGGATGAGAATCCAAAGCCAGCTGGTTACAAGCCAAAGATGACAATTGCCCTTATTGTTGTAAATGTTATAGTGTTCTTTTTTGAAGTCGCAGTAACTGGCCAGTTTTTTGAATTTTCTAATGAGCGAGCAGCTGCCCTATTTTATGATTGGGGGGCAGTGCCAGCATGTGTTGCAGGAGAACGAATCCTTTCAATTCAAGGCTCAGAGATCTCTTGTCCTGGCGAATCATTGATCACTTTGCTAAGCTCAACATTTCTTCACGGCGGATTGATGCACCTTGGAGGCAACATGTTGTTTTTGTGGATATTTGGGGATAATATTGAGCTCAAATTTGGAAGACTCAAGTTTCTTGGAATTTATCTGATGTGGGGAATTGTGGCAGGACTAGTTCACATCGTAGGTGATATCAATAGTGCAGTTCCAGCGGTGGGCGCATCAGGGGCAATCTCTGGAGTATTGGGTGCATACCTGATAATGTTCCCACGAGCAAAAATTACCACCTTCATGATGATGGGCTTTTTTATGCGAATGACTCATGTATCTGCAAAATGGTTTTTGCCGTTTTGGCTGATATTTCAAAACTTGCTCCCGCTGTTCATTGGAGGATTTGGTTTTGGCTCAGGTGGAGTTGCATATCTGGCACACATTGGAGGATTTGTGATCGGCCTGGCAACTGGTTATGTTTACAAGAAAATGCGCAGCTCCGAATTCACATATGGTACTAGATATGGTTCAAAATATGGTTGGAAAGGCGACGTCTAACATAAGCATAAATCCAAGACAAGAAAAATTTCAACCATGCCAATAATTACAGTCTCATTGTATCCTGGCAGAACCACACAACAAAAAGAAGACTTTGCAAAGGCAGTTACAAAATCTGCAGTTGAAATTCTAAAAACAAAGGAATCTCATGTTATTGTGGTCTTTGAGGATAATCCAAAAGAAAACTGGTACCTAGCAGGCAATCCACTCTAAGGTGCCCTAGTCTTTTTATCTGAATTATAATATCACAATACAATGAAGGTTGCACTGGTACAGTTCAGAGCGCACACTGACAAAAAACAAAACCTCGACAAAATCATTAACTACATTTCAGAGGCTGCAAAAAAGGGAGCTGAGCTATGTGCATTTCCAGAATTCATGATGTTCTATACTACATCAAGGCAATCTGCAAAACAACTAGCAGAGCAAGCAGAGCCAATTGATGGTAATTTTGTAAAAGAAATCGCCAAGTCAGCAAAGAAAAACAAAATCCAAGTAATTGGGACAATATATGAACAAAGCAAGAAAAAAGACAGAGTCTATGATACTGCATTTCTCATAAACAAATCAGGCAAAATAATATCAACATACAGAAAAATCCATCTATATGATGCACTCGGCTTTAAAGAATCAAACAAGCTAGAGCCTGGCCACAAAATCACACCTCCAATCAAAACTACGCTTGGAAAAATTGGCATGCTGATTTGCTATGATTTACGATTTCCTGAAATGTCTCGCATACTTGCGTCATCCGGATCTGAAGTTCTAGTTGTGCCTTCTGCATGGGTACAAGGCCCAAACAAAGAAGAACACTGGATAACTCTAAACAAAACACGTGCAATAGAAAATGGATGCTATGTCATAGCACCTGGACATCTTGGAAATATTTACTGTGGGCGAAGCCTTGTGGTGGATCCATACGGTAAGATCCTACTTGATATGAAACACAAATCGGGAATTGGAATTGCTGATATCTCAACTGACTTGGTAAAAAAGACACGACTGTCTTTACCTCTTCTCAAGAATAGAAGAACTGACATTTATTCAGATCTTAGTCTTTAGGCTTTCTGCTAGGGCAGCTGAAATTTGCGCACTGTTTTATCCATTTTTGTTTTCTAGAGTATCGGTAAAGAATCATCGGCCACTGGCATTCTGCACAAGGAGACTTGGTAGCGTATATCATTGCCTTTTGAAGCATTGGCGAGGAGGCCTTACACCCGTTATAGTAGTTTGAGCACCCCATGAATCTCTTCTTTGTCTTTTTTGATCGAATTATCATCAGTTTGCCTATCTTGCAGCTTGGACAGATAACTAGGCCGTTCTTTGGCTCATTTGATCCTAGGATTACATACTTTTTTTTGCTTGCAGACCATGACAGGAAGCTGTTTGTGTCATAGTATTGACGCATCTCTGTTTGCAGCTTGACTATCTTGTTTTTTGTCAGACGTATTTTACCGAGCTTTTTTGTTTTTTTGGTAGGCTTTGCAACTAAGACAGTCTTTGCTTGTTTTTTCAACTGTATGATAATTCGTTGAAGAATTTTTATATGGATTTGGTCGGAAAGTCTTGTGGAAAAGGTCTGCGTTCTTGGCGCTGGTAGCACCAAATATGGAAAATTAGATGACAGCATTACTGATATTACGATTCAGGCATCCGTTGGCGCAATAGAGAGCGCAGGAATAGACCCAAAAGAGATCCAGGCAGGCTACATCTCTAATGTTTTTGGTGTGGCAGACAAGCAGGTTCACCTGGGACCGGTAATTATGAGTAATTTAGGAATTCCAGAGAAACCGTCATTATCAATTGAATCAGCGTGCGGCTCTGGCTCGGTTTCATTTAGAGAAGCATTTGCAAATGTTGCAGCGGGATTTTATGATGCAGTTCTAGTTGCTGGAACAGAAAAAGTAACTCACACAGGTACCGAGTGGACGACCACTTATTTTTCATATTGCTCTGATTTCTTTTATGAGGGTGGTGCAGGTGCATCATTTCCAGGATTGTTTGCATCAATGGCACGAGCATATCTTACCGAGTTCAAGGCAACAGAAGAAGATTTGGCAGCAGTTGCAGTAAAAAATCATGATAACGGTTTACTAAACCCAAAAGCACATTTGCGCAAAAAAATCACCATAGATGATGTAATGAAGTCGGCCGTAGTTGCAAGCCCACTCAAACTTTATGATTGCTGTCCGTTCTCTGATGGGGCAAGCGCAGTCATATTGTGCAGTGAGAAATTTGCCAAGGAACATTCAAAGAATTATGTTAATGTTATAGGATCAGGAAGGGGTGGATCACCTGCTACACTACAGGGCAGAGACCACATGACTACCATTCCAAGTACAAAGCTGGCTGCACAAGCAGCATACAAGATGGCAGGAATCACGGCAAAAGATATTGACTTTGCAGAAGTTCATGATTGTTTTACTATAGCTGAAGTAGTGGACACCGAAGACTTGGGGTTCTTTGAAAAAGGAACCGGTGTGCAGGCAGTAAGGGAAGGAAGAACTGCAAGAAATGGAGATATTCCAATTAATCCATCAGGTGGACTAAAGGCAAAGGGACACCCAATTGGAGCAACTGGTGTTGGGCAAGTAGTTGAGGTTTTTGATCAATTGACAGGTAAGGCAGGTGAGCGCACCATAAAGGATGCAAGGATCGGCTTGACCCATAACTTTGGCGCAACTGGAGCAAGCTGCGCAGTTCACATCTTCCAAAGCGTGTAATCTGCCTTGTCGATGAAGCAAGAATTCATAGATACAGTCAAGTCTGGTAAGATTCTCACCAAAAAATGCACAAAATGCGGACATCTACACTTGGCAACTGTGTATTTTTGCCAAAACTGCGGTGCAAAGGGTTTTGATAACAAAATTCTGGATGGAACAGGCACGGTTGCTACATACACAATAATCACGGTTCCACCAGCAGGATTTGAAAAATACACTCCATATGCATGGGTTGTAATGAAAATTGACGGATACGAGATGCGAGTATCTGGCTTTTTGGGCGGAATTGCTTCACCATCACAGCTTCCAGTAGGTTCTAGAATCAAAATAACTGGCTATGATGATCGCGGAATCCTCTTAGAAAAACAGTAAACCATTTTTTACTGAATCAATCGGAAAATTCAAAAAAGATTCTTAATAGTTTTGCCAAATTATGATCTGTATGTCAGTTGATGTAACTTGCGGTAAATGCGGAGCCAAGATCTCAAATATGAAAATGTTAAAGCCGGTAAAAGATGTGATGAAACATTACAATTCAAAATGCCCATCTTGCGGCCAGACACTGTCAACCTCCGAGTTTTCGATCGATGTAAACAAGAACTGATCCAAAAACTTTGTTTTAGATCTGCTTCACAAGTCTTATTTAGGACTGATCTCACGCTATACTTATGAGCGTTGAGACTGCTGGAATAATCGATCCCAAAAAGTCTGGCGGAATCCTGCAATCTACATCAAAACGAGTAAGAATGATCTTCTCTGTCATGGCAAGTCCAAACAGAATTGACATTTTAAGAATCCTGAATTCTAAAGGACCACTAACATATTCAGAGCTAAAGTCACTTGCTGGATTCAAATCCAAAAAAGAAAGTGGAAAATTTGCATATCACTTAAGAAAATTACTAAGACAATCACTTGTTGCACTAAACAAATCTGAGAGACGTTACACCATTACAAATCTTGGAAAACTAGTTCTCAGTCTTGCGCGTCAAATCGAAGAGCGCTCTATTATCGAGTCTGGCAAAATGTATGTCAGAACCTCACATGAATCTATCGAGGAATTCAACTCTCACAAAATCATCCAATCTCTAGTAAGAGAGGGAAGCCTTCCGCTGGAACTGGCACAAAAAATAACAGAAGAAGTTGAAAACCGCATCTACAAATACCAAACAACATACCTCACAGGCTCGCTCATTCGTGAAATGGTCAACTCTGTGTTGCTAGAACATGGGCACGAGGAATACCGAAACAAGCTGGCACGCCTAGGCATGCCTGTATTTGACATACAGGAAATCATCACAAATGTGGATAATATCGATAATGGCGCTCAGGGGCTATTCTTCAAGTCCGGCCAAACAATATTTGCAGAAAATCTCTTGCTAAACACACTACCAAAGGATGTTGCAGACTCTCATCTATCAGGTGACATTCACATTTCAAATCCAGGAATCTGGTCATTACTACCTGATACGATATTCTTTAACATTAAGGAGCTAATTGAAGACGGAATTGATCTCAAAGGAAAATTCCTTGGTGTCAGCAGAATTGCAACAATAAAGACACTTGACAATCTAATGTCTTCTCTATCAATGATAATCTCACTGGCATCAAAAGAAGCATCAAGGGAAATAATCATGGATGGCCTAGTGCAATTGTGTGTCAAGCATGCAAAGAATGTAACAGATCTTGAGGAAAAGCTAGTAGCAGCACTGATCACCTCTTCTACTGCATCAAAGTACACCAAGGAACCAACACTCGTTTCATTTAGAATCGAGCTTGGAGCAGAGCCAAAAATCGTTGGTGCGATCTTGAATGCATACAAGAACTATGTCAAGATGACACCAGTACCACAAGTGGGACTCATCATTGACTATTCAGCTGGAAAAATATCTGATGTCTCCCAAGTAGTCTCTGAAATCATATCTATTGGCGGCAAGGTCTTGTTCTCAAAAGATGAAACATCTTACAGCGGCATCTCACGCATCAAGGCAAAGAACAGTACGTCATCGATCAACTTGCAATCACTTACGATCAACTTGCCACGACTTGCATTTGAATCAAATAAAGACGAGACATACTTTAGAGCACGACTGGCACTGCTCATGAAACCTGCACTTGCTGCAATGTCTTTGCGCAAAAAAGACATATCCGATCTCACAAGACGCGGACTAAACCCAGTGCTTGCGGCAAATACCCAATACATGCAGAGAAGTTCAGTCGGATTGGTAGTAAACTTGGTAGGCCTAAAAGAGGCAGTCTTTAACATACTTGGTTATTCTGATGATAAGGAAGGACACGATATCATTTACAAAGTACTCCAGACAGCCGTCGATGTTGCCGAAAAGAAGGGCAAGGAAATGGGCGACTCTGTTATTGTAACCATGACTGAATCGGATGGAATTTCCAGATTTGGCTCCCTTGATGGCGACAAGTATGGCAAAATGTCTGTCTTAAAGTCGCTAAACACTGAATTCTATTCACAAGGGGTGGTAATTGCAGCCCCAGAACTTGACTCGCTGAGCGCAAAATCTGAAAAGATCTCCGATGCCAACAAGACAGCCAAGATCCTAAACGGAGGCTTGCTAGTGCAAGTCAAATTTGAGCGTGACTCTAAGGTCGAGGACATCAAAAAGGCAATAGAAAAGGCAGGCGATCTGGTGGGCTCGTTCAGACCAACCAAGGACGTTCCAATTTGCGGCAACTGTGGCTTCAAAGATGAAAAACTCTTTGAGAAATGCCCATCCTGCAAGTCACCATACATCATCAGCTAAATCTGAAAATCGCAACACCTATCTTGTGGGATAAAAGCTATTACTCCTTGAGTGATGGATCAATTTTCAAATTAACTGAAATCGTTTTCATGCTCACGAATGACCAAAACGAAAATTCTTGGAATGGTGTAAAGTTTGTTGAGCTAAAATCTGAAAGTTTTCGGCGTCACGGTTATATCCAAATCGATTATACCTACTGAGGGGAGACAATATGACAACAGATTTTTCTCAAATTGAAAGTTCAATCGTCGACGTAAAAAAGCGCGACGGTAGAATTACAGCATTTAATAAAGAAAAGATCACAAATGCGATCTACAAGGCTCTGGTGGCAAACGGCCAGCCAGACCACAAAATAGCTGATGACTTGACCAGCGGGGTTTTGAACAAGCTTATCCAACAGGGATTTGCTGCATCACATCCACCAAGTGTTGAAGACGTACAAGACATGGTTGAATCTACACTAATCGAAAAAGGACTAGGTGAAATTGCCAAAGCCTACATTCTGTATAGACATGAACGTCGCAAAGTACGAGAAGACAAGATGAAAGTTTTGAACACCAAAACACTGGATAATGTTTCAAAATCATTTGATCTCAACTGTCTGCGAGTTTTAGCATCAAGATATCTGCTTCGAAACAACAAAAACGAAATCATAGAATCACCAAGCCAAATGTTTGAGCGAGTTGCAATACTAGTTGGCGTTGGCGATATTCTCTATGACTCGGAATTATACGTCAGAGAGGGAGGAGCACACCAAGACGCAGAGGAAGCAAGAAAATATCTAAACAAGCTTGATGACTTTGATTACAAATTCAAAATCGGCCAATACTATCTGAACAAATATCATTTCCGTGGCCTGATAAACCAATACGCATACCTTGCAAAGCGCGGCCAAATGAAAAAGAGCTTCAAAGAAGTTCTTACACTGCTTGCAGCAAAGAAATTTGAACAGTATGCTGACCGCATAGGTGAATACTATACCCTGATGACAGAGCAAGACTTTTTGCCAAACTCACCAACAATGATGAATGCAGGCGCACGACTAGGACAGCTCTCTGCCTGCTTTGTGCTTGGCATGCCTGATGACATGGGCGATATCATGAAGTCAACATCTGATGCCGCACTAATCTTCAAGTCTGGCGGAGGAGTCGGAATCAACTATTCTGACCTCAGACATGAAGGTGACATCGTTGCATCAACATCTGGTGTTGCATCCGGACCTGTGTCCTTTATGAACATCATAAACACAGTAACTGAAGTAGTAAAGCAAGGCGGCAAGAGACGTGGTGCAAACATGGGCATCCTAGAGGCCTGGCACCCAGACATTGAAAAGTTCATCACAAATAAAACCAAAGACGGCATACTGGAAAACTTTAATGTTTCAGTTGGAGTCTGGGAAGACTTTTGGTCTGCACTAGTTGATAGCGCTGATGGAAAATTCACACTTCGCAGTCCACGTGACCGCGTACCGGTAAAAGAAATCAACGCACACCAGCTAATTGATCTAATTGCACTGTCTGCGTGGAAGAGTGCAGAGCCTGGCTTGATATTCTTTGATAATATCAACAAGTACAACGTATTTGCAAAGGCAAGGGGTGGACCACTGAGGGCTACGAACCCATGCGGTGAGCAATCACTATATCCATACGAGTCATGCAACTTGGGCTCTATCAATTTGGCAAATCTAGTAAAGAGAACAGCAGACGGCCAATACGAGTTTGACTGGCAAAGATACGAGGAGACCATCCGCAAAACAACACGATTCTTGGACAACGTAATTGACATGAATCAATACCCAGTACCTGAAATAGATCAGGCATCAAAAGAGTCTAGAAGAATAGGCCTTGGTGTTATGGGTGTTGCAGATCTGCTCTACAAGCTTAGAATTCCATACAACTCTAAAGAAGGATATGAATTCCAGTTCAAACTGGCAGAAGCGCTAACGTACTATTCCATGGAAGAAAGCGTAGCGCTTGCCAGATCCCGTGGAGAATTTGATCTGTGCTCTAGGACTGAATACCCAGAAGGAAAGATCCCAGTTTCTGGCTACTATGAAAAGCCAAAGGGTGAGCATTACTATGACTGGGATGCACTAATCGAAAAGATCCAAAAGCACGGAATAAGAAACGTTCTGACCACAACAGTTGCGCCGACAGGAACTCTGTCCATGATTGCAGACTGTTCAAACGGAATGGAGCCAACATTTGCTCTAGTCTTTGAGAAACGCGTAACAGTTGGAAGATTCTTTTACACAAACAAGATCTTCGAGCAAGTACTGCGAGAAAACGGATTGTACTCTGATGAGTTGCTAGCAAAAATTGCTGATAACTATGGTTCGGTTCGAGGACTCAAAGAAGTTCCGGAATGGATTCAGAATATCTTTGTCACAGCAATGGACATTCACTGGTCTGATCATCTGATGGCTCAGGCAGTATGGCAAGAATGGATTGGCAATGCAATAGCAAAGACAATCAACATGCCGCACGACGTCTCTGCAGAAGATGTAAAGGCAGCATATCTCCTAGCACACGAGCTTGGACTCAAAGGCATCACCGTATACAGGGATGGCTCTAGACATACCCAAGTATTGCACATGACGAGCGAGAACGCAGAAAAGACATTTGATGTAGTGCCAAGCACATTCTTGCACGAATTCATCGGCAAGAGCATCAAAAATAGCTACGTTCGAGCGCAGGTCAACAATGCACTGGAGCTCAAGATTCCAGAAGAACCACTGCTTGAATCTGCAGCAAAAGAAGAGATCTCCGAAGACATGCTATGTCCATCCTGCAAGAACGCCCTAGTGTTCGTTGAAGGATGCAGTATCTGCATAGAATGTGGATTTTCCGGATGTACATCCGGCTAAATCTAGCCTAATTCTTTTATTATCACTTTTTTCATTCCATTTTTGTGGACAAGAAAGTTTTTCTTGCAATCGGAATAGCACTGGCAGCTGCCATTGCTGTTTTAGTTGCACTGCCTGGTGGCACACAAGAAAACCCGTTCACGCAAAAAAATGAAAAACTGGGACTGATAGTAAACACTCCAACACAACAGGTAACAGTAGACCAGATAAAGCAAGTCTATGCAAGGGCCAACGAGTCTGGCGCTGGAAGGACAAACCTGTACATGTTTTGGAATCACATCGAGCCAGAACAGGAAAAATACAACTGGAAGGACACTGATGTCTTGATGAGCCTAAACAAGAACACTGAGATGAAAGTGACGCTGTACTTTTCAATCATAAACGGCAGAACTATAGGACCATACCCAACATGGATGGGAACGCCTGGCTTTGGGACATCACTTGAACAAAAGGCAACTAGAACCATTGATGCAGTACTGACTAGATATGATGGCGTAATTGATAGCGTGATAATTGGCGCGCAACTGGATTCATACTTTGATGATGCAGATGGCAGTGCCAGTCTCTACAGGGAATCATTTGAGAATATCTACAAGGAACTAAAGCAAAAGCACCCCAATGTAAAAATTGGAAACGCATTCTCGCTAAACAATGTACTAAATAAGGACCTGCAAAGCCATGTCTCTGAATTTGCAGAGACAGGGGATTTTGTGGCATTTACGTATCTGCCGGTTGATAGAATAAACGACATTACAAAAACTCCTTTGGAGGCGCAGGCAGATCTGCAAAAGGCGCTGGACATGGTGCCAAACAATCAGATTGCGTTTTTTGAAATAAGCTGGAGCACCTCATCTGAGATAAACGGATCAGAAGACAGCCAGGCGGAATTTATCAAATTGGCATATGACTTTTATCGACAAAACAAGTCCAAAATAGAATTTTTCAACTGGTATCGCACGTATGATAGGCCAGCAGGAACATGTATCATTGATCAAAAATTTGATGAATCATCAAAAGTCTCTCTGACAAACAATGATCAATATGTCCGAGAAAGACTGGGCAGCTATACTTGCAATGCTGGACTGATCAAGACTGATAATTCCCTAAAATCTGGATGGAATGAGCTAAAAAACCAGATTAGAGCCAGCTAAAATGTTATCGCTAGTCATAGCTGAAGCATCCCTTGAGCTAGTCCCAAAGGAATTGTACTCTCATAATGCAATTACTGCATACTGTAGAAAAATGGGAAAAAGGCCATCAGAAATCCTACTGGATAATTCGTGGCACTTTGGTGCAATGAAGGGCCTAAAAAACGAGATAAAGCGGGGACGTCCGGACTTGGTTCATTTTTGTTTGCTTGAAGCCTGCACCATACCACTATACGAAGAGGACGAGGTCTCCGTCTATGTTCATACCATTGATGACAAGGTCATAACAGTGGGTGAGCGAGTGCGATTTCCAAAATCGTATCATAGATTTGCGGGAATAATGGAGCAACTTTTTGCGCAAAAAGTAATACAAACTGATGAACAAAAATTATTTGAAATGCAAAACATGAGCTTTTCTGGATTAATTGACAAAATAGATCCGGATCAGGTGATTGGATTATCACAAGAGGGGCAGCCAAGCACCTACGCACAAGTGGCAAAAACATGTACTGATGATACATGTTTGGTCATCGGCGGCTTTCCAAAAGGCGAATTCTTTGATTCAACCAAAAAAAGAATTGATTCTTTACTTTCTGTGGATGATAATCCACTTGAGGCCCATGTGGTTGTTGCTCGTACTCTATACGAGTATGAAAAAACCATTTTTATGTAGGCGTAAAACGTTTCAATCTTGTGCGGCCGTAGTATAGCCTGGTAGTACGCTGGACTTCCAATCCCGTTACCCGGGTTCAAATCCCGGCGGCCGCACCTAATCTAGTAAACATTGTATATCACAAGTGCGAGTCATATCTATGGACAAAGCAAACATTGGACTTGCTCCAAATGTACGCCAAAAAATCATCACAGTACTATCTGATGTACTTGCAGATCAATACGTTCTGTACACAAAAACAAGAAACTATCATTGGAATGTAACTGGTGAAGATTTTGCACAATACCACAAGCTATTCGAAGAGCAGTATTCGGCAATAGATGAAGACATTGACGAAGTTGCAGAAAGAATTCGTGCACTAGGTGGCAAGACTCCGGCAACACTGGCAGAATTTTTAAAATCAGCGACACTCAAAGAACATCCTGGAAAATTCCCATCAGCCAAGGCAATGATTGCAAATCTTTTGGCAGACCACGAAACCGTCATTCGTACTCTGCGAAAAGACATTGAAATCTGTGATGATGTGGATGATGTTGGAACAGAAGACTTTCTAACACAACTCATGGAAAAACACGAAAAGACTGCTTGGATGCTCAGGGCTACAATAGAAAATTAAAATATTTCAAAATCTCTTTTTTTGTGTAATGCCATTTCAACTCGATGATATTGATGTTGCAATCATACAGTCGCTAATCCAGGATGGAAGAAAGTCATTCCGCCAGATATCTCGTGAAATCAAAGTCAGTACACCTACAGTTCAGGCTAGATATGAAAGACTAGTCAATGTGGGCCTGATTAAATCAGTCTCTCCAGTAATCGATATGGGAATGCTTGATACCAAGGCAGAAAAGCAACTTGGCACAATAAAGACCAAAAACAACCCAGTCAAAATCACAAAAAACATGATACTAAAAATGACATGCGATCTTTGTCAGGGGCCAATTCCTGACAAGCCCCACCCGCTAAAGATTGCAAATTTCGAGCGGTTCTTTTGTTGCACTACGTGCCGTGCAGCATACAAGGAAAAATACAAGGGACGAATCGAATCCCTGAATCAAAAACTCAAGCCTTGATCTTTTTGTAGGCGGCCTTTGTCAATCTGTTCATTATTCCAAGACCCAATCCCCCGTGGCTGGTTCCTTGCGCAAGCACAATGTCGATTTTTCTTGCGTCAAATTCCCTAAATGACTTGAATAAATTGGCAGCAATTCTATCCTGGTTTGCGCCAATGAATCTGGTCATGTCTGATCTTGTACTGTTTTTCTCCATACTCAATATGCCCACTTGGAGTCCTTGTTTTTTGTAGTGGTGTAATAGCTGAATGATTTTCCGGTTTACTCTGGTTTTTGGTCCCTCAACTAGAATTATCTTGGCATTTGGGGAATAATGCCTGTACTTCATTCCAGGTGAGCGGTGAATTGATTTTGTTTTTTTACCATGTATGATCGGATGAACCACAATCTTGCCAATTGCCTTTTGGAGCTGCTCCAATGTTATACCTCCAGGCCTTAGCAACACTGGAGTTTTTCTGGAAAGATCAATCACGGTTGATTCTATTCCTATCTTGGTAGGCCCACCGTCTATGATGGTGTTGATTTTGCCTGACAAGTCATCCATGACGTGTTTTGCTGTGGTAGGACTAGGCCTTCCCGCTACATTTGCAGAAGGCGCAGCTATTGGAACGCCGGACTCGCTGATTATTGCCTGAGCTATCTTGTTCTTTGGCATTCTTATTGCCACTGTGTCAAGATTTCCAGTTACTATGTCTGGAACAATTTTGGATTTTTTTAACACTATAGTCAGCGGCCCTGGCCAAAATCTGTCTATTAGATCAAATACTACACTTGGAATTTCGTCTGCTAAAATGCCGAGATCTGCTATATCTGATATGTGGACTATGAGGGGATTATCTGATGGTCTGCCTTTTGCGACAAATATTTTTTTAACTGACTTTGAATCCAGCGCATTTGCACCAAGGCCGTACACTGTCTCTGTTGGAAACGCAACCAGTTTTCCGGATTTGATAGTTTTGGCAGCTTGTCTTATTTGCGTGATGGACGGGTTTTTTGGATTTATTTTGAGAATTTTTGTCTGCATTTGGCCGATTTTAAAAAAAGCCTCACTCAGCCATATTAAGATATGATCGATTTTTTAGATACAGACATCATCATACAGTATAGTGAAGCATAATCCAAAACAAATTGCATTGGAACGAATCCAAATCCTACTAAAAGAGGCCCAATCAAATGTTCGGGCAGATCCAGAACTTGCTCAAAGACAAGCAGGCCTTGCCAAAAAAATCAGCAACAAGTACCGAGTCAAACTACCATATGAAATCCGAATGCAGTTTTGCAAAAAGTGCAAATCCTTCATCCCGCCAGGTGCAAATGCTCGGGTGCGAATTGGCAGATCTGCCCTAAAATCAATTAGGATCACATGCCAATTTTGCAATCATACGTATCGCAAAGTCATTGTATAACCTAAATGAATATAAGACGATTTGAAAGGTTGACTTTCACATGGCAAAAGCCTACGATGTACCAGCAGACATTCTGATATCAAGACTGGCATCACTGCTAAAGTCTGAAAATATCGGCAAGCCGGATTGGGCTTCATATGTAAAAACAGGCTCACACGCAGTGCGACCACCACAAGAAAAGGAATGGTGGTACACAAGATGTGCATCTGTATTTAGAAAAATCTACTTGCATGGACCAATTGGCGTAAACGACCTTAGAATTGACTATGGTGGATCCAAGGCAGTAGGATATGCATTCTCACATCATAGAGATGCAGGTGGCGCAATCATTAGAAACGCAATCCAAGAGCTTGAAAAACTAGGCTATGTCGAAAAAGTGCAAGGAAAAGGCAGAGTAGTTACTCATGCCGGAATGAAGAAACTAGACCGACTAGCATCTGATATACTAGATGAGCTTGCAGTGCAAAATCCACTTCTCAAAATCTATTCCTAGTGATATCCTTTGAGCTACGATCAAGGCGATCCAAATCGACCAAGCGACGAAGAAATCTTGGCACAAAAAGACATGATACTAAAACAGCTTTTATCCCCTGAGGCAAGGCTTCGCCTGAATAACGTTCGAATGGTAAAGTCAGACCTAGCTGGAGTAGTTGAGAATTATCTGATTGGTATGGCATCGCAGGGTAAGATACGATCCCAAATATCTGATGATCAGCTAAAGCAAATCCTTCAATCTGTCCAGCAACCAAAACGTGATTTCAAAATAGAGAGACGATAAATCTCAAACAAAATATAATTAGGGGTTTGCAAGACCAAAAACCATGAAGGGCGTAGTCTATGAAGAATATGCACCAGACGATAATTATGCACGAATTCTCAAAGTCAAAGACGTAGCAGATCCAAAACCAAAACCAAACGAGGTTGTTTTCAAGGTAAAGGCAGCTGCTCTAAACTATAATGATATCTGGGGAATGAGAGGTGTTCCAGTAGCAGTTCCATTACCACATATTTCAGGCTCTGATGCCGCAGGTGACGTAATTGCAGTAGGCGAAGACGTTACCAATGTCAAAGTAGGCGACAGAGTTGTATCACATTCAAACATGTCATGCAGAGTCTGCAAGGCATGCACTGATGGTCGAGAATTTGACTGTGTCAAAAGAACCATCTGGGGATTCCAGACCGGTCCAACTTGGGGAGCATTCTCTGAGATAACACACCTACCAGAAGTAAATGTACTAAAAATTCCAGACAATGTATCATATGATGATGCAGCAGCTGCATCAATGACTCTACTAACATCATGGCACATGCTAGTTGGCAGAGCCAAAATCAAGCCAGGCCAAACCGTACTAATCATGGGCGGCGGATCTGGTGTTGGCTCTTATGGTATTCAAATAGCAAAACTATACGGATGCACAGTCATCGCTACTGCATCTGGTGACAAGCTGGACAAATGCAAACAACTAGGTGCAGACTATGCAGTAGATCACAGAAATCCAGACTGGAGCAAAGAAGTATTCAAGATTACCAAAGAAATCTCAAAATCATCTGGTGGAGTACCTGGAATCGATGTGTCATTTGATCACATTGGTGAGACCCACTGGAATCCACAACTCACATTACTAAAGTATGGTGCAACACTGGTGTCCTGCGGTGCAACAACTGGTTATGACGCAAAGACAGATCTGCGACACATCTTCTTCAAGGGAACAAACATTCTTGGTTCTACACAAGGAACAAGAGCAGAACTAGAAGACGGACTGTACTGGATGGGCAAAGGAAAAATCAAGTCAGTCATTGACTCTGTTTATTCATTTGAGCAAGCAGCCGAAGCCCACACAAAGATGTTGACAGGAAAAGGCCTCTTTGGCAAAATCCTGATGAAGCCAGAAGGCGTCTAAATTCTTGACAAGGCTCTACCGTAGCCTCTTGTTTGTACCAGGGAACAATCCTCGCTTTTTAGAAAAGGCAAAATCCATCCAATCCGATATTGTTTGCTTTGATTTGGAAGATTCCGTGCCTGATTCTGAGAAAAAAACTGCGCGCAAGCTAATCAAAGAGGCGCTAAAATCACGCACCCTATATGCGGCAAACATCTATGTTAGAACAAATTCTCCAATTTCCGGTAAAATACCAGATGATCTAGACGAGATTATCCAAAAGGGCCTTGACGGTATTGTCATACCAAAGGTAAACAACACCAAGGAGCTAAACAAGATTACAAAAATCATCAAATCCCTTGAGAAGAAAAGAAAACTAAAACCAGTATCTATCATACCGTCAATAGAATCAGCTGAGGGTGTAGTCAATACATATGATATTGCATCAAGCAGCAAAAGAATTCCAGCAGTCGTGTTTGGTGTATTTGATCTACTCAATGACATGGGAATAGAATACACAAAACAACCCGAGGGTGCAAAATATGCACGAGCAAAAATCCCACTTGATGCAAAAGCTGCTGGCGTTTTGGCAATAGATGCGATATGGCAAGACCTCAAGGATATTGATGGCCTAAAGCAAGACTGTATGATTGGCAAAAGCCTTGGCTATTCTGGAAAATCCATAATTCATCCTGATCAAATCATATCATGTCATGAATTGTTTGCACCAAACAAATCAGAGCTAAACTGGGCAATCAAAGTCTGCTCTGTTTATGAAGAGTCAACCAAAAAAGGAAAAGGTGCAACAGTAGTTGATGGTAAAATGATTGATGAAGTGCACTACAAGCAGGCAAAGGCACTTTTAGACCTGGCAAGAAAATAGAATAAAATTGAAAAAAACCTACGTTGTTACTGCATGTGTTATGGCTGCTTATTTTGCACTCACTTTGACTATATTTCCAAATATGTATGAGAATACCAAAGTTGCCGCCCCGCAACCAATCATAGAAACGACATTATCTGAACAACAAATCAAGCTAGGAGAGTCATTTGAGCTGCTTCTAACTGCAAAAAACCAAGGCGAAGAAGCAGACTTGCAAACAGTAACAGTAGAGTTTCCCCAAAATCAAAATCTGGACAATGTAAAGATCCTATCTTATGATTTTCTGCAATCGCCAAAACTGTTCTTGCAGGAAAATGAGGTCGGCTCTGGCTATGCCGGGGGACAAGGTTTGGTCAAATCAAAATATCCATTCATTGAGGCATACAGCAGGCCTTCAAAGACTGGGCAATCATACACCATGACATTACAAATTACACCAACTGAATCTGGAGCCTTTACGATATACAGCAAAACTGTGGCAATGCCGCACGTAAATGAAGCCTCACACTTTCCAACGCAGGGAATCTTGGATCACCAAAATGAATTCGTGTTGCAACATACAGTTGAGGTCGTACCATAGGTGATGATATGATGAAGCGACAACTTGAAACCATACCACTTGACTATTCCAAATTATTTCGTATTGCAAACATTGTTGTTAGTCTTGGAATAATACTGGTGACAAGCGGTGGAAGCTGGGACATTACAAACCACATTCTAAACAAACCAGAGACATTTTTTGCACCGCCACATGCAATGCTGTATTCCGGTGTGGGAATCGCTCTGCTTGGATTCATCTTGCTTTTTGTAAGCTGGCACAAGTCTGGTGAGTCATCAAAATTCAAGAATGGTCTGAAAATTACAACAATCGGAATTGTTTCATTGCTTGCGGCAGGACCAATTGATTTTATCTGGCATTCTACATTTGGGCTTGATGGCCTGCTCAGCCCGCCGCATTTGGTGCTAATTGCAGGCATGGGGCTGACCAGCATAGGGGCTCTAGTCAACACCAAAGTACTACTAAGAAAGTCTGACAAGCCAAGCCGCTTTACCAACATTGTTTCGTTTATTCCGGTTTGGTTTTCAATTACTGGATTATTCTATTCGTTTTCATTACCGTTTTCAAAAACAGATTATTTTGATTTCAACCCGCATCCAGTCTTTGCAGCGGGATTTGCGTCAGTTGCATATCCATTTTTGATATCTGTTATTTTGGCAAGCTCTGCGATCTTGGCAAAAAACAGATTTGGTGTGGCTTCTTTGATTGGTGCATCATATCTGGGCATAATGACACTCAGCGCCGTAATCCCAAACCACACCCTAATCCAAACAATCCCATTCTATCTGAGCAATATCATACCAATAATACTTGGTGATTACATCCTATCAAAATCCAAATCTACAAAACACATGATGATTGCAGGTGCAGTCTTTGGAAGTGCATTTTATTTCATATATTATCCGTTGATAACATACACGTACAATGAAATAACACTGGACAAGCTAATGTGGCCTAGTCTTACCTCGCAGATCTATTTTGAGATAATACCGCTAATTGCACCATTTTTGATCATATGTGGCAGTATAGTTGGCGCACTAGGTGTAAAGTTTGCGCAAAAAATAACTAGCTAGCTCTTCTGCAAACTTAGCAACAGATAATCAATTATTTTTTTCTCTGAGAGTTCTCTCATTTTCTTCATGGACTTGAATGTGAGATTTTCCACGCTTGCCGAATATGTGCTGACTAGTTTTTCTTTTAGGATCTGTCGATTTTGGATATAGTAATCTGCAAATGGCTCATACACCAAATTTCCTATGGATTCCTCTTTTTTGAGGCTGAATCCAGCCTGTTTTATCGTATCTAGTACATGATTTTTCGTGTATTTTTTTGAAAGCCATGTGATGCTTAGTATGCCAAGCCTGAGTGCTGATGAATCCCTAGTTACAGGTATTGCCAAAACCAATCTGCCGTTCTCTGTTAGAACTCGCCTTGACTCTTCAAAGAACTTCTCCAGTGGAACAAAATGCTGTGCTGATTCCAATGCAATTATTCTATCAAATGATTTATCTCCAAATGGAATGTTATTTGATGATGAATTTATCTGAGTTATGATGTGATTGCTCCCATTACTGAGCTCTGAGAAATTTACATCAAGACAAAATATGTCCAAATGGGGAAATCTTCTCTTCCAGATTATAGCAGGAATACAAAACCCACTACCAACGTCTAGAACTTTTTTAGCTGAATCAAATTCGCCAAAATCCGAAACATACTCTGACATTTCTTTTTGTGCATCAGGCAAAACACTCGAATTTTTCCATAGTCCAAAGTTGAGCATTTTGGTATCAGCCCCTATCTGCATCATTGGAGAAAATTTTGTATAAATATTGACTACATCTTTTCCAGAATGTCTGCCATTCCATAACAGAACATCAAGTGGGTTGACTCGGATTTTTTGGTTCATCAAAAACCTATCTTTTGCCTTTCATAACAAATATTGTCTTTGCAGACAATTCCATTTGTTTTTGCTCCATATTCCAAAATCCTTGTTTCATTGTATCTGCTAGAATCCATTTTGAAAAACAATCCTGATATAGAAAACATGAAAGGCCTGAACTTTGCAAAAAATATCATAATTTAAGAAGAAAAAGGGGTTATTTTAGGTTCAATGGAATGCTTCCAGAACCCCACGGCTCTTTTACGTTGAATGTGTATTGTTTTGATGCATCAAACTTGAACTCTACATAGCTGCCATAGCCTATTGCCGGACCAAACAGCATGTTAAATGTCCTGGATGTTCCTGGCTTTAGCACGATCTGTCCGTTGGTAAAGTCTTGTGAAGCATACTTGTATGTGGTTGTTCCATCAGACATGTCATAATTACACACCGCTGGACCAGTACAGTATAGTGAGACATTTTCTTTAGAACCCGTGTTTTCAACTAGGAATCTCAAATTTACAATGTCTTTGCCGCCGCCTGTTTCGACCTTGGCTCCTGCATAGTAGAATGTCACTGGCCCAATTGTGGTCGCAGTTGCTCTTGACTTGAATTCACCTGATCCTTGATTTGCTTTTAATGCCTTTTCACACTCGTATTGCTCCCGTTGTGTTTCCTTTGCTTTGCAAGCATTGATCTTTTCTTGCATTGGATCTATTGTTGTAGATGGCGTAGTTTGTTGCGTGTTTGCAGGATTTGTCTTTACTTCTTTTTTGATTGTCTTTTTCACAATTTTCTTTGTTTCTTTTTTTGTATCTTTTTTAGAATCTTTTTTTGCGTCCTTGGTCTTTTTCACATCTTCTGCATATGCAGCTGTTGATGTGGTGACACTAAAGACAAGACATGTTGCTACAATCAAAACTAAGAGTTTGACAGTGTTGTGATGTTTCATTGATGTGTTTTTGTAATTTTATTATATAAACTAGTGATAAAATTACATTCTAGTGCTAATTTTTCCATATGCTTGATTAATTAGCACTAGACAGCAAAGTTATCCCGCGTTTAAATAAAAACACGCTCAAAATCATTCATGTCTACATCATGCAAGGGAATCTGTACTGAATACAAGGCAGAAAGGACACCAAATGGATTTCGATATGATCTAGGGCAAAAACGATGCACCAACTGTTCTTTGTATCTCCAAGTGAATGGTGTTAGCTGTCCTTGCTGTGGTTCCAGACTGCGATCAAAAGCAAGACACAGGTCACAAAATCTGATCTAAAATGCCTCACATTGTATTTGACAAGAAAATGGATTTGGAGTTTTTCTCTGACAAGTTTGTACCATTTGTGACAAAAGAGCCATGCATCATAAAACTAAATGATTTTTTTCTATCTCTAAACAAAAAATCTGCGTTGATATCAACCATAGTAATCGATGAAAAAATCAGCAGTTTCTAATCGAGGTGTCTTCAAAAGAAGAACAAACTACCATTAGGCTTTACCCTGGCACTGATCCGGAAAAAACAAAAGGTGTCAAAATCTCGATGGCCTATCTTGCAAATATGATGCAAAAAGCCTTTTCTGGCATTGCAATATCGAGGACAAACATTGGCGAGTTTATTCTATAACTCGAACCAAGTCTTTTAGCTTTCGCCTGGACTTTGGAGGGCGATTCTTTTGTGGATAACCAATACAAAGAATTGATGATGGTCTAAGCTTTGTCTGAAGGATCTGCTGTACTTTTTCCTCATTAATCATGCCGATCCAGATTGTGCTCAGGCCTAGTGCTGATGCGGCAAGCTGGGAATATGCAGCTGCTAATGTTGCATCTTGAAGTGAGAATTTGGCCAAAATCTCTGGTCGAAAATTCATTTTTACTCGTGCTGGGTCCATACAAAAGACCAAGACTACCGGCGCATTCACGTATGGTTGGTTGTTTGCAGCTTCGACTAGCCTCTTTTTTATCTCCTTGTTTTTGATATAAAAGACCTCAAAGCCCTGAAAGTTACCGGCAGTGGGCGCAGTATCTGCAGCTGCCAAGATTTTGTCTACCTGCCACTGCTCTACTACTTTTGATGAATCAAAATTTCTAGTTGAGCGTCTAACTGACATTATTCGGAATAAATCTGTCTCTGAAATTCTTTTTCCTGCCTTTGATTTTAGGACCGCATCAAGTTGCCTTTTTTCAGAATCCTCTTTTTCAATTTGAATTGATGGCAAGAATTCCTTTGGGTAAATCTTGATTGGTTTTGGTATGTGTGGAACTTTTTTGTATTCTAATATTGATTTGGTCATGGTAGTTGTCTTTACCTCCAACATCTTGGAATCCTTTAGTCTGAATTGAACGGTGTCTGTGTTTATTAGAATAGTACTAAATTCGTCTTCGAGCTCTACTTTGCCAGTAGAATTCTTTGATAATATTTCAACTAGTGAATCTAATTCTTCTTTGTTTAGAACAACCACATCGGAATCATCCTCATCGATTCCCTCCCAAACTAGGCGGCATCCGTCCTTGGAAATGTACGATGGCTCTACTCTGGAAAACTTGCCCATGAAATGTTTTATTATTTGTAATACAAATGCATATCGAATTTAGGCCAAAAACATTTACTGTGCAATTTTATTTCTTTGATGTACTTGACTATGAATCGAAAATCTGAATCAAATGATTCTGTTTCTAATTTGCGTCTTTGGATAATGTTCTACTCTGGAATTCGATTTTTTGCAATTGGGTTTTGTATGTCTATGCATAAATCTCGCGTAAATACAAGATTAATGCCCAAACCTGATATCAGTTGATTAGTTTTGGGATATTTTTGAGGCTAGATTCGCGGATTATCTGGGCATCAAACTTTACACTTTCATCATTTATGGCTTGGCCGCCAACAAAAATTGGAACATCAAATCGCTCCTTTATTTTTCTGATTAATCTCTGGCCTGGTTTGATATTGTCTGACAATGTGATTGATACTAACACGGCATCTGGCTTTGCTGATTCTATGAATCTCACAATAGATTCATGCGGCTCTGATGGCGATAAATTAAACACCTTGAATCCATTACATGACAAATGCGATTCCAGAACGCTTGCACCTAAATTATGATGCTCGCCATCTGGCGTGCAAATCAAAATCTTCTTTTTTGTTGGCATTTTTGTATTTCTATCAAAAATTATTCTAACCAAACTGTTTGCTATGTTGCTGCAAACATGCTCGTCTGCAATACTGATTTTGTTTTTCATCCAGAGATCACCCACCTCGTACATTACTGGAGTCAGAATTTTTTCAAAAAAACTTGTAGTACCCGATATTGTACGATAATTCTGATACAAGTCTAGTGCGCCATCAAGATCACCTTTGATAAATAATTTCAAAAGCTGGTCTCGAAGTTTTGTTAGCATTTCTTCTTTTTTGTCCAGATCCATTACTTGGTCTGATGCTAAAAACGAAATCACCTTGGGATCGTTTCTGTATTCTGTAGGTATGTCTTGCCTTGTTACTTCTGATGACTTTCCCAAATACTTGACTGTCTCTTGCCGTGAGGTGTTCTTTTTTGAATCCCAGACTGATCTTACCAAGTAAAGATACTTTTCACCCTTGACTGACTTTGTTCGTAAATATACCAATAAAATAAAATCTCAAATTCAATCTAATAAATAATGCCAATAATCTTGCCTAGTGCTAATTTTTCACACACGGAATGAACTCATCATTTTTTACCAACTTGTGCCTAGATCTGTCATGGTTGATCTATACGAAGAGGCCGCCAACAATTTTCTGGAATTATCCAGCCAGCAAAGACTGCAGATCATATTTCGACTATTAGAAAAAAAATGTAAGGTGACAAACATGGCAAAAGAGATTGGTGCCACAGTTCAGGAGGTACACCGCAACTTTGCGAGACTGGAGGACGGTGGATTTATCGCAAAAAACATGGATGGCTATTATGCACTTACCACTTATGGCAAGACAATTTGCTCTCAAACTCCATCAATAATCTTCCTCTCAAGAAACCGAAAATATTTTGAGGATCACACATTTGGTGAGATTCCACCAAAGTTTATCATGCGAATCGGACAACTGGCAAACTCTGTTCACACCAAGGGCGTATCAAAGGTATTGGAACAATGGAAGTCAATTTACAAAAACGCAAACCAGTACATTTACGAAATTTTAACAGAAATCCCGCTGGATATAATCGAGCCAAAGGTAAAGCGAATTGAAAAGGGAATAAAATTCAACTACATCTTATCGGAATCTGCCGTAGTTCCAAAGGGAAGAAAAAAACTACTTGCCAAGCTAAACTTTGATAGTTTTATAGAAAAAGGGCTAATTGAGAGAAAAATGCAAAAGACTATCCAGACCTTGATAGTATTAAATGAAAAAGAAGCAAGCGTGTCATTCCCAAACGTAGAGGGTGAAGCGGACATCACTGAGATGTTTTACAGTACAGATGCAATGTTTCATGAGTGGTGTTTAGATTACTTTCGATACAACTGGTATGAATCAGAAATATTTCAGGAAAGTAAACTAAAAGAATAAAAAAATTCCTAGCTTGTGGCTAGGAATGCGCCAATTCCGGCTCCGACGCCAATGCCTAGAACAAAGAAAAGTGCGTCCCAGGCCATGACTTTTTTGAATGGGGCTCGAACTTCATAAGCCCAATGTGTTGTTTTCATAATTCTATAATGTGACATCGGATTGATATGACCTCATCAGCTTGTTCGTTAAATGATAAGCTAGTTTGTTGATTTTGTGCCTAAAAATAAAATGGAAAAAGAAGGCTAGTCATCGTGCTTGTCTTTCTTTTTGTCTTTTTTGGACTCTTTTAGCTCCTTTTTGAGATCTTTGCGCAGTTCTTTGGTGTCTTGTTTTAGTGCCTTTGATTTTTCTTTGATGTCTTTTTCCAAGTCATTAACTTCGCGCTTTATCTCTTTGACATCTTTTTTGTTGATGTTGCCTGTCTTTTTTACTTCTTTTAGAAGGGATTTTGTTTCTTTTTTGAATGTCTTGAATTCTTCGTTGAATTGTTTTCTTGCATCCTTGTATTTGTCATTTAGAGTCTTCATCATTTCTCGACAGTCATCCATGATCTGCTTTCTTGCAGTTCCGTTTGCGTTGAGTGCTTTGTCATGACATTCGCGAATTAGCTTAACTGTTTCTTCGCGTTGTTTTTTGAATAACTCGTTTCGTTTATGTACAAACTCGGACACTGCTTTACCTAGGTTTTCTTTGTCAGTTGTAGTACTTGTCTGGTTTAGTGTCTTGGCAGTGACATTTGCTGAAAATGCACCAAGGCCTACACTATTCCACGCTGCAATTCTGTAGGTTTGTGAAGTTAATGGTGTGAGTCCCGTATCCGTGTATGTTATCTTGGTATTGCCTGTGTTTGATACTAGAACAGTGCCATTTCTCTGGATTTGATAGCCAGTGATGTTTGCACCGCCATTATTTGCAGGTGCACTCCAAGTAAGTTTTAGTGATGTTGCAGATGCTGCAGTAACTGTCAGTCCGTTTGGAGCACTAGATGTTGCTAGTGTTACATCAAAATCAACATTTGATGGCATGCTAGCTCCGGCAGAATTTAGTGCTAAAACTCTGTATGCATAACAAGTTCCTGCACTCAATCCTGTATCGGAGTATGTTGTAGATGTATTGTTTGCTACAAGTGTGGCAAAGCTTCCGTCACAACTTACATCCTGCTCTATTTTGTAACCATTTACCTCATTTTGTGTTGAATTGACTGGTGCATTCCAAGACAAGTTGATCTGTGTACTGGATATTGTTTGAGCAACAAGGTTTGTTGGCGGATTGGATATTGGTACGGCAAAAGAATTTCCCAAAGGTAGTGCCAGTGTCGCAACAAGTAGAATCAAGACGATTCCTGTTGTCTTCATTATACACATGACGTGTTTTTTCTATATAACGTTCAAGTATGATTTCTACTAGCTCATATTTTGTGATGTGCTATGAAAGAGCTGCCCAAAAGCAAAATGTTCCGCTTTCTCTCTTTTAGTCTTCGAATTGAATAAGGAAGCCAATTTGTGCCATATGGAATGTATTCTGATAAAGAAAATCCTTCTTTGACTAGTCCTAATTTGAGCTCGTCCCTAATTCCTCGAAGCATTTGAAATTCAAATTTCTTTTCATGGTTTTTTGCCAGTTGTATGGCACCATCGATCATCACACCGTCATGTGTTGCAATTCCAAACTCATTGCCGTTCTCAAAGAGAATTTTCATCAATCTCAGATAGTTCTGATCTATCTTGTCTTTTGATTTGAATGCAATGTTTGCATTTTCTCGATATGCGCCTTTTACAAGACGTATCTTGGCGCCAATTGCAAGCAAGTCTGCCAGATCACCTTCACTTCGCATTAGATTTGACTGAATAGCTATTCCGAGCCTTTCGTATCTAGCAAGTAGATTCTCATAAATTTGGATTGTCTCATCGGTGTGATCTGAGGACTCCATGTCTATCCAGACAAATGTCTGAGATCGTGATGCCGCCTGGATTAGAGTTCCAAAATTGTTGAGGCATTCCTTTTTGCTTTTCATCAAGCCAATCTGGGTTGGTTTTACAGATATCGCGCCGCTAACACCCCATTTTCTAAATGAACCCATTACTGTTTTGTACTCTGATATGGTGTTCTCTATGAGATTCTTTGAAGTGTGATATTCTCCAAGCTTGTTTATGATTACACTCATTCCGTTTTTGTAAGAATTTTGTGCAGCATCTAATGCCTCGTGAATCGTATTTCCTGCAATCCATTGTTTTGCCACCCCAAAGAGAATTTTTTCCATTATCTGAGTGGATACCATGAGTTTCTCATAGGCATGGATACTAAAAATTTTTTAATAAAAAATTAGAAACCTAATAAAAAACTAGGCTGTCTTTTCGATTTTTCTATGTTTCCCTATTGCAAATAGCATAAATCCAGATATGCCAACTATTGTGCCCTGCAATACTTTTGCTAATGTGTCTTGTATGCCAATGTCTGTTTGGAGACCTACTAGTGGCAAATCAACGGTCCTTGTTGTTATGTAGAAGGCAATTAATGCAGCAGATCCAATCAGTGCAATCATGTATGGCGTTCTAGTCTGCTCTTTTTTCTTTAACATCCACAGACCAATTGGAACATACATTGCTCCGATTATTCCAAAGAATATTGCTTCATGTTGTGGCCCAAATATTCCTGATTCTGCATCTTCTTCAGATTCCAGTTCGGATGATTCAGAATTTTGTTCGTTGGTAGACGCATTTGCTTCTTGTTGATAGTCGTTGTATTCATCTGATGCTACCATTAGGTATACTGCGCCAGTTGAGAGTATTACTGCCGCAAGGACAATAGATGCAATATGCATCGATTTTTTTTCCATGAACAAGTATATGATTTGATATTTAATTTGGTGCCGACCGTTCTTATCAATGAGAATGGTCTGTCTACTCTTTGAACTTCTCCCATAATCTGATTATCTTATCGTCCATTTTGGTTCTCTCTATGGTATAAGTAAGAATACCTTCTTTGTATTTCACATTGATTTCTAACACTAAACTTTTGTAATAGCTTTCACCTAGGCCTTCAAGTGTACGTATAACTTTAGTTTTTTTGATTAGCTTGAGATCCTCCAGTGTCTTGATCTTTCTATATGTAGTGGATGTTGGAATGTCTAACTTTGTGGCAATTTGTTGTGCTGATAACTCCTCTTTTGATAGTATGGTTAGAATATCTCGCGTGTATTTATCTGCCAATGCGGAGGTGATGTTGTCATCTGTTTCCATTTTCAGCTTTTCTTGACTGCCAAAATCAATATCACAAAACCGACAATCTCAAATGATTCTGCAATTATTTCCTGTAGGAAGTTGTTGTTCAGAAAATCAAAGAAATCTTCGATCACTGTTTCGCCTAAAACCAGAATTGAAAATCCTGCGACCAAAAGTAGCATTGGTGGGTATTTGGTTTTTTTGTATGCTTTTGCAGCATAAAATACTAGGATAAATCCCACAATCAAATGAATTATTGTAATTATGACGTCTGCTATATCCATGTCAAAAAATTGAATTTAGAGTAATTAAACCCCGAGGAACTTTGTTATCTTGAAACTAAAAATGGTCAGTTACTACAATTTCATTTAGTGGAATCTGTCCGCCTCTTGGTTGTGCTGGCTTGAGTGCCTTACCTATTGTTATCATCATCACTATGATGTGATCATCTGGTAGGTTGATTATTTTTGCAACCTGATCTGGGTCAAAGCCGATCATTGGGCATGAATCGTAATTCATTGCCTTTGTAGCCAACATAATCGTTTGAGCTGCCATTCCGCAGGATCTAATCGCCTCATCTCGTTGAAACTGATCCTGACCTTCGTATGATTTTATGATTGATGGAATCAAATATTCCTGTGTTGCTTTTGGAGCATCTTTCCAATATCGTGCAGGATTCTTTTTCCAGGCAAGCAAGTCTGCACATAAAATCAAAACCACCGACGCATCAGTAACTTGAGCCTGATTCCACGAAGCTTGACGTATCTTTGTCTTTAGGCTCTTGTCTGTTATTGCAACAAATCGCCAGTTCTGAATGTTGTATGATGTTGGGGATAGAATGGCTGCAGAAAGAATTTTGTTGATTTCCTGTTTTGACATGGTATAATTTGGATCAAAGTGTTTTACTGAGCGACGTTTTTCTATTGCCTCAAATACATCCATGAAAAAACTAGTTTGGTTTTAGTTTTAAGGCTTCTTACGGCTGAATCATTTTATAGTCTTGTAGTAAAACAAGAATCGTTGTTTACTGGTATAGTTGAGGGAATTGGTAAAATTCTAGCAATAAAACAGAATACCAATAATCGTAGTGCCATAAAAATGACAGTAGATCTTGGAAAGAACTCTAAAGGATTAAAGCTTGGACAAAGTGTTGCGCTAAATGGCGTGTGCTTGACAGTTACTGGGATAAACAAATCCAAATGTGACTTTGAAATGATTGAGGAGACCACAAAAAAGACTGATCTTGGAAATCTTAAGGTTGGTGGAATTGTAAATGTGGAGCGAAGTCTCAAAGTGGGGGAACGACTTGAAGGCCATTTTGTATTGGGACATGTGGATGGTGTGGGTACAATAAAAAAAATAGAAAAAAAACCCAAAGAAATTCAGGTTTGGTTTGAGATTCCAAAAAGTTTGGCACGCTTTGTTGTACAAAAAGGATCAATTGCAATTGATGGAATTAGTCTTACTGTAGTTGATGTGAAAAAAAATATTGGATCCGTATGTTTGATCCCGCATACCGTGGATGTGACAAATTTTTCAACCAGAAAAATAGGCGACAAGGTTAATATTGAAACTGACATTTTGGGAAAATATCTCCTAAAACAGGAATGATTTTCTACCAAAATAGTGGTAATTACTAATTTACTAGTAAACTTTATTATTGTTCTAAAAACCATTTTGTAGTGATGGCATTAGATGAGGCAATAGCATCGCTAAAACGAGGCGAATTTGTCCTGCTTTATGATTCTGGAAAAAGAGAAAATGAAGTCGATATGGTAGTCGCTGCTCAATTTGTAACACCAGAACACATTTCCAGAATGCGACAAAATGCAGGCGGTCTAATTTGTCTTGCAATAGATGATTCATTTGCAAAATCATTAAACCTCCAATACATGCACCATATTCTATCAAGATCTAATGATGTGGATGTGGACTCAAAGCAAATGATAATGGGTACTGCTCCATATGGCGATCATCCGACATTTTCAATTTCAATTAATCACAAACAAACCTATACTGGAATAACTGATAAAGACAGGGCATTGACAATAAAACAAATGGCAAATCTATATCGCTCTAATGATGCAAAAAAAGAGTTCATCTCATCATTTGCCACTCCTGGACATGTACCATTACTACTGGCATCAAATGGGTTATTAGCAAAACGACAAGGCCACACGGAAATGTCCATATATTTGACAGAGCTTGCTAATCTAACGCCAGTCACTGCAATATGTGAGATGATGGATGCTCAGACATATTCAGCTCTATCTATGGAAAAAGCGCAAAAATTTGCAAAAGAAAATGCCATCCCGTTTATTGATGGTAAGGAATTATTGGAATTCTCGAGGATACACTAGATGAACATTGCAATCGTAACTGCAGAATTTAATGAGGAGATAACATCTAGAATGCTAGAAATTGCTCAAGAAAAGGCAAGAATACTAAAGATCACAGTCAAGTATTCTTGTATGGTTCCAGGCGCATACGATATGCCGATTCTAGTGGACTCGTTGCTCTCAAAAAAAGATGTTGACGCTGTAGTTACTTTGGGCGCAATCATGAAGGGACAGACAAAACACGATGAGGTAATCGCACATTCAACTGCAAAATCCTTAACAGAACTATCAATCAAGCACAAAAAACCAGTCTCACTTGGCATTTCTGGCCCAGGGATGCAAGAACGTCATGCATATGCTAGAATAAGACCTGTTGCCGAGCGTGCAGTGGAAGCAGTAGTAAAATTAGCAAAGGAATTGGAGAAAATTCAATGATTCAGCTTACTATCATAAAAATAACAGAATATGGTCCTTGGACTCTGACCTTGGGATTTGATCGAGAGCACGAATTACAAATGCTTCAGGCAAATCTATACCGAGAAATACAAAAACTATTTTCTGAGAAAAACTGTTTGGTATTTTCAAATAGATTTGATGAGTTTTTTGTCATAACAAATGGTCTTACCTTATCAGATCACATTGAGATACAAAAGAAATTGGAACAGGTATCTACACTAAAACTATCAATGTCAATTGGCTATGCGGATAACCCATTTGATGCAAATCTACGGGCATACGAGGGCAAGAAAACCCCAATAGTGTTGGATGAATCCTATAACATCTTTGGATTTGTAAATGGACATGCAGATCAACAAGTTACAATCATGCATTTTGATGTGGAGAACATCACCTCACAAAGAAAAATAAAATCACCATATGAGATATCATCTATAATTTTCAAGATCTATGCAAAAATGTCAGAGTTCTTCTTGACAAAAAAATCCTTGACCTTCTTTATGGGTGGTGATAATTTCATGGTAGTAACGTCAGGTGATGCAAAGCAGAATGCACAAGAATTCTTGGATATTGCAAAAAAGGAATTTGATATTTCATTTAATTGTGGAATAGGAACTGGGCGCACTGCAAGAGAGGCAGTTAAACTTGCAACAAAATCTCTTGATACTATTCGAGAAATTAGAGATGCAAAAAAAGAAAAACCAGAAATCTATGAGTTATCATGCTTTTAAAAAATCTCAGTATTCTTTATGGTAAAGATCTGAGATATGTGCAATCTGCCAATCTTCCAGTTTCAAAAGTTTTTGGCAATCTGAACCAAAAAAATGGTAAAGCAGTTGATTGTGAGGGCTTGTTATTGGTGCCTGGATTTATCAACATGCATACTCACATTGGAGATTCGATAGCTAAGGATGTAACACTCTCAGGTACAGTTGATAGCAAAATTCATCCTATTTTGGGTGCAAAACAGAGAATTCTCAAGCAAAGTAATCCAGATCATCTGATATCATTTATGAAAAATACCTGTCATTCTATGATTCGAAAAGGAATAACAACATTTGTTGATTTTCGTGAGGGCAGCTTACATGGAATTACATTATTGCAAAAAGCACTAGCTCACACTCCGATCAGATCTGTGATTCTTGGAAGAGTTGAATCATACCAAGACCATCTGGAAATAAAAAAAAATCAACCGTTATCTGATTATTCCAAAAAGAACCTTGTAGAGGTGTTAAAAATTTGTGATGGAATTGGAATTTCTGGAGCAAATGAAAACAGTGATTCTGTACTCAAACATTATTCAAAGACAAAAAAAATTCGCTCAATTCACAGTTCAGAAACAAAACAAAGCGTAATGATGTCTAAAAAAATTACAAAAAAAACAGAAACAGAACGCGCTTTGTTACTAAAGCCGCATTTTTTAGTACATATGACACATGCAGGAACAGCGGATCTGAAGATGGCTGCAAAAGCAACACGTGGAATTGTAATTTGTCCTCGTGCAAATGCGGCTCTGGCAGAAGGAGTTCCAAACTTTGACAAAATGCAGAAAATGGGATGCAGAGTTGCAATAGGAACTGACAATGTAATGATAAACTCACCTGATATGTTTAGAGAAATGGATTACCTGTGGAAAGTACACATGGGTTTGTATCAAAAAAGAATCAATCCAAAGGAAATCCTCAAGATGGCAACCGTAAATGGTGGTATACTGCTTGCCAAAAAAATAGGCTCAATTCAACCCGGATTCTTAGCAGATGGTGTATTTTTTGATAAACATTCGTTAGACTTGGAGCCAATGCACAACCCATATGCAAGCATCGTACACAGGGCATCCGAATCAGCAATCTCTGCAGTGATGATTGGAGGTAAAATCGTTCATGGCAAGATCTAGGCCGCACATAATACTCTCTGCAGCAATTTCATTGGATGGCAAAATAGCGACTAGGTCTGGCGACTCGGCATTGTCTTCAAAAACCGATAAGATACGACTGCACAAACTTCGCTCAAGAGTTGACGCTATTCTAGTTGGTAAAAACACCGTACTCCAAGATGATCCGATGCTTAATGTTAGATATGTCAAGGGAAAAAATCCTACCAGAATAATCCTGGATTCACTTGCGCAGATACCTACCAATTCCAAAATAATTCAAACATCACATCAAATACCTACAATGATTATGGTGTCAAAAAAGGCACCAAAGAAAAACCTGACAAGGCTAGGTAATTTTGCTGCCGACGTTGTGATTGCTGGACAAAGAAAAGTTGAGCTAAAAAAACTCTTGAAGGTACTATATCAAAGAAAAATCAGAACCATCCTTTTGGAAGGTGGTGGAACCACAAACTGGGATTTTGTAAATCAAGGTTTAGTTGATGAGGTAATTGTTACAATAGCCCCATTTCTGATTGGTGGAAAGGACGCAAAAACCCTAGTTGAAGGAATTGGATTCTCACAAATTACAAAATCGTTGAGGCTACATCTACAAAGAGTTGTACGACAAAATGACGAAATAGTATTGTATTACAGTTGACGACGCATGTCGTTTCTTATGTCTGTGACCTTTGACTCTAATGCTTTTTTGAGCTTGTCGTTTTTCTTCAGATTCACAACACCGCCACATCTTGGACATTTGAAAAATTGTTCAAGAGCAGTCTCAAACGTTATTCTTGGACAGTCCTCATTTCCACAATGATAAAACTGTGAAGAGTTTTCATAATCTAGTCTTTGTTGTAGTCGCTCTGAAATTTTCTTTTTCTGATTTTCAATAAAATTCTCAACTTCGTCTTTTCTTGAACGCCATCTATACACAAACCATCCCTTTCGTTCATCCTTTACACGAATTCCTGTGATGAGTGCTTTGCCAAACAAGTCATATAGAACTTTTCTTACCATGTTGATTCTCAATCCAGTAGAGCTTGCAATTTCTTCATCTGTTGCGTCTTCTGCTTTTAGTAGTGCACGGGCTACCTTGAGATATTCATCTCCGCCAATCATTGCAGAGATTCTAACAAATGGGTCTTCGTAAGATTCTACCATTGACTTGAAAATTCTTTTTGTATATTTAACATCTGCGAACAAAGCTGACGGGGGACAGCATCCTTTGCTTAGGGCAGAAACAGTATGTTCCACCGGCAAACCAGTGCTGTATCATGTCAGTTGGCTATTGCGTCAGCTTCTTGTGTATAGTACCACACCATGACACAAAAGTCTGATCATATGGTTTCTTTGATTTTGTTAGTCTAGGCGTCAAATTACCTTACAGTTATCTAGTTTTGTTAGCTTATATTGAAAAATTCTGAACATTTGTTTATGTTACTTGAATAATATCTGATAAATTCATGGTTTTTACATGATTGATGATATATATGTAAAGCTGCTAATATTACCTATGAGCTACTGTATCAAATGTGGAGATGAAGCAGATGTATGTTTCTGCGGAATCGAGAAAAAACCAATGACTGAATATGTCAGTGCACTAAAAGAGTGTACTGAACTAAAGTGCTATTGCAAAAAGCACATTCCATAGGATGACACATGTCATACGCATATGTTTTGATAAATTGTGATCTTGGTTCTGAGGAACGTGTTTTGTCTGAGTTAAAATCGATAAAGAAAATCAAGGAAACACATGGAGTCTTTGGCGCATATGATATTGTTGCCAAAGTAGAAGCTCCCTCTGAGACCATGATTAAAGATGTAGTGACTAGCAAAATTAGATCAATTTCGAGGGTCAGATCAACTCTGACATTATGGGGATAATCTTATGTCGCTGGCAAGTAAAATCAGATATCCTACATATGATGAAAAGTGTAAAAAACTCACATTGGAAGACGACATACGATTTGCAGGAATTCTAGACGAACACGGCAAGATCATTGCAGGTGGGTTCAAGGAGGGACTAATTCCTCTGGAAAATGACAAACAAAAACTATGTTCGTTCATGGAGTTTATCTCGGAGATTTCATTAAGACGAAGTCTTGACAAGGAATTAGGACCAATTAACTATTTGGCCGCAAGACGAGACAAGGTAATACTGCTAAGCTTTCCTTTTCCAATAGCAAAGATGACGTTATTGATTTCCGCTGATAGAACACTTGACATTGAACGTCTTGCGCCTCATGTGATTGATGCCTTTAGCACAGAACAAGCGCGGTTAACTGATAGATAACAAAAACCTTCATCATTCCCTTAAAAATGTAATAAATAAGTATCAAATTTTAAACAAATGTTTGATTTTCTATCTGTCTTCTTAAAATAACATTAATTGTAAAGAAATGAAATGGAAGAAATGATCTCAAAATGTGAATGTCCTCCAGGCTCGCCTACATATGAAAATGATGATGGGATGCTTATTTGCTCATCTTGCGGCGGATGGGTTCAATCAAGCTAGTTTCTTTTTTTAGCAACTACCTGTTTGCCTTTCTCTGATGGAATTATCTTTAGTCGTGCGTTATCAAATTTGACATCAAATTGTTTACCGTTTTGGATTCTGTCTAATGTGATAGCAAGTGCACTGATCTCAGAGTGAGGTTGATTTCCGACTGCTACATTATAGTCTGCGTTTTCGTAAACATCCCGTGGAACCTTTTCTGCGCCAACCACAATTAGAATGTGTTTCTCCATTCCAATCTTTTTTTGCACATCGTTAATGTTTTGCCCATACATGGTAAGATGAACAATTTTTGCACCATCTTTTTTCTTTGATTTTAACAACGCCCGCCAGTTTTCAATATACTCAATTTCAAAATTACTACCCCATGACTTGTTTACTCTGTCTAAGGTTTGTTTGATTTCTGGATTTATCTCATTCATAAAGATCTTTGATGCGCCAAACGCACGCGATACTAGTGCAACATGAGTTGTTACTCTATCGTCTCGGACAACTCGCTGCCCAATTCTTAGTACCTCAATCGTCATCTTGCTCATAGAATTTTGTCAAGTCTTGTTTTCTTGGAATCTCTTTTATTTGCTGAGGTGGCCTTTCTATCATTTTTTTGACCAGATCCATTAGTTTTGGAATGTTTTGTTTTGTCACTGCAGAAACCGGGACCCATTTTTTGCTATCTGATAATCCAATAAGTTCTGCTTTTTTTACAATATCTTCTGGTTCTACCAGATCTGACTTGTTCAGTGCATAGATTACGCGTTCCTGATCTACATCCAAATCTGCCATGGTTTTGAGGCAGCTACGGTATTTTTTTCGCAAATCTCCCTCCAAATCAGAAATATCAATTACAACTATTACAACTTCAGCGTACTTTAACTCCTCAAGTGTGGACTTGAATGCCTCTATCATGTATGCTGGCAACTTGGAAATAAAACCGACAGTATCTGAAATCAAAACGGGGTCTTTTTCAATTAGAATTTTCCTTGTAGTAGTGGATAGTGTAGTGAATAATTCTGGACTTTCCTGTCTTACCTCGCCTGTCAGAGAATTAAAAATAGTAGTTTTTCCAGCAGATGTATAGCCTGCTAAAGATATTGTCTTGAGGCCTACTCGTCTTCTTGCTTCCCTGTGTAACGCCCTTTGCTTTCCCATTTTGACTAGCTTTGATTTTACACTTCGCATTCTATTTTGAATGTCGTTATAGTAAGTGTCTACTTCATACATTCCAATTCCCATGAATCCTGGTTGCTCACCCATTTTTGCCAGTCTGACTTTTTCTTTTGCTCTTGACATCTCATATCTGAACTGTGCTAGCTTTATTTGTAAATGTGATTCTGCACTTGCTGCGCGTCGCTCAAAGATTTCTAAAATCAGAGATTCTCTGTCTAGGATGTTGATTTTGAGTTTTGATGCAAGGTTGTAGTTTTGGCTGGGTTTGAGAATTTCATCATAAATTATAACGTCTGGTTTTATCTTTTCTGCTATTTCTTTTATTTCAAGCATTTTTCCTTCGCCAATTCCATATCTTGATTTGTTGAGGAATTTTTGACGGATTAATTTGTCAACCTTGTAACCTGCTGCCTCACAAAGTCCGTATGCTTCTTTGATAGAGTCTTCATTGTCGTATGTGATTAGTATGGCGCTATGCATGATATGATTCCATTTATGGGCGTTTTCTCAACATTTTTTCTATGTTCATGTTTAGTACGATTTCCGCAATATCGCTTGCGTATTCTGCGATTCTGGCAATGTTTTCTGCCATTCTTCTAATACGGTAGGCCTCTTCTTCGTTCTTTATGGATTTGACGGATTCAAGAATCTTTTTCTCGTATTTTGAGAGCTCAGATGCCTTTTTGATTGCTAATTCTGCTTGTGCAAAATCTTCTTTGAACAATGCCAAACATGCTTGATCCAGTACGGATATTGCAAAATCCGTCAGATCCTCGATTTTATCCATTGCATCTTTTCGTACTGATTCCTTGAATTCTAACAAATCCTTTGCAATCAAAGTTGCATGGTCTCCAGTTCGTTCAATGTTTTTTACGATTAGTCTGTATCCAAGACATTGCCTTGCGTTCGTGAATCCCATATCTCGTAACATGTACTCGTTTTGTATGGCGATCTTTAATTGGCGTATAATGTAAAATCCAAATCTATCTACTTCGTCATCAGAATCGATCACTTCTTTTGCTAACTCCAAATTTGCCTCTCTTACTGCAAGTAGTGCATCTCTTAGCATTGATTTAGCCAAGTGTAGCATTCGTTTGAATGCGCCATCAACTGTCAATTCTAATAGATTAACCAAAACTTGGATTGTTATCCCGTCAACAGAATCTGAGATGATTTCTGCACCCATTAACATTCCTTTAACAGCTGATTTGATTGCATTTCTTTGCCCTGGCTGTAATCTGTCTGTTTTTGGTTTTATCTGAATTGTCTTGTAGCCAAGAAAATACAGCGATACTAACTTTCGAACAATTGCCGCATTGTCATCATCTCGTGTTATTTCTAATACTGCTTCTTCTGTTTGAGTTGATTTTGTCTGATCTTTTGAAGGAATTATCTTTAATGCTGATTTTCCTTCGCGCGTTATGGTGATTTGATCTCCCTGTTTTAGGCCAAGCTCCATAATCCATTGTTTAGGTAGTGATACAATGTATGATGATTTTCCGGTAAATTGTATGCGTCGTGTCTCTTCTCGTGCCTGCACATCTAAATGAATCCATCCTATCTATATAGATGTGTCTTGAAAATATATATCGTAAAATCGTACTGGGGTTTTCACTAATACCTCATCAAATCTTATACTCACATGAATAATACCACTCCAAGAGCTAATCATCATGCAAAGCAAACATATTGATTTTATTGCATTAGGCGGTTCTCTGTTTATCACGTTTGTCGTACTTGGATTATTTTATAGCTATATCCTGCTCCAAAAAGAAAACGAGTTTAATATAATTGCAAAAGATCTGGCCGCAGCAATTGAAGCCCGGCTGGTAAATTATGAACAAGCTTTGTATTCAGCGCAAGGATTGTTTCTCAGTTCAGATGAAGTTACATCAGATGAATGGCGAACCTTTATACAAAATCAGAAAGTTGAACAAAGATTTCCGGGAATACAAGTAGTAGGATATTCACAGAAAATAGGTAATTTTGCAGATCTTGAAAAACATGTACAAGAGATGCGTGTACTGTATCCTAACTACACAGTTCATCCTGACACTAAAAGAGAAGAATATCATTCAGTTATCTATATTGAACCAGTTAATGCTCGTAATCTGAAGGCGTTTGGTTATGACATGTTTACAGAATCTGTTAGACGATCTGCTCTGGAACAAACACGTGATATTGGGACTGTAACAATTTCTGGTAAAGTTACGCTGGTACAAGAAATGAACAAAGATGTACAACCTGGGTTTCTGATGTTTTTACCAGTCTACAAAAATGATTATCCTCATGAATCTGTTGAGGAAAAAAGAAATTCACTACAAGGATTTGTTTATTGTGCCTTTAGAACATATGATCTATTTAGTGCCATGTTGCCTAGTTTTCCGCAAGCAGAAACACATGGGGTGAGGATCAAAATCTATGATAGTGTAAAATCTGATGAAAATTTACTTTATGACTCAAAAAAAGAGATATCAAATAATGATGAACCAAAATCCACTCAGATAGAGTTTGGGCACAGAAAATGGATTTTAGAATTTAGCAGGACTCCTACATTTTCTGACTTTGAAACACTGGTGATGGTCGCAATTCCTGCAATAGGTGTATCGATGAGTGCCTTTGTGTTTTTAGCAATTCGTTCCAACCAAAGAAATCTCAATCGTATAATGAAATTAAATGAGGACTTGCTCAAAAGCGAAAAACTCTCTGCAGTAGGACAGCTTGCAAGCAGGCTTGCACATGACATTAGGAATCCTTTGGCTGTAATCAAAAATACCACTGAAATATTAACACGTGACAAAGACATTAACGAAAAAATCAAAACACACCTAGAACGAATAGACAGAGCAGCGTCCAAGATTAACTATCAAGTAACTGATGCACTTGATTTCGTTAGGACCAAACCACCAGAAATACAACAAAACTCTATCCGAAAAATACTATCTGGAGCACTAGACCGATTGGAGCGACCTTCTGGGATTATGATCAATCTGCCAAAAAATGATCACATCATACGATGCGATGCAGAAAGCATTGAAGTCGCACTTGGCAATCTTATCGCAAACTCTATTCAAGAATTAGGCAAAGAAGGCACAATTAACATTCGAGTACTAGACCAAGACAAATTCATTACAATAGAAGTTGAGGACTCTGGACGCGGAATCCCTGAAGATATCTTACCGAAAATCTTTGAGCCATTATTTACAACAAAACCGGGCGGTACTGGTTTAGGACTTGCAAGTGTCAAATCTATAATAGAACAACACCATGGATCAATATACGTAAAGAACAAACCGACCATCTTTACTATACATCTTCCAAAATAGCATTTTGACATATTAATGGAATGACTTTCTGGTATGGTGTTGGATCCGCTAGTAAAGCTAAAGCACACAATTGATGCCTTGTTTGGAAATGGAATATCAAAGAACCTACCAAAAGACATCACCATGACATTTTCCAAAAAGACCGGTAGAATTAGAGAGGTGTATCACAACAAAAAATTACTTTGTACCCTACGAATTGATGGAGGACTAGCAATATCGCCGTATTTTGCACAAATTTTACTCAAGAATAAAAAATTTCGTCATAATTGTATTGAAATTGATGATGACTCTGCACCATTTGTCCAAGATGGAAAATCTGTATTTTGCAAACATGTAGTATCTGCAGGTAAAAATGTCTTAATTGGTGCCGATGTTCCTGTTTTGTATAAAGATAAAGTGATTGCCGTTGGAAAGGCAATCGTCAATTTTGAAATGATGCGTTCACTCAAGCGCGGGGTTGCGGTAAAAGTGCGAGATAGTTTAAAAAATAGTTTGGAGGAAAAAAAGACATGATGCGAGGTGGCGGAAATCGCGAAATGCGAAGGATGTTGGATAAAATGGGCCTTGACATGAAGGAACTAAACAATGTTCAAGAAGTAATTATCAAGACCGACAAAAAAGAGATCATAATATCAAAACCCGCAGTAACTGAAATGAAATCAAAGGACAATTCTATTTTCCAAGTAATTGCAACTTCCTACGAAGAAAAGGAACTGGAAACACCAATCTTTTCAGAAGACGATATCATGTTGATATGTAGCCAAGCAAATGTTACACCAGAAGTAGCAACAAATGCTCTAAAGGAAACCGGCGGCGATCTATCTCGCGCAATATTGCTTCTCACCACAAAATGAAGAATTTAATTAGCCGAACTAGGCGGTTTTAGCTATATGAAAGAGGCAGCTCAGACAACGGTTGCAGATTCCAAGGTGAGCAAGATAATCAAATCTTTAGCAGAACTGGAGGACGATCTGGACTCATTAAACGTCAAAGTGTCAGATATGAAGAAAAACCTCAATTCCCGTGCCCAAAAAGAGATTGATTCCCTTAGAGAACAAGTCACACAGATGGCAATCAAAGAGGCAGAAACGATGATCTCTGAAACTCGCTCAAAGGCAGAAAGTCAAGCAAAAAAGATAACCTCTGATGGTGCCGCAAAACTGGACAAAACGAAAGCAACAATTGACTCTAAATTCAATGAAGCAGTTGACAGCGTAGTGTCAACAATTTTGAAGCCGTAAATCCTTAAATCGCTTACACAATAACAAACAGTATCAGCGCGCAACAACAATGTCGCATTGGTATTGCCACAGCATATGGTAAATCATACTTTCAGTTTGTAAAAGCACTCAAATTATTGAACCTAAAATACGACTCCCTTCTTCCAGACGACATCTCTACTTATTCTGGCAATCTTATATTTACAACAGAGGATGAATCGCCAAAATATGCAAGTCAAGCTATACTAAATGAGGAAATCTTAAAGGAAGATCCCACAGTAATTCAGGGAATAATAATTGAAAAGTTAGATTCTGGTCTAAACCAATCGGAATTGCTAATTGGTATAGATCCTGGACAGAGAATTGGACTATCTGTCAGCTATCTTGGAAAGGAAATAGAGCGTGGACTGTATACGTCACCTGAAGATCTTGCATCTCATGTTGCCAAGATTCTGGGTGGGCTGAAAGCAGGTCGCAAGCTGGTCAGAATAGGAAATGGAGACATGCAGGTCGCAAAACAAATCACCAGTCTTTTGAATCTGAGGTTCTGTTCGCATTTTGAACTAGAGTTTGTTGATGAAAGAAAAACTACAAAGAAAATCAAGAACTATAACAAGCGTGGTGAGCGAGACATGCTTTCTGCACGATATATCGCACAACGTGAAGGCTATAGACAGTTTGTCTTGCCACTATCTCGAACTGGATGAGATCTTATTCCAAAAAACACTCAAAAACAACCTAAAATCATGCTCCACACAGGTATAATCTCGTGCGTAAAAAAATCGTTAGATATTTATACATCTTTTCAAGTTTTTGTCAAATTGATCAAGCTGATCGCCAAGATCCATTGTAATTTTTATAATATTTTATAATAGATCTTCTAAAAAATATGGATCCATGCTTAAATATTTGCGATTCCTATAATACGGTGACAAAAAATGACATGTAAAGGAATCTGCTCCAGATACAAGGCTCAAAAGCCAGTAGGAACTGGACGTTATGCTTCAGGTCAAAGACGTTGTCAAATTTGTGAAATCTTCATCAAATGGGAAGGACTATGGTGCCCATGCTGTGGATACAGACTGAGAACAAAACCACGAAATCTCAAGTACAAAGCCAAGCTACGTGCCAGAGTTGAAGCTGAAGCTCAAGAAGCAACAGGAATAAGCTCAATTGATGCAGCAGAGGAAACAATCGAAGTTGAAGAGCCAATAGTCGTCAAGGCAAAAACATCAAGAAAAGCCAAGACAACAAAGGCCAAAACAACAAAGGCTACAACAAAAAAAGCCAAAACACCAAAACTTTCCAAAGCCGCAATTTCAGTTGAGACCAACCCACAAGAAGCGATAGCAATAAAGGCATAAGTCGATCCAAGCAATTAATGTCAAGTTCTGACCACAGAACAATAGCTGTGGAAACAGAAAATCGGAAATTCGATGTCAAAATCTTAAAGTACGAAAACGCTTTTTTCATTTCAATTTCTGAAGGTCCATCTAGATTGGGTGGGATGATAATATCCATTGGTACTGGCCCATCACCAAGCTCATCTGAAATAATACCGACAAGACAAGACTCGTTATTTTTGAAGCTAATTTCACAAAAGATGTCATCAGAGATTCGTGGACTCTGTATAGTTTCATTGTCAGCACAAAAGGAATTAGGTGCAGGCCCAAGCAAGGTTCTAATTGAGACGATAACGGAGGCAATAAGACAATGACGGATCTACGCAGCTACCTTGATCAGGTAAAAAAAATGAATCAACTTCATACCATATCAAAAAAAGTTTCCACTAAATATGAAATTGCGTCAATCACCGCTCAAGTGGATGGGGGCAATGCTGTATTGTTTTCTAATATCAAAGAAAGCAAGCTTCGACTTGTTGCAAACCTAGTTGGTAATCGGGCAAGATTTGCCAAGGCAATTTCCGGCACTGAGAACACAATCCATGACAAGGTAATTTCTGCAATAGAACACTCAAAAAAACCAAAAATCACACATGATGGCAAATTCTTTGACAATAAATCAAAAGATCTATCGATATTGCCTATAGTTACTCATTTTGAAAAAGAGTCAGGACCGTTTATCACATCATCGATAATCTACTCACAAAATCCAGAAAAAAAGACACAAAACTCGTCATTTCATAGACTGATGCCAATTAGCAAAAGACACTTTTCAATTCGAATGGTGGAAGGCAGACATTTGCATCGCGCATTCATGGATGCAAAAGAACATGGGGAAGATCTCAAGGTTGCCATAACAGTCGGAGTTCATCCGGCAGTTTCAATTGCAGGCGCATATCAGGCAGAATGGGGACAAGATGAACTTGAAATTGCAAATGCTATCTTGGGTGGCAAGCTAACTCTGACCAAATTACCATACTGTGGGATGGCAGTACCATCTGGAACAGAAATTGTAATGGAAGGTAAAATCTTGGCAGACAAAACCCATAAGGAATGGATGGTTGAAATGCTTCGCACTTATGATTTTGTTCGCGCCCAACCTGTCTTTGAGCTAGAACATCTTTACTATCGAAACAATGCAATCTTTCATGATATATTGGCAGGATATGCAGAACACCGTTTGCTAATGGGAATGCCAATAGAATCCAAACTGAATCGTGATGTTAAAAGAAAACTACCGCAAACAAAACAAGTCATAATGTCTGATGGTGGTTGTAACTGGCTACATGCAGTTGTTCAAATATCAAAGAAAAAATCCAATGATGGTAAAAAGGCGATTGAGGAGACATTTGCTGCACATCGTTCACTAAAGATGGTGACAGCAGTAGATGATGACATCAATCCATCAGATCCGGTCCAAGTTGAATATGCAATGGCGACAAGGTTTCAAGCAGACAAGGATCTCACAATAATACAAAAGGTACGAGGCTCAAGCCTTGATCCGTCAAGTGATCAGAAAAACCTCCTGACTGCAAAGCTTGGCATTGATGCAACAAGGCCACTAGACAAACGTCAAGAAGGATTTGAAATTGCCAGGATTCCAGGAGAGCAAAAATTCCCCATCAAAAAATATCTAAAATAACTAATGTTTTTTAGAAGAATCAGTATGATCACATTATGGAAGTAAAAAGGCGAAGCGCATGGTGGTTTTTGCTGCCAATTTTGTTTAATGTAATAGGTGGCGTAATTGCATATTTTGTAATAAAAGAGGATGATCCAAAAAGAGCAAAAAATTGTCTATATCTTGGAATAATCCTAACCGCAATTGGAATTGGTTTGTTCCTAATTCCGCTTATAATCGGCGTATCGCTAATGCCGTACGATAACATGTTTCACTCCGATTTCTCAATCTAAAATGATGATTCAATTCAACATACAATCAAGCACGTAATTTTGTAAGAATCCCTCTTGTTTTTCTTTTATTTTATAATGAAAGATTCAGATTTTGAATTTGTTTGATAATGTCGTCATGATCTGCATCAACTTCTAGTGAGAAAATCAATAAACCGTCATCTAAGAATAATGTAACCAGCTTGACATATTCCTTGGCCGTGATCATCCAATTTGTTTTGCCTAAAGGACCATCAAACATTTCCTCAACTCCCGCCTTAATTGAGGCCCAATAATGCGCCATGTTACCAAGCTCAGAATCTAATAATGGTGTTTTGGATGTGTTCCTGGCGAATGCAACTACTTTTTTATTTTTTATTCTTCCAACGAATCTGATCGATTCATCTAGTTGTAAAATATGATTACATACATCCAATGGACTGTGCTGCCTACTCAACTTCTCCCTGATCCAAAAAACTTGAAAAACTAAATTAAAGTCTTGTCATTGCGTATGAAAATCGTGCATGGATTTGAAATTTTTTGAATTAAATTTTATTTTTATAAAAAAATTTATCAAAACAGATTAAATGGAAAACAAACATTTGATTTGCACATTCATCTATAGTCATTATGTCTGTACTTCTGAGTTGGTTATCTTATTGTACACAAAATAAAACATAATACCTGTGCCTACAACTACTAATCCCATTAATATGACAAACCAGTCAAGCTGAACAATTCCAAGAATTGGAGTTATAATTCCAAGTGCTGCCAATACTGGAAATTTCTTTACATTTACTGGCGACTTGAACTGTCTCTCTGCATTTGGATCCTTGTAGCGAAGCCAAATTAATGCAAAATTTACCAAAACAAAAACCATGATTATTGCAAAAACAGAAATTCTTGCGACAGTTGAAATGTCGCCAATAAAGACAAAACACACGGATAATACTCCAATGACAATCACTGCAAGCCATGGCGTCTTCCTTTTTTTGTGAACCAAAGAAAAAATCGCTGGCAAGGCCTTATCTTGTGCAACACCATACAAAATTCTAGACCCAGAAACAAGCATTATCAGAACCGTATTTGTTGTGGCAAAAAGTGCAATTAACAAAATTCCAAATCCCCACTCTTGTCCCAGTGCTTTTTTTATCACATCGGCAAGTGGTGCTGCAGACGAACCTAGTTCTTGCCAGCTTAATACACGAACTGCAGCTATTGATACCAAAATGTAGACAATGGCGGTAACTGATATTGCAAGTATGATTGCACGTGGCAATACTTTGCGTGGGTTTTTGATCTCCTCTGCAATGTTAGCTATATTCTCAAATCCAATATAGGCAAAAAATACAAGTGTAAATGCAGAAAAAATTCCAGAAAAACCATGTGGCATTTCAAAATAATTTACATCCGTGTTAGATATTGATAGACCTGCCCAAATGACCAGGCCTAGGCCCAGAGCTTCTATTATTGTAAATATGATATTCATTGAGGATGATTCTCGAATCCCAAAAAAATTTACAAATGATAAAACTACAATTATCAGTACTGCCGATATTGCAATTGGAACTCCGAATATTTGTGTGAAATATCCGCCAAAGCCAAGTGCAATTGCAGATGCAGATATTATTGCAACAAACAGTGTTAGCCAGCCAACCAGAAATGCAATAAAATTACTCTTAAATGCATTTTTCATAAATGAATATTCAGCAGCTGCTTTTGGATACATTGATGATAATTCTGCATAACTCAGACCTGTGAATGCGGCGGAAACTGCTGCAAGAACAAAAGAAATCCAAATTGAATTACCTGTCTCACCTGCGGCATCACCAATTAACGCATAAATTCCCGCACCAAGGATAAGCCCAATCCCATACATCGTCGTGTGAAATAATCCAAGATGTCGTTTTAGCTCTTCCATAATCTGATCAAACTCCGAATTGTTTTATGTGTAATGTCGAATTTGTTTCCTAATTATCATAGGTGATAATCATAATTTTTGTTAAATAGAAAAAATCACATCTAATACATTGGAAGGGAGGCAACTGATTCCTGTTTCCCCAAATTCTTTCTTCGACCTCTTCCAAATTTTTGATTGTTTTACAGCGGTGTATTCCATCTTTTTATAATTTCAAGTCTGAAAATTGTATTTGCTGTACAAATATCATAAATAAAACATCACATCAATGAACAGCGAAAAAAAACTTGTCATAATTGCGTTAATTGGTGGGTTTGTAGCACTCGGTGGAATCATAGTTTTTGCAGGCCAAGGAAACGTGAGGCATGTCAATATTTTCTTTCCAGAAGAAATTAGACAGACTTTGGAATTTCGGAATATAAATGGGCAAACGGTAGTAATTGGAACCGTTGGAAACTCTGGCACAAATCCAGATCTCATATCAAGAACAGAATTTGCATACATCCTGACTGTGATAAATTCTGATACCAAACCGCATCTGTTTTATGTTGATACAATAGATCTCAAGACCAAACTCCTAGAGCCAGGCCAGTCTGATACCATAATAATTCAAAGCAAAAAAGAGGCAATTTTTTCATACTATGACATTGCAGAGAAAAAGCAACTGCTTGGAACAATTCAGATAAAACGAGTGTCTCTTACTGAATAAGTATGATATCTATAATTGGCTCGGGCAAAGTTGGATCTGCATTAGCATTTTTGTGCGCTTCGTCTGGATTAGATAATATCACACTGGTAAACCGGGACGAAAAAAAGGCATTAGGTGAGGCATTGGATATATCCAACGCAGTACCATCTGATTCTACCATATCAGTCAAAGGTACTGGAGATTATTCACAAATCACAAACTCTGATGTTGTAATAGTTACGGCAAGTGTTGGCACACACCAAGCTAGTAGGAGTGACATCATGCTTGATCAAAGCATACTGGTAAGAGATATCGCCAGAAAAATTCAGACCTTTGCGCCAAAGGCACACGTCTTGATGGTGACAAATCCCGTTGATGTGATGACCTATTTACTTCAGACAGAGGGCGGACTAGGCTCAAAAAACATCCTTGGTGTGGCATCCAGCCTTGATTCCGCGCGATTTCGGTATTGCCTGGCAAGGCACTTTGATGTGAGTCAGGCCCAAATTTACGATGCTCTAGTATTGGGCGAACATGATGATTCCATGGTGCCAATCTTTTCCCATGCAAAGCTTGGCAACACGCCTGTCAATGATCTGTTAAACGAAAAGCAAAGATCACACATAACACTTGATGTGCGAAACTATTGGAAGTCATTGCGTGACTACAAGGGCAGCTCTGTGTTTGGGATTGCAAAAAATACATTTGATATCGTATATGCCATCATACAAAATAAACCGCTGGATGTTTGTGCATCGGTTTTGCTAGATGGGCAATATGATTTTGCGGATGTGTGTATCGGGGTTCCAGTTACAATAACCAAAGATGGAATTGTACAAATCCATCAAATCACAATCAACGATGAGGAGCAAGAACAATTACGCAGATCAGCCGGTATGATACAAAGCAATATCACAAGGGTCCAAGAATTTCTGAAATCTAGCTGATGATCTGATTTGTAAGGCGTTGCAAAAATACAATCCTCTTGATTGGGATCTTTGTTTTCTGTGCAAGCTCGTACACATCAATATCAAGTAGGTCCTTTGCAATCATGATGTTATTTTCAGATAATAGATACAATTCTTTTTTGCTTGGACCCAAAATTGTAACTGGGTAGAGCTTTTTTTGCTCTATCATTGTTTCTAGGCCCATGTTTTGCGGAAACCTCCAAGAAAGAATCCTTTGCCCTATGCAAGTAGCGTATGTTACTGCTTCCGGTGAAATCTTTGTATTGCACACAAGCATCTCATTGTCAAATTTCTCCCCAAGGTCCAAAAACCGTGCATGTGTGTATAGTGATTCCTTGAGGCCTGTGTATCTTCCTGGAAAGTTATGATATTTGCACTCGACAAGCCATTTTTTGCCGTTTTCTGATTCCAATGCGAGGTCTACCTCATGGATTACACATCGTCCTTGGATCTTTGCGCCAGTTGATTTTGTCTTGTAACCAAAATGCCTCAGAATCTGTCCAACATAGGACTCGAACGAAAACCCTGCAGGACCCAACTTCATTATGGATTCCTTTAGGCGGTATCGTTGCTTTATGGCAGGAGTTGCATTGTCCGATAAAAGCCTCAGAACCATTCTGTAGATTTCTTTGGTGCTCATTCCGTAACGTGTCCTGGAGTGAATTTGTCTTGAAATTCTCTTTGCCAGTATTGGATCTGCACCTGCCTTGATGCATGTGAATTCTACCTTTCTTGGATCAAACTCTGCCTTTTGCCCGTTTGCCTTTGTTATGATGATTTTTTTCAATAACTAGTATCTGAATGGATGACATGAGACCAAAATGACAAAAATCCTATTTATGGAATCAGGACAAATCTCAGTTTTGATAATTTAGGATTATCAGAATTGAAAATTGTCTGATGGTCGTATATATACACATGAGAATTCCTATTTCATGGCAAGCCAAGCAATATGGATTGGAATCGCAATTGGCGTGTTTTTTGCAGGACTGGGAATTGGATATGCAGTTTTTCAGTCTAGTCCGAGCAGCGTAACGCTAACTAGACAACAAATGATGGCACAAATGATCTCAGATCCTGCAGCAATGACTGATTGGATGAACCAAATGATGGCAAATCCGCAGGCAATGCAAAAGATGCATGACACTATGATGAACAATCCAGACCACATGAAACAGATGCATACAATGATGATGGAAAATCCTCAACACATGCAACAGATGATGGGTCAAATGATGATGGATCCTGCTGCGATGCAACAAATGCATCAAATGATGATGGATGATCCAACTCACCGAGATCAAATGATGAACATGATGCAAAACATGACTGGAATGCACATGAATCCCTAATTCATTATCATTTCTGATTTTTTTCTAATTGTTATTAATCAGATAGTTATCATTTCATGCTGTGAAGTGGCACTTTGAAGATTTCATCTATGGTGCATTTGATGGCTCTGTTACAACATTTGCCATAGTTGCAGGCTCAATTGGTGCGTCTTTATCGCCAATGATCGTAGTCATTTTGGGTTTTGCGAATCTATTTGCGGATGGATTTTCTATGGCAGTTGGAAACTATCAGGCAGCAAAGGCACGAATTGAATTCATAGAAAAGGAAAGAAAACGTGAAGAATGGGAAATTGAGCACATGGTAGAGTCTGAAAAACAAGAAATTCGAGACATTTATGCAAAAAAAGGATTCACAGCAGAACTATTGGATGAGATTGTTCGAGTAATTACTGCAAGAAAAAAAGTCTGGGTTGATACTATGATGAAAGAGGAACTAGGACTAATTGAGGACGGTAGAAATCCGCTTCACACTGCAGCAAGCACAATGTTTGGCTTTGTAATAATTGGAATAATCCCACTAATTCCGTTTTTGATCATTTATGTTACTGGAATCAGCCTAAACTCTGAGAGTTTTTTTTATTCTGTAATATCTACATGTGTGGCGTTTTTTCTGATTGGTGTGATCAAGGGGAAGATAGTCAAAAAATCATTGATTAGATCTGGTATGATCACATTACTAATTGGGGCAATTGCTGCAAGTGTTGCGTATCTGGTCGGTGTATTGCTAGCCGGATTGATAACCTAAAAACTCGCGACTTGGTGTTCGTTGTTATCATCAAAGATTCTAGCTAGTGCATGATAGTACATGTTTCTAGTGTCTTCCCTATTACATACTGTATACAGCTTTACAAAATCAGTCGCTGTAACTATTCCTAATAATTCGTCCTCATCTAGCACTGGTAGTCTTCGTATTTTGCGTGAATACATCAGATCAGCTGCTACCCAGACCTCCTCGTTTGGACCGATGTGAATCAGAGGAGACGACATGACTTGCTTTACCTTTGTGTGAATTGGATATGCATGGGCTGCAATTGTTATTGCAAAGTCTCTATCTGTCATTATTCCAATTGGGATGCTTTTTTCTGTAACTATGATCGAGCCAACCTTTGCCTTTTCCATTAGCTTTGCTGCCTCATTTACGGTAGATGAGGAATCAACCATAACCAAGGCCTTACTCATTATGTCCTTGACCAGTATTGTCGGCTGTGTTTGAGCCATCATCCGTAAAACAAAATCATCCTATATCACATTCATGTGAATTATCATACCTGAAAATCAATCTAGAAAATCACAGCAGGTCTTTAATTTGATGAATATGACAGATAGACTCATGTCGCACAAAAAGATCCTAGTTGCACTGGATGGTTCTAAATCCTCATACAAGGCACTAGATCAGGCGATCTATCTTGCAAGGCAAAATCAGGGAACCGTAACTGGAGTGTTTGTAATTCCGCTGTTTTCGGTAAATGTCGCAAAACCTGCATCAAAGCTAGGAAAAGCTCTAGCAGAGGGTGGAAAGAAAATTTTGGATGAGGCAAAGTCACGGTGTGCAAAAAACGGAGTTTTGTTTTATCAAAAAATATTGTGCGGAAACGAAGGATTCAAGCTCGTGCATTTTGCAAAAAGCAACAACACGGACCTCATAATAATTGGATCTCGTGGACAATCAAATGTTAAAGAATTTGTCTTGGGAAGCGTATCTCACTATGTGACGCAAAAATCCCCAGTCCCGGTTTTGGTAATAAAGTGATTCATGATAGAATTCATGCCGCAAAACAATTAGCAGAAAAGCTGGAATTTGCCAAAGGCACAGATTGTATTATACTGGCGATTCCACGAGGAGGTGTAATTGTTGGCGCAGAACTGGCAAAAATTCTTGATATGCCACTTGACGTGATAATCTCAAAAAAAATAACACCTCCTGACTATCCTGAATATGCAATTGGTGCCATCACATATGATGGGATGATGTATTTTGGGCATGATTGGGAGCGGTATTCATCCGATCCTAGATTTCAAGAGGAAATCAACAAAAAAAGATCCGAGATTACACGACAGATTCATGTGTATAGAGGCCATACAAATTATGATTTTGGTAACAAAACCATCATACTAGTCGACGATGGAATTGCAACTGGTGCCACAGTTTGTGCCATCATAAAATGGTTGCAGAAAAAGACTAACAAGATCATACTTGCAACGCCAGTAATTCCATATGTTACATCAGAGATAATCAAAAGATTTGGCGTACAAATCATAGCTTTGGAGATACCAAAAGAGTTCTCATCGGTAGGACAATTTTACAGAAAGTTTGATCAAATACCTGACTCTATGGTGATTAACATATTGCACAAGTTCAGCGTACAATCAAAACAGGACAGCTAGCGTACTCTGACACTTTTCTACTTATGCTACCGAGGGACTTTATCTTAGCAACACCGCATAACCCCTGACTACCAATCACAATTAGATCCGCTGACTTTTTCTTTGCCATGAGAAGTATCTGTTCGGCAACATTGCCGTTTATTGCAACCTTGGGATATGCTCTGACTCCCTTTGATTTGCAAAATCTTACTTGCTCGTTTTGCATCCGTTCAGTCTCTATTTTTGATGCCTGAAGTAGCCTTTTTTGCAAGGTTCCGCGCGCAGATTCTTTGACTAGGCCCAAAAGCGTGCCAGGTGGAACCACACCACCTGTAGTAATTATAGTACAAAGATGAATTATTGCACCATTGTTCCTTGCTATGTCTACTGCATGCTCTAGTGCCTTTTTTGCGTATTTAGAGCCATCAAATGGAACAAGAATTCTCTGGTACGTCATTTCACTAAAAGAACTGGGATCTGCGATTTGTGTAATACTGCGTTTGATACTGAGCCCAAGAACAATTCCTTTACTCTGCCCTTACCTCTGGCACCAATCACTATGAGATCAACTTTTTTCTTTTTTGCAACGCCGATTATCTGCTCAACTGGACTTCCATACAATATGGCATATGTGAAGAGAATACCACGTTTTGCTGCTCGATATTTGGCCTTTTCCAAAAATATTCCCGCATCCTTTCTCTGGTAGATTTTGTAAGGCGCAACTGCTGGCATAAACTCTGCTGGCAGAAACGGAATGATATTCAAACCAAGAATCTTTGCATGGGTTGCACGCGCCATCTCGATTGCCTGATCGAGCGCTCGCTCCGAAGTCTTGGAGCCATCCATTGGGACAAGAATTTGTTTGATTTGATTTTTTATCATAATGCTATGGTCTTGGCTTTTTAATTTAAACATCTTGGTATGATTATCAGGCCTAGTAATTGAGATTGATTCTGTCCTAAATTATCAGCCCTGAGATTTGTCCTGATTCCATAAATAGGATTTTTGTTGTTCAGATATGATGGTGTTTTGTAAAATTTTGATGTGTTGTGATGGTTCCAAATATTCAGACAAGGCAATTATACTATCCTGCAATATTGCAAAAAAATACGACTCTGATCTTACCTTGATGTATGTGGTGGATAAGACCATACGATCTGACGTTTTTGCAGGATCGGAGTACACAAAAATTCTCAGAAAATATGCACAAGATACTATACGACGAGCCCAAAGAGTGGCAAAATCTGAAGGAATAGAACCAAATGTTATCATAAAAGAGGGAAATGTTACAGACGAGATAATCCGATATTCCAAAAAATCAAGGACTGATCTGATAGTGGTCGGCAGCAAGGGGCTTGGCGCAGTGCTACGATTCATGCTTGGAAGCATTTCCACAAAAATAGCAAATCACTCACTGTGTTCTGTTTTGATAGTAAAATGAGTATGCATCACAGCGCCTCGTGCATTTTCTGCGAAAACCCAAAGATGATCTATGCAGATAAAACTCAATGGCTAAAACATCTGGCAAGCCATCGCGAAAAAATTATTGCACATGTTGTGGATAATTTTGAGAAATGCCCTCTAGGTGCATATCCAAGACTAATTCGGGACAAAACCGAATATGCAGGACATCTAAAATGGTCGCACACAAAAAAAGAACTGCTGACGTGGGCTTATCGTAATTTAATTGAGAATCAGATCTCTATTTTGCCTTAGCTTAGTCTTTTGTAAATTGCCTTGAATTCCTCTGCTAGGGTGTATGACAAATTCTGTAGATGAGTTATTTCTATCATGCTGGTTTTCCCTCTGGCAATCTGTCTGATTAATGTCATGCATTGATGAATCTTATTGTGGCTGTCTTCTGTTGGGTCATTTGGGCCGTCTATTTTGGTCATGATGGAAAAGCAGTCGTTGAACTCAAGACAAAATTTCAAGATTATTTCCTCCCAACTTTTTGAGCTGGTTGGGATTCCCATACCTCCAGCTAATGTTTTGAACTCATTGCTTCTGTCAATGAGAAGCATGTCTAGTGATTCTTTTGCCTTTTTTGACTCATATCCATGAAGATTATCAAGTATGACCATATTTTGAGAAATTGGTTTTTACTATTTAATGTCTTAGGGAAAAATCAGATCTGATTTCCGCATAATATTAGATTTGATAATCGACATTTCATCTTTTAAACACCGTATGTTATTTCCAAACCATGACTGAACTTGTTCGAGACGTAATGAAAAAAAATGTAATCTCTATTGATTCGTCAATGACTATACAAGACGCTGCAAAGATGATGGATGATGCAGCAATTGGGGCAATTGTTGTGTTGGAAAATGGCGTCGTAGTCGGAATAATAACGGAGCGCGACATGACAAGAAGAGTAATTGCGCAAGGCAAGCCATACACAGTGGGCGTTAAAGAAGTAATGTCATCACCCGTGGTCGTGGTAAATCCTGATGATTCCGTATGGGATGCTGCTCATCTAATGAAAACCAGAAGAATACATCGAATGCCTGCAGTGCAAAACAACATGTTAGTTGGCATGATTACTACATCTGATATAGTAAAACTATGCAGTATAGGATCAGATTCAGAAATGCGTAAAATAACAGAGCAGATTCTTTTGCGAATGAAGACGCAATAACAGTAGAGAAAACAGCAGAAAAGTGCATTACATCTAATTCAAATTTCTGATCTCAGTGTGCTTCATATGGCATACCATGTTCGAATCGATCCCATGGATAGACAATATATTCAGTGTCTCGTGTAAGCTCTGCATAGACTAGCTGTTTTGGATAGTCTTTCTTTCTTCGTGCATAAATTGTTGCAAAGATCAGTTTGTCTGGATCGTCTGCCTTTTGTATTATTTTTCTAAATGTCTCACCAGAGTCATAAATGTCGTCAACAAAAAGTGAATCTGAAGAAACTGATTCATCGTCTACTAGTATTTGCTTGATGTTTAATCTGTCTGCTACGAGTCTGGCTGGAACCAAGCCACCACGACTAATTGTCGATATTGTTTTGAATTCTACCTTTTTGTCCTTGAGTTTTTCTACTAATTTTGTAATGGCCGACTCTATTTCACTCCAGTTTTTGTAATCGTGGACGATTCCTTTTTTCATCAAGAGTCATTTCCAACAAAAGATTATGACTCTGTCGGTTAATTCTCATGACTGAAATTCACAAATGATAATCTGACCGTGCTTTATGTCATTATACATGTAATTCTGTGTTATTGTTCTCGCTTGGAAAAATCCTAGTTCCACTTGATGGCTCTGATAATTCCTTTAGGGCATTAGATGCGGCAATATTTCTGGCAAAAAAGTCTAATTCTACAATTGATATGATATACTGCGTTTCGGTGTTCCCAAGCATCGAAGTACAGATGGTTGATCCAATAAAATGTCAGATTCTGGAACACAAATTTGCGGAATCTGTGCTCAAAAAGGCATTGTCCATATGCAAACAAAACGGCCTTGAGGCAAACCGCACAATCCTATGTGGTACGCCAGGCTACACTATTACAAAATACATTAAAAGCAAAAAAGTTGATCTGGTAGTCATTGGCTCACATGGACGCAGCACAATAAGGGAGGTATTTTTGGGAAGTGTATCGAACTATGTGTTACATAAATCGCCAGCGCCAGTCTTGGTGATCAAATGAATTACAGCACAATTGATTTAAGATAATTTGTTATAGTATAACCATGAATCTCAAAGGCAAAATTGCAATCATAACTGGCGCATCAAGCGATATTGGCGCAGACATATCAAAACGATTCGCAGAGGAAGGCGCCACCGTAATTATGCTTGGAAGAAATCTCAAGTCGTTGGACAAGGCTCGCACTTCAATCAAGGGAAACGCAGTATCAATGGTGTGCGATATAATGAATGACTCTCAGGTGTTGAGTGTTGTGGAACAGGTGATTGACAAGTATGGTAAGATAGACATTTTGGTAAACAACGCTGCAAAAATAAACGACGCAATTCATTTTCATGAAATGAAAGACTCGGACATTGAGGATTTGGTTAATACAAACATCTTGGGTACATTCAAGATTACAAAGGCAGTAATTTCCAAGATGCTGGACAACAAGAGTGGCTCTATAATCAATATTGGTTCTATCTCGAGTGAGCGTGCGATACCTAGAGTTCACTTGGCTGTTTATTCTGCCACAAAGGCAGCCATTTCCATGTTTACAAAGTCAATTGCAGTTGAATATGCAAGAAAGAATATTCGATGCAACTGCCTGAACCTTGGAATAATTAATGCGGGTATGATAAAGCCGTATCTTGATGATCCTCAGGCAAGAAAGGTACTTGAACAAAGACAGCCACTAAATAGAATTGGCGATCCTGCAGATGTATCCAACGCAGCAGTATTCATGGCATCTGATGAGTCAAAGTGGATTACTGGCACAATTCTAAATATAGATGGCGGAAAATCTGCATCCGAAGGATAATTCTAGTAATTCTCAGAATTGATTTTCTTCTTTGATGTTATAACCAAATTGTAACATTTGAAAATCATGAATTTCATCATCACATTTTTAGCTGTTCTTGTTATGGTATCACTCATAGTAAGCTCAGCACAAGCCCAAGTAGTTCCAGACTGGATAAAAAATACTGCAAAGTGGTGGGTAGAAGGCAAAATAACTGAAACTGAATTCCTAAATGCAATAAAATTTCTAATTGAGAAAAATGTCATCGTTATAGAGTCAAAAGAGACCAAACCTGTTGCCACTGTAGCAAATGTGATAATTCCAAACGGTAATTCTGAGGTTGGTAATGTTGGATTCTACATTCCGCTAAATCTTGAAGTAAAAAAGGGAACCACCGTTGTATGGATAAATGATGATAACATTCAGCACACTATACAAAGCCAGGACGAGCAAGGCAATGTGATGTCGCTCTTTAATAGCAAGGCGCTAAAGACCAGCGAACGATTTGCATACAAGTTCAATGAGGAAGGAGTATACCATTATTTCTGCACAATTCATCCTTGGCGAGTCGGCTTAGTCACTGTTAGCTAGTGATTGCTCTTACAACATCTGATTTTGTGATAATTCCACACAAAATTGATTTTCTTACTACTGGAAGACCGCTAATTCCGTTTCTAATCATGATTAGTACAGCAGCTGAGACCTGCTCATCTGCATTTACTGTAACTGGATTTGTGGTCATTATGTCTTCTGCCCTAAATGACAAAATGTAGGAAAGCTGGTTCATTCTAAATTCGTCTGGATTTGGGTTTAGTCTGTATTTTTCTACCTCCTTTGGGTCTGCAAACTCTCTAATCCATTTTGGCATCTTTGCAGGCAGGAAATCGCGGTTTGTGATTATACCGACTGGTTTTTTGTTTCGCACAACTATGATGCGCGATATTTTGTGTTTTATCAGAAGACTTTCTACCAACAATAATGAATCTGCTGGCATCACAGTGATTACATCCTTACTCATAATTTGCGATATCTTTAGTGGTTCAACTGACTGGGTCAGAAACACTGATGCCAAATCTGTCTTTGTTATTATTCCAAACAGCTTGTCCCCATCTAAGACCAGAACTGAGCTTATGTGATGAGACTGCATTAATCTGGCACAATCGTAGATAGTATCTGTTTTTTTTACTGAAATCAGATTCTTTGACATAAAGTCCCTAACTGAGATCTTGCTGACTTCTTTTCCGCTGAACTTGTAGATTGCTCGAACAAAGTCTTTTTCTGTTATTATGCCAACTGGCTTTTTGTTGCTGTTTAGAACCGGCATACGCCCAACATGGTGTTTTAGTAAAACCTCGCGGGCCTCAAGCAGATTCATGGTATCAGTTACCGTTATTGCGTTTCTGATTACCTGATCAAGACTTGCGTTTTTTAGTTTCATAATTTTGTTTGGTCTGGAGTTTTTTAAATATAGACACAAGAATATCAAAGGTGAATATCAGATCTGAAAATTGTCTTGTCTGTTTAATTCATGTGTGATGATTCAATCAATTCATGAGCCTAGATGTAATCCATGATCACTTTAGTGGTATAATGAACAAAAAAATTGATTCACTAATTAGCAAACCAGTACTGATTGATCCTACCTCAACTGTTTCTGAGGCAATCCATACTATTTTACATAATGATACATTTGATGCATTTTGCAGGGAAAACCACGTAACGCTAAACGTAAACACACGTGATCTCTTGCTTGGAAAAGACATTGTAAACATGAGTGTACGCTCATTTTTACATCCAATTTCTAGCCTTCAAAAAGGCGATACCATAGAAAAGGCAATCAACATACTTACCCATAATAGAATCCGCTCGGCGCCCGTCGTAAAGGACGATCAAATCATAGGAGTGATATCTGCAAAAGAGATCCTAAAGTTGGTATCTGAGCTTGACAACAAGTGGATAAAAGCAAATCAGATCTTTACGGCAAATCCACTAGTCATAGAAAATACTACACTACTTAGCACGGCAAGAATGTTAATGAGCAGCAAAAGACTTGACCATCTACCTGTTGTAAAAAAAGACAAGTTAGTTCAAGTTCTGACTTCAAATCACATGCTACATACCATAATTCCATCAGAGCGTATGGGAAAGGGTGACATTAGATCAGGTAAGCTGAATCGATTAGAGACATCCGTTGGAAATCTTGGTACAAACAGAATGGCAAGCTGTGCACCACTTGATGATCTGAATCATGTTCTAGATGAGATGCTTCATGCAGACACGACATTCTGTCTTGTTTCACTGTGGGACACTCTGCAGGGGATCATAACATACAGAGATATTTTGAACTTGCTTGGAACCAAAGTGAAAAGTAAGATTCCGTTGTTTATTGTCGGTATGCCAAAGGATGATAATGCTGGAATAATTGCGGACAAGTTTACAAAAATACTTGACAAGATACAACGAGTTTATCCTGATATTCAAGAGGCCAAAGTATATGTGAAAAAAAATCATGGCACTGGAAGCAGATACAACTTTGAGGTATCAACTGCAATAATCACACCGCATCAGAAATACTTGTTTTCAAGGACTGGTTACGATCTTAGTAAAGTCTTTGATGAAATATCTGGAAGACTGATGCGATTATTATCAAAACGCGCAAAGAAGCGATACAAGCTAAGCATCAGAAAACTCTCCTAACAATGAAAGCAAAAACCAAGTCTGCAAACAAAATCTTGTTGCTTGGGTTCCCAGGAAATGGATTGATTGGCACATTTACCGTTTCATATCTTATTTCACATCTACAAATGAGATTAATTGGCGATATCACTCATCCCGACATGCCGCCTACATTATTTGTTGAAAACGGCGAGATTCTGAGCCCAATTCGAATCTACCAAAAAGACGATCTCTACGCAATAATATCTGACATTCCTATTTTTCCAGAGGTTGCGCACGAGTTTGTCTCATCAATTGCTGAATTTTGCCAAAAAAACGGAATCAAGAAGGTAATTGTTCCAAGCGGCGTAGACACACAAAGTACTGACTCTAAGGACACCAAGACGTACGGACTAGCAACACACCAGTCCTTTGAGAAGCTAATGTATGACAATGACTTACCAAAATTCATTGTCGGCTCTATTATTGGAACTGACGCTACAGTAATTACAGTATTTAGAAACTACAGAATTCCACTTTTGATGCTATACACATCATGTCATTCTTTTTTTCCTGATCCTCAGGCCTCCGTCTTTGCAATCACATTGTTGGCAAAGGTACTCAAAATCCAAATTGATACAAAAGACATTCAAAAAAGAATTGACTATTTGAGAATACAACACAGAAATCTTATGCAGGAAACACTTGATGCACTCCAACAACAAGAAAAACAGCCTCCCTCTAAGGTGCCTCCAATTTATCGGTGATATGATGAAAAAAAACACTGACTTTACAAATTACCCGGTATTTCAGCTTGGCGACGATCTGGAACAAAAAATACTTTCTCCACTAAGCTGTATCAAAGAACATGAATCAAAGTGGATTCTGGAATTTGATCTACCGTTGGTTGATAAAAAGGACATCAATGTATATGTCGATTCTGAAATGGTAATAGTTGAGGCAAAACTACGTGAGTCATACTGTGATGAGCATCAAAAAAGATACCAGTATGAATATTTCAAAAAAAGTCTGTATTTGCCAAAAAACATAGATGCAGATAACATATCTGCAAAATTCGTGGACGGTAGACTTGCTATAATCATACCAAAAACATTCCAAGGAAAGAAAATAAGAATCGATGACTAGGAAAGCAGTTTTTCTATTTTTTCTCTGTACTGACTTGCTATCTGACCAAACTCTGCAAAATCCTGTTCAGTTGGATGGATTATTCTCATTGCATATTGACTCAAAAACACAGAAAATGCATTACCTACGACCAGATTAAAGCAAGCGTCTGTGAGGTTCAATCCGGGAAACGCTGTTTTTATGAATGGGTGGTACGCCTTTGTCTGCTCTAATAAAAGATCCATATGTTTTTTGATGTAATCCGAGATTTCCTTGTGCATCATATCTACTATTAAAAAATTCTTTTAAAATATACCAGTAAAATATCAAACTTGATTTTCAAATCAAATATCACATTTGAAAATCACCACGTTTGGTTTTATCTGCAATACTCGCAATGATATCATGAAAATTGATGATCAGCCAGATGTAGACTATGAGACCGTTACGATATCTGGATTGGGTTTAATTGATCATCTTGGTGTACTGGTACTCAAATCAATCGACGGAAAAGAATTCCAAATGACTGCGTTTTCTGCAGATGTTGCTCAATATATTGCAAATTTCATGGATGGCAAACGGGAACAGATACCTACGATATACAATATGTTTGAGCAAATGTGTGAGGAGAATGAAATAGTCCTAGTCAAAGTAAAGATCTACGAGACTGGAGGAATCTTTCGGGCAAATCTGTATTTTACCGGTAAAAAAGACATATTGCTAAAGTATTACCGTGCTTCTGATGCCATAACACTTGCAACCTTCTATAACGTACCTATCTTGGTGCGCAAAGATCTCCTAAAAGAACCTGAACCGCAACCAGAAATTAAATCACCTAAAAATGGATCTTCAATTGAGAAAAAATAACTGAAATTCAGATCTGAAAATTGTCTTCATATCTAATAAGTGAGAAAATCAACCATTCCGCAATGACAAAAGATGACTCCAAAAAGACCGAACTTGTTTCTGCTTGGCCATTCAATTGGCAAAGTTTGGATAGAGCATTTGATAACTTTAGAAAGGAATTGAGAAATCATTCTCATCTCTTCCATCACTACCTTCGATGTCAAAGATAACCTTCCTGTCATGTGATGTGGCAGATGAAGGTGACAAGTATGCGATAAAAGCGGAAATGCCTGGAATAAAAAAAGATGAAATAAAGCTAAATGTCTTTGATAATTCCATAGAAATTTCTGCTCAACACAAAGAGGAAGAGGAAGAAAAGAAAAAGAACTATCTTAGAAAAGAGAGAAGTGAAGTATCCTATTATAGAACACTTCCATTACCAGAAAAAGTAGTGTCTGATAAAACACAGGCAAAACTGATTGATGGTGTTCTAAGCATTATAATACCAAAGGCAACACCTACACCAAAACCAAAGTCAAGCACAATTCAAGTTCAATAATTTTTTATTTTTTTAATAATCATGTTCTGAGAAATCAGAACCAAGAGCAATTGTCGCAATTACCGTGGATTCACTTGTTTGGCATTTGATCTTTTGTTCTGGTAAAAATTCTGCAAATATCTCTTTTAGGAGGTGTTCCGTAAACAATGACCACTTGATTCCAAGATGATGCTGAATTACAAAATGATGTAATGCGCCATCTACTCTGTGATCTGAGAGCATTCCAGACGCACGCATGTAATCTTCTAATGTTTCAATGCAGCGCTTGAGATCATACTTTCCTTTCATGAACATGACTGATTCTTTGATTACTGGTTTTATTGACTCGATTACCTGATTGATTTGAACCCAATCAAAGTTTGCACCCATTGTCTCTAGGATCTTCTTTGGAACTGGAATTATGCCAATTTTATCGGCAAATCTGTCCCATACTAGGTATTTTTCTAAAATCTGCTTCACCAAAACATTATGTGAAATATTTTTTTGCATGGCTTCGGTTTCCAACTCCTCTACTATTTTGGCCGGAAGCCTGTATGTGATGCTGCGTGTGGTCTCTTTTTTTGGCGGATGTGGCTTTCTTCTTGAAATTTCTGTCTCCAACTGGGACTTACGCTATCACATTCTCACTTTTATAACTAGTGAAACATACGATATTTCTCTAGCAGTTTTGCATGTGTGATTACTTGACTAAATGCTCGTACAATGTCTGTCTTTGTGACAATTCCATCCAACTTGTTGTCTTTTAGCACAATTACTGGTACTCCGCTTATGTTATTTTTTGCCATCAAATCTGCCGCTGTTGCCAAGTCATCATCTGGCTCTACGACAAGAACTTCATATTTTATAAATTCGCCCACCTTTTTGTCCTCAATTGTTCCTTTTGGTAACAAGTAATTACGAATTTCATTTGATGCCTTTTTGAAATACTCACTATGTTTTAGAAAATCATTTGTGCTGATTATTCCTTTGACATTGCCTTTACTATCAGTCACAACAAGACGCGATGCTCTGTTGTTATTTATGATATCAAGTGCAAATCCTAGTGAGTCTGATTCTCTACAGCTGACCACCTTGTCTGTCATGTAATCCCGAACTTTGTATTTTCCTGGATACATCTTGGCGTAATGACGATTGATGTCTGTTTGTGTGGTGATGCCTATAATGTCACCTTGTTCATCCACTACAACAATGGAGCCGATCTTGAATGTGTCCATTCTTGTGGCGCATTGGGATAGATGATCCTGCTGGCCTGCAACAATTGTTATGACATTTTTTTTCATTATCTCTTTTAGTCTTATTTCGTCTAGTGATCTGGCAGTTGTATCTTGTTTCAAGAATACGTTAATGTCGCGCTCTGTTATGATTCCTACAGGTTTTTTACCTTTTACAACCACTATTTTTTTAATAAAATTAGTCTTTATCATAACAAGCGCATCGTGGATGGAACCGTTTTCTGTTAGAGTAAAGACTGGTGTTGAGTACAGTTTTTCATCCATGATTGGTCAATCCCAACAAGCGATTTAAAACGAATTTTGATTATCAAGTATGAATTTCAAAAATTGGAAATTAGTCCCTAATTAGTTAGATTAGGAACGATCTCGACTTCTAGGTTACCACCATTAAATGTTGAAGACATTGCCTTTACCTTGCTCTTGTACAAAAAGTGCTTTTTACCCTCTTGTGTTATCGAGCCGGAAATGGCAAGCAGCTTGTTGTCATGTAGGATTTGTAACCTTCGATAGACAGTACTGATTGGGATCTTGCACTCGGCTGAGATCTCAATTGCTGCCTTTGGTGCAGTTATGGTGGCCTCAATTATTGCCCGACAGTACTTGTCAGACATTATGCCCAAGATGACGCCTTTTCGTTCGTCATCGATTTTTCTTCCTTCGAGCTGAATTTGCATGGTTACGCTTGATCAAAATCCGATATATCCAGTAGGACTGCATTGCATTGCAGTGCATTCATACTGCTTATGTGAAAAAATGCCTATTTTCAGGCATGATTGAGACAAAATTTCCAAAATTCCAGTGGGGAAGCATCTCTGAGCAAAATTCGGGGCACACAAAAAACGAATGGGGAAAATCCGAGCCAAGAATCGTAATTGCGTATCGCATTAATTGGTCTAAATCAAACTGAGTGCAACATATTCCATATCGCATATCTTTTTGTTTTCCCTCACCAATGATTCTGAACCATTCGATACTAACTGCGGCTCTGATCATGACCGTTTTACAACAAATGGTTACACTGACAGTGTAAACCAAAACAACGGACGCTCTTAAGAGCTTACTTATTTTACAATCAGTACTGGTATGGAAGACTTGTGCAGAACATAATTAGATACACTTCCAAAGAACACTTCCTTTACGGCGCTTCTTCCACGTGCACCGATCACAATAAGATCAAATCTTTTGTCCTTGGCAAACTTGACAATGGTATTTCCAGTGTCACCAAATACTACCTTTTGCTCAAAGACAATTCCATTTTGTGCAGAATGTCTTTTTGCAAAATCCATCATGCTTTGAGCGCCTCTCAGGCGTGGTTTTTCTGGATATCTTGGTGAGCGAAATGCTGGATGTGGAGGTCTTGGAATTACATAGATCCCTGTAATCGTTGCTTGGCATTGCCTTGCCAGATAAATTGCCTGGTTTAATCCACGAATGGAATTCTTAGAACCATCCAACGCAACAAGAATTCTTTGATACTTTGTCTTTATCATGAGTAATACCATGACTTAATGTAATTAAAGCAAACACAAAATTATCAAAAATGAAATTCAGTTCTTTTTCTGATTTGATAATCAACTACCTCTTTCAAATAACAAAATCACCAACCAACTTCAATGGGAAAACAATTTACGTGTCCATACTGCGAGTCCAAATTCCCCTCAAAGGAAGACCTCTCAAAACACATTGACAGAATACATGATGGGTCTGGATTGTTGGAAGGCGATGCCAGACGATTCTAAAATGCAATTTATTTTGTTATTAATGTCTGGCATTGTACTGTTTCCAGGTCTTGTGTTTGCAGATGATTCCATACAACCAATCCAGTATGCCGACATTGCGGAAATTATGATGAAAAAATACGACCTCAATGTAGAAGATACTGATTTTACTATATTCTACAGGTTTAGCACAGTTGGAGCGGGTGAAAGCTCAGACGAAGATCATATTGCACAAATAACATCAATTGATGTAAACAAGGACAGGAAATCACTGGTCATCTCACTTGATAGGATAAATCAAGATGATATCATGTCGGTAAGATTCTCACAAGAGCTTGTTTCTGGTGAAGGAAAAAAGATGATCTTACTCATAGATGGCAAGGAAAAAGGCTATGAATCATCATCACAAGACAACAAAAGCACGATGATATTCATTCTACCAAAAGACGCCGAACAAGTTGAAATCGTTGGAACAAGAGTAATCCCAGAGTTCCCGTCCAGCATATTGGCCTTGATTGTTGTATCATCTGCTGTGGTCTTGGCACACAAACTAAAAAATATCTAGTTGTATTCCTGCATTCTCTCTGAAAGTAAAGCCAAACAAATATCCCATGGACTGATCACCTGATCACGAAATACTGCGTATGGATGTTGCATTCCAAACATGATGCTTGCAAGCTCATTTACCATGATGTCTTTTGTTATAATTTTGGCGTATTCTAGATCAAATCCAGTCATTGGCATTTCCAAAAAATTATTTGTGTTTCTTAGATAGTTCAAATCGGACGCAATTTTTTCTATTATGATTCTATCACTAATGAATTGATTTGTGTTTTCCAGAAGAATCTTACGAGTCTTATTTTTGAGCATCGCATTGATGACCTCATTTACAGTAGCGTTTGTATTAAATGAGTGAATCTTCTTTTTTGGTAGCTCAGATATTCTCATATCAGTCATTGATATTTTGCCGACCTCTAACATTTTGCGAGCAGAAATCACAGAAAAACCACCAATTGCATTTGGGATTATGGAAAATGCCCTACCTGTATTTTTCCAGTCTTGTATGGTGTCACGAACTGTACTTGTGCCAGAAACTCGAGTAATAGTCTGAGACATTATTTTTTCAATCACATCCTCAAAAACACTTCTAGATGGATTTGCTAGTACTTTTTCTACTATCTCTCGTCCGCCAACAATCCCGATTGGTTCGTTTTTGTCGCCAGTTACAATTAGCGAATCTGCCATGGACTCTAAATATGGAATTAAAAGGCCTATTGCCTCTTCAATTTTTGCCTGTTTTTGTATGCTAACACCTGGAACCGAAGTCAAAGTTGTGGGTATGAGGTCCCTTAGCATCCTGTCTGCAATCATGACTTGATTGAGAAATTCCAAGTTTTAATGCCTAGTCTGATTATCAGACATGAGAAATTGACAGATCTAGAATGAATGATGAATTAATTTTTAATATTGCCTCAAAGCTGATGTGATCACTTGTCAAAATTACTGATTTTTGCGGTGTTCTTTGCGATATTATTCTCGGTTAACCTGGCCTATGGACAGCATCATGGTGGTTCAGCGGCTCCGCCTGTAAGCTTTGGAGACAAACAAGTTACTATATCCGCAGCGCTTGATCCTGCAGATTTTAACCCATCAAAAGATTCTTCTGCAAAACTAAATGTTCGATTCTTTGATTCAAAGACAAACACCAATATCGAAAAAGTCACATATAGAGTACAGATTTTTTCTGGCGAAACACTACTTGCGGCACAAATGTTCTATGACAAGGATGGTGAACTTACAGTCAAAATTCAACCAAAATCTGGTTGTGCAGAAAAAGAAGTTTGGCGATGCACAAAATATGATGGTGACAAGGATCCAATAGTTCCAAGTGCATTAACATCGTCTGCTACAAGTACTCCAATAATCCGTGGCCCAGTCTTTGACAAGCCGGGCCAATATACAGTCAAAGTAGCAATAATTGGTGCAACAAACCCAAAGACACAGACTGCAGAAGATATCGAATTTGAAACTACAATCAACATAGCACAGGAACAACAGTTCTCGCTTGCTACATCTACCGGTAAAACTCCAGTTACTGTTAGGACATTCCAAGATAAAATAACAAATTTCCAATTTTCAGAATCAACTAATACGATATCCTTTGAGATGCCGTTTCACTGGGAACATGCACAACATGTATCGTTTGTAAGAAATGACATTGAAATTCCAAAATCCTTTACAAACTTTCAAAATGTAAACAGCTTCAAGGGAACCGTAAATGGAATTCCAATCTTTTCAAAAGATCTAAGTCTTGATACGTACGCAAACAAGGATACAAACGTACTTCATTTTGTAGTGACTGGAGAAGAGCTCAAAATGCTTGCTAAAAAAATAACAGATGAGCATACAATGATTGTCCAAATAATGCCTGACACAAATATTGCACTAAAATCAACTGATGTCAAATTCTCAAATGGCTACAAAGCAACTATATCGTATGATACAAGATATGGTTCCAGCAAAGATGTCTCATTTACAATTGCATTCTTTGACTCGTCTGGTATTTTGGCAAAAGATCTTAGATATGCGTACAGTATACAGGATTCTAAAGGAAAGGAATTTGTCGTAAATACTGGAAACAACCGGGATGTTCTTGGAATACCAGTGCCGAGTGGAGCTGATTCAAGATTAATCACAATTCCATCTAAGGGAACCTACACCTTACAGATGTATTTGATAGGACGGGGATTAATCGACTTTGATCCGTATGTTCCTGCCAGTATGAAATTTGACATCTCAGATACAGCATCTTCGACACCGTCTGATACCAAATCCAATATCGCAAAATCTGACAAGGATGTAAAGACAGACACCAAAAAGACAGACAAGAAAACAGACAAGAAAACAGACAAGAAAACAGACAAGAAAACAGACACCAAGAAAACTGTCAAAAAAACAGACACCAAAAAGACAGACAAGAAAACAGACACCAAGAAAACTGTCAAAAAAACAGACACCAAAATAACAACCGCAAAAAAACCCGCTAACACTACAAAGGACTAATCTCATCATCAGAACAAAATCTGTTTTCAAAAAATACAAACAACTAATTTTAAATTAAATTTAAAAGTTAATTTTATGTCATTAGAGAAATCTAACAACCGCCAGATATGGGTTACATGTCAAAAATGCAAAGAACAAACTAGTCTATCGGATTTGGATGCGACACTACATCGAGAAAATTGGTATCATCTGTCTTGTTGGAAAGCGTTAGTAGGTAAATTTTAGATCGCTTTTTCTCCTTCTGCACCTGTCTTGATATCATAGGTACGAAGGACGGGATGGACAAAGATCTTGCCTATTGTTGCATTATTTTTTATTATTTCAATAGCTTTTTCTTCCATATTTTCTGGCACTATGATTTCTAGAACATACTTGTCTGAGAACTGGGGTATGAAGACCTCTGTTCCCTTTGATGCATGAATTTCAGGGCCTGGGTTTTTTCCACGCCCGCGTTTTTTTGAAACTGTCAAGCCACCAACATTGATCTGCTTTAGACCTTCACTTACTGCCATTACTTCGTTTTTTGGCAAGACAACTTCGATTCGTATCAAACGCTTTTCAAATTCCTTACACAGTAAAATATCTTTTTTTGAATCTCATTATTGGCATGTTCGATAATCAAATGATTATCATAATTGAAAATGAACGCACGATTATATTACTAAATACGATTCGACAACACTGTGCCAATCGATTCTGGTGACACAGCATGGATTCTAATTGCTGGCAGTTTGGTATTGTTAATGATCCCCGCACTTGGTCTTTTTGAAGCAGGTCTCTTACGTAGAAAAAACACCGTTTCAATTTTCATGCAGATCTTCTTTGGATTGGCACTGCTTAGTGTTATGTGGTTTGTATTTGGGTTTAGTTTGGTGTTTGGTCCAGACACCGGTGGTATTGTTGGCAACATGGATTATGTGTTTTTGAAAAATGTTCCATGGAATGACTCACTGCCATTTGCACCAACTATTCCAGGAGTGTTATTTGCAAAATTCCAGCTAATGTTTGCGGCAATCACACCATTGCTTTTGACTGGTGTAATTGCAGAGAGAATGAAGTTTTCATCATTTATCATATTTATTGTGGCCTGGTCTGCTCTGATCTATTACCCACTAACTCACTGGATTTGGGGAGGTGGCTGGCTTGGAGACCTTGGAGTCTTTGACTTTGCTGGCGGTATAGTAATTCACACCAGTGTTGGCATGGGAGCATTAGCTGCAGCCCTTGTTCTGGGAAGAAGAAGAAATTATGGTCCTGCAATAATGGTACCGCATAGCATTCCAATCGCAGTTTTGGGTTCTTCATTACTATGGCTTGGCTGGTTTGGATTCAACGCAGGAAGTGCGTTGTCATCTGGCGGTGTTGCAGGAAATACAGTAATTGTTACTCATATGGCATCATCGATTTCTGCTCTAATCTGGGTGGGATTATCATGGATGAGAACAGGAAAGCCAAGCGTCATAGCTGCAATCAATGGTGCAATTGCAGGCCTTGCAGGAATCACACCCGCGTCTGGCTATGTTAGCGTAGAGCATTCCTTTGTTATTGGCATTGCCATCGGTCTTGCATCCTACTGCGGAGTCTTGTTAATCAAAGACAGACTCAAAATTGATGATGCACTAGATGTCAGCTCTGTCCACGGAATAGCTGGAATCATTGGCTCACTAGCAATTGGAATCTTTGCATCATCTGCAATAAATCCAGGCGGACCAAATGGATTGCTCTTTGGCAACCCAATGCAGATAGTGATTCAGGGAATTGGAGTTGGTGTCGCAGGTGCGCTAGGATTTGGCGGCACGTTTGTCATACTCAAAGTTATCAAATTCCTCATAGGGATACGGGTATCAAAAGAGGTGGAAGAAGTAGGCCTTGACATTGGTGAGCATGCAGAACAGGCATATGCTGATGAAGAAGAATTCAAGCTAGATGAAGAATCACACAAAAAACAATAATTCTGTGTTTGATTTTTTGCCTAGAGAATCAGAGTTGACAATCGTATCATTCTGCTAAATAATCTAATTTTGTAATTATCCCATGGTAAGCCAAAATGCAATATTCATTGCAGTAGTAATTGGATTCATCGTAACCATACTCGGTGTATTTGTATGGCCGTTCTACAACCTAATTCCAACATATGTCACAGAGCAAGTCAAAGTTGTGTATGTCGATGATCAGGGCAGATGCATCGCTCAAACAACAGACGACTATCAGGTGCCAATTGGAAAATGTGACGCACAAATAGGAGAAATAATTGTTGCAGAATATGATGTCAAAGTCAAAGAACGAATGGTACAATCAATCCGACGACTCTAATCTTTTTTCTTTTTAATTGATCTCAAATCTGAGATTCAGAATAATAATTATACTTGGTATCAATCCGATCTTGTGTAATGAATAAAAAAAAAATAACTTGGATAATATCCGGAGTAGGTTTGGCAGCGATCTTTTTAGGACCTATAATCTACTACTTTGTTACAAATTCGCCAAAATAAATTAAAAATTATCTTATCAGGTATACTGGAATTTCTGCTTTGTGTACAACATAGTTTGAAACACTGCCGAGCATATCGTCTTGCGCAGAGCCCTTACCAGTAGTGCTCATTACTATGTGATCAAATTTGCCTTTCTTTGCCAACCTAACTATTGCGTGTCCAGGGGAGTCCTTTACAAGACTGGTCTTGAATTTCACTTTCTGCTTTTTTGCAACGACTGCTGCGTCATTGAGAATGTCTCGACCTTGTTTTTCTAGCTGTTTTTCAAATGCTGTGACTCGTGATTTTGTACTTTCTTCAACAGATGGTATTACATGCAGTATTGTGATCTCTGCTCCTGACATTTGCCCAATTTCTATGGCGCTGTTTAATGCCTTGAGTGATGGCTTTGACCCATCTATTGGAACTAGAACATTTTCAAAAAGACTCATCTTATATCATCACTAAATTGTGTCCTTTTTCTTCTTTGCTATTGCAGCTATTGCTCTAACTACGTCTGTTTTACTAAAGATTCCAGTAAGCTTGTTGTTTACTAGAACTGCTGCTCCATTGATATTATTATCAATTAATGTGGTGCACGCCATGACCATGTCGTCATCATGTTCAACTGTGAACATCTTTCTAGTCATTGCATCCTTTGCATGTGTAGTTCCACCAAAGCCTGTCTTTGAGATGAGGCCCTTTCTTGAGAACAAGACTGAGATTCCAGAGGAATTATCGACTACTTCCTCTTCTTTTCCTAGAATCATTGAGATTCTGAACAAATCTCTAAATGATAACACTCCTATTGGTTTTTCATCTTGATCTTTTACAATAATTCTTGAAACATGTTGGCTAATCATCTTGGAGAGAACCTCATACAGCGATTCATTCTCATTGCATGACACAAAGGAAATGGTCATTACATCGCCTACGCGTTTTTCTCCTACAAAATTTGCGATATAGTACTTGGTAAGATCTGTCCTTGTTATGATTCCTTTTGTATTTCCATTGATATTTACTCCAAGTGAGCCAATATCTCTGTCAGCCATTATTTGCGCACAGTCCTCTATGCTAGCAGAATGATTCACTGTCACAAGCCGATTCATTATTTCGGTGATTGGAATTTCGTCAATTTTTCTCTCGGTTTGTTCGGTCAAAAGGAAGAGACCAATGTCGCGCTCAGTTATGATTCCGACAGGCTCATCATTATCATTAATTACTATCCTACTGATGTCTTTATCTACAATCTTTCTTAGTGCGTCAGCAATGTTTGCAGTCTTACTTACAGTGATTGGGTCTTTCATCAGATCCTTTGCAATAGTCAATACACGCGTTGTTGTATGTGAATATAAAAAATCGTAACATAATTTCCTTGTCTGAAAATCAAAGCTGATTTGCTACCTATTGTATTAAAAACAATGAACTTGTTCATGATGTGATGACAAACAAACCATGTGACTGTGGTTCATGCGGACATGAAACACAATCCGAATGCTATTTGAAAGAATGTAAGTGTTGTCTACCAGATCATCAAGGCGCATTTGGAAAAAACCGTTAATGTGAAATTATCAACTTTAGTAATCAGCATTATGTGTTAAATCTTCAATTGTTAACGTCGCTTTAATGAAACGAGTTGAAGCGTTTTTTCAGTTTGGTAAGCTAGAATCTGTAGTTGAAGCGGTAGAAAAGGCAGGCGTTGGAGGTCTTACCGTGTTTTATGCACGAGGACGTGGTCCTGCAGAAAGAGAAAAAATACACACATCACGAGGAACAAAACTAGAAGAACAACATTACAATCTCATTGATTGCATTGTTACTGTGGTAGATGACGATCAAGTTGAAAACGTAATTGATGCAATCAAAAAGAATGCAAATTCAACATCAAAGGGAATTATTGCAATATCTGATGTAAGTAATTTTATAAAAATCTAGGCTCAAATATGTGTGGCCTTAGTATGATTTAGTAGTGTTCCTTTAATTGTTGAAACTCGTATATTGTGCGCTGGTGAGCGGGAGGATCTCTTGTTGGGTTATAATGCCTGGCATCATGTGAACCTGCACACCAACAATTTACAATTCTAGAACAAGACAAGAAAACATTAGGCCAATTTTAATACATTTTACCATAATCCCAATTTAGTGTAAGACAGCCATGTTTTACCAAAACCCGTAACCAAAAGGTCACTGGCATGCTCCATGGAAGCTTGATCTACAAATTGCTATTGGCATGCAGTCTACCAGTGACGTTCTACTCATAAAAAACAATGATCCGGATTTAATCAGAAATGCCACAATCACGAGCCCTAAAACAATCAACAACTATTTGAGTAATCATTGTTATACCATACCAATGGAAAAAGACAAGGCGCAAAACAACGATCTTTTAAACGCATATTCCAAGGCAACAGAGGCCTGGACTAAATCCTTCCAAACTATGCAAGAGCAGGCAACAAACGCATTCAAGCTGTATATTCAAGGATTTGAGCAGGCAATGAAATCATCGAACTTTGATGACATGAAAAAATACAACGAGATCTGGCAAAACCTCGCAAAACAGTTTGAGCAAAATCCGTACCAATGGTCGCAAAAAGCATGGGAAGACATGTGGAAAGAGTCGGGATTCGCATCATTTAAGACGTTTTTCGATCACTGGCAAAGCGTATGGCAGAATTTTGCCAAGGATGCAGAAACAAAATCAAAGGAAGCACTCGACAAACTACAAAAACAAAATAAACCTTAAATCTATTTTTCTTTGGCAAAAAAATCCGGCACCCTAGCTTAAGGCCAAAAACGTTAGTATCTTGGCGACAGCTACAATGCCAATAACTAATCACACCATCAAAGTATTATCTGGTTTGGTCTCCAACCAGTATATTTCTGGTGGAAATTGTTAAACCATTTTTTGCAAATTCCATTCATTATGTTATGCAATGATATAATTCTTACAAAAATAAAGACGATATTCAGATCTAATGTTAAAAAAAGGAAAAAAGAGAGATATTTAGTTTCGTGGTTTCCAAGCACTGAGCCAAGAGTTGATGACGTTTTGGTTTAGCTCGGCAAATGCTGATGCGTTTTGGTTGATTGTTTTTACGTTTTGAATGGTTGCATCAAATGCAGTTTGGACAACTTTGTTGTTTGTCTCAACTGCTTTTACGATTGCCTCGGTTGCATCAGAAACAGCAGTGATTGTTTGTTCTGGCAAAGAGTAGTTGATTCCAACTTTGTTGGCAACGCTTTGCTGAATTGTTACTGCAGTGTGCACAAAGTTAGCCCAAGAAGTTACTAGCTCTTGGTTTAAGCTTGTGTAGGACTGGAGTGATTGTGCTGCTGATTTGTCTAATGCGCTCTTTAGCTTGTCAAAGCTCTTGGTGTATACTGAAAACACGTCTTTTGTTGTTGTTTCGTTTGTTGACATTTTGTTTTGCACCTTTTGTTGTGGAGGAGAGTCTACGTGGCTCTTTTTTGAGTCTTGGTATTTCTTTCCATCCATTGGTTATTACAACCAATGAGTGGTATATATTAGTTTTGGTAATAATTGGTAATGAATGGTTTTTGGCACCAATATGTTTATAACATCTGTGCTGGTTTATAATGCCGATGAGTGGTAAATATAACCAATTTATTAAAAACATGAACTATGAGGAGAATAACTAATGGTCTCCCATGAAATCAGACGACTTGCAAGTGAGATATTCAAGACAGATTCCCAAATAGTCCATTTGGGATTAATAGACTTAGAAGGCCACATACTAATTGATCAATCCTCGTTATCATCAGAGCCATATGAGCCAGATAAGGACAGAATGATGTTTTATTATCAGGTTGGATTAAGACGAAGCAGACGAGAGCACTTCAATCAGGCGTACGGTTTAACCCAATACATACACATTGTAAGAGAAAAAATGCAACAGTTGATTCTTTATCTTCCAATGATTACTGTTTATCTCACAGTCGACAAAGATCTTAGCCCTGATCGAATTGCGCAAATTGCTAAAAAAATTCAAAATATTGACAAGCAAATAGTGGATGACGCAACTAACAGCTTGTTCTTTTTCAATAAAACAAAAATCTAGGAATTATAGGAAAGCCATACAAAAATGAGCAACAAAATTATCACTACCATTAATCCTGCGACAGGGGAGCCAATCTCTACTTTTGAGTCTATGTCAAGAGACCAAGTCAGAGCCCAAGTATCAAAATCAAGAACCGCATTTTCCAGCTGGAAAAGTGACCTTGAGACAAGGCGCGCCGCACTGTATCATCTTACGGACTATCTTCGCAAAAATAAGATAATGCTTGCAGAGGTTGCTACAAAGGAAATGGGCAAGGTGCTAAAAGAGGCAATTTCTGAAGTTGAAAAATGTGCTTGGGCTCTTGAATTCTATGCAGACAATGGCGGAACTCTACTATCTGATGAAATACTAAACACCGATGCACGAAAAAGCTTTGTCACATTTGAGCCACTTGGAATCATAGGCTCTATTATGCCCTGGAATTTCCCGTATTGGCAAGCATTACGATTTGCTGCACCAAGCCTGATTGCAGGAAATACGATCATCATGAAGCCATCAAGTGTAACAATGCAATCTGGAATCGAGATTGAAAAGGCATGCATAGAATCTGGTGTTCCGGATGGGGTTTTCCAGACTTTGGTAGGTGGCTCAGAAGCTGCAAATCATCTAATAGAGTCAGATGTCAATGCAGTCACATTCACTGGCAGTACAAAAGTGGGCGCTATGATTGGCCAAAAATCAGCAGCATTGCTGAAAAAATGTGTATTGGAATTGGGCGGAAGTGATCCATTCATTGTTCTTGAAGATGCCAATGTGGAAAAGGCCGCAAATGGCGCAGTAAAGGGGCGATTCATCAACTGCGGTCAAAGCTGTGTTGCATCAAAAAGATTCTTTGTCTCAAGCAAGGTTGCAAATGAATTCATTGAAAGATTTGTTCACAATACCGAGCGCTTGCAAGTGGGAGACCCAATGGTAATTGAAAGTGATGTTGGTCCGCTCGTAAACAAAGAAGCATTAGAAAACATATCTTCCATGGTTGAGGATGCAAAAAAGAAGGGAGCACAAATCCTGACTGGTGGAAACCAAATTGGAAACAAGGGATATTTTTACAAACCAACGATTCTTACCGGTCTTAGTTCTGATATGAGAATCTCAAATGAGGAGACATTTGGCCCAGTTGCCCCGATCACAGTATTTGATGATGAAAAAGATGCAATCCGACTTGCAAATGATACTGAATATGGATTGGGTGCAAGTATCTGGACTGATAATCTCAAAAAAGCAGAAACTCTGTCAAAGCAAATAGAATCAGGCATTGTTACTGTGAACAACGTGGTAATATCGGATCCACGAGTACCGTTTGGCGGAATAAAACAGAGTGGCTATGGTAGAGAGCTCTCAAAATACGGAATGCTGGAATTCGTAAACATAAAGTCTGTGCGATTCTATGATCAGCTCATTCATCACCATTACGTGGAATGATGCTGACAAAAACAACCCAAGTCTTAAGTAATAACATACGACAAGAATTTCTGAATTGAGACTAGCTGGATTATTTGCCGTTTTTGCTCTTTTTGGCGTGATTCCAGCAGCATTTGGAGCATATGTCGAACCTACACAGCAAGAACAGGCATTATATGACAAACTCAAAACAGAGTTTGACAAGCTATCAATACCAAAAAAAGACGTAACTGAGACACTAGGATCATTTTCAACACCAATCATAATTTATTTTCCATGCGACCAAGGGGGAGCATACAGCTCAGTCAATGCCACCATTCAAACCAAACTAGCAAAGTTTGACTCCTCAATAGCCCATTCTGGTGGTGCAATTACTGGCGGAATCTATGTCTGGAAATGCTCTATTACAGTTTCTGGTGGAAAGATGACAATAAACTGCAACAACGAGATGATGCTAAATTCCGTGGCCTTGGCGCAAAGCACAGAAAAAGATCCGGCAATCAAGCAAATAGAGGATCTAGTGGTTTTTTATCATGAACTATTGCACGGGCAATTGATGATTGACGCAATAAAATCATCTGAGTCATGGCAAGATTACACCTGCAATACAAACATCCATCAAGACTTGGATTATTCCAGCACTGATGCAGACCATCAAATTATAACGCCGCTCCAAACCACATTTGCCCAAAAACTAATTGAGGACGCAGGAGGATTTTTCAAAGTAGAGCAAATAACGCCAGACCAAACAAGCGCAGGCTCTTTTTCAAAAAAAATAGGCTCGCTGTATGATTATCCAGAATATGTAAAGTCTGGAATCAACATTTCTGCAAGATCATACAATGTAGCAGACATCAAAATAACTTCGCAAAAAAATGACATTATCATAACCGGTACGCTAAATGACAAATCAAAGACTGGCATAGTTTGGCTCTATGTCTTTGGCAAGGAAGCATCGTCTACACCTGCACCAAAACCTGTCATCACACCAACGCAAATCTTAATTCCAAAATGGGTCAAGAATTTGGGCGGGTGGTGGTCAGATGGAACAATAAGTGACCAAGAGTTTGTCACCGGAATAAAATACCTAATAGAAAATGACATCATATCAATTCCTCAAACCGTGCAAGAGCAGGCAAATTCCCAACAAATCCCATATTGGATCAAAAACAATGCAAAGTGGTGGTCACAGGGAACAATCTCGGATTCTGATTTTGTCGTAGGATTGCAATATCTGATTCAGCATGGAATAATGACTATCAACACCGAACCAATAACCGACTCTGATACGCCGACCATGAGCTCTGCACAACCAGATCAAGAAGATATTGCAGAATCAACACAAAAAATTGGTTCTGTCCAAATTAGCGCCACGACATTCACAAAACAGTCCTACCAAACAGTCCAAGGTAAAATCACCGGGCGAATAGATGACTTTCAGACAGGGACCTCTGTGATTTTGAGCATAACAAAGCCTGATGGAACATCATATGATCTAAAGGGAATTCTCACAAACAAGGGCCAGTTCACAGTACCAATAATGATTGATTCAAACTGGGAGGTCGGAAACTACAAAATTACTGCAAAATACAACAATGTCCTAGTTGATACTGATTCATTTTCCGTACAATAGAATACCAAAAATGGTATTTGTACCAAAGTAAAAATGTCACGTTGTCCTTATGACACTGGTTGATTAGAAGACACACCATAGTAATTGATGAAGATGTGGAGAAAAAGCTAAGGCGCCTTCAGGCGGATCTAATACGAAAGACCGACAAATCTGTAAGCTTTTCATCGGTAATTAATGATATTTTGAAAAAATCACTAAAATAATTTTCGAGATAGGACGTGTGGTCGTTGTAGCACCGTTTGGAATCTCCAGTCCACAGTCTATTTTGAATCATGATTTTTTGATATTAAAGCAAAACGTAGGAATTATCAGTGACGTGCTGTTGTGTTTTTTTTATGATAGTGAAATTAATTTACAGAAACCCGACTGAACTTCCAAGACAAGGAATCAAACCATTCTGGTTCTTCTTCAAAAAACAATTTTACCATATCTTTGATAGTTTTGTTGTCTGCCTCGCAATACCAGACACTGCCAGTCCACATTCCTTGATGTAGGAAAATTAATTTCTGTATGCTATCTAAGGCCAGAATCAACCATGAGTGCAATAAATAACACTGCCAAGTATGGACTGGAAAATTTGAATAAAACCCACGATGATTTCTCTGATGGCTTTGCAATGACCCAAAATGACAATACCAACATCAAAGCCCCTGATGCAATCGCTGTGTATAGGTAGATCTCACTCATTACTGGCATGCCATCATGTGTCAAAAAGAATGGCACCACGGAAAATAACACCATCACCAATGTGGAAATTGCAATCACTCTTGCAGATGTCTTTTCGGACTGGACGGCAGTAAGCATTGGTACATTGACTTTGTTGTAATCGTCTTTGAAATGTAATGTCAGAGCCCAAATGTGCATTGGAATCCAAATGAACACCAAACCACCCATGACTAGGCCCAAGTCCCACAATCCGTTTAGTGTCACTGCCGCATGTCCAATTAGTGGAGGTGCACCGCCACAAAGGCCGCCTAGTATGATGTTTGTTCTACTTCTTCTCTTCAAAGCATGAGAGTATACTGCTACATTATTCACTAGGCCAAATGCCATGAAAATTCCAGCCCAAATGCCGTTCCAAAATCCAGCGGTATATGATATGGCAAATGCACATGCCAAAGATATTCCAGCCAAGACCAAACCAAAGTCACGAGCCTTTTCTGGCGGTGAAATTCTGCCAGATGGAATGGGACGACCCTTGGTTCGCTCCATTATAGCATCAATATCCCTATCATGATAATTAGTCAGGGTGTTGGCAGCAGCTGATCCTGCAGCAACACCAAATAACATCAATGCCCAAGTTACAGGCGATACCTCAACATTATACACATTTGATGCAGTTATGGTGGCACCAAATGCAGTAAACACCAAAAGATACCAAATTTTTGGCTTGGTCAGTTCATAATATGTCGCAATTTTTGATTTTGCCTCTGCCTTTTGCATCTATTTCCCTATTCCTGCAAACACAGAATACGAAATTAAATGTAACATGTCCTAAGATGTCTGATTATAAGGCATGGTCTTTGTCCTGCGCTTCATCTCTATGAATGACTCTGATGCCAAAACGCCTTCTATTCTGCCGATTCCTTCTGATATGAGCTTGTGCATTTCAGAGAGGTTCTGAGCATACATTGTAACTATGATATCAAATCTTCCAGTCACCTCTGATATCTCTCGAACTCCTTTTATTTTGAATAGCTCGTCAATTATCCCGTCACGGAACTTAGAGTCCATGTTGAGGCCAGTCAGTGCCTTTACACCATAACCAAGCTCCTTGTCATTTACAACTATGGTGAACCGCTCAATGAGGTTTTTCTTTGTCAGCCTTTTGATTCTAGAATATACCACTGATGGGTTTACCTTGATTTTTTCAGATAGTCTTGGAATGGAAATTGACGCATCTTCTGATAGCTCTGATAGTATAGTCAGGTCTAGCTCATCAATTTTTGCCGTCTAAAACACCTGCTCGTGAAATTCCTTTACTGTTTTATAAGTTATGAGCGAAAAATTATAAAATTTTTCTAAATTTTACCTTTTTTGTATAGCATCTCAGCTAACAAAACTGCGCCCTTTGCAGAGCCCATCTTTTTGTTGTGGGAGAATAACACATACTTTACACCGTTATCAAATATGGTATCTTCTTCAAGTCTACCCATTGATGTAGTCATGCCGTCATTAATCTGTCTGTCAATTCTTGGTTGTGGTCGTGTTGGATCTTCATGTACTACCAGATAGTCTTTTGGAGCTGACGGTAATCCAATCACACTGACATGATCAGAGAATTCAGAAATTGTATGTTTAACATCTGAGAGATTTGCAGTTTTTGAAGTCTGCACGAATACTGATTCTGTATGACCGTCAATTACTGGTACTCGTGTGCATGTGCAGCTTACCCTGATATCTGCAGGCTCTATTTTACCGTCTTTTAGTTTACCCAAAATTTTTGCAGTCTCTATTCTTACCTTGCTCTCCTCTTTTGGAATGTATGGAATCAGATTGTCTGTAACATCAAGGGCTGATACACCGGGAGATCTTCCAGCACCTGAAATTGCCTGCATTGAGGTCATGATTACTTTTTTAGCGCCATAGCTGTCATAGAGTGGCTTCATGGTTATTGCAAGGCCCGTCGTAGTACAGTTTGGCAAAGGCAGAACATAGCCTTTCCAATTGCGGTTCTTTTTCTGTGTCTCTATTAGCTCTACATGTTCATCATTAATTCCTGGAATCAAAATTGGAACATCCTCCTCATATCTATAGGCAGAAGACGTGGATACCACTGGTATGTCTTTGGCAAATTTAGTCTCAATGTCGCGTGCAGCATCAGATTCAACTGCAGAGAACACCAAGTCCAGATCCGATACCCTGACTTGGTCAATTGATGTTACCATCATATCGCGTGCATATTTTGGAACATCGCCACCCACTTGCCACTTTATTATGCCAGAATTTGGATCGCGAATTGCATCAATGTATTTTTTGCCGGCAGATCTCTCCGAGGCTGCAAGCTGTGTTACCTCAAACCATGGGTGGTTCTCAAGGGAAAGCAGGAATTCCTGTCCTACGGCTCCCGTCGCACCTAATATTGCTACGCGCTTCTTCATCAAGGAAAATTTTTGTGCGATCAATTAATAATTCTTTAGAGCCAAAACCGCAACAACTAAACCCGTCACGACTAACTTTAATGCGTGAAGTTTGCCAAAAACGTCCAAACTCATACCAAAGTCGGGCACGGTGGACCATATTCAATTAAAACTGCAAATCCCAAGGTCTTGGATTTTAGCTCAAACGTGAATCCTCTTGGATATCCGAATTCTGTCAAAAAATCATTGGACCTAAAAAAAATCCCGACATATCCAGATCCCAATTCCACAAAACTAAAACAAAGGCTGGCAAAACATCTGGGAATTTCTATTGATAATATTGTGGTGGGAAATGGAGCAACAGAGATAATCTATGATTTTTGCAAGGCAACAATTGTCAAGTCACCAGTCATGATAATATCGCCAACATTTGGTGAATATGAGGTAGCATCACGCCTTTGCGGAGCAAAGATACGGTTTTTCACTAGTATGAACTTGCAAGATGATCTGGAGGAATTTGTGCAAAAAATACCAAAAAATGGACTAGTTTTCATTTGTAATCCAAACAATCCAACAGGTCGCCTCACATCAAAACACACCATGGCACAAATCATCCTGGCAGCAAAAACAAAATCAACTAATGTGTTTGTGGATGAATGTTTTATAGAATTAACACAAACACCAAACCATTCTGTTGTTGGCCTAGTATCAAAATTTGAGAATCTCTTTGTTTTACGCTCTCTGACCAAGTCCTTCGGTCTTGCAGGACTGCGTATTGGTTATGGTGTGGGAAACAAAAAACTTGTCTCTGTTCTAAACAAGATAAAAATTCCGTGGAGTGTGAATGGCATTGCGCAAGAGGCAGGAATTGCAGCATTATCTGATAAACTGTTTCTTGCAAAAACACAAAAACTAGTCAATAAAGAATCTCAGTTTCTCATAAACTCTATATCACAATTAAGTGGTTTTGCCTGTCTTGATACTGATACTAATTTCATTTTGATTAAAACAAAACAGCCTGCAAAACTGGTGCAAAAAAAACTGCTTCAACAAAACATTTTGGTTCGTGATTGCAGCAATTTCAGAGGCCTGGACTCGCACTATATTAGAATAGCAATTAGGACACACAAAGAAAACCGAAAACTACTCTCTGCAATGGAGGCCATACAATGACTAAAACTTTGATGGTTCAGGGAACTGCATCTGGTGCAGGAAAAACAACACTTGTTGCCGCATTGTGCAGAATTTTCTCAAACAAGGGATACTCCGTTGCGCCATTCAAGTCACAAAATATGTCAAACTATTCCTACAAGAATGGATTCGAGATATCCCAGGCTCAGGCAATTCAGGCAATTGCCGCAAGGACAGAAATCAGCCTGCACATGAATCCGATTCTGCTAAAGCCGCTTGGCAACTATACTAGTGCGGTTGTGGTTCAGGGCAAATATCTCAAAAAAATGTCTGCCAAGACCTACTATGAAAAATTTGCATTAAATAAGGGACTCAAAGCAGCAATGGACTCTTTTAATTATCTAAAATCAAGATATGATCTAATTATCTTGGAGGGTGCAGGTTCGCCTGCAGAAATAAACCTGCAAAAATACGATATTGCAAACATGATGATGGCGCAAAAGACTCACTCACCGGTAATTCTAGTTACGGATATTGAAAGGGGGGGATCTTTTGCAAGTCTTGTTGGGACAATGTCACTGCTTCCAAAAAATCATCAAAAACTAGTCAAGGGGTTTGTCATAAACAAGTTCAGAGGCAATGTCAATTTACTCAGGCCAGGCTTTAGAATATTAAAACAAATAACATCTAAATCCGTTTTCGGTGTAATTCCAATGGTTGATCTAGAATTGCCAAATGAAGACTCGCTTGATAACAAGATCCGTCTATTTAGAAAGAAAAACCAAAAACGATTGGACATTCAAATCGAAAAACTTGCAAATATCGTCCAACAGAATCTTGATGTGATATCAATTGAGAGACTGATCAAATGATTCCAGTTTTGATCGTGGTTTTTGCATTATGCGTTGATCTGGCATTTGGGGATCCAAGATCAAAGTATCATCCAACAGCATGGGTTGGCACATTAATTGCAAAACTGATCCCACTTGCAAGATCACAAAACCCAACAATGGAGAGAATTGGTGGACTGGTAGTCACAATGACAATATCTAGTCTAGTTGCCGCATTGTTATTTTCATTCGAGTTTTTCACGCAAGATTTCACTGATGTGGTATCTACAATAATTCTTGGCATGATTAGCGCAATATTACTCAAAACAACAATTGCAATCAAAGGATTAGAACAACATGGACGTCATGTAATGGAGGCACTTTCTAGGAACAATCTGGATGAGGCACGAGATAGACTATCAATGCTAGTAAAGCGAAACACAAAGCAATTGGACAAAAACCATGTAGTCTCTGGGGTTTTGGAGACCACCAGTGAAAACATTGTGGATGGGGTAACTGGACCGTTATTCTATTTTGGATTGTTTGGCCTGCCTGGTGCATTCGTGTACAGAACAATAAACACAATTGATTCGATGGTAGGCTACAAAAACTCGATATTCTCAAACATTGGCTGGTTTGGGGCAAACTGCGACAAGATTCTGAACTATCTTCCTGCAAGAATCACGGGCTATGTGATGATAGTTGCTGCATTACTAGTTGGAGCTGACTGGAAAAATGCCTTGCGCACAATGAAGCATGATGGCAGCAAAACCTCTAGTCCAAACGCAGGAATTCCGATGGCTGCAATGGCAGGCGCCTTGCACACAAGATTTGAAAAAATCGATCATTATGTTTTGGGAAATGGAACTGCTGATCTGGATCAAACTCATTACAAGTCCGCCATCATGCTAATGAAGATAACATGCATTCTGTTTTGTGGACTAGTGACAATCCCGCTGATTCTAGTTTTGAGTTATCTTGGATGGTGGATACATGTTTAGGCAAGCAGGATCTGTGTTTTCTTTTCTGACAATAATTCCAACTGGAAGCTCGGATCTGCAAACTGTTGCAAAGTACATGTATCTCTTTCCAGTTATTGGAATTGCAATAGGCCTTTTGCTTGGCGCAACAGGTTGGGGGTTATCGATGTTCTTGGAGCCTCTCGTTGTTGGATTATTGATAACTGCTGGTCTTGTTTTGATCACTGGAATTCATCACACTGATGGATTATCAGATTTTGCAGATGGCCTAATGGTCAAAGGAACTAGAGAAAAGAAACTAGAAGTGATGCGAGACCCAAAGGTCGGTTCTGCAGGAATAATTGGTATAGTTTTGTATGTTGCAGCTGCAGTGATTGCACTCTCTTTTATGAAAGGCTTTGAGCTATTTTATGTAATTCTGATTGGAGAAATAATTGCCAAGTTCTGTATGGTATTGTCTGCAAGCATTGGACCATCTGCCTGGCATGGTTCTAACTCTGTGTTTATCGAATCAATGAAAGACAAAAGGAAATTGGTAATTGCAGCCATAATCACAATATCTGTGATTTCTGCCTTTCAGAACACTGCAGGATTTATTGCACTCGGGATGGGAGTAATCGTCACCTTGATAATTGTCGGTGTCTCTAGGCGTAGTTTTGGCGGAATATCTGGTGATATCATGGGTGCAATAAATGAGCTAACAAGAGTTTCAGCCTTTCTTGTGTTTGTATCGGTATGATTGGGCTTGTGATGGCTGGCGGCAAGGGCACAAGAATGGATATTTCCGAGGAGAAACTATTACTTCAACACAAAAAACCACTGGTTTTACATGTAATTGATGCACTTGAGCAGTCAAAGTGTTTCTCCAAAGTCATAGCAGCAACCAGCCCAAATTCTCCAAATACCGAAAAACTCCTTTTAGATTCTGGCATTACAATACTCAAAACAAAAGGACAAGGATATGTTCCTGATCTAAATTTTGCATTATCCACATTTGATGAGCCAGTCTTTGTAGTATCTGCAGACTTGCCATTATTGGATCATACCGTAATACGAGATCTAGTATCACAACATCAACAAAACTCATCATGGCAAAGTTTTGTGGTCACAAAAAAATTTCTAGACCAACAAAATCTGAATCTGGAATTTTCTACAACTGTTGATAACACGTTATGCTACTATACTGGAATCTCTATTGTGAATCCGAAAATATCTGGCAAAATTGTTGAAACTAGTGTGATATTTGATGATAAAAGAATTGCAGTTAATCTAAACACAAAGCAAGACTATGATTTATTCAAGAATTCCTAGAACAGTTCCGTGAATTTTTGCAATAGAACCTGTTGGCTCTGCAATTATGTTGCCACAAGACTTGCATGTTACAGTTGTAGTGACATGTGAGTACAGGATGTTTTCAGCACTACATTCCTTGCATTGTATTTTTTGGAATTTGCTCTTTGGTTTAGGGACCAAAATATGTGATCGTTTCATTATGCAACAAGCTCCAATTTGCGTAGCCTAATCCCATGTTTATTTGTCTTTTTCTTGCATTGAGGACAAGTGAAAATCAAGGTCTGCTTTTTTGTAGTCTTGGCAGGCTTGGCAAGTTTTGGGAATTTTTGCCCTCCGTACCCCTTTTTGTCCTCTTCGTGTCTTCGCTCACCTATCGCAGATCCTCTTCTTTTACCTGCTTTGTACAAGGCAACTTTTTGCAATGTGTGAGTCTTGCACTTTGGACAATACCTGTTCATTTCCTTGGGTACGTTCATAGAACAAAACCGCCCATTTGGTAATTTAAACAATGGCCCCATTGAACCTATAATAGAGCGTATTGCAAATTGATTGGCGTGACTAGTCTTGCCTCCATGATTAATCTCTTAAATGCAGTTGCCATGGGAGATAAAAAAGCCGATATTATTCTAAAAAACTGCTCGCTGGTTAACGTATACACCAGAGAGATAAACAAGAACATACAAGTTGCAATCATTAAAGATAGAATTGCATATGTCGGAACAGATGCAACACATTCTGCAGGTAATGACACCACAATAATAGATCTGGATGGCAAGTATCTTACACCAGGTTTTGCAGATCCTCACATCCACATTGATCAATTCATAATGCCTTCAGAGCTTGCAAAACAATCGTTACTATGTGGAACCACGAGTCTTTTTTCAGATCCTATTGATATTGTAAGCGTATGTGGGTTTAGGGGATTAAAGGAATTTGTAAAGGCATGTTCAAATCTACCAATTAGAATTTTTTCCGTGACACCTGGCGGATTGCCAGTTGACAGAAAATTTAGCCATGGCAAAACCCTGTCAATACAAGAAGACAAGGCCGCAATAAAACTAGATGACGTAGTAGGTCTTGGTGAGGTCTTTTCTTGGACAAAGGTAACTACACGAGATCCACAAACAATGAAAAAGCTTGCAAACATGCTAGATCACAACTGCATAATTAATGGCCACACTGCGGGGGCATCGGACAAAAAACTAAATGCATACATTTCTTCTGGAATTTTCTCATGCCATGAGCCAATTGACTATGATCAGGTAATGGAAAGATTACGACTAGGAATGTGGGTGATGATGAGGGAAGGCTCTATTCGTAGAGACCTAAAAAACATCATACCGCAAATTCTTGCAAACAGGCCGTATCTTAACCGACTGATGTTTTGCTCAGATGGATTGGATCCGTTGGATATTTCACAGCATGGGCACATTGATCATTGTGTAAGGGAAGCAATTCATCTCGGGATGGATAAAATTGATGCCATTACATGCGCATCAAAGAACTCTTTTGATTATTATGGTATGGGAAAAGACTTGGGGGGAATTGCCCCGGGCAAGCTTGCAGACATGTTAATCTTTGATGATGTGGAAAAAAAGCCAAGAAGAATATTTGTTGGAGGAAAGCTAGTCGCATCAAATGGAAGCATTGTTACAAAAATCCCACAAGACATTTTGCCTATTTGGATTACAAAAACAGTCAAGCTAAAACCGTTTGTTGAACAAGACTTTGCCATAAAAAGCACAAAGCCAACAGTAACTGCAAATGTAATTGAAATGGAAACTGAAATCATAACAAAGTTGACTAACGTAGATCTTGTCACAAAACAAGGTAATGTTTTACCCTCACAAGACAAGGATGTTTGGAAGGTTGCAGCATTTGATAGGACATATGGCTCAGGCAAACACGCAATAGGCTTTCTCAAGAACTTTGGAGCAACAATAGGCGCCTTTGCATCTACTTGGAGCTTTCATGAGAATGATCTGATGGTAATTGGCTCTAATGAAAAAGACATGACATTAGCAGCAAACCACCTCATAAAATCTCAGGGTGGAATGATTGTGATCAAAGATGGAAAAATTCTATCATTTTTGCCGCTTTCAATTGCGGGAATTATATCAAAGAATCCGTTTGATGATGTTCTGAAACGATTTGTGGATCTAAATCATACACTTCGAGACAGTGGATGCAAGTTCCAAAGACCACACCTGATGCCGCTTTTCTTGCCATTTCTTGCCTTGCCTTCAGTTAGGATTCTTCATTCCGGTATTATTGATGTAAAGAAGCGATCTGTGGTATCGTCTTTGGTCTAGCAAACTTTTAAAAAAGGGTCTGAAAGATTTTTTTCAGCAAGCATGGCTTCAATTCAGCAAACACCAAACGGTCCAGTTTTAGTATTAAAAGAGAGTGCTCTCCAGCAAAAAGGCAGAGACGCACAAAAAAACAACATTATGGCTGCAAAACTAGTGGCTGATCTGGTGAGAACCAGCCTTGGTCCGCGAGGTTTGGACAAAATGCTAGTTGATTCCATTGGTGATGTAACCATAACAAACGACGGCGCTACAATTCTAAAAGAAATTGATGTCCAGCACCCAGCAGCAAAAATGATGGTGGAAATCTCAAAGACCATTGATAATGAGGTAGGTGATGGCACAACTTCATCTGTTGTATTTGCAGGTGCATTATTAGAAAAAGCAGAGGAACTTTTGGCAAAAGATGTCCACTCCTCTGTTATTATAGAGGGATACCAAGCAGCACAAGAAAAAGTCATGGAATTATTATCACAAATTTCAAAGAAAATCGAACCAACCGACGAAGAATCATTATTAAAAATCGCAACAACTAGTATGCAATCAAAACTAATCTCAGAAGACAGCGGTATTTTGGCAAAACTTGTAGTTGATGCAGTATTGCGAGTAGCTGAAAAGAAAGGCGAGAAATATGTAGTTGATCTTGATAATATCAAAGTAGAGAAAAAGGCGGGCAGCTCAATTCAGGCAACTGAACTTGTAAAGGGAATAGTGCTTGACAAAGAGGTAGTTCACAGTGGAATGCCGACAAAAATTGAAAAGGCAAAGATCGCATTACTAAATGCGGCACTAGAAGTTGAAAAGACAGAAATGAGTGCAGAAATTAGAATTACCGACCCGACTCAAATGCAAATGTTCCTAGAAGAAGAAAATAGAATGCTCAAATCGATGGTTGACAAATTACAACGAGTTGGTGCAAATGTTCTGATTTGCCAAAAAGGAATTGATGATATAGCACAACACTATTTGGCAAAATACGGAATCTTGTCGGTTAGACGAGTAAAAGAATCTGACATGACAAAATTAGCAAAAGCATCTGGTGGAAGAATTACAACAAATCTTGATGATATGACAGACAAAGACTTGGGGCATGCAGAACTTGTTCACCAAAAGAAAGTAGAATCTGACAAATGGGTTTTCATTGAAGGATGCAAGAATCCAAAATCTGTGTCAATTCTAGTACGTGGTGGTTCTCAGCGAGTAGTTGATGAGGTTGACCGATCCTTACATGACTCTTTAATGGTAGTAAAAGATGTAATCGAAAAGCCAGCAATTGTTGCAGGTGGAGGAGCACCAGAAGCATACTTGGCATCTCAACTAAAAGAATGGTCTGATAATTTTGAGGGAAGAGAACAACTCGCAATCAGAAAATATGCGGAAGCACTAGAAGTAATTCCGTTAACAATCGCAGAAAATGCTGGAATGGACCCAATTGATACAATGGCAAATCTTAGAGCCAGACAAAGCAGTGGTAGAAAGTGGGCTGGAATCAATGCAAAGGAAGGTAAAATTGATGACATGCTCTCACTGAACATAGTAGAGCCAGTGGCAGTCAAAGAGCAGATCTCCAAATCTGCAACAGAAGCTGCATGTATGATTTTGCGAATAGATGATGTCATCGCAGTTTCTGGCAAAAAATAAACTCTAAAACATTATCTGTTTTTTAGAATTACGTGTATAGAGTTGGAATTGATCTAGGTGGAACAAAAATCGAAGGCATCTGTCTTGATGAAAAACTCCAAATAATTCAAAGAAAACGGATTCCGACTAATCAACAAAATGGTTATCATCATATCGTTGATTCTATTGTTTCCCTGATACATGATGTTGCAAAAAATATGCCCGATTATTCCGTTGGGATTTGTACGCCTGGCGCAATATCAAAAAAAACTGGACTGATTAAGAATAGTAATACACAATGCTTGATCGGCATGCCACTAAAAGAAGACCTTGAGAAATCATTAGACAAAGAAATCTCAATAGAAAATGATGCAAATTGTTTTGCAATGGCGGAGGCTACAATGGGTGCTGGAATCGGATTTGGAGTTGTATTTGGTGTTATACTGGGTACGGGTGTTGGTGGTGGAATTGTAATTGATGGTAGAATTCACAAAGGTAGAACAAACATTGCAGGAGAATGGGGTCATCACACTTTACATCGAAATGGTAACATCTGTTATTGTGGACAACTAGGATGTGTTGAGACCTATATTAGCGGTCCAGCACTGGAAAAAAGATGGTTGGAAATAACTAAAAAAAAGCAATCATTGCCTGAAATAATTCAAAATCTAACTCACAAAAATGCACAAGAATGGAAGAAAGAATTCCTTGATAATTTTGGGGTTAGCCTTGCAAATGTAATTGACATTTTGGATCCTGATGCGATAGTTCTTGGCGGAGGTGTTTCAAATATTGATTTTCTTTATACTGAAGGAAAGAAGTCTGTATATGATAAGGTGTTCAGTGATCTAGTTGATACGCCAATTTTGAAGAACAAACTGGGTGATTCTGCCGGCGTTTTTGGCGCCGCATTGTTGGAATAATTAATTCGACAAACAATTAAAAATTCTCATACGCATAATATGTCATCTTTTTTATCTCATTCAATAATGCAGAGCACGACCTGATAGTATCGGAATTGTTTTCCAATGTGGATTCTTTTTCTAAGAGATGTCCAAAATCTGAATTGTTTTTTATTTTTTTGTATTCTTTTTCATACCAAATGAGAAAATTAATGGCCTCGATTTTACCTGCTTTTTTTGCTAGTGTTTTGAATTTTTCTAGGCTTATGTGTTCCGTTTTAAGGCCAAATTTTACATTATATTCGTCTAAAAGATGTGAAAACACATCACTAATTGTTTTGGTGAATCTTTCTAGTTCCGATTTGAAATTATTATTAACGTTTTCTAGATTTATTAGAATATGTTCGGCCTCTATGATCTTTCGTGCTGCACTCATACAAAAATTTCCTTGATGCTTGAATTATAGTCATTCTAATTTAGCCAGCTCTTTCTCTACTTTGGCTTTTTCTAATGCTATCTTGGCATTATTGTAATTTTGTTGTTTTGTGGAATTGGTACTGTCAGATTTAAGCGCCTTCTTAGCTGAATCAAAAGATGTCTTTGCAGACTCGTATGCAGCTTTTGCATTGTTAAGTTTCGCTAATCGTGAAACATTAGTTGATTCTGCAACAGCTTTTCCCTTTGGTACCTTTGTGGTCGTTTTAGTAGTTACTGGATCAAGTGCTTTTTTTTGAGCATTCAGGACGCCTTTCTTCTTTTCTTTGATCTCTTTTGCTATTTGTTCTTCTCGTTCTTTAGCTTTTTTTCTTGCTTCACTGTCACCTGCATGAGCTGGAATAACTTGAGTTAACAACATCACACTTGCAAGCATTGCAAATAATGCTAGTTTATTCATCTTCTCAGTCCTAACAGTTTTCACACTGATATCTTCTATATTCAGCTGTTTTTTCGTTTTAAACGATCAAATCATGTTAGGTCTGTTAGGATAAGTAACCACTAAATCTTCTTTATTGTCTCTAGAAATTTCATGCTCTTGTGAATGATATTTTCCGGATAACAGTTGAGCATCCACCCGTTATTGATTTTATTAAACTGCATTTTTTTGCAAGTCAGATCATATTCTGCTGGACTATTGTCAAATTTCCAATCAAAACCATTTCGAATTTCTGGTTTTGGATAGTTGTGGCCGCGGACTAGTGTGATTGTGTTTTTAGTATAATCTGATTTTACCTCTACATATAATGCGTTTGGGTATAGATAGATAACATTGGGATGAGATGTTATGGCATTAAATTCCTTTTTTGTTACATATTCATTATGTAGTATGATGACTTTGTCATATTTTGTAAGAATGGATGGATTTTTGTCAACATCAATATCTGTTATGAATGAATAACCTAATAGTTTCAAAGCCTGAACCGCATTTGGATTTGACTGTGGCAAGAAATTATTCTGTATTTTAACAGTCAGACATTTTACATCGCACTCGTTTCTATAATGAGTATAAAATCCGGGCTCGCTATATGCTGAATCAGTAAATATTGGAAAAATTACCACGGTTTTCTTGTCAGATTTTGCCCTGTCATAGTTTCTTGCAGGATCAAGATCAAAGATTACTTTATTCCAAATCTTTTTCCCATCTACAACTTGATAGTCGTTAGTTTTGATCCATGTGATAAAGACTGAAGTAGAATTGATCCTAGCAAAATCTTTACTTTTAGTAAAGTGTTTGACAATTTTGTTTTCAAATTCTTTGTTAGTATATTTGTCACTTTTTGAGAATTTGACGCTGTCAGATTTTGTTTTATCTTTCTTGTTTATCGTATCGCCGTTTGTTGCTTCTGCGTGAGAAAACGTCTGCCCAACTATTGTTATTGCTAATATGATGAGAGAGATGCATAATATTTGCTTCACAAAAAAGAGTTATTCTTGTATTGTTAAATAAATTACTACAAAATTATGCGTATACTGAAAATCTATTTTTATTGTGGCTCTATTGTAGCTGGCGGCTTGCTTGATATCACATATGATACCCAAGTCACATCGTCTATTTCGTTTGTAATTCTGTTGCTTATTTTTGCCAGAATGTCGTGTGGAAGTCTTGTCCAATCTGCAGTCATGGCATCAATTGATTCTACAACTCGAACCATGATGATATTCCCATACTTGCGCTCATCACCCACAACTCCAACTGCCTTATCATCTCCAACAGATGCATATGCTTGCCATACCTTATCATACCAACCAGCAATCTCTAGCTCTTCTTCTACAATTTTACTTGCAATTTTTGCAATTTCCAGTTTTTTTTCTGTAACTTCACCAATAATTCTAACCGCAAGACCAGGACCTGGAAATGGATGACGCATGAGAAGTCTTTTTGGAACACCCAAAAGTGCAGCAACTTTTCTGACTTCATCCTTGTATAATTCTTTTAATGGTTCGAGCACTTCTAGCTTGAGCCAATCTGGCAGCCCGCCAACATTGTGATGTGTCTTGATGACTGCCGCAGGCCCTTTTGATACACCGCTTTCTATAATGTCTGGATATAATGTTCCCTGTGCAAGCCACTTGAATGGGCCGTTCTTTTCGGCAAATTCGGTAAAAATTCTAACAAATTCCTCCCCAACTATTTTTCGCTTTTTTTCAGGATCTGTTATTTGTTTCAGCTTATCCAAAAATCGTGTTTTTGCATTGATTGGCGTAAAGTTGACTGCAAAGTTCTCTTTGAACATTTTTTCGATTTCATACTCTTCGTTTAATCGTAAAAGACCATTATCTACAAAAACACATTTGAGTCTATCTCCTATTGCTCTATGAATCAAAAGTGCGGCAACTGTTGAATCAATACCTCCACTCACTCCACACAATACATTTCCGTTTATTTTTGAAATCTCTTTTACTGTTTTCTCCACAAAACTCTCCATTGTCCATTCTTGTTTTGCGCCGCAAATATTGAGTACAAAGTTTTTGAGAATTTTAACGCCGTTTTCTGTATGAACTACTTCTGGATGAAATTGAATTCCATAGATTGACTGCTTTTTATTTGCAATTGCTGCGGCATGTGAGCGTTCCGTATGCCCAATTATCTCAAAGTTCTCAGGAATATTTTCAGCTTCGTCACCATGACTCATCCAAGCTCGTAATGAATTCCCAACTCCTCCTAAAAGACTCGAATCGCTGTCTATTGTTAGAGTAGAATGACCATATTCCTTGTTTGCACGTTTTACTTTGCCGCCAAAATTATCTACTATTAGCTGATGTCCGTAACAAATACCAAGCAGTGGTAGGTTCATTTCAAAAATCTTCGAGTCTGGCCTTGGTGAGTCTTTGTTATACACACTAGATGGACCGCCAGAAAAGATTACTCCATTTGGATTCATCTCTCTTAGTTTTTCATGTGATATATCAAATGGAACAAGTTCTGCATAAACAGAGAATTCGCGTATTCTTCTACAAATTAGATGGCTGTACTGTGAACCAAAATCCAAAACTATGATTTTGTCCATTATATCACTTGGAATTTTCAATCATTTTTGAGAGTGACCATGTTGCAGTACTTATTATCTCATTTACGCGTTCTTTTTGGCGATAATTTTTGATTATTATTTCTCGTAAAAGTGATCCATCCTTGTTTACTAGACAGTTAATTATGGCATCTTCAGTTAATGCACCACTCTCAAGTTCAATCATGTCTTTTTTCTTCATCTCACCAATTATTCTCTCAAGAAAAAACGACTTGAATGGGTGCATATCTTCTTTGAGGCTTAATGTATTATCCAAAACAATTGAGACTTGGTTTGGCGTGATGTGTGCATTTCCAATTAAAGACCCATCCGTACTTCTTTTCAATGGAATAGAATAGTCTTCTTTTTGTACCTCGACCTTCAAATCTTTTAATGAAGAAGCCTTTGTGAAACTTTGCTGTTTTAATATGGAGTTGATTAGTGCAAGATTCTTTTCGAGCATTTCTATCTCTTCCCGATGTTTTTGAATTTGAGATGCTAGGTTCTCTTTGACTTCCAAAACATCTTTGATATGATCTTCTGAGAACTGCATAATTCATTTCAGGTAATATCGGTATTAAAACGCATTCTAGCTAGAAATGCTATGTTTTAGTTCTTTGTAATTTATCCTTTTGAAACCTCTTGGTGGCTTTGATAGACTGTATAATTCTGATTCTGTTTTTGTTGCAAGCCATTCCAGGAGCGCTTTTGCAATTTCCAGTTTTTTTAACTTGATCGTTCTTTCGGATTTTTTTGTGTTGGAATACGAGCCTATTTTGGCTCCAAAATCCATTCCAAATAGAAATATCTTGGATGCGCCAAAGTGACTTGCTAAAAATACAGATCTGTCCCCATCTGTAAATCCACCAAAATTATCAATTTTGCCAATTTTTTCCGTTTGTGTTGTTCCTATACAATTTTTAATATTTTTTACAAATTCTAATTTTGGTATGTTATCTCCATGTGCATGAACTATTATGACACTGGTCTTGCTGATTTTTTTAATCAACTCTAATTCCCCATCAAGATCAGTTACTATGATCTGAGGTTTGATTCCATTTTTGACTAGTGGTGAAAGTGCAGTATCTGCACAAATTTTGATTATGTTTTTGTGTTCTCTGAGAATTGGCAAATTTGACTTTAATGAAGGACCAGATCCAATAACAAATACTGGCTTGCCAAATATCATTTTTTTTAGTTTTAACATAGAAAATTGTTTACATAATGCGGCATTCAATATGGCTGCTGCTTTACGATCGTCTTGTTTTTTGTAGCCAAATTCTTTTGTGATTTTCTTATATTTTGAATTCCATCCTGGAATCATCAACTCTAAAACTAGCCTACTTTATCATAAATGATGTGAATAAGCTAGGACCAGTACGTGTTGGGGGGCAAAATCCTGTTAGAATAATGGGCATACTAAACACCAGTCCTGAATCGTTTTACAAAAAATCTATCAAAAAAGGAAAGCAAATCTATGAAACTGTACAGCAAATGGAACAAGATGGAGCTGATTTTATCGATGTTGGCGGCATGTCTACTGCACCATATCTGTCTACACTGGTCTCAGAAAAAGAAGAATCTAGTAGAGTTGTTGCCGCAATAAAACAGATCCAAAAGGCATCGAATCTTCCTATTTCTGTTGATACATGTAGATCTTCCGTAGCAAGTATTGCCTTGGAGTACGGCGTTGATATCATAAATGATATTTCTGGACTGAAATATGACAAAAAAATGACATCTGTGATAGAAAAATATCGACCGTCTCTTGTTCTATGTGCACATGGAACGTTGGAAATCAAAGGAAATGCCCTCGTCCAAACTACACACTTGCTCAGACAAAGCCTTGATATTGTAAAAAATACACACGTACCAAAAAATCACATTGTCTTGGATCCTGCAATTGGATTTTTCAGAAAGACAGGTAAAAATCCGTTTTTTACAAAAATAAAAACAGATTGGTTCAAAAGAGATCTAATGATATTACAAAATCTATCGTCTCTCAAACTTGGCTTTCCTATTTTGATATCTGTTTCAAACAAATCGTTCATAGGAAAAATCCTAAACAAAGATCCACCTGATCGACTAATTGGATCTGTTGTTGCAGAAGCAATCGCAGTTCTTAATGGAGCAAACATAATTCGTACACATAATGTAAAAGAAACACGAGACGCAATTTCTGTAGTACAAAAATTATCAAAACAAATCAGGAAAGGCTTATAACATAATCAAAATCTTCTGTAAAAGGTTTACTTGGAAATCAAAGAAGGATTAACTTTTGACGATGTTCTTCTTGTACCTAAATATTCTAACATTACTACCAGATCGCAAACGGATCTGAGCACAAAATTATCGAAGAACATTTCACTTAACATTCCACTCATCAGTGCAAACATGGATACTGTCACAGAATCTGCTATGGCGATTGCTATGGCAAGAGAAGGAGGAATTGGAATCATTCATAGATTTTTGACAGTTGAAGAAGAAGTAGAAGAAGTACTAAAAGTAAAGCGTTCGGCAAGTGTAATGATAGAAAATCCATACACGATATCTCCAGATCAATCAGCCAAAGATGCCATAAACTACATGCATGAAAAAGGAGTATCTGGATTGTTGGTAGTAAAGGACTCGAAATTAGCTGGAATTTTAACTCATCGAGATGTAATGTTTGAATCACAATCAAGCAAGCTAGTCCAAGATATTATGACAAAAGATGTTATCACTGCCAAGCCCGGCATCACCATAATTGAAGCAAAAGAAACACTTCGCCAACATCGAATTGAAAAACTTCCACTTGTTGATGACAAAGGCATGATCAAAGGACTAGTCACCAGCAAAGACATCACTCACAACGAAAACTATCCAAATGCATCCAAGGACAAAAAAGGAAGACCGCTAGTTGGCGCAGCAGTGGGGGTCAAAGGAGATTTCATGGAAAGAACTGAGGCATTATTGAATGCAGATGCGGACGTAATAGTGGTGGATATTGCACATGGCCATAGCGAAAATGCAATCAACACAATTCGTAATATCAAAAAGGCATTTCCAAACTGTGAATTAATTGCAGGTAATGTGGCTACTGCTAAAGGAGCAGAAGATCTGATAAAAGCCGGAGTTGATGCAGTTAAGGTAGGCGTTGGCTCTGGTTCTATTTGCATTACTCGTGTGATCACCGGTTCGGGTGTCCCACAACTTACTGCAGTTTACGACTGTGCCCAAATTGGCAAAAAATACGACATCCCAATAATATCTGATGGTGGTACGCGAACTTCGGGGGATTTAACCAAGGCATTGGCAGCTGGCGCCTCAACTGTAATGGTTGGGAGCTTGTTTGGAGGAACTGATGAAAGTCCGGGATCTTTTGTAATGAAAAACGGTAAGCGATACAAGATCTATCGCGGCATGGCATCATTTTATGCAGCATTAGGAAGAAAATCAAAAGAGACTGGAAATATTACTGCCAATGAGGATCTAAATGACTATGTTGCAGAAGGAGTGGAAGCAATGGTCCCATACAAAGGAACCGTAACTGATATCATAAAACAACTCTCTGGAGGAGTACGGTCAGGCCTAAGCTATTGCGGTGCACATACCATTCCACAAATGCAACAAAATGCAGAATTTATCAAAATGTCAAGGGCGGGATTTGCCGAAAGTCAGCCTCATGACGTTGATTTAATGTAAGTTTTTTATTGCCTGTAATAACATAATTCTCTGTGCTCACAAAGACTACGATTATAGGAATTTGCATTGGTGCAGCGATACTTGGAATTGGTATAGCATCCATGATCTTAAACTCTCCATTACTTCACACTGAAATTAAAGATCATGTGATTGGTGTTGAAAAAATAGCCACATACGAATTTACTGCACCAAAAAGCTCACATCAGAGATTTACTGTGTCTGGTGATAACTTCCACGTAAAACTTACTACTCCGGGAGATGGTATTCAAAAAGATGAAGACTTCAAAAAAGAAATTACTTTTGATTGGTATGTTTTACAAGAAGGTATGAACAAAATCGTAATCACTAATACTGGGCAATCAGAGCTTAAACTGCACTATGAGTTTGAGCGATATGGCGATCCTCTAATTTTTACACATAATATAATACTGATAATCACCGCTGTGATAATAATTGGATTGAGTGCAGCATTTAGTGTTAGAAAACCAAAAGGGTTCTAGGGCAATCTTGCCTTTTTGTATGAGCCAAGTATTTTGAGAAATATGCACTGCTTGCCAATTTTTTCTAGCATTTCAGCTATTCTTGGGTCATCCTCATTTCCATCGAAATCAACGTAGAAATTGTATTCCCAAGGTGTACTTTTGTTAGGCCTTGATTCTATTTTTGTTAGATTTATTTTGTATTCATTAAATTCTTTTAGAATATTAAACAGAGCGCCAGATTCATGTTTTACTGAAAATATGATCGATGTCTTGTCGCCGTTTTTAGCTTTGTCCTTTGATAAAACCAAAAAGCGTGTGTAGTTGTTTGCATTGTCCTCAATCCCTTCTAAAATGACTGCGACTCCGTAAATCTCGGAAGCGCGTTTGCTTGCAATACAGCAGATGTTCTTCTTTCCCAATTCTTTTATTATTTTGACGCTACCTGCAGTATCGTATGCTGGAACTGTCTTTAGTTTATGTTTCTGGATGAATTTTCTACATTGGCCTAATGCTTGAGGGTGCGAGTATACGGTATCAACATTTTCTATTTTATCAAATCCTATCAGGCAATGTCTTATCTTATAGTATATCTCGCCTACAACTGAAAGATTAGTTGAAAGAAGCAAGTCATAACTTTCGCCAACACTACCTTCAAGAGAATTCTCAATTGGAAGTACAGAATACTGTGTTGTGTTGTTTTCAGTAGATTCTATTACTTCAAAAAATGTGGCCAGTGGAATCGTTTCAGAATCTTTGAAAAATGAGATTGCTGCATCCTCGCTATATGCACCTCGTTCTCCTTGGAACGATATTTTTTGCATTTTACTCTCTTAGTTTTATGAAATCAGTCTTTTCGTAGTTGGTAGATATTTTTCGATCTTCCATAAATCCACAGTTAGGACATTTTATTCTGTCTCGTAGAGGAACTACACTTCCTGCACAAATATTGCATTTTGTAAACAAAACACCAAGCTCAGGTTCGTCAATAGTGGCATGAATCGCACCATTAAGATGTGTCTCGACTTTGAGTGCAACAACATCATTCATTCTTGCAATGATTCTTTTCCTGTCTGGATTTTGGCATATGCACTCAACACCTGATGAATTTGGTTTGCCGTTTAGATAGTGTATTGCAACTGCAATCATGGATGGAAGCATCATGGCAACCGTACCTATTACAATGTCGCCTTTTTTTGGAATGGATATCTGTTTTCCGTTTCTAACCTGTACAATTTTGGTTTTTTTGTCCACGTCTGCAATTCCTGCCGCTGATGACCTTATGGTGTCGCCATCATCAAATGTGTTGGAACCACCTTCAATCTCCTCAATAAATCCCAGTTTTTCACCAGGCATAACAAAATCAGTCATAATTGGTTTTCTTGTTGTTAACTAATAATTCTTTAGTGATCTAGATTTCAGAGTCACACACTTGTATGTCTTTTAGTATGTCCCTTCCATCATCATCGATTATTGATGGGGCCACGAGACAAATTTTGCCATTTTTCCTTTTACAATAAACCTCTGACTCGTTATTTTCCTTGTCACGTGCCCAAAAGGAATGTGTCTGAGAAAAATTTGGACTTTGACCGCTTTTTTCATAAATCTCCTCAGCCGTCCAAACCTGATCACGCACAACTGATGTCGTTCCAAGCTTCATGCCCTTTATTGCGACAATGTCGCCCTCCTCGTCTTTAATTATACAACTAACATGGATTCTAGCTTTGGGATATCGAATAAAGTTCTTCTTTGCATGTGAAAAATTGTTTTTACGCGCCATTTACATCAATTATAAGAAACGAAAATTGTTTGCTGTTCTCAAGTTACTTCCTTGTCAAAAAATCTCTTCAATTCTTCAATATTAAGATTATTGTTGATATGCCAATCAAAGCCAGTGCGGAACCTGTAGATAATCGTCAATACTTTCATTTCGTAATATTTTGAGTAAAGCATTAGCTTGAGGTGTTGAAAGAACTGGCTTGTCAAACTGATTGTCAGTTGAAATTCTTGGGCATGCGACTTGGATGAATGCGTCTATTCCTTTCAAATTACGTAATCTCTCATTTGTAATGTCTGTTAATGCAAACAGCTGCACTGCTTTTCCTTCTTTTTCCAACTCCCGTTTGAATTTCAGGATGGCTGTTTTTGAAATTTGTCCTTCTTTTAATCCTACAATTATTCCGAATGTCTTTGCTTCTACTGCCTTGTATATTGATAATGTGGCCTTTCGTTGCAACATTTGTGCAAATTCGGTAACATCTCTTACCTCGTTAAAATATGGATCCAAAACAAATGTTTGCTTGTTTGTAGATAGTGCAAGACCTGATGCATGAAAATTACTTTGCCCCATGAAAACATTGGCATCGACTTGATCCTTTATTTCCATGGCGGGATAAAACTCACAACCAAAAACTTGTCCGTCGTTGAGCTGGCCCTTTCCCTTTCCTATTTTGACATTAACTCCGTTATTCTCAAAAATTGCACGAACAGAATCTACCTGATTTAGGTGCTGACTATCAGTTACTAATGATATTGTTTTTCCTTTTAGTATCTCTGCGCATTTTACAGCTACGCTATCAAATGGAATATCGTCAAATGCGTCGATCATTACTACATTTTTTTCAAAATTTTGCATGTTTATCGTATGTCCGATATTGAACAAAATCTCCGCAGCAAGAACCTTGGCGCCATTTGAGTTGAGATCACATGTTCCCCACGTAGTGTCCGCTAGTACATACGCTGGAATGCCGAATCGATTCATGATATTCACGGCCGTTTCCTGCACTCTTGGTAAGATGCCGTCTGGACCATTTAGTGCAACAGAAACAGGTTTGCGCTCTTCAATTATTTGAAAAATTGTCTTTTCATCTATTATTATCATGGAATGGATAACAAACTTTTGATTTTAATTTAAACCAAACTATGGCAAATCACAAATGTCGGATATGATCTATATTATTTGTGAAAAACACGATTCTGAATATTGGATTTGATGATACTGATTCGCCAAAAGGAATGTGCACTACTTACCTTGCATACCGACTGATTGATTCACTAAAAAAAGACAATGTCAAATTTGTAGACTATCCAAAACTCATTAGATTCAACCCAAACATACCTTGGAAAACACGAGGCAATGGTGCAGTTTCAATGAGGGTAGAAACCAAGAACCCTACAAAGATCAAAAACAAAGTGATACAATTTGTAACAAAGTTCTCTGATACCAAGAACGGTGCAAATCCTGGAGTTGTTTTCCTTGAAAATGATGCAATTCCAAAAGAAATCACGGAATTTAGCAAAAACGCTTTGTGGAAACTAGTGCACCGAAAAGATGCAAAAAAATTCATTTCTGATAATAACATGCAGTCTTTCTATCTTGGTAATGGACAAGGATTGGTTGGTGCCATTGGAGCTATAGGGTATCAGTTTAATGATCATACGTTTGAACTGCTAAGCTATAGAAAAAGATCACAATTTGGCAAAAAAAGACAGATCGTACCATCTGGTGTTAGACAAATGCAGGAAAAGACGTACCCGCGAACATTTAACAGCTATGACACAAAAAAACAGCGCATTATGTTTGCACCACACGGACCAGATCCAGTTTTCTTTGGTATACGTGGTGAAAACCCGGCTTCATTACTTTATGCGTCAAAAATGATAAAAACAAAAGAACGACCATTGGGTCATCTAATCTTCAAATCAAATCAAGGAACCGGTGATCATTTGCAAAATGAGCTGGATGTTTGCTCACTTAAACCATATTCATCTGGAGTCGTTGTTGGCGTAATATCAAAAGAACCAGTAATAGAAAAGGGAGGACATGTAAAATTCTCAATATCCAAAGATAATGTGGAATTAACCTGTTTTGTATACAAGCCAACTGGAATAACAAAAGAGGCAAGTGGCCTGATCAAGGATGATCTTGTTCGTGTTGGCGGTGGCATTAGAAGATCATCAATAAAGCATGGTCGTGTGCTCAACGTGGAATTCTTTGAGGTATTGTATCTGCAAAAAAAGACAATTCTACAAAACCCGCAGTGTAGAAAATGTAACAAAAAAATGAAATCAAAAGGTCGCAATCAGGGATTTGAATGCATAAAATGTGGTAAAAAAGCGATCAAAAAAATAAATTTGGAGATCCCACGACAAATAACACGACAGCTATACATCCCTCAACCATCGGCACACCGACATTTGACACGACCAAAACAAAGAGTTAACGTGATAAACAAACCAATAAAATTCAACAATTTGGAATCTTGGTTTTCTAATTATTCTAATTAAGTTACTAGCGGGGAGTAGATTTGAACTACTGATCTGCGGGTTTCACATCAGTTGATGATTATGAGCCCGCCGGGATGACTTTGTCCTGATGACAGTCTGACTTCCCCACCCCGCTGACTAAAATTGGGGCTAGCAGTGATATATACACTCCTCTCATTTTTGCAAATAATTAATAGGATTTTCAAAATCTCTCTAAATGTGAATAAAAAACTGAGGATTGCCGGAATCATAGCTGCACTAGCTGCGTCTGCAATCATTCTTACGTCTCCATCACAATCTCCACCATTACCTCCACCGATACAGTCTCAAGATGAATCAATCAAAACACTGGCAACTGGACTCAAAAAGCCATGGGCACTTGCTTTTTCCGATGATCGAATATTTGTTACAGAAAAAGGAGGTGATATCAGAGTAATTCAATCTGATGTATTGCTTGATGAGCCACTAGCTACTGTTCGAGCCGCCAAAGTACATGGCGGTGGACTACTTGGAATTGCAACACATCCGGATTTCAGGAACAATCACTTTTTGTACATATACTATACTTATTCTGAAAATGACCATCTTTGGAATGAAGTCTTACGTATTACAGAATCCAATAACAAAATACAAGACACTGTTACAATTATTGACAAAATTCCAGCATCGCAGTTCTATAATGGCGGAGTGATAAAGTTCGGGCCGGATGGAAAGCTCTATGTCGCAACCGGCTTGTCAGAAGAGTTTTCACATGAATCACAAAATCCAATGTCACTTGAAGGGAAAATATTACGACTAAATGATGATGGGACAATACCATCTGATAATCCATTTACAAATTCCCCAGTGCTGTCATTTGGGCACAGAGACATTCAAGGCATGGCATGGGATAAAAACGGTAACATGTTTGTCTCAGAGGCTGGACCTACAAAAAATGATGAAATCAACCTGATTAGACCTGGCCAAAACTATGGATGGCCAGAACAGGAGTGTGGTGGAAACGAAAAATTTGTGGATCCGATTATGTGTTATGATCCGAGCATCGAACCTGGTGGAATTGTTTTCTATGATGGTAGTAATCCTGAATATAAGGACAAGTTGATAATGGCTACACTGCGCGGTTCTAATCTGTACAAGCTAGAAATTAATGAAAAAGACCTAGAATCACAAAAAAGCATATTGAGTGGATTGGGAAGAATAAGGGATGTGATGCAAGGACCTGACGGCTATCTTTATGTTATTACTTCAAATACTGATGGAAAAGGATTTCCTGATAAAACAGATGACAAGCTATTGAGAATTCTGAAATAAATTGGACTCGTCATTTTCACGCTTCTTTGAAAAAAATAGAAATGAGCGACTGGATATTGTATCAAAATTCGCAAATCTGACACAAGAAGAAAGGCGAATCCTTGAATCCTCTGGAGGAATCGAGTTTGAGCAGGCAGATAAAATGGTCGAAAATGCAATTGGCATATTCTCATTTCCTCTTGGATTAGCTACTAATTTTGTTGTAAATAAAAAAGAATACTTGATTCCAATGGTGATTGAAGAACCATCTGTGATAGCTGCTGCATCAAAAGCTGCAAAAATTGCCAAAATACATGGTGGCTTTACAATGCATAATGCTGAATCATACAGCATTGGACAAATTCAGCTAGTAAATGTAGATCTAAAAGAAGCCACCTCGAGGATTTTACAACACTCTGGAGAAATACTGGATCTGGCAAATTCAAAAAGTATTACTCTGTCCAAAATTGGAAAGGGAGCAAAAGAAGTTTCTTGCAGAGAGATATCTACTGATGCTGGACATATGTTGATAGTTGAGATTTTAATTGATGTTGGTGACGCTATGGGTGCAAATGTAACAAATACAATGTGTGAGAGTGTAGCACCGTTAATTGAAAATATGACTGGTGGAAAAGTACTACTAAAAATTTTATCTAATTATTCAACACGTCGACTAGTCAGTGGTACTGCAACATTTGATAAACAAGAGCTTGGTGGGGATGATGTTGTAGAAAATATTATTCTGGCATATCAATTTGCAGACAATGATGAGTATCGCGCAGTTACTCATAACAAAGGAATAATGAATGGAATAATTGCAGTTGCAAATGCAACTGGACAAGATACTAGGGCAATAGAAGCGGCCGCTCATGCATATGCTGCAAAAACCGGCAAATATCGATCTCTTACACAATGGAGCAAAGATGGAAATGGAAATCTTGTTGGCAGAATTGAGATGCCAATGTCAGTTGGTATAGTTGGGGGCATAATCAACGTCCACCCAACGGCAAAAATCTGTGCAAAAATACTCCAAATTGAATCTGCAAGTGAGCTTGCATGTGTGATTGTGGCCGCAGGTCTTGCTCAAAACCTTAGTGCGATTCGGGCTTTGGCTTCAGAGGGAATCCAAAAGGGCCATATGAAACTACATGCGAGAAACATTGCCGCTGCAGCAGGAGCAAAACCTGATCAAATCGATGAAATAGCGAGTAAAATGACTCTTGAAGGTAAAATCTCAATTAATCGAGCAAAAGAACTGCTGGAAAAATAAACACCAAAAATATAGAGGCTAATGTTTTGACCATATTATGACTGGAGTAAAATTTGCCATTCCGAAAGGAAGTCTTGAAGAAGCCGTTTTTGCTCTAATGGAAAAGTCTTGGACTAAAGTATATCGAAAAAGTCGTACATATCGAGTCACATTGGATGATCCTCAAATCACAGTGAAGATGCTAAGACCGCAAGAGATTCCTACATTTGTCTCAGATGGTCTTTATGATGTTGGCATAACCGGCAAAGATTGGATATCTGAGACAAAATCTGATGTGGAGCCGTTATTGGATCTAGAAATCGGTAAAATAAAACTAGTCATTGCAATTCCAGATGATTATCGATTCAAGTCTATTGATGAGATGATTGCATCTTATGCAAAACAAAAAAAGATTCTAAGGATTTCTTCAGAATATCTTACAACCGCATCTAAATACATCAAGCAACAAAAATCATACAAAAAGTTCTATGGAAACAAAGACCCTCAAATTGTAACTCCTTGGATGCGCATTGGCGCAAATAAAAGTGTCCAAATTCACTTGTCATTTGGGGCAACAGAAGCAAAACCACCAGATGCTGTTGATGCTATAATGGATGTCACGGAGACCGGAACCACACTAGAACAAAACCAGCTCAAAATAACTGAGGTTGTTATGGAATCCAGTGCACATTTGATTGCAAATAAAAACTCACTACGAGACAAGGCAAAACGAGAAAAGATCTATGACATTCTGACCGTTATGCGGGGAGCGGTGCAAGGAAGAAAATACCTACACATCTATCTTAATGTGGAAGAAAAAAACATCTCAAAACTATTGTCAAGCTTACCCTCACTGAAAAAACCAACAATTAGCCCTCTTAGCGAAAAGGGTTGGTATGGAATTAATACGGTGATTCCAAAATCTGAATTCCACAAAATGATTCCAAAGCTTCGTAAAATAGCTCAAGGATTAGTGGTGCATGAGCCGCGGCAAATATTGGAGCTTGAGGAGATAAAACGTGATGAAGAAAATTGATGAAAATAATATCAATAAAAAAAGCATTATCCATAACAACAAAAGTTGAGAAGAACAACACCAAATCAGTTCAGACAATCATAGATCAAGTCTTAAAAAAGGGGGACTCTGCCCTTATAGAATTTGAGAAAAAATTCAATGGTGTAAATGTAAATGATATCCAAGTGACAAAAAAAGAAATATCCGAGGCATACCAACTAGTATCAAAAGATCAAATTGATGCTATCTTGATGGCAAAAAATAGACTAGTCAAAACAGAAACTGCGCTAAAAAAACAACTAAAAAAAATCAAAATAACTATGGATGGGACAACAATCACAAAATCATTCATCCCTCTAAGTAGTGTAGGGTGTTATGTTCCAGGAGGCCTTGCCAGATATCCGAGCTCAGCCGTGATGTCTATTGTCCCAGCAAAACTAGCTGGAGTAAAAAAAATAGTCATCGTTACACCTCCAAATAAACAAGGCAAAATCGATCCACTCGTTTTAGTTGCAGCTGATATTTGTGGTGCTGATTTGATGTTCAAAATTGGGGGGGCGCATGCAATCGCAGCTCTGGCACATGGGACTAGATCAATACCACCAGTAGACAAGATTGTAGGCCCTGGAGGATCATTTGTAACTATGGCAAAATATCTTGTATCAGATATTGTTTCAATTGATATGTTAGCAGGACCAACAGAGCTTGTGATACTTGCTGATGATTCTGCAAACGCAAAACTAGTTGCACTAGATCTAATCTCTCAAGCAGAACACAGCTCTGATACCAAATGTTATTTAATTACACCATCACAGAGCCTAGCTAACAAAGTAACATCTGAAATCACTGACATACTTTCAGATATACCAAGAAAAGAAATTGTGAAATCGAGTTTGAAAAAAAATGGATTTATTGCAATAGGCAATCTCTCAGACGCAATATTGTTTGCCAACAAAATCGCACCTGAACACATACAGATTATCACAAAAAAACCAAACAATATTGCAAAACAAATCAAAACAGCTGGATTGGTATTGATAGGCCAAAACACTCCATCTGCAGCAAGTGATTATCTGCTTGGAACAAATCACATTCTTCCGACAAACAGATTTGGAAGATCGCGTGGATCATTATCAGTTCTTGACTTTTTAAAAATACAAACTAGCGTAGAATCATCTGTACTGACACTTAAAAAAATCAACAAGCACATAAAAATTCTAACAGAATCGGAAAATCTACCAAATCACTATGGAGCAATAAGAGGTAGATTATGACAAAAAAACAATTTTTAGCAAAAATAGATGATCTATTCCAATTACACGGATATCAAAAACCAGAATATCATGAAAATGTACTCAAGCTTGACTCTAATGAGAATTTTGTAATCAATAAGCAAATGCAACAAGATCTTATCAATGCCGCACAAAAAAATTCCGATATTCGTGAATACCCACTAGGAAAATCTGACAAATTAATAGAGGCACTAGCAAACTATGCCAATTTGCCAAAACAAATGATTGGGATTGGCAATGGATCTGATCAAATTCTTGATATCATACTGGCAAATTTTGCATCAAAGAGAACCAAAATACTCACGTCTAATCCAACATTTAGTTTCTTTGAAGAGCGGTGCAAGTTGTATCAAATTCCTACGATAAAAATACCGTTTGCAAAAAACATGACACTTGATCTTGATGATTTTCTCTCTAAATTTCATCAAGCGGATATCCTTTACTTGGATTCTCCAAATAATCCGACTGGATTTCAATTCAAAAAGGAGGAAATTAGTGAATTAATAAAAAAATTCGATGGGATTGTAATTGTAGATGAAGCTTATGGAGAGTTTTCAGATTACTCTGTGAGTAATTTGGTAAAAAAATATGAAAATCTGATTGTAGTTAGAACATTTTCAAAATCATTTGGACTTGCAGGATTGAGACTTGGATACGTATTATCAAACAAAAAGTTCATTGATGTTTTCTCTCGCGTTCTTCAATACCCGTACCCATTAAACACACTGGCAATTGAAACTGGAATTTTAGCCTTGCAAAAAATAAAGCAAATCTCAGAAACAATTCAAATCATAAAAGATGAGCGCACACGAATAATCAAAAAATTACGAGAGAGTGGCGCATTTGATGTCTTTGACTCAAAGGCAAACTTTGTACTATTTGACGCACGTGGAGCTGATAAGAGAATCTACACTGCTTTGTTGGAACAAGGAATATCTATTCGTAAACTAGGTAAAATTGGAAAACATGAGGGATGTCTTCGAGTAACGATAGGCACAAAAGACATGAATTCTAAATTTTTACTTGCAATACGTGATCTCTTGAAATGATATATCAAAATAAAGGAAAAGGAATCTTGATCAAAAAAGATTCCACCAAGCTTATTGGTAAATCAGATGGGATAATTTTTGACTGTGATGGAGTTCTAGTCGATGTATCAAAATCATACGATTTTGCAATAAAACAGACCGTAAAATTTGTATTAAAAAAATTTGTAAACATTAGCTCTATTCCAATCACGCCAAAAATAATTAGTGGATTTAAGGCAACTGGTGGGTTTAATGATGAAGTGGATGTCACATACTCATCAATTCTTTCACTTGTTGCCGCAGATAGACTTGGATTAGATCCAAAAACATTCATCAGAACTGTGATTAATAACGCAAACAGTACGGGAATAATTTCAGTTGAAAAGTTTCTTGGTACTCTAAATGTCGATCTTTCTGACATACAACAAAAGCTGGATTATCCTGGACCACATTCTACTAATCCATTATACAAAATCTTTGATCAGATGTTTTATGGAGGTAAACTATACAGAGAGATTTTTCATAAACAATCTCAGTTCCAACAAAGAGGTTTAATTGAAAATGATATTGTTATTGTAACAAAAAAATTACTAGATGTATTAAATAAAAAATTTCAAGGCAAAATTGCCATTGTTACAGGACGTGGAAAAAAATCCACTCGTTATTCGTTAGATCATCTGTTTGATAGCTTTGATGCAAATGCATCTGTATTTCTTGAAGACAAACCGAGAAAACTGGCCAAGCCAAATCCGAAATCACTCATAATGTCAATTAATAATTTAAATTCAAAATACTGTGTATATGTTGGGGATTCTATGGAAGATTTACTCATGGCAAAAAAAACAAGAAAACTAGGCAAGAAAACAATTTTTTGCGGAATTTATGGCACTGCCGAAAATCCGAACTCTAAGAAGAGATTTTTTAAAAAAAATAATGCCGACATGATACTTGAATCAATTAACCTGCTTCCAAAGGCATTAAATCTAGCAAACTAGACTTTGTAATTGTGACTCGAACAAGTAAAATCAAGCGTGAAACAAAAGAAACATCAATTAATGTTCAAGTAAACCTTGATGGAAATGGAAACACGTCGATTAACACTGGAATTGATTTCTTCAATCATCTAATTACTTCATTTGGGAAACATGCAATGCTTGATCTTACTGTCAAAGCAAAATCAAATGACAGAATAGTACATCACTTGATAGAAGATACTGGAATTGCAATTGGAAATGCGATTGATAAAGCAATGGGAAATCGGTCCGGGATCACAAGATTTAGCTATTCTTCTGTACCTATGGATGAATCCCTTGCAGAGGTATCTGTTGATCTTGTCAGACGTCCGTATGGTAAGATCAATTTGGCAATTAAGCGATCACAGATAGAAGGAATGTCAAAAGAAGATGTTGAACACTTTTTTTCATCCCTTGTTCAAAATCTGAACAGCTGCATTCACATAAATGTCAAGTATGGGGAAAATGATCACCACAAAATTGAGGCTGCAATCAAATCACTAGCAGTTGCATTAAGAATAGCTGTGAGTCTAGATAAAAAACAAAAAGGAATACCAAGTACAAAAGGTTCAATGTAATGAAATTAGCAATATTTGATTACGGTGCGGGAAACATATTCAGCTTAAAAATTGCACTGGAAAAACAAAACGCTGATGTGGATATTATAACAAGCTTTGATAATGCAAATGACTATGCTGGACTGATCTTACCAGGTGTTGGAAACTTTGATCCTGCAATAAGAAGCATACGTGATTATTCTAGTACTTCTTTTCAAGACTATGTTAAGGACAAAACACCTGTTCTTGGAATATGTCTTGGCATGGAAATGTTCTTTGAAAAAAGCGAAGAAGGCAAAGAGAAAGGCCTAGCTGCAATTGAAGGTGATGTCGTATTATTACCAAACAAATTCAAAATACCGCACATGGGTTGGAATAATCTTAGAATTAAAAAATCAAATCCACTCTTAGATGGAATTAAAGACGAATCGTGGGTTTACTTTGTCCATTCGTATAGAGTAAAACCGAAAAACTATGACGTTGTAGTAGCTGACTCTGATTATGGAATAGAGGTGCCGGCAGTAGTGAGCAAAGGAAATCTGTATGGGACACAATTCCATCCGGAAAAATCTGGCAAGATTGGCTCACTAATGATTAAAAATTTCTTGCGAGAGTGCAAAAAGTGAAGATAATTCCGGCAATTGATCTGATGGATGGCCAAGTAGTAAGACTAGTCCAAGGAAAACCTGAGAACAAAACTGTCTACAGTAATAATCCACAAGAAATTGCAAAGAAATGGGAAAAACAAGGTGCAGACATGCTTCATGTAGTGGATCTTGATGCTACATTGCAGCGAGGCACAAATTTGTCTCTGATTCAAAAAATCACCAAGGAAATATCCATCCCAGTACAAGTTGCCGGCGGCCTTCGGGATGAATCCATAATTAATGCCGTATTGGATTTCGCTGATAGAATAGTTTTGGGTACGTTGGCGTTTAAAGAAAAAGATCTTGTAATAGGACTAGGGAAAAAATTTGAGCAAAACCGCCTAGTTATATCAGCTGATCATAATAATGGAAAAATTGTAATTAATGGATGGACGCAGGGAACTGCAATTAATCTGCTTGATGCCGTTCAAGATTATTCTAATAGCAAATTCAGCGAGTTTCTAATTACCAATATTTCAAGAGATGGCATGATGCAAGGACCAGATCTACAAAATCTTGCTGCAGCATGTGCACAAAACGTAAATGTAATTGCTAGTGGAGGAATATCTAAACCGTCTGATGTTTCAGATGTTAAACGATGTAATGCATATGGAGTGATTTTGGGCAAGGCATTATACGAAGGAAAAATTACAATTGAGGAGGCAAAAAATCTGGCATGACACTCACAAAGAGAATCATACCTTGCCTTGATGTGGCAAATGGTAGGGTAGTAAAAGGACTAAATTTTGAATCTATCAAGGACGCAGGTGATCCGGTCCTCTTGGCAGAAAAGTACAGCAATGAAGGTGCGGACGAACTTGTATTTTTGGATATTACTGCATCACAAGAACAAAGAGAAACCATAAGATCACTCGTATCAAAAGTAGCTCAAGTGATTGATATCCCATTCACTGTAGGTGGTGGTGTAAAAACTCTTCAACATGCACGAGATATTTTACTTTGTGGGGCAGACAAAGTCGCAATCAACACTGGCGCCGTAAAAAATCCGCAAATACTAACTGAGTTAATGGATCTTTTTGGAAGGCAATGTGTTGTCGTAGCTATCGATGCAAAAAGAAATTATAATATTTCAAATGGCAAAAACATCTTTTCTGATGGTTCTAAGAGTTTTTGGTTTGAGGTCTTCATTTATGGTGGAAAAAAAGAGACTGGCCTTGACGCAATAGATTGGGCAAAAAAAGCACAATCTTTGGGCGCAGGAGAAATTCTCTTAACCAGTATAGATAGAGATGGAACAAAGGATGGTTATGATTTGACACTCACAAAAGCAATTGTTGATGCCGTAAGCATACCTGTAATTGCATCTGGCGGATGTGGTAAACCAAGTCATATGTTGGATGTCTTCAAAAATACTGATGTTGATGCAGCACTTGCAGCATCCATATTTCACTATGAAACTCATTCTGTTGATAGAGTGAAGGAATACCTCAAAGAGAATGATACCTATGTACGATTATAAGTAAAACTCACTTTTTAAAATCATGAAAAAAATAATTGATGATTTAGATTTTACAAAGGGTGATGGATTAATTCCAGTTATTGTTCAAGATGTAAACACAAAAGATGTACTCACACTAGCATATACAAATAAAGAATCTCTTTCATTAACACAAAAAACTGGAAATTCATGGTTTTGGAGCAGATCAAGAAATAAACTCTGGATGAAAGGAGAAGAATCCGGCAATGTACAAAAAGTCAAAGAGATTTTAATTGACTGTGATTCTGATGCCATAATATACCTAGTAGAACCAACAGGACCGGCATGCCATACTGGGGAGCAGGTCTGCTTTCACAATAAATTAGACTAGCAGACTTGTTGGAAATTACCCATTTCTGAAGGAATTGTGTCATTTAGTATTCTAAACTTTAATGGTTGGTATTCTGTTCCTTGAAAGACAATAGTCCACTCCCCAATTATATCATTGACACTACAAATGGCGCGAGCTTTTGATATTGATGGTTTGAAATACTGATTGAATCCTGATTTTTGTGTGCCATCAAATGGAATTGATATGTATTTTGTGGTGCCGTTTGGTAATACGAATACGGCATTACCGATATCATTTGGCGTTAGGCCGCTTACTGCGAAAAATACATTGTCTCCAATTTTGTACTCTGCCTTGTTTATTGCAAATGGGCCAGATCTGTTCCAATCCTTGAATTCGTCTTCTGCTTTGGGCTTGGAGACATCTATTGGGCCAACATATGCTATTGTTACTATAATTGATACAATTATCACACCTGTTATCCCCAATCCAATTATTTTCCCTTTCAACTTTTTTTAAGTGAATCAAAAATTAGGTAAAAACGTTATGCAGTGTTGAAATTTTAGTCTGTTGTCTCACTTAAATTTTCAACCTTATAAGTTAAGTGCCACTAAACTTGATATTAGGACATTTTAACTAGATAATTAATCGGTCTTTTTTTATGCGTAAAATATCACTACAATGCAGAGAATGTAAAAAAGAATACGAGTCAACATTCAAGTATATTTGCGAAGAGTGTTTTGGACCACTTGATGTCAAATACGAATTTCCTAGTATTTCCAAGAATACCTTTTCTGGTAGAGAGCATACCTATTGGAGATATTTTGAGCTTTTACCAATTCAGGATAAATCAAATATTGTGAGCATTCATGCTGGCATGACTCCGCTTATCCGAGCCGAAAAGCTTGGAAAGAAACTCGGTATTAATAATTTATACATAAAAAATGATTCCGTAAATCCGACATTCTCATTCAAGGATAGGCCAGCTGGAATAGCGGTATCAAAAGCAAAAGAGTTTGGGCTATCGGCAGTTGGATGTGCGTCCACTGGAAATCTTGCATCTGCTACTGCGGCACATGCTGCAAAAGGTGGATTTCCATGCTATGTGTTTGCACCAGGTGACATCGAACATGCAAAAATAGCTCAAGCGCTTGCATATGGTTGTAAATTTATTGCAGTTGACGGAACTTATGATGATGCAAATAGGATTGCCGCACAAATAGGCGATAGCAAGGGTATTGGCATTGTCAACATCAACATGAGATCGTATTATGTCGAAGGATCAAAAACACTGGCGTATGAAGTAGCAGAACAGCTAGAATGGAATGTTCCAGATCACCTGGTAGTTCCTGTAGGCAGTGGCGCGATGCTTAATGCCATATGCAAAGGATTTGAGGAATTACAAAGCGTTTCACTACTAAACAATGTGTCAAACATGCACATGATCGCAGCACAACCCCATGGATGTGCCCCAATTGTTGATGCCTTCAAAAATGGTTCAAGTGAAGTGATTCCAGTCGAAAATCCAGATACTATAGCAAAAAGTCTTGCCATAGGAGATCCTGGAGATGGACGTTATGTACTAAAACGACTAAAGCAATACAATGGATATGCCGAGGAGTCAAACAATAAAGAAATTCTTGACGCAATATTGCTACTTGCTCAGACAGAAGGAATTTTCACAGAGCCTGCAGGTGGCGTTTCTGTCGCCGTACTCAAGAAAATGATAGATGATGGAAAAATTGACAAAAATGATACGACCATTTGTTACGTGACAGGAAATGGCCTTAAGACTACTGAATCAATCATGGAAGTTTTAACAAAGCCAGAAGTGATGCAAGCAGATTTGGCAAAGATTGCAGCCGTGGTGAAGTGATTGGCAGATATCACATTTACCATACCCTCAGTGTTAAACAAAGGAGGTGGAGAGAAAAAACTCCAAATCACTGCAAACTCACTCTTAGAATCCTTTAACAAAGCATCTGAAAATATGGGTGATGACTTTAAACGCAGAGTCCTAAATGATGACGGAACGCCACGCTCCTTGATAAACATCTATGTGAATGGAAAAAATGCAAGATTCTCTGGTGGAATGAATACCCAACTTAACGATGGTGATGAAATCTATATTCTACCAGCAGTAGCTGGCGGCTCTGAATTATCTAGCAAAGACATTGATAGATATTCAAGACAAATAATGTTGGAAGAAATTGGATATCAAGGCCAGCTAAATCTTAGATCTGCAAAAATCTGCGTGGTTGGTGTAGGCGGACTTGGCAATCCAATTACAACCAGACTAGCTGCAATGGGTGTTGGAAAGTTGCGCATAATTGACAGAGATGTAATAGAATTATCTAATCTACACAGACAAACAATGTTTGATGAATCAGATGTTGGTCAAGTTAAAGTTGAAGTTGCCGCAAAAAAACTCAAAAAATTAAATCCTGATGTAGAAATTGAATCTCTACCAATATCTATCAATGATTATACTGCACTTGATGCAATTGAAGGATGTGATATCGTAATTGACGCGCTGGATAGCGTCAACGCTAGATATGCCTTGAATAAAGCATGCGTTGAAAAAAATATCCCATTTGTTACTGGTGCTGCAGTCGGGGTTTCTGGACAAGCATTTACAATTTTGCCTGGCAAGAGCGCATGTTATTCATGCATGTTTCCGGCATTGGATGAAGATTCAATGCCTACGTGTAGTATTGAAGGTGTACACCCATCAATTCTGTCAATAATTGGTGGAATTGAAGTGGCAGAAGCAGTAAAAATAATTCTAGGCAAGACTCCAAGTCTTTCAAACAAAATACTACATGTGGATCTTGAGAATCTTGACTTTGTCATGACTAAAACATTTCGAGCAGAGGAATGCTCTGTGTGCGGAACTGGTAAAGTAGAATCCGTACCAAGACAAGAGCTAATCATTGAAGAATTATGCGGAAGAAATCGTGGAAAACGAACCTTCTCAATAACCCCAACACAAAAATTTGAAATTGATACTGACAAGATTACAAATCTTGCCAAGGATTTAGAATTTCGAGTAGAAAATCAAGGCGAATTGGGGTTATCGATGAGAACAAATGATCTATCTGTCAGCTTTATGAAAAGAGGATCGGCTGTTATAGTTGGACCAAAAGATGAATCTGATGCTGTCTTGCTGTACAAAAAACTTGTCAGTAAAAAATAATACGTCTAGATTAATGCCTTCTAAATCAATATATGGTAACAATTTATGGTAATTCTAAATTGCTAGATACTTCAATCCTGAATAAAATTGACAAACATGGAATGTACAAAATTTATGACAAATGGCCAAAAATTGCGTCTGAATTATATCAAAAAAAATACGAGCAAATAGATTACAAGGATATTGATCATATTGTGTTTGCGGGAATGGGTGGTTCTGGTGCAATAGGAGATCTTTTTTCTGCAATTTTATCAAAAACCAACATACATGTGAGCCTAGTCAAGGGATACGTTCTACCTAATACCGTTGATCGTAACACACTTGTCATAACAATAAGTGTTTCAGGAAACACAGTTGAAACTTTGACAGTTTTAAATTCTGCAAGGAAACTTGATTGCAAATTAATTGCTTTTTCATCTGGTGGTAAGATGGAGCAAATCTGTAAAAAAAACAGCATTGATTTTCAAAACATAGAAACAATTCACTCCCCACGAGCATCGTTTATCAATTATGTGTATTCTGTACTTTACACACTAAATTCAATCATTCCAATTAGCAAACAAAATATCTCAGAATCAATCAATGCGCTCACCAAAATCTCTAAGCAGATTAATTCTTCTAACTTGACAAATCGTAATCACTCTCTTGCTCTCGCTCGGTGGATGTCGGGAATACCTATAATGTATTATCCGTGGGGTTTACAGGCAGCTGCTGTAAGGTTTAAGAGCTCTCTGCAAGAAAACACGAAATCTCATGCGATAATTGAGGATGTCATTGAGGCTTCTCATAACGGAATCGTTTCATGGGAAAGACCCTCCAACGTAAAGCCAATATTACTACAGGGCCAAGATGATTATGTAAAAACAAAAGAAAGATGGGTTATACTAAAAGAATACTTTGAGAAAAATAACATAGACTATAGAACAATCAAATCTGTTCAAGGCAGTATACTTACAAAACTAGTTTGTCTGATTTATGTTCTTGATTATGCATCAATTTATCGTGCAATATTGAATAAAACCGATCCTACCCCGGTAAAATCCATTGATTTTATAAAAAAGCGCCTTTGAATGTAAATATTACAATTTCTGATCTAAAAAATCGATCAGAAGTAAACCATGCGTGAAATATATTCAAAAAACGACATAATTGTGGACAAATTGTCCATTAGTCTTATATACTGTTTTTTAAACAAAAAGTCAATAACATGAACAACGAGATAGGACGTAAAATAACTAGTCTTACATTAATGACAATTATGCTAGCTGCCGGCTTCTCTGCATTTGCTCCAAGCACAATGCCAGAAGCAGCAGCAGCAAATGCTAACTTGTTTGTATCGGCTGAAAACTCTCAATTCCAAAACTACTTTGCAGGACCAATGGTCATCGAGGTAGTCGTAATTGATAGTGATATCAAAGATACTGACAAAGGCAAAGGTGAACCTGACGTAACCATTAACGGCAACAAGCTGAGAATGGCCCAGGCAACCGATGGTAATTGGTATGGCTACTTCGCAGACCGTGCACAAGCACAGAAAGCAGATGCAACACAAAATCTAGGCCTGACCTATAACGGTACTGGACTGGACTTTGGTGTATTTTGCTCTCCAACTAGTGCAAGTATAATTGGTCCATCATTCACTCAAACTGTAGGTGTTGCCATTGCACGCCAAACAGTAACTCAGTCTGGATCACAAGGTGAAACAAGCACTGGCAGTAGTATTACTACCACGTGTACTTCATCTACTAACTCTGCGGGATTGCACAACAATGTAGTTAGAGAAAATAAAACACTAAACCGCGGTGGCACAGGTGTCACTGTTGGTCAAATTGGAGTTTTACAGTCTAACTATTGGCCATTCATTCAATTATACAACTTCAACCCAACAGGTAACGTTGTAGTACAGTACAACAAAGGTGGCGGAGTACAATCTACCACATTGAAATTTGATACTGTAGACCAGTTTGCAAAACTGGATCTGGACAGAGCCATTTATCCAAGAAGCGCTCAAGTTCACGCAACAGTTACTGATTTACAACTAAACATTGACCCAACAGATGAAGATTCTTGGACATTTGGAACAATAGCATCAAACCTTACCACTTACTACTCTGTTTTCACTGAAGATGGAGCACTATCAAAAAGTGGTCAAAGTGGACCATTCATCTCAAAAACATTAACTGGTAACTTAACCGGATTGATGTTTGAAGATAATGGTGTGATGATTCTAAACAAGAATGCTCAAAGTGCGTCAAGCAACATTGTCCTGTTACAGGATAATGCTGATACCAATATGACTGCAGATAATGGATTTATCAATGCTGGTAAATCAACAATCACTGCAGCAAGTCAACCACTCACAATTACTGAATCAGCACCAAACACTGGTGTATTCGGTACTTATGACGAGTCTGACGTATCTGTATTGGAAATAACTTCAGACGCAGCAAGAGGCAAGTCCGCAACAATCGACTATAACAGTGCCGCAAAAAGCATTGTTGTAGGATTTGGATTTGCAACTGTTGACATGCAAGGCGCTGACGCAGAATGGAATTCTGGTGAAGAGATCCCAGTCATGGTAACTGACTCTGATGCAAACAAAAACAGCAGAGCAGACGAAGACTTGGATTTCAACAACGCAGATGTTTCACTCATCCCGTCACTGCGAATTGGTAATCCATTTACATTAGGTGTAAAAGGTACTGAAGCAACTGATTCACAACGAGTCAACAATGAGGTAGCTGATTCTGTCTATCTTCTTAACTTCACTGGCAGCTCTGGTGTAAACCAGAGACCAAGTCAAGGCGCATCCTTGTTTGCATACAGTGCAGCAAGAACTAACGCCGGCGGCCTCAATGGAGTATTTGAAGGAAACATGACAGTACAAAAATTCAGCGATCGTGCGTTGATAGTTCCAAACAAAACTGGATCAGCATCAGCATTATTAATTGATACAAAAGCAACCAGTCAAGACCTAAAGAAATCCATTAACGATCCAAGACAAAGCTCGACACCAAAGTTCTTTGGTTTCAACTTGCTGAACTTGGACATTAGAGGACTAAGCTCAAGTACTATCACCAACTCTAGCGTATACTTAGTAAACAGCACTGGCGCTATCATTCTTAGACAATCTGGATCAACAGGCGCTGAAGCAGAAATAAATGCTACCTCAGCAACAACCAAGTTGATTCCAATTGCTAATAATGTCAAGCCACAGTCGCTGACATTGCTTAACGGTACTGGAAACAGTGCTCAAGTGTACAGCAACATATTTGGTGGTGCTACGGGCAGAGGTATTGACGCTAGTGGTACAGTAAATACTAAGATTGGATTCTTAGTTAACTTCACTAGAATTACTAATGTCACTTCTACTGCTCCAATCGCAGTCGACTTGTTCTCATTTGGTTACAAGAACGATGGTCTTGTAAAGACAGATAGAGTTAACAACATGATTGTTAGAATCGAAGCAGAAGAGACGGGTGATAATACCAGTATCTTCGCAGGTACATTAGAATTTGTGGTAGTTAACCAACTCAACATCCTTGATAGCACTACATACACGGGTCTCACAACAATTGCTGACGATCCTTCATTTGTCGTACATCAAGATCTAGATGATGAGGAAGCACCAAGAGTCAACTATAATGACTTGGGTGCAGATGGTGTAATTACACAAGTTTCAGACCAAGAAGATGCTCCAACACACTCCGGTGTTGTATCATTTGATAAGCCTACATACAAGAAAGCAGACACTGTTATAGTAACATTGGAAGACCAAGATCTCAACGCCGATGTCGATCTAATCGATATCTACACTGCTGTCAATAGCACAAACCTCGCAACCGAGGACACTGCACAAGACACAGTTGGTGAGAGTGGACTTCCAACATTAACAAATGGTGACGCCTTAGGTCGATTATTAGATATTACCTTTGACGATGCACGTTGGAAGGATACCAATAACGCATGCGCAACTTCGTTAAGAAGCCAAGGCATCGATGTTGGTCTAACTTCATCCGGTTTCACACTAATTGAAACTGGTTCAGCAACAGGCATCTTTACAGGTGACTACCAAGTTCCAGGCAAAGTATGCAATATCGCATCTGGAGTACAATCCAGTGCAGTAAATGCACAAGGCCTTGACATGGAAGTTAACTATGTCGACTTTAGAGACGCATCAGGACAAATTGTTGAAGTAGGTGATGGCGCAGGAATCAGAGCAAATACTGGTTCAGTCAGTCTTGACAGAACCGTGTATCCAGTTCCATTTGGAAGCACTGGTGACTTCGCAACACCAACCGACAACACCGCACCAAGCGGAAGATCAATTTTCCCAATTCATTTAACTGGTATTGGAACAAACGGCATTGACTCAACAGAAACACTGGGTGACGGAGCCCTGACCATTCACGTTCAAGTGAATGATCCAGACTTCGACACATCAGCAGCTGGTGAAGACAAGATTGCCGAAAACGTAACAAGTACAAACCGTGGCCCAGTAAAGGTCACTGTTTCAAGAGGACAGTCATCGACTATCCTTGGTTACGCAGGTTCTGATGTAGTAAAGAATGGTGTAATTGATGTCGGCGCAGATAACACCGGTTCCGGTGTATCATCAGTCAGACAACTAGGTCCAATCACAGAGACTTCACCTTCAAGTGGAATCTTTGAGTTTGACTTAGATGTACTATACACTGATGGTCCTGCATCAACAGTATGTCCAGCTACAACAGGCTTTGACTCATTACTAACTCCTGGCACAACTGGTGCTGCAGAAACAACAAGATTTGATACTGCAGCAACAACTGGTGACTATTGTATTCTACAAGGTGATATCATCACAGTAGAGTACACTGATCCAGCAGATGCATCAGGTGATACAAATACAGTAACAGACTCAGCAACATTTGATCTCAGAAACGGTGCATTACAATCTGACAAATCTGTCTATATCATAGGATCCGATATGATCCTGACTCTAATTGAGCCAGACTTTGACCTTGATAATGACTTGGCAGAAACCTATGATCTGGATCTCATTGAATGGGATTCAGACGCAGCCACACTCACAATGGGTGATAAAGGCTCAAACGCTGCCGCATTTGATCCAGAACCATCTGACTTGAGAGAAACTGGTGACAGCACTGGTATATTCCAGACTGTTGTCGAAATTCCAGAGACACTCAGCAACGATAAACTGGAAAGAGGCGAAGAGATTGTATTAGAATACACTGACTGGGGTCCATCTGGAGCCGATTATGTTGGACAAGAAGATGAAGACATCAACTTGACTGTATTTACATCAAACTTTGGTGCAACTGTAGAGCTTGACCAAAAAGTATACACATGGACTGACAAAGTTTACATCACAGTAGTAGCTCCTGATCAAAACTTTGATAGCAACTTAGTAGATGAAATCGGTAACACAAACTCCGATCCATTGAAAGTAGCTACCAGAGGTGATAACATCAACAAGTACAAGCTTGTTGAAACTGGTACTGACACTGGCATCTTCACTGGCGAAGTCATCCTTACAGGATTTACTTCCCATGATGCTGACGGTGACGGAACCACAGGCGATGCATCTGGTACAACCAGTGCAGACAATTCCGGTCCAACCGATGGATTGTTAACTGCTGATGACGATGATGGTCTAACAGTATCCTATGAATTCTCAGAGGATGAAACTGTTGTAGGATCAGCATTGATCAGATGGAACATTGGCGAAGTCTCATTCCTTGAGGCAAGCTATCCAGCAAGTGGCACAGGCGTAGTAAGAGTAATTGATCCAGATATGAACCTAAACCCAGAAGCAGTAGACAACTTTAACGTTGACGTCTGGTCAGATTCTGACGCAGGCGGTATTGACTTGACTGTAACTGAGACTAATGAGGCAACTGGAATCTTCGAAGGTACTGTGTTCTTCACAACTACCGATGATTCTTCCGGTCACAGACTCAGAGTCGCAGAAGGTGACACTGTCACTGCAGAATACCAAGACAATACGCTACCTGATCCATATACCACAGCAGATGAACTCGACATTACTGGCACCGCGTTTATCGGTACTGTAGTACCACCTCTTGAGAGAGCACCAGCTTCTAACGCAAGAGTAGTTGATGCCTTCGGCAACACCTTAGATGAGGTGTCCGTAGACCAACAGGTACAAATCACAGCCGATTTGACAAACGGTCAGGACAGAGAGCAACCATTTGCATACTTGGTACAAGTTCAGGATGAAAATGGCGTTACAGTCTCACTAGCATGGATCACAGGTTCACTATCAGCAGGTCAATCATTCAGCCCAGCATTGTCTTGGATTGCAACAGCACCTGGAACATACACTGCAACAGTGTTTGTCTGGGAAAGTGTTGACAACCCAACAGCGTTGAGCCCACCTGTATCAGTAGACATAACTGTCAGCTAAGACTAAGTATAACTATCCCTTTTTTTCTTTTTTTTAAAAACAAAACCTAGCGGATGCTATCATAAGCAATATCTAGCAGATCTTTTCAATACTGGACAGATGAAACTATTGCTGATATTTTGCCTTGTATCTTTTCTGAGTGTTCAACATGTATTTGCAGAACAATTGGATTTTTTTACGGATAGCCAGATCTATTCTTCAAACAAACCTCTTTTTGTTTATGGTAAAGCGCTTCCACAAGAAGACATTGTTCTTAGATTCTCAGGCCCTGATGAAAATGTGATCACATTTACACAAATCACCACTGATGATAACGGACAGTTTCAGACTGAATTGTTTGTGTGGCCAGACGCATCCACAACCATTCCATATGGAACGTATTCTGTTGAGGCAATAAGCACGCAACAAAATGGCCTTGCCAAAAAAATAGAAATTAAATTCTCACCAACTACAGATATTGAAAAAATCCCAATCTCACGAACTATAACTGCACTTGTTTTTGCTCCAGAAACTGCTGCAGTTGAACAACCATTCAGAATATTTACCCAGGTTACCAGCGATGGACTACTGGTTGGCGGAAATCCAGATAAATTGCTTGGCACATCACACGTTCACTTGCCAGATGGACAGGTAGTTAATCTCTCAGTCTCATTTAAGACCCTACATCAGGGATTATACTATACTGAATTCACACCGACACAAGAAGGAACACATGTTTTTCATATAGTTGCTTTCTCACAGGGTACCATATCACATGGTTCTGCTGCAACCGTTGTACTAAAACAAGACCTTGGAGGAATATCAAAGCAGATCATTGAGCTAAATTCTGCCCTTGATGATACCTCGTCAGAGCTAGATAATTTAAAATCAGAAATTGAAGGGTTTGGCTCCTCGCTAAACTCTGCAAGTCAGAACATTGACAACAGCGTAGCATCAATTTCAGATTCCGTGAAAACCATGGAGGCTGCCAACACCCAGCTAAATTCCTTATTGTTTCCAATAGTTGCATCAATTGCAATAATTGTGGCATTACAGATTGTGATTCTTGCACGACGAAGATAATTATAGTATGAAAGTATTTTCTGGTATGAAAATAATATCAATAATTTTATCTACACTTTTACTATCCTCGACATTTTCACACTCTTATGGGATTTTAGAACTGGATGAAACCCCAAAATTAGAAAATAACCAATTCTCGGAACTAGTTGTTGTATCTCCAGAAGTAACACAAAATTACAAATTTGAGCGTTATTTGGTTTTTGGCCACGGATCAATGGCTGATCTTCCAGAAATAATTCCGATTTCAAGTGTCAGTACCAATAATGGTTTTTTCTCTATTATGATATTGCCAGAACAATCAATTTCACTTCTTAATGCGAGGGGATACCATGTAATCAAAGATTTTCCATTAGAGTTTCACGCTACAAAAAACGACATTCTGTACTCTGAAATGGATCAAATACGAGAATCAACAGGTTCAGAGCTTGCACAAATAAAATACAACTATACTGGTAATGGAATCAAGATTGCCATAGTTGATACTGGAGTTGATTTTTCAAATCCTGACATCAAAGACTCTTTGGCGCGTGATGAGCAAAATTACCCAATAATGCTTGATTCTGATGGACAAGGACTCATCATTACAAACGCCACATTTGCTGCAAACATTGACAAATATGGCATACTGGAAAACACCACAAAACCAGTCATTGAAAAAATAAACAAATCATTGACAAAAAACACAACATCCAATGTCTATCTGACAAAAAATGGCGTGTTTTTGAACCTAAAACAAAAGGGAAAAGGAACCCCTATATCGATTTACAATTCGTTTTTTCCATCCAGTGGACTAGCACCGATTTTTAATGGCACCATACTTGATGATTACAAAATTGGAAAAACCAATCGCGACTATATCAAATCTGCTAGCGGCATCTATCATTTTGGGATGATTTACCAAGGTGCAACACAAGGACCATTCACGAGCGTTCAGGCAGTTCCGGTGTTGGTAGTTGATTCGCAATTCCCGGGAGTTTATGACACAATAATTCCAGATCTGACCACGTCGTGGCAGGATTATACCAAGTTTGATCTAAAAAAGGGGCAAAAACCAACATATGATTTTGATTTCACAGACGAATCTCCAATCAAACTTGGCAGTGGAAATGAGTTCCTGGTATATGACTCCAACAAAGATGGCAAGCTAGACTATAGTGCAGGAACTGTAGGTGCACAAATAGTTGATGTTTATGGCATGTTTTCACAAAACAAATCATCAATTGATAAAATTCTCAAGGCAACAAACGGAACTCTGCTACCTCCGATGGATCCCAAAGGTAATTTTTTTGGTGTAATGACTGATTTTGTTGGACATGGAACAGGGGCTGCATCCTCAATTGTATCAAAGGGAAAAGAACAATATGACATCTACAACAACACGAAAAAATACACCCTTGCAGGAGTTGCACCGAATGCAAAAATAATACCGGTTAAAGCGCTTTGGTTTGGTGATACTGTTTATGGGTGGCTATGGGCGTCAGGATTTGATAGCAAAAATAACACTTGGCAGTTTTCCGGCAAGCCACGAGCAGATATCATATCGAATAGTTGGGGAATATCCAATTTTCCATCTCTGAAAACACCGCCTGGGGTTGACATGTTGTCATTGATTGCAAGTGTGTTGTCTACACCACAATCAATCGATGCAAAATATCCGGGAGTGATGATCATTTCCAGTGCGGGAAATGCAGGCCATGGGTATGGTACGATGGGACTTCCAAATGCAGCTCCATTTGGAATTACAGTTGGCGCTACAACAAATAATATCTATGTAGGATATGGTGCATTCAAGGGACAACCGAGATTTGGAAACACTACTGATCATGCAAATAATGTGGTGGATTTCTCTAGTCGGGGACCAAGCATAATTGGCGATCCAAAACCTGACTTGATGAATGCTGGTGCGTATGGCTTTGTGCCCAGTAATGTTCTCAAGGCAAAAAAAGATTCCAAGCAAGAATCATTTTCAATGTTTGGCGGAACAAGTATGGCAGCACCGCTTGTTGCAGGATCTGCTGCAATTCTAATGGAAAGTCTAAAGAAAAAAAACCAAAACTATGATCCTTTTATGATAAAAAATATTCTAATGTCGACTGCAACAGATCTTCAAAACGATCCATTTACTCAAGGATCTGGCATGGTCAATTCATACAATGCAGTTCAGTTTGTGAATGGAAAAGATGGAATCTTTCTGGTACACAACAATTCTACTTATCATAATATCAAAAAAATACTCGATGTGCCAATGATAAAGCTGAATTCCACATTGCCTGGATTTGATATGTTTGAATTACCAGAAACAATCCATCATCAGACAAGCTGGTTTGCAGGACGACTAGTACATGGCGAGAAAAGCTCAACTACATACATAATAGAGAATCCTAGCAATCATACCATAACAGTACAGGTCATACCGCAAAAAATTGAGCTAGTTCAACAGTCTGAAATCAATTCTACTACAAAACTGCGACTAAAAGATCCACTATACAACAAGACAAACGTGTTCAGACCTGACTATGTCCAACTAGAGGATGCAAGATCACACAATTCATTATCCTCGTACTATGAAAATCAGACTGTAATCCCAAAAGATGCAGAACTGATGGTAATGAATCTTAATTTTGCATTTTCTGATTTTTTAAACAAAACCGAGAAGCTATACGCATCTGATACCAAAATTGCCTCACTATACCTGTATGACTGGAATGATAAAAACAAAGACAACCAAGTCTCAAGTTCTGAACTTTCACTGGTAAGCAGAGGTGGAACCTGGGGCACTGTTCAAGAGTTGCGAGTCTCAGAACCAAACTCTAAATTTGAAAATGTTCCGTTGGCCGGAATATACCCAGTTCCAACTAGATACTCATACTGGTTAGGCGAAACAAAGAAGAATTCAACTGAAATGAACTATGTGTTATCTACCAGCTATTACAAAAAGGAAAACTGGAGTGATGTCTGGACTGACAACCGTCTAGTTAAGATTCCACCGTATAGCTCTGCCAGAGTTTCTGCTACAATCACCGTACCTGATGATGCAAAACCTGGACTGTATCAGGGATTTATCAGATTTATTGGCACTAATCACACTGCAAATGCACCGGTATCATATGCAGTGGTATCTGAGATAAAACAAAAAGACACACTTGCAATAATTTCAGGCGAGAAAAACTCTGATGTGTTGTATGGAAATGGATACATCAAAGGCGCATTTGATATGACAAATCGATACAACGCTGGAGATTGGCGTCAATATTATTTTGATGTCCAAGACTCTACGATCAATTCTGCAACACTTGACATATCGTGGAAAAACCCCGACACGAATTTTTCTGTATTTATGATTGATCCACAGGGAAGAATCATACAGACAAACATGCCTTCAGGTGTGTTTGGACAATTACTTGATTGGCCTACATCTGATTGGCTTGGTACAACAGTATTTAGTGAAGGCGGCGGATTTTATCCAGTCAAAAACAAAGATTCCACATCTACACTATTGTATGCGCCAATAAACCAAACTGGGACATACACTTTACTTTTACATTCTACGTTATTTGGCGGCCAGTCCACAACAGAACCGTTTACTGTAATTGCAAAATTCTCTTCAATTTTCATGGATGAAACTCCGCCAACAATATCGTTTCCAATCTCAGAATTTGTCAATGGTTCAATTCCGACTCCGAACATAATTGACGATAGTCAAGTCTCTGTTAGATATTACCTTGATGATAATGAAATTAGCTTTGATAGTATTGCTAATTCAATCACGACTGGATCACATACAATCAGAATAGATGCAAAAGATGAAACAGGTAACACTTCAACACAACTTTACTCTTTTATTGTGGACAAGACAGAACCTCGAATCATTGTCAATACTCCTAAAAACAACACTGTGGTATCTGAAACTCTATTTCTTGACTTTACTATATTGGATGACAACCCATCTGATCAGATCTATGTATTACTTCCAAACGGTATCGCATTGCAAAATCAGACCTTTGTGACCCTTGATACTAGTTCGCTAGATGACGGACAATATCAAATTGTAATTTCTGCTACAGACAAGGCAAATAATAAAAACCAAAAAGACGTCTTCTTTAAAATAGATAGAACAAAGACAACTGATAATTATATCACTTCATCTGATGCCAAATTTGATTACAATTTTGCTCTATTATTGATTGCAGGTATATTTGCGATCGGAATTGCAATCTTTATCATTCTTACAAACAAGTCACAAAAATTACCAAAATATTGAAACAAGGTTTATAAGAAAAGTTCCGAAAAGCAGCTTTGGATGTCGCAAGGGGATAGTACCAAAGTAGCTACGCTATCCAGACGAGATTTTCTTAAACTAATGGGCGCTGCAGGCACAGCACTTACTTTTGCCCCGTTTGTCCCATGGGGAAAGTTCATGCCAAACCCAGACAGTGCCAAGCTAGAAAAAGTGCCTGTCATACTGCCTGATGGCGGACAAGCAAATGTTAACACTTTTCCGGCAAACCACGCTGAAGTAATCACTTATCCTTCAACTGGGGATAGAGTTCTTGATGAGGAAGCATTTCGAAAATGGCAATTCATAAGACTTCCAGAAGAGCTGGGTGGTAGCAAAAATGACGCCAGCTCGTTTAGAGCGTTTAGTATGGTGTGTTTGCATTTATGGTGTCTTTGGAAGTACTGGCCACAGGAAGGCCGTAAAAGAGGTGAATGTCCATGTCATGGAAGCATGTACAACCCAATGACTGGTACTGCTTTTGCAGGGCCGGCGTCATTGCAAGCATCACCGTCTAACACACTTGCCAAGCTTGACATGGAGGCTGACTCTAAAGGAGATTTATGGATTTTACCAGCAAAGTTTTCACCAAACGACAATGGAGTTGTAGGATATGGCCGTTTCATTAAGTAGGCGTACTGGCACTGTTGCCTTTTTGTATTGGATTTGGGATGGCCTTGAGAGAACTGTATTTACAGGTGTAAAGTTTTCATTTCCGTCCAGATTTGTAAGCCCGTTTGGATTTTTGGGAATGCTTACGTTTATCGTGTTTGTAATTTTAGGTGTCTCTGGCGCACTGCTCATGTTTTACTACATGCCAATTCTTGATAGGGCATGGGATAGTGTGGAGAAGATTAACAATGTTGTTCCGTTTGGGTTTCATATTCGTAACATCCATTATCATGGATCAAACGCAATGGTTCTCTTGGCCATACTTCACATGTATTATCAATATTTTAGTGGCAGATACAAAATTAGAAATGAAATTCTTTGGGTAACTGGTATTATACTAGGTACTGTAACCATACTTGAAGCATTCACTGGTTATGATATTATATTCAGTGAACGAGCCGAACTCGCAATTAGTATTGCGGCCTCTCTGACTAATTCCATTCCAATAGCTGGGCCTACAATACGTGATGCAATGTTTGGCTCTGGGTTTTCGGACTTTGTGCTGAGATTTTATGCTCAACATGTGTTCGTCTTACCACTTGTCATGCTTGGGCTGATGGCAGTGCATTTTCCACGATTTTTGGTATTTGATGTACCTATGGTCATGGCCATTTCTGGCGCAATTCTGCTTACTGGCGGAGTGTTCCCAATTGATATGGGCTTCAAGTTCGAGCCAACGGTACCGCCTGGAATTACCGTTCCGGAATGGTATCTTACAGGACTGTATGCATTTCTAAGATCACAATATGACAAGTTTGTAACTGGCGTGCTTTGGCCCGGACTGTTCATAGGATCATTATTGCTTGTACCATTCTTGGATAGATACAAAAAATTCTCTTGGAAGGACAGACCACTCATCACTGCCTTTGGAATCACGGGAATTGCACAAATAATGGTCACAACATACTGGGGATTCTACATACCGTCAGATACTACTATTCCACTAGTACAAAGACTAGTCATTGATCCGATATTTCTCTACTTGGTAATGATCCTGCTTGTCCCATTAGGATTTGGCTTTAGTTACATGATGATAAAAATGGCCCAAGAATCTGAACGAAAGGCAAAGCTCAACAAAGACAAGGGACCAAAGAAAGTAGCTGAAATCAATCTCTCACAAAAATGGCTAAACTGGGTTATAGTAGGACTGCTTGCATTCCAAGTTTATCTGAACATTGCAGCATATAATGCGGCAATAACTGGATTTAACAATCTATCATTATTCTTTACTGGATTGATATTGATTGTATTTGCAGGAATGTTCCATGTGTATAGATATGCACTAAGTGAGGCAAAAAGACCCCCACCACCACCCAAAGCAGCAGAACCGCAACTTGAACAAACATCAAAGGAATCTCAAAAAGAGCTTCCAAAAGAAACCAAGGCAGAAAGCTAAAGATCTGTTTTCTGCTAAACAAACTTTATAAGACTTTTACCGACCACCCAGAATCGTTGAGCAATAAACCAACATCAAGCCATGCATATGGAATTGGAGTAATCGCAGTAATTGTTGGTATGTCAATTGGATTAGGTTATTATCAAATGTATTATCTTCCAGAATCCTTGGCAAAGCCAAAGGTATCTGAAGCAATTCTCAACCCTCCGGACAAAATGGAGATCAAGATGATTGTGGGTGCTGGAAATTCTGATCAAAAAGATAACTTTGTTCCAAAACTAGTCAACATACAGCTAGGAGTCGATAATAAAGCAATTTGGACAAACGATGATGGAACCGCACACACTGTAACCCCTGACAAGCCATTTGAAGATGCGTATAGCGGAGAATTTGGCTCACCGGGTGTAGTTAAACCTGGAGAATCATACGAGTTTCTCTTTACAGAGGATGCCGAGATTGATTATCATTGCTCACCTCACCCGTGGATGACAGGCAAAGTCATAGTCACAAAGCAAAGATTCTAGGAAAAGTCAGCAAACAAAACATCACTCTCTATCTCTTTGTGTTGCTCAATTATTGATGCGCGAAATTTCACTTCGTGCTTCTGGTTGGGCTCAAAGGTAATCATCGCAGTAAAGTCTGCTTTATTTTCCGGCATGGTGTCTTTACTCATAAAAAGACGTGAGCTACGCTGTGATATTTTTTTCCCATTATACGAGGTAAAGAGCATCAGTTCGTTTGAGCCCAGAATCTGTGTATTCAGAACAATGCTATCGTATTTTCCGGAATAATTTACCTTAATTACGCCAATTATGTCAGAGTTTGGCTTGATATTTCTGTCTTGGAGTGTGATTTCAATATCTTTCATGATGGCAACTGATCCTGATGATAAATAATTTTTTAGGTGGCGGGCCAGAAGGGCTTCGATCCCTTGACCACTGGATTAGAAGTCCAGCACTCTATCCATGCTGAGCTACCGGCCCAAGAACTTCAAAAGTTGTTGGCATTTTAAACATAACTAGTGGTAGCTTTTCAATGCAATTTACAGCCAATTTTTCTGATTTGACTCTCTGATCATCTTGAAAAGAAATTGTTGACAATATCCAGCATATGGGCCAAAATATTGTACTATTTCATCATGTAAAAGTCGGTATTTTTTATCAGTCAGAGTCTTTCCCTCAAAGGAGAATTCTTTTGGATAGTACTGCTGCAGGCTGCGAATAATCCACCTATCAAGTGGAAATGCCTCTAATTTTTCAAGTGAAAAAAGCAAGATGCAGTCTGCCACCTTGTTTCCTATACCATGCACTTGCAAGAGTGATTCTTTTGCAGTCGTGTAATCTGATTTTTTTAAATGATCAAAATCTATTTGCCCTTCTATGACTTGGCGTACTGCCTCTTTTACGAATATGGCTCTATATCCAAGACCGCATGATAAAAGATCATTTTTTGTCGCATTTGCGAGTTTCTCCGGCTCTGGAAATAAATGGAATTCTTTTTTATCAAACGTTATCGTATCTCCGAATTTTCCGGCAAGTCTTTGTAATGTCAATCTGATGTTTTGTATGTTGGAATTTGATGATACAATAAATGAAATGTAACACTGAAACGGATCTTGTCGCAATAGTCTAAGGCCTGAAAACTCTTTGATTGCGTTTTTGATTATCTTGTCTTTAGATATTGTTTTTATTATTTTATTGAAATTGTCTCCTTCGCGGAATAGATCATAATTGGTTTTTTTATATGACAAAACTTTTTCAGGATTACTTTCATCGATTAGTAATACATTAGAACCATTTACCCCATACCATTTTGTACCGAATTTTTCCCACAAAAACACTTGGCCACTGTTGATGGTGTGATCTACATTAATTTGCATTCTAAATTGTTATGACATCGCCCATCATTGGAGCATGTGCGTCAAAACCGAATCTTTCATTGATTTCTTGGGCAAACTTGGTGCAAGAATTCCCATCACCGTGAACTGTCAATACCTTTGGATTTCCCTTGATGCTTTTGATAAGATCAAACAACCCATTTCTATCTGAATGGCCAGAAAACTCGAATTGTCGCACTTGTGCCTCTGCCTTTCGTTCTTTTCCTTGAACTGATATTTTGCCAGAGTCCAACAGTCTCCTTCCAGGCGTTCCCTCGCCTTGGTATGAAACCAATGCAATGCCGTTTTTCTTGTCTAGTGCAAGCTCTTGCAAGTAAAATACCGCATTTCCGCCTACTAACATTCCAGCAGGAGATATTACAACACACGGCTCTGATAATTCTCGCTTTCTCTCAGAATGGGTTCTCACCCACACTGTGTTTTCTATTGCATCTCGGAATACATCATAATCTCGTAAATAGTCTGGATAGCGCAAAAGAATCTCATTTACGCTTAGTGCCATGCCGTCCATGATTATTTTATGCTTGAATTTTGCATTCTTTAGTATGCATGCAATTTCTTGTGATCTTTCAACTGAAAAGGCTGGAACAAAGAGCGTTCCTTTTTGATCTAATGTCTCGTTTGCAAACTCGATAAATTTCTCTTCAGATTCCTGTCTTGGCATTTGCTCTGTCTGAGAATAGGTGCTTTCTGTTATGAGCAGGTCTATTTCGCCTATATCCAAGTCTGCCTCGCGAAGCATTCGAGAACCTCTGACGTTGATATCGCCAGTATAGAATAGTTTTTTGCCCTCTGATTCCAACAACACGGTTCCACCCCCAACCACGTGACCGGAGTCTCGTAGCTCAAATGATGATTTTCCGCGAGTTATTTTTTCTCTAAATCCTATTTTTTTTGCATGTGAATACATCTTGTTTACTTCAGGCAGTCCAAACGGATGGGCTTCTTTTTCCAATCTTAACATGTCCTCAATTAGAATTCTGCTCAGATCAAATGTCGGTGCTGTTGCATAAACTGGACAAGTACCACTAACATACATCAGTGGAACATATCCAGAATGGTCCAAATGTGCATGAGTTACAATAATGGAATCGACTTCTTTTGGCATCACATGCATTGGTGCTTGGAGATTTTTTCCTAAATTTACTCCGTAATCTAGAAGGTAGTTGGTGTCCTCACAATTTACTAAAAAGCCAGATCTACCAACTTCAAGGCCGGCCCCCAAAACTTTTACTTTCAAGAGATTGGGATGGATTTTGGTCTATGTTAAAAGGTTGTTACAAAACCACTCGATCGTTATGCCAACAATGTAATCTTCAAAAGCTTTAATTAGTCAAACCTAAGATCCTCTTTCATGGGTAGAACTTTTGACCAATGGTGGAGTTCAATTCCTGCAGACCTACGCAATAAAACACGCGCAGGCGATGAAGGAAACAAACCACTGTTAAACCAAATTAATTGGGTTTGGGTAAAAAATCTGATGGACAAAAGAGCTGACTTGAATCCAAGCGCAGCTGAATTGCTAGATTGGGTAACAAGCGGCCAAATCGATGCAATGCGAAAATAAATCGCCATCTGTATTACCTTTTTTATATTTTGTAGTTCTTTGTTTTACTGATCGCGATCATCTGCGATCAAAAAATTCTATAACACTGTTAACTTTTTTAATCATGGTTTAAATAGTTACTAAGGACTGATCAAATTAAGTGAAATAAATGCCAATAGCAATACTTCCAGACGTTGACGAACAAAGATGTATTGGATGCGCCTTGTGCGTAGAAATCTGTACATCTCTTGGCCCAGACGTACTCCGTGTAAAGCCTGTAGAAGGTTGGAAGAGAGGTAAAGCATTTGTCTTTTACCCAGAAAGATGTATTTCTGATGGTGCATGCATCGGTGTATGCCCAACAAAGTCAATCTTCTGGATGAGACCAATGAACTACACTGCTGGTCAACCAGTTCCTCTTCACAAGAACGGAGTTTTCGTAAAAGGCTGGGCAGAAGACGCAGGTCTATAGACCGCGCTAGTCTTTTTTTCTTTTTACTTTTTCAGAAACTTGGTTTTAGCTGATTTGCCGATTTGGGGCTTGTAGTATTTTAGAAAATCACTGTTTTCAAGATGTACTTTATCAAATTTGTTATTCTGAAAAAACGTTTTCCACGTCTTCGCAAATTCCGGAAATTCTTCCGGCTTTGCCCTATTTTCTGACATTACATAATGTGCGGCTGGATACAAATCAGAAATCTCTAATGGAATCAATCCTAGGTATGGATTGAACTGGCAAAACTGGACTTTGTCTGTACTGTATTTCTTTTTAATTTTATTATAATCCCCAGACAGGTAAAACGGCTTGTCTGATGCATCTCTTAGTATTACTAGCTCTTTTTTGTCGGTTTTAAAATTACGGACTGTTTTGTGGTATGATGTTATCTCAGGCCTGAATTGGTCCTCTGGGGTGTATAGGAACAATGCCTTATCCTTGAATTTTGGTGTGGTTTTTGCCAAAAACTCGGAATTTGAGGTAAATACTTCTAATGTCTCGTATAGTTTTGGGTGCGCCTTTATCTTTTTGACAATATATTCCCATAATCTTCCTTCATGTATTGCCTCTTTTGTGCGGTCAACTTCAGATTTTATTGCATATAGATTGTGCAGAGCAATCTGTGGGATTCGTTCCTCACTAGGTAGTTCTGATAGTGACTTTGGTGTGTATTTTGTGCAAACCTCGCAGTTACAACCGAAATACTGCATCTCAGTTAGGTGGTTTGTTCTGTCATCAGAGATGTATCTGTCGTGTTTTGCATACAGCATGTATGATGCGGAGTCAAATGTGTCATAGCCTAATGCTATGGCAATTGGAATGGTCAGTGGATGGCCTGCCCCAAAAAGGTGTAATGGTATTGAATCTGGGATTATCTTTTTTGCCTCTAGAATTATTTTTGCAAGTAGCCTATATTCATATGACTCCATCACTTCAACTGGACTACCAAATGCAAGCATCTCGTATCCCTGATTTAGCAATGTGTTAGTTGATTTTCTCACCAAGTCTAGGTGCTCTGCACCCTGAATTGGACCAACCCAGATCTGCCCATTGTCTTTTTTATTATCTATGGTTTTTTTTGTTACTTGAAGGGTGTGATCAACATAGTTTTTTGCCTTTTTCTTTGGCAGACCGTAACCGGTTGGCTTGTCTAATGGGATGGCGATATCTGTCATTATCTTTTGCTCAAAGTCTGCCATGTTTTCTGGTGTGACATCTACCTGGCCATACTCTAGGACTTGGTATCCGCCAGAGTCTGTCATTACACTACCGTCAAATTTTATTATGTCATGGATGCCGCGTTTTGTTGCTTCGTCACCCCATCGTTTCATTGTGATGTATGCATTTGTAATGACAAGATCAAAACCCATTTGTTTTAGCTTGTAAGTTGGAATGCTTTGTTTAACTGGGTGCACCACCGGAACAAATGCTGGAGTTTCTACCTTGCCATGGTTTGTTTGCAGTATTGCAATTCTTGCAGCCAGATCTGTCTTTAGGATTTCAAACATGTAATCACTTTTTGTTTGGGAAAAACCTGGCAAGATCGCCCTTGTTTGCAACCATGTCTAACCAGTCCACTTTGTCTCCTTTGAATTTGTTCTTTAGGGCAAGTATTATTTTGTTTATGATTTGATTTGGGGAAAGATTTGTCGCATTAATCTGGAATGTTTTTTTCATACCGAACTTTGTAATGCTATCGTATTCTATAATGCCTAAAATCTCACTTCCAATGTTTTCGATGATTTTCTTCTGAGTGTATTTTCTTTTTTTATAAACTGGAATTAGCTTGTATGGATTTTTTCTCAATACGATTGCAAGACTTGTCTGCGATCTCTCTATAACGTATGGTGCTAGATGGCCTACAACTATGGTGTTTTTTTTTATCAGTTTTTTTGTTATTTTTGCTAGCTTTTTTGTATCGACATCGAGTGTTGAATCGCGTTTTTGATAGATTTTGTTTTGTATGGTAATTTCGTTTAGATCTATAATCGGAAATCCAAGTTTTTGAGATAATTTTTTTGATATTGTGTGCTTTCCAACTCCTGGATTGCCAGTTATTACTATCATGTATTGACTGGAATTGGATCCACATTAAACAATTTCTGCAATACTAATAAGAAGTACTGATTTTTTCCATTTTGATGTTTATTGGATTGCTTGGCAAGGCAAATGTGGGCAAGTCTACGTTCTTTTCAGCAGCAACAGAAACAACAGTTGCCATTGGAAATTATCCATTTACAACAATTGAACCAAATGTTGGGGTAACACATGTCAAGACAAAGTGTGCGTGCAAACATTTTGGAATTGTACACCAACACCAGTCGTGTCTTGAAGGTGTAAGATTGGTCCCTGTCAAAATAATTGATGTTGCAGGACTTGTACCTGGGGCTCATGAGGGGAAAGGACTTGGTAACAAGTTTTTAGATGATGCAAGGCAAGCAGATGTTCTTATTCATGTAGTTGATGTGGCTGGAACTACTGATATTCAAGGACAACCAGTGCCACCTGGCACACATGATCCACTTGAGGATGTGGAGTTTGTTGAAAATGAATTCAATCAGTGGTTCAAGCAAATTCTGATGCGAGAGTGGCAAAAACTACTCAAAGAAATTCTCCAAAAAACTGCCACATTGGTTGAGGGGATTACAAGGAGATTTTCCGGTCTTGGAGTAAAAGAGTTTGAAGTATCTGACATTCTAAAAGAGACTGGACTTGGTATGAAAAAACCAACAGAGTGGACAGAAAACGACATTACGTTTTTTGTTACTAAATTGCGCAAAAAAACAAAACCTGTCTTAATTGCTGCAAATAAGGCCGATCTCTGCAAGGACTTGTCCATAATTGATAAAATAAAAAAAGAAAACCACGTTGTGACATGTAGCGCAGAATCTGAATTTTTACTTCGCAGAGCAGCCAAAGCGAAATTAATAACATATGTTCCAGGTGACTCATCATTTATCGTATCTGCTGCATCGTCGATAAATCCACAACAAAAACAAGCATTGGATTTGGTCAAAACCGTCCTAGCAAAAATTCACACTACTGGTGTACAAGAGGCAATCAATCATGCAGTGTTTGACGTGCTAAAGTTCATCACGGTTTATCCAGTTGAAGATGAGACCAAACTTTCAAACAAAGATGGTGTGGTGCTGCCTGACGCAAGACTACTTCCAGTTGGCTCTACTGCAAAAGACTTGGCAGCTACAATACATGCAGATCTAGCAAAGGGATTTTTGCATGCAATAGATGCAAAAACAAAGCAAAGAATTGGCGGAGATCATGTTCTCAAAGACGGCGATGTCATCAAAATCATATCTGCCATGAGTCGTGGATGAAGATGCGTTGTTTAGGGATTGAAAGCACTGCACACACGTTTTCATGCGCTATTGTGGAAAAACGTGGTAAAAAAGGCAAAATTCTATCTGATGTAAGGAAAATATATCGTCCGCCAGAAGGGCAGGGAATTCATCCCCGTGAAGCTTCAAGGCACCACATTGAACACAGCTCGCAGGTATTATCGGAATCCATCAGCCAGGCAAATCTCTCAATCAATGACATTGACATCATATCATACTCTGCAGGTCCTGGACTTGGGCCGTGCTTGCGGGTGTCTGGAGTGGTAGCCAGAACCATTTCATCATACTACAAGATTCCGATTTACCCAGTAAATCATGCAATAGGCCACATCGAGCTCGGCAAAATGCTTACTGGCGCAAAGGATCCTCTGGTGTTGTTGGTGTCTGGTGGGCACACAATGCTTGCTGCATTCAAGCAGAAAAAATGGAGAATATTTGGTGAAACACTGGATATTACGCTGGGGCAATTATTGGACCAGTTTGGACGCTCACTAGGATTTGCATCACCATGCGGAAAAAAAATTGAAGAGCTTGCTCACAAGTCTGATAAATATATGGAATTGCCATATGTTGTAAAAGGAAATGATGTATCGTTTTCTGGATTAATGTCTGCCGCAAAAAGAATCTCAAAAAACAAAGAGGCTGCGTGTTATTCTCTGCAGGAGACTGCATTTGCGATGATTGGAGAAGCAGCAGAACGTGCATTGTCATTTACAGAAAAAAAGGAATTGCTAATTGTTGGCGGAGTTGCGGCAAACAAAAGACTATCACAAATATTCAGGCAAATTTGTGCAAGACAAAAGGCCAAGTTCTTTGCCTCACCTTTGGAGTATTCTGGCGACTGTGGCTCTCAAATTGCATGGACTGGGCTATTAGAGGCAACTACAAAAAAAGGAGCGCATCTCAAGGACACTTTTGTTAGACAATCCTGGAGACTAGATACGGTACAAATTGATTATTGAGGTTTGTATTCGTCTACTGCCTTCTGTATGTCTTTTTCCCAACTTCCGTTGCTAAAGACACCGAATTTGTAGTCTTTTTCACCTTCTTTGGTTTTTGCCTTGATGCAGGCCTTTTTTATGAAGAGGCCTTCCTTCCAAACCTTGATGATGTCACTTAGTTGTACATCCAAAACTGTCTCGTCGATCCGTTTTGTAAAGTCTGCAATTCTTCCTCTGGTTTTATCAAATGCGATTCTTTTGTTAGTCAATGTGAGAATTCCGGCACCTAATGTGTCTTCATTACAGTCTTCTTGTTTTAGTCGTTTTTCAGATTCATCCATAACTAGATTAGTTTCAAATTGATTGGGTTATAATTTTACCTTCATGAATAAGTTATTCAAAACATTTTATTTTGTTGCATTATAATCATCATTCTGTGATAAATAATTTAAGTTCTAATCTGTTGATAAAAATCCCATTAATTCTAGTTGGATTCCTATGTGTTCTGATCATAAATATGTCATTAGCTGATGCACAAATTGGAAAGGAATCGAGTGTAAATACCAAAACATCTGTAGTTGATCTAAAAATAAAATCCCTGTTCAAGATAAAAGCAAAACACGATGACTATGTGATAGAAAATGGAAAAAAAATATGGAATAATGTGGTATTTGAATTAGATCAAAAAAACTCTAAACTATATTCTGAAATAAAACCTTCAAAAAAACTCGGAAATAAAACTGCAGTAATCTATCCATTATTCACTGCTGCAGCATATGCAAACGATGGTTTTTATGAATATTACAAAGGTAAATGTGATAAATCATGTCTAACTGTTAGCATCAAAAACAATCATCTACCTCGTTTTGAATCTAGTGGTAATGCACTTCAAATTCTAAAATTGTTAGGTTATAAAATCATCACTGATGTAGACGTAGATAAAAAACCACAAATACTCAAAAATTATGATAAAATAATTCTATTACACAATGAGTATGTCACAAAAAAAGAATTCAATGCCATAACATCGCATCCAAATGTTGTCTATCTATACCCAAACGCATTATACGCAGAGGTAAAATCGGATTATACTACAAATACAATCACACTAATCCGCGGCCATAACTATCCAAAATCAGAAATTCGAAATGGTTTTGATTGGAAGTTTGATAATAGTAATCTGGAATATGATACAAAATGTGCAAAAATGAATTTTGTTAAAATTTCAAACGGCTGGATGTTAAATTGTTATCCAGAATCTGCAATTCACGCAAGTAAAGTTTTACTCAAAACCATACGTGATATTTAGGTAATTTATTTTCTGATTACTGTTAACCTAATATTTCATAGGTGTATCACGATTATGTGAATTTACTCAAAAAAGGTGCAGAAGGCGATATTTATCTTACAAAGTTTGAAGCTGGTGTGGCAATACTCAAGACGCGCAAGAAAAAACCCTACAGACATCCACATCTTGATTCTCGCATTAGAAAACAGAGAACGATCCGAGAATCCATCATACTATCTGAGGCAAAATCGTTTGGAATAATGAC
>CAZTUP010000013.1:0-115364 GCA_964616415.1 uncultured Candidatus Nitrosotenuis sp. | reverse complement strand
CTCGTTTTTCCCTAGTGTCAACTAGGCCCATCAAATCTGTTGTGATTAGATTTGCAATCTCTTTGGCATTTGATTCGTTGTGGGCCTGTTCAAATAAATCTGAATAATACTTGTCAGATGATAATACATCAGCTACTTGGGGCGGCATGGAGTATTTTGAAATGTACCTCTCTTTTTTTGAACTGATACTTTCTGGCATTTTTTGTCTCCATTGGTGTATTGAAGAATCATCCATGATGACCCACGGTATATCTCCCTCCAAAATATATCGATAATCCTCATCTTCTTCTTTAGACCTGGATGATATTGTGATTTTTCTCTTGTCGTCCCAATGGCGAGTTTCTTGTGATATTTCAATTCCTCTTTCTTTGAGGCTTTGCTGTCTTGTTAACTCGAAATGAATTGCTTTTTCCAAGTCGTGAAATGAGCCGATGTTTTTGACTTCAACTCGCGGTCCTCCGTCAACTGATACGTTGGCGTCTGCACGCATGGCGCCTTCTAAACTTGGGTCTGAAACTCCGAGGTTTTCAAGTAGATCTGATAATACGTTTAGGAAGATTCGAACCTGCCTTGGATTGTCAAAGTCTGGCTCTGTTACTATCTCCACTAATGGAGTTCCTGCACGATTATAGTCAACCAATGTAATTGCTGTTTTTTCTGATGCACCTTCGTAGATTAGCCTACCTGGATCTTCTTCTAACTGGATTCGTCGGATTCGAATGTCTTTTCCCTCAACTGTAACCTTGCCTTGGTCCCCAATGCTTGTTGGGCCATACATGTTGAGCTGCGTTATCTGAAAGTTTTTTGGCAAATCTGGGTAAAAGTAATTTTTTCTGAAAAACCCGAGTCTTTCTGGAGTGTGACAGTTTAATGCCATTGCAATCATTGTTGCTTTTTCTACTGCTTTTTTGTTTAGTCTCGGCAAAGTTCCTGGCATTCCCATACATGTCGGACAGATGTTTGTGTTTGGCTCAAACTCTCGATAGTTTGCCTTACATGTACAGAATAGCTTACTTTCTAATTTAGTCAGCTGACAGTGAATCTCTAATCCAATCATAATCTGATCTCCGGAATCTTTGTCGTACTTTGTAATGCATATCCTGCTTGGAGTAATTGTTTTTCTTGTAAATTATTTGCATGTATTTGCACTCCTACTGGCAAGCCATTTCTAATCTCATACGGTATGGAAATAGCAGGAACTCCAGTCAGATTTGCAGTTACGGTGTTGATATCGGCCAAATACATTGCAAGTGGATCGTCAATTTTTTCACCAAACTTGAATGGTAACACAGGAACCGTTGGTGATATTAGAAAATCAAAATTTTTGAATGCTGATTGAATTTGTTTTTTGAGTTTGTTTTTTACTTTTAATGCCTTTAACAGGTATTTTCCGGCAAATCCTGCAGATGGGACAAACCCGCCCAACATCATTCTTCTTGTGACTTCTGGGCCAAAATTTCTTCTGGCTTTTGAAATGTATGATTTGAACTCATATCCTTCGGAATCAAGGTCATACCCATATCGCAAATTATCGTATCGAGATAGATTGCTTCCGGCTTCAGCTGTGGTCAAAACATAGTATGTTGCAACTGTGTATTCTACCATATCTAATGAAATCTCTTCTATTTTGGCACCTAGTTTTTCAAATGAAGAAACTGCATTTCTAAAAACAGACTCTACGGTACTATCTAGACCGGCACCAGAACTCATCTCCTTTATGATCCCGATTTTTTTGCCCGTAATCCCAGAATTGATTCCTGTCAGATAATCTTGATTTTGGCTATCTATTGTGGTTGGATCATACATGTCTTTTCCTGCAATGTGATTCAAAACAAGTGCAACGTCCTCTACTTTTCTGCCCATTGGGCCAATCTGTTCTATGCTGTTTGCATATGATATCAAGCCATGTCGCGAGATCAAACCATATGTTGGCTTTAGTCCAACAATGGAGCAAAAGCTAGCAGGATTCCTAACCGAGCCGCCGGTATCGGAGCCCAAAGACAAAACTGATTCCAATCCTGCAACAGATACTGCACTTCCGCCAGACGATCCACCTGGAACATAGTCAGTATTCCATGGGTTTTTGCTTGGTCCGAATGCAGAAAATTCTGTTGCAACACCCATTGCAAATTCATCCAAATTTGTCTTACCAATAATAATGGCGTCCTGTGATTTTAGTTTGGATACTACCGTGGCATCATATGGTGAGATATAATTCTCAAGCATCTTTGACGCACATGTGGTTTTTCCACCTTTGATGCAAATGTTGTCTTTGATTGATATTGGCATTCCATAAAACTCACCAACATTTTGCCCTGATTTTATTTTTTTATCTATTTGCCTTGCTTGCTCTACTGCATTTTCATTTAATGAAATGAATGCGTGTAATTTTGGTTCATGTTTTTTGATGTGCTCAACTGTTTTTGCTACAAATTCCTCAGCAGTCAGGCTTCCGTTTTTAATGCCACTGATGTAATCTATGGCGGAAATTGCAAGGTTCAATCTAATTCATCTTCGGAGCTCGAATGTAGCTTCCCTTGTAATTTTTGAGTTGCTCGATTAGTTTATCATCAAATGCAATATGTTTGTCCTCTCTGAGGTTTTCAATGCCTACTTGTTGTACTGGAATTTCTTCACCTTCAATGTTAGCTTTATCCAAGATATCGAAATAGCTTAGAATTTTTTGCACACGTTCAAAATATTCATCGGCATTTTCAATATCAATTCTCATTAATTTTGCTATCTTCTCAATGTCTTCTTTTGTAACCACGTGAATTTCACCTAAGGTGTGAGCCTGTCTACGTCTCTTGGGTAAAATGTAGTGTCTCTTATGTTTTCAGTGCCTGTAAGTGTCATGATGAGTCTTTCAAGGCCTATACCACATCCTGCGTGCGGTGGAACTCCATAATCAAAGGCCCTCAAATGGTACTCAAATGCATCGATTTTCAGGCCCTTGTTTTTCATCCTCTCTTCTAATTCAGTACGTTTTTCAACTCTGGTACTACCTGAGGATAATTCTAGATCTCCGAACATTAAATCAAATGATTCTGAAATCTTTGGATCAGATTTGTTTATTTTGACATAGAATGGTTTTGGTCCAGTAGGCCAATCTTTTATAAAATAAAACCCATTCAATCCAATTTTTTTGAGATTTGATGGATATAGATCATCACCCCACTCTGTTTTTGCTCCCGCCTTTTGCATTTTATCAACTAGTTCTGCGTAGGAATATTGAGGAATTACATCTGGTAATTCTGGTACAATAAACTCTGATTCCGGATTGTCCTTTGCGTAATCCGACACTGCCTTGATTGACGTTTTTATCAAACTCTCTATTCTTTTCATTATGTCGTTATAGTCAACATAAGCTTCTTCCATATCTATTGAGATGGCCTCGGAAAGATGTCTGTTTGTTCTTGATGGTTCTGCACGAAATATCGGCGCAATCTCAAATACCTTCTCAAAGCTCATCGTAAGCTGCTCTTTGTACAACTGGGGCGATTGCGCTAGAAACGCTTCTTTGTTATAGTAAAATATTGGAAATAATGCAGCTCCGCCTTCTGTTGCCGTTGCAATCATTTTTGGCGTGTTGATTTCCAAAAACCCGTTATCGTAAAAATAATCTCTTATCGATTTTAAGACTAGGCTTCTTGCCTTGAATACATGTTGCAGTGATTTTCTTTTCAGATCAATCGGTCTGATTTCTAGTCGTGTGTCGATGTTTTTGACAGTCTTTGCATACGGTTCAAATGGTGCAATTTTTTCTACTTCGGAGAAAACTCTGATCTCCTTTGGAATGATTTCAACCCCACTTGGAGCCTTTTCTGATGGTTTGACTGTACCAAGTATGCCGACTGAAGAATGCGCTTTAAGGTGTGATATTTTTTCTCGTACATCATCAGGGCAATTGCCTGCCTTTGCTACTACTTGGATCTCACCTTCTTTGTCTTTTAGTGCCATGAATGAAATGTTGCCGTGACCTCTGACTGATAGAACCCAACCCATTACGATGACATCTGAATCTGCTATTTTTGCAGATAATTCATTAGAATAATGAGTCCTACGCCATTTCCCTAGGTCTGTTCCTATCATGGTATGTTTGGTCTGGATTCGGTATTTATTTTAATGAAAAATATGCTTTTACTTGTGATTTGCTCAAACTTTGCTAGCTTGAATCTTTGATGAATTCTCTGATCTGAATAATACTTGGTCCAAACTATCTACACCGTCCGATGAAAACTGGTTGATTGATTTTCTCTTTATTTTACGAACCAAAGTGATGTCTCGCGTAAATAATGAATTTACTGTCCAATCTAATGCAACTTTGAGTTTTTTCTCAAATGTTGGCAACATCATCAAATAGTATGTTTTCCAGACAAACCATGCTGGAATACCTGTTAGTGAATGACCTGAAATCTTTGCAATCCCGTCTCTCTTACCTATGATTGCCATCATGCCCTTACTTTCAAAATTGAATTGTTTTTGCTTGGGTTTGTGGAATATGGTGCATTTTAGATTATGCGATACAATTCTGCTTTGTCGCAGTGCATGTTGTGCAGTGGGAGGATACAATCCACCTGTCTTGGTATCAGTTACTGCCGCGCAGTCACCTAACGCATACACGTTATCATAATTTGTCAGATTCAAAAAGGAATTAACCGCGATTTTACCTGATTTGTGCTCGCAATCTAGGCTCGTAATTACAGAGTCCATTGTTACACCTGCAGTCCAAATCATGGTGTCGCATGATATGCTTTCTCCGTTTCCCAAAAATACAAAATCCTCACCTGCATCAACTGCCTTTGTATTTAGAATTATTCGAACTCCCGCCTTTTGTAGTGATTCGTATGCCTTTTTACCCAATTCCTCACCAAGCTCAGGAAGTATCTTGTCACTTGCAGAAACAAGAATCATTTTGATGTTATCTGGGTTTATGTTGTGGTAGTAGCTTTTCACGGAATCCTTGATGAAGTCATTTAGCTCACCAATTGTTTCAACTCCTGCAAATCCAGCACCAACCACCACTACTGTTAGTAATTTTTCTTGCAATGCCGGATTATTTTCGGTGTCTGCAATTTCTAACATGTGAATGAGATGAGTTTTGATTCCAATTGCGTCTTGGATTGTTTTAATTGTAAATGCGTGTTTTTCAATTCTTTTATTGCCAAAAAAATTCGTAGTACCGCCCACGGCAATCACCAAATAGTCATATGTTAGTATCTTGACCATGCCATCAAATGGTCTGGTTATTGCCACAAGTTTGCTTTTTAGATCAATTGATGAAACCTTTGCTTGGATAAATTCTGTCTTTTTACAGACCATTCGAAGTGGTATCGATATGGCACTTGGACGAATCATACCTGACGCTAATTCTGGAAGCATTGGAGTAAACAAGAAGAAGTTATCCTCATTGACTAGTGTGATTTTGATATTGTCCTGATGCTTGAAGCTTGATTCTAATTCGCGCAGAACAGAAATTCCGGCAAACCCTCCACCCAAAATTAAGATTTTTGTCTGTTTGACAGATTCCAAGCCTTTTCTCTTTTTTTGTATAACTGACATGCTAAAGTTCTAGTCTGTTTGCAAAAAACGAACGATTCTTTCAATTTTGTGCCTGAGTGTTTGTTTTATACACTTGAAAAATTAATTAGACAATTCTATACAATGTACAATAATGAGTGATAGTGCAGATGTGGTTGACTATATCAAAGAAGTAAGGATGATCCTAGCAGACAGCATAGACACACTGCTTAACTTACAGCATGATCTTACAGAGGAAAAAGATGACGAGATAACACCGATTACAAGCGTAGTGGATTTGGTTGATATGAGTTATGATATATCATATGATAATAAAATCAAAGAAGCTCAATCGGAATTCATGAAACGCGACTCGTTTTGATTAGAATCTGTTTTCTCCACAAGACAATTTATCCCAGAAATTGCTAATGCGATTATATCGTCTGAGAAATTCAAAACTGGACTTATTATGTCACCATTTTTGTCCTTACATGTGATCTCTAGTAGCAGATCATTTATTCCAAGTCCTTTTTTTCGTAAAATGATTGCAGCCTTTTCTATTTTTCCAGCAGGGATGGTTATTTGCTCTCCATCTCGTGCCTCAAAGATCAACCTATCACCATTTTCTTTTTTCTCTAGTATCATTTTTCCTCCAACCACTCCGCGCCATCCTGGATATCCTTCTACATAATCACAGTTGTACTGGTTTGATGTGGTTCTGGGCTTTTCTATTTTTCCAGTATTTTTTAGTAGTTCTATTTGTGATTTGATATGTTTCCAAAGATTTGACTCAAATTTTTTGGCAGAATACACTCTAACAGCGGTTGCGGCAATTCCGACTACAGGTATGACAAATAATGGCGCGGAAACCAATATGTTATTACCCCATTCCCCAGTTCCAATTCTTACCTCAAAATTCTCTGATGTGCCCTTGATGGTGATGTTTGTGCTACGTCGAATACCTGTAGTGGTTCTTATGATTCCTCGTTTTCTTGCTTGGATGAAAAATGCCGAGACTGAAGACTCTACATCCTGTGAGCTGGCAACCTCAAAATGCTGTTCTGTTAGATATGCCTGAATCTTCGATGCCAGTCTTGAAATGTCGATATTATAGCCATCAAATTGCTGCAGTTTGGTCATTATATGATAGACCAACCAGTCTCGATTAATCTATGTGCAAAATCAAAACGAACAAACAATTTTCAGAAAACGGCTAAATGATCTTAGGAGCAAAAAAGCGCTCCTAAGACCTTTGGCTGGCACAGTGAACCTGTTGTTCACCTTTGGGGGATTCTTGATAGTGATTACTCGTAAATTATTAAAACACTTGCGTAGAAAAGATCCAGAAAAACACCTGTAATATACAAAGAATTTATCCAGTTTTTTGTCATTATTATTTGGTAAAAGACAAATTAGTAAGTGTGTCATTCTGTGACTCGTGGAGATTTCATATGATGAGATTTCTGATCTGCGAAATTTTATCGTCTCACTAAACTCGGCATCTGAAAGTATGGTGGTAGTTGAAGGAAAACGTGATTCGGCCGCACTAAAAAACCTCGGATACCGACAAAAAATCCTAGAGTTTCATAGATTTGGCGGAATTACAAAATTTGCAGATTCTGTTTGTTGCCACAAGAGTCTAATTTTGTTGTTTGATTCGGATAGAAAAGGAAAATATCTAACTCGTAGAGTAATTGAACAACTAGAACGTCGAACCAGAATTGATCTATCTTACAAAAATCGACTCATGAAGATAACATCTGGAAAAATTCGAACAATTGAAGAGTTATCTCAATATGAGAAATGTTTTGAATGATTGAAATTTTCTAAATTCTTACTAGTAAAATTACATCTATTTGAATAAAAAATAAAAATTAGTTGCTTCCAATTAGGAAGACAACGGTTGCGGATGCACTAACTTGTTGGTCCGATGAGAAAATTGGTGTTACAGAGCTCATCGAATCCATTGCAGCTTCTTTGTAGTACATTGGTACTGGTGGTGGATAATATCCGCCATCAGTTAGGCTTACGTACTTGACTCCAATTATTTGGTAGTTCAATGGAACTAGTGCCTTTTCTGCCTTGGATTTTGCATTTTTGATTGCCTCTGCTAGCAAATCATCGCTGAGTTGCTGTTGTTTTTTCTCAGACAGGGAAAACGATACGCTATCTACTCGGTTTACTCCTACATCTACTGCGGCATCTATGATATTTGATACCAAGTCCAACTTTGGAGTCTTGACATGAATTATGTTAGATACGCTGTAGCCGGTTAGTCTTTGTTTGTAGATTCCAGTTTCTTTTTCCTGATATGACTCGTAAACTGGGTAAATTGAGAACTGGGATGTACTGATTTCATCATCATTAATTCCAGCTGATTTTATTGCGTCAATTACCTTGTTCATCTTGTCACTGTTTTCATCTAGTGCTTCTTTGGCAGTTGGTTTTTGTACCTCAACGCCAAAGTTGATGTTGAGTCTGTCTGGTTCAACAAATGTGCTTGCTTGACCTGTCACTGAGATTGTTTTTTCTCGTGAAGGGAATGGAGTTGGCTCTGTTTGTGCCTGTGCATTCAGACCTGCTGGAATTGCCCCCAGCGAAAATCCTAATGCAAGAACAACTCCTATCGCTGCTGCGACTGTAATTGTTTTGTTCATGTTATGTGATGGGCAGATTTGCTTATTACCTTTGATTAAAATAGAATTGAATCGAAAATTTTAATATCTAATCACTCAAGCGTCATTGAATCATGGGCGACTCGGAAGATCCAATGGGAATTAATGACAAAATAGAGATCCTGTCTACTGATGATGATAGAATCAAAGCAGTAGGTGAATTACTTAGCTCTGATTCATCTAGAGCCATTCTGAAATTGTTATTCAATGAAGAAATGACTGCAAATCAAATTGCACAGAAAACAGAGATTTCATTACCTCTTGTAATGTATCATCTAAAAAAGATGCAAGATGCAAATGTAGTCAGAATCTCTCAGACTGGAAAAAATACCAAGTCTCATGACATGAAATATTACACTGTTGATAAATTTGCTATTGTTATTTTGCCGTCCGGAATGTCAGAGAAGGCAAAATCCTCAAAATCACTGTTTAATTCGTTTAATCGAATATACAGATTTGCAACAATAGGTGGTGTATCACTTGCAGCGTGGTTTTCTGCCCAGTTTATACAACAAAACAACCGAATTGCAATATCTAATGACAGAGCAAATTCTGGTAATCAAATAATGATGACTGCTCCACAAGAACCAGCATTGACTAAATCTAGTCCAGAACTGGCAATGAAGCAAGCTCCAGTGGACTCTTCGGAATCTACAGCGGACACGATGCCTGCAGAGGTTCCACCTTCAGATGAATTCAACACCGGTGAATCAATAATGCAAGATCAAGATACATCGCAATATGTCGCACCGCCAGAACCTGAAATGATGCCAATGGGTGGTGATTCGCTATCCTATATGACTCCAAATGTGCCAGTATCTGGCGAGCCGCTGTCTGATTTTTACCTCTCGATAATAATTGCACTCTCTGTTGGAATAATTGGATTGGTAATAGAGAGAATAATTCGCGCCCGTCGAAAATAATACTAGAAATTACCTTTAAATCAAATCCACACCATGACACTTTCCAACAGGGAAAAGATTCTAGTTGTAATATCTAATGCAATTTCAGTGTATTCGATATATGCGAAAACCCCAGACACTATACCAAAAAACATGTCGTTGATTGACTTTGTTCTAAAAGCAACGCCTGAGGATCTTAAAAAAGACTTGTCAATGGAACTAATCGATGAGGTCTTTGCGTTTGTATCTCAGACTCAGAGCGAGCTTTCATAAACCCTAAATTTATCGTATAAAACATGGCAGCAATTGCAACGCTTGGTTCTCACTGCGCATTACAAGTTCTCAAGGGTGCAAAAGACGAAGGGCTCAAAACCTTACTTGTATGTGAAAAAAAGCGAGAGCGATTATACAAAAGATTTGATTTCATTGACGAAATGATTCTGGTTGATTCCTTTGTGGAAGTTTTAGATAAAAAATGCACAAATATTTTAGAAAAAAATAACGCAGTTTTGATTCCGCATGGAACTTTGATTGCACAAATGTCAACAAAACAAATTGAATCAATCAAAATTCCTGTCTTTGGCAACAAATGGATTTTGCATTGGGAGTCTGACAGAAAATTAAAAGAAAAACTCATGATAGAGTCAAAACTAAATGTTCCAAAATCCATCCCAAATCACAAAAAAATAAACCGATTAACCATAGCAAAACGACATGGCGCAGCTGGCGGCAAGGGCTATTTTCTTACCACTTCGGAAAAAGACTATGTCAAAAAACGCAATATTCTGATAAAACAGGGCTTGATCAAAGGAGATTCGGACTTGTATCTACAAGAATATGTTATGGGTGTTTTGGCTTATCTCCAGTTTTTCTACTCTCCATTGAAAAATGTGTTAGAGTTCTTTGGTGTGGATAAAAGACACGAGTCTGACATTGAGGGATTGGCAAGAATACCAGCGCCACAACAATTGGGGATGGATTACATCTCCTCGTTTAATGTCATAGGGAATAGCCCAATGGTTTTGCGAGAGTCATTATTGGATGAAGTGTATCAGATGGGTGAGAGATTTGTCGCTGCATCTAAAAAAATGGTAAAGCCAGGTATGAATGGACCGTTTTGCATAGAGGGAGTATATGATCAGGATGGAAAGTTCTGGAGCTTTGAGTTTTCTGCAAGAATTGTTGCAGGCACAAATATCTACATGGATGGCTCTCCATACTCTACTTTGATTCACGATGTACCGATGAGCATGGGAAGAAGAATAGCTAAAGAAGTAAAAATTGCCGTAAGAACAAAAAAATTAGAAAAAATCACTACTTGAAGATTGCAAGTTTGGTCTTTGAGAAGACTAGGGCCATTGCAGAAACTATGCCCATTATTGCCAAAACACCCAACGGAAATTCTGGAACAACACTAGTTCCAATGATCTCAATCTCTTCAGTTGCTTCTGGAATTGACAGTGTGATGGTTGGATTGTTTTCTGTATATGTTACGGTATAATCGGTCTCTAATCCGTCTACTAGAACTACAAATTGCGCTTCTTCGGCCGCAAGTAATTCTGATGGGAATGATATTTCAAATACCGATTCTTGCACGTTTGTCGTACCGATTAGTAGTGATGTTGATTCTTTATCAACTTGCATTGCAACAAGCTCGCCATCAAAGCTATATGACACATCAAATGTCTGCTCATCTGCTTTTATCTGCTCAACTCCATTGTCTGCAAAAGACATTGGAATTGTTGAGATTGCTGCAATTATTGCTACGAAAAATATAGTTTTCAAGCAGTTTTTGGCAATCTTGTCGTGATTTAGGTTTTATTGTCATTCTAATATGTTAAAATCAGATTTAATCAAAGATTATAACAAAACCCTTGCTGTGATATTATACCAATGAATCAAAAACTAACTCTTGCCATATTTGGAATGTTTGTATTTTCACTTGTTTCTGTAACAAATCCGGCATTTGCAGATCAAACCTTTGTATATCATGGCAAAAACGTGATAGAATCTCCATCTGAATTTGCAGGAACAACATTTCATTTTCTGATACGAGGCAATGATGCAACAGTTGTTTTTCCAGGTCAAAAAGGAATTGAAGTAACCAGAATGGATATTGTTCCAAGTAATGCATGCGTGCAAACAAAATCCACATTCTGCTTTGATGGTTTGGTGACTGCTGTGAAAAACCCTCAGATGCACCAACCAGGAGACAAAATCAGCATAGTGCTGGACTTGGAAAACAAGAAGCAAATTGGTACTGCACAGTCGGGCTCAATGATTGGCATGACTGTAACAACAAACATTGAAAGAATGAGCATAAAATCAAATGCACCATACACACTTGCAGTTACAAGAGAAGGTGGGTTTGCAGCATTTGCGCCAAAAACAATGATGTTTGATTCTTCAAATGGTATGATAACAATAACAGAAGGTGAATCTACTACAAACGTTCCATTAGATACTAACGCCATACAAGAAATTGATCAAATCTTCAAAAAGAGTAATTTACTAAATATTGAAGTTCAGAATTATCCACCAAATGAAGGATCAGCTGACTATTTTTCATATGATTTACAACTAGTGCAGGGTGTTTTCCAAACCAAATTCTCATGGACTGATGCATCTAATGATGTCCCTGACGCGCTCAAGGAATTACAAAATAAAATATGGACTTCTGGTGAGCTGAATATGCCAATTCCAACAGATATTGTGTATGATGATGTAATGATTATGGAAATTGCAAAAATGTTTGTCTTATCATCTCCAACGTTTGCATTTGATGGTATGGAGGACACACTTGAGTTTGGCTCAATTACAATACTAGAGTCATTCCCAGAACAGTATGTACTAGATGTAAATTTCACATCAAGTCATGGTGGATTTGGAGACAGAACTGATCAAATAGTTACACAGGTATTGTCACCTCATACCATGAAAATCATAATTTCAGAAGGAAATGTCATTTCTGCAATAATTGATAATACTTGGGATGATCTGAACAACCAATACGTACTCAAGGCACAGAACTAGTATTCAATTCCATTTTGGAACTTGTTTTTGAGTAATAATTCCAGCTTTCTTTAATCATGCTGCATAGAAACGTCCGCATGATGACCGCACTTGCAATAATGATCTTGGTTGCAGCATCCGTACTTGTTACAGCAGAGCTAAATCATGTATCTGCAGAAGGAAAATTATTGCCAAAAGATGAGCCAAATTTTAAACCAAAAATAACACAAATCACTGAAAATGGCAAAACTCTGGAAATTATTGAATTTAAATCAAAAATACAACAATAGAGTTCAGTCCAGATCTCATGTGATGTTTCATTATGTTGTCTAAACCGGTGAAATTACAATTATTGGTTTAGCTCAACTCAACTATTACTGCTGCCTTTTCAGATGAATCTAGCTCTTGCTGTACTGCATTAAGTATGTGAGATATTGAAGTTAGACTAGAAAAATCAATTAATTTTAGATTATTTAGCAAATAGACTTGTGGCGCAATGTCGTTATTACGAGATTCCAGAAAATCATCCAATTCTTCTAGTATGGAGATTTTTCCACCTTGGAATATTTTTGCATTGGTTAGTGTGAGTTTTTGCCTTCCAAACCTATCTAATACCAAAACATGGTGTCTGTTTTTTTTACTGAACAGCTTTTTTTCAGACACATGCCCATTAAACACAAAGTAATGATCAGTTTCAAAGCTCAGATCAACTAGGTCTACTGATAATTCCATTGTATCAGCTGCTCGACTCTTTGCTTCATCTAATGTGAAAACATTTTTTGCATTTTCGGCACTATCTAGCTCAACGTTTCCAGTAGCAGATACCCGAAGCAGTGATTTTTCCGAGATGTATTCGGAATTTATCACAATTGACTCTGGCACTGCTCCACGATCTATCATTATTTGGTGAATCTTTTTGTGCATTTCCGAGATCTGTTCGGGGCTTGGATTTGTTATAGTATGTTCAATTTCTTCTTGTATCATTGATGAAGCGACACCTATTGATGATATCACTTCGGCGTGTTCTGCTTTTTGATATGGTACTCCTAATTGTTTTGCAACAAATGGCACCAAGACCGACGCACCACCGCCACCACCGATTATCTGTGTCTTGTTTTTGTCCATTTTGAATTCCTTTAAAATTTTTGATACTGCTTTTGTAATCTCAAACGATGCTGTTTGAATAACTGACATGGCAACTTCTGGACCTGTGACGCCAATCTCTCTACCCAATAACTCCATTGCTATTTTTGCAGAATTCTGATTTGCATAGGAATAGTCATCTTTTTCAATCATGCCTAGGGCATTTGCTGCACATGTATTGGTTATGGCAAATGTTTCCCCATCACATTCTATTGCAACATATGGGTCCGCGTCGTTTTGTTTTGGTTTTATCTGTATTATTTTGCCTTTTTTGAGTACTTCGGGTTCTGCAAAGCAAGAATACTTCATGCCTGCAATATGCGCACTTCTCGGGCCAACTTTCCAGACATGTTTATCCTTTAGTTTTATCATGGAGCCGCCAGCCACACCAAGAATTCTGACATCCATTGATCTGATGCATGTTGGATGGTCCTTTATTGTAACATAGCGGATCTCGGGTTTTCCATTTTTTATTATGCAAATATTAGTTGATGTCCCACCAACCTCGACAAATATTCCATTTGCAACTTTAAGATATAACAAAGCTCCTGCAACACTGGCAGCTGGGCCGGACAAAATAGTCAAAATTGGTTTTGTCCTGAACGTATCCATGTTAGTAACTCCGCCGTCACCCTTCATTATCATGACTGGCGCATGCACTCCTGCATTCTTGATTGCTTCTTCTACAAAGTTTGCAACCTCAAATGTTTTGGGTAACACACTGGCATTGATTGCTGCTGTTAATGTTCTGATTTCTAGGCCGTAAATTCCAGAGATCTCATGTGATGCAGTAGCTGGAATGTTTTGTGTTATGGCGTTTTTCATTACAAACATTTCATTTGATGGATCATCCACACCAAATGCCTCTGTCGCAACTATAACCTGTGCTCCTTTTTCTTTGAGTGCTGTTATTGTCTGATTTACTTCTGATTCAGAGATAAGGTGGGCTGTATCCAAAAACGCATGTTCTGTTTTTAATGATTGATCAGAGTTGTATTTTGCATCCGTAAGTGTTGTACGTTTTACAATGTTGCCTTTTTCCGGCGTTACGCCCATAGCTATGATGCCAACCTTGGCAGTATCTGCCTCCAAGAGTGCATTGATTGCCTGTGTTGTAGAATGTGCTATTAGCTCAATTTCATCAATTCCTATTTTTGATTCTGATAAAAGATTTGATAATGCGGCAACTATGCCTTCAGAGACGCCTTTTTGCGCCTTGTGGGTAGTTGGAACCGTTGATTTTCCTATGATTTGACCAGTTTTGATGTCGATTGCAACTGCTTTTGTAAACGTACCGCCTACATCAATTCCAATTCTAATGCGTCTTGAATTCATCTGATTCTCTTCTGGATTTGCGCATGGTGGATATTTTTTCTTCTCTTTTTGGCCTGATTACTAGTACATATGATGCGGCGACTAGATAGATTCCGAGCATGATTATTTGACCAATCACTGTCTCTAGTGTTGGATAGATTCCAGTCATTTTTGCCATGTTGATGTCCAATCTTGGAATTATGCCAAGCATGCTAGTAAATGGCAATATGTCCAATGTTTGTAATTCTCGAATAGCATTTCCTAAGAATGCAATGGATAGATACGCACCAACTCCCATTGTAAGACCAAACAACATTTTCAATGGCAATCGTTTACCAATTTTTCTGGTAACATAATAAATTCCAAGTAAGGTTCCAATTCCTAGAACGAATCCCAATCCGACATACAACTCCATGTATTTTGCAAATCCAAACATTGCCTCATAGAACAATACTGTCTCAAATCCCTCTCTATACACAGTAAAAAATGACAGCAACACAAACACTGTCACACCGCCTGTAGTGGATGCTTGCCAGACTTTTGCCTTGACAAACTCCATCCATTTTTTATGCTCTATTTTGTTTAAAATCCAAAAGCTGACATAAAACAAGACTGCAGTGGCCGATAATGCTGCAATTGCCTCGATTAGTTCTCGGTTTGCGCCAGATATTTTAATCAAATAAGCAGCGACTGCCCAAGTGATGGCAGTTGCAGCTATTGCAAGTATTATTCCATGGTATACGTATTTTTTGAATTTTGTATTTCTTGATGCTTCTAAATATGTCAATATTGCACCAAGAATCAAAACGGATTCCAATCCCTCTCTGAATATTACTGCAAATGATGATGTGAATGCAATTGCTGGTGCTAGGTGCCCAGTACCAGTGACTAGTCTTTCAGATTCATCAAGACTACGTCGTACTTTGATTGCCGCTTCTTGAACATCTGCAAAGTCAGCTTTTTCATTGATTAACTGTCTTAGCTGGGCAAATTCTAGCTCAACTTCTAGTGTAAAGTCAGGATCTATACTTCGAAGTGGTATCTCTACATGCTCATAACTATCCAAATATGCAGTCCTAGCTGATGTAAATGCAGCAGTGTAATCCTTGTTTTGATACTGTACTAGCATAGTTTCCAGAGTGGCGCGAATAAAATCAATCTCTCCGCGCACACCTGACTTTTGATCTTCAGTTGCAGCGCCCATTGGATTTAGTAGTTTTGGCTGAATTGCTGTAGCGTGGGCTACCTGTTGGTTTGAATGCTTGAGATTTGCAACTAATCCCTCTGCTTTTTCCAAATCTTTGAGAATTGGATCATTGATGAATGCTTCAATCTCGCCTGGGGATTTTTTCTCTTTTATCATTGATCGTAGCTCTTCTCGCATGTTTACCTCCATGGCATGCAGTAAATTTGCGTCAACTATTTCGATGTCTGCCTCTAGATACTCAAAATTATCCAAATATGCAGCAATTCCTAATTCCTCAGCTTTTTCATAGTTACCACTTTGTAATTCGGTGTTGAGCTGAGAATACAAATCCCGTATCACATTGTACAAATTTTGGTCTACAACAATTGTATCAGTACCAGCAAGATCTCGCTGAATTGTAGTGATTAATTTTCCAACCGTGACAAATTCTTTTTTATCGCTTATGTGTGATTTTAATTCTGCAAAAAACGACTGCAGTTCACCCTTTTGTCTTACATCAAACGAATCATCAGTATCCAACAATGCTGATGTACGTTCTACTAGTGCAGATGAAATTGCATATTGTTCTTTATTGTCACTAGACATTGCAATTTGATATGAACTATCTGCAACACTTAGCATGTTATAGATTACAAATGATGTTTGTTGTGAATTTGGGAATTTATCTAAATACTGATGCGCTGACTCTAGATCTGATATGATGGTGTCAACTTTGTCGCTTGCAATTTTTGAATGAATGTCAATTAACAAAAGATGTAGATCATCTGCATGTTCAATATTGGATTGTCTCAAATTTGTGATTTGTTGAGAATAGAAATCCGTAGTAAATTTAGAGTATTGTTCAGCTGATTCTAAATTCCCATCTTGTACGCTGGATTTGGTTAATGTGACTCCTATTTTGACTATCTCGCCTGTAGCTCCAATTAGTGATGTATCCTCAGATTGTGCATTGGAATGTGGAATTGCAGAAAACATTACCATTACAATTAGGGCCAAAACCAAAAACCGCTTCAATATTTTGATAGGCGCGCCTAACTTTATTTAAAGCAGGGATATATTCTAAACTCTTAGAATGAGTCTAGTTTGATTGCAAGTTCAGTGTAGGCGTGTTTCCGCCAACAATGATTTCGGCCTTTTTGATTCTGCTTTTGTAAAATTTTATTTTCTTACCTGCATCAGAGATTTCGTATCTATCTACCTCGATTAATGTAAGGTTCTCAAGATTTGATAATATTTTGTACACTGTCGAGATTGACATTTTCTGATCATCTGCTATTGTTTGTGCGTCTTTTGCTTTATCTATAATACAAAACAATACTGCACGCGAATAGACATTTGCCAGTGTTTCTATGATTTGCTGCGTTATGTCGTATTGACTAAGCTGAAATATCGAGTTTTTTTCTGTCATGATATCACAGATTTGGTGCAAGGCTCAAAACTGGCTCTGGCTTTTTAATGGAAATATCCGCTTTGCTTATTCTACTTCGATATACTTTGAATTTCCTGCCTTTATCGGAGATCATCCAACGTTCTACATGTATTAGTGTCAGATCTTCAAGATCTGAGAGCTTTTTGTAAACTGAACTTAGTGGAATTTTGTATTTGTCTGCTAGCTCAGCCGCAGTTCTTCCTTGTTTGATCACTGAAAATAATATGGTACGGGATTCTGCATCTGCTAATGCCTCTATTACTTTTTGAGTAACGTCATATTTTTTTAACTGCGGTAATGTAAATCGTTTAACCAAGTGATTGTGTTCATGGATTTGCTCTTTAAATAAAATGTTATTGTTCTTGTTTTATAGAATGAGAATCTAAAATCACTGGTATTTTGTCTGCGAAACACGATCAGGGTTTGTTTTTTGCCATAATGCGCCCAAAATCACCGCAACCGCTCCCCAAAACACAGACATTCCGATCATGGATGACATCCTAAAGCCAATCAATAGCCCAGAATCGACTTGTACTGGGTCTGGATTTTGAGGCATTATGAAAAATACGGCTGCCATCATTATTGAATATCCTACAAACGCGATTATCTTTTTGTCCACTTTTTTGTATACCTGATAGAATCCTAGTGCACCTAATCCAGAAATTGCCATAAATGTCAGGTATAATGACTGTCTTAGTATGATGGTATCTGGGTCTCCAACGGTTGGCGGATTTGCGGGATATTTTGCAAATGGTATGACATACAGTGTTGCCCACATTATGATGCTTAGGACTAGTGCTTTTTTGATCATGTTTTTGCCTGGAAGTGAGTTTTTGGAATATGCAAAGATTATGCCAAATAACGTGCCAAGAGCGGTGCCAAGTATTGCACCTGCAAGCAATTGTCCACCTTTCTGCCATACTCTATAAGAGTAATAATTTGCCCAAAATTCTGGAGTATCTTTTTCTTCACCGGATGCAAAGAGATTCTGATTTTCGATTCCGATTGCCGTATCAAGATATGGTTCTACAATTACTAGATTTACCAAGCCTAAAGCAACTCCTGCAAGCGCGCCAGATAAAACGACTATTGCAATAAAAAGAGATACTTTCATGACTGATCACTAGTGGCATGGAAAGCCAGCTGCATGTCTCATGTCATGAGTTAGTTCGTGAATGTACATTTCATCAAAGGCCTGCTCACCAAAGGCCACACTAAAGATGTGTCCTTGATCAAAGCCGACTACAAACATCCCAACTGCAAATATTGCAGCTAATACAACAATTGCTAGTTTTGGAACATTTGACTTTGAAATTGCAATCTCTTTTGATTGAGACATGTGAGAAACGTTTAGCTGAATGTATTTAAGTTCTTGGATGATTCATCCAACATATAAAATCATGAGCATGCAATCAAAGGTCAAGGCTTTACAGAACGTTGTGTCGCGGAAAGGATCATCCAAAGTCTTGACGTTTTCAGTTCCACATGTTTTCAAGGCCTTGCAATTATTGCATGTAAATCAATTTGTGTCACGCAGTATGTTTTGTACCGAATTACATATGGGCGAGGGTGCCGTTAAAACAATGATTGCACATCTCAAAGAAGAATCATTTGTGGATTCTACAAAATCAGGTACGTTTCTTACCAGCAAGGGAAAGAATTTCATCAAATCACTGTATGATATTATGCCGTTTGAATGTGTTATAAGAAAGTGCTCAATTGCTCCAGGAAAATTCAACTATGGTGTTATTCTAAAACGATATTCTAGTGCTACAAAATCAGGAATGGAGCAACGAGATTATGCGGTGTTGTATGGGGCAAGTGGTGCGACTACAATCCAATACAAAGAAGATCAGTTCGTGTTTCCCAAAGAAAACATTGATTGTTTGGCAGATGATCTACGAACGCGTAAAACACTAACTGATGAATTACATCCACAAAATGGAGACCTCATCATAATCGCATCTGCCACTGATCAATTTGTTGCAGAGATTGCCGCAAAAAATTCGGCATTATGGACACTGGCAACACATAGATAGCAAAACTATTTGTGCTGTTGGATTTTGTCCTGATATGATGTCAAAAGCACTTTTGGCAATACCTGTTGTAATTGGTGTTATATCTGCAATATTTGCAGCTGTGTATTTTGGCACAAATGAACAAAAAAACTCTGATAATTTCACATTATCTGAATTAATAGAGAAGGGCTCTCCACACATTGGAGAAGCATCTGCACCAATTACCATAATAGAATTCGGTGATTATCAGTGTACATTTTGCTACAAATTTCACAAAGACAGTCTTGGTATGATACAAAAAGAATATCTTGATTCAGGCAAAGCGAGCCTTGTTTTTGTTGATTTTCCATTAAACGGTCCAGATTCTGTACTGGCAGCAGAAGCAACACACTGTGCAAATGATCAAGGCAAATTCTGGCCAATGCATGACATTCTATATAGAAGCTGGAAAGGCGAAAGAACTGGATGGGTAACTCGAGACTCCATTACACAATTTGCACAATCTGTTGATATTGACTCTGCATTACTTAACGAATGTATTGATGCCAAAAAATATACTCAAAAGGTATTGGACACATATGAATTTGCACAGGGAATTGAAATCAATGCGACGCCGTCTTTTTTGATAATATCAGATGATAAAATAATCAAAATTACCGGTAATCAACCACTGGATGTTTTTAGAAAAACACTAGATGGAATGTAGTCCGTAACGGTGTAGTTGTAGTGCTAGTCCACGATCGTATTTTGGATTTGCTTCCATCAATCCACGCCCAATCAGTGATTTTACACATTCGCTAATGTATTGAGGTTCTACTTCGCCAAATCTTTTTGCTCTGGATGATATATCTTGAAACATGCTCTCGTTTTCCATATTCATCGTCTGACACATGTTTACTCGTAGTAATATTCCAAGATTAACCAATGTGTGCATGGTTGGTATCTCTTCTTCGATGTAGACTCTGGTTATTAGATCTTCCATGTGGTAAAATCCTGATTTTGTGATTTTGTAGCGAAGTAGTTTTGGATAGTCTTGTGTTTGGATTTGATACGGGGTTTTTTCCACGCATGGCACGCCGTACTGTGATTATTGACTAGTGCGGCACAATATTGCAAATTGTGATGCCGTTTTGGAATCTTAATATTGCATTTGTCAAGGGTTCAATCATTGGGAAAAATCAATATTGAAAAACAGGATTCAGTTAAAATTTACAAAATAAAAAAAACACTGGATGAACTGTCTCGTATATCTGGCAGGGGGACTGAACTCATTTCAGTATACATTCCAAAGGGAAAACAATTACATCTTGTGATTAATCAATTAAGAGAAGAGGCCGGTACTGCAGATAACATCAAGTCTGCCATGACTAGAACACATGTGGTTGATGCATTATCACGTGTACAACAACGACTAAAATTATACAAAGACACGCCACCTCGCGGCCTTGTAGTGTTTTGCGGTGCTGTTCCACCAGAAGGTGGTGGACCGCTTGGCAGTGAAGTCATCAAGGTGTGGGAGCTAGAACCGCCAAAGGATTTGGCAACCTCTCTGTATCGTTGCGATGATCATTTTCATGTTGATATTCTAAAGGACATGTTAAAAGATGACAATCTGATTGGGTTTTTGGCAATAGATACCAAAGACGCTGGTTGGGGATTACTTCATGGCGATAAAATCGAAGTATTGCGCGAAACAAGTTCTGGTGTTGCAGGAAAACACAGACAAGGTGGTCAGTCAGCAAGACGATTTGAAAGACTCCGAGAAATGGAATTATCATATTACTACAACAGAGTGGCCGAGGTAACAAAGGAGTTTTTCATAGATATCTATCCAATCAAGGGCTTGGTAGTGTCTGGGCCTGGCCCAACAAAGGAGGATTTCCTCAAGGCAAATTATTTGGAGTATCGATTAGCAAACATGGTGATTGCCACACTTGATACGTCTTATTCTGGCTCTGAAGGAATTCGTGAAGCATTCATCAAAGCGCAAGATGTCTTGTCTGATTTTAGATTAAGCGAGGAGAAAAAACTAGTGGAAAAATTATTCAGAGAAATAAACAACAGGTCAGGCCTTGGTGTTTATGGCCTCAAAGACATTATGGGATTTTTGAAAAATAATGTAGTGGACACAATATTGATTACAGATGATACCAATCTACACCGACTGGAAGTAACATGTAGGAGATGCAAGCACATCCAAGAAGAGATAATTGATCACCACAAAGTAATAACACGAAAGATGGAGTTACTAAACGCTCCATGTCCATCATGCAAATCGATGGACTCTGAGGCAACCGTCCAAGACATTGTGGACTATTTGTCAACTATTGCCATACCTGTAGGTACAAAAATCGAAGTAATATCCGGACTCTCAGAATACGGTGTGATGTTATCTAGTCTTGGCAAGTCTGGCGCCATACTAAGATACAACCCAAATTTGTAGATTGTACAAATTGATCATAAACTAGTATTTTGATTATTTATCATATTATAAAACGATGGAGCATTCAATTAAAACAAAAATTGCCATTGTATCCGGTATTGGGATTATTGTGTTTGTTGCATCACTGGTAGGGCTTCCATTTTTTGATGTGAACAATAACGTGAAAAAATCAACTCAAAATAGCATTAGTAAAGTTGAGTCATCTGAAGCAAAGATGCTAAATGTTATTGCGCAGGAAAGAGAAGAACTAGAACTAAAGCTGGGAAAAATTAACCCATAATGACTCAACGAATTGCCGCACCGTCTTGTGAGGCAGTCATTACATTTCCATCTTGAGCGTTAATTATTCTATTTTTGAGCCGTGAGCCCTCTATTTTTTTAACTAGAAAATTCAATGAAAATGGTTTTTGTACTATTTGTATGGTGTCTTCTCGCACATCTTGAAGCTTGCCCATGATGTTGTTACCATACGCTGACAGGAAGATCAATCTCTGGTTTGGTCTTTGCTCTAGAATTTCTTTTGCGGCAGCAGCTCCTGTCATTCTTGGCATGTCGTGGTCTAATAGTACAATATCAAATGGGGAAGTTCTTGTTTTTCGAAACAATTCTTCATATTTTGCCTCATTGGTATAATGATCAACACATTCTACGCCGTCTTTTGTCAGTGTCACTTTATGGTTGCGTTTTTCTAATGCCACCTTGTACTGTTTTGCAGTAAATTCATTGTCTTCTGCAATAAGAATGTCCATCAAACCATGTTCTGGAAAATCATCTTTTAAGATTAGTTTTGTTACTTTAAACGAACAAAAAATGTGTGTTCTAATAAACAACATTTGAGTAAAATCATAGCCAATCCATACCTTGGTGATGACAAAACACATTCATCGGACTACCCGAAATGGTGATGATAAGTACAATAGAAATATTTCATCAGATGAAGAATGGTCTCACATTACAAGTGATCTAAAACAACAAGTGCCAACTGATCCAATGGCACCAAAGGAGAGAATAATTGCATTTTCTAACAAATTCAAGCATGTCACAAAAGAGGATGAAGTGCGAGAAAAATCCACCCATCTCAAAGACCAGTTTAGCAATACCGACCAGTATTTCAAATTTGTAAACGGAATGATTCAAGACAAGGTAGAAAAAATCAAACAAATCAAAGAAGATGAGAAAAAATTTCTGGGCGAGGTAAACCTACTTCAAAATAAAATCCGAACACGATATGAATTAGAGAAGATCAGCCCAAAATACATGACAATTGAAAATGTTCAGAATCTACTATCTGTACTAGAAGAGGAATGTGAAAAAATGAAGGACAAGCTGCTGTATCAAGAACTCATAGTGCAACGAACTAAAGATGAAATTACAAAAAAACGGCAACAAATTGACAATGTTAAAGTTGAGCTAAAAACGACTCGTCCTGAAATCTCTGATCCTTTGTTGTTATTAAAAGAGGAATTACAACGTGCAGGAATTCCAGATACTGACAAAATATTTCAGTTGTTAAAACAAATTGCAAACAAAATGAATGCCTAGATGTTTTCTTTGATTTGTTTTGATAATATGTTCAGATCATCTGAACTTGGTATGGTTCGTTTGGTCCAAACTGCTCCCATCTCGGCATATCTTGGAATGATGTGCACATGAACATGAGGTATGATTTGTTTTGCAGCCCGTCCATTATTTTGTGCCAATGAAAATGCAACAGCGCCAGTTGATTTCATTATTGATTGAGCGATTTTTGGAATTTGTGAGAACAAATTACCTACCATATTCTGTGGCATGTCTGTGATTTTTTCATAGTGTTTTTTTGGAACTACTAATGTGTGCCCTTTGTCTATTGGATACTTGTCCAAAAATGCGACATGGTGTTCGTCCTCATAAACAAAATGGCCCTCTCGATTGTTGGATATGATGTCACAAAATATGCAACTCAATGAAAATTTGTAGTGTTTTGTATTTTATTATGGTATCGTAGTTTGATGTCACTTGGCGATTGGTTAATTAGTGCTTGATTTAGGAATACAAATGTAATGGGCGATAATAGGGACTCTCGACGAGAAAAAGAACGAGAAAATTATGCAGACAAGCAAAAATCCCAAAAACAAAAAAACACTCTAATTGCAATTGGTGTTTTTGCAGTCATAATAGCCATTGTGGGTTATGCATCGTTTCATTATTATGAAAAAGTCGTCGTAACTGGAACACAAATGTCCGGACCTCCAGGCGCCGGTAAGCTAGGTGATGAGCATGAACACGCAGGTATTCTGGTCAGAATTTTTGGCGATAAATTTGACTTTTCATTACCTGATTATCAAGTAAAGAGCCCATACATTCACTTTGAGAGTCAAAATGGAGACACAATACACAGACATGCGTCAAATGTGAATATTGGATACTTGTTCCATACTATCAAGGTTGGACTAGACGATAACTGCTTTACATTCCCAGACAAAAAACCAGAGCACACATTCTGTACTAATGAGGATTATTCACTGAAATTCTACGTGAACCATGAAAAAGTGCCCTCGATTACTGACTATGTCATAGCGGAAGATGATCGGGTCTTGATACTATATGGAAATGAAAACCAGACCCAAGTCGATGATTATCTCAAAGAGTTAGACGGTCTGTTTATTGAGAAAAAATAACCTGATAATCACGCAAATTCTAATATGATACTGGTCTGGTTGATGGTATGATGGAAATTTCAAGTCGTAATGTTGTATCTGGAACAGCCCGTGCACCACATCGTGCAATGTACAAAGCGATGGGCTTGACTGATGATGATCTTGGCAAACAGTTCATCGGTGTATGTCATACTGGAAATGAGGCAACACCGTGCAACATTCATCTGCCACGACTTGCAATAAAAGCAAAACAAGGTGTATCTGATGCAGGATACACGCCAAGGGAATTTTCAACTATAGCAGTGTCTGATGGAATAGCAATGGGACATGAGGGAATGAAATCGTCTCTAGTTTCCCGCGAAGTGATTGCAGATTCAATTGAATTGATGGTTCGAGCTCATCAATATGATGGATTGGTCGGAATTGCTGGATGCGATAAAAGCTTGCCAGGTACAATGATGGCAATGGCTCGACTAAACCTTCCGTCAGTATTCGTGTATGGCGGAACAATAATGCCTGGAATGTATAATGGAAAACAGCTTACCGTTCAAGATGTGTATGAGGCAGTAGGTGCATATGATGCAGGACAGTTGACACTAGAGGCTCTAAAAAATATTGAAAACTATGCATGTCCAACTGCAGGATCTTGCGGTGGTATGTTTACTGCAAATACCATGGCATCAATTTCTGAAGCCTTGGGAATTGCCTTACCTGGAAGTGCGTCACCACCAGCAGAAGATGAGCGACGAGACAAGATGGTGTATGATACTGGTGTTGCATGTGGTAGAGCACTTGAACTTGGAATAAAACCACGCGATGTTTTGAGTTTTGAGGCATTTGAGAATGCTATTGTTATGTTAAACGCAATAGGCGGTTCAACTAATGCAATACTACACTTACTGGCAATATCTCATGAGGCCAAAGTCAAATTAACATATGATGATTTTGAGCGAGTCCGAAGGAAGGTGCCACACATTGCTGATTTGAAACCTGGCGGAATGTATGTGATGAATGATTTAGACAAAGTTGGCGGCGTACCACTGATGCTCAAAAAACTACTGGACAGAAAACTACTACACGAAAACGTACTAACAATAACTGGTAAAACAATGAAACAAAACCTCGACGCAATAACTCTTCCACCACCAGCAAACAACAATATTGTAAAACCGCTAGACTCACCACTATATCGCACGGGAACTGCCGTGGTCTTGAAAGGATCATTGGCCCCTGATGGCGCAGTCGTGAAAATGTCAGGTGTCAAAATTACCAAGTTCACAGGTAAAGCCAAGTGTTTTGACAGGGAGGAATACGCATTTGATGCAGTATCGCAGGGCAAGATCAAGGAAGGCGACGTGGTGGTTATTCGATATGAAGGTCCAAAGGGGGGTCCTGGAATGCGGGAGATGCTTGCAGTTACTGCAGCTATTGTAGGACAAGGCCTAGGTGAAAAGGTTGCAATGGTAACAGATGGTAGATTTTCAGGCGCAACTCGTGGATTTATGATTGGACATGTAGCACCAGAGGCCTATGTTGGAGGAAATATTGCACTAGTACAAGATGGGGATGAAATAGTAATTGATACTGAAACCAACAAAATTGATTTAGTAATATCATCAAATGATCTGGAATCTCGAAGAAAACAATGGCAACCAAGAAAACCAAACTATGAGTCCGGGGCTTTGGCAAAATATGCATCACTGGTTGGATCTGCAGCACAAGGTGCTGTGACTAGCCCAATCTGGTAAGTTTCTAGTGTATAAATTTAGAATCTAAAAATATTTTATTCATTCCATACTGGCTGTTTTTTCAACCACGAGACCAAATCACGATACAAGTGACTCTTTTGTACATTTAGAACGTTGATTTCAAGATTGGTGGATGATTTTGCTGTCTTGGTGTATTTATCGTATTTACAAAATATGATTTTGTCCAGATATGTTTCGCCTTGAATCTCTTTTTTTCCCAATTCATCTGATTCAGAAATTGCAAAGCTGACAAAAAGTACACCATCAACCCAATACGCATTAGCTGCTTCAAGTGACGATATCATGCTGATTAGATCATCCAGACTCAGTTTTATCAAATCTCGAACATGAATGGCTTTGTAGGGTTCGTGAATAAAATCAGTCATCTAATTTCGTTTTTACTACGTCTTTATCAGTTTTGGTACTAGAATTCAGAATCCATGTTTGCTACAAACAAACACAATTCCGTCACCAATCCGTTTTGCAGTAATTCCAATGCCGTCCTTTAGTTCAGATTTGCACAATTGGCATATTACCTCAGTTGCTGAGCTTCTAAGCTTAATCTGCGGTCTATCAAAGTGCAGCTCAGAATACAGGACATGGGATTTTGGCTTTGCAAGCATCTGACTCATGGTGTATAGTACGTCAAGATCGCATATAAAGGTACCGTACTATACCGTAATTATTACAAAACTTGAGCCTGATAACGTGTGTTTTGGCATGTTTTGTTGCAAAAATTACCAAAAACTCGCCCACAAGACAACTCGAACTCATTAAATATGCCAGGCCAGTCAGCCATACCATGGGTGGCCACCTTTGGTAACTCGAATCCTACAGTAATACCCCTAAGCTTACCTGGCACTCAATTTGAAATCTATTCTAGACTAGAACAACATTACGAGCACACGTTTCTCTTTGAATCACTGACTGGCCCTGAAGAGTTGGCAGAGACATCAATTATTGGATTTGATCCGCAAGTGATCATTCAGGGATACTCTGATAGAATTATTCTGTCATACAAGGACGGCACCAAAAAAACAGTCCAGACCAAAGACCCAGTAGCAGAACTAAAATCACACATTGTACAAACTACGGACCAATCACACCGATATCTTGGTGGCGCAGTTGGCATCATTAATTATGATGCAATAAAACTCTACGAAAATATTCAAATCAAAGACAATTCAAAACCGCTAATTGAATTTGGCATATATCAGGATGGTATTCTGTATGATAACAAAACAAAACAATCACTATACTTCTATTATGATGAAAACAGAATCAACCAAATAAAACAAACAGAAAGACAATTCGGCAAGATTACTCTATCAAACATAACGACAAACATGGATGAATTACAATTCTCCAATATCGTGAATCAGGCAAAAAAATACCTGCACTCTGGCGACATATTCCAAGTTGTATTATCAAGACGGTTCAATTTTTCAGCGTCTGGCGACTTTTTACGAGTATACAAAGAACTTCGTACTCTAAACCCATCACCATATCTGTATCACATGAAATTTGGACAAAAAACCTACATCGGATGCTCACCTGAAATGCTAGTGCGCGTTACGGGCAAGGAAGTAGAAACATTTCCAATAGCTGGAACCAGAAAAATCACCGACGATGAAACAAAAAACAAACAGTTGGAACAAGAACTATTATCTGATGAAAAAGAAATTGCCGAACATACTATGCTAGTTGATCTTGGACGAAATGATGTGGGGCGAGTCTGCAAATATGGAACAGTTCATGTAACCGATCTAATGCAAGTTAAACGATTCTCACATGTTCAGCACATAGTGACTCATGTTGTCGGTACATTAGATGATAAACATGACATGTTTTCAGCATTCGAAGCTGTTTTTCCGGCAGGAACTGTAACTGGCGCACCAAAGGTCAGGGCAATGGAAATAATCAATGATCTGGAACCAGACATTCGAGAACAATACGCCGGCGCAGTAGGGTATTTTTCCAATAATGGTTGCTGTGATTTTGCAATTGCGATTCGTAGCATTTTCTTTGATGGAAATTCAGGATTCGCTCAGTCTGGTGCAGGAATTGTTATGGATTCAACACCAGAGGGAGAATTCAAAGAGACTGAGCACAAAGTTGGAGCGATGATATCTGCACTAAAGGAGGCATCAAAATGAAATTTCTAATTATTGACAATTATGACTCGTTTACATACAACATCGCACAACTGCTTGGAGAATTGGGAGTAGAGTCAGATGTCATACGAAATGACAAGATAACGCTGGATCAAATTAGACAAAAAAAATATGATGCGATAATCATATCGCCAGGGCCTGGCACACCAGAAGACAAGCGGTATTTTGGAGTTTGTTCATCAGTCATTAAAGACCTTGGTCCTACAACACCAATCTTGGGCATCTGCCTTGGACATCAGGGCATAATACATGAGTTTGGCGGCAAAGTAGTCAATGCTGGATGTGTGAGACACGGCAAAACGAGTCAAATCAAACATTATGATGATTCGTTATTTTCTGGCGTACAAAATCCGTTTCGAGCTACTAGATATCACTCATTGGTGGGTGACAAAACGATCATACCAGATGTTTTAAAGATCACCGCAGTTGCAGAAGACGATGGTGAGGTAATGGGCGTATCACACAAACAATATTTGATTGAAGGTGTACAGTTTCATCCTGAATCTATTCTCACTACAGAAGGCAAGAAAATTCTACAAAATTTCATAGACAAGGTAAAAAAATGCTAGAAAACTATATTGCCAGACTCGAGGTCGGCGCAAATCTGACTGCAAACGAAATGCACAACGCAATGAGGCTACTGCTATCGGAAGGAGAGTCTGACGAGCTAAAAGCTGCATTTTTACAAAATCTGACCAACAAGGGAGAAACTGACGAAGAATTGTCTGCAATGCTTGCAAAAATGGACGAGTATGGAGTACACATTCAGCCAAAATGTAAGGGAACAATAATTGATGTGTGTGGAACTGGTGGTGACAAGTTAAACACGTTCAACATTTCTACCACTGCTGCATTTGTAGTAGCATCATGTGGTGGAGTAGTAGCAAAGCACGGTAATCGCTCCACTTCTGGAATATCTGGCAGTGCTGATATTTTCGAGTACTTTGGCTATGATCTAAACGCGGATGCACAAAAAATTACGTCAATTATAGAAAAACACAGAATCGGATTTTTGTTTGCTCAGAAATTTCATCCAGCGATGAAAAACATTGCCGCATCAAGAAAACTAGTCAATACCAGAACGGCGTTCAACTTACTTGGCCCATTGTGTAATCCGGCACGTGTAAAAAATCAGTTAATTGGCGTATTTTCGGAGGAATATCTGAATAGAATAGTCGATATTCTGAAAAAAAGAGGCGCGCAAAACATCATGACTGTTCACTCTCAGGATGGCCTGGATGAATTATCAACCACATCAAAGAACAAAGTGTGCTTTCTAAGGGATGGTAAAGTCGGCGAGACTGTAATTGACGCCCAGCGGTTTGGATTACATCAAGCATCAATTAAGGACTTGCAGATATCCTCAAAACAAGAAGCAATTCGGGCTTTCATATCAGTTCTTGATGGCACTGCAAACCAAGCAATGTTGGAAATAACTGTACTAAATGCTGCTGGCGGATTAATAATTGCAAATGTGGTACAAGATTTTGAGGAAGGCATCGAGTTGGCAAATGAGGCATTAAAATCTGGAAATGCCTACACTCATTTTGAGAATTTCATCAGAGATTGTGGGGATTATGCAAAAATCAAGGAACTAAAACCATGAACACTCTAAAAAAACTAGTTGATAATTCAAATCGTGCAATATCTGATGGAACATACGAAATCTCCGAGCAGTTGCCAAAATCCAACATTGATTTGATTGATTCGATAAAAACAAACCATCACGCATCATTGATTACCGAAGTAAAATTCTCATCACCATCATTGGGTAAGATTCGACAAAAATCAGACCCACTTCAGATAGCCCAGGCCATGGTGGATGGCGGTGCCACGGCGCTATCCGTTCTCACTCAGCCATATCTGTTTGAGGGCTCGCCGCAGTATTTCATGCAAATTCGAAAACACGTCAAAATTCCAATGCTAATGAAAGACATCATTGTTGATAAAATACAAATCGATGCTGCAAAAAAAATCGGTGCAGATTACATGTTGTTAATACAATCGTTATTTGATTTGGGATTCCTCAAAGAAATTGAAGAGTATGTTGAGTATGGTCACAGGCAAGGCCTCAAGGTGCTAGTTGAGGCACATACAAAATCAGAATTTGTAAATTCTCTAAATACTAAAGCAGATCTTGTCGGAATCAACAACAGAAATCTGGACACACTACAAATTGATATCAATACCACTAAAACAATATTGGATGGTTTTGATGAAAACAGAATCATCATATCTGAAAGCGGAATAGAAACCCCACAGGACATACAATTCTTAAAAAAATGCGGGGCAGGGGCATTTCTTGTTGGATCAAGCATAATGAAATCAGAAAATATTAAAGAGAACGTTAGAAATTTGGTGAATGCAATATGAAAATTAAATTCCCAAAGGACGGAAGATTTGGAGATTTTGGAGGCAAGTACATCCCAGAGACACTAGTTCCTGCAATTGAAGAATTGGAAGAGAACTATCTAAAATACCGAAATGATGCGGCCTTTAAAAAAGAATTACAGTACTATCTAACAGAATACGCTGGCCGTCCAACCCCGTTATACTATGCCAAGAATCTTACTGAGAAAATAGGCGGTGCAAAGATCTACCTAAAGCGAGAAGACTTGCTTCATGGTGGGGCTCACAAAATCAACAACACACTTGGTCAAGCACTACTTGCAAAACGCATGAAAAAAACCAGGATAATAGCTGAAACCGGCGCAGGGCAGCATGGAGTTGCAACTGCAATGGCATGCGCAGCTTTGGGCCTCAAAGCCGAGGTATACATGGGGTACAAAGACACCATTCGTCAAAAATTGAATGTTTTTAGAATGAATATGCTTGGATGTGAAGTTCACGCCGTAAAGGCAGGCTCTCAAACCCTAAAAGATGCAATCAATGAAGCAATCCGTGACTGGATTACCAATGTCAAAGATACCTACTATCTGTTGGGCTCTGCAGTAGGACCGCACCCATATCCCGTAATGGTACGAGACTTTCAGTCAGTAATTGGAGAAGAGATAAAACAACAAATCAAGAAAATCGGCAAAAAATCCCCAGATGCGGTAATTGCGTGTGTTGGCGGAGGATCAAACGCAATTGGAACATTTTATCCTTTGATTGACTCTGATGCTGAAATCATTGGAGTAGAGGCAGCAGGACAGGGATTGCGTTCTGGGCATCACTCTGCAACCTTGTCGGCAGGCTCTAAGGGCGTCTTGCACGGCATGATGACATATTTGTTGCAGGATTCAGAAGGACAAATTCAAGAAACCCACAGCATATCTGCAGGTCTTGATTATCCAGGTGTCGGGCCAGAACATTCTTACCTCAAAGACAAAAAACGCGTTCGCTATACCAGTGCAACAGATAAAGAGGTAATTGATGCATTTTTGATGTTAACTAGAACTGAGGGAATCATACCAGCTTTAGAGTCATCGCACGCAATCGCAGAAGCAATCAAGATTGCAAAAAAGAAACCAAAATCCGATGTGATAGTTGTAACATTATCCGGTCGCGGCGATAAGGATGTGGAGGTAGTACAAGAATATGTCAAGAATTCAAAATAAATTCTCGGAGCTGGATTCAGCTGGAGAAAAAGCACTCATCACATATGTGATGGTTGGATATCCGACTCACAAAGATACACTATCAACAATACGTGGCCTGATTCAAGGCGGTGCAGATATCATTGAATTGGGATTTCCTTTCTCTGATCCACTGGCAGACGGCCCTGTAATTCAGCATGCAAGCACAATATCGCTAGAAAAAGGCACAAAAATGTCCCAGTTCTTGAATCTGGTAAAACAAATCCGCAAAGAAAGCCAGATTCCTCTAGTTCTGATGACATACACCAACATATTGTACCACAAAGGATATGAAAAATTCTTCCAGTTGGCAAAAGAAGCAGGACTGGATGGAATTATAACGCCAGACATGACTGTGGAAGAATCTACAGAATATCTCAAAGCTGCAAAAACGCACAAATTAGATACAATATTTTTGGTCTCTCCAAATACCAGTAAATCAAGACTAGCCCAAATAGTAAAACAGACAACGGGGTTTTTGTATCTGGTTTCTGTCTTTGGGACAACTGGTGTACAAAATAAAATTCAAAAATATACGATTGACGCGCTAAAAAATACCAAGAAAATTGCAAGAGGCAAGGTTCCAGTAGGAATTGGCTTTGGAATATCAACGCCGCAAGACATCAAAGACTACATTAGATCTGGTGCAGATGCGGCAATAGTTGGCAGCGCATTAATCAAGCTAGTCGAAAAAACACCATCCAATAAAATTCAAAAAACAATCACCGCATTTACCAAACAGCTAAAATCTGCAACAAAATAGCTACTTGGAGTATTTCATCTTTAATCCCAAAAGCAACACATTGAGCACTATGGTGGATATGTTTGCGCCAATTATGACAAAATCTTGCTTTGCAATACCATAAACAATCCACAATGACATGCCAACACAGATGGTAATCATTAACCAATATGATACATCATCCAGGCGCTTTGTTCTATATCCGCGCATTATTTGTGGGATAAAACTGGCAGTCACAAGAGCGCTTGCTATGCTTCCAAGTATGGTTATCCATATTCCGTCCGGTAGCATTTCTTAAAACAGAATCACTGCGCATTAAAGCATATCCGCAAAAAAAGAAATAAAAACAGGATTTTCCATCCTGAAATGTGCAGACAAAGTTCATTTTTGTAACCGGCGGAGTCATGTCTGGTCTAGGCAAGGGCGTAGTTTCATCATCAATTGCCAAACTATTACAATTATCTAACCAAAAAGTATCCTGCGTCAAAATAGATCCATATCTGAACTATGATGCAGGCACGATGAATCCGATTGCCCATGGTGAAGTCTACGTCACTGATGATGGCGGTGAATGTGATATGGACATTGGCAACTATGAGCGATTCCTTAACCAAAACATACGAAAAACTCACAACATCACTACTGCTCAGATCTATTCCTCAGTTATTGAGGCGGAAAGAAAGGGGGAATATCTTGGTGCATGTGTACAGATAATCCCTCATGTCACAGATGAGATAAAACGAAGAATTCGAAAAATTGCCGAAGATGAAAAGCTTGACATGCTAGTAGTAGAATGCGGTGGTACTGTAGGCGATATTGAATCACTTCCATTTTTAGAAGCACTAAGGCAATTGAGGTTGGAAGAAGGCTCACAAAGTGTGATTTTTGTTCATGTCACACTGGCACCATCCCTCGATGTGGTTGGTGAGCAAAAAACAAAACCAACACAGCACTCTGTACAAGAATTACGAAGAATCGGTATCCAGCCAGATTTGATGGCAGTTAGATGTACAACACCATTGCTTGAATCAACAAAAAAGAAAATCTCCATGTTTACAAATGTAACTGCAAATGATGTGTTTTCATGCCATGATGTAAAATCAATTTTCATGGTGCCACAAATTCTATTTGAGCAAGGAATCGTGGACACGATATTTACTAAATTTGGCAAAGTAGGAATGATAAACTCTGCTGCCAACTGGGACAACTGGAACAGAATTGTTCAATCAATGCAACAAAGTAATGGTGAAATCAAAATTGCGATGGTTGGAAAATATGTCACACTGGCAGATAGCTATGTGAGTGTTAATCATGCACTAAAACATGCAGGTGCAAAAATTGGCAAATCTGTATCCATTGATTGGATTGACTCTGAGGGAATCAACGGAAATGTTGACACGTTATCAAAATATGACGGCATATTGGTTCCAGGCGGGTTTGGCTCAAGAGGATCTGAGGGGATAATCAAAACTGCAAATTTTGCAAGAGAAAAAAATATCCCGTATCTTGGAATCTGCTTTGGATTTCAGTTGGCAGCTGTTGCATTTGGCAGGCATGTGTGCAATTATACCGATGCAAACTCGACTGAGCTTGACCCGAACACTACGCATCCAATTGTTGATTTGCTGCCAGAACAAAAAACAGTATCAAACATGGGCGGCTCTCTACGATTGGGAGCACACGACATCACAATAAAGCCAAACACAATAGCTCACAAAACATACAGTTCAGACCATGTAGCAAGACGCCACAGACACAGATACGAAATCAATACGAAATATCTTGAGGCATTTGAGAAAAATGGGTTGATCTTTTCAGCAGAATCTGACAATTCAAAGCGGATGGAAATGTTAGAAATACCGTCTCACAAATTCTATTTTGGCGTGCAATTCCACCCGGAATTTAACAGCAGGCCTGGCTTTCCAGAAGAATCCTTTGAGGCATTCATTCGAGCTTCATCTAGCTAGGTCTTGGAAATCTCATAGATCTTTTGGCGCGCATCACGAATAGATATTCTCTTTTTGACATAGCCCTTATCCAATAAATGACGCAGTGCCAAACGAACGGTTCTGTCTGGCAGTAAGGTCCTTGTAACTAGATCTCGCTGTGTTAAGGATCCCTCATACTCTAGGGTTTTTAGCAAAAGCTTTGAGCTTGGAGGCATATTCAGAAGGTCTTCTGCCAATCGAACCTTTTTGGTTAATGCCGATACTGCAGTTGAATCCTTTTTGATTTTGATCACCTTGGCAGACGGGATGGATTTTGTACATTCTAGTGTGTTGTTTATGCGAAATCTATCTACACCATCCAATACAACTTCGCAGAACAGTCTTGATCTGACATCATCTACTTCAATTAGACTGGTGTCATGCACGATTAATGGACGTCTGGTGATATCCAGCGAATTGACAGATACTATGCCAAATACTGGCGAGTCCTGAAATATCATCGGACCACCTGCAGACATGGAGTAAGCAGATGAGCCAGTAGGTGTAGCTATGATAACACCATCGCTTGAATCATGCCAGACTTCTTCATGATTTACACGCAATACATGCTCCATTAGCATGGCAGATTTTGATGAAAACACGGCCACGTCGTTTAACACCGGATAGACTGGTTTTCCGTCAATTTTTACTGCTAGTCTTGAAAATTCAGAGATTTCAAAATCTGATTTTTTTATTCTGTTAACTATGGATGAGAACTCCTTTAGGTCAACTTGGGCTAAAAACCCACTAGACTCGGACTCGCCAACGCCAAGCACTGGAATTTGTGCATCCTGTGTTTTATGAAAATAATTGCGAACACCCCTATCCCCACCGGTAACTATGATGCAATCAAGGTCTTTTTTTGCCTTGTATCCTATATATGATGAAGAAATGCCATAATCATCAAGTACTGTTTTGATTGTTTTTACAGCAATGTCAGTTGGTGTAAGGCCAGAAATTCCAATTTGCACAAATCATTAACCTTGCTTGTTATAATAAAAGCTTAGACGTCTGTGAACTTCATTATATTGTAATAGTATGATGCATTAGTCTGAGTCGCACCCTTTGGTGGAATCTTGTCCAGGCCAACCTCTTTTGATTCCAGTGCCGCCTGAGCTGCACCACCTGCAAAGCTCAAGGCCCACAGTGCATCTTTTTCCTTTAGCATCGCGCAGCAATACGTGGCAGTGAAAATATCGCCAACACCGGACGTGTCAAAAATCTCCATATTTGGCAATGTGATTGAATATCGTTTGTTTTTGTAAAAAAGAGATACGTCACGCTTGTTTGTGTATAGTAAATGCTCTACTTTTTTGTGCAACAATTTGGCGCCCTCGATTCCCTCAACGCCTGTCAAATTATACACTTCACTAGGATCTGATTTTAGCACATGAATTCCTGATAAATTCAGATTTGTTTTCTCAAGTGTTATTTTACCGTCAGGTCCTGCCCGCCTCAAGAATCCCTGCGGATCTAGTGCCACTAGTTTTGCATCTGATTTTAATTCTTCTAGTGTCTCATGCGAGATTTCATCAAATACAGGACTAATCAAAATACCATCTGCATTTGTCTTGGTGTAACTGATTTTATCGCAGATGTTTTTTATCCATAATATACGGTCGGCATCATTAATTTCCAGTCTGAATCGTGTGGTTGGTTTTTGTGATTGTGCATCATTAAATTTTATTTTATTTTGTAATAATTTATCAGCAAAAGTATAGTCAGGACCATATTTTGTTACTAGTTCCACATCAAATCCAAAATTTCGCGCTGCAATACCGCAATAACAAGCAGGACCGCCAGGTTTTTCATATACGTCGTTTTTGATTTTTATTTCATCTATTGTACAATGTGAAAAAATTGCAAGCTTCACTTGGATTGCTCAAATTGGTGTGGATTTAGTTTTTTGCTTTTTTCAGACAAGATTTGCATAGGATTTGGCCGCGCTCTATTACTAGTTCTACATTTGATTGGAGGCATACATGGCACAGACCGTTCATCACATCAAATTACGCTGAACTAGCATAAATTTAGTTAGTAATCTGAGAAAAAGAGATATTCCAAGCAGGATCGATCCATTCCATGCGCGTCCCAATTCCAGTCACATTGGACAAAAAATTGGTTTCGCTAGTCATGGTAGTGTCATTAATAGGAATTAGCGTTACTGTGTTCTTTTCGTTTCATTATGCAAATATCATACTAGAAGAGCGCGTGATGAACCAGCTCCGGGGAGAATCGGCCATACGTGGGGATTCGATAGGAAGCATCTTGAACTCTAAGATTCAGGAAATTCAGGTAATCACAACAAATCCAATGATAAAGAATCTGACTGTTGAGCTCTTGCAAATCCCAGATCAAAACATTAGGGCAGAATCAATTCCAGAAAAGAGAATCAATTATCTAATTGAGGTGCAGGCCTTTGAGGCAAGCATCGGTGGCCTAAATGATCTTGAAAATGTAGAGATAATTGGAATTGATGGGCAAAGATTGTTTGCACTAGTTAACACAAAATCCACAAAAGATTATCTTGCAGATCCGATATTTATCAAAGGTGCAAAAGAATCGTTTGCGCAATTGACCTTGGGAAAAGACAATAAAAGAAAAATAATAACTGCTGCACCAATTTTTGCAAAACCAAAAGACACTACACCTATCGGTGTGGCAATAGTTACTGCAAACACCCAGCTAATTGATCAGGTTTTGCTAAACAGACAGGGCCTTGGCAAGACAGGCGAATCATATCTGGTTAATCAGGACAAGTATCTGATTTCAGAGTCTAGATTTATTGAAAATGCGGTGTTTAAGCAAAAAATTGACAGCGTTCCAATAGAGCCGTGCTTTTCTAATGGGCAAAACTACCATGGAATATACTCTGATTATCGAGGCGAATCGGTTCTGGGCGCATCAAGTTGCATGAAAAACATGGGCCTAGTGCTGCTAGTTGAGATTGATGATGTAGAGGTCTTTGAGCCAGTAGCAGACCTGAGGGACAAAATAATTGTGTTAGGCGCAGTCATAACCGTAATTGTAGGTGCAGCCGCATTCTTTCTATCCAAGCTAATATCCAAGCCATTAATCAAGCTCAAAAATGCAGCAAACCAAATCTCAAATGGCGACTTTAATGTCAGAACCAATATCAAAACAGATGACGAAATAGGGCAACTCTCGCATTCTTTTGATCAAATGGCAGAAAAAATTCAAGACTCTTTGCTAAAAATCAAGGAAAGAGAGGACGTCATCAAACAACAAAAAGACATACTGCTCCAGTTTTCACAATACAGCTCAAACTATTGTGTTTGCTTTGTTGATATTGTGGGCTCTACCAAACTAACTGCCAAACTATCAGACATGGAAACAAGCAAGTTTTATTCAATATTTTTGAATTCTGCAGCTACTACTATAACGCAAAACCATGGTGTGGTGGTCAAAAATATCGGTGATGCACTATTGTATTATTTTCCAAAAACAGATTCTGATGAACAAGAACCATTTGAAGAAATGATGCATTGTTGTATGAGCCTGATTAATGCAAGACAAACAATAAACCAATCCCTGACATCAGAACATCTCCCAGAGGTAAGTTATAGAATTAGTGCCATGTTTGGCCCAGTTAGAGTGGCCATTATTGCAACATCTGCTATTGACGATATTTTTGGCTCTACTGTAAACACTTGCTCCAAGATAAACTCACTTGCAAGACCAAATACTCTGGTCATCGGCGAGCCGCTATACCAAAAAGCAAAAGGAATCAAGGGATATGAATTTGAAAAAATATCAGATTACACAATTGATGGTGATAACAAATTTGCAGTGTATTTAGTATCCAAAAAATCTGACTAGTCTCACACCAAGAATATAAAGAGGCACTCGGAAGGCATACCATGCCATTAAAACGTGCAAGTAGAGGTAGACGAAAGGGCGGAAAAGGCTCGTCTGATCGTATCCAGTGTACCAATTGTGGTGCAACCGTACCAAAAGACAAGGCAAAAAAAGTCACATCAAGACTAAGTTTGGTAGAGCACTCACTTGCAAAAGAGCTTAGGGCACAAGGCGCATACATTGCATCACCATCAATTCTAAAATGGTACTGTATATCATGTGCAATTCACTTTGGAATTCTAAAGATTCGATCGGCAGATTCCAGAAGAAAAACCGGCAGACTGCGTTAGTCTTTAATGTTTTTTGATGTCACTATAATTCTCTGAATGAATGTAATTGCGGCAATTATTATGACAATGCCGATTGCATATGGCATCAAACCTGGAATCATGCCAATTATTGCAATAACTAGCAATCGTTCAGCCCGCTCACCAATTCCAATTCCTTGCAGTTTTACTCCAAGGGATTCTGCTCTAGACCTGGCATAGCTAACTAATAATGATAATGTGATTGCCAGTAAAACCCAGATTGGTTCTGCAAAGCCTCCCACTAGCAATCCTGCAAAGATTGCGACTTCGGCAATCTTGTCAAATACAGAATCTAGGAACCCACCTTTTTTTGAGACCTTTTTGGTGTATCTGGCAACCTGGCCGTCAATGACATCAAAAAATCCAGAAACCAGTAACAAAATGCCTCCAATTATTGCAGCATTAAACCATGGATGTGTAATCTGTGAATTAAGACCATATGTAATGGCCGATAAAAATGCAAAACCTAATCCAACTGATGTCCAAAAAGTTGGCGATAATCCAGTTGCGCCAAACTTTGCGCCAAGCTTTTCCAGTGCTGGCTTTAGTGAGTCTCTGAAATTATTTAGCAATGTCGTAAAATGGAATTAGATTCTATTTAAAATTCATGGCAATCATGGTGGATAGTAGCTTTGCTGCAAGTGATGCAGTAGCTCCATTATCATATGTTGGGTTTAACTCTACTACATCCAATACTAAAATCTTGGAATTTTGTGTTGCGTGGATCATATCAAATAATTCACGAGACGTTATGCCTACTGCTTCTGGATTCCCAACACCTGGTGCAAATGCTGGATCCAGTACATCCAAATCCACGCTAATGTAGGTCTTGTCAAATGTGGATAATGCATCTTTTACCATCTTTGGGCCATTGCCATCCCGAATGTCCTTGTCAGTGATAGTTTTGATTTTGTTTTCTTTTAAGAATGATAGTTCTTCTTTGACAAAAGAGCGTGCACCTACATGTATGATTTTGTCTGCGCCTTTTTTCTCAACTACTCGTCTAAGATATGATGCATGACTAAATTCCTCACCTGCATAACCATCACGCAAATCATAGTGAGCATCAAATACAATGTAGCCTGTGTCTTTTGGAACATTCATGTATGTTCCATATGTAAGCGAGTGCTCTCCACCCAAAATCACCAATAACCTGTCCTTTTTTGTCAGCTCGGCAGTTAGCTTGCCAACCATATCCAGCATGTCCTCCACATTTGCAGTATGCATTGTATTGCCCAAATCCTCAATTGATGCAGTCTCTAGATCAATTCCTAAATCTGGATGAAAAATCTCGATATTGTTAAAGGCCTTTCTTATTGCATCTGGACCAAACCTACATCCTGGCTTGTAAGAATGAGTTGAATCAAACGGTATACCAAAGACTGTGGCAGTCGGATTTTTTGCCTCACCAGGGCTGATAATTAGAGGATCTTTGGTCAAATACAAATCCAAATAGCTCATACTGATCTCAAAAAACAACCAGAAAATAAATGAATAGGAATTATCGTGCCAGTATCTTTTGTGTGGATTCTCTGAACTGTCGTTCTACTTTGTTGGCTAGCTCAACTGAACTAAATGGTTTTTCAACAAATTGGACTTTATTGTCCCAACCAAGCTCAAAAATCAAAGACTCTAGTTGGTCGCCAAAACTCGAAATAAAGACAATGCTTTGGTTTGGGTTTATTTCCATGATTTCTTTTGCAGTATCAATACCATTCTTTTTTGGCATGTCATAGTCCAAAATCACTACATCGTATGCTGTACTCTGAGTGATATACTCTGTAACGCATTCCTGTCCATCAAGTGTCAGTTTTACCAAGTGTCCTCTGGATTGGAATATCTCTTGGTACAACACACCATATGCAATACTGTCCTCTGCAACCAAAATATTCATAGCTCTCACCAATTGTCAAATTCACCATATTGCTATTCTACTTTGATGTGTCTAAATCAAACAAACAAAATCTAGACCATTATTTGTGGTCGTTTTGATAGGTGACGTGACATGTTTAATCTGGTAAATGGCTTGCCGTTTGTCTGCTCTTTGATTTCTGCAACAAATGCATCAAAGGATATCTCTTTTACATCTCCTGTTTTTCTGTCTCGAACAGATAGGTTTGGCTGCCCTATCTCTTTTTCACCAATTACCAAGCTGTATCGAATCCATTCTGTTTCGGATTCGCGGATTCTTTTTCCGACACTTTCGTTTCTATCATCAATGTCTACACGAATGTCATTTGAGCTGAGTTTGTCTGCCAAATCTTCACAATGCTTGTAAAACTCTTCTTTTAGCGGTATGATCCTAACTTGTGTTGGTGCAAGCCATAATGAAAAGTGCGCCTTTCTTCCCTCTTTTTGGTCCAGGGCGGCCTTTTCCAATAATGCGTATATGACGCGCTCTATTGCACCACTTGGCGAGTTGTGCAATATGATTGGATGGTGTGGGACATTGGCCTCATCAAAATATTTGATGCCGTATCTGGCCCCATTTTCCACATCGATTTGATCAGTTGATAGTGCCGAGGCCTTGCCCATGCTGTCGACATAGTTGAATTCCCATTTTAGTACAAAATAGAAGAATCGTTCCTTCCACATTTCAACAAGTACTGGCTTGCCCATTTTTTTGACTAGTTCTTCAATGTGTGATTTGTTTTCATTATAGAAATCCTCGGTAAATCTAATTGCCATCTCGTAATCCGATTCGGTGATTCCGACTTCTTTTAGGACATGACGTGACAGATCAAATCTTTTTCTAAATTCCTCAATTGATTGTGCCATGTCCGTGCAAAACGCGTGGCAGTCAGGCATTGTAAATGCGCGCAATCTGCGCAACCCGACCAGCTCACCGGATTGTTCTCTACGGAAGCTGTATCTTGTCAGCTCATATAGCTTCATTGGCATGTTTTTGTAGGATATCTGAAAGTCATTTGCCATCAAGAACTGGCCAAAACATGCAGCAAATCTCAAAAACAATTGTTTGCCTTCTGTATTGATGTTGTATTGACGTGCTGGAAATCGGTTAAAGTAGCTCTCCATACTTGGATGATGTGAATCATACATGATCGGGGTTTCAACTTCCAATCCACCATAGTCCTTTACTTGGTCGGTGACAAATCTCTCCAATAGTGATTTTATCAGTCGACCATTTGGATAGAACCTCATGTTGCCCGAGTCTGATGCCGGCTCGTAATCTGCAATTGCCATTTTTTTCATCAGTTTGACATGTGGTGGTGGCTCGTCAACCGCTCTTTTTTTGGCGGCCTCGTATTTTGCCAAAACTTCTAGCTTTTCATGTTTTCCAAAATTAAACTTGTCAACTTCGGTCATCGTGCCATCTGGTGACATGATATACCAATATGATTTGATTTTAGATTCTGATTTTAATGCCTCTGATGCTTGTCCCTCATCATCATGTGAATGTCCGTGATGATCATGAACCGCTTCGTCTTTTGTAAATACCTTGGAGCTTTCGGCAAGTGGGTGGCCTTTTACTTTGACATTGTATGATTTTGTCCATCCAAACGGGGCATGGGATACTTCCATCTCTGATGCAGACGACTCCATTTCCTTTAGCAGGGATAGTGCGATGCTTGGAGAGGCCAAGTTTGAGCTCAAATGAGCATATGGATATAACAATAATTTTTTGCAGCCTACTTTTCCCATGCTGTTTTTTATCTCGGCGATTGCTTTTTGCGCCACTTCTGAGTCATCACCATTTTCAATTGCCACAAATGCGACTACTACTTCTTCTAGTTTTTTTGGCTCTGGTGTGATCTCTTCTGCTGATTTTATCTCTTTTTTAGTAGGATTGTACTCTATGCTATCGCAGTGAAGTTGCAGTACGCGCACAATTTCAAAGACTTGACATTATTGAATTAAGTGTTACGTCAAAAAGTACATGGAATTGCGATCTTGGTAGCAAGCAGATTCAGTTTTTAGTTCCACGCATTGTGGTTTGCTTTCCTTTTTTCATTACATCCGTTCTTAGCTGACCGCATGCGGCTGATATCTCGGAGCCTTTTTCAACTCGAACAGTACAGTTAACTCCACTATCATACAAAATATCCTCAAATTCCAACACATTGCGTCTTGATGGGCGCTCAAAATCACCAGCGGTCGGATTGACTGGAATCAGATTCACATGTGAACCGTTTCCACGCAACAGCCAAGCAAGTTCCTCTGCAATTTCAGGAGAATCGTTGACTCCGTCAATCAGAGCATACTCAAATGTAACACGTCGTCCAGTTTTTCTATAGTATCTTTTTCCTGCAGCAATAATATCTTCAACAGAGTGTGAGCTGGCAGTAGGAACCAACCATTTACGCAATTCATTATTTGGCGCATGAAGTGAAATTGCAAGACCTATCTGCAAATCCTCGTCTGCAAGACGATCAATTCCTGCAATCATGCCAATCGTTGATACTGTAATGCTTCGCTGTCCAATTCCAAATGCCTTTTGATGTGTAAGCAATCGAATTGCACGAATTGTTTCATCATAGTTTGCAAGTGGCTCCCCCATTCCCATGAACACGATATTTGTTATGTGTTGATCTCGTGTTCTCAATAATTCTGCAAAATGCATTATCTGTGCGACGATTTCCTCTGCACGTATGTTTCTCTCAAAACCCATCTGCCCTGTTGCACAAAACACACATTTCATTGCACATCCAACTTGGGTTGAAACACATATTGTGGATCTTGGATGTCCGTTTGGCTTTTCTGATTGGTATTGTATCAATACTGCTTCAATCAAAGTTCCGTCTTTAAGATTGAGAAGAATTTTTGTAGTGTCACCATCTTGACTTACAACTCGATGTGTTTCATTTGCAGAGCCGACAGTGTATCCCATTTCAACAAGCTCGGACCTCATACTTGCTGGCAGCTGACGCAAATCAGAGATGTCTTTTGGAAATTCATGATATAGTGCATGCAGGATTTGGTCTGCCCTGTATCGTGGTTGATTCATGTCTAGGACAAGCTTTTCCATTTCTTCTGGGAGTAATCGGTAAAGATCTACCATTATACAAAACAAGTAAGATAAGCTTCTTTTATTCTTCTGCAAATTCCGCAAGCATATAGTTTCTAATTTTTTGACTCTAGTGCAATTATAGAGCGCAGTATTATGCTGGACAATCCCAGATTGCTTGTGATAAAATTCCCAGCCCGCTCTAAGGCGTTGTCTCCTCTGTATCCTTCATCATAAATCATCTCAACTGCGCCACGGTCTGTTTCCATCAGGGATGTGATCAATGAATAATCGCCTAGTTTTGCATCTGTTTTTTCAACAAATAATCGTAGTGAGATTTTTTTTATTACAAATCCTTGTTCTAAAAAATTTCCAGACTCTAACAATGTCAGAATTTTGTCCGGTTCTCTTTGTACCCTGTCGGGATTTGTCATGTCGATAATTTTCAATCTGGTAATTGTCTGATCACAATAATTATTATAGTATTATTAAATGAAAAAAACATGGAGCATGGACATCATCATTTTCATGGAAAAGACATTCCGCACATCAAGATAAACTCTAAAACATCAATTGAAGATCTAGTTGATATTTTCTCCAGTACAGGGTATAATGCGCGACAGTTAGGTGATGCCGCAAAGCTTTGGGCAAAGATGATCCAAGATGATGCAGTGATATGCCTTACAGTGGCAGGTGCAATGACTCCAGTAGGATTTGGAGGAATAATCAAGACACTAATTGAAAAAGGATTCGTAGATTGGATTGTATCAACTGGTGCAAACGTGTATCATGAAGACCATTTTGCGCGAGGATTTCCAGTAAAACAAGGCCACTATGAAGTGGACGACATGGTGCTATATGAAAAAGAAATAGTCAGAATCCGAGATGTTTACATAAAATTCATCGAGACATTGGCAGCCGAAGACAAGGTAGTCCAAGAGATGTTTCGTGACAAACTAATTGGAAAACCATTCACCACTGCCGAGTTTTGTAATTTAATGGGCGCAATTAGTGCAAAACATGCAAAATATCCTGAGAAGAGTTTTCTCGTCACAGCGCACAAGTACGATGTTCCAGTATACATTTCAACACTAAAGGACTCTTCACTGGCGATGAATCTTGGTGTTCACAGATTACAAAACAAGGTTTACAATTTGGATTTTGTTAAAGAGATTTTAGAGCAAGCAGCAATTGTGAATAACTCTAAAAAATCAGCAATAATTGAGCTTGGCGGCGGTGTTCCAAAAAATACCGCGCAGCAGACAGGACCGATGCTTGATCAGATTTTGGGAAGCGATGATGGTGGACAGGATTACATTATACAAATCACGGACGCAAGACCTGATACCGGCGGACTTTCTGGGGCCACACTACAAGAGGGAAAAAGCTGGGGCAAAGTCCAAGATGCACATACTGGAACCGTAACAGTATACACTGATTCCACAATTGCATTTCCTATTATGGCAGCATATGTCTTGGCAACTCAAAAGCCACGCAAACCAAAACGCCTCTACAAAAACTTGGACAAGTATTATTCTATTTTGCAGAAAACCTATCTTGATAGACTAAATAAAAAACAAGTCAAAATAAAAAGAAAGCACTAGAATCTATCGAATCTGGCGCGCTCTACTTCTCTGTCTTCTTTGGTTTCCTTTTTCCATTCTTTGTAATGATCTTTGCACAAAACTGCTTTTTTTGAAGAAGATTTGATTCGCAATCCGGCACTTTCTACTTTGGATGAATTCAAAGAGCGTGCACCTTCATTAGAGCACCCATCCACGTCACATTTTGCGCCTTTGGATACTATTCCCATGATTATACCACTACTTGATATTATTTATAGTTGGATTTATCATACCGCAAGATCATGTTTGTTTGAATCAAACTAACTGAAGAATAAAGTTTCTAAATTTCTAGAACATTCCAATGTATTCAAAAAGCATCCAGGAAGATGCCATATCGGAGATAAAAAGCACTGACATCATATCAATTCAGGAAACTCAATCCATCCAAGATGTGATTTTTCAACTAGTCTCAAATAAAATCAGCAAAATCTTTGTCAAAAACGGCACAAGGCCTGTTGGCGTGATAAGTGACAAGGATGTAATTCGATTTTTGTACATAGACAGAAGCAAACGTAGTCTGAGCGAAGTCTTTGCATCAGAGATAATGAACGGGATTTGTTTTGCAGTCGATTCAATGACTTGCAGTCAGGCAGCACAGATGATGATACTAAACAAAATCAGCTCACTTGGAATTGGCTCCAAGGAAAGAATGGAAGGCATTCTGACAAAAAGTGATCTAATTAGATATTATGCCAAGACTAGTTCTCCAGAAAACAAGGTATCTGATTACATGACAATTAGTTATTTTGCGGCGCCACACCATACCAAAATTCATGAAATTCTCAAAAAAATGATCACATGCGACATTTCTAGAGTGATAGTTACTGATAATGACTCTCCAATTGGTATGATCACAATAGGCGATATTTTCAGAACCAGCCTTGCCACAAACAAACTGAGCATAGTACAAAACGCCAACTATTCTGATGATGACGGATTGTGGTCAGAGACTGGATTTGTAGGATCACAACCAACTGGCGAGATAATGACTGAGGGGTTGATCACAGTTGATTCAAAATCATCCATAAAAGATGCTGCAAAACTATTACTTGATAACAAGATCGACTGTCTTGGAGTAAAAAACGAGAGCAACACCATGGTAGGCATACTAAACAAGACAAATGTCCTGCACGCCATATCGAATTTACGGTGATAACATGAGCGAAGATTACGAACCATCAATTATGATTGTGGATGATTCTCATTTTACACGACGCGCAATTAGAACAATAATTGAAGCAAATCACCTATCAGACAAGATAATAGAAGCAACAGATGGTGTTGATGCAGTAATAAAATACAAAGAACACCACCCAACGCTAGTTACAATGGATGTTTTGATGCCAAAAGCTGATGGAATCCAGGCATTACGTGCAATAAAAAAGCTAGACCCAAACGCCAAAGTCATGATGGTCTCATCTACTGGCAAGATACACATTGTACAAGATGCAATGAGGGCAGGCGCCATTGATTACATCCTAAAACCATTTGATTCTTCACAGATGGCAATTGCGCTAAGCAAGCACGGAAGAATGTAATTTAATTTTCTTCTCTTCCATCCAAGCTACGCATCTGACTTTCGTAAATCTTTTGGAGTTTTTTGAGTTCATCGATTTTGAGTTTTTGTTTGTCCAAGTGAAGATTGACTTGTTTTATGTACTGACTAGTTTCTTCCGCAGTATTGCACAAATCAGTAATTTTGTCATTCACAACATCTTCAAACGTGTGCGCCCTTTCGGCATCTTTGAGGTATATGATTCTCTTTGGTTTTAGAGTTTCATCAAATTCGGGAATGTTTGGACCTTTTTCTGTAATGTGTTTTGTTCCGTCATCATAACTTGCAAGTCGCTTAAAGCGCTCCTTGGTATCACGATCAATATACCTCCTAACCAATGTAATTTGCCTTGAAGTGTCATGGTATAGTAAGACTAGTGTGTTTTTTTCACACAGAATGTATTTTCACATTTGAGTGTCGAGGATCCTTCAATCGTTTATAAATGGATAATTTTTGAGTCAAGACATGGGCGGAGCAAAAAAGAAAGGCGCAGCATCCATGGAAAAATCCCAGGATAATGACAAGGCAAAGGAAGCTGGCACTCGTAAAGACAAAAAAGACAAGAAGGGAGAAAAGACAGAGCGAAAAGCCGAGATCACCGTCATGTTGGGCGAAGACCAAGCACTCAAACTCATCAAGACAAACAATTATCTCACAATACAAGAATTAGCAAAACAAACCGGCGTTAAAATTTCTGCAGCAAATGCATGTCTTGTAGGATTGCTAAAGAAAGGCTCTGTAAAACGCGCAGGTGGATTTGCAGGTCACTGGATTTATCAGCCAGCTAACTGATAAAGCGAAATCACGTCACCAGATTTTACATCTTTTAGAGAATCAACATTTGTAAGAATTTTGCCAATTGGTGTCATTGGCTTTGATGTTATCACATCGCCAACAAACAGACAGATACTAGATCCAGTAGGAGTAAATGCGATATCCCCTTTTTTGAATTCTTTTTTCTGACGCTCTACTCCAGAATTCACCTTGGTTTCAAAATAGACAATACTTTGGCCAATAAAGTGTGCGTTTCCATCAAGTGGAATAGATCGTAAAATGATGCCCACTGTTTTTGGCGACAAGTGTCGCTTTAGCTCGCAAGTCATCTTGGATTTGCCTTTGATTTCCAAGACCATCGTGTTTGACGATACAGATCCTGCACTCATTGTACCAAATCTTGCTTATTGGAATATATAACCGCATTAGAGAGTTTTTTCACTTGTCGGATCCTGAAGAAGTTGAGGTTGAAGCTCCAGAGGAAATTGAGGAGGAGCCAGAATTTGCCAGACCAATTGGCGAAGAAATGGCAGAAGACACCACAATGGAAGACGCAATCAATGCATACAAGAAAATTTTTGAATCAAAAGAGCTAACCGAAGACGAGCGAGCAGATCTAGATAAAAAAATCAAAGAGATGGAAACTCGCGAAGTAATCGACATGGACCCAGTCCACACCATAATGGAAATTCCGCTGGCAGGTAAAGGCAAAATCGCAATAGGTCCACCAAATCTGACTAGATTTGAAAAAGCAAGAATTCTTGGCGCTCGCGCACTACAACTATCACAAGGTGCACCACCATTTATCGCAATTCCAGCAGATGCAAGAACATCATTAGACATAGCTCTCAAAGAGCTTGAAGAGTTTGCAATACCAATCGTAATCAAAAGAAGACTACCTAACGGCGATTACCAAAACATTCCAATTGATTATTTTAACTAGTGGATGAATCGTCGACAAAACTTAATAGAATAAAATTTTTGGAGAGACTGAATGATTAGTATGGAAGACACAAAACAGATCGCCGACCATCCACCATACACATATTTTGTAAGAAATGAGCCAATAATGCCGGCGGCGCTGGATGTATTTACCACACTAAACAAACACGGAAAGATAATTTTGATGGCAAAGGGCCTAAACATACCTGCAGCTGTTGCAATTGCAAACATCATAGTGGAAAAAATGCTCCACAACTCTTGCAAGACCAACTATATCAAGCTGGATTCTGAAAGTGAGTTTGGTAAAAGAATGGTTTCTACAATAGAAATTTCTATTTCAAAAAACTAGTAAACTGATCCTGGACCCTTTAGCAACATGTTTTCGCATTCTTTACAGATTGCCTCATCAATGTTTGTCTCTAAATTGTGATGAATCTCACAAATCAAGAGACTTGATTTTATGTAGTTACAAAGGCTGATGAATTTTGCAAGACTGGACGGAGTGTATGCCATATCTGAAGATAAACGGTCGCTTAGCTCATTTACCATTTCAGAGACTTGTTTGTCTGCTACTAATTTGGCAATCAGTTTAGGATCACCGCGTGTTCCACGAATGTAATTGCTAATTGCTGCCTGCGTTACTCCGAGCATTTTTGATATCTCGTCTTCTCGAATCTTGTGTTCTTCGGCTAGCTTTTTTGCCAAAATTGCACGCAGTGCTGGAATGAGTGTTTTTGATTCAATCTCTGCTGGCAATAACATTACGCAAAAGTCCTCGTGTAATCTATTTAAAGTTAACAATGAATTATGCAAAATCCGCAATCAAAGTTATTTTATTCAAAACTAGCTGGAGCTAATTTGATTTTTGTACAAAAGCTTAATTGATTTTTTTTATACTACAAAACATGATGCAAGAAACTCACACACAGATTCACACACTATTGCAAGATGCAGTCTCTGCCTGTTCTGCTCAGCATTTAGCATTATCAGGTGGGCTGGATAGTACCATTCTGGCATACTTTCTCAAAGAGAGAAAACCAGACTGCATTGCCATAATATCAAAGGATCATACCGCAAATGATCTTACATATTGCCAGATGGCAGCTCAAAAATTCGATCTTCCATTATCCATTCAAATGTATGACATATCGCAAATCATTGATGCCGTAGAGCAAACCATAAAGATCCTCAAGAACTTCAATGACATCGAAATCCGGAACAATGTCGTGCCATACTTGGCAATATTGACAGTAAAACAGCGAGGATTTGATAAAATCATAACAGGCGATGGTGCAGATGAAATCTTTGCAGGATATAATTTTCTAATAAACAAGACAGCACCAGACCTTGAATCAGACCTCAAAAGAATTGCAAAGATAATGCATTTTCCATCACAAAAACTCGGAAAAGCACTAGGAGTCAAAGTAGAATCGCCATTTTGCCAGAAGAGCGTAATGGAATTTGCAAAAAACCTACCAGTACAACACATGATTGGCATGCATGATGGTAAAAAATTTGGCAAGTTTGTCCTAAGACAGGCATTTGAAGGCGTGATACCATCGAAAATAGCCTGGCGTCAAAAATCCCCGATGCAAGAAGGTGCAGGAACGCAGGGGCTAACAGAATTTTTCAACAGTATGATTCCAGACGATGTTTTCATAGAGAAAATAAAGCAAATCAAGACCAAAGACGACATTATAATTCGCAGCAAGGAATCACTATACTATTACGAAACATACACCAAATATCACACGCCAGAGATTTCTGATTCTGAATCAGCGTGTCCTGACTGTCATTATGACATACAGGATTCTAAATTTTGTAGAATGTGTGGCAAGTTTCCAATTTAGGCTTTTTTGGCCCACTTTTTTGGTTTTTTCTTAAAGATTCGCCTGCATCCGTTGCAGCAAAAAAAGTATTTTTTCTCGTCATAATCATACGATACTGCTAGACTTTCATCCATTTCAATTCCGCAAACAGGATCTACTGGCACAAGTAACCGCAGTATGTTTTCTATTTATAGATAATGAGTTATGAAATCTGCATCATTATTGTTTTTAGCTCATCAATTGTTTTTGCAACCATGATATCTGATCTGAATTTTGCCCCATGCATCAATCCCTTGGTAAAGCGCATCGCTTGCTGTTTTATGTTTGCAAATTTAATGTTGTAGTTTGTTGCATAATCAAGATATTTGCAAAATACATCTGCCTTGTGTTTTTGTGAATATTTTTTGTAGCTGCCAGACTTTAGATAGTCATTTACCTGCTCAAACAAAAACGGATTACCCATAGCACCGCGTCCTATCATTATATAATCACAGTTGGTATCATCAATCATTTTTTTTGCCAACTCTGGAGTCGTGATATCACCATTGCCCACTATTGGCACATCAACTGTCTGCTTGAGCTGCTTGATAAGCGACCAATCAGAGTGTCCTGAATATCCTTGGTGCACGGTTCTGGCATGCAGTGTTATCATTGCAATGCCTACTCGTTCTGCAACTTTGGCAATATCTGAGAACACTAGATCATCGCCCACTCCTGCGCGCATCTTTAGTGTGACTGGCTTGTCAGTTGATGCAACTAGTGTTTGCAGTATTTTTTGCGTCAGATTGATGTTTTGGAGTAGTGCCCCACCTGCCATTTGTTGTGTAATGTGTGGGGCAGGACACCCCATGTTGTAATCAATTACATCAAAGAATGGCTCTACGATTTTGGTTGCCTTTTGCAAGGCCTCTAGATCAGAGCCAAAAAGCTGCACTGATAATGGTCGCTCTTTTTCAGAATATTCGATAAATTCGCTAATTGTCTGGTTTTGGGCCTGGAGTTGTTTTTCCTTTGCAATTATTGCGTGAATGCTTGTAAGCTCTGTTACTACCAGGCCTGCGCCCATTTCCTTGCACAATAATCGCAGTGCAGGATCACTTACGCCAGCCATTGGCGCTAAAAAAGCACGGCTGGAAAATCGTGGCAACTCTACCATAGTATGATTGCAAATTTAGATCTTATATAAAATCAAGTCAGATTATCCGTTCATCCCAAACATACGCAAGAAGATACCCACTCTAATGCTTCAAAATACATTGAAACGACGCGGCCTTACATTTTGGTACAATACTGCGCTGATTACATTTGCAGTGGTAGCAATGTCAATTACTTGGACTGTAATGAGTTCTGGATTCTCATCAAGTGAAAAAGTAAAAGAAGTTGTTGAAGAGGCAGTGCAAGATTCCGCAAACAACTTGCAAGTAATTGGCAAGGTTACCGGTGCTGCAAACATTCAGGATAACACAATAAAGATAACATCAACACCCCTTACTGCCACCACCACAGGACTGGTGGATTTGCGTACACAGAATGTCAAGGTAGTATACAAAATTGTAAAGGCTGGAAGTCATGAAATCAGCTATGATAATATCTATTCTGGCATACTTGAAGGCACACACAATTCACTAAAAGATGCTCTGGAGGCAGCCAAAGAAAAAGGCCTAATCAAAACAAATCCAAATGTAGATGCTGAAAAACCAGATACTACAACTGCGTTTTTGTATTTTGTCATAAATCAAAACAATGACTTGTTCTTGGGAAATGACGAGATTGCAAATCTTGTGGTGATTTATGCAGACAAGGACAGGCCAACTACTGGTGAATTCATCAAAGTACAAATAGTTGAACGTGAGGGGTTGTTACTTGACATGCAGAGAACCATTCCAAACATTTCAGGCTCTATAGTCGACTTTGGTGGTAAGGTAAAGAATCAGAGCTAAGAGACCAGCTTTTTCACCAGTTCTGCAAATTCTGTGTTTTGCATTGGCGGCGTTTTCATTATCTGCAGGTTTTGATCAACATGGCTTTGGGTTTTCTGTCCCACCAGCGGTGCCACTACACCCGGGGTTGAGCGGATAAACTGCAAACACTTGAGCGATGGTGTTGACAGGCCAGAAAAATCAGGCAGTGTCACACCTGGCTCTATTAATCGTCCCTGCATTAGGGGCACACTCGTAAAGACTCCTATGCCCAATGCGGTTGCAGCATCAAGTATTGACATTTCTTTTCCGTTTACTTGTTGTGCTTTGAGCATGAATGCTTGATCATAATACATGTTGTATGGCAGTTGTATGAAACGAAATCCATGAGTCTCTCCGCCGACCTTGTTTGCCAGCTTGGTAGTCTCTTCAAGTGATAGATAGTGTGAATTTTCTTTTGGCACCCTAAAGCACTCCCATGTTGCCATTCCATAGAATCGAATTTTGCCTTCTTTTCGTTTTTGCTCATAAAATGCAAATACGTTTTCCAGATTTTGCAGGAATTGCTCGCGTGAAATGTCTGGCTGTCCTTCAACAGCATTATGCAAGTACATCAAGTCGATGCATTCAAGGTCTAAATTGTTCAGGCTTCGATTTAGTTGATCATTTAGGTATGGAATGGTCATGCAGTGATATCCTGAAGAAATATCATTTGCGCCGATTACACCTTTGGCGGCATATTCTTTTTGTATGTATGACCAAAACTCTTCTTTGACATCAGCATCATTTGTGACATAGCCGTTTTTTGTGCTCACAAATATCTGGCTGCGCTCAATTTTGCCCTGAGATATGAGATCCGAGATTGCTTTTCCAACAGAGCGTTCTGCTTTTTGCGCTCGATAATTAATGGCAGTATCAATTACATTTATTCCAGAGATTATGGATTTTTTTACTGCTTCAACTACCATGACATCTGTTTGGGAATCTGCATTGCCAAGATATGTCCCAATACCAACATTGGACAAGCTCAAACCTTGAACCATCTTGTAATTTTCTGCAATCACACCCGGCTTTTGCGTAAATTTTTTTGTTCCCTCAGGTGTTGCAAATCCAGAAATCATGTTTGTGTGAGTCTTGCGTTTGATTTAACTGTTATTTGATAATATGGCAATCAAAAACGACACTACAAACAAGGCCCCTGTCAGTCTAGAAAACAAAACAGTTGATCTCATCACTATTACAAATTCTTCTATCTTGTCTAGTGATTTTTTGATTTTTGCTCCGGCCTTTATCATTAAAAACACACTTGCAAACACAACCAGAGAAAAAATTGGAAACAATCCGCTGATCACACCATACACAATCACACCATATGCAATACTTGGGAACACCCAGAACAAAGACGCGGCCCTTGACTTGCCAAGTACAATAACCAGTGTTTTGCGGCCCTTTTGTTTGTCTGCATCATGATCAGGAAAAGACGTGATAAACAAGACAAATGCCGATAGTGTGCCTGCGATAATTCCGGCTGCAATGTTTGTTGGTATGATTTGTTGCGTTTGGATATACATCGTGCCAAGGACAATCATTGTACCCTTTATGCCGACAAAAACCTCGCCAAGGCCGGAATCGACGATTTTTGTTGAATAAAAGTAGATTGAGAGTATGGCAAAGCCCAGAATAACTGCAATAACCCAGCCATGGATTGCAATAAAATATGCACCTGCCGCAGAGCCCAAAACCAGACAGATTACGCCTGCGCGATATACAGTGGATGGTTTGAGCAGACCATCTGGCAAAACACCAGTACCTCCACTGAATTTGGTTCTTTGTGTGATTGTATCAATTCCTCGCTTGTAATCCCAATAATCATTTAGAAGATCAACACTTGCATGCAATGCAATCACACCACCCATGGTTATGATTCCAGATAGAACATCAAATGTTTTTGTCTGCCAGTATGATATTGCAAGGCCCAGCGATACTGCAATAACAGACGCTAAAAGAAATTTTATTCTAATTACGCGAAACCAGACAGATATGCTCATACAAGTGATTCGTCGCTAACGCTTAATGGTTTTCGCCCCATAAAGCCGACGTCTTTTTCGTGCCAGAATTTTATTTCGGTTTCCCCCTCTTTCCAGCAAAGCCATACATCCTCATCAAATCTCTTTGATGGAAAATCAAGCAGTCCTTCTTCTAGGCTTTTGAGAACCACGCCGGTGTTTTCAAGCTCTTCAACTGATGCATAGAATTTTGTCACTGCCGAGTTTAGCTGTTTTTTAATCGTTGCATAATCACCAAGATTAAACGATGCGCCCATCTGCGAGTTTAGTTGCGCCTCTAGTTTTTGGACTTCGGCTTTTTGTTTTTGCAAAGCCTTGTATCTTTGTATGACTCCGGGCAATGCGGCATTAGCTTCTTGAATTGTAAAATATGTAGGCAATATTTTGATTCAAAGATATCGTCATTAAAAGGATTGTTGTGAATTATTCTGCAAATTTATTACCAGATATGCCGGCAAACAAATCATGAGTGAAGAACAACAATTAGAAGAATTGATCATGCAAACACTTGATGGAACATTATCTACAATACCAATCTACATCCAAGAAGTCGAGCAAAACAAGGCAGAGCTCCAAGTCCATGACGTAAAGGAGTTTGTCTTTGGCGTGATAATGGGCATGGCGCTAGGCATGGCAAGCACGGCAATTGCCGCAATGAAAAACGGAATGCCCTCAGAAGAAGACCAAATAAAGGTGCGAGACATGGTGTATGCAAAGATTCCGCAAATCAGAGAGAGGATTTTTGGTTGAAATTCTCGCCAAAAGAGAAAAAATTCCTGCAATCAATTGAGGAGGCAAGATTTGCAACAGTTGGAAAAATGCCACACGTCAAACCAGTCTCTTTTGTTTTTGAAGATGATGCATTCTATATTGCAACAGATTACAAAACAAGAACCTACAAAAATGTCAAAAAAAATCCAAAGGCCGCAATCTCTGTTGACATTTACAAAATCGGTGGACATAAAGCGGTTTTAGCTCAAGGTGAGATCAAAATAATAGAGGATGGTCCCGAGTTTGCAAAAATCTATGACATATTTTTTGAGAAATTTGAATGGGTCAGGCGTGATCCATGGAAAGAAAAAGAGGCACCATTTCTAAAACTGGTTCCAAGCACCAAGACATCTTGGGGATTATGATAAAATATTTCAAACCCCTGTCATAATACCACATCATGGCAGACAAGATAAAATGCTCACACATTTTGGTTGAAAAACAAGGTCAGGCACTGGCCATACTGGACAGACTAAAAAAAGGCGAAAAATTTGCAGATTTGGCAAAAGAACTATCACTTGATACTGGTTGTGGCAAACGTGGTGGGGATTTGGGCTATTTTGGTCGCGGTAAAATGGTCAAGCCATTTGAGGCAGCAGCATTTTCATTATCAATTGGCCAAACATCAGAGCCAGTAAAAACTGAATTTGGATATCATATCATCAAGAGATTGGCGTAATTAGAAATACGCATCAAGGGACACATCTGATTTTTGCAAATCTTTGCTTAGCTTGTCACCCATTGATTGTGCAGCCTTGATTTTTCGCTGTCCGACCCAATAATATGCCTCATCTATTGTGCCCTTGGCAATCAAAACAGTGAGATTTCCCTCTGCTTTTCTTCCAGTTCTCCCCTTTCTTTGCACAAATCGAATCGAGCTTGGAACATTATCAAAGAAAATGACGTCATTTACTTCGGAGATATCCAGTCCTTCCTCTCCGACTCGAGTTGCAATCAAGACTTGGTATTGTCCGTCTCGGAATTTTTGAACTGTTTCAATTTGCTGTTTTTGTTTCAGTCCGGACTCTCCTGCCTTTCCAATTAGGAATCCTGCAGATATTCCCATCTCAACTAGCTTGTCATGAATGATCTCAACTGAATCCCTATAGCTTGTAAACACGATTGCTCTGCCAGACAGGGATTTTACAATTTCTGCCAGCTTGACAATCTTGCTGTGCTCTATTCCTTTTTTCTGCGCGTCTTTTGCATGCTCTATGGCACGAATAAAATTAGAATCATTTTCAAACAAATCCTTGATTCCAGCTCCTTTTTTCTCCCTGGTCCTATCACAAAATCTCAGAAACGACGTAACTCCATGAGATTCCAAAATGTTTAGTGCATAATGTAACCTAATAGCAGTAAATAGTGGTTTTGCTGCACGTCTGTTTTGGCGTATTACAAAATCACGCGCTCGCAACAACTGTGATAGTGAAACATTTGCAGACAGTCTCAGTCCGCACTTACTTAGCTCGGTGTGTCTTGCCTCGAGTGCTTTTCTCAAATAATATTGGATTTCCTTCATTTCCTGCGGCAGTTCGACTTTGACCCAAGTTGTGTTTGTTTTTTGTATGTATGGTGAAACATCTGGGCTTTCTTCGTTTCTTTGTGCAATGCTTGCTATTCTCAGTGTGGTGATGATTTCAGTTGCCTTTTCTTTTTCTGCCGGAAGTGTTGCAGTCATGCCCATTATGCGCACATTTTTGCCTGCAAACCTTTGCGCTATACTTGAATATGCATAATCACCGACAGTACGGTGTGCCTCATCAAATATCACCAGGGAGAACTGGTCCTCAGAGACTAGCTGCCTGTCAAGATCATTTTTTGTAATTTCAGGTGTTGCGCAAATTACAGAGTTTGCCCAGAGTTTTTTTCGTTTTGGTATGGTATCCTCCCCTGTTAGCAATCCAATATCATCAAGATTCAAATTATTTTTTAAAAACTCGTAATGCTGATTTGTCAAGACTCGCGTTGGTGCCAAAAACAAAACACCGCCTTTTCCTCTGGACAGATAATCTGCAATGACTTGTAATGCAACAGTGGTCTTTCCAAGGCCTGTTGGCAACACAACAAGACAGTTTTCAGATTTTGCCTGATTTGCAAGCGCTATCTGGTATTCACGGGCCTCTACCAAATTTGGCTTGATGAACTTGTGTGTGATATAATCTGACAACGAGTATCAATTGCCGATCTTTGGATTTTATAGTTTCGAGTGATCAAATACGGCCTTGAGGTGAATTCTGAATGAAACCATGGATCCACCTAAATATCAAAGTTGAATGGTAGATTTCATGACTGCAAACTTTGAGCGTCCAAGTTGGGATGAGTATTTTATGCTACAAGCAGAGCTTGCCAAATTGCGCTCAAACTGCATGACGCGACAGGTCGGAGCAGTCATAGTCAGGAATAATCGGCAAATTGCCACCGGGTATAATGGAACACCGCCTGGCGTAAAGAACTGTTTTGAGGGTGGATGCAAGAGATGCCAGCTTCGAATGGAGGGCAAAATAGAGTCCGGTGCATCACTTGACAGGTGTCTGTGCAATCATGCAGAGGCCAATGCCATAATGCACTGTGCAATAATGGGAATAGAGGCTGGAACCAAGGACGCTGTTTTGTACACAACATTTGTTCCGTGCCTAGAATGCTCCAAGATGGCAATCACAATTGGAATAAAAAAGATAATCTGCCTTGATACGTATCCTGAAACAGACTATGACTTGATGAGGGAGGCAGGCATTCAAATCATACAATTAGAGAAAAAGAAAATCCAGCGCTGGGCAAGCGTTCTATTTGATGAGCCAAAAAGGTAATTCACAATGCAAGTCCAAGAAACACAGCTAAAAACACTTGGCCCATCCCTTTTAGTTTCTGCCACATATGACAACCAAAAACTAGCTGCGGTTCTAAAATTCTACAATCCAGAATCACAGAAACTAATTTTGTGGACAGATGAGATAGGCCACAAGCCATACTGTTATTCAAAACTAAACCCAGAAGAATTAGGATTTCTTACCAGTAGAAAAGACATCATCAAAATAGAATCAATCAAGCGCAAGGATTTTCTCAAGGACAAGGAATATGAGGTATCAAAAATCACGGTGACTGATCCTCTTGCAATTGGCGGAACACAAACAGACAAGAGCATCAGAAATATTATAGAAACCTGGGAGTCGGACATAAAATATTACGAGAACTATCTGTATGACAGGGGCCTCATAGTCGGCAAATTCTATGAAATAAAAGACGGCAAGATAATCCCGCACGATTTTGAAATGACTGAAGATGTCACACTTGCAATGAAGAGCCTTTTGCTTGATGTCAACACTACAAAAGGCATAGTCAACACCAAGGAATTCCAGGATTACATCACCCAGTGGGCAGAGTTGCTCAATCAGCCAATACCTGTAATGAAGAGAATCAGTTTTGATATTGAGGTAGAGGCCGAAATTGGAAGAATCCCAGACCCAAAGATTGCTGAAAAACGAGTTACTGCAATCGGATTTGAGGGGACTGATGGGCTAAAGCAGATCTTTTTGTTGCGCAAGGACGGCTCTAATGACGGCAAAAACGAGCTTCCTGAGGGCGTAAAAGCGGTATTTTACGCACAGTCTGATGAAAAAAAGATGATAGAGGATGCATTCAAGCTGATTTCAGAATATCCTTTTGTAATAACATTCAACGGTGATGAATTTGACATGCCATATTTGTATAATCGCGCAGAGCGATTAGGTGTAAAAAATTCTGAAAACCCACTATACATGATGCGAGATTCTGCCACACTAAAGCAAGGTGTGCATATTGATTTGTATCGTACAATGTCAAACAGGTCTTTTCAGATCTATGCATTCTCTCACAAGTATACTGATTTCTCGCTAAATAGTGTCTCCAAGGCCCTGCTAAACGAATCCAAGCTTGACTATGGTTTGGAATTGGACCAATTAACAAACTATCAGCTTGCCAGCTATTGTTACAATGATGCCCGCCTGACATACAAGCTTACCAGCTTTAACAATGACTTGTTGATGAATCTCCTAGTTGTAATATCCAGAATAGCAAGAATGCCAATTGACGATATTGCAAGAATGGGCGTATCACAGTGGATTCGAAGCTTGCTGTATTACGAGCACAGACAACGAAACGCACTCATTCCGCGACGCGAAGAGCTTGATGCAAAATCACAGGGCGTGATGAATGATGCAGTGATCAAGGACAAAAAATATCGTGGTGGGCTGGTAGTAGAGCCAACGGAGGGAATTCACTTTAATGTTACCGTAATGGACTTTGCCAGTCTGTATCCAAGTATCATAAAGGTGAGAAATCTTTCTTATGAAACCGTGCGCTGTGTGCATGAGGAATGCAAATCAAATAAAATTCCAGACACTAATCACTGGGTTTGCACAAAGTACAACGGATTGACATCGATGCTCATTGGCTCCCTGCGTGATTTGCGCGTAAACTATTACAAGTCTTTGGCAAAAAAAGCAAAGACAGTAGAGCAAAAAGAACAGTACACAGTAGTCAGCCAAGCGCTCAAAGTCATACTAAATGCAAGCTACGGTGTAATGGGTGCAGAGATATTTCCACTGTATTTTCTTCCAGCGGCAGAGGCAACCACTGCAGTTGGTCGATACATCATTATGGAGACTATAAAAAAATGCAAAGAGAACGGTGTAGAGGTTTTGTATGGCGATACGGATTCGTTATTTGTCAAAAATCCAACAGCGGAGCAAATTCACAAAGTAATTGAGGACACCAAGACAGAGCAGGGAGTTGATCTGGAAATTGACAAGGAATATCGCTATGTTGTGTTGAGTGGAAGAAAGAAGAACTATCTTGGGGTGACAAAAGAAGGCAAAGTAGACGTCAAGGGACTGACTGGAAAAAAATCCCACACGCCTCCATTTATTCGAACCTTATTCTTTGAGGTACTGGACATACTATCAAAGGTTCAAACAATACAGGATTTCGAGGAATCAAAAAAACAGATCAGCCAAAAAATATCATCATGTGCAATCAAAGTAAAAGAAAAGAAGATTCCAATTGCTGAATTGGCATTCAATGTCATGATAAGCAAGGCACCATCAGAATATGACAAGACCATACCTCAACACATCCGTGCAGCCAAGCTACTAGAGCAACAACGCGAAATAAAACGTGGCGACATTATATCATATGTAAAAATCCTGAATAAACCTGGGGTAAAACCAGTCGAGATGGCACGTCCAGACGAAATAGACTCTGAGAAATACATGGAATTTATGGAGTCCACACTAGACCAAATCACATCATCAATGGATCTGGATTTTGATAGCATGATTGGCAAGCCAAAACAAACTGGTTTGGACCAGTTTTTCTGGAATTAGATATAGAATAATGTTGTAATTCCTGCACAGCATCCGCCTTAACAGCACGCCTATTGGATCCTCATATAATGAATTCAAACATCAACAATCGACGACTTCATTCACGCCGAGGCGTAGCCCCAGTCATTGCTACACTGTTGCTAGTTGCAATAGCAGTAGTTGGCGGAGCAATTGTCTTTGCGTACTCGCAAAACTTCTTCAGCTCATCGCAGCTTAGCGGAAGACCAACAATTGAAGCAGTAAAAATTGTAGGTTATGATGCAAGAGCAACAGACATCATTAACAACCAAAATGGTGTTGTATTCGGAGCATCATCAGGTGGTGATACTGATGCGTTAAAAGAGATAGGAGAAAATATTGCAGTATATATCAAAAACGATAGCGTCCAATCAATCACAATCAGTGAATTAAGATTTGGCGGTTCGATATACACATTCTCCAATCCTGCACCAGCTACATTGGATGCAATTGCTAACGGACAGTACACCATTGCAGGCGTAGGAGGAATTGCTGGAGAAGGTATCACTACAAACTCGGTTGCCGAAATTCAACCAGGTCAGACAATAAGTGTAGTGTTAGCTCTAAGCGAAGATATGAAGTCTGGAAGAGACAACCAATTCAAGGTAACCACTACAAACGGTGCAGTGTTTGTCGGTACCGTAGTTGTAGGACAACAGAGTGGTTAATCCTCTCTTTTTCTTTTTATGGAGGCACAAAAATGACAACAAAGACCTCTGAAAAAGCATTTTTGATTTTAAGCATAATGTTTATTCTTACATCAGGAAATATTGTTCTAATTTCCGCTCAAGAAAATTCCAATGTAGTATTAAAAGTATCAATTACACCATCAAGCATAGAGCAAACAGAAAATACGCACAAAATTGGCTATGTTTGGCTTGAAAACAAGGCAGGAAATCCAATCTCATTACCCAGAGAATCCATCGTCAATCTAGAATCAGACAATCCAAGCATTGCATCAGTTATGAACACAGTTACGATTCCTACAAATTCACAATACAGCACATTCGAAATAACAACACACAATGTAAAAGGTGAGGCAAAGATTTTTGCGTCATATAATGATCAACTTGAATTTGGCATCATAACTATAGGTGATAAAGATGTAGATATTGAAAATGATCTAAGGCTGGTCATTAATTTACCGACATCAGAGATGAACGTAAACTCACAAATGCCATTTTCATTTTATTTACAAAATTCAGATGGGGAGATAACACAAGCACCATTTGATATTCCAGTTACTATAGAGTATGAAGAAAGTCTAGTCAGTGTAGAATCACAAGATCTTACTATCAAAAAAGGAAATAGCTATGTCTGGGGAACAATATCAACACATGATAAAGTCGGTAATGCATTCATTCGTGCCTCTGCAGACAAGCTAGGATTTGATGAGGCAAAAGAGATCAAAATCTCATCATCATTGCCATCTTCTTTGGCAGTAAACATTTTTCCAGAAAAAGTTCCGGCTACACTCAAGCGAGACTTGGATGTCATAGTAAGTTTGGTTGACTCTGACGGATTACCAACACTTGCACAGGAAGATGTCAAATTGGAATTTTTTTCTGATGATGTATCAATTAACAACCAAATAGACAGAAAAATAAAAGAAGAAAGCCTCAAAGGAGTGATCAAGAAAGGTGAGTTTAGCTATCATTTTACACAAAGACTAGACTTTTTCAAAGAGAATCAGACCATAACAATTGGCGCATCAACCAAAGGACTTGGAGTGTCAACAGATACGTTTGAAACAGTAAAGCCAATCACTACAAACAATCCAATAGCAGAGAACAAAACCCTGGCCACATTTACTTTAGGCACAATTCCAACCAAATCGCAGACAGTTGCAGTATACCAGATAGGAATGTTAGTCGATGATGAAGATGAAGAAACTACGACAGAATCCATTACCTCTGAGGAGACAAAAAAAGTCTTTTTCCCGTTAATAGTAAATGAGAATTATGATTCTGCAGGCAGTGAGCAAAAAATCAACATCATATCAAGCAATGATCTTTTGCTCAAAGTAAAAGATGCAGGACAAATAAGTGCATCATCATCATACGGTTCTGCAGTAATTGAGACAGGTCAAGAGACAGGTCAAGTCTTACTGTCATCAACAATCAAGGGAATTGGTTCATCATCCACAGTGACCCAAGTCATAAACACACTAAAACAAGAGCAAACAATGTTGTTTTCACCCACTGGAACAGATTCGATTTTATTTGATAATAATGGTAGATTTGATTTCTTTGTCATATCGCTAGATACAAAGGGAAGGCCGACATTGGTGGAAAATGAAATCAGATATCTCATCACACCAATCAATGAGATTGTAACCATACAAAAAGCAAAAACTTTTGCGCATGTGAATTTTCAGGGAAATGTCATACAATCAGAAAACGAGGATACGATGAATATCAAAACAGTGCCAATTGGTGAATCTGCAGATGTAAGACTGGAAGCTCAAAACACATTCACTAAAGAGCCAACTGCAAAAATTTCTATCACCCTACCATTCAAAACGATAAATCAAAATTCCAAATATTCTGGAATCATTCAAGTTGTCGATTTTAACAACAATCCAATAATATTGAATGATAATCTACGAGTTAAGATCAGTGCATCTGATCTTGGTATGTTGGAGACTCCTGAGAGTGTTACAATTCCAGCAGGAATATCGTATGTCGACTTTCCAGTTACCACCACAGACAAAGTTGGTACTACCAAGATACTGGCAAGTGGTAAAGGAATTGTCGAGTCAGAATCTGAGATCGAGGTAAAAACACTCACTACAAAGCTCAAAATTAGCTTTGGAAGCGTCATAGAACCCATTACACTAGAAGAGCCAACAGAGTTGAAAGTCTACGTTGATGACGAGGCTCAAAACGGTGTAAGCGGTGCTACAATCAAAGTCATATCATCGGATTCATCAATCGCATCTAATATCATAACAACTGATGCTCAGGGAATAGCTACAGTTCAGTTTAATGCTCAAAAATCACCAAAGACATCACTGCAGATTCTAGCATCAGCTGAAGGGTATTCAGAAGATGCAAAGACTATCGAATTTGCTGTAAATGGGGCTGTAGAAAACACTAGGACTGAGCTTCCGTCATGGATAATCTATGCTGCAGTTGGTGGAATAGTTGCAATTGGTGGTGGAATCTTTGCATTTTTGCGCAAGCCAAAAAAGATTCAAGACGAAGACGAGATTTACGATTAAAATTTTAAAATTCTGTATTAAGAAATTATAGATTACAATCTTCAATTTTACAAGATTTAATTTCTGAAGTTAAGAAAATTAAGGAATTGAAAGGGAAGTTAATCTTAATGCGGATAGAAAACGACTATGGTTAGGGCAGATTGAAAATATGGAATCTAACCTAATGAATGAATCTGTACCAATTTCGATGAATTTCTTTAATAAAACAATAATCTAAAACACATTATTGACTGATTTTGAGTCAGCAAACCAACTTGGAGAATTTATTCGAGCAATTTTACTCTCTTTTAGTTTATCTATCACAATGGCAATCACATCAATTGGATTGAGTCAGCCACACAGGAAGAAAATTTCTCTTAAATCCGGTTTTATTCTTTTACTAATATGTACAGGCATACTTATTTTTGGGGTTATTCATATTGTTTCTTCAATTTTACATACTTCTTGGACTGCTAACGACTTTCCAAATTGGGCTGCTGTCGTAATTGAAATCGCAGTTGCCGTATTTATCTCAGGAATGATTTTTCTATATGATCGAGAACATAATAAAAAAATCGAAGAAAGACAACAAAAAAAGCGAGAATATGGATTACAAAAAATAAGATTACTGGTAACTGTTGCGAAAGAACAATTTCAGGATAATGATTATGATGATGCCAAAGAAACTTTTAATGGAATTATAGTTACATTAGATGTTCTTTCAGAAGCATTTGATGCAGTAGAATCTAGACAAATTCTTGAATTATGTGAGCTTGGCAAAATATTCTGTAAATATAATGGTGAACACATTATTCGGTCAGGTAGAACATCACCGTTTACTTCTCCTTCTATCCCTGCTAACAAAGCCGCATTATTTCTTCAATTTGATGATGTTCTAAGTCTTCTTTCAAAGAATGAAAACAAATCCTAACGCACATCATAACGTAGACACGACGTGTTTTTGTGAGTAAGAGGGGTGGATTGCTTTTTTATTGATAATCAATAAACTCTTTCGCGGATAAATAATGATAAAACTAGGTAGGCGAAACGCGTAAAACAATCTCCGCAAGCGGTCCCATCACAATATTTCCATTAACATAGCCATCTGCAAGAACATACATCACATACATCCTAGTATCAGAGATTGGCGGGGCAATCGAAGTAAAGCTTATTGTTTTTCCAGTTCCTCCAGCACCAGTCAGATCAGCATTTAGTATTCCGACTATTTGTGATGAACCATCAGGAAATGTTTGTGGTGGTTGTATCGTAAAGCCAGTGTTTCCAGTCACAACTGGTGTAGTCCAACCACTTGGCATGTTAATTATCAGACGAGAGCCAGCACTGATCTTATTTCCTGTCGCTATTTCCAGATCTGCAAGAACGACATTGAATGTCTGAGAAGAGCCAGGCAGAACCTTGGTTTTGTTTGCAAATATGTTTGCATTAGCAGTGGAATCAACCACGCTGGACAGATACACATTTGGAATTGCAGACGATGTTCTTATTGCAGTGCCATAGGCAGCCTTGCCAAATTGCCCAAGTGTGGTAAAGACATTTGCTTGAACAATTATGGTTTCTGGCTCTGTTCCACTGCCACCTAGATTTCCAGGATCTACTTTGACAAGAAAAGTAGTAACTGACTTCGGATTGATTAGCTGTGGTGAGACAGTGTTTTTCCACATCAACTGGTTAGCTGTAGGACAAGACCAGTTATTTGCAGATGCCGGAAAGATTGTTTGAGTGTCACAGCCCACATTGAATACCTCATCATTGCTGTTTGCAGGAGAAGTTTGTGCACTGATTACAATCTTGCTTACAAAAACTGGCTGATCAGTCGGATTTACAACATTGATTCCCCAAAGACCTTTGTCATTTGTGTCGCCAAATGTATTTGGTATTATCAGATATAGTTCAGGTCTTGCAAAAAGATCAGATGCCACAATAGAGCCAGGCTCTGAATTATCACGCATAAAAACGAGATTTTTCTCAGTGCTGCTTTGCATCATGACACCTGTTGGCTCGTCAATTCCCTGCGCAAATGTGGAAAATGTCACATTAGTTCCAGCAGGGCTAAGCAGGCGATACTTCCAAGACAATACAGTTGATTCTGCCGGTGCAAGATCAGACTTCATCTGAACAATTGGGGATGATGACAATACTGCAGATGGTGGAGTTACAGTTATTGGTCCAGAGGTGACATTTAGTAGTCTAGTAGTGCCAGTGTTGGTCACAAACAATAATGCAGTTGCATTTTCCCCCAACCGTACATCAGGCGGGCTGATGACAAGCTTTGCTTTGATGTGATTAGCACCGCCAACATTTACCTCGGATGTTTTGATAGTGCCAATTGATGTTATGGTCTTGATGTCATATATTCCAGCATTCATGTATAATGGAGTGTTTTGTAAAATATCAGTCCCATATCCTGGAGATAAAACAGAATCAGTATAGTCAATATCAAATTTTTTGGCAGGCTGCGTTGTTTGTGTTTTGTTTATTATCCAAATGCTTTCTATTTGTAATGGATTTGTTCCCTGGTTTTTCACATATGCAGCTAATCGATTGTTATGAGTACTATCAGAAGATACAGATAGAATGTATTTTTCTTGGATTTTTTGGATTTCACTATCTGCAATTGTCTGCTGGGCCTGTATCATATCGGATTGGGTCTCAATTACCACATAAGACACGGACAATCCCGCAGTCATCAGGACCAAAAAGAATGCCGAGCCAATTACAGTAGAGATTCCCCGTCTCATCGTATTTCCCCACTCAAGATAACGTGATCAGATGTTTGCTGCCCTCCAAAATCAACGTGAATCAGAATCGGCTTTGTAAGAGGTATGTCTGTGCCCAAGTTCTTGCTTAGTTTGATGACCAGTCTTACTTCTTCGTCCTCCTTCAGAGTGTTGTCATTTTTTTGCACCAAACCCGAAGGCGGCAATATGCTGAATTTGCCATTTAATGGGTATTTTCCAGTAGAATCATTGGCACTTACATCAAGTGTCCTTCCACCAGTATTGGTATCCCAAGTATGCAGAATTCCATTGACTTGGACACCTTCAAGATAAACCGTGGTCGGACTGGAATTTTTTAGATGCAAAACAATGAATTCAGTTCCAGTGTTTTGAGGTATGTTATCAGGTGTTGTTTGACAACTAATGGTACAGATTTTTTTATCAAATTTATTATCTAATATTGAAATACCAAAAAGATCACTAGAGTCCCTTGTATCATATCCAACAAGCTTGATTGAATATGCAGGTAGATTGTTTGTTTGCGTATTTTGTGTAGATGTACCAAGTCCAGTTCCCTGAACCATGCTTGCCAGCATCACAGAGCCAGCAGTTGTTATCCCAAGCAACATCAATGTAGCAAATATCTCAGAAATTCCACGTCGTTTTGCAAATTTGATCAAGTATTATACGGCCTCGCAGTAAATTCAAAGAAATTACCTCGTTCGGTAGTGACACCAATTTTGTATTCAGAGTCTTTGTAGTTTGGATCATCCCATCTACCAGTAAACAAAAGGTTGCCGTTTGTGGATACATCAATTCCAACTTTGGGTTGTGCACTAATTCCAAGATTATTGTTTACAATGAGATCCTGCGTGTCAGTTTTTACCAGAGTTATCTTGGATACTACAGAGTCAGTCGTACCAACATTTCTTAATGATATTGTGATTTGATTCCCAGTTGGATTGAATCGTACATGTTCAAAGACAATGTCTTCTTGTCCGCGTTCATTTTGAAATGTAACTCCGCTTGCAAGGCGATTGTTGATTTCTCCAACTTCGTTTAGGCCTTTTGTTACAATTACAGTTCCAACTGGAACCACTATTGCAAGCATGAAAAGTGTGCCTAAAATCTGGCTCACTGCACGCCTAGTCTTCATTTGACATTCTCACCGTTTGTTTTTTTGGTCTTTGTTGAGATGATTTTTTCAACCTCGACTGCTATCTCGTCGACGTTTTGTGAGGATATTATTGAAAGATTATACCTAGATGCAATAGAAATGGTTTTTTCAGAAATAGAGCCAAAGCCTGCAAGAATTCCAATTTTGGGCGAGGTATCAAGAATTTGAATCAGTCGAGAATCGATTTCAGAATTACTTTCAGATGAGCCATTGATAAAAACAAAAACAGAATCTCCAGATTTATCAGTGCCAACTAGATCTACACTGTGCTCAATGCCGCTTTTTCCCTTTGTAATGTGATTTTCATTTACTGAATAACCATGTTTTAGTAAAACCTGTGAGAGTACTGTTTTTAGCTTAGATTGATCAAGTTGTGGTTTGTTTTCAAAATCTGATAGGACGTAATTGTATAATGTTACAGAGGAAGCTTGGCCTGCTGTAAAATCATGATTGAACTCGTTGCAGTGAAGACTCAGTTTTGCCTCATCAAATTTATCAGTACAATCAACGCAGAGATACCAAGACGCTGGAAGGCGAAGTTCTTTTTCTTGGTTTTTGATTGTTTTCTTGCATGAGGGACACTTTAACTCGTCATTTCCTTGCGACTCAAAGCTCTTTTTTTCAGTAATGAATCCACATGCTCGGTGCTCAAAGAGATGCAGTTTATTGACATTAATCGAGTTGCATTTTGGACAAGTAACTCTAACGCTAATTAAAAACGACGCATGGTGATCAGGGCAGACCAAGAATTTGTTATTGACAAATTTTTCAAACATTCCAAGGTTTGCAAGATTGTCCAAAAACTCGACATCATAACCAGTGTCAAGTTCACGAAATATCCTATACCCAAATGATGCCTCTTTGTGGTTGATTTCAGGCACTAGTAATCCGTTATAGTTCTCCTTGGCTTTTTTGACGAGTTTTTCAATTTTTTCGCCATTTTGTTCCTGCCATTTTGATAATTGGGCTGCCTCCGAGGCTGAGATTTTGATTGTGGGTTTTTTTTGTTCTTTTGGGGATTCTAGTTTTTGCCCTTTGGAATCAATTTTACCTTTGAGTAGATTCTTGCCAATTTGAAACATTATCCTAAGCTTAGAGCCGATTTGAAAAATGTAAACGGGATGCTGTTCATTTGCACTCACAATCTCTTATGAGCGATTTGAAAATTATACAGTCATGGATTTTGGTAAAACCAACCGAGGGCTATCATTTATCAGAATCAAAAAAACAGCACCATTTGACTTTGGCAAATTTGTAATAAAAAAAGACACCACAAAACAATCACGTCAAGACAACACCATGTTAAGCACAAAGACCAATCTTGGCGCATCAGACATTGAAGACTTGGTACCAAAATTCAAAACGCTAAACAGAATAGAATTCGAAGATGCCGAGATTTATGCCGGGTTGATAAAAGATCACACATCAAAGAACGGTCTTCGCTATGTCATAATAGAGCCGCAGATGAGCAAAACCGACGAAGTAAATTTCAAGGTAATCAAAAAGCTATTGATATCAGAGCTTGACATTTCACTAAACAACATCAAGACAAAAAAAGATGCTGCCAGAGAACTAAAATCCAAAATTTTAGAGTTGATTAAAAAATACAATATGGAAATTCCAACTAGAAGTTTATCAAAGATAACATACTATGCAATAAGGGATTTTGTATACCTTGGAAGAATCGAGCCATTAATGCGGGATCATTTGATTGAAGAAATCAGCTGTGATGGTGTAAATGTCCCACTATACATATGGCATCGAGAATTTGAATCAGTTCCAACTAACATCATGTTCGAAAACGATGATGATCTGAACAATTTTGTTCAAAAGATGTCATATATTGGCGGCAAGCATGCCTCACTTGCAAATCCGATAGTTGATGCCTCACTTCCTGACGGTTCAAGGGTAAATCTCACACTTGGAGGTGAGATTACAAAGCGAGGAAGCACGTTTACCATACGAAGATTCCGTGCAGACCCTATTACCATAGTGGATCTGATAAAGTTCAAGACCATCTCAATCCATGAAGCAGCATATCTTTGGTATGTAGTAGAGAATAATTCGACAATGCTTGTTGCTGGCGGAACAGCTAGCGGAAAGACTACTCTTCTAAACTCATTATCCACATTCATCAGACCAGGACAGAAAATAGTCAGCATAGAGGATACACATGAGTTAAATCTCTTGCATGAGAATTGGATTCCTGCGGTTTCTCGTCAAAATTTTACAGACGGGCAAATTGGCGAAATAACACAGTACGATCTCCTAAGGGCAGCGCTAAGACAAAGACCAGATATTCTGATAGTCGGTGAGACCAGAGGTCGTGAGGCATACACATTGTTTCAGGCAATGGCTACAGGTCACGGAGGGTTTTCATCAATTCACGCAGATTCTGTAGAGGCAACACTGACAAGATTGGTCTCATCACCGATGGATGTTCCAAAAGCACTCATCGCAAACACGCTAGATTTGATCACATTGCAACTAAAATTGAGAATCAACGACAAATCAATTAGAAGAATTATCAAGATAGCAGAAATTGAGGGCCTTGATGAAAAAACAGGTGAGATCAAGACACATGATATTTTCAAGTGGAATCCAAATGACGATGCACATGAATATTATGGAAATAGTATCGTTCTGGAAAAAATTAAAGAAAAAACAGGTGTGACTGATGAGCAAATTACATATGAGCTAAAAAAACGCAAAACCGCACTTGACTGGCTTGCTCAAAACAATATTCGAAGCCACAAGGGAGTAATGGAAAACATTTTGGATTTTTATTCAAACTCAGATAGATTTTATGAGAAAAAGAGACTGGTGGTAGAAAACTGATTGGCATTCTAAAAAGCAATGTAGAGCCAAAACATCAACCATCGTCATTTCAAGTATTCAGCTATAGGCTGTTAAATCGCCATATTGGATTCTTGTATCCAAGACTGCCAAGACTTCGAGACAGTATCAAGCAGGCCATGATGCCAGTGCCATTTGAGGTCTTTGTTGCAAGTATGGTAACTACAAGCTTTATTGCTTCTATACTAGGACTTGTTGGAACAATTACAATATCCCTGGTGTTAAATTTTGATCCAATGATCGGAGCACTGCTTACAGTTGTTGGCGCTATAGGAATAGGATTGATGACATTTGTATCAATGCAGGTGTTACCCGCACTTAATGCAAAGACAAGATCAGACAAACTTCGTGAAGAAATCCCACACTATATCGGATACATGGCAACATTGTGTGCAAGTGGATTATCACTAGAGGGGGTTTTCAAATCCATAGCACAGGAAATATCCAATGAAGAAATTGTCAAAGATGCACGCTTTGTTACAAGGAACATCGAGATTTTGGGCATGGATGTAATTACAGCAATAAATGATCTAATCAAGCGAACTCCAAAGGGACCATACTCTGAATTACTTGAAGGCTCTATTATCACATTCAAGTCTGGCGGAAATCTTCGCGAGTATTTTTTGGCAACTGCCAAAGTTCACCTAGAAGAAAAAAAGATCAATGTCAAGCGCTCTACTGAGTCACTTGGTGTGATGGCCGAGATGTATACGATTCTGTTAATTGTGTTTCCACTCATGGCAGTCATCATGTTGTCCATAATGGCAATAATGAGTCCGGATTTGGGGGGATTTGACTTGGTTACTTTGATGAACATGCTCACATATGTGATGGTGCCGCTTTTTGGGGTTGTATTACTATTGATGATGCATTCGATGGTGCCAAAGAGGTAAAAGAAAATGGATGCAAAAACAAAACAAATCGAGTTACCAAAACTACCAATCATAAAATCAGAGAAATTTCGTGTAATCATAATTTCTGCAATTGCAAGCGCGTTTGTGATTTCATCTAGCTTCTATTTGTCAGGCTCAATTCAGCTCATAACACGAGATATTGGAATAATTTTTGGAATACTTGCTGGCGTGATACCGTTAACATTACTCCAGCTAAAAGAAGTGCAAAGGCGAGAGAGTATAGACAGGCATTTGCCATTATTCCTCTTGTCATTGGTTAGTTCAATTCAAAGCGGTTCTAATTTAGTGCAGGCAATACAAATGACACCTGAACGAAACATGGGAAATTTAGGACCACTGCTCAGAAATCTCAAGGCAAATATCAGTTGGGGCATGCCAATGGAGGAAGCACTATCAAATTTTGCAAAAAGGGCCGGAACCAGAATGGCAAAACGTGTGATTGTACTATTAGAGATTGCATACAAGAACGGCGGCAACATTTCAGACAATTTGGAGACAATACAAAAACACGTAACAGAGATTAGAAATTTAGAAAAAGAGCGCAAGTCAGCTCTTCAGCCATACACATACACAATATACATCGCATATGTGGTTTTTATCGCGATTGCAGTAATTCTATCATCACAGTTTTTCACACAAATAGATTCAGTAAAGCAACTCCTTGTAACATCAAACATACCAAATTCAGGTAATGTTTTTTCTGCACTTGCAGGTGTTGAAATCAAGGAACTTGATGCAATACTATTCAACATGGCAATAATAGAATCAATTTTTGGAGGATTGGCGGCAGGCAAAATAGGCACCGGCTCGTACGTATCAGGCATAAAACACGTTATAATTATGATAATTATTGCAGTTATTGCATTCAATGTGATGTAAATATTTCAAAATATTTCTGCACGATCTGATGTTGTCCAAAGATACAACATACCACTGATAAATCATACGCAATTATTTTTATAGATAAGCGGAGATGACTCTTAAATGCACAATTACAGCCTTGGGGGAAGAAAATTTGTCCGTTCGAAAAAAACAGAGAACGTCGTTAATACGTAATAATGAGACAGATCCCATGGAGGATCTCTCATTGAGTAGAACGGATCCGGAACTAACCAAGATACACAATCCATATGTCGAAGGATTGGCATCGGAGCTGTCCTCAATTTTGGACTTGGACGAGCTAGAAACAAAGATCTATCTGAATCTTTTACGAACAGGCCCAATCACTGCAAGTGCCCTGGCAAAAGAAATCAATGTCGACAGGGCAAAGACCTATCGAACAATTGACAAGCTATCCAGCAATGGAATAGTATCAATATCGTTTTCATCACCCAAGCTTTGCATTGCATCAGAGCCAGACGAGATTTTATCCATCACACTAAAGAAAAAGGAAGAAGAGATATCCAAAATCAGAAAAGATGGCAAAAAAATTGTAGACAAGATTAAAGAAATCAGCACCTCAGAGAGCAAATCAACTACACCGACATTTAGAATCATACAAGGAATCGAGAACATTACATCACAAATAGAGAGAATCCTAGAGAACAATACTGATGTATTTTATTTGATAACCACTCTAGAAGACGTATCAAAGCTATACCACACCACAATACCAGAGAAAATAAAACAAACGGAGCATAATGGTGGCACTGTAAGGCTGATAGTTGACGAGATTCCAGACAAGATGAAATTATTTATCAAGAGATTTGGTGCAAGCGAGGTTCGAATAGGCAAACTTCCATCAAAGGGCAGAATAGCAGTATCAAAGGCATGCCCGCTAAGCGGCAAACTTTTGATGTCAGATTCTGCAGTCAAGGGCAGCTTGCATGAAAATACCGATGCAGAGTGTGCATTATTCACAAATTCCGACGAGATGACAAACAACATCTACACATTGTGCACATTCATCTGGAAAGGCTCTGCCCCAGTAGAACTGTAATCATAGCAATCATTTTCTATAAACAATAAATAGCACTCAGAGGCATCAACACAAAGATCTTGTTTATAATAAATTACAAAAATTATGATGAAATCTCTGGAAATAATACTCAAAAGCTTGCACTGGTTGCCCAGAAAATAGCAAAAAAATACAAAATCAAAATAGCAATTGCCCCACCACATCATCTTTTGGGGGTAAGATATTCAGGACCAATACTGGCCCAACATACAGACAATGCAAAGATTGGAAGCACGACAGGCTTTGTCATTCCAGAACTATTAAAAAAATCCAAGATCGCCGGTTCGCTAATCAACCACAGCGAACACAGAATTCCGCCAAAAGATATTGAAGAATTGGTAACAAGACTGCGCCAGCTAAAGATGATCTCAGTTGTATGTGTCCAAGACGTTTCAGAGGCCGCAAAATATGCAAAGCTAAATCCAAACTATATTGCAATAGAGCCGCCAGAGTTGATTGGATCAGGCAAGGCAGTATCCACTGAAAGGCCGGAGCTCATCACAGAGGCAGCAAAAGCAGTAAAGAATGCAAAAAACGAGACCAAACTACTTTGCGGTGCAGGCATTGTATCTGGTGCAGACGTCAAAAAGGCAATCGAGCTTGGCTCATCAGGAATATTGGTTGCAAGCGGCATAGTCAAGGCAAAGAACTGGAACAAGATCGTCGAAGAGTTCGCCAAGGCAATGCTTAAAACACCATAAAATCGATAGAAAAATCCGTGATAAAATAATGAAAATGGTTTATTTTTTTGATGAGGGGGACGGTAAGAACAAAAAACTCCTAGGCGGAAAAGGCGCAGGACTCTGCGAGATGACTCAGCTAAAGCTGCCAGTCCCACAGGGATTCACAATAACTACAGATGTTTGCAAATTATACTATCAAAACAACAAGACAGTACCACGTGAGCTATGGTCTCAAGTAAAAAACAACATTGCCAAGCTAGAAAGAATTACAAAAAAGAAATGGAATTCTTCAGAGAATCCATTATTGGTATCTGTTCGCTCAGGTGCGGCCCTGTCAATGCCTGGCATGATGGACACCATACTCAATTTAGGCCTAAATGACATCACAGTTGAAGCATTAACAAAAAAGACAAACAATCCAAGATTTGCTTGGGATTCTTATCGTAGATTTGTCCAATTGTTTGGAAAAGTGGTATTTGGCGTTGATGATAAAAAATTCGACCATGTCCTGGAGAGCGCCAAAAAAGCTCAAGGTGTGACTGCAGACAGCGACCTAAACGAGCAATCACTAAGAAGCATAGTATCACAGTACAAACAGATTTGCCAGACCCATACAGGCAAGCCATTTCCAACGCATCCAGACGAACAACTACAATTAGCAGTAATGGCAGTCTTTAACAGCTGGATGGGTGAGCGAGCAATAGTATACAGAGAGAAGAACCACATCACCAAAGACATTGCGGATGGAACTGCAGTAAATGTGGTCGCAATGGCATTTGGCAACATGGGCAACGACAGCGCCACAGGCGTAGTATTTACCAGAAATCCAGGCGATGGAAGCAATCACATCTTTGGCGAATATCTGGTAAATGCGCAGGGTGAGGACGTAGTTGCAGGAGTCAGAACCCCAAAGCCAGTTGATGAAATGAAAACAGAGATGCCAAAGAGCTATGAACTACTTGTAAACACTTGTAAAAAATTAGAAAAACACTACAAAGAGCCACAAGACATAGAATTCACAATAGAGCAAGGCAAATTCTACTTGTTGCAGACAAGATCTGCCAAGATGAATGCTGCAGGTATGATCAAGACCTCTGTTGACATGGTAAAAGAAAAACTCATCAATAAAGACCGCGCCCTGCTCAGACTAAATGCAGACCAGCTAGAACAATTACTTCACAAGACAATTGACTATGAAAAGGCAAAACAATTCACCAAAGTAGTTCGAGGAATTGCAGCATCACCTGGTGCCGCAAGTGGAATTGCAGTCTTTGATGTAAAAAGAGCAGTTGCAATGGGTGAGAATGGTGCCAAAGTCATACTAGTAAGAGAGGAAACAAAGCCAGAAGATGTTCCGGCATTTTTTGCATCAGTTGGCATATTGACTAGTCGTGGTGGAAAGACATCACATGCCGCAGTTGTAGCAAGGGGGATGGGCAAGCCATGCATAGTTGGATGCACAGATTTGAAGATCTCGCCAGAAACAAAACAGGCAAGTGTTGGAAATATAATAATTCATGATGGTGACGCGATAACAATTGACGGCAGTCAAGGCGACGTATACACTGGTGAAGTTCCAACAATAGAGCCAAAGATTACTGATGACTTTAGAACAATTCTTGATTGGGCACAAAAAACCAAGACAATTGGAATTAGAGCAAATGCAGATACTCCAGATGGTGCACAGCTAGCAAGAAAATACGGCGCACAGGGAATCGGATTGTGTAGAACCGAGAGAATGTTCAATGGAACTGACAGGCTTGGGCTGTTTGTCAAACTTATCATGGCAAAATCACTAGCGGAGAGAAAGGAGCACCTTGCAAATCTACAAGAGCTGCAGAAAAGCGACTTTATTCAAATTCTAAAAGCAATGGAAGGCTACAAAGTCACAATACGACTGCTAGATCCACCATTACACGAATTTTTGCCAAACCCAGAAGAACTGATCAATAAAATTCACAAGATGGAAAAAAGTGGCGGCTCATCAGACATGGAAGAAGCCAAAATTTACTTGGCACGAGCAAAAGAGCTTGCCGAAATAAACCCAATGATGGGACACAGGGGAGTACGTGTCGGTATTACATATCCAGAAATTTATGAAATGCAAATACGCGCAGTCTTTGAAGCAGCGGCCGAGCTAGCAAAACAAAAAGTCAACGCATTTCCACAGATAATGATTCCTCAGGTTGGAAGTATTGCAGAACTAAACCACATCAAATCAATTTATGATAGAGTAAAATCAGAAGTCGAGACAAAGCACGGCCTAAAACTAAAGATAAACTTTGGAACCATGCTAGAAGTGGTTCGAGGATGTCTTACATCTCATGAACTTGCAAATACGGCAGAATTTTTCAGTTTTGGTACAAACGACCTCACACAGGCAGTGTTTAGCTTCTCAAGGGAAGACGCAGAAGGAAAATTCCTTCCAGAGTACATCGATAAAGAAATCCTAGAGCGAAACCCATTCCAGACACTTGATGTCAACGGGGTTGGAAGCCTAGTCAAGCTAGCAATTGCAAATGGAAAATCAGTCAAGCCAAACATCGAAGTAGGAGTATGTGGGGAACACGGTGGGGATCCAAACTCTATCAAATTCTTCCACAACGCAGGAGTATCATATGTTAGTGCATCACCACACAGAATTCCAATATCTATTGTTGCAGCAGCCCAATCAAAATTATTGGAAAAGTCTGCACCTAAAAAATCCAAAGTAAGCAAGAAAAAGAAATCGAAGCCCAAAAAGGCTTCTAAAAAATCAAAGCGACGACGATAAGATCACATCAGCGAATCAATTTTTCTTGAAAGCTGATTCAATGTGAATGGTTTTTCTAGCAATACAATTTTCTCAAATAAATCATCAGTGTCATCCTCTACTGCCCATCTCTGATATGCCGTAACAAATAGTATTTTCTGGTTTGGGTTTTTTGCCAAGATTTCTTTTGCTGCTTGAGCGCCGGTTTTTTTTGGCATGTTGTGATCCAATAACACAAGATCAAACGGGGAATCATCAAGGGAATCAAATTCAGATTTGAGGTGCTCCTTGTATTTTTTGACACATTCGCTTCCGTCTTCAGTTGTGGTGACACTGTGTCCCATCTTTTCTAGCAATATTTTGTACTGCCTTGCGGTAAACTTGTTGTCTTCGGCCACTAGTATATTCATTTGAAATTTTATGATTTTGGCATGGTTTGAAATCTAGTGTGTATTTTTTGAACAACAATTCAGAATTGTTCACGTATGATTCCTACGCAAGCCTTTTTTTATTAAAAGACCTATTATATCAGGTTCATTCGGTTATGCCGAGATTAGGACCAGCCAAGACCAACCAAATCAGGTGAGGATATCATCTGTCGACCAAGTGTTCTACCAGATATCCTCACTTTTTCACTTATCACGGGACTTTATCGAGGTAGCCTTCTCAAAGCATTTATCGGATTCATCGGACCGGCCGAGGATTTTTAGTGCATAGCCTTTGTTGTACCAAGCATCAAAATAACTAGGGTTTAGCTTGATTGCCTCATCAAAGCATTTGAGGGATTCATCTAGTTGTTTTGTTTTTCCCAGTGCAAAGCCCTTCCCATTCCAAGCCAATGAGTTATTTGGATTGATTTTGATTGCCTCATCAAAGCATTTTATCGCCTCTTCGAATTTTTTTGATTTGCCGATTGCAGATCCCTTGTTATACCAAGCATCGGCATTGTTTGGGTTTAGCTTGATTGCCATATCGTAGCATTGTATTGCTTGTTTTGATTTTCCAGACTCGTCTAGTGCAAAGCCCTTGTTGTTCCAAGCCTGTGAATTATTCAGATTTAGCTTGATTGCCTCATCAAAGCATTTTATCGCTTCATCCAGATTGCCAGATGACGCCATCTGGTTTCCTTTGTAAAACCAGTCTTCAGTTGTTTTACATTCTGGGTATTTTTTCTTAAAATTATCAAATAATCCCAATGAATTATGATTTTGCTCTTGGCTTATGAGTTTTAGCAAGTTTTTTGTAGTAAAATTCATACCATGACATAACATATCACAGTCATGCTGCCTCGAATCGATAGTATCAAGCAGGCCAGAATAAAAATCGGCGTCACCCAAAAAGAGCTTGCAAAGATGACTGGAGTCAGCACATCGATGATAAACCAGATAGAATCAGGCCGCAGTCAGCCAAGCTACGAGACTGCCAAGCGAGTCTTTGATAGCCTGGCAACACTTGAAGGTCGGGCAGACCCAAACAAGGCAGGAGATATTTGTAGTAAGGAAATTGTCAAGCTAAAGCCAACAGACTCACTTCATGATGCCATACACAAAATGCGCAAAATGTCAATCAGTCAAATTCCAATTTTTAGATCATCAGAGCCAGTTGGCGTAATAACAGAAGACGGTGTTGTAAGACATCTCACAGATAGTGACGAGTCATCATGGAAACAAATCCAGCTTGCAGATGTTATGGAGGCACGACCACCTATTGTTGACCATCAAACACCTGCAAGGGCGCTAGTACCATTGATCAGATATTCAAAGTGCATCCTAGTCGACAAGGCTGGAAAAATTATAGGCATTATCACTGCATCAGACACCCTAAAGATGCTAGAATAATTTTTTAATTGTGTGCCGGATGCGAGCAGAGCTCAGTTAGTACACCATTCAAAGATTTTGGATGAATGAACGTGATTTTTGTTCCCTCAGAGCCAGGCCTTATTTTGCCCAAGAACTGGATTCCACATCCTTCCATTCTTTGGTATTCTGATTCTATATCATCAGTGGCAAGTGCCATGTGGTGCAATCCTTCGCCTTTTTTTTCCAGAAACTTTTTGATTGGACTGTCATCGCGTGTAGGCTGCATCAATTCAATTCGTCCATTTTCTAGTTTTATGATAGCTAGTTTGACACCTTCAGATTCCACAGTTTCATAGACAATTTTCTCAACACCTAATGCTCCTTGGTACTGCTTTGCTGCTTGTTCGACATCATTGACAGCTATTGCGATATGATCTATTTTCATCTAGAACACTTCCTTTGGTCGATATTCGCCAAAGACCTGTCTGAATGTGTTGCTGATTTCACCAGTTGTTGCATATGATTTTACTGCATCAAGGATGAACGGCATCAAGTTGTCATCTTTTTCTGCTGCTGCCTGCATCTTGGATAATGTATATTGAACTTTTTTGTTGTCTCGCTCGGATCGTAGTTTTTTGAGTGCCGCTCTTTGTTTTTTCTCAACACTGTCATCTATTCGGAGCAATTCTTGTTTTGCTTCTTTTTCATCAGAGAATTTGTTTACACCAACCAATACTCGCTCGCCAGCATCGACTTCCTTTTTGAGTCGGTATGCATTCTGTCGGATTTCTGACTGGAAGAATCCCTTCTCTATTGCTTTTAGTGCACCTCCCATCTTTTCAATTTGCTTTAGGTATTTTCTAACGCCAGCCTCAATTTCATCGCACAGATATTCCAGATAATACGAGCCTGCAAGAGGATCCACCGTCTTTGTTATGCCGGATTCATACGCAACAATTTGTTGAGTTCTAAGGGCAATTTTTGCAGATTCAGCAGTAGGTAATGCAAGTGCCTCATCACGGGAATTGGTGTGCAATGATTGTGTTCCACCAATTACTGCGGCCATTGTCTGGATTGCAACACGCACGATATTGTTGTCTGGTTGTTGTGCAGTTAGCGATTCACCGCTTGTTTGAGTGTGGAATTTTAGCTGTAGCGACTTTGGATCCTGTGCGTGGAATTTTTCCTTGAGAATTTCCGCATAGATTTTTCTTGCAACTCTGAACTTGGCAACCTCTTCAAAGAATTCTATTGTACAACAGAAAAAGAACGACAGGCGCGGTGCAAAGTCATCTATTTTGAGCCCCCTATCAAGACAGGTCTGAATGTACGCTATGGCGTTTGCTATGGTAAATGCAACTTCTTGTGTTGCAGTAGAGCCAGCTTCTCTCATGTGATAGCCAGAAATAGATACAGGATACCATTGCGGAACATGTTTTGCACAATACCCAATCATATCACCAATTAGTCTCATTGATGGTTGTGGTGGATAGATGTACGTGTTTCTTGCAATGTATTCTTTGAGAATGTCATTTTGTGTTGTTCCCCTCAATTCGGTGCTTGCAAATCCCTGAGATTCACCAACTGCAATGTAATACGCCAATAGTGTAGAGGCAGTTGAATTAATTGTCATTGATGAGCTGACCTTGCCCAGCGGTATGCCATCAAATGCAGTCATCATGTCTTTGAGTGAGGATATTGATACGCCGACCTTTCCTACTTCACCTTCTGCCTGAGGAGCATCGGCATCATGACCTATCTGAGTTGGCAGATCAAACGCCATAGAGAGTCCAGTCTGCCCCTTTTCTAGCATGAATTTAAAGCGCTCATTGGTCTGCTTTGCATCGCCAAATCCAGAATACTGACGCATGGTCCAGAATCTTTCCCGATACATTTCTGCATGGATTCCACGTGTAAACGGATACTTGCCAGGCTCTTCTTTTGAGACTTTCTTTTTTTGGTGATAAACACGGTCAACTACAAAATTAGAATCAGTTAGAATTTTTTTTGGTTTTTCTTGTTTTTGTGCCATATTACTCACTTGAATATACTAGTAGATATTTTATCTGCTGCCTCAAACGGGTCTATCTCTTTTGCTTGAAGTTTTTTAAAGTATTTTGAATAATTTTTCTCAGACTCTAACAACGAGTCGATTTTGACCTTAACATTATTTAAAACAATATCCTTGAGTTCAGATTCTAGTCGTTTTACATCACGATCTTTTTTGGTTTTTTGTTTTTGTGCCATCATCTCTTTTAGTTTTTTTGCAAATTCATCAATTCCCTTGTTTTTTGTAACAGAGGTCTGCAGTATTACTGGATTTCTCTCAGTCATTCCAATGAATTCTTTGACTGATTCGAATAGTTGTGTCGCACCATCCAAGTCGCTCTTATTTACAATGTATACATCGCCAATTTCTGTGAGTCCTGCTTTGATGGTCTGAATACTATCGCCAGTATGAGGATTAAACACCACAACTGTAATGTCAGCAATGTTTGCAATTTCAACTTCAGTCTGCCCAGCTCCAACACTCTCAATTATGATTGGATTAAAGCCGGCGTATTCGAGTATGCGAACGCTGTTCCGAATAGAATGAGATATTGCTCCGGTTGCACCTCTTGATGCAATACTACGAATGTATGTCCCAGAATCCGTAGATTCAGTCATTCGTACTCTATCACCTAAAATCGCACCTCCGGTAACATGGCTAGTCGGATCTACTGCCAGAACAGCTGCCTTCAAGCCTAGTTTTTTGAGTGAGACAGATGTTTTGTTGATTAGTGAGCTTTTTCCCGCGCCGGCAGGGCCAGTTATTCCTATGACAATTGACTTGCCAGATGTTTTGAATATTTTTTTGACGAGTTTTCTTGCTTCAGTTTCATCGTTTTCAATAATCGAGATTGCCTTTGCGATTGCTCCTCGTTTTCCTTTTTTTAGATCTACAAGTAAATTCAAACAGAATAGATTTTTTTATCTACAATAAATTCTTGTTGCAATTATAATTGTGTGAATATTGTCTTGCTTGATTGTCCTTCTTCATGAATGTCAGTTTTAACACCAATTTTTCCAAATTCTTGATGGTTCACAACCAACGTGATTGGTACCACCTTCCACCCATATTGTGGCTCTTTGTCAAATGGAACCATCAACGTAAAGGACGGACCATCAAGTGTTTTTTGAAAAGACGTCTCCATTCCAAGAATCTCTAGCACTACATTTGTTGTTTTTCCAGTTTTATCTGAAAACTTAATTTCAACTTGTTTTTGTATTGGATGAAATGTTGCATCAAGATCAAAAACAGGTTCGTATTTTTGCTGAGTCATGATGTTTTGTGAAACTGATATTCCGATTCCAAATGCAACTATTGTTGCAATCGATGCCAGTATGATCTTTTTGTTAAGCAAATTCTACACGCAGTCGTTTGATGAATTGAGAGTGAATTCTGATTCGTTCCAGTGTTTGAGACAGAGTCATCTCGGTTCCAGGTGTTGGGTTTTTCTGGAAAAACTGTTTAATCTCACCTTGCATTGATTGGTCTGCCACTGCAGAAATGCTTGATACTACCCTATTGAGAAGCGGACTTCCCACACCTACTTTGACACGTAGTGATTTCCAGTTCTTTTTTAGCCATGGCCAGAGAATTTTTTTGCCATATTGATTGCCAGATATGCGAATTATTGGAATGTGCATGTTTTGCGAGCGTACGTCCTTTGATTGTGAGAATTCCAATGTTCTTAGCAATAATTTTGTGTCCTTGAAGCTTGACAGCGCACCAAGAAACCTTGTCTTTTGCTCTTGGGATTCTGCATTTTTGTACAGATGTAATAGCTTTTGATACGTAGTATGATCACCACTCCACGCAACCAGTGAAAACACTGCATCCTGGATGTCAGGATTTAGTGAATTTGGATTTTTCAGATATTGTTTGAACCTATTGTTTGCCTCGGCCAAGATTTCTTCATCATCGAGTTTTCCCAGAGCGCCAATCACATAGCTTCGCAGTAATGCGTTTGTGTGTGGCTCATCTTTTTGTGCATCCCATCCAAGTTTATCAAACATTTTTCTAAAGTATTGATGCGTGATTTGTTTTATTTCCGGATTGTAACTTTCTTCTATGGTTCTATGGTATAACGCATAAAGATTGCTTGAGACATTTGACTGTGTAAGATAATCATCTTCATTTTCATATGATGAAGAAAATTCAAGATAATCTCGCGCTTTACCGTCACCAGACACACACAATGCAAACAAGTCATTCTGAACTGCCCATCTGTCAATATGAGTAAGAGATTTTTGAAGTATCATCTCTTTTAGTTCATACAGCAGGTCTTGAGAGTATTTCACTCGGTAGAATCCATTCCGTCCAGGATTTACCAATATTTCATCAGATTTTGTAGAAATGGTTTCTTGTTTTTTCTTGAGGATTTTGCTTGTTGTCTTGCCATCATGAGTAATGACTAGTGGAATCTCCCACAGTCCTTTTTGTACTCCTTTTTGTTCCAGTACAAATCGTTTCTGTGACAGTATGAGTTTAGAATCTTGTTTTTGTGCCTCAACGAGTGGAAAACCAGTCTGCTTTAGCCATGAATTTACCATAGAGCGGACTGGCATTTTTGCGGATTTGCCAATTTCATCCCACAAGTCATTGCCTTCGGCATTTTTGTAAGAGAATTTTTTAAGATAAACTCGTAATCCGGCCCGAAAATTCTTTTCTGTGACAAAGCTTTCAAGCATTTTTAGGACACAGCCGCCCTTGTCGTACGATATGGCATCAAAGATTTCCCTAATTTCAGATGGTGAATTTACCTTGACATCTATTGGGTGCGATGAATGCAATGCGTCAAGACTCATTGCCGTATTCATGGTGTCTTCTAAGAATTGATCCCAAAGCTTCCATTCAGGGTAGAACTTGTCAACAAATTTTGTTGCCATAAATGTGGCAAATGACTCGTTTAGCCAAAGATCATTCCACCACTTCATTGTAACAAGATTGCCAAACCATTGGTGTGCCAGTTCGTGTGATACCACCTCGGCGATGAATTGTTTTGTTTGAGTAGAAGATGTTTTTTCATCAAATAGTAATATGGTCTCTCTGAATGTTATAGCCCCCCAGTTCTCCATTGCACCAGATGCAAAGTCAGGAACTGCAATAAGATCCAGTTTTGGTAGTGGGTACTTTATTCCAAAATAGTCTTCGTATGATTTTACGAGTTTTTTACACAAGTCCAGCGCAAATTTTCCTTTTCTGCTGTTGCCTTTGGTGGTGACAATTCTCATCACTACTTTGCCTTGTTTGCTAGAGAGAAATTCAAATTCACCAACTCCGAGGTAAACCAGATACGTAGACATGACTGGTGTTTTGGCAAATTTGTAAAGAGTTTTCTTTCCAGTTTTTTTGCAAAGAATTTGGTTTGTGTTGGAAATTGCAGTATGATGGGATTCTGTTATTATAGAGATGTCAAAAGTTGCCTTTGCTGCAGGCTCATCCCAGCACGGAAATGCTCGTCTTGCATCGGCTGCCTCAAATTGAGTTGTTGCGATGTATTTTGTCTTGCCGGATTTGTCTTTGTACTGGCTGCGATAAAACCCAACCAATCGGTCATTTAGCAGGCCTGTATACTCGATGATTATTTTTGCAGTGGAATTAATTTTTGTTGGTAGTTTGATGGTGAGTGTTTCATTTTTTTCATCCAGTTTTGTTTGTACTGGTATGGATTTGCCAGATGATCTAACAACGCATGTTTTGATTTTTAGTTCTGCAGCATGCATCGTTATGATATTGGTTGGTTTTGCAATGATAACATCAATTGTCTCTTTTCCTTCGAATGTAAAATTTGAAAAAAACGGTTCAAATGTAAGATCATAATGCACCGGCGCGACTTGCATGAAATGCTGTGAGAATGTTGCCTTTATGTACATTATCGGATACTGCGATCAGCATCAGATTTTGCTTAGCTGGGAATTAATGAGATCTGTGTTATCAAATACCAGGATGTCATGTACACTATGATGGCCTTTGATGAACGGATTGACAAAAAACCAATAATTGTAGAAAAATAATTGAGAATCTAAACAAGCCTTATATCGAATAATGCGAAATTCTTTGTGCTTGAATCGCCTAGTTGCCCTGACAGTAGCAGTAATTTTGCTAACTAGTGTGTTATTGCCAGCCTCTGTTTTTGCTGAAGAAAAAAAATCCACAGAGAAGAAAAAATCTCCTGTGAAAAAACCAGTTGTGAAAAAAATACCGACTGTTGAGAAGAAGAAAATAAAACCAGGACTACAACCATTTACTCCAAAATCAAAGCCAGAAGAGCCTGCAAAAACTACACCTGAAAAACCAAAGCTACAGACAAAATCATCAACTGTATCATTAGATTTGAGTGGAAAGTGGACTGGAACCGCAGTATGGTCTACGGCATTTGATTATTATGATCCAAACATTGGTTCTTATCGCGAAGTGTGCATGTATTCTGGAAGTTTTGTGATGGTTCTAAACCAGAATGGAAATTCCGTTACAGGCAATGCAGCACTTGGAAATGTTCAGGTCACTCAGGGAAGAAACATGGACGTATGCGCTGAGGAAGGTTTTAGCACACTCGGTGCAGTAAATGCCAAGCTTTTTGGTTCTGGCTTTTCTGGAACGGTTGGTGGATTAAACATCAAGGGCTCGGTAACAAGTGATCTGATGAACGGACAGGTGTCTGGCTCACTTGGTGGAGAGGTCGGCATTGACGGCAAGTTTACAGGTAACAGAGCTTTGAACTGATTTTCAGTTTGAAAAATAATTGTATTTTCCATGTCCAGCAATATGTATTCTAAAAAACATCTCAAACTGAGTCATATGGTACCAGAGACATCAGTGTGAGTTTGACAAATCGATAGTTTTTAAAATATGTCTGATTAATTATTCAATAGATGAAACAAAAGCTTGCCACTCGTCGAATCAAAATCCTAGTAGCAAAACTAGGCCTTGATGGTCATGACAGAGGTGCACTTGTTTTATGCAGGGCATTTCGTGATGCAGGAATGGAAGTCATTTATTCCGGGCTTTTTGCCACACCAGAACGCATAGCCCAAATTTCAGAAGATGAGGATGTTGATGCTGTAGCACTCAGCCTACTAAATGGTGCGCATAACACATTGTTCCCACGAGTCGTAAAAGAATTGCAAAAAAAAGGACTCAAAGATGTTCTAGTTGTGGGCGGTGGCGTCATTCCAGAAGAAGACAGAGGAGGATTGGAAAAATCAGGCATATCCAAAGTATTTGGTCCAGGATCACCATTGCCAGCAATCATAGAGCACATCAATTCGGGTGTTGCTAAACTAAGAAAAATTTAGAATTTATTCTTTAGAATCTGGCCACATCATCTTTCGCATTTGTCTGCCAACTTGCTCAATTTGATGAGATTCGAGTTGTTTCATGTATCTATCAAATGCATTTTTACCGTTTTTGCGATATTCTGAAATCCATTCCTCATTGAATGTTCCATCCTGAATCATGTCAAGGACTTTTTTCATCTTTGCCTTGTTTTCTTTATCCATTACCATAGGGCCCCGAGTTAGTCCGCCATATCTTGCAGTTTCTGATACTCGTCTCCACATTCCATTAATGCCATATCTTTGAATCATGTCCACAATTAATTTCAATTCGTGCAATACCTCAAAGTATGCAATTTCTGGTTGGTAACCAGCTTCTACTAGTGTCTCAAATGCATTTGTAACCATTGATGCACATCCACCGCAAAGATCAGCCTGCTCGCCAAACCAATCAGTTTCTACCTCTTCTTTGAATGTTGTTTGAATCAGACCTGCCCGTGCAGAGCCGATTCCCTTTCCAATTCCTAAAACTCGATCCCAAGCTTTTCCAGTTTTATCTTGGTATACTGCAACGATGGCAGGTGTACCAAATCCTTCTTGATATGTTTCACGCACCTTAGAGCCAGGTCCTTTTGGTGCAACCATGATAACATCAACGTTGTCTGGCGCTTTTATCCAGTTCCATTGAATTGCTGCAGCATGCGAAAATGATAATGCTTTTCCTGCAGAAAGATTTGGTCCAATCTCATCTTTGTACACTTGAGATTGTATCATGTCAGGAATCAAAATATGAATAATGTCGCCTTTTTTTGTAGCATCTGCAACAGACATTACAGTGTGTCCATCAGATTTTGCCTTGCTCCAGGTTTGACTGCCTTCCTTTAATCCAACTATAACATTTAGTCCAGAATCCTTGAGATTGTTTGCTTGAGCATCACCTTGTATGCCATAACCAATAACTGCGATTGTTTGATTTTTAATAGGATCTAAGTTGATATCAGAATCTTTCCAAGTTTTTGCCATGTTTTGATTGCAAAATATAGACAATAAAAACCATCAAAAAATCAGATAGAAATTACCTGGTTACATGAGAGGCATTTGACTCTGACTTGATCCTCTCCTTCGAGTCGTTCAAATTTTTTAGAGCCACATGAGGGACAAATCGGACAAGCACGAAGGCCTTTCATCATACAGAGTATTGTAGTATCATAATTAATTATTCTCGAAATCAGGGTTTTCCTATTTTATCGGCCCGCTACCTAAAAGACGAATGCTTGTTGATTCTGGCTTTAATATCACGCAGATATCGCCTTTGTTGTACAAGACTGGCTTTTCAAGAACTAGCTTGAGCGGAGTAATTGATGAAAACTTGGCTGGTTTTATTTGCAGTCCGACATTAATTAGACACATTTGGTTTGGTGCAATATCGCCTTTGTAAAAAGGGCTTTTTGTAAAATCCAATTCAATCTCAGTCGATATCTGTTCTGGCCCAGGAGCACAAAGCACGTCGCCGCGACCAACTTGGTCCGGTGTTACCCCTTTTACTGCAAGCCCAACGCGTCCTGGAGATATTGCTTCTTCTACAGGATCATCATGCATTTGGATGGATTTTATCAGTACGTCAATTCCTGCCGGGAGTAGTTTTAGTGTGTCATATTGTTTGATTTTTCCTTGTTCCACCTTGCCCAGTATGACAGTACCAACACCTTTGACATCAAAGCAATGATCAATTACCACTTTGGCGTTTCCGTCTTTTGATATTTGCTCTAGCTTGTCAGATTCCTCTTTGATTTTATCTTGTGTAATTCTTGGATAATTAGCAAGTACTGTATTTTTTATCATTGTATTAAGCGTGTTCTCATCTACATCATATGTATGAGATAATAGTCCGTTCTTTTTTTGCAGCATGTCCAAAGCAATAATTTGCTCTCCAACAAACTTGTCAAGCTTGTTTACATGAAATATCACATACTCTGCGAGGTTTATTGTCTGTAGTAATGGTTGAACTTTGTCTGGAAAGCCGCTTGGTGTTGTGTATGTTCGTATGACGCCAGATTCTTTTTTGTCATACATTGTCATGTCTGTAGCGGTTCCCTTTTTGCCAAGAGTCGCAGCAATCTCTTGATCTCCAAGCACTACAAAATTTACAGAGTTTGCCATCACACCAATTCCAAATCACTTCAATATATTCACAGATTATGGGTATGATTCTAGCACTTGGGAATAGCTTACAAAGCGGTGATTTCGTGGCTTGACGTGTTTTTGTGTGTATTTAGGCACGGTTTTCCCAATAGCACCAGAGTATCCAATTGGTTTTGGAATCAATCCTTGCTCAAATGCATATTTTAGGACACCATCATGCCTGCTGTAATAATTCACAAATTTTTGGTTTATTGTTTTTTGTATGATTCGACCAGATTTTTTTAGGGTCAGCACATCTGCCGGAACTGATGCTCCAAAAATATACGCAGATTCAACTAGTTTTTTGTTTTTGAGTTTTTCAAGTGCAGATAAAATTACTTGTGAGCCCAACGAATGTCCAACCAGTCGAATCTTCAAGTGTGAAAATCTTTTCTTTGTATCAACTAGAAATTGTGCCAGGTTTTGGCCATTTTTCTTTGCTATTATAACGCCAATGTTTGTGGCCTTTTGCTCTTGGGATTTGTATTGTACGCCTTTGGTGTTGGAATCATAGCTAAATCCAATGACAGGATGTGAATATCCAAGCTGGGCTAGTCGTTGTTTTGCTATGTGAAATTTTGCCAGCGCCCCAGAATGATTATTACGTAATCCGTGGATCATTATTGTTATCTCTGCCACGCTGTCCAGAGTATCAAAGAATTTTTTTGGATGCAAATCATACGATTTGTGATTTTTTGTCTTGCCAGTATCTAGATCATAAAATCCACGAGTAGAAATTCTAGGAATGTGTTTATTTTGTTTCAAATTTCTCTTTGCGTTTTGCGATATCTGCATCTTCAACTCTTGCAAATATCGGAGTGATTTCTCCCAGTTTGTGTCCTGATTGCAAACCAATCTCAGAGATTGACTTCCATGGTTGGTCTTTTACATTACCGCTCATTCCAAGTTGCTCCCAGATTTTTTGTGCAGATTTTGGTAAAAATGGGCACAGCGCAATTGATATAGAATAAACCGCATTTGCAGCCAAAAATACGCACGTATTAGTGCCTGGGCCTTTCTTCCATGGTTCTTTGTGCTGGAAATACTGATTAAAGTACATGGAAAACTCCATGACTTTTTTCATTGCCCTATCAAGATGGTTTTGCTCAAGCAAAGAATACAATTCTGTTGAAAATGATTTGATCTTTGCTTCTGTCTCTTTGTCCCGCTCATCATAATTATCAGGTGACGGTATTACACCATCAAATGATTTCTTTGTGAATCCTAATGCGCGATTAACCAGATTCCCAAGGTTTCCAATCAATTCCGAATTAATTCTTGTTGCAAAATCATCCCAGTCAAAGTTTAGATCATCTTGAGAGTATGGGTTAATAGATATCAGATAATATCTCAAATAATCAGCCGGATAGAATTCAAGAAATTCCTTTAATCCAATATACCAATTTCTACTCTTTGAGATTTTCTTTGACTGTAACGTGAGGTGTCCCCTTGTAGGAATGTAATCTGGCAGTTTGTACTCTGAATTAATTCCAAGACGCATTGCTGGCAAAAACAAATAGTGATGATATACGATGTCTTTGCCAATAAAATGATAAATGTCAGCAGAGTTCCAAAACGCCTTTCCGTCAATTCCCTTATCAGATAAAAACTTGATAGCTGATGAGATATAGGCCAGATGATTATCAAACCAACCATAGAACACCTTGGATTCGTCTCCAGGAATTGGCACGCCCCACGAAATATCTCGCGTAATGTCCCAGTCCACAAGACCAGAAGTAATCCAGTTTTGCACGTATTTTTTGACATCTTTTTGTAGATTCTGGTTTTCATCCAACCATTTGAATAATGAATCACCAAAATTCTTTAGCTTGAAAAAATGATGTATTGTTTTTTCTTTTGTTGGGATGGCTCCACATATTGCACATTTTGGATTGTCAATTTCTTCAGGTACGCGTCCACATTTTTCACATAAATCAGAATACTGATCTTGTGCCTGGCAGTGAGGACAAGTCCCTATCACATATCTATCAGGGAGGAATTTTTTGTCATTTTTGCAGTAAAACTGTATGATTTCTGATTCGTAAATGTGTCCATTTTCCTTTAGGGTGTTGTACACGTTTCTAACAAATGCAATGTTTTCAGCCGAGCTGGTACGATAAAACAAGTCAAATCCAATGTCAAATGCAGTAAAGTCTTCAAAATCACGTTTATTCCAATGTGCAACATATTCTTGAGTCGTTTTCTTTTCTCGTTCTGCGGCAATCAAAATTGGGGTTCCAAAATCATCAGATGCACAGATGTAATACGCCTCAACACCATTCATTTTTAAAAAACGAGTAGTGACATCAGCAGGCAAATAAGTTGATGCGACGTGGCCCAGATGAATTTCACCGTTTGCATATGGTAATGCGCTAGTGATGATTGCTTTTTGTTTCAATGGATAAATTCGACTTTTGTATCTTAAGAAGCTTCTTACCAGTTGTCTCTGTATGCAATCTGCTTTGGTGTGAGCTTGTCAATTTTGACATCAAACGCACCCAACGCATCAACTGCAATTTGAGTATCAATTTCTGACGGTACTGTGATGACTTTTTTACCAATTTTCTTGTGGTTTTTGAGAATGTACAGCACAGATAGAATTTGGTTTGAAAATGATTGTGCCATCACTTCTGGTGGATGTCCTTCAGCTGCCACAAGATTTGCCAGACGTCCTTTGCCAACCAAGTAAACTTTGCGCCCGTTTTGCAAATTACATTCATCAAGATTTGGTCGGACTTCTCTAACAGACTTGGATTTGTTTAATAAAAAGTCAGAATCAATTTCAACATCAAAGTGTCCGACATTTCCCATCACTGCACCATCTTTCATTTTGAGAATGTGCTCTTTTGTTATGACATCCCTCATGCCAGTACACGTAATGAAAATGTCACCGATTTTTGCAGCCTCTGACATTGTCATGACCTCAAATCCATCCATGTGGGCTTCAAGTGCTTTTACAGGATCAACTTCAGTTACGATTACTTTAGAGCCCATACCATGACTGCGAGCCGCTACACCTCTTCCAACCCAGCCATAGCCTGCAACAACTACTCTTTTTGACGCAAATAACAGATTCATTGCACGCAAAAATCCGTCAATTGTGGACTGTCCAGTGCCATATCGGTTATCAAACATGTGTTTTGTGTATGCCTCGTTTACTAAAATTACAGGATATCGTAGTTTTCCTTTTTTATGAATTGCCATGATGCGATTCACACCGGCAGTTGTTTCTTCAGTAGAGCCCAAAATCTTCATGTTCTTGTATTTTTTATCAAAATGTAATTTGACATTCATGTCTGCACCATCATCAGTTACGATGAGTGGTTTGTGATCTAGGACTTGGTCAATGCACCAATCATATTCTTCGTTGGTTTCATTGTTCCACGCATAAACATGGATTCCCTCTGATGCCAGAAAGGCCGCAATGTCGTCTTGTGTTGTAAGTGGATTGCCTGCACAGGCTGCAACGTTTGCTCCAAGTTGTTTTGCACCCATCAAAAGAACCGATGTTTCTTTGGTGATGTGTAGACAAAATCCAAGTGTTATTCCCTTGAATGGCTGTGATTTCTTTAATCGGTTAATAGTATTATCCAAAATTGGCATGTGACTTCTTGCCCACTCGTAAGAAAGCTTGCCCTGATCTGCAAGGCTTTCATCTTTTACTTTGCTCAATATCGTACCAAATTCCAATATATTAAAAAATCTTGTCCTAACCAAAGAAGAAACTAAATATCTAACAAAATTTGATCAGCTGATAATGGTCTGGAAAAAAGTGGCTGAAAAAGGAGACATTCCTGCAGGCAAAAGTAAAGAATACAATGTCGATGGAAAACGAATCGCAGTATTCAACCAAGACGGCTATCACGCACTGGATGCATTATGCGTACACCAAGACGGCTCTATTGCACCAGGAAAGCTAGAAGGAGACATTGTAGAGTGTCCATTGCACTTTTGGCATTACAATATCAAAACAGGTGAGCTATTGGACTATCTCAAAGGCGTAAAATTACAAAAGTATCCAGTAGAGGCAAGAAACGACGGTATTTACCTGGATGCATAATCTACAATACAATTTTTAATCAACATATCAAGATCAAACTCTGTGAATCCCGAGATCATATCGAACATAATTAAACAAGATTATTCACAAATTCAAAAAAACATCGAGTCATTTCTAAGAGAGCAGCTATCAAGGACAAACTCCAAGGGATTTGTCTTTGGATTAAGTGGAGGAATTGACTCGGCCATTATTGCACATATTTGCGCCAACTCGTTTAAAGAAAATTCACTGGCATTGATAATGCCAGATAGTAAGGTTTCACCAAAAGAGGAAACAGCGGATGCATTACATCTAGTAGATAATTTGCATCTGAATTACAAGTTAATTGATATCAACTTGATTCATTCCCAGTTTGCAAACACACTAGAACCAGACCAAAGATCACTTGGGAATTTGAGGGCAAGAATTCGCTCCAATTTATTATACTATTATGCAAATTTGAGTAATTATCTAGTTGTGGGCTCTAGTGATAAATCCGAATATCTAATTGGATATTTTACAAAATTTGGAGACGGCAGTGCCGATATTCTGCCAATTGCATCACTATACAAAACACAGGTAAGAGAAATGGCAAAACATCTCGGAGTCAAAGAATCAATCATATCAAAAAAGAGCAGCCCACATCTTTGGCAGGGTCATCTGGCAGAGGACGAAATAGGAATCACATACGAAGAAATTGATTCTATTCTGTACTGTATGATTGACAAAGCCATGACGCCCGAAAGCATCGCCGGTATAACACAAATTTCTGCAGAGAAAATTCAAAAAATCTATCAATTATACAAAAATAGTGAACATAAGAGGATAATGCCGCCAAAACTGTAAAGAGAGTAGAATTGAATATTTACGATACATTAACAACAAAGGAGCTAGAAATCACATCAAAAAACGTCGGCATTTACCTGTGTGGTGTAACAGTATATGATGAATCCCACATCGGACATGCAAGAACAATCATAATTTTTGATGTTTTGCGCAGATACTTGGAATCAAAAAACATCCCTGTCAAATTTGTCCAAAATTTTACCGATGTTGATGATAAAATAATCAATCGCGCAAATTCAGAAGGTGTTCACCCCCTTGAGATATCAAAGCGATACATTGATCATTATTTTGAGGATTTTGATAGACTAAACATCAAGCACGCAACAGTTCATCCAAAGGCAACCGAGCACATAACAGAAATAATAGAATTAATCAAAAAACTAGTCGATTCAGGCTATGCATATATTTCTCTAAATGGTGTATACTATTCCGTTTCAAAATTTACAGAGTACGGCAAGCTATCAAAACGAAAAACAGAGGATTTGATTTCTGGCGCTCGAGTACAAGTAGATGAGACAAAAAATGACGCATTGGATTTTGCATTGTGGAAATTTTCCGAGACAGAGCCCAACTGGCCTAGTCCTTGGGGTAAAGGAAGACCGGGTTGGCACATTGAATGCTCTGCAATGAGTCTAAAGTACCTAGGCGAAGAATTTGAAATTCATGGAGGCGGACGTGATCTCATATTTCCACACCATGAAAATGAAATTGCCCAGACCGAGGCAGTCACAAACAAACCACTTGCCAAATTATGGATGCATGTAGGAATGGTTACAATAAATGGCGAGAAAATGTCAAAATCACTTGGAAACATAAGATCAGTAAGACATGTCTTAGAAAACTGGGGACCAAACGTTATTCGCCTGTTTTGCATCTCAGGGCACTATTCCAAAGCAATTGATTATTCAGAAGAACTGTTAAAGGAGAATTTGATAAAATGGCGACAAGTTGAAACGGCATACTATGAAATGATAATGTCAATAGGTGCAGGACCAACTGACGAGATTATCAGCCTAACATCAGAGTGCAAAACCGAGTTTGATGCCGCGCTAGATTCTGATTTTAATACATCGCTTGCTACAAACGCGTTTTTCAAGCTGGTAAAAGGAATCAATCGAATTGCAGCATCAGAGTCCATGAACAAATCAATTGCCGAGATTGCATTGCCAGAGTTTGAGCGCATGTTAGACATTTTGGGACTACAAGTGCAAAAAACAAGTGAGCAAGAAAAGCAAGCAATCACAGATATGATACAAAAACGAGAAACACTGCGTGCACAAAAACAATATTTGGAGGCAGACAAAATACGAGACCAAATTGCAGCTCAAAACATTGTTCTACTTGATCACAAAAACAAAACGATTTGGATGAAAAAAGAGAAAATAAAATCAGATGCCTAGTGCTGTTTTTTTGTAGTTGACGCGCTAACCAAAGACACTACATCTCTGTCACGTAATTGATAGTCTGGCGGCAATCTCAAATTATACCTAATGTCTTTTGCATATAGTAGCCCTTTTGTGAGGCTAGTATGGATTTCTTTTGCAAGATCAGCAACAGTAGCGCCGTCTTTTAGTAAAATCAAGTCAGGCAAGATGTTTCCTTTTTTATCTGCGAGTTTTTCCTCATCTGCAACAGGATAAACTGCATTCATTTTTAATAATTTGAACACGGTGACATTAATTGCGAATTGTACTCCTGTTCTCATGTATTCTCCCATTATCTCCTTTGTGATAAAGTCCAATGCACCCTTTTGTTTTTGAGACAACTCGTCTGGTTTTACAATATCAAATTGCTCAGATCCTGGAGAGTATTTTATGAGTCCTTTTTGTTCTGCTCGTCGGAGAGATAATTCACTATCGGCACTTGCCGGAACCACTATGGTGTCATTGTAACGCTCTCGTAGCCTTGCAAAAGTCTTGTCTGCACCTTCAACATCTATTTTGTTTGCCACTATTAGTGTCGGTTTTGATATTTTGCGCAATACCGTAGCAAATTTTTTGCTTTGCTTGATTCCAATATCATCAAATTCAGCATCTTCTACACCGGCAGCTACAAGTGCAGACTTTACATGATAATTGTTAACGCCTATACCACGATACAGGTCTGCAATTGCTACAATCTTGTCAGTACCAGAATGAATTGTCTTGGATACTTTGTCGCGGTTGCCTTCCAGTATTTTCAAGTACCACATTATCAGCTCTTCCTCGATATCTGCAAAATCAGATATCGGATCACCGGCACCTGCTTGAGATATCTTACCAGACGAGTCGATCCCACCAGAAACATCAACTACATGCAACAAGGCATCAGACTGGGCAGCCACTGAAAGAAATTGGTTGCCAAGTCCTTTTCCTTGCCATGCATCTTTAATCAAGCCAGGCAAGTCAATTAGCTCAATTGGAATATAGCGCCATCCATCTATGCATCGCGAATTTTTTGGATTATCAAACACATTAAACTCTGGATGAACACACAGTGTGATTGCATTTGCAGTAGCAGATTCAGGTTTTTTTGTAGTAAATGGATATGTAGAGATTTCAGCTGATGACAGAGTGGCAGAATTGAAAAATGTAGTCTTGCCAGTATTGGTCTTGCCGATAATTCCTATCTTTATTGGCACAAATCCAACTATGACTCATTGCTATTTATCTCTGACTAGAATAATCTAGTGAGTGTGATCATTGTGCGGATGCTCTATGATTTTTTGACAAGTGTTTTTTAGCTCATCAATTGACCAAGAAATTTCACCAAGCTCCTCCAAAGTAAGTTCTGAATCCCATTTATCCAAAGTTATTTTTGCTATTTGACATGCCGAATACAAGAGATTCCAATATGGATGATGTTCTGCTGTCGTATATGCAATTTCAGATACGTCCGTTAATCCATTTTTTGCTCGACTCAGCGAGCTCATATGTTCTCCAAAAATTCGAATTATTCCCGCTTCCAAGTCAGGTTCAACTTTGATCATTGTGCCGTCTTTAGTGTATGATTTTACCAGTTCTCGCAAAGAATTGTAAAAATTATCAAAATCAGACATTAGAATAACCGTTGATGTTCTGCAAGCATGCACCTATTGAAGACCACTTGAATTCCTGCCTTTCTTGCTAGCTCTTCTGCCTCTTCATTATGAATTCCCTCCTGAAGCCAGATTACTTTGGGCTTTTTCTTGATTGCCTCTTTGATTACTGATAGTACTTGATCAGATGGCCTGAACACATCAACAATGTCAATTTGTTGTGAAACTTCATCCAGATTTGCGTGGCATTTTTTATTCAGAATCTGATCAGCCGTAGGATTGACTGGTACAACATCATAGCCTTGAGATAACAAGTATTTTGGAACATAGTGGGCCGCCTTTTCCTCGTTTTTGGACATGCCAACTACTGCAACAGTTTTGAGTGACAGAATTTTTCGAATTTGTTCATCAGAGTACGAATCCACATCCATGCGTATAGAACGCCAGAGTGAGATTATAATTTATTGGATGATTAGTCTGCCAATAATAAAACACGGCAAATCTTTCACAATAGTATTATAAAGTAATAATGAGACACAAACCCAAATGTATCACAAACTAGTTCTGATTCCAGCAGTGTTGTTTGTGATACTTGTTCCCAGTATTGTATATGGACAAGAACTTCAAGATCAATCAGATACGCCAGCAAAATACAATGTAGGAATACAACTAATAAACATCGGATCCATTGATAGACAAAACGGATCGTACGAGTTAATTTTTTGGGTAACAATAACATCAGATGAAATTGACTTTACAAAGAACCCCCCGCCGACAGAATTTGATTTTACAAACGGGCATGTCGAAGATGTTTCTGGAGTTGTTACAGAGCCCCATTTTCATAAATTTAAGGTCAGAGGCGTGTTCTACAATGCAATGGATTTTAGAAATTATCCATTTGAGAATCTCGATTTGGCAATACACATGGAACCATACTATCCAAATACGCAGGACAAGCTAGTTTTTACAGTAAACCACGAATATAGCGGAATAAGCAGCTCAGAAACAACAAGTGTTCCAGGATGGGAGATAGGTTCTCCAAGATTTACAATTAATAGCGCAGAGTATCCATGGGGGGATTTTTCTCATTTTGAAGCGCATTACAGAGTTGGCACCTCTGAAGTATTGGCATTTATGAAAAAACTATTTCCAATTGGCATACTGATGGGATTTTCTTTTGCATCATTCTTGTTGTCGCCTAAAAATCAGGCAGAACGACTAGGGATGATTTCTGCATCATTGCTATCTGCAATATTTTTCCACACCGGGTATTTGCTTGCCGAATTACCACCAATCGGATACATGACACTAGCAGACAAAATCATGATTGTGGCGTATACATTTTTCATCATTTGTCTTATACCAATGATACTAACGCGATATTACTCAGAAATTAAAAAACAAGAATTCACACTAGCACAACAAATATCACTAGACAAGAAAATATCAATTGCCGCACCGACAATTTCAGGCATCCTATTTCTCATTGTTTATTCACTGCTATAACAACAAGAGTGCGTTTTCTAATTTTATATGCTACAGAAAATGAGGATTAAATTATGAAAACCAGTTTATTGCTGCTTGCAGCCATTTTGATATTTCCTAGTTTTATTCCAGCCATACTATCTGATGATAGTTTAGAGGAGCAGTCCAATGAAAATCAAAAATCATACAAAGTCGGCATTTATCTTTTAAATGTAGGAAAAATAGATCTGCAAACAAGCTCATATGATCTTGATTTTTACATGTGGGTTTATTCTGATCAGGATGATTTCACGCAATCAAAACCAAAAATAGAATTCATGAACGGCAAGGCCACAATGGAGCCCATTACAGTAGAGCCACACTATTACGAGGCCAGAGTAAAGGGCACTTTTCTAAACAATCTTGATTTTCACCAATATCCGTTTGAGCAACTACACCTAACAGTTGTAGTAGAGGGAATAGATGGACGAGAAGATCTCATTCTTGTTGCAGACAAAGACGAAAGCGGAGTTGACAAGCTAATCAACATTCCAGGATGGCACCTAGTAGATAACACACAAGACATCCTAGTCCACCAATATCCAGACGGAAAGGAATACTCTCGCTATGTATACACAATGACAATTGAGAGATTTTTTGTCTCATCATTTCTTAAAACAATTTTTCCAGTCATAATCATCACAACTATTGCAATGCTTGCTTTTTGGATGAGTCCATCCAATTTTGCTCCAAGAATAGGACTGGGCGCGTCAACTCTTTTGGCAGCAGTTGCAGCCCATCTTAGTGCAGCAAATCAACTCCCTCCAATTGGTTATCTAACACTGCTTGACAAAATTATGATTGTCGTGTATGCATTGTTTCTCAATAATTTACTATCAATGGTGATCCAGATGAGACATGTTGATAACAACATGAAAGAAAAAGCCGTAAAAATTAACGCGTTGATGCGCAAACTTATGCCACTTATTGTCCTAGTGCTTTTCTTTGCGTTGTTAATTGTTTAACCGGATCGATCTCCAAAACCCTACAACACACAATGAGTTCATTGGAAAATTCTTTATACGGTATCAGACAAGCCACACCATGGAAGAAGAGCCAAAAGACGTTATTGTTTTAGGCGCAATCAGAAACGGTGCCAAGAAATTTGACAAGATTAAATCAAAGACCGGAATCGAGCCAGAAGAGCTAAACAAAATATTAGAAAAACTAGAAGAGCGAGGCTTGATCAAAGTTGAAAAAAAGAAAGGATTCCTAGGCGGAGAGAAAATTGAGCTCCAAATAACAGAGAAAGGAAACAACGAGGTACAACAAAGAATTCACGAAATGGAGCAAAAATGGAACCAGATGACGCAACTATACAAGCTTGGCGATAAGAAAAAACTCGAAGAATTCATGGGCAATAACAAATCAGACTTTGCAATGATGATGTTCTTTGGCATAATGAACATGATGATGTTTTCCATGATGTTTTCCATGATTGGTGCATCCATGGGCAGCTATGTTCCAGCAGATCAAATTCCACCAGGATCAGAGAATCAAATGTCTGATACAGGAGCAGACTCTGGTGGAGATATGGGTGGAGATGCAGGTGCAGGCGATGGCGGATTTGACATCGACATAGGATTTTAAAAATTATAAATCATCCACACAGATAAGAAACATAGTTTGCTTTACACGTCAGATGAAAACCAAGGACTAGTCAAGGTTTTACAGTTTCTCAAGGCACATCGCCTAGAACACCTATCAGGTGAAGACCTAAGCGAGGTCTTGCATATTAGCAGGGTTGCGATTTGGAAGCATATAAAAAAAATCCAATCCCTTGGATACAAAATAGAGTCAAAACAAAATCTCGGATACAGACTAATTGACACCACTGATCTGTTGCTCCCATGGGAGATAACTGAAGACCTGAAAACAAAACGAATTGGAAACAAGGTGTACTATTTTGATTCAGTTGATTCTACACAAAACTTTGCAACAAATATCGCAAAAAATCAAGATGAATTCGGTTCAGTCGTAATTGCCGAATCACAAACGCTTGGCAAAGGACGGCTAGGCAGAAAATGGATTTCACCCAAAGGCGGGATATGGCTATCAGTTATTTTGCAGCCAAGTTTTGACATATCAAAAATCACACTCATTCCGTTTGCAGTTGCAGTTGCACTATCCGACGCAATTGAGAAATCACTAAAAATAAAGACAGAGCTAAAATGGCCAAATGATCTTACCATACATGGAAAAAAAGTAGCTGGGATCATAATCGATGCATCAATAGAGTCAACCAGAGTTGAAAGTGTTGTTGTCGGAGTTGGAATTAATTTCAAGATAAACCCAAAGGAAATTGAAAACAAGATAAAAAATAAAACCTACGGCGTGGAAACCCTGATCAAAAAAGACAATACAAAACCGGCAAAACTAGTCAAGGTGTTTTTAGAGGAACTAGAAAACATATTGGAGAGCCTTGAGAACAATAAAACACAATCAATTATCAACCAATGGACAAAAAAATCATCAACTATTGGAAAACAAATCACAGTAAACTCATCAGGCACAAAAACATCGGGCAAGGCCATAAAGATCGACCGAGACGGAACTCTGGTCATAAAACAAGGCTCAAAGACAAGCTGGATAACATCAGGCGATGTTTCTTATCAAAACTAGTGGATCTTTTTTGTGGCGGGTTTTCTTACTTTTCTTGGCTTGACCGAGTCTTCTGACATTAAAGATGTCTCTTCTTTTAGTATGTTCTTTAGTTCTGCCTGAATCGAAAACAACGACGAGATGATCTGCTCTAGTTGTTTTGTATATTGGACATAATCTGAGATAAGTTGAGTTTTTTTTGCATCGGCTTTACTCAGGTACTCGTTTAGGCGAAGTGTGTTAGTAGCGTCGATCATTTCAGATAGTGTTGAGCTTGGCTCGCCAAGGTTTGCAAGTTCATCATGCATGGTTTGAATTCGTATCTTTAATTCGTTCAAATTATTACCTAGTCCAAGCATGTTTGATCACATGAAATATTTCGTTATAACCATTTTCTTGGCTTTTGTGTTATTATCAATCCAAATTGTGCCAATTTTTGCAGAAGACATAGTCAAAAATGCAAATACGTCATACAGAGATGCCGCAAAATATTTCGCCAAAGGTCAATACAAGGAGGCAATCACGCTGTATAATAAAATACTCAAGGACTATCCAAATCACTCCACAGTTCTAAAGATGAAAGGAGTGGCACAGAGTAACTTGGGTCAACACCAAAAATCAATGTCGGATTTTTACAAGGTATATCAAAAAGACCAAAAAGACATCACGGCCGTGCTTGGCCTGGGTGTTGGATTTGGGAATTATGGAGAATATGCAGAGGCAAAAAAATACTTTGATCAGGCAAACACCGCATACCCAAACAACACAGTTGCAAAAAATTACAAAGAATTTGCCGACAAGGTGCTCAAGAAATACCCATACAAGCCGACAGAAAAACCAAAAAACTGGAGTGAAAAACCAGATCAAAAAACATTTGAATCATACACCAGTAAAGTTGTAGCCAAAGTTACAAAAGACAAACGCTACATCGAGTACCCAAATCCAAGCTTTGATGTAATTAAAAAATTCCTAAGAGACTATGAGCGATGGAATTTTGAGCAGCAAATAAAGACAGGCTCGACAGGATTTCCAGATCCCAAAGTCACACTAGAAAATGGCACATACGTTTTCAACTATAAGATTTTTGTAAACGCACAGCCATCAGGATTGCCCTTGGATCATGTCGGCACGCTAAACCAATCCACAAAATTCTGGGAAAGTCAAATGTTTAGCTCAACCAAGGGAAAGGCAATCATAAAATTCTCATATACTGATTCAAAATCAGACGCAAACATTTGGGTCACATGGACTGTAAGAAAATTAGGCGAGGGCGTACTAGGACATGCACATATTGGCAAGGGCGTAGTCGAAGTGGTATTAGGCGATTACAATTGCGATGGTAGTTTTCAGTTGTACGATGTAGCAAGCGTTGAGAAGATAATGAGGCATGAGCTTGGACATGCCATAGGGTTGGGACACACAAACAATACAGAGAGCATTATGTACCCGTCAATGAAGCCAAATTACGCCTATTGTTTACTCAGCTAGTCTCTTGGCGTAACTCTTCAACCAAGGCTTTAGTTTTTGTGACAGATCTGGTTATCATTTCAAAATAGATTCGAGTGTCATCATCAACGAATTTGCCAAGGCGGGTATACAGCATGTCATTTGCATTAGCAATTATACAGATTGGATCCACCAACTCATTCACCAGATCTTCTTTTCTTTTTTTGTGCAGTGTTTTGCTTGCCGAGTTTGTCTCGGGGCTTTTTTGCCTTAATGCTTCACAGTAAACTGACTTGTATCCCATCATTGTGCCTTTACCTTCTTTGCTTTTGTTGCAACAAGAATCTCAGACGGTTTTGATTTGTTCCACAACAAGGTGCAGAGGCTAAACATGTTGCTCACCATTTCAGACGAATTGGTATGCATTACAGAATCACTTTCATCATTGAGATCCATCGAAGTGTTCAGTGCGCCAGACATGATGAGTTGTCTGTTTTCCTCCACGATCATTCTACTTTTTGATGGGAGTTTGCCAAGGCGTACTTCGCTTGGCTCTAATCGATTTATGAATGCCAGCTCCTTTTCACCTGATGCTTCAGTTAGGATTCTAACTTCAGCACCATTTTGTTTTATCATCTGAATTTTTTCCGGAATTGTTGTGTGATACATTCTCATAAAGTCTTCAGGTGGGCCAACCAGATACACCACCCCCGTAGCCTTTTGTAGTAATTTTCCGATTCTAGAGTAAATATTTGAGCGTCCTTGGATTATTACAAATGACGATATTTCTTGCATATCAGTCTCTTTGACTATAACATCAATGTCTCCAACAATTTTCTGTGACAGGTTTTTCATCGTTATCATTTCATCTTGTTTTCTGTCAAGAATTACATTCAGAGCATCAGTTGGCGGAATTGCCGAGCAAAGCGTAGGGTTTGAAAAAGTTGTGCTCACAATTCCCATATTTCTGAGTCGGTTCAGAGCACGGTAAGTCTTGCCCCTATCTATGTCCAATTTTCCAGACAGAGTTCCAACGGACACTGGTCCGGTTTGGAGTAATCCCATGTATACTTTGGAATCAATTTCTTCCAAGCCAAAGAGGCTCAGATGTTTGATGATTTCAGTGTGGTTCATTTTATCCCCACATACCGAGTCACGAACAAAATAATAGATCTTGTCTGTTCAAAACAGACAGACAGTCAGATATGTGGTGCTATTTTTTGGCATGGATTTTTGAAAATTATATAATTGTGTGACATCGAAGCAAAACATCTTGGAGATTACAATAGAGCCTTGGAAAAAACTCATCATACATGAGGTAATAGAGTATAGCTTTGAGGATTGGATGACACAAATCGCATTTAGCAGTAAAACTGCAGGCGGTGCAATACCAACCATAAACTGGGCAAATGGAATTGTTTTTCAGTCATTTAATTTCCCAGATACAAACATCATTGTCGAAGAAAAGCTCAAAGGGGTTTTACACTGGTCATCAGTGATGTTTGCAATCAAAGAAAAATATGAAAAACAACTCATCAAAGATAATGCAACAATTAATTTGATCGATGTCAGTGTAAATGAGATCTTTAGAAAGCTTGCCGACAGACTAAAAGAACACTCTAAGCAAAAATCTCAAAACTAATTCTATGATCATAGAATGTCTCTTAGCTTGACCTACATACAAATAATCATTGGAATTGTGTAAAACCCATAATAACTAAAAACGACCTATAGATACACTGATGACGTCATCTCAGACAAAATGCCCATCATGTGCAAAAAACACCATACAGGCAGACGCAGTAACTGGTGAAATCTTTTGCAGAAATTGTGGCTATGTTGCAGCAGAAAAACTCGAAGAGTCAGGCCCAGAATGGAGATCATTTTCAAGTGACGAGTCAGACAAAAGCAGAGTCGGTGCAGCAACATCACTTACAATGCATGATATGGGATTGTCCACGGTAATAGGTAGTGCAGACAAGGATGCCACTGGCAAACCGCTCTCAGCATCCATGAAAAATTCTATTGAACGCCTAAGAACATGGGACAGTAGGACGCAAGCACACACATCTGCAGATAGAAATCTAAGACAAGCACTCAATGAATTAGGCAAAATGAAGGACAAGATGGGTTTGGCAGATGCAGTCATAGAAAAAGCGGCCTACATTTACAGAAAGGCGATGGAGAAAAAACTAGTCAGAGGAAGATCAATCCACGGACTGATTGCCGCCTGCCTTTACGCAGCATGCAGAAATACAGAGACGCCAAGAACGCTAGATGATGTTGCAGAAAGCATCAACATACGACGAAAGGATGTTGCAAGGTGTTACCGACTAATATACAAAGAACTTGATCTCAAAATGCCAGTAGCTGATCCCACAAAAGGCATTGCACGAATAGCAAGTGTTGCAAACCTATCTGAAAAGACCAAACGAAAGGCAGCTGAGATATTAAACAAGGCAAAGATAATTGGAATGGTTGCCGGAAAAGACCCAATGGGTTTGGCAGCTGCGGCATTATACTTGGCATGCGTTTCCAATGGTGAGATTAGATCCCAAAAAGACATCTCAGTTGCAGCAGGAGTTACCGAGGTAACCATACGAAACCGTTGTGTTGGACTCAAAGGTCTGCTAGACAATTAACATTCAGAATTTAAAGAAGCGAAATCCAAGCAAAGCATGGAAAATAATATCACATGGTCCGACTGGCTTGATTACAGTACGGAACAGATTGCAAAGACTCCTGAAGAGCCAGGCGCATACATGATGCATGCTGCAATGAAGATTCTTTACATTGGAGATTCCAATAACCTAAGACAAACAATTTTGGAGTCACTAAATGACGCGTGTACAAGGGATACCAAACGATTTCGTTATACCATATCATCCAAACATGAAGAGATTAAAACGCAATTGCTAAAGGAATATCAAGAAAAACATGATGGTAAATTACCAAAGTGTATGGAATAGCAATCACACAAATCACATCATGTATTGTTTGCTACATTTGCACATACACAAGAATAGTAATCAATAACACACATGCAAATTAGGTCTGTTGGACCAATGCCATAAATTCCCTTGCCAGACCAATGGTATCCCCAGGTCCCACAGAACCAATTTTTAAAGATTGGGCTCAAAGTCAACAAATAGGTTAAAAAATTATTACAATGTGAAACATCACATATGACAATAGAAGAACAAGATATGCGGCAAAGGCTGGATAAGCTAGTACACATTGGCGAGCTGACATCTAGAATAACACACGATATGCGCAATCCCCTGACTGTAATCATTAACTATTCAACAATGATTAGAAAAAATGCAAGAAATAAACTGGATAAAAAATCACTAGACCAGTTGGAACTAATTGAAGAAGAGGCAAGAAAAATGTATCACCAAATAGAAGACGTATTAAATTATGTAAAACTGCCACCACTAAAGCTACAAAATTATTCTCTACATGACATATTAAAAAAAGTAATAGATAGAATCCAAATTGTGGACGACATTACAGTTCATTTGCCAAAAAACAACCCCCAAGTCGTATGTGATATAGATAAAATGGAGATTGTATTTGTCAATCTCATCACAAACGCAATTGAGGCAATGAACAGATCAGGTACCATACTGATCAATGCCTCAGAAAACAAAGAGAGTGTCATTATAGAAATTGAAGATTCAGGTCCTGGAATAAGTGATGAAAATCTTGATAAAATATTTGAACCATTATTTACAACAAAAATAACGGGAACTGGCCTAGGACTGGCAAGTTGTAAAAACATCATAGAAAGACATCAGGGGACAATGTCTGTCAAGAATAATCCGACAGTATTCACCATCAAATTACCAAAAAATTAGCTTGTAGTCCGAGTTTTTTTGTACAAAAATACTCCAATAATTCCAATTATAACAATTGGAATAACATAGTAGAAAAGAGAATAATCAGTCATTATCGATACATCAGGTAAATCATCAGACAAATCATCAGATATGGGGACTTTTTGAGGATTAGGGTTCTCAAATCCGCTAATTAGGATCTGATTTTGTGTGGTTCCTTCCACATCAAACGCAATGTGCCAGTTACCAGCCTCATCCTGGCTTTGAATAAACTGCACTGGTTTTTTGTTGATAAAGACTTCAAATTTTTCGGCATCAGATGTTTTTGGTATTTCAAAATTCACATAGGCCGGAAATTTAAAAGAGTTGATACCAAGAATGGAGAGTTTTGTTCCAGACTCATCAAACCCTTTTACCACAAAAGAGGCAGTAGAGTCATATCTGAAATTAAATTTTTCACCATTTCTGAGCACAGTTAGCGGCACTATGGTCTCATCTCCAAGTGCAAAGCAGCTGTAGTAATGAACAGATTCTGCAAGGTTAGGATCTGGATACATTGTGAATTCGATGATTTGTCCTGGCTCTATTTTTTCTATTTTTTCAAGATTTTGTGCCACATCAATAAAAGAATTGTTTTGCCCATGTATAGTTGCATAGACTTTGATGTCATGTACGGTCATATTTCCAGTGTTCATTATTCTACCAGACAAATGTCCATCAGAGTGCTTTGTGAGGGATCTATCATAAACCACTTCTACTGAGGACGGTACTGTGTCAGGCTTTTTTGCAAATGTCACTTCGACTTTTTTTATTGTGGTGTAGTGATCAGATATTTCTGGAATTTTAATCTTAAATGGAATGTCCTTGTTCTCAAAAACAGTTGGTAGGTTTTGAGTCACTGTAATCTCTTTTTGATTTTCAAGCACCACCAGATGCAAAACCGGTGATACGGGATAATTTTCGGTATTTTTTACAGCCCCGACTATCGTATAGACATCATTAGAATCAAAATAGCCCAAGATCTCGTCTTCTGGTACAAACACATCTGCAAAAACAGTTTGTGCCACTCCAACAGATACAAATACAATCAGTAAAATAAGATTACTTTTCACATTAGAAAATAACTAGGATTCGTATCTTAAACCAATCTGCTATTTTCACTTCAAGTATTGCTCTATTATTTTGAGTGTCTCAAATGGAAATTTAGCAAAGTTGACATCTTTTTCAGCAGATACTAGCAGTATTTCCTTTCCAACTGGGAAGCTCATTACAATCACCTTGTCTCTATAAGACATTGCGAATCGGACTGGACCTAATTCAGAATCAAATTCCTGACGCATTCGAACCCGTAGTGCAAGTTCCATGTAAAGCATTTCGTCTTTTTTTGTATCCTCTAGTGTCTTCTTGCCTTCATTCATTCCTCCTGCCACCAAGTGCCCTTTGTTATTGATCAGGCCCACAAAACGAATCATAGGGTCCAGTTTTTTTATCGAGTCACATAGTGTTTCTTTTTCCATTATAGATTCTCCTTGTTGTGATATGTCATATTAGAAGACGAACTATTTATTGCGATCTTGTGTATTTAATCAACATGTCACAAGACGTCAAGCTTCCGCTTGATTATTACAAACACGTCTCATTATTTTGGACGGATTTGTTACACCTAATGTCAGGCAAGCCAATCGCATTGACATCAGTTGGACCCATGAGAAACTGGGCAAACGACATGAAAAAAGTAGTAACTGAGGTACTAGACGCAAATGAGGATTTAATTGAATTCAACCAAAAACTGACCGAATATTACAAACAACTAACGGAAGCATGGGTTGATGCGCAAAAAAAGGTAAACGCAAAGGTCCCAAACATCCCCCAAGACGTTGAAAATCTAGAAGCATACAAAAGAGTATGGATAGATATTTTTGAAAATGACTTTACACAGCTTTTTGATTCTGAGAAATTCGGTCAAAACTATGGCAAGTTGGTTGCTGCGGAATTGGAGCTTACTCGTCACTGGGAAAACATTACAAATGTAATGTTGCATTCTATGAAGCTGCCAACAAGAAAAGAAATTGATGAGGTATACAAAGAACTGCACGAGCTCAGAAAGCGGATTACAAAGATAGAGAAAAAAGAAGAGAGACAAGATGCAAGATAGTGTAATTGATCCAAAATTAATGGAAGAGTTTCTTAGCTTTACAAAAAATGTCACTGAAGCCCCAAAACTGGTGCCAGCACCAGATGAGATAACACTGGAATCAACTCCATATGATGTCGTATACGAACAAGACAAGATCAGACTGCTCCACTACAGACCAATTGTTGAAAAACAGATCAAAACACCACTGCTCATAAGTTATGCAATAATTAATCGATTTCACATATTGGATATTCAACCAAAGAAAAGCTGGGTTAGAAAACTCCTCGAAGATGGAATAGATGTGTACATGGTAGATTGGGGCACGCCATCAAACATTGACAAATACTTGGATTTTGATGACTATGTAAATTCATACTTGGATAACTGTGTTGATTTTATTAGAAAAGAATCCCAAGTTGACAACATATCTCTTCAAGGATACTGTACTGGCGGCACGATTGCGACGATTTACGCCACTTTACATCCAAAAAAGGTGCGTAATCTCATAGTCACAGCGCCAGTAATTGACGGATGGAAGGACACTACAGTAGTCAGCAATGTGGCAAAACATCTCAACATTGACAATTTAGTGGATACTGTCGGAAACATGCCTCCAGAGTTCATGTATTACTGTTTTTCAATACTAAAACCATTTGAGCAAGGTCTTGAAAAATACTATAAATTTTTCAAAAACATACACGATAAGGAATTTGTAGATAGCTTTTTGCGAGTTGAAAAATGGCTAAGTGACACACCGCCCATTCCAGGGGAGCTTTTCAGGCAGTGGATTAAAGACATTTACCAAGAAAACCTCCTAGTCCAAAACAAAATGTATGTTGGTGGAAAACAAATTGATCTCAAAAATATATCAATGCCAATTTTTGTCCAGGTTGCAGTTGGAGATCATCTAGTCTCACCGGAATGCAGTATGCCAATTTATTATGCAGTAGCAAGTGAGGACAAAACAATGCGCGTGTATCCAATAGGACATGTGGGGATGATTGCAAGTTCTTTTTCACAAAAACAAATTCTGCCAGAGCTAAGTCAGTGGATTAAAGAAAGATCCTAGTTTTGTTTTTTCTTTTTCTCTAGTGGGATTACCACGACTTGAACCAAGTCGCCTTCATTAATTCTAAGTGCGTCTCTTTCTGCTTCAGGAATTGATATTCTACCATTGCTTCCAATTGTTGTCTTGAATGCACCATAGCCCATAAAGCTCTGCATCAGATTTCCCATGTTAAATAATTGCTCCATTACGTTTTTTTGCACTGATGACATGTTGTTCACAAAGTCACTTTGTGCTTCAGAAGATTTTGTTGTAAGATCTTTGATTGTTTGTAGCGGATCAAATTTCTGATTGTTCTCCATGTATGAAGAAAACGCCTTCATGAATTCTGCTTGCGCTCTTCCTCCTTTTTGTACCCAGTCTTGAAACATTGACATGTAATCGATTTGGTTACTGTTACCAACCATTACCATTGCCTTGGTAATTAGTTATTTAAAGATAGCACAGTTATTTCAAAAAATCAAGCACGATTTTGCTAAACTCTGATGGATCCTCGACATATGGAGTGTGTCCGCATCCTTCCATTTGATAAAATCTACAATCGCGGATTTTTTGAACAAAATATTCCGCATAAGTTATCGGTATGACAGGATCAAGCTCGCCCCAAACCACCAATGTTGGAATTTCTAATATCTCCAATTTAGTGGAGATCTCTGGTGCATTTTTTAGTCCAAGAATTGTTGACATGAATGCATATTTTGCATTTGGCATGAGCATTCGCTGAACAAAACTATCAATTATTGTCTGACTTACATCATGGTTACTACCAGTCATTGCAGAAAAGGCAGTTTTTGCACTAGAAGAGTCAGGATATAATGCAGCCATGATATACGCATCAAGTGCAGGCGTTGATTGCTTCATTGCGCCAGCAGGTGAGACAAGAATCAATTTTTCAACATTATTCTGATTTGCAGAAGCATATTCGATTGCAATTTGTCCGCCAAGGGATGAGCCAACTATGGTTGCTTTTGTGATCCCAATCTCTGATAAAAATCTGGAAACAAATGTTGCAAAGAACTCGGTAGTATAATCAACAGTTGGTTTGTCACTAAGACCAAATCCGATCAGATCTGGCACATAGACCGTAAAATGCTTACTGAAGTTAGATATTACAAACTCCCAGCGCTCAGCAGAAGCGCCCAATCCGTGAATAAGAACAAGATTTCGTTTTGACGATCCTGCCTTGAGGTATCGAATTCTGTTACCATCAACAATTACAAATTCTTCTTGCATCAGGTTATCGACGATTTATCTTTCACATAGATAAGCTTTAGCATGCCTGTGATCGTAAATGGCAAGTTTGGCTTTAGATCACACATCGTAAGACAAAAAATTAGAAAAAAGCGAAAGGATCAGCCTAGCGCTCTGGAGTGTTTTGCAGTATGTGGTCGCTCCCCTGGGAATTTTCTCCTCATGTGAGCAGATGGTCTTCCGTACAAGAGTTCCAAAAACCACGCCTCGTGTTCAATTTCCTCTCGCAAAATGTCCTTTGCCACATCGTATGTAGCTGGATCTTTTCCATGAGTCATTTGGCAGATCTTGTTCCAGTTAACGATTGCACCTTGCTCTGCCTTGAGGCATTTTTCCATTATTGCCCTAAGGTCTGTTTTGTTTGGAGGTAGTTGCAAAAACTCGCATCCAGACATTTTGATGAACTCTGTTGCGTCGTTTGGCAGACTTCCACCAAGCTCGTAAATTCTGGAAAGGCATGATTCAAAATGACTCAGGTCTTCCAGTCGTGCATCTTCAATTACGCCCTTGATACCTTCACCATCCACACCAGTGCAGTGCATTCGAAGATTTGTGAAGTAATAGTATGCCGTAAATTCTACAGATGCATTGTAGATTAGAAGTCTAATCAATTCGTCAATATCTACACCATTTTGTTTTAGAACACTTACGCCAACCACGTTTGGTTCGGTTTGATTAACCATGTGATGTTCAAAAGATGTGAAAATAAAAATCTGTTTGTTGGAAGCTAGTTCTTGTTCTTGGCTCTCTCAGCTTCTAGCGCTTTTCTTGCTTTTTCCCATGCGGCTGCTTTTGCTGCGGCCAGCTCTTGTTGTGCTTTGCTCTTAGTGTCGGTTTTTGGTTTTGTGTCAATTTTGGCTTTTTCCAGTGCCTTTTGTTTTGCCTCTTCTGCAAGCTTGCGTGCTTCATCTATTGTTTTTGGTTTTTGAGTAGTTGCATTTGCAGGTTTTTGCTTTGAGTCTTGATTGGTAGTTTCTTTTGGCGCTTTGAGTGCTGCCTGTTTGTCAGCAATCAGCTTTTGTCTTGCCGCTTGTGCATCTTTAATTGCTTTTTCATTTGCCTTTTGTGCTTCTTCACGTGCAGCCTTTGCTTTATCGCTGTCACCTTTTCCAGATTGCTTGAGCATGGCTTCTCTTGCTTCTTTTGCTTTTCTTTGTACTTCTTCTTGTTGTGCTTTTAGAATGGATTGAGGATCAGTTCCTATCGGTTTAGTTGGTGTGGTAGTTGGTGTTGCAATAGTGGTTGAAAATCCAGCGGGCGGAGTAGATGTGGTAGTTGGTGTTGCTGATGCCTCATTTGATCTTGGACTAGAGCCTACAGAAAACAAAGCACTGACAACGTATGTGTGCGGTTTACCACTAACAAGTCCATTAACAGTATACTGTGTAATAGAGCCAGCATTGTCTTTGATTATTTTGTAAGACTCACCAATTTTTTCTTCAATTTTGTATCCATTGATTGTTTGTTTGTACGTTTGAGATGGTGCAGTCCAAGAAAGATGAATCTGAGTTGGAGCAATTGCAACAGCAACTAGTGTTGGCGTAGTTGTTTCTTTTGGAACAGCTGATGACTCGCCAGACGGACCACTAGTGCCAACAGAGTTAATCGCATATACTCTGTAATAATAGACAGCCGCAGTGGTCAGACCGGTGTGAGCATATGTAGTTGCAGTGTTGCCAGTGTTTTGTGAAATGACCTCAAATGATCCAGTGCCCTTTTTTGCTTCAATTTTGTAGCCTGTGATCGGAGAGCCGCCGGTGTTGGATGGCGTAATCCAAGACAGATTGATCTGTGTGCCAGAAACAGACATCGCAACAAGTCCAGTTGGGGCAGCAGGAGCTGCATTTGTAGTTGATGTAGATTGTGCAGTTGGAATTGCTGATGCTTCTTGAGAAGGATTGCTTGCACCAGCTGAGTTTATTGCAGATATTTTGTAGACATAGACTAGGCCTGCCGTTAGTCCAGTGTGAGTGTACGTAGTTGCAGTGTTGCCAGTGTTTGCAACAAGTGTAGAGTATCCGCTGGAACCAACTTTGTATTCTATCTTGTACCCAGTTACAGGAGAGCCGCCATTATTTGACGGTGCAGCCCATGACAAGTTGATCTGTGTGCCAGAAACAGATGTTGCGGTAACACTAGTAGGCGATGATGGTGATGAGAGAGCAGATGCAGTAGTTGGTGTTGCTGAGGCTTCAGGTGATGCAGTGCTAGTTCCGATGGAATTGATTGCATAGATTTTGTAGGAATATGTGTTTCCAGTAGCAAGTCCTGCATGATTGTACGAGGTAGTAGAATTTCCAGTGTTTGCAACAAGTGTAGAGTATGATGCAGAGCCTTTTTTGTAATCAATCTTGTAACCAGTAATCGGATAGCCGCCGGTGTTAGATGGTGATGACCATGATAGGTTGACTTGTGTTGGGGAGACTGCGGTTGCACTCAGACCTTGAGGCGTGCTAGGAGCACTGGATGATGATGCAGGCTTTGGATTTGCAGTTGCCTCAGCTGATGGTTTTTCGCTTGCTCCAAATGAAGTAATCGCATATACGCGGTAAACATAGACCTGACCTGCCGTGACACCAGTATGAGAATAAGTTGTTGCAGTGCTTCCCGTAGTAGATATAAGATCAGCATAAGAGCCAGAGCCAATTCGGTATTCTATTCTATAACCAGTTATCGGATATCCACCGTTGTTACCAGGAGCATTCCAGGAAAGATTGACTTGTGTTGGAGACATTGGCGTTGCAGAAAAACCGGTTGATGAGCCAGGTAGAGTGCCAGTAGACGTTGTTGATGGAATTGCTGTAACTTCAGATGATGCTGCACTGGTACCAATGGAATTGATTGCATAGATTTTGTAAGAATATGATGTGCCAGTTGTAAGTGAGGTGTGAGAGTAATTTGTAGTGGTTGCACTAGAAGTGCCAGTAGTCGTTATCAATGTAGAGTATTGTCCAGAGCCAGTTTTGTATTCAATCTTGTAACCAGTAATTGTAAAACCAGATGGTGCAGTCCAGAATAGATTGACCTGTGTTGGAGATACAGCAATAGCAGATACGCCCGTAGGTGCACTTGGAACTGTGGAATCAGCAAAAATAGGCACGGCCATAAAAGACAATACCAATATTGACACAGTAATCAAAAATACAGGATTTTGTATTGCAGCGCCAAACATTACACAAAATATCAAAAACAGATGTTTTTAGGGATTACTAATGAATTCATTAGATTAAGCACACCATGTAAGAGCTAATAATGAAACACAGTATCGCCGATCGTTTTCTTCCAATCTGCACGTACGCCCGGCTTGCCTTTTATTTTTTCAACATGGTTAAATGCGGATAATCCAGCAGCCGCTCCATCACCGCATGCAGATATGATCTGCTTGTACGGAATGTTTGTTGCATCCCCGGCAGCAAATATTGCCGGATGTGTTGTCCTGCCTCCATCAGTTACCTCAATTTCCCCCCTTGTGTTTATTGCGACCAAATGTTTTACAAATTCAAGGTTTATTTTGGAACCCATTTCAATAAAAAGTCCATCAACATCAATTGTTTTTTCATTTCCAGAATTATCAAGTAGTGTGATTTGCTGCAAAGAGTTAGCCCCAGCGATTGACTTTATAGAAGATTGTGGGACTAGTTCGATGTTTTCTTTTTTCTTTAGTGATTCAATGAGATCCTTATCACCACCAAGAACTGCCCCCTTGTAAATTAGGTAAACTTTGGATGCCATACGAGACAGCAAGATGCCGGATTCAACCAAATATCCGCCAACACCAACCGTGGCAGTTGCCCTCCCTTGATAAAATGGAGCATCACATTTTGTGCAATAATGGACACCTTTGTTTGCAAACTGGTTCTCATTTGAGAGACCCAAATTATTTGGCACCTTGCCAGGTGCAAGAACAATGGATTTTGCAAGATATTCAGATCTGCTTGTTTTTATTTTTAATCCAGTTTCAGTCTCGTCGATTTTTTCCACAGTATCATATGTGATTTCCCCGCCAAACACAAGGAATTGATTTTCCAGAGTTTTTGCCAAAAGAGGACCACTTGACATCATCATGCCAGGATAATTTTCTAATTTTGGGATGAGATTTAGTTGTCCTCCAAGATCTTTTGAAATTACAAGGCATGAAGTTTTTTGTCGTGCAATAAAAATTCCAGCAGACAGTCCTGCAGGTCCTGCCCCAATGACAACCACATCATATTCTTGAACCAATTAATTCACAGATATCAATGACGTAAGATTGTTTATTCCATTTATGCCATGTATGTGAACATCAATGTCGGTTTTGATTTGCTGCATGTCATTTGATTCTAAGATTATCAAGACATCATAAATCCCATAAACTGCTTTTACCGTTTTTACAGATTGGATTTTTTTTGCTTTCTCAATTATGTTTTTTTGTTCTTTGTAATCAACATTTAACAGAATGTATGCCTCGTTCATAGTTACTCAGGTTATTGATAATTTAAAAAGTTTAATTTAGATTTGAGTTTAATTCAGAATTGCAACTATGGTGTATCACTAAAAATTGCGACCACTCTGTTTGCTATTTTTTCAATATCAACTGTAGGTTCTGCAGATATCAACAAAATGAACTTGCTTACTGGAAATGGAAAGCTAACCAAGACCAACCTATCACGTCTTGCTGCAAGATAATTAATTGGTCCAAGGGTCTTGTCAAATTCTTTGCGAAGTGAAATGCGTGATGCAAAATCCATGAAATCATCCAGTTTACCCTCATCGTTTTCAAGCGGTGTAATTCCAGGCTTGAAACCACCAACAAGTAATTTCCCCTGCTCATCAATTATTCCGGCAAATCGGATTTCTTTTTCTTGAGTGAGTTGCGAGCATTTTGACTCGTAAAATTTGTATTGAATGGAACTGGCCATCAAAAATTATGATTTTACCTATAATAAAAAATTTGAGTATTCTGATTTGAAAGAAAAAATAGTCGTGTAATTGAAAATGGATTTCATAAAAAACCAATCCTAGTTTCCACTAGGGTTTGATTTTAAATGAAAAAATCATCGCGCATAGTCTCTATGTAATGTGGCTAACCAGTGCGTTGGTCTATTAGTAATGGCAGGCTCACCACTCGCCGAAGCTTGTGATCTATACCTCCATCCTATCAATGCAGTCTTCTACTGCCGACCTTCATCCTAAGAAAGGCTATTTTGTTTCAGGAAGGGTTTCGCGCTTAGATGCTTTCAGCGCTTAGCCCAGATGGCTTAGCTGCCCGGCCTGCCTTGTCAGACAACCGGTAAACCAGTGGCCACGCTGCTCTGTTCCTCTCGTACTCGGAGCAACTTCCCCTCAAATAGCCACACTTCCATCAGGCAGAGACCGACCTGTCTCACGACGGTCTAAACCCAGCTCATGTTCCCTTTTAATAGGCGAGCAGCCTCACCCTTGGCCCCTGCTGCAGGACCAGGATAGGAAAAGCCGACATCGAGGTACCAAACCGCGG
>CAZTUP010000012.1:0-42452 GCA_964616415.1 uncultured Candidatus Nitrosotenuis sp. | reverse complement strand
ACACTAGATCTTGGACGGGAGTGGATTGATGCAAAGAAAGGACCCGATGGAAAAAGCGGTGCCGATGATACATACATCATCTATATTGACGGATTGGAAGTCCCATATCAGGAATCAACAGTAAAACCAGAATCAAGACTTATCACCATACAATTTCAAGAGGGAGATTCTGATATTGAAATAATTGGAACCTTTGTCGTACCAGAGTTTGGCCCAATTGCCATCATCGTATTAGTAGTATCAATAACATCTGTGATGATTCTAGCAAAAAGACAGACTCTTTTGAGAATTTAAAAACCGTATTTTGCCTTGAATGGTGATACTGCTCGAAGTTCGACTAATATTTTTTTTAAGACATCAATTGTTTGATCAATTTCAGATATGGTGTTAGTTGTGCCAACGGTAAGACGAAGTGAGCCAGTTATTTGCTCATGCGAAAATCCCATTGCCATCAAAACATGTGATGCCTTTTGTGTCTTGACAGAGCATGCAGAGCCAGTTGATGCTGCAATTCCATATTCATCCAGTTTAATGATTAGATCTTCTCCATTTACTCCAAGAAATGTAAAATGAGCATTGTTTGGTAGACGCATTTTATCATGCCCATTCATTGTTACGTGGGATAGTTCTTTTGAGATTCTCTCAGATAGATGATTACGGAGATTTTGCAGATTTGCACTGTTTGATAGTAGGCTTTCTTTGGCAACTTGGCAGGCTTTTCCAAAACCCACAATGTTTGCCACATTTTCTGTGCCTGAACGCAGGCCATTTTCTTGTCCCCCTCCCAGAATGAAAGGGTCCAATTTTATGCCATGTCTGACGTATAATGCGCCAATTCCTTTTGGACCGTTTATTTTATGTGATGATATTGACATTAGATCTATTCCCAAATCCTGCACATCGACTGGAATTTTTCCTATTGCTTGCACAGCATCAGTATGAAGTGGAACAGAATGTTCGCTGCAAATCTTTGCAATTTCTTTAATTGGTTGTATGGTTCCAACCTCGTTATTTGCAAACATTATGCTAACTAGAGTGGTTTGATCTGTGATTTTGGCTTTTAGCTTGTCTATATCCACCATACCAGTGTGATCAACTGGAAGATACACCACATCATGTCCAAGTTGCTCTAGTCTTTTGCACGGTTCTAGTATTGCATCATGCTCAATTGATGATGTGATTAATGATCCCTTATTCTTTTTCAGCATACCAAACAGAGCCGCATTGTTGGATTCGGTTCCTCCAGATGTAAAGAAGATTTCACTTGGATTTGCGTTTATCAATTCGGCAATTCTTTTTCTGGCAACGTCAATTGCCTTTGTTGCAACTCTACCAAACCTGTGAATTGATGACGGATTACCATAGTTTTCCTTCAGATATGGCATCATCTCATCTAGTACTTTATCGGCAATCGGAGTTGATGCCGCATGATCCAAATAGATCAATCAGCAATCACGTTGATTTTTCCTGGCCTGTATCCAGTCTCATCGATTTTTACTGATTCAAATCCGATTGATTTTAGCTTTGCTGCAAGATCATCGAGGTTTGTATTTTGGAGCAAGCCAAGATCATCTTGCCCTATCTCGATTTTTGCCATACCGTTTATGTCTCTGACACGTACCTGTTTTGCGCCAACCATCTGTTTGACAAATGTCTCACCGACCTCAATTCTAGCTAGACGCTCTGCAGTCACGCGCTGACCCCAAGGAATTCGTGAGGCAAGACAAGAGTTTGACGGTCGGTCATATACAGATAGACCGACAAATTCCGCAGTGTTTCGCACCTCCATCTTTGTGAAATTCGATTCAACCAACGGACTCCTAATCCCATTGTTTTGCAATGCAACAATCCCCGGTCTATAGTCACCTAGATCATCGATATTTGTTCCATCTACAATTACTGCAATGTTTTCTCTTCTTGCTAGCCTAATGAGGTGATCAGATAGTTCGGATCTGCAATGAAAGCAACGGTTTCGATCGTTTTTAACAAAATCTGGATTTTCCAGCTCGTTATACGATATTATGGTGTGGTTGATTCCAATTTCTTGACAGATTTTTTTGGCAGAATCTAGCTCTTCCTGCGCCAAGGTTTTGTAATCAGCGGTAACTGCCAGTGATGATTTTCCAAGAGTTCGATATGCGGCATATGCAACTAGTGCACTATCTACACCACCAGATAATGCCACAATAACACTTTTCTTATCAGAAAACCAATTACACAGTGATTCTAGTTTGTTCATTTTAGTTGCTTTTTGACTTCGGCTTTGATTAATTCTTCGGTCTGCTTGAACGACATTGATAGTTTGTTAGATAGCGCCTTTATGTCATCATATTCTACTTTGAATTGATGCTTGCTTGCAGTCTTGCATCGTATGGTGAAATCTTTGTTATTGATTTTGATTTTGATTGAAATGATTTTTCTTGGTACAATAAATCGCTCAGATGATCTTATTCTAACGCCCAGTGTTCCAGTCTCTGAGATCAAGATATGCACTAGCTTGTCCACATCTTTTTGATCACAAATTACTGAAATCATGTGACTTGGTCTTCCCTTTTTTGTCATGGTTGGAATGACAGAGATATCCTTGGCTCCAGATGTCATGATTTTGTCTATGACATGTGCTAAAATCTCGCCTGAAACATCGTCCACATTTGTTTCCAAAATAGTGACAGAGTCGGATTTTAGGCTTGATTGTTTGCCTAGCACTAACTTCAAAACGTTAGAGAATCCTTCAAAGTTTTTCTGTCCTGCGCCATATCCGACCGAATCTATTTTCATTAACGGATAGTACTCTACACACCTACTTGCAAGATTTACAAGCATTGCAGCACCTGTTGGTGTTGCAAGCTCGCTTTTGGCATCATTCCCAGAGATCATGATTCCAGATTTTGCAAATATTCCCAATATTGCACCAGCTGGATTTGATACTGTACCATGTGAGAATGACACCATGCCATTACCAACTGCAACTGGCATTGTGATTATTTCTTGATCAAAGCATTTGAGATCATCCAGTGCAATTGCCGTCCCTAAAATATCAATGACGGTATCTATGCTTGCGGCCTCATGAAAATGAACCGAGTCTTTTGGAACACCGTGAATTTTTGATTCTGCAGAGATTAATGTATCAATAGAACTATTTGCAAACTTAGCTGCTTTGTCAGATAATCCAATTTTTTGCGCAGTTTTTGTAATACAGTTTTTGATTTCAATCCCTTTTCTTTCGTGATGATGCTCATCTAGTTTCAGAATCAGAGAGGTAGCGTTAACTCCATGTTTGTCTATTTTTTTAAAATCAATTTTTTCAATTTTAGAATCATGAAGAAAACTTTGAGATGTTTTAACACCTTCAATGATTTTTGATTTTTTTGCACCAAGATCCACTAAGCTACACAGTAACATGTCTCCTGAGATTCCAGCAATTTGCGGATCTATGACAAGAACCATGACATCAAGATTGTAAAAATGCATATAAATTCTGAGTTTCGTTCAGATTTTTAGAGAAACCATTTGTGATAAGAGGCAATTCATCAAGAAATTAGCATGAAACTAATTGATGCTTATCGAGTTCATTACAATTTCATCAGGGAACATGGTAACAAGACCACACCAGCCGAGAATGCTGGAATCAAGTTAGATCTAGGTAATAATAAGATTGAAAACCTTATCCGATTGGCTTCTTGTAACAGATAATGGAAATTAGAAAAAGTGATTGGTACTTAATTGCAATTTCGATTGCAGTTGGTATAGTGATGACTATTGTATATGATGTTGCTCAACCCTGTATTTCTGGATTATTTGATAAAGAAATCCGAAATTTTACATGTGATCCTAATTCTCATGTACAGATATTTGCTGGGCTTATCGCATTTTTTGTGGGATTTGTTTATTTGTTACTTTTCAAGAAATATCATAAAAACGATTAATCATAAAACATGAAAATTTGGAATAAGAGCCATACCACGATAAATTAGCAGAACTCCTCTACAATAGATTTAATTATTGAACGGCAAAGTCGACAAAATGTAAATGATTACAATTATTGGTTCTGGCAAAGTTGGCGGAGATGCAGCACTCTTTTCTGCACTCAGACGAGTAGATGATGAGATTTTGTTACTAGATGTAGTAAACGGCCTGCCACAGGGGGAGGCAATGGATCTTAATCACATGCTATCAGAGCAAGGAATTGATGTGAATATCAAAGGTTCTAATGATTATTCTGACATGAAAGGCTCAAAGGTCGTAGTAGTTGTTGCAGGCTCTGGTAGAAAGCCAGGCATGACGCGAATGGACCTACTCAAAATTAATGCCGGAATTGTAAAGGGTGTAGTTGAAAATATCAAAAAATATGCAGATGATTCCATTATTGTCCCAGTAACAAATCCACTAGATCCAATGGTTCACATCACATATCAAACATCAGGTTTTGATAGAAATAGGATTGTCGGAATGGGCGGAATGCTAGATTTATCAAGATTTATCCAATTCATCCATGAAGCAACAGGTCATTCCCGTGAATCAATTCGTGCTTTGGTGATTGGAGAGCATGGAGAAAACATGTTGCCATTACCAAGATTCTCCACAGTTTCCGGAATTCCATTATCTAGCATGTTGCCAAAAGAAAAACTAGACCAACTAGTCCAAGACACAAAACAAGTAGCGGCCAAAGTAATTGAGCTCAAAGGAGCAACAGTTCATGCACCTGGAAATGCAATATCTGCAATCGTAGATGCAATACTCAAAGACAGAAAGAAGGTGATTCCAGTTGCCACGCCACTAAACGGAGAATATGGTCAGTCCGGTGTATCAATTGGCGTTCCAGCAGTAATTGGAAGAAAAGGTGTTGAGAAAATAATAGAGCTTGACTTGAACCAACAAGAAAAGGAAACATTCCAAAAAGGAATTGAAAGTGTAAAGACCGCCCTTGCCGGCGTCTGATCAGTTTTTTAATTAAATCAAATTATTCTACACAATGGAAATTACCGATGTTTTAGAATCATTAAAGCTTGGAAAGATAACAGTTTCAGAGGCAAAAAAACAGCTTGCCTTGTATTCAGTTGAAAAAATAGAAGATTTTGCCCAAATTGACATGGGTCGAAAATACAGGAAGGGAATTCCCGAAGTAATCTTTGCTGAAAAAAAAACAGCAGAAGAAATAAAAAAAATAGTCCAGCGAGTCTTGGAAAAATCCAATTCTGTTCTAGTATCAAGAGTCCAAAAATCAGATTATGCTAAACTAATTAGTTTTGCCAAAACAAAAAAACTCAAAATCAAGGATGGAAAAAATACCACCACGCTTCTCATCTACAAAAACACGCTCAAAAACACTGGTGGAAGGGTTGGAATCATTACTGCTGGCACATCCGATATTGGTGTTGCCGAAGAGGTAAGACTTACTTGTGAGGCAATGCATTGCAATACCATCACCAGCTATGATGTTGGAATAGCCGGCTTGCACAGATTATTTCCAATAATTAAAAAATTCGTAGAAGAAGATGTTGATGTTATTGTAGTAGCTGCTGGAATGGAAGGAGCATTGGCATCAGTAGTATCATCGTTGGTTAATGTTCCAGTAATAGGACTGCCAACATCAGTTGGATATGGTTATGGCGAAAAAGGAGTTGCCGCCTTGGCATCCATGCTTCAGAGCTGCTCACTAGGATTATCAGTTGTAAATATTGATAATGGAATTGGCGCTGGTGCAGTTGCTGCAAATATTGCAAATAGAGTTAAACGTCAATAATTCCTAGATTAGCAAGTTCTGTTCCTATCCCAAATCCAAGCAAAGCGATTCCAGTTCCAAGTCCTGCCATTTCTAATCCGCCCTTGATGATATTGGTACGAGCAAGTCTTGATTTTATTGCACCGACTGCAAATGACGTGGACAAGCTAATTCCAACTGCGATGATAAGCGGTATGTATCCATGTGCAAAGAAGAATGGGATTATTGGCAATATGCCTCCAAGCAAAAATGCACCAAACATCCTAAATGCACTCTTTAGCGGATTGCCTAAAACCTCCACATTGAGCCTTAGCTCTTCTGTTAGCATTGTGTCAAGCCAGACTTTTTTGTTAGATGTAATCTTGTTTACAATCATTTCCAAGTCTTTTCCCTCAAATCCTTTTGCACGATAAATCTCTTCAATTTCTTGTCGTTCAACTTCTGGTTTATTTTCCATCTCCCATTCTTCACGCGCTATTTCAGAGTGGAGTAGTTCTCGCTGTGCCTTTACTGCCAAATAATTTTGAACTGCCATTGCTTTTGCACCAGTAAACATGCCAACCAAAGATGCTAAAATGATAATATTTGATGAAACGTCAGCTCCTCCAACACCTGCTGCTATTCCAAGTGATGTGTTGATTCCATCTCCAAAACCAAACACAAAATCACGAATTCCACTGGATTCTGACAAGTGTGGTTCCATGTGTCGTGGCTCAGATACGTCCATGTTTTTGAATAGATTGTTTGTAATTTAAGTTTGAAAAAAGAGTCAGTAAATAATTTATACCATATACGAAGTCAATGTTTAGTTGGCTGGCAAACGTATAGTTCTTACTGCTGACCGCAGTTTGATGACAAATTATCGCGGTAATTTCCTTTATGGGTTCATTGCGTGCGGACCATACGAGCTTTTACCAGAATGGGTCTTTGACAAGGTTTTCTGTCCAGCAGTCGAGACAGACCCAAACACAGGTGAGGCAAAGGTTGCACAGGTCGGATTAAGAAGAGTGGAAAGTGCATTACTCCAAGGATACAGACGAGATGAGATCTTTGTTGCAAATCCAGATTATCTAGCAAAGTCAATTGGTCCTGACACCAAAGTAGTTGGAATTAATGTAATGGATCCACTTGGAATGGCGCCAGTCACCACCACAATGTCTCCTGAAAAATTATCGTATGTTGCAATGAAGTTCAAACGCATGTGTGCAGACATCATACAATTAAAGAAAAAATATGATTTCAAAGTTGTAGTTGGCGGAAACGGTGCATGGGAGCTTGCAAAGACGGATAGAATGAAGATTCACGGAATTGATACAGTTGTAGTTGGTGAAGCAGATGAACTCGCACTGGACTTATTCAAGGATTTGGAAAGTGGTGATGCACCAGAATTAATGCACTGCTTTGTAAAGAACATACAAAACATTCCAGAGATTGAAGGTCCAACTGTTAATTCCCTAATTGAGGCAATGCGTGGATGTGGACGTGGGTGTGATTTCTGTGATGTGAACAAGCGATCAAAAAAAGACTTGCCAGTGGACAGATTGCAACATGAAGCAAAAATAAATCTTGATTATGGATTTGATTCCATTTGGCTACATTCTGATGAAATGTTATTGTACGGATGTGATAACAAAGACTTTCAGCCAAACCGCGATGCTATTACAGATTTGTGGCGCAGCCTAAAGTCAATGGGTGCAAACTTTGTTGGAACTACTCACATGACATTTTCAGCAATTGCAGCAGATCCCATACTACTAAAACAAATGTCGGAAATCAACGAGATGCATACCAATGGTAGGTGGCTTGCAACAAACCTTGGAATAGAAACAGTGGCCCCAAGAATGGTCAAAAAACACTTGGGCGTCAAGACAAAGCCATTCTCAACTGACGAGTGGGGTTGGGTTGTACGAGAGGGAGCTAGAATAATGAATGAGAATCATTGGTTCCCAGCAGCCACATTAATCATCGGCTGGCCAGACGAAACACCAGATGAAACTCAATATACCATAGATTTGATTGAGGATTTCAGAAAGACCAACTTTAGAGGATTGGTAGCACCATTGTTGTATCAGGACTTTTCAGAAAAGAACTCGATGCATTTTGGAAACCTAAACGAGGCTCAATTCACCCTATTTTGGAGATGCTGGGAGAATAACATGCGAGTCATTAACGATATTGTCCCAATTATACTTCGAAACAAGACATACGGTCCGCCAATGAAGATATTCATGTATGGACTAATCAAAGCAGGAACTTGGGCAATCATGAGATATCTACGTGGTTTATGCAAGGATCTCTTCAATGGTAAGTTGCCAGAAGATATTGTGGATAGATATGCAAGAAGCAGATCAGTAGCTGCCCCCACATATACCAGATAAAAAAATCAGCCTAGTTTTTTGATTGCTTCATCAGCAATTGTGTTTCTTTTTGGTGAGATGACAATAAAGTATGTCTTGTCTGCCCTCTCTATTGCTGCAACCTTTCTGTAAGAATTTGCATTGATGTCAAATTCCAAAATTCTTCCATCAAGTGTAGCCTTTGTGTAGATCATCAAGTAAACATCGCCGCCATTGTGAGTCAGTGGGATGAATGCAAAGACGTACCCCTTGTAGTAGTTGATCGGCATTGTGTTTTTCATTGGTGGCATTACAGCTGCCATGTAAGAAAAGATGTCTTGAACTGATGAAAATTCTTCGTATTCTACGTTCATGAATGTGGTTTAATAAAAGAGGATATAATCTTAAAGGCGTCTTTTTTGGATTAGTCCTTTAACTTTGACTATTACTATAGCAGGTGCTACAAAGTACATTCCTACATTCAATAGCATTACGCCGATTCCGTATCCTAGCATCTCTTGCTCTGAATCAATGTCAACGTAGTTGAGTATCGATAGTGTTGATAGCATTGGAGTGATTGCAGTCTTTACTACTTCTTTAAAGATTGGGCTTTGTCTTTCCAAATCTGCCACTGTTGGGCTGAATGTATAGTAAAAGTCGTTAAAGCCAGTCATGAATGTTGTACCTGCTCCTGTGCTAAACAGTACGTTGTCCCTTACCTCTCTGAGCAGTTGGACTTGGGGTGCAAGCTCTGTTCCAAATGCTGCAGTTGCAATTGCACATTGACCAGTACCACTTGTTGGCTTTTTGTCTGGGACACATATTCCGTTTTCAGCATGAGTTCCAGCACCACAGGTTGGAGGTGTGGTTGTATCTTCTGGTTCAACATCAACACACACATTGTTGACTAGTTTTTGTCCTGGAGGACAGTTATCTACTACTGGCGGTGCTACGATACATGTCTTTGATACAGGATCATAGACGGTTCCAGTTCCACAAGACGGTGTCGGTGTCTCAATATCCTCAGGGTTGGCACATTGTCCATTTACAATAATTTGTCCGTCAGCACATTTTGGTGGAGGTGCGACAACATCTGGTGGTGCAGTTCCAGTTCCGCCATTATAGAAAAATGTAGTTTCTGCCTTTTGTGGTCCATAATTTACAACAATTTTGTAATCTCCTTTCTTAATCCATAGCGGTCCACCAACGATAAAAGTGCCTTCAAAAGTACCGTCAAGTTGCGGTTTGACTTGCTTGATTGTTACGATATTAGTAGTAGTTCCATTAACCAGAGGCCCCATGACTCTAACTGTCACGTCAATCATGTTGTTGACATCTGGGCTTTTGATCAGGCCATTGAAAGTTACAGTGTCGCCTTCATCATAAAGAGGTAAATTTGGTGAAACTGAAAGTGGTGGAATTTGGCTGGATTGTGCATATGCTATAGAAAGAGCTGATGAAAATAATACAAGTGACAAAAATACCGCTACGAGTCTCCCAGCTCCTCTCATGTCTAGGCTGATACAAGAATTCAGGGTATTTATGTATTCTATGAAAGAAAAGTTGACTCGAATATGCTCTAGATGAACCTTTTTTGACCCCATTTCATCACATCAATTTTTGTAAAATTATTTTTTATTTACCGTAAATGTTACTTTGCCAACATTGTACTTTTGGTATTGTATATCAACAGAGTACTGTCCTGTCGGTGAATTTGGCTTTAGTGTTATGAGAGTCTTGTAACTTCCTTGTTTTGTTGCAAATGCATACAATTCTGATGATTTTCCATCAGGTGTTTGTAGTGTAAATTTGATCTTGGTTCCAGGTTTGTAGTTTTGCACCTTACCAGACAATGTGATTTCTTTTGTTTTTCCAGGACTTGGTAATGTGTATGACTTGGCATCCAGTTTTGCAGTGCTTGGTGTTGCAAGCTGTTGCTTTGTAGGGTTTTTGGTAAGACTGAATGTGTTTGATTGTCCAGATGAATCCCTAAAGTCATTATATTTTAGGTCAACAATTCCACCTGCTGGCGATATTAACTTGGTACCATCCTTGTTACATATTTTTGATGGCATTTTGAATACACCTTCAAATCTACCAGTGTTTGGTCCAGTCTCAATTAGAGAGAATCCACTTGCTCCCAAGCCGCCAGTTTCTACACCGCCTATTGTACAGCGCTTGTATCTGATGTCTTTGATTAACACCTCAAGTAGAATTCCTCCGCTAGTATTACCAACAGTATCCACATTTTGAGATGCTGGATCGTCTATTACCGAATAGATTTCAATGCTATCGTGCTTTACGTTAAGGTCAGGATCATTCAAGATTACAGTAACTGGATGGCCAAATCGGAACACATTGGATGCAGTAGATACAGAACCAGAATGCGTTCGAATATCACTCTTTGATGACACACTTGTTGTGGTTCCTGTTTGTGCAACATCAGAGTATGCAATGTTGATTCCTTTTTCATCAATTAGTCTTTGATTTACAAAAAACTTGACATCATCATCTATTGGTCGTAATGTCTTGATCACATTTGCGTCAAATTGGTTCAGCTGATTTGCAATTGTATATTCCATCGTACCAGTAAAAGTTGCAGAGTTTGATGATGTTTCTTGTAATTCAAATCGGTATATTCCATTAACAATGTCTTTATTGTTTTTATTACCAAATGAAAATAGATCAAATACAATCGGTTGTTTATCTGTTTCACTAGAGACTGATCCTTGCGCTGCAGAATTATTTGACGTATCAAAATTGATCACCAAAAACGCAGTTCCGGATTTTCCTGCTATTGCACTTACAGCGGCATTTGGTAATTGTACAAATCCTTGCGCTCCAGTCATATTACTTGGGCTAACTAGGGTAACAGGTGTTGCATCAGTCAGACCAAAAAACAATGAAATTGTCGTGTCAGAATAATCAGTGATTCCAAGTTGGTTTTGTATGGATCTGAGATCATAATTTACCCAGTTGGTACCTTGATCTCCTGCACTTGTTCTTATCAAGAGATTTTGAAGAGTGGTTGCGGACAATCCCGTGCTAAGTGAGATTTTCTCAAAGCTCTGGTTAGCTATTCCAGTTGACGACCTCGTGTCCAATACTAGTCTGTCAGATGCAGTGTCTGGGATAGAGGATGTAACAGAGTTACCGCCAGTTAATGCATCAGTTGATAAGGAGTAGATTTTGACACTGTCAGCATTTTGAAGTGTTGCTGGTGTACCTATAGTCAATGACGGGATTAGTGCAGAACTTCTAAAGACTTCTAGTCTATCCCTTGCGCCAGAGTTAATGTTCTGATCAGGATCATTGATTGTAACTGGTATTTTTTGCCCAGATACAGGCTGATTTGTGCCTAGTGTGATGCTTGCATCACTTAGTCCAGATACAATAGATTGAGATTTTTGGTTGTACTCTATGTTTGCGGATTGGCCTCTTGGGGCATTGGATTTTACTTTGATGTTGGATAGATCTGAAAAGTCAAAATTTTCAAATGTTCCGGTATTTGGTTGTGATTCTACAAAAGTGACAACTTGAGTAGAGCCATCAGATGTAGTAGTTGTGGATTGGTATCCATTTGATTGTAGCTCCGCAACAGATCCAAGGATCATAGAAAGTTTTCCATTTTTCTCAAATCCAAGACTGGATAATTTTGATAGGAGGTTTGTGAGTCCGACTCCGCCATTTGCAGCGTTTGCACCATTTTCTGTAAATGCAGCATAGAATACTGTCTGCGGTGAGCCAACATTAAATGTCCAAGAATCCCGTGATGTTGGATCTTGGTTTAGCTGCATATCATTTATGGTCACAAATACTTGCGAGTTCGGCGGATAATTTGCCTTGTCAAGTGTTGTGGTGATGTTTGGAATTTCATCATATTGTAAGGTGACAGTCTGTGTCCCCCCAGCAGCATTGTACTGAATGACAACCTGACTGTTAAATGAATATAGTTGAATAATGGGCCAAACATTTGAATTAAGACTAATCTGGCCAGACGGAATTGCAGAGTTTGTGTTAATTGATTTTGGACTTCGGACGACGTTATTGACAGTTGTACCTGCAGGAACAGTAGTACATGTAGAAAATCCAGAATTACCATTTGTTGCACCTGTTGCACCAGTCTTTGGAACAGATATTCCGTCAGATTCAGAAAATGACGGCCCAAATACGGTGGTGTCTTTACTACAAAATTCCCCAAAGTCAAGGCCTTTTCCGGCAGCACCAACTCCAGCATCAACTATTGTTTGGTCTGCTATTTTGGCCTTATCCAAATTTGCAAAGTACGCATACCATTTACCATCGGTTGCCTGAACCATTCGAATGTTTTTTCCATTAAGTGTAACATCTGGTTCCCCCTTTCCCACACTGGTGTCAGAAAGACTAGGGTCGTTGATCACTACTTCAACTACCATTGAACCTGCAAAATGATTGTTATAGTACGAGTTTTCTGCTGAAACATACAAGTTTGGGTTGGCAGCATCAGCCTGCCCAAATAATGGAATTAATAAGAATCCCAACACTCCAAGCAATGCCAACTTCTTCAAATTATGTTCAACTCTGCGTCCATCAAAGATAACACTTCCGTATGATTTATTCGTAAACCAAACAATCAGATCTTTGATGGAAAATGTTCTCTTGAAAAGAACTGGTGCATTAAAATTATCACTTGTTGCTATTTTGTCTGCATTTGTAGTAGAGCTTACTTTTGGAGTATTATCAAACAGCCTGGCCTTACTGACAGATAGCATTCATGCATTGTTGGACAGTGTTGTTACATTGGTGTTGTTATTGGCAGCAAGATTTGCAATAAAACCACCAGATGCAGAACACACCTACGGCCATGGTAAGGTAGAATCTTTAGGCGGGCTGATTGGCGGAATTGCAATTTTTCTTATTGCTTGTTTTTTCATTTTTGAGGCAATAATCAAGATTCAAAGTCCCACACATCTGATCGTGGTCGGACCATTGGCACTTGCAGGCGCAGCATACACAATATGTATAGATATTTTCAGGATTATCCTACTAAGACGAGCCATATCAAAAATTGGCGGAACTACGCTCAAGGCGGATTTTTATCATGCATTTTTGGATTTGGGTTCCACACTTGTTGTAATTGCTGGAATAGCATTGATTACATTTGGTTTTGAACATGGTGATTTTTTTGCAGCCATAGTTCTTGGAGCACTGCTTTGTGTACTTAGTGTCAAACTAGTATATAGAACGGCGCAAGAGTTGACCGATGTAATTTCACCTGAGCTGGTTAACAAGGTGCAAAACATCGTGTTATCAACCGAGGGGGTTGTGGAAACCGGCCCAATTCTCATGAGAAGATCAGGTGATTCGATATTTGCCGATGTTACCGTATCATTACGAGCAGATGTCAGTTTTGATAGAGCGCATGAAATTTCTAGTGCGGTAGAAAAAAACATCAAAGACCACATTGCCAATTCAGAGATTACTGTCCACTTTGAGCCTAGCTGGAAAGACGTACCGCGTGACTCTAAAATTTATGATATTGCATCCGGGGTCTCTGGCGTCAAGGGAATTCATAATGTTAGTCATCACACATCCAATGACATGACATTTGTCAGTCTTCACGCAATGGTTGACAGACAAATGAGTCTGGAGGATGCACATCACATATCAGAGATGATAGAGGAACGGATTCGGCAATCCCTGCCTGAGATTCAGCACATTACAATACATCTAGAACCACATATTGCCATACCAAAGGACCTAAAGCTGCAAGGTACAAACGACGAGAAGATAATTCAGATGCTAAAACAGCATGCCGAAGTAAAAAAAATTGGCACCATTGTTACTTTGAATTTTGATGAACTAGTCAAAATCGACATCGACTGTTCTTTTGATAAAAATCTCTCAATAGAACAAGTTCATGATCTGACATCACAGATCGAACAGAACATCAGGAATCATTTTAAAAACTCGGTCATTACAATACATCCAGAGCCATATTAGTATAATATCACACCAAAATACTGGTGACATACATTATGATCATTCCAACTGCAACTCCTGCAGCCGTAGGTGCTGACAGTAGATCTCGCTCGTCTTGTCTTATCCATTTCAGTATAGCAACTACAACCTGAAATATCGCACCTGCGCCAACTGAGAGAAATATTATTGCCATAATTGGAGAATATTGAAATCCTCCAACCCATGCACCTAAAATTGCAGGTGATCCTGCGATGAATCCCATCAGGGCAAGTTTTTTTATCATTGGTTTTTGGCGAGCCATTGGTGCAGCTATTGCCAAGCCTTCTGTAGTGTTGTGTATGGTAAAACCAATTATCAGGAATGTACTAAGTGCTATCTCACCTAGACCGATTGCCGCGCCAATTGCTAGTCCTTCACCCAGATTATGCAATCCAATTCCTATTGCAACCATTAATGCGATTGCAACAGATTTTGATGCAGATGATACTTTACTGACTAGTTTTTCTGAGGTATAGTACAATCCCACAAATGAGCCAATCACTACGGTTGCAATGAGTAGTTGCCCATTGAATGCACCTGAGAGTCGTTCCGATGAAATCTCCAGTCCTTCTTCTATTGCATCAATTCCCAAAAACAAGAGTAGTCCCACAGTTAGCGCCAAAAAGAACTTGTATTTTGCAGGGCTCATTTTTGCAATGAATGGGAACCAAAGTAGGCCTATCATTACAGGTATGATGCCAACATAGGTTCCAATTACTGCAAAATACGATGCAAGCTCAATACTTGGTTTCATTGCAGGCGCTGCGGCCTCTACGGATTGTGCAAATCTGGTTCCATCTTGCACAGTTAGTCCTATCTCGTAAGGTTCGGCCTCATTCCATTCGAATGGAATTCGAACTAGAGCGGTTTCAAATCTGGATAAATTTCGGTCTGGCTCTATTGCTGAAGGCTGAATTCTGTCATTTACGTCCGCTTGCGCAATAGATATATCGATTGGTCCTGTGTTTCTGACTGTGACTTGAATTTCAGATTTTACAAATTCAATTCTCTCCAAGGAAATATTCGGTAGCGGGGTTCCAAAATTTAGTAGATCAGATCCCGGTCCAAACAAATACAGAATCATAACAGACAACAGAATAACTGGGATGATTCCGGCGACTGCGATTTTTGCTTTAGATGTTTTTGTTGATTCCACTATGATGCCACCTCATCTTTTACCAAGAATAACCCTGTCCAGCCTTTTTCGGCAAATTCTGTCTTGTGTGCATGGAACATGAATTTACCAGGCATGTTATAGGTAAACTCCATTATTCCACGTTCGCCTTGTGATAGCGTTAACATATCTGTGAATGCACTTGGGACATCATACGTACCTGTTGGATAATAATAGTACAAATTTCCATGAAGATGAAAATTGTTTATCTGATCAAATTCCAATATATTCATAACATAAATCCGAATTAGCTCGCCCGTCTTTATTTGGATTGGATGGTGTTGATAGTAAAATGGGATAGTGTTTGCAGCGTAGAAGTTATTTTCAGTATCAAAGTCAGTATCAAATCCATTTAGTACCATCACCATTTCATCTGCCGGTGGTCTTGGTTCTTTTGGATCAACGATATACACGCCATACAAACCATGAGAAATGTGCTCCTCTAGTGGCATCACATGACAGTGATAGGGATGAACGCCGACTGGACCTGCTTCAAACTCGTAAGTGAATTGTCCACCATTACCGCCGACTGGCTCAAAGACACCATCCATTTCTGCAGCATGGAATCCATGAAAATGGATAGTATGTTGCTTTGAGCCTTGATTGATGAATTTTACTTTGACCCAATCTCCTTCTGTTGCTCTTATGGTTGGGCCTGGAACTGTTCCATTAAACGTCCAAACATTATAGAAAACTCCCGGCGATATTTCCATTATTTTATCATCATTAGCTATTATGGTGTATTCTCGTGTGGTTTTACCATCAAGTGTTGAGACTCTACCATAGTTGAATTCTCGAAGATACTTGTCTGGATCAATCTCCACGGTTTGCTCCGTATAGATCGGATCTAGTATTTCCCCAGTTGTTTTGATCACACCCCCAGTATGAGTGACGAATGTTTTCTCTTGATTTGCGTCGGTTTGCACAGGATAGACAAAGTAAAGCGCCGCTAGAATCGCAGTTACTGCTAGGGCAAATATCATCTTTGAGAACGGCTTCACTACGTCATGTTGACGGTTTTGTTTATTTAAAGTTAGCCTAGGCTAAATTTGTTAGCCAAGTCTAAATTTTGTGCATGTAAATTTCAGGAATGAACGCCTCAATACCAATATAGAGCATGGAAATTGTACGGTTTGATGAAAAAGGCACCTTTGATTCTATTTGTTGGCGGAGCACTTGTTGCAATTGGAATGATATTATCATACACTGGTGCATCATTCATTTCTGGACAGATCTCAATTAAAGAATCATTGCTCAACAATACAATACCTGCAGAATTGCAAAAAGAGCTAGATCCATCAATTACGAATAGAGGTGCGTTTGTGATACGAGCAGAAGAATTTGAGAAAACATCACTTGTTGCAAATCTATACGGTCCAACTGGAAATGAAATAACGTCAAAGGAAATAACACAAGTATCAACTGAAGAGTATTTTGACATTGAGGATGAGGGATCATATAAGTTGGTTTTACAAAACATCGGATCTACAGAAATTCCAGTAGTACTTGGACTGACTCACATGCCAGACAAATCACTAATTGCAATAAACATGTTAGGCCAATCTATGATTATTTGCGGATTTATCGGTGTTGGAATTGCGGCGATATATGCCCTAAAGACTAGGAAAAAGACTAGTTAAGATAGCTGTCAAGCTCTGTTAGTCCATCAACTACACCAGCATAGTTTTCATCGTTTTCCATGAATTTTGCTAGTTTCTCAGAATCAACTCCATATTCAGTACCAGATACACTCACAAACCCCAGCTCAACTAGATATGATAGTCGGTTTTTGATTTCCGATTCCGATATGCCAAGCGTCGATGATAAAACTGTAGATTCTTTTGGCCCAGATTCAAGTTCAGCCATTATCACAGATATATCAGGATTGAAAAGATTCTCTGCCACTTTTGCTTTGTCATAGGACATGTTTCTAGCTATTTTTTGAGCCTAATATCTTCTTGGTGTTGTATAGATAATCGATTACGAGGACCTTATCCATATTGTTTTGGTTTATGTGATATGTTTTTCCTTGTAATATTTTTTCCATTTGTTGTACATATTCTAGCAGTTCGATTTCTTCACCAACAACAATAGAATCAATTTGGATGTTTTCTCGAATACATTTTTTTGCTTCATAAATAGTTCGCTCGTCTACTTTTGGATCAACTTTTTTGTATCTATAACAAAGATAGACTTGAGTGCCCAAATTTTGGTCGATTTTGAGATTTCGTTCTAATTTTATTTTCGATAACAAGGATTCATTTGGCACATAAAAGTTAGAATATGGTTTCTCAGACAAAATGGATTCTTTTTGTGAGTCACTGTCAACAAAACATGCACTCGGTTGCCCATCAGTAATCATTACAATTCTTTTGTTTTTTGTATTTGTTTTTTGTAAAATTTTTTGTGCCAGACGAAATGCTGCCTGATAATTTGTATAGTGAAGAAATTCATCATTTGCATCATACGTTTTCAAAAATGGAATATCAAATGGATTGATCACAGATGCCATTGACGCAAAACCAACTATATTGATGGAATCATTTGGAAAGAAGCGATTGTTCAGAACATAAAGGCTCCACAGTGCACGTTTTGCTGCTTCGATTCTGCTCATTCCAGAGACAGTAAGTGAAGACTTCATAGTAGAGCTTAGATCAATGCAATACACAATGGATGCCGAGACATCTTCTGTTGTTTCAAATTCCTCAAAGTCATCAATATCCACATCAAGTGGAAATTCAAGTGATTTGCCATGTTTTGTGATTCTTTGGATTGTATTCAGCAGACTTGCTGAAACATTCAAGAGTTTCAGATCATCTCCAAGCTCAAACTTTTTTGTAGTGTCAAGTGTAAGAGTTCCAGCACCTACAGACTTGGTCTCGTGTAATCCAAATTCGCCGGACTTTAGCTGGGTTAGCAGATCTCGCAGGATTTGGTTGCCAATTGCAAAAAATCCTTTTTTTGTAAGCCAGTTCCTTTCATCTTTGAGATAGCCATGCTCTAGCAAGTATTTTGTAATGGATTTAGTGTCATCGCTTCGTGGAGATTGGTCAGATTCGGTTTGCGTCTGATTAGTGTTTGATTCTTTTATTTCACCTTGCAAGATGCTTTCCAGTTCTTCAAAGCTTGGGGCCTTTTCTTTCATAGATTGGTTTGCAAGACTTTGCATTAGTTTTTCAATTGTGTTTTGATCAATATTCTCCTTTGATCCCTGACTTTGTTTTTTTTCGGTGCTGGACTGATATACAAAATTTTTGATATTATACTGCAACATAACCAACATCTTTTTTGTCTATAACTTTCGGCGTTACATGACATAATCCATCTAAGATTATCTCCAAGACTGCCGAGCGGAATTCATTGTCGGTTTTTTGATCTGGTATGATGTTTTGATTTTGAATTGTACTAGCGAGACTTGATTGTTCATTGAGGATTTGTTCTGTCTTTGATTGTACTACTCTAGACAGATTAGCAAAACCTAACAACTGATTATGATAAGAGGTTTCACCATTTTGCCAGATCATTTCCTGTGATACTTGAAATGTCTTGCCAGAAAACTCTTGTTTTATTGCGTCAAGTGTTTCTTGAGGTAGTGCTTGAACGTATTCTAGTGAAGTCTCTTTGATTGAATCAATAAGAATGGATTCGAATACTTTGCGGCGATTTTCTAAAGTATCATCGATTTCAGATAGCTCAAATTTTGCAATTTGCCCAAGGCAATACATATCAGAATGTCTTGGTACTGGAACAAATTTGTGCGATATTGCACGTGTTCGCTCGGATTCACCAACTAGCAACTCTAATCCATGTATCCCAAATCTTACGCTAACACCTTTTGTTTGATTGATTTCAGAATTAGCACGAGCCTTGTGTACCAATCTAGCCAAAGTTTTTAGGACAAAAACAGGAATAAGACAATTTGTAATTTTAGCTTCTTGTAATATGATTTGCATTTCGTCGGGAATAGTTTTTGGGTAATGAGTGTGTATGTGAGATTTCAATCTGTCGTATAGTGGTTCGATTATTTTGCCTGAATGTGTATAATCAATTGGATTTGCAGTTGCAAAAAATGCGGTCTTTGGCTCAAAGATAACCGGATAAGATCCAGTTGTATAACGTCCTTCTTGCAATACAGACAATAGTGCAACTTGTTTTCTTGGATCTAGCACTGGTAGCTCATCAATGCAAAAAATTCCATGTTTTGCTTGAAGTAGTTGTCCTGGTGAGTATGAATCAATTTTGAACATTTCAACTCCTTTTTTTGCCACTTTAATTGCATCTATGTAGCCTACCAAATCCTTGACTGAGATATCAGGAGTTGCCAAAACATAACGAAATCTATGTTCTCCCTCAATCCAAGATACTTTTGTGTCTAGCTTGTTGTCCAAAATTCTTTTTGCACTCTCTGGACTGATGTGAAATGTTGGAGATTCTGTGTGTGATTCTTGTCCTTCTAATAACGATATGAGATCAGATGCAGGAAGATCCATAGGAGTGTCATTTGTTATTGAACCATCAATTACTGGAATTGGCGATAGTAGGTTTTTTGCAATTACTTCGACAAGTCTTGTCTTTGCCTGACCAATTTGTCCAATCAAAAATACATCATGGCGTGAAAGAATTGCTCTATCCAATGCCGGAACAACATCCTCATCATATCCAATTATTCCTGGATATTTTGTACTGCCACTTTTCATCGTGTTGATTAGGTTTTGTCTGAGTTGTTCCTTTGCGTCTATTAGCTTATAGTTCACTTCCAGTAGATCACGAATCGTCTTGATTGATTGATAATCTTCTGGAAGTCCTGCCTTGATCTCAGTATATTTTGGAGTAGAGCTAAAAGCGTGCTGAACTAGATATGATGCTTCCAAACAATATCTCATGGTTTGTTTTATCTAATAATATTACTGAGATGACTTGCATCAGGCAAGGCAGGGTTTTTATCCGGGTCGATTCGATTCCCCAATTACTTGTCAGCACAAGACTATAGACACATTGTAAGAATTGTCGGAAAAGACATTCCGGGAGATAAAAAGCTCTCAGTAGGTCTAACCCAGATCAAAGGCGTTGGATATAATTTTGCCAATGCCATCATTGGAGTTTTGGGCTTGAATCCAAACAGCAACATTGGCTTTCTTACAGAGTCTCAAGTTGAATCCATCGAGAAAACACTCAAGGATCCAGTTTCTGTTAATTTTCCATCATGGTTATTCAATAGAAGAAAGGATGTTGAATCAGGTACGACAACCCATCTTATCACATCAGATGTTGCATTTACAGTAAGAACAGATATTGAAAGAGAAAAACTCTCAAACAGTTGGAGAGGATTTCGTCACATGTACGGATTAAAAGTTAGAGGACAAAGGACACGAACCACAGGTCGTAAAGGAGCATCAGTTGGTGTAAAGAAAGGAGGTAAGGTATTGCCTGCCGGAGCTGCACCAGCTGCGGCACCAGGAGCTGAAGCAGCTGCACCAGCTGCCGGAGCTGCACCAGCTGCGGCACCGGCAAAAGGAGCTGCACCAGCTGCAAAACCGGCTGCCGCAGGAGCCACAAAACCAGCTGCGGCACCAAAGAAATAGAGGGAATGTGAATGGGAGATCCAAAGTATCCAAGTCGAGTCTGGAGAAAACCAAAACGTCCATTAAACTATGATTTCATGATGGAGGATCTAAACACACTCGGAACTTATGGTCTAAAAAACAAACGTGAATTATGGAAAGCAAGAACTGAGCTATCCAGAGTAAGACATCAAGCAAGATCACTTTTAGCACTCAGACAAGAAGTAAGAGAACAAAAAGAACCAGTCCTGATGAAGTCTCTTGTGCGGATAGGTCTTGTAAAAGAAGATGCAACACTTGATGATGTTTTGAATTTAGAAATAAACAACTTGCTTGATCGTAGACTACAAACCATAGTTTTAAGAAAATTCACTTTCAAGACTCCATACCAAGCACGACAGGCAATTGTACACGGTCACATTACGATTGGAGACAGAGTGATCACAGTGCCATCCTATATTGTAAATGTAAAAGAAGAGTCAAGTATTGAATTATCACCACGGTTCAAGATTCAAAGCTCAGCTCCTCCGGTAGAGGCAGAAGTAAAAGAAGAAGCACCTGCAGTGGAATCATAAGTTAAGCTTATCTCTAAATACCCTGATTTGTTAAATTAGTACAGAAAATGTGTTCTATTATTGGCTATTATGGTGACAGTCCAGCAGCCCCAATTCTAGTTAGAGGCTTAAAACGGATGGAATATCGAGGATACGATAGTGTCGGTGTTGCCACAAAATCAGATCATGATATTACACTCAAAAAAGGAGTTGGCAAGGTAGATGAAGTAAACAAGGCGCTGCATCTAGATAATTTGCCAGGCCATATCGGTATTGGTCACACTAGATGGGCAACGCATGGAAACGTTACAGACGTTAATGCTCACCCACATCCCAGTAGTTCAGGTAAAATTGCCATAGTACATAATGGAATAATTGAAAATTATGACGAACTAAAAGCAGATCTACAAACAAGAGGCTACAACTTCAAAAGTCAGACAGACAGCGAGGTGATTGCAAATCTTTTACAGTTCAACTATGATCAAAGTCATGACATAAAAAAGTCCATGATTAGAACCATGTCAAAACTGAAAGGACATTATGCATTTGTGGCAATGTTTGAAAATGGAATGCTTGCCGCTGCAAGATATCACGAACCATTAATCATAGGAATTGGCAAGAATGGATTTTTCCTATCAAGTGATGTTTTAGGTTTCATAGAAAAAACAGATGATGCAATCTATTTGGATAATGGGGAGTTTGTTATGCTAGATAGAATTGGAATTCAAATTTATGATTTCGAAGGAAATGCAGTAAAACACCAAGTAACCAAGGTTTCAAAAGAGTTTGCAGATGCATACAAAGGAGACTATGCTCATTTTACACTAAAGGAAATTTCAGAGCAACCAAACACTATCATACAAGCAGGTGAAAAATCATCAGATGCAATCAATACTGCAACTGATTTTATTAAACATGCAAGAAACATCTACGTCACTGGGAGTGGAACTAGCTATAATGCAGCACTTGTTGCAAAATACCTCTGGCAAAAACACGCCAAGATCAAAGTCGAGCCAATAATATCCAGCGAGCTATCATTTACGCCTGAAACAATAGACCCAAACTCCATCCTTATTGCGATATCGCAAAGTGGTGAGAGTGCAGATGTGTTGGAGGCAGTAAAAATTGCAAAAAAAGCAAATGCCAAGATTTTATCAATTGTGAATATTTTGACATCGTCTCTGGCACAAGAATCATCAGTCGTAATTGGAATGGGGTGCGGTCCAGAAATCGGAGTTGCTGCAACAAAGAGTTTTACTGCACAGCTTAGCATCATTTACAAAATTGCAAGAAAACTTTGCGACGGTTGCATTAACATCGACAGCGAAAAAATTTCGGAATCTGTAGCAAAAGTATTGGCTGATCACACAAAGATAAAAGAGATTGCAAAAGAGCTAAAAGATGTACAAGATATTTACATTTTGGGAAGGGCAGTACATTATCCGATTGCACTTGAATCAGCACTAAAGCTCAAAGAACTATCATACATTCATGCAGAAGGAATTCCAGGCGGTGAGCTAAAGCACGGACCGCTGGCATTGATGGACTCTAGTGTGTATGTAGTTATCATAAACCCAAACGACTTCACATACAACGATACACTGACTAGTGCTCGTGAAATAAAAGCACGTGGTGCAAAAATAATTGGAATTTCTGACAAACCAAGTGATGTATACGATCACTGGATACAGATTCCAACAATAGATGATGCGCTGTATCCATTAATTGAGATAATTCCAATCCAGTTGTTATCATATTATTCTGCTATTGAAAAGAATACAGATCCTGATTATCCAAGGAATCTTGCAAAATCAGTTACTGTGAAATAGTCTCTTTGTATTGTTGTTCAGTTAGTGTCAATAATCGATCTGAGTCAATGCCAATTTTCAACATTGCAGATAGAGATGCGCCGCCAGCTCCAACTCCTTCCTTTACAAATCCATTGGCAAATGCCTTGAGTCCATTAATGCTGGAATTGCCAAGAGCTAGCTGAACTGAAAAAACAGGAATTTTATCTATTTGAGAGATCATTCGTACCAGATTCGCCGTAGGATCATCCACAACATAGGATGTGGTAGCAAGTGCTACATTGTCTTTGTTGTATCCAGTTATTTTACCAAATGCCAATACAGCGGCCATTTGTGTTCCACCTGCCAAAATAACTTTTGTCTGAGCTGACGCAGTGCTTAGAATTCCTGCAACTGTGGGAATCATTGGGTCACCACAGTTAGCTACAATATCGAATTGATTTTTAGAGTTAATTCGCTTTATGACATCATTTGCAATTTTTTGTTTTATAGATAGAGGATTTTCCTTCATACTACTACTAACCATACCATCAATACCAAGTGATGTTAGGACTGCCAGTGCGGTTGTGGTGCCGCCTGGAATACTTTCTCCAATTACCAGACAGTCAGTAGTAGAACCAAGACTTCTCCCAATCATTCTGCCATATTCGACTGCACGTGTTACATCATCTAATGACATTGCAGATTCTAGTGTGATGTTTTTTCCAGGTGCTAATCCAGTTTCAAAACACGGTAGCTGTGGTTGAATTTTGCTTCCAGCATTGATTACAATGTTTGGAATACTTGCAGATTCTAGTGCTGTTTTTGTTAGAAGAGCGGGTGTTGGCTTACCATCAGGCGTCATTGGAATAGCGTTTATGCATTTACAATATCCAAAATTCAAAAATTCTGCATCAGCTGGTGAAGTATATGGAAGCACTTCCGGTGTTTTCCCTGCAACTGTGATTCCTGGAATGGTACAGGTATCAGTGTAAGATATCACCAACGAGAAAAGAAATTGTTTTTTTTCTAATTGGTCTAGAAATGTTTGCCCTTTTGATTTGTCAATAAAAACCTCAATATTTTTGTGCAATTAACCAATACCCATTAGTTCTAAAAATTCTGCTTCAGTTCTTGGTTGCATTACAAAATTCATTTTCTTCTGCGTACCCAGTGTTGAAGTTGGAGTAGAACCATAATTGTGCCCCGGATACATGACCAGATTATCATCCATTTTTCTCAGAATATTCACTAAGCTGTGATATAATTCTCTGGCATCGCCACCAGGCAAATCTACTCTTCCACACGTTCCAACAAAAAGTGTGTCACCAGAAAAAATCTTACCATCACCAACAAGACACATACTGTCTTTTGAATGTCCAGGCGTATGAATTACGGTAAGCTCTGAATTTCCAAATTTTATTTTGTCACCATCTGAGACATCAACATCATGTGTTATGGTTGATGTGTTATACTGCAAAACTGGGGCACCAGTTTCTTTTTTCATGGTATCGTTTCCTATAGTATGATCAAAGTGATGATGCGTGTTTACAATGTGTTTTATTTTGAGATTATTCTTTTGTACTACTCTCATTATCTCGTCAAGATCCCACGACGGATCTATTACTATTGCTTCACTGGTATCCTCATCTTCTACAACATAGGTAAAATTCTGCATATTACCCACTGCTATTTGGTGAACTATCATAATACACCCATTTCAGCTTCCGGTGGAATTCCGATTTTTTCAACAAAAATCACACCGCAAAGATCTTTGCGTTTTGGCATTCCACGCTTCATTTTGTGAAACGTTACAGTCACATCTGCTACAACATACTTGTCAGCAGTATTTCCTGTATCTGGATCTAATCCACTTGGAACATCTACTGATATTTTGAACGCATTTGTTTTGTTGATAAGATCAATTGCTGCAGCATGTGGTTCTCGAATTGAGCCAGATATTCCAGTTCCAAGTATCCCGTCAACTATTACATCTACGTCAAAATTTACTGCATCAGCAGGTCCAAAACCAAGTTGCACTGATTTCATTTTCTCCAAAACCTGCCAGTTTGTTCTACACTCTATTGTTTTGATGTCTGTAGGATTACCAAGTAAGACAACGATTACTTTGGCACCATATCCAGCCAGATGTCTTGCAACAACTAGTGCGTCACCGCCATTATTTCCAAGTCCTGCAAAAACTAGGACTTTTTTTGTTGAGATGTCTGGAAATTTTTCTAGAATTCTTTTGACCATGGATGCTCCAGCGTTTTCCATCATGAGTTGTCTTGGAAACCCCATCTGATGGCCATTTTCTTCAATTTGATACATTTGTTTAACAGTAATCTCCATGCTAAAGCCAAATTATTGACATAAAATAAGTTATTTGAAAACGACTTTATGCTAGATTAGCAGAACTGTATTCATTGGATTCAACAAAGCGATCACTTGAGAAAATTTCAAAAACGCTTGAAAAAAGTCTTGATGAAAGAGAGAATCTGATCAAAAATACCCGCCAGATAATCACCTTATGTAGTGAATCCATAATAGATTGCCATAAAAACGACATAAAATCAGCATCAAAAAAAATTCTGGATGCAAAAAAGCTCTTAGAACAATATAGAAAAAACATAGACAAAGCGTTATACAGATACCTGATTCCATCCGAACAAGAATTTGTCGAGGCATCATCATTTTTGGCATTAATTCAAGGCAAAGAAATTCCAAGTCCGGAATCGCTCAAAGTCAAGGACGAGTCATATGTTTTGGGATTGCTAGATTGCATTGGTGAGATGCGAAGAGATGTTTATGATAAAATTAGAATCGGAAAATCAGAAGAAGCAAGAAAAATGTTTGAGAAAATGGATGATCTGTATTTGCAGTTGTATCCATTTGCATATTTTGATAAAATAGTTAAAGAGGCAAGAAGAAAACTCGATGTAAATAGAATTCTAGTTGAAGAGACAAGAATTGCAATAACTGAAGAGATAAGACGATCTGAGCTTATCAAATCAATGAAAAATCAAAAATGAGGAATGCGGGAAGTGGGATTTGAACCCACGAAATCCTAAGATACTAGCCCCTCAAGCTAGCGCCGTTGGCCGGGCTTGGCAACTCCCGCAGCAAAATTCCATGGATGGTTTTTATAACCTTACTTGCTTTTTGACTTCGTGTTAATCCCAGTCAGATGTTTCACTTGTGGAAATCTAATTGCTGATAAATACGATGATTATCAAAACAGAATCAAAGCTGGAGAAGAACCAGTCAAAGTTTTAGATTCACTTGGTTTGAAAAGATATTGCTGCAGAAGAATGATGTTGACAACAGTTGAGACAATGCAACAGATCATTCCATTCTATGAAGCAATCCAAAGACGTTACTTGGAAGTTCAATCTGAGTTAGAGTAGATTGCCAAAGATCACATCGGTAAGAGGCAGACTAGTTTACAATAGCCGAGGTAGCAAAACAATAGAAATTGATGTCATATCTGACAAAAAACATCTTGGTCGAGCCTGCGCACCATCTGGTGCAAGCGTTGGAAAGTATGAAGCTCAAAGTTTTACAGATAACAAACCAGAAAAAAGCCTCCAAGTTCTGAACAAAAATCTCAAAAAATTCACAGGCCTGGATTCTGATGACCTAAAATCAATTCAGAGAGAGATTAGAAAAATAGACAACACCAATAATTATTCAAAAATCGGTGGTGCGGTAGCATACGCATTAACTATAGCATCGGTAGATTCCGCTGCAAAGGCACTTGGTGAACCAATGTTTAAGGTAATATCCCAAACCAAAAAATTCAGATTCCCATTTCCACTTGGAAACATTCTTGGTGGAGGTGCCCATGCAGGTCCTGGAACGCCAGATATTCAGGAGATTTTGATCTGCTCAATAGGGGCAAAAACAGTTCGAGAGTCAATTGAGATGAACCTTTCAGTGCACAAGGAGTTAGGCAAAACACTCCAACAAGACGATCCTCGGTTCACCAATGGCAGAGGTGATGAAGGCGGATGGGCACCAGAAATGGATAACGATAGAGCGCTAGAAATTTCTACTCAGGCAATTGAAAATCTTGGATACACACTAGGAAAAGAGGTAGCACTGGGTGTTGATTTTGCATCATCCACACAATGGGATGGAAAAAAGAAAAAATACGTATACTCTAGAGCAGGTTTTGAGAATACACCAGAAGAGCAGATCGATTTTGCTGCAGACATAATCAAAAAATACAAACTCATTTACGCAGAAGATGCGGTTCATGAGGAAGCATTTGAGGATATGGCAGTCTTGGCCAAAAAATTTCCAAAAACACTGGTTACTGGTGATGATCTTACAGTCACAAATCCCAAAATACTGCAAAAAGCGATAAAACAAAAGTCATGTACAGGTGCAATCCTCAAGGTAAACCAGGCAGGAAGTCTTTATGATGCATTAGAGTTTGCAGAGATTGCAACCAAGAACAAAATCAGATTAATCACATCACATAGATCAGGTGAATCAACAGATCATCAGATTTCTCATATTGGAATAGCTACCGGTTCTAAAATGCTAAAGGTTGGCGTCGTAGGTGGAGAAAGAGTAGCAAAACTAAACGAACTCATTCGTCTTTCAGAGCATGATTTAATACGCGGTATGGCTGAGGTTTAAAATCGTAAAATGAGTCAACAAGCAGAGGGTCAAGACATCAAGAAAAAAATCCTATCTACTGGAATTAGAGTAGGAACTACTGTCAAGACAACGTTCATGCAGCCATTCATCACAAAGGCAAGTCCTGAAGGTCTATACATGATCGACTTGGACAAAACATTGGCAAGAATCAACACTGCAGCAAAATTCATCAACAGAATTGATGCTGACAAGATTTTGGTCTGTTCTGGAAGAGAATATGCAAGTACTCCAATTGAGCGATTCTGTGAACTCATCGGAACACAAAAAATGCTAAGCAGATTCATGCCAGGATCACTTACTAATCCATCACTACCATATTACACGGAACCAAAACTAGTTATCATTTCTGATCCTCAAGTCGATTCACAAGCTATCATAGAGGCGACAAACGCCGGCGTTCCAGTTATCGGCATATCAAATACCGACAATGTTACATCAAAAATTGATGTAGTCATTCCAGCAAACAACAGAGGACGAAAGTCACTTGCAACAGTCTTTTGGTTATTGGCAAGAGAAATTTTGATCCAGAAAGGTAAACTTGGAGAAAACGACCCAATGAAATACGAAATCGATGATTTCGAAACAAAGATCTCTGAAGAGGAAATAGAGTAGATGCGTGTTAGAACACCGGCGGTTGCTGGCATGTTCTATCCAAAAGAAAAATCAGAACTTGAACAATCAATCCAATCTTGTATATCACACAAGTATGGAATTATGGAACTACATCAAAGACATGAAAAGATCTATGGCGCAATTTGTCCACATGCAGGCTACATGTATTCAGGACCTGTAGCAACACATTCCTTTGATGGCATCGCAAATCAGGATTTTGAATTGGCGGTGATTCTAGGCCCAAACCATTGGGGAATTGGATGCAATATTGCAACAATGAAAGATTGTTCTTGGGAGACGCCATTGGGGCAAGTAGATGTAGACTCGGATGCAGCAAAACAGATCAACAAAATCTGCAAAATAATAGAAATTGATTATTTTTCTCACACCCGTGATCATTGTATTGAAGTTCAAGTTCCGATGCTCCAAAGATTTTACAAAAAAATATTCAAGATTTTACCCATCATACTAAATGACCAAGATTACGAGTTTACACATGAAATAGGTATAGCAATTGCAGAGATTGCCAAATCCAAAAAGACAATTATCATAGGATCATCTGATTTTACACATTATGAAAAAAACGAGTTTGCACATAGGCAAGATAAGGCTTTGATTGAGCCAATATTGAAATTAGATGTGGAAGAATTCTACAAAGTGTTGAATGAAAGGAGGATAAGTGCGTGTGGATACGGAGCAATTGCCGCAACCATGATTGCATGTAAAGAACTAGGAGCAGTAAAAGGAACGCTCCTGAAATATGCTACAAGTGGAGACATTGCAGGCGATACGAGTTCAGTTGTTGGCTACGCATCAATAGTGTTTAGTTGAAATCAGTCGCATCTGCTCCTGCAAAAGTAATTTTGTTTGGGGAACATTTTATCGTGTACGGTGGAAAAGCAATTCTTTGTTCGATAGACAGAAGAATCACCGTCGAATCAGAGATGGTTAATACCAATACCATAGAGATAATCTCTGAGCTTGGCACTATCAAAACATCAAAAGAGGAACCAATCAAAACTATAGACTCTAAATTCAGACCAATGGTGTTTATTGCCCAAAAAATTCTCAATGAATTCAATTCAAAGTCAGGACTAAAGATTTCTATTAGATCAGAGATCCCATCAGGAGTAGGGTTAGGATCATCATCTGCATGTTGTGTTGCCGCCGCAAGCTCCATTTCCAGTCTTTTTACAAATTATTCTAGAGATGAAATCTCAAAAATAGCACTAGAAGCAGAAAGAACAGTTTTTGAGAAAGCATCCGGTGCTGACACTAACATCTGTACATTTGGAGGAATTATGGAGTACACAAAACAAGGAACCAATCATCTTGATTTGAGGCCAAAATTTCAGTTAGTGATTGCCAACTCTAAGATAGTTCATTCAACTAGTGAGGTTGTTTCCCGTGTGAAGCAATTCAGAGAAAAACAAGAGAGTGTGTTTTCTTTGTTGTGTCAGAACGAATCATCATTAATTGAAGAAGCATTAGATGCACTAAAAAGAAACGATCTGAACACAGTCGGGGAAAAAATGCTAGTAAACCAGACACATTTACAAAAAATTGGCGTATCAAATCAGACATTAGATACAATGATTACTTTGGTTAATGGTATATCTTATGGAGCAAAGATAACTGGTGCCGGAGATGGCGGATGCATAATCACACTTGTTGATGATTCCAATCTGGAAAAAACACTAAATGCATTAGAAAAATACGAATGTTTTGTAACAAAAATAGACACACTCGGTGTTGAGCAAGAGCACAAAGATGCAGCATAAAACCAGTCGATACTTTTTAACTAAGCCAATTTCTGAAAACAAATATGATTCTGATCAAGCTTGGCGGATCTATCATAACAAATAAAGAAAAACCTCTCTCTCCAAGAATAAAAACCACAGATAGCATTGTAAAACAGATCAAAAAGATCTCAGAGCCGTGTGTAATAGTTCACGGTGGTGGATCCTTTGGGCATTATTGGTCAGTCAAATACGACATGCATACCAAACCAGATAGATATGATTCACGAGGAGTGGCAATAGTAAAAAATTCAATGGTAGAGCTAAACAAGATAATCCTAGATTGCTTTGCAAAAAATAAGATGAACCCATACTGTCTTCCACCGACGGATTTTATGTCAGGAAGTAAACCAATACAAAGTAAGGTAAAAGAGATAAAAAAAATTGCCGAATCCAACTTCATTCCAGTCACATTTGGTGATGCGTTATGGCATGGACAAAAAAAATCATACATTCTTTCAGGCGATAAAATAATGAGCATTTTGGCAAAGGTTTTGCGCCCAAGACTGTCAATATTTGTCCTGAATGTAGATGGGTTGTATTCTGATCTAAAGACAAAACGACTCATTTACGATATGAAAGATGATCAAGTATCAATACAAGACATCCCAATGGATGTTACTGGTGGCATGACACGCAAAGTAGAAGAAGCAACTAGAATCTCAAAAATGGGTCACAGGGTCTTTTTTGTAAACGGGAACAAGCCAGAACGAATCGTAAATGCGGTAAAGAGAAATAAGTTTGAAGGGACAATATTTCGAGGCTAAAATGATAGAAGAATTCCTAATCCTAGTAGACGGTAATGACAACCCAATAGGTACTGAGGAAAAAGTGAAGTGTCATCTGCCAAACGGCAAACTTCATAGAGCATTTACTGTACTTTTGTTCAACAATGAGAAAAAACTACTACTCACAAGAAGAAGCAATAGCAAGATGCTTTGGCCGGGAGACTGGGATGGTACGGTTGCAAGTCATCCTCGAAAGACAGAAACCTACGTATCATCTGCCGAACGAAGACTCCCAGAAGAAATAGGCGCTTCATGTAATTTGGATTATTTATTCAAATTCGAGTACCATGTTCCATACAAGAATATTGGATCTGAAAATGAAATCTGCGGTACATTACTTGGTCAGGTAAATGATTCATTTCAGACAAAATTAGTAAAAGATGAAATCAGCGAAATAAAGTGGATTGATGAAGAAGAATTGTTCTTAGATATTGAAAAAAATCCTCAAATATATTGCCCATGGATGTTACTTGCACTGTATTTTCTTTCAGAATCGAACAAAGAGATGATTCAAAAACACAAGACAATTTTTGAGAAATGGATGAAGCCACAATACACAAAAACATTGGAAAAATCACTCAAATACCACTTTCCAACAAATAATTGGAGACTGCTAAACTAAAATGGTAAAAACACTCCCAAGCACTGCAAAAACAGTAAATCGTTATCTAAAATCAAAACTCGATGGAAGTCCGGATGTTCTGTACAAGGCAGCTGCACACCTAATAGCAAATGGCGGTAAACGACTAAGGCCATACTTGGTGGTAAAAAGCTGCCAAATGCTTGGCGGTAAAACAAAAGATGCGTTACCGGCAGCAGCAGCAATAGAGATGGTTCACAATTTCACTCTGGTCCACGACGACATAATGGATAATGACGAGATGCGACATGGCGTCCCGACAGTTCACACTAGATTCGGGGTACCACTTGCAATACTGGCAGGGGATGTCTTATTTTCAAAAGCATTTGAGATGGTTTCTACAGACAACGTGAAAAATACCCTGGCCTCTTCAGGCTTAGTCTCTAGACTTGCCAAGGCTTGTGTTGATGTTTGTGAGGGGCAGGTCTTGGACATAAAGATGGCAGAGGGGAAAAAAATTCCGACAAAGGCAGAATACATAACCATGATAGAAAAAAAGACATCTGCTCTCTTTGAGGTCTCTTGTGCAATGGGGGCAATCTGTGCAAAAAGACCTGCGGATGTTACAAATCTGGCATCATTTGGCAAAAACCTGGGAGTATCATTTCAGATAACTGATGATTACATCGGAGTTTTAGGGGATCCAAAGATTACAAAAAAGCCAGTAGGTAATGACTTGCGCGAAGGGAAAAAGTCCTTGCCAATATTGCTTGCGATACAAAAAGCAGATCCAAAATCAAAAAAGATCATTCTCAAAGTATTCGGGAATTCAAGGGCGACAAAGTCAGAAATTGCAAGGGCGATAGAGACAATGCGATCCCTAGATATTGAAGAAGATGTAAGAAAGGCAGCACTCGATTATGCACAAAGAGCAAAACAAGCATTGGCAAAATATTCAGGCCCTGCCAAAGCAGAAATGATTGCGCTGTTGGATTTTGTTGTAACAAGGAGTCTGTAAGTTGAGTGAAGATGTCAGAGATAAGATACTAAAGGCAGCACTGCATAATGCGCTAGACCACGGAAAAACTCAGGACAAGATAGTTCTAGGTAAGATTCTTGGAACTGAGCCCAGTCTGCGAACTCTAGTAAAGGAAATTATGCCAGTAATTATTGAAGTCGTAAATTCTGTAAACCAAATGTCTGCAGATCAGATAAAACGACAAATTCAGGACAAGTTTCCAGAGTTACTTACAGAAAAGCCAAAAAAACAAGAAGAGCGAGAGGGACTTCCACCACTTGAAGGTGCAGAACAAGGCAAAGTGATAACAAGATTTCCACCAGAGCCAAATGGATACCCTCATGTGGGACATGCAAAGGCTGCCATCATAGACGAAGAATATGCCAAAATGTACGGAGGTAAGTTGATCTTGCGATTTGATGATACCAATCCAGAAGCAGAAAGATTAGAGTACTATGCGGCGATTAAGGTAGGCCTTGACTGGCTTGAGGTAAAATATGACAGAGTAAAGAACACATCAGACGACATTGAACTTCTTTACAAAAAATGTCTAGAGATGTTAAATGGGAATCACGCCTATGTGTGCACATGCAAACAAGAAACAATCAGTGCAAACAGACGAGAGATGAAATCATGCAAGTGCAGTGTTGGAGTGCAAGAACAAAACATGGATCGGTGGGACAAAATGTTCTCAAAGTTCAAGCAAGGTGACGCAATAGTCAGATTCCGCGGAAATATGAGTTCTGAAAATACAGTAATGCGAGACCCGGTGATGTTTAGAATTATAGAAACAAGGCATCCTCTATTAGCAGACAAGTATAGGGTATGGCCAAGCTATGATTTTGCAGTGGCCATAGAGGACAGTATTGATGGTGTAACACACGCGTTTAGAACTAAGGAGTATGAATTGAGAAATGAACTATACTATACAATTTTAGATATTTTGAAGATGCGAAAACCAAAGGTCATGGAATTCTCAAGATTAGGCTTTGAAGGAATGCCAGTATCAAAGAGAATTTTGCGGCCGCTAATTGAAGAAGGTAAAGTTTCTGGGTACGATGATCCAAGATTGCCAACACTAGAAGCGCTCAAAAGACGAGGAGTCAGGCCGGAAGCAATTAGGAAATTTGTGTTATCTCTTGGATTTACAAAAGCAGACACACTTGCACCATTTGAAACCCTAGAATCATTTAATCGTAAAATAATCGACCCAGAAAGCATTCGATTACATATGATCAAAAACCCAACCCAAATCAAGATAAGAAATCTGCCATCAAATAGTATAGCCATGTCTAATCACCCAACAAGGGACATGGGAAAGCGCACCATTGAGATTGATGAGAATTTTTACATTGAAACAGAAGATGCTGAAAAGTTAAAGATTGGGGACGCCGTTCGCTTTATGGGCCTGGGTAATGTCAAAATCACAGATCAATCTCCAATAGAAGGGCAATACATTGGAGATGAATTAGGCCATGATATTGCCAAGGTGCATTGGGTGCCACAGAAAAATGCCAAAAAGATCAAAATTCTAATTCCAAGTCAACTCTTCTTTGGAGAACAATTCAATGAGAATAGTCTTGAAGAGATTAACGTTTTTACAGAACCATACTATAACGAGCTAAAAGAGGGAAAGGAAATACAATTCATCAGATTCGGATATTGCAGAAAAGACTCCGTTTTGCAGGCAGTTTACACACACAAGTGAGAAAAATATGAAGATTGGTAGATTTTTGATTGCAGGCAAGGAAACTTATGGATTTGTCAAAGATAGTCAAATTGCAACAAAAGAAGAGATCATAACAAAAACTGGAATTCCAATCCCATTATCAATTAAAGAATTTCTTTTTGATGGGTGGTATAATGAAGTCATATCACAAAACCCAAAGTTAGATTATTCAGTAAAAATATCGGATGTTAAAATTTTAGCACCAATTCCAAATCCACCTAAAGTGATTTGTCTTGCATTCAATTATGTGGATCATGCAAAAGAGCAAAACCTGACACCACCAACAGATCCTGCAATTGTACTGATTCCACGAACTACACTAAACGGAACAAATTCTGAGATTATTTGTCCCAGTTTTGTAAAACAATTAGACTATGAAGTAGAGCTTGCCATCATCATCGGCGAAAGCTGCAAAAACATTGATGAAAAAGATGCTATGAAAACAATTTTTGGATATATGACATTCAATGATGTCTCAGCAAGAGACATTCAGGCACAAGACAAACAATTTGGACGTGCAAAAGGATTTGATACATTTGCACCATGCGGTCCATGGATTACAACTGCAGACGAAATAGCTGACCCTCAGAATCTAAAAATGACCACCAAAGTAAATGGCATAGTGCGCCAAAATTCAAACACTGCCAACATGTTCATAAAGATTCCATCAATTGTTTCAAAGCTTAGCAAAGTAATGACATTAGAAAAAGGAGACATCATATCCACTGGTACGCCTGCAGGAGTAATGCTAAACAAACCAGACGCAGTTTTTCTAAAAGACGGTGACAAAATAGAAATGGAAATAGAAAAAATAGGAAAACTTGAAAATATAATAAAATTTGTGCAGTAGATTTTTAAGAAATATCAAAATCACACATAACATGGGCAAGATAATTGTAGGTAAAACATCAGAGATCCCCGTAGGCAAAATGCAAAAAGTATCAGTTGACGGAAGAGAGATTCTAGTTGCAAACATTGATGGGAGTTATTATGCATGTGATGACACTTGCACACATGCCGGAGCAAGTCTTTCCGAAGGAGTACTTGAAGGTAGCATAATCACATGTGGATGGCATGGCGCCAAATTCAACTGCATGAGTGGCAAGTTGGAAAAATTTCCAGCAAAGATCAAGGATCTCAAATCATATCGAACCGTAATAGAATCAGGGAACGTTTTTGTGGAATTCTAAGGTGTAGACTTTAAAACTAGCATAAATAATACAAAAATGAATCAGGTATGGCGGACAAAAAAGAACAGAACCAGAAATCATTCGAGTTAGCAATACAGACACTCACTCAGGTTGCTGCAAACCCAACCACCCCAAAAAATATCAAAAAAAATCTTACTGATTTAATTGCCAGCCTAAAAAGCAGTCAGGATTCAATTTCAGTCAGAGCGGCAAACGCAATCAGCCAGCTCGACGATGTTAGTCAAGATCCAAACATGCCATCCTATGTACGGGTTACATTATGGCAGGCAGTATCCACATTAGAAAGCATAAGGGATTAAATTTCTGATTAGTGAAATTCCCAATGTGAAAATTGAGGAATATATTTCGTCTTTGCCGCCATCGATAATTTCTGGTCAAGAAGTTGATCTGCTTGATGACTCTCTAAGAGAGATTTTCAAATTTGCAGAACTTGGAAAAGAAGATGTTTTTTATCATCTTGGATGCGGTACTGGAAACAGTTTATCAATAGCATCAAAAGAATTTGGAGCAAAATCAGTAGGCATCGATAATGACAAAAATAAAATCATGCATGCAGAACAACAAAAAAATCCACAAATAATTTTCAGATGTGAAAATATCACAGATTCTGATTTGTCTGATGCAACTGTAATTTTGTTTTGGTTTTCCGATGAAAATATAATTCAGAAAATGTTTGAAAAATTCTCAAAGCTAAGTAAAGGATGTAGAGTAATTACAATTTTTGATCCACTGCCCGGAACAATACCAAACAAAGTAAGCTTTCCATATCTTTTACACAAAACACCATTCACTCCTGCAAAAAACCTCAAGGATCAGCTCATATCAGTATTTGAGACAGAGTGTATTGATTTTACCACAGCGTGGGAACATGCTGAGAGATACACAAAGGCAGTAGGATTGCCAGATGCAGGAAATGACAGATTCTTAACCATATTGCAAACCATAATGATCTGGATTAATGCAAGAAACCTTGGACTTTCCTGTACTCAAGACATACCTGCACCAGTTAAGGCCTACATTGAGATTTTGGATAATTTTTTCAATATAGAGGTAAAGCACCTAATTAAGTAGTGATGCTTTTATTTTTGTTAAAGCCAATCATAACATGGGCAAAATAAACATCAATGTATCAGCTACGGATTACGAGAGGTCTAGCAAGGAAATCACAAAAACCCTGGCAGGTCTTGAAGAAATGGTTCATGAAAAAGACGGCTTTGTAGTTACCGATTCAGAGTTTGCGTTTGGCTGGCATTTTTACGTGGTGTCAGTTAGATCAGATCTAGTCCAAAAACTTGCAGACCAAATGGGTACTGACTTTCAAAAACTAAAGGGAAAGGGAAGTGAGAAGAAATTCCTTTCTTGGCTTACACAGAAAATGGAGAAGACGAGTCTTCGAGTAAAATTTGCCATAAAAGAAGAGATGGAATCAAGCAAGTATGGGATATTTTAGGGCCTAAGTAAGACCTTTAATTTTTCAGAGTCACGTGCTGCATTCAAGGCCTCATCTAGATTGTCTAGCGAATAAACTGAATCAATCAGATCATCTACAGATATGATGCCACTTGCCAAGGCATGAATCGCAGGCCTAAACGGTCCGCATCTAGAGCCAACAAATGTAATCTCATTTACTATGGCAGCAGTCAGATCTAGTTTGTTTTTTGATGCAATTGTAGATTTTAGAACCACGGTTCCTCGTGGCTTTACAAGTCTTAGTGTATCTAAAAATCCGGATTCATTGCCCGTTGCTTCTACTACAACATCGAATGTGTACTCATCATCCGGAGAGATTATAGTTTTTGTCTTTATCCCGATTTTTTCTGCTAGTTGCAGTTTTTTGTGATGTCTTCCAAAGCACACAATATTTGGATGTTTTATCCTGAGCACTCGAATAATCAGCTGAGCTAGTCGCCCATCTCCAAGTATAGCTATTTTAGAATTTTTGTCAATATGTAATTGTTCTTCAATCTCAAATGCAGCCGCAAGTGGTTCTACAAAGACTGCCTGTTCATCCGAAACAGAATCCGGGATAATATGTAGATTTTTTTCAGGGAGGGAGAGGTATTGAGCAAATGCACCATCTCTTTTGTATATTCCAAGAACAGTTCTCTTCGGGCAATGTCGTTCCAATCCACTTGCACACATTGTGCATTTTCCACAACCTACATTAATTTCACCAACTATTCTTTGTCCAACTAGATCTTTGTTTGTAGAATCTATTACTTCGCCTACAAATTCATGGCCCAAGATACCAGTGTATGATGCATAGCCCTGCATCATTTCAAGATCAGTTCCACAAATTCCGGCCAGTCGTACTTTAACTAGTGTCTCACCAAGATTTGGAGTAGGGTAATCATCCCGCAGTGTTATCTTTGAGCCATCAAAATAAGCAGCTTTCATGAATTGGTATGACATGGACTAGTTATTGTTGATTTAGTTTTGCAAAAAACTAAGTTGTTTTACACATTAAAAACATCTTTAAAATTTTAATATAGCATGTTTGGATATTTTTTATGAATTTTGATGAATTGTGTAATAAAGTAATGAAAATTGATAACGACGTAAGATTTGCTGGAATTTTGGATAAGAACGGTCTACTAATCTCCGGCGGATACAAAGACGGTTTATCAACACATTTGCAGTCAGATGAAGCCAAAATGTCATTTCATTACGCTTCTCATGGATGGGAAAATAGAAAGAATCTTTCTCATCGAGTAGGTAAAGAAAGATTTGCCATAGTGGAGTTTGAGAAAGTAAAGCAGATCTCAATTCCGGTAGACAATCAGAACATATTGCTAATGAGTGTAGAGCCCAAGACAAATCATGACCAAATTGTAAAAAATGTGTTTTTGCTGTTAGATGATTCATGAATAATCATTAAAAATAAAGTGTAGGCCCTCGAGGGGAATCGAACCCCTGTCCGGGGATCCACAGTCCCCTATACTAGCCACTGTACTACGAAGGCCGCAAAAACTCCTGTTTTTAGATCAAGTATTAACCTAACTCTCCTGGAAATTTGCTTGAAAGTTTATTATTATCTGATAAAAACCACAAAATATGCAAGGTAAAGGTTGGTTCATTGGGATGGCAATAACTGTAGCCGTAGTTTGGTGGGGAGTAAATTACTTGTTCCCTTGGATGCACTAGTCAGCTAACCATTTTTTATTATAGAAATGCAAAAACATCAAAAGTGACGGTAAAAGCGACACTATTAGCATTATGATTAATGTAGTATATTCGCCAAGAAAAGTCCAATTGCCGGTTTGAATTCCGCCAGGTAAGTTCACATTCATTCCATAAAGTGCCCCAACTACAGTTGGTGGGATTGTGAGTGTGAATATTATAGTTAGAGTTGCAAGTATTTTGTTTGACTTCTCAGTAGAGAGCATAAAATCAGTATCCTTGTAGATCTCCATTGTTTCTTTTGCTTCATCAAGTGTTTCTGCAACTTTGTCAATATGATCAATTACGTCATCAAAATGTATGACTAGATCATCATCAGAATTGGAGAATCGTTGAGTATTTTTTGATGTTTCCAATACTATTTTACGCAATGGATGCACAATTCTTCTCAGGATGGTGATTTCCCGTCTAAGTAATGAGATCTTCTTTGGTGTTGATTTGTTTTCATCAAACACGTCATCTTCTATTTCGTCCAGATTTTCTACAATTCTGCGCAGAGTGTGTAGTAGATCATCAACTAGTGCATCAATTATTTTGTACAGTAAAAAGCCAGACGACTTGCCTAGTAATTCATTTCGATATTGAGAGTTATCTTTACAGTGATTCACCATGTCAACAAGGGGTTTTAGTTCACCGTAATGTATGGTGACCAAATAGTCTTTTCCAATGAACACCGCCAGTTGGTTGAATCTTGACATACCACGTTTTAGTGCAAGCGGCGGAAAATGCAAGATGATAAACGAATGATCATCATAGTTATCGATTTTTGCAAGTTGGATTTTTGAAATGGCGTCATCTAGGTTTAGAGAATTAAAATTGTACATTTGTCCAAGCTTTTCAATTTCAGCCCGGTCTGGATTTTGAATATCAGTCCAAGTAAATCCATTTCCCTGAATGGTTTCCAGATGACTTTGGATTACCTCATTTGGTTGAGGATGTCGCCTAAGATGTGGTAATTTGGAAATGAATAGTTCTTTCAAGTTAGCTGACCTGCTTTGATAATTAATTTAAATTTTCATTATCGTGTCGCGAACAAACTTTGCACAAATTACGTAATTTTATGTAATAATTTGAAAACAACCTGGCGTGGCCCCAAGCGTAGAACTTGAGAGAATACCTCTCCATTCCATAACGCCTGAGCGTTCATGGTTCACTATTTCGTTCTACTGAGCCACGCGGGGTTCATTTGTTAGGATTTACATCCTTCCGCATTGTTTCATATAGGAAGTTATTATATTTAAGATTTAATTCTAAAATTTTGGTAAAACAAGTATTTATCTTCAAAATCTTATGCAAGTCAAGCTACCAAAGATTTCATATTTCATTAAATAAAACCAGTTTTAATGAGTTGTTCAGGCGAGTTTGTAGATAACGACATCATACAGATCAGATCATCAATTCAACAACAACTAAAGAAGGCAAAGTACGGGGTTGCTGATCACTCTACGGTGGAGTTATGTCATTGGACAAAAAAATCATTCAAGGGGGAAGAAAGCTGCTACAAACACAAATTCTATGGAATATCAACACACCAATGCATGGAGTTTTCACCTGCAGGAATGTATTGCGAGAACAGATGTGTCTATTGCTGGCGCCCAATGGAGTTTTATGATTCACTGCAAATGGATCCGACCAGAGTTGCAGAACCACAAGAAATCATCACAAAGTTGATGGCAGAGCGACGTGGATTGATCATGGGCCACTATGGAGACCCAAAATCAATTACAAAAAAACTTGACGAGTCACTGCTTCCAGCACATTATGCAATTTCATTGTCAGGCGAACCAACAATGTATCCCAAACTACCAGAGCTAATAAAATACCTAAAAACACTACCAGCAACAAAATCAATATTCTTGGTAACAAATGGACAGGAACCACAAATGTTACAAAGACTGCAAGACGAAGACGCATTACCAACTCAGATCTACTTATCCACAAATGCCGCAGATTACAATTCCTTTATGAGAATAAACAAACCAAGATATGATGACTCTTGGGAGCGATGGAACAAGTCCTTAGAGTTATTATCAAAGATAGACACACGGACAGTTCTTCGCATGACGTTAATTCGAAATCATAACGATTCTGAGTCAATGATACCTGCCTTTGCAGATATGATAAAAAGAGCAAATGTTCATTTTATTGAAATAAAATCATACATGCACATTGGTCGCTCTACTAACAGGCTTGCCAGATCAGACATGTTAGAGTTTGAAGAGGTAAGTCATTTTGCAACACAGTTAGCAAAACAAAGCCAAACCTACTCAGTGATGGATGAAAGTATTGCTTCAAGAATAGTATTGCTACAAAATCAAAATCGAGTTATTGATCCAGTTATTGCTGCCTACGTACAAACCAGTTAGCAAATTTTGCCAGTGCACGATATCTGTGAGATAAGGTGTTTTTATCAGAAATCTGTGCATAAGTCTTGGTTTTTCCCTGAGGAATGAATATAGGATCATATCCCCATCCTTTGCCCTGAATCTTTTTTGAAATCCTACCAGGAGTCATTCCCTCAAAAAGAACGGGCTTTTTTGTTTTATCACAGTAGGATATTGTAGCATAAAATTCTGCGTGCCTGTCTTTTTTTGTTAGTTTTATGATTCCATGATTTCCTATAGTATCAAAAACATATGACGAATATGGTCCTGGAAAACCTTCTAGTGATCGGACCACCAGTGCATCGTCTTCTATTATGAGCGGTCTTTTACATTTGGAAAAAGCATCCAAAGCCTTGGCAGTTGCAATCTCAGACAAAGAATGTGATTGGATCTCAACTAGAGCAGATTTGAAAAAGATGAGATGTATTCCAAACGAAGATAGAATTTCTCTTGCCTCTAGATACTTGTGCCTATTTGATGACACAAAATACACATCATTCCATTCGTGCATATCGTCCTCTACTTTCTATCACACTGACATGATCTAGCACCTTATTGAATCGCTCAGAACCTACAACCAATTTGTATCCTTTAAGAAATGCATTCCAAAGCGAATCCATCACATCAACATGCGCGCTGCCAAGTATTTCTTTGAATAGTCTTAAATCAACTGCGTGATCTTCTGTTCGAGTAGACTTTTGTGCAAGACCAAAATCAATTGCATAAATTTTGTTTTGTTTTGAAATAAAATTAGACGTAGTAAGATCTCCGTGCACAACGCCATTTTTGTGCAAGGTAGCAGTAATCTTACCAATTTCTACACAGGCAGAATTCAGCTTGACACCAACTAAATTCCTAACTAAAACTCCGTCAATTTGCTGCATCAGTATAGTACAATCATTGGGATTTACTCGGTATACAAGAGGAGTCATTATTCCAAACGATTTTGCCTCAGATAGTATGATGGATTCTCGGATCGTTCTCTGTTTTCTAATGCGAGAATCAAGATGTGGGTGTCTGTAGGGTTTTTTCTTGCGCGTCTTGAGTATTGCCATACCAGCTTCAAACTTTGTAAGATAAATATCGCCTTCTGCGCCTTTTTTGAGAAGTCTCATTAAAGATATAACCGAATCAAATTGGATTAAAATCTAGTTATGGATGAATCTGAAAAACGACTAAAACAAGAAGACTGCAATGAAGACACATTAGGTGCCGGAATTCTCACATTGACTAACAAAAGAATCGCATTTGATAAAACCAGAGGAAGAATTGCAGACTTTACAAAACGGATCGACGAGACAGTTTTGGATGTACCACTAAGTGACATCATCAAGGTTTGGAAGGAAGGC
>CAZTUP010000011.1:0-3295 GCA_964616415.1 uncultured Candidatus Nitrosotenuis sp. | reverse complement strand
ACTATGAGGCCTACTATCAAAAAGGACTAGCTCTCTCACAGCTCAAACGCTATGATGATGCAATTTCCTGCTTTGACTCTGCCCTCACACTAAACCCGTTTGATTCTAACGTCTTGTATCAAAAAGGTGTAGTTTTATCATTGATAGGTAAGTTTTTTGATGCTGTTGCGTGTTTTGATAAATCACTTAATCATGATAAAAGTAACCTGCAAACATTGTATCAAAAAGGTATGTCATTACTCGTTATGCAAAAGCATAACGAGGCCGTTTCCTGCTTTGATCTAATTCTCACACTAAATCCAAATCACTATGAGGCCTACTATCAAAAAGGACTAGCTCTCTCACAGCTCAAACGCTATGATGATGCAATTTCCTGCTTTGACTCTGCCCTCACACTAAACCCGTTTGATTCTAACGTCTTGTATCAAAAAGGTGTAGTTTTGTATGACAACAAAAAGTATTCTACTGCATTGATTTGCTTTGACAAACTATTACAGTATGATCAGTTCCATTATCTTGCGTATTATTATAAAGCACAATCTCTTGCAAGATTAGACAAACATAATGACGCTCTATTTTTCTTTGACAAGGCATTGGAAATTGAAGATCATCACATTGATTCTATGCTTGGCAAAGCCATGTCTCTGATGCAGATCAACAAAACACATCATGCATTAGATATTTTTGATAACATCATAGAATTTTCTCCTAATTCTGATTTCACATATTATCAAAAAGGCATTACATTATCAAAACTTGGGCGTTATGTAGATGCCCTTGAGTGCTTTGATACTGCATTACAAGCTAACCCAAAAAACATAGAAACGATATATCAAAAGGGGCAACTGTATGTTTCTGCCAAGCAATATCATGATGCTCTACAGTCGTTTGATCAGATTCTTGCTATAGACAATGATCATGTTGATACTCTTTATCAAAAAGGCCTTATCTTTGTAGACCTTGGCAATAATGATATTGCGCTATCCTGTTTTGAACAAATTTTAAGTAAGAATCCGACACATACACAGTCGCTATTTCAAAAAGGCAGTCTTTTGCTTGGCATGAAAAGATTTGATGTTGCGACGCTAGTTTTTGATCAAATCCTGGAAGCCAATCCAAATCATGTGGACTCTCTTGCAAACAAGGCAAAATCGTTGTATTGTCTTGGGTTGTATAGTGATTCTGTTGCTTATTGCGAAAAAACTCTTGCGCTAGAGCCAGATAATTTGGATGGACTGTACACGAAATCACTTGTGTTGTTTAGAACTGCAAAATATGAAAGTGCGTTATATTACATTGAGCAGATCTTGGCATTAAAGCCACAACACAAAGAATCATTGTATTATTCTGGACTATGTCAAAATAAGATTGGAAAAACAGACAAAGCAATAATTGCATTTAACAAATTCTTACAGATATACCCAAATCACATTGATTGTTTACTCAACAAAGGAATTACACTGTACAATCTTGGTAAATATGAGGAATCATTGACCTGTTATGATAAAATTCTGGGCATGGATGAAAACCATATTCTGAGCATACATCACAAAGCACTAGCACTCAAATCTTTAGGACAATACGAACTTGCTATTTCCTGCTTTGATAAAATTACAACTGCTGACAAGAATACATTATTGGAAAAAGGAAAATTGTATACAATACTAGGTCAATACGACAAATCAATTGCATGTTTTAAGAAAATACTTGAAGACAAACCTGATGATAATGAGTCGCTCAAAAATATGGCACTATCTTTAGCAAACCTTGGTAAATATGGTGAATCTTTAGAATATTCTGCAAAGGCATTACAAGCTGAGCCAAACAACTTGGAATTATTATCACATAAAGCAAAAACGCTTCAGATCATGGGCAAACATATTGAATCACTGAATGTATTTGAACAAATTATTGCTACTCATCCAGAAAACAAAGATGCGTTATACCACAAGGCAAGATCTCTTGTTTTACTGGGAAGAATTTCTGACTCCATGAACGTTCTTAAAATCGTAACGACACTTGATCCAATCTATAAACAAGTAGCAAAAATGGATCAAGCCTTTATGAGACTTGAAACAAACCCGATCTTTAACTCCATCACTTAGATTTTTGTAAAAAATATTAAAAAAACTACATTAGTAGTTCGATTGGTTTTGCCTTCTTCCACAAATGTGTACAAAGACTGTACATGTTATTTATCATCTCAGAAGAATTGGTGTACATTATGGAGTCATTATCATCATTTAGGTCCATAGATTCTTTGATGGAACCTGACATGATTAGCTGATTTCCTTCCTCTACTATCATTCTGCTCTTTGATGGGAGCTTGCCAACCCTAGTCTCAGAAGCATTGAGTCTGTTTACCAGTGGTAGGAGATTTTCGCTATTTGTCCAAGTCAGAATCCTGACATCACCCTTGTTTTGTTTGCACATCTTGATCTTTTCTGGGATTGCAGTGTGATACATTCTTAGAATGTCTTCAACTGTGGTAACAATATAGATCGTCTTTGTAGATTCTTGGACTAGCTTTCCAATTCTTGCGTAAATATTGGCTCTTCCTTGAATTATAGAGAATGATGAAATCTCTGTTGCAGTTTCTGGTCTTGTAATTTGTTGTAGTTGTTCTACAATTTTTCGCGATAGTTTTTGCATTGTTATTATTTCATCTTCGCGTCTCTGCATGATTGTAGTCAGTCCTTCTTTTGGCTCAATTGCTTTACAGATGGTTGGATTGGAAAATGTTGTTGTGATTAATCCAAGATTTCGCAATTTGTTAAGCGATCGATATGCCTTGCCCCTGTCTATGTCTAGCTTTGCAGACATTGTTCCGACTGTGACTGAACCCATCTGAAGTAATCCTAGATAGACCATTGCGTCAGTTTTTTCTAAACCAAAGTATGACAGTGCTGTTGTCAATTCTTCATGAATGCTCATTGCATGTCACCTGTATGATTAGAAGAGTTACCTTGATTTTCTTTTTTGATTATGATATAATTTTTTGTGAACATGTACAATCAGAATTATAATAATGATTTTAGTTATTGTCTGTTTTATTCAAACAAACATGTAGATCTGAATTTTTTCTACCAAAATTACAAAGTCCATAACAACTAACACTGATAAACAAATTTCATCATTCAATGTTTGCTCGTCTTGATCACACTCTAGGATATACTCTTATGATATGTTACAAAACCAATGAACCTTATTAGAAAAGGACACAGACAATCCCATAGAGGAGTCATAGGCGTCGAGTCTGCAATTGTTATGATTGCATTTGTAATTGTAGCAGCAG
>CAZTUP010000010.1:0-60828 GCA_964616415.1 uncultured Candidatus Nitrosotenuis sp. | reverse complement strand
TCGGTATGCATGGAAATCAGTCATTGGTGCGCTCTTCCATTGATCCCAAACTGGAACAATTTCTGCTGCTGGTTCCTGTGGTTTTGGTGGTGGAGCTGTTGTTTGCGGTGCTGGTGGAGGTGTTTGAACTTGTGGTGCTGGTTTGAATCCTGCTGGTAGTGTACCTTTAGCTGCAGACGGTGCCGGAGCTGGTGCAGGTTTTGGTGCTGGTGGAGGTGTTTGAACTTGTGGTGCTGGCTTTGGAGCCGGTGGTGGTGTGCTTACTTGTGGTGTTGATTCGATTTGTGTAGCTAATTTTGCAAGCTTTTCTTCTAATTCTGCAATTTTTGCTTCTAAGTCTTTTTTAGTGGATTTAGCACTAGACATGTACAATAACTGCCCGGAACGGGGTTTATTTACATTTGGGTAAATTTCGAACCAGACTAGATCAAATTTAATAGAACCAACAAACTATACTACCCAATGGATGATTTTGAGAAAGAGTTTCCAGGATTTGACTGGAAAAATACACCAGCATACAAGCATCCTGGCGGCAAGGACTGTCCGTGCCCAAAGCACGAGTATGTCAGAGAGCAGATCAATTATACAAGAACAGTTAACCAAACCAGCAAAGAACCAACCAAAGTCACATTAAAGTTCTGCCCAGAACACTACAAAGTCTACATGGAGGAAGTAATTCCAGCAATGCCACTAAAGTACAGACTCTTGACCAAAATCGCACTAAAGCTTGGAGCAATACAGTTAGAAAAGCTGACACACATGCAATCAGATCTTTGCTTTTATTGCAAGTTTGGTTCTGGTGGACATGGGCGAAAAAGCGAGCTGCCACCAATCCAATAAGAATTTCTCAGATCATACAGGGCCGACTAGTATCTTTGGTTTATTTGGCGTATCATGATGACAACGTTTTCCGCATACTGGACATGTCTTTCTGTCCAGAAAGATACATTGACAGATGTGAGTTTTAAGATAACTTTCAGCTGATTTTGTGTGCTCCCCTGAGCCGTTACAAAATGGGCATTGGGTTCCGAGCAGCTCAATTGTACCTTTGCCTTTGCAGACCGGGCATTTTTCGCTACTCAATTGGATAGAGTCCCGTTCCCTGATTAAAATGCCTTTGTCGATATGTCGTAAATTATCCATCAAGCTTTATAGTGGATTCTCTAGAGTCCAACAGTATTGCCAATTGAGGATACATCACAGTTTATAGAAAAATTAGAATCTGCAGGTGAGCTAAAACGAGTCAAGACGCAAGTCGATTCTAATTTAGAAATTGCAGAGATTTTACGCAGAACCATGTACAATAATGGTCCTGCAATATTGTTTGAAAATGTAAAGGATCACGCCATGCCGGTTTTAGGAAACGCGTTTGGTTCTATGAGACGATTACAAATTGGGCTGGAGATGGATGATTTCACAGAGATTGGTCAGAGGATTGTCGATATGACAAAGATGGAAGTGCCGTCAGGATTTTTGAATAAACTAAAAAAATTGCCAGAATTATCAAAGATGGGCGAGGTATTTCCTAAATTAGAAAAGACAGGCCCAGTCACAGAAGTGATTGAAGATGCACCGTCGTTTGGAAAAATTCCAATTCTTAAAACGTGGCACAAAGATGCAGGGCGATTCATCACATTAGGACTAGTTGCAACAAAACATCCAGAAACAGGTGTAAGAAATCTCGGAGTATACAGAATGCAAATCATTGATGACACACATGCTTTAATGCATTGGCAAAAACACAAACGCGGCGCACATCACGGAGATCTTTCCAAAGAAAGAGGGGAAAAAATACCCGTTGCAATAATTATTGGTGCAGAGCCAGCTACAGTGTTTTCTGCTATTGCCCCAGTTCCTGAGGGATTAGACAAGTATCTTTTTGCAGGAATAACAAGAAAAAGCGGCATCAAGACAGTAAAGTGTAAGACACAGGATTTGGAAGTTCCTGCAAATGCAGAGATTGTTTTAGAAGGTTTTGTCGACCCATCAGACATTCGAGATGAGGGACCATTTGGAGATCATACAGGATACTATACTCCAGTTGAGCCATATCCAACATTTACATTAACTGGCATAATACGACGACAAAAACCAATCTATCTCACCACCATAGTTGGAAAACCAATTTTAGAGGATGCATACATTGGCAAGGTAATAGAGAGATCATTTCTACCATTGATCCGTATGTTCCATCCAGAAGTAATCGACTTTGCCATGCCTGCAGCAGGTTGGTTCCAGGGCATGGCAATCATTTCAATCAAAAAACGCTATCCAGGACAGGCAAGAAAAGTAATGATGGGGCTTTGGGGAACTGGGCAGTTGTCTCTAACAAAAATGTTCATCGTAGTAGATGAGGATATCAATGTCCACGACATCAATGACGTGATTTGGGCAATTACAACACGTGCAGATGCTGCCAGGGATTGCATGATAATAAGCAACACGCCAACTGACACACTAGATCCCGCATCACCATTGGTTAATTTTGGATCCAAGCTCGGAATAGATGCTACCCAGAAAACAAGAGAGGAGGGATTCACCCGCGAAATCCAAGAAAAAGTTGCAGTTGATGAGGCCACCAAGAACCTAGTGGACTCTAGATGGTCTAGCTACGGTCTATGAAAAACTAGTGCATTTTAACCAGATTATAGAAATTGTCTCGCTCTTCCACAGCATATCCAATTTGATGGATTGCATCGATGATTTTCTGGCCTGTAAGCTCAGTTGAGCGAGCACCTGTACAGGATACGACTTCCTCTCCGATCAGTGTACCTCCAAAATCATCCGCACCATACTGCAAAGCAATCTGCGCCATGCCAACTCCGTTCGTTAACCATGAGGATTGAATATGATCTATCAGGCCATCAAAGATTATTCTAGACATTGCAATCATCTTTAGCAACTGCATTCCGCCAACGCCGTACGTGACTAGGTTTTCTTGTTGCATCAGAGTATTATTTGGCTCAAAATTCCATGGAATAAATGCCATGAAGCCCTTTGTCTTTTCCTGTAGTGTTATTATCTTATCAAAATGTTCTGCAACATCATCATGGGATTCCACATGCCCATACATCATAGTTGCAGATGCAGGTAAACCAATTGAATGCGCCTCATCCATTATTCTTATCCACTCTGCACTGGAAATCTTTTTTGGGCTAATGATGTCTTTTACAGAGTCAACCAATATTTCAGCGCCAGCACCCGGAACTGATTGCAATCCAGCATCCTTTAGTCTTGATAGTATTTCTTTTGTTGATGTTTTCTCTATTCTAGAGATCATATCAATTTCTGATGCAGATAGTCCATGCACGCCAATTTGCGGAAACTTTGTTCGAATCATTTTGAATGCATCCTCGTAATATTCAATGCCAAGGTTCGGGTTGTGTCCACCTTGAATCAAGACTTGGCGAATCGCAAACATGTCCCATGCAGTTTTGACTCTGGCTTCAATCTGATCCAAAGACAAAGTGTATGATTCGTCATCTCCAGGTGAGCGGTAAAACGCACAAAACTTGCAGTCAGTTACACATACGTTAGTATAATTCAAAATAATATTATTTACAAAAGAGGCCTTTTTTCCAAATCGCTTTTGTGTAAGATTACCTGCAACCATTCCCATTAGGTGCACATCATCGGATTTTATCAGTCGTAGAATGTCGGATTTTGTAGGTCTGACACCCCGTAATGCGTTTTCTAAAATATCACCAATTTGACTGGAATGAATTTGCTCAGTTATCTGACTCAAGTGCCTTTTTTGGCCTGACTATCTTATTTAATCCTCACTAGGCTTGGTTTTGATTTGGCATCACGTTATTTTTATTTAGGGTAGATAGACGAGATCCGCCATGGTCACAGGTCTTCAAATCAGAATGGATAGGATTTTACGCAAAGGTAAGATGCTTTGCATTCCAATGGATCATGGAATCTCCAGCGGTCCAATCGAGGGCTTGGAGAGTCCAGCCAAAGTGATAGCACAGTGTGAAACAAAGGGCCTAACAAGTGTGATAATTAACAAGGGAATTCTCAAAACATTACCTAAATCAACACGAATCGGATTATTGGTACACTATTCATCAAGCACATCGCTTTCCATGTCACCAAATAGAAAGATGTTATCAGGTACTGTTGAAGAAGCATTAAGACTAGGTGCAGACGGAGTATCACTTCACATCAACGTTGGCGGAAAAGAAGAGCCAGAAATGCTAGAACAGCTAGGTAGGACGGCAGATGAATGTCACAAGTGGAATATGCCACTATTAGCAATGATGTATCCAAGGGGTGAGAATGTCAAAAATCCGCACGACCCAGAGATCGTAGGTCACGTTGCAAGAATTGGCGCCGAACTTGGAGCGGATATTGTAAAGACACTATACACTGGCGATATTGATTCATTTTCAAAAATAGTAAAAAGCACACCAGTGCCAGTGGTAATTGCCGGTGGTCCAAAGGCAAAGACTGATGAAGATGTTTTGCAAATGACAGAGGATGCAATGAAGGCAGGCGCCAAAGGTGTAACATACGGTCGTAATATTTTTGCACACAAAAATCCAGACAAAATAGTTGATGCATTGGCTGGCATCATATTCAGAAAGGAATCTGCAAAAGACGCAGCGAAGAGAATTGCAAAAAACTAGAGAGTTAATCATCTTGCCAAAGGTAGGCAAGGCAAGTCTTGCCAAATTCCTAGTAGGATTAGAAAACGAAGGCATCAAAACAGTATACGTAGATCCAAAGGCAATTCCACCAAAATCAAAGCTTGTCTCAATCTACCCATCATCTGCTGCAAAATACGTCATATTGGAAAAAGACGCGCAGAGGCCAAAGGGGAAAAAGATAGGTAAGAGGTTCAAGGTTTTATCAAATAACGACATCGACAAGATATTTGCTGAAGCAAAAAAAGGACTGGATTTTGTAATAATAGAAGTAACAGACTGGAAAATAATTCCGCTTGAAAACATTATTGCAAAACTACACAAAATTCACACCGAGATATTTGCACTAGCCCGTACTCCAGAAGAGGTCAGAAAGATGTTTTCCATCTTGGAGATAGGAGTCGATGGTGTGATCTTTGAGGCATCTACCATATCAGAAGTAAAAGAGGTAATGGTGTATCTCGGAACTAGTACCTTTGAGCTAACAGAGGCAAAAATAATTGACATCAAAGAAGTTGGCGACGGTGAACGAGTCTGTGTTGACACTGCGTCAATGTTGCATAGGGGTGAAGGAATGTTAATTGGATCTAGATCAAACTTTATGTTTTTAGTTCACAATGAATCCGTCGGATCCTCATTTACATCACCAAGGCCATTCCGAGTAAACGCAGGTGCAGTTCATTGCTATACAATATCCCCAGATGGAACTACAAAGTATCTATCAGAATTGGAAACTGGTGCAGAGGTGCTAGTAATTAATTCTCACGGCAAGGCAAGGCGAGCAACTGTAGGACGATCTAAAATTGAACGCCGCCCAATGTTGATGATTAAAGCTCAAGTTGGAGAGGAGGTTGGCGGAATTATTGCACAAGATGCAGAAACAATTCGATTTGTAAAACCGGGCGGACACCTTGTTTCAGTTACTCACCTCAAAAAAGGCGATACCGTTCTAGTTCATGCAAAAGATGCCACAGGAAGGCACTTTGGCATGGAAGTATCCGATGAATATATTTTAGAAAAATAAATGTCATACAAGACGTGTGTCAGCATAGCAGAAACCACACCAAAAATGGTGCTATCCACGCTCAAGCGAGCACTGAAAAGATCAGACTATGCGGAAATAAGATTTGATTTTCTAGTACCAAATGAAATTCCAAAGGCACTTGAAATTACAAAAAAATATCATAAAAGATGTATTTTCACACTGCGTCCAAAATCAGAGGGCGGAAAATTCCCAGGGGATCAAAAAGAGCGGATCTCCATTCTAAAATTAATTGCCGAATACAATCCACATCTAATTGATGTAGAGTTTTCCGTAGCATTAAAAAATAAAAATCTCATAGATTATATCAAAAAAACAAAAACGCCAATCTTGGTATCATGGCATGATTTCAAAAAAACACCTTCCATCACATATCTGATACAAAAACACCAACAAATGAAAAGGATCTCAAAACATGTCAAAATGGTAACTACTGCAAGATCAATCAAAGATACAGCATCCATTCTGTCAATATACAAAAAACAAAGCAAAGGCCTAATCGCATTTGCAATGGGCGACTATGGAAGAATTTCCAGAATTCTTTGTATGCATTTAGGCAGTCCATACACATATGTCTCACTAGGCAAACCAGTTGCACCAGGCCAGTTCAGCTTAGATGAGATTAAATCGCTCCAAACACAGTAAAAATAACGATGACTAGGACTTTTGCAGTCATTGGAGACCCAATAGAGCATTCCATGTCACCAAGTATTCACAATGCAGCATTCAAGGCACTAAATCTTGATTGCACGTACATTGCATACAGAATTCCAAGGGGCGAGCTCAAAGAAGGAATTGAATCACTACGACAGATCAAAATTTCAGGATTTAATGTTACCATTCCGCATAAAATAGAAATGATGCAGTATTTGGATGGGATCAATCCAGAATGCAAAATGATAGGTGCTGCCAACACAGTATCAAATGAGAATGGTAGGCTTATTGGCTACAATACAGATATGGATGGGTTTCTTGAACCAATCAAAAGACGCAATATTGGAATGTCCGGTCAGTCAGTATTGGTGTTAGGCTCCGGCGGTGCAGCCCGTGCAATAGTTGCTGGTTTTGCAAAGGAAAAGGTAAAGAAAATCACAATAGCAAACCGCACATTACAAAAGGCACAGAATCTAGCAGAATTTGCATCCGAGTTTGGCATCGAATCTAATTCCATGACATTGCAGGATGTTGACGCATCAAAATACAAATTCATTGTAAATGCAACGTCTGTCGGCCTCAAAGGTGAGCCAAGTCCAATATCGACAAAATCAATTACTTCAGAACATGTCGTATATGATATCATTTACATGCCAATGAATACAGATCTCATAACACAAAGCAAGAAGAATTCAGCTACTATAATTTATGGATATGAGATGTTACTTGGACAAGCGGCGCTAGCATTTCAAATATGGCACAAGATTCAAGCTCCATATGATGCCATGAAAAAAGTTTTGCTTGGAGGATTCTAGATGAAAGTAAAGGCAACAGTAAACGGTGCAATATCACTAGTCAACGCAATAGCAACATGGAGAGGTGCAACACTAGGCATATCGTCTAAAGTCGAGGCAACAGTGTCGGTAACTGAAGGTAAAGGCATTCAACTAGAATTAGATAATCAAAATGTCAGCTCACGGCTTGTGAGTAAGGTAGTAGAGTTTTCAATACCAAAAAAAGAGCTTGAAAAAAATAAAATAGAAGTTTCACTAACATCGGAAATTCCGACAGGGTATGGATTGAAAAGTTCTAGTGCGATTTCTTCGGTGGTGTCATTAGCATGTCACAAATTATTCAAACCAAATTACACGGACAATCATGTCCTATATGCTGGAATTGATGCGTCTCTTGCCACCAAAGTAAGCATGACGGGAGCATATGATGACGCGTGTGCTTGTTATTTTGGCGGAATTGTGGTAACTGACAACAAGGCCCGTAAAATAATACGATCAGACAAGATCCCAACAAACCTCTCAGCAGTGGTTTTTGTCCCAAAATCACGCAAGCGTGGGAACATAAAACAGCTCAAAGTCTTAGATACAATATTTGACAGAGCGTGGAATTTTGCAAAAAACGGCGATTATTGGAATGCCATGACGCTAAACGGATATGCGACATCTGCCATTTTGAATTCCGATCCAAAAATCATATCATCCCTAATAGAAAATGGTGCAATTGGTGCATCAGTGTCTGGAAATGGACCATCCATTGCAGCAGTTGTAAAAAAAGATAACACATCAAAAATAAAAAAGGTCTTCTCAGAGCATGAGGGAACCGTGATAGAGTCAGAAATCAACAACAAAAAGGCCGAAGTTCATGAACTGTAAGATAGAGCGATCAATGCTTAGTGGTGTAATATCATGTCCATCAAACAAGAGTTACACCCACAGAGCAATATTTCTGGCATCTTTGGTAAATGGAAAAAGCTTAATCAAAAACGTATTACGATCACGAGACACAAATGCAACAATTGAGATCTGCAAAAGTCTTGGTGCGGAAATAACAGAGGCAGGGAGCAATCTCAAGGTAAAAGGAATATCAAAATTTGGAGGTGAGGAGTTAACAGTTGATGCATCAAATTCCGGCACCACAATTAGGATTGCAGCTGCTATTGCATCACTACGAGATTCAAAAACAATTCTGACAGGTGATGCATCGCTCCAAAAAAGACCAATGAAACCACTATTAGATGCACTGGAAACATTAGGTGCAAAATGCTCATCAAATGACGGTAAACCGCCATTGCAAATAGTTGGCAAAATCAAGGGTGGTGAAATCTCAATTGCAGGAGATGTGTCAAGCCAGTTCATCTCGGCATTATTTATTGCATCACCACTAACAGAAAATGGAATTACAATCAACATTTCATCAGAGTTGGTATCAAAACCATATCTTGATGCCACCATATCCACAATGAAAAAATTTGGAGTCGACGTAAACATCATAATACCATACAAAAAATACAAAATCGAACCACAGGAGTACAAACACACTACAATTACCATTCCGTCAGATTTCTCCAGTGTTGCATTATTGTTGTCAGCAGCAGTCCTAGTGGGGGAAAAACTCACAGTCAAAATATCAATAGGGGATCTGGCCCAGGGGGATGAGGCAATAATAGATATTTTAGGAAAATTAGGAGTCGACGTATCGCTAAACAATAACGCAATCAAGATCACATCACCAGAGAAACTTCTTGGGGGAAGATTTGATCTCTCCAATACGCCGGATTTGTTACCGCCGCTTGCCATTTTAGCGCTAAAGTGTGAATTTCCATTGGAATTATACAATGTAAAGCATGCAAGATTCAAAGAGACAGACAGAATTGCAATTTTAGTCCGTGAATTAAAAAAGATAGGACTCGACATAACTGAAAAAGAGGATGGCATGATTCTAAACCCACCAACACATCTCAAAGGAGCAGAACTAAATTCTGAGGATGATCATAGATTATTCATGGCATTTTGTATTGCCGGAATGTATGTTGGTAATTGCACAGTATCAGACCCAGAGTCAGTTGATGTTTCATATCCAAGTTTTGTATCCGATATGAATCATGTTGGGGCAAAGATTACGACGAAATAGGTTATATGCATCGCATGCAGATTTTTACATAAGACATGCCTGGAAGCTCAATTGGTCAAAGGTTAGTGTTAACTAGTTTTGGCGAAAGTCATGGAAAATGCATCGGTGCAGTTTTGGATGGTTGTCCTGCTGGATTAGAACTAGAAGAGAAAGACATACAAAAAATGCTAGACCAACGCAAGCCAGGTCAATCCCTAGTATCCACACAAAGAAAAGAAGGAGATGTCGTGGAGATTCTCTCCGGTGTTTTTCGTGGCCACACCACAGGTGCACCAATTGCAATGATAATTTGGAATAAGGATCAGCATTCCAAGGATTATGAGAATTTAGTCACAAAGATGAGGCCTGGACACTCTGATTATCCAGCTTTGATAAAGTATAATCAATACAATGACTATCGCGGTGGTGGAAGATTTTCAGGAAGACTAACAGCCACGCACGTAATGGGTGGGGCCATAGCTCGAAAACTTCTCAAAGTAACACTTGGGATAGAGACAAATTCCTATACCATAAAAATTGGCAAAATATCAATGAGTGAAAAATTTGATTCAAAAATGAAAACACAGATTTATCAAAACGAAGTTCGGTGTCCAAATCAGAAAACCGCGGAAAAAATGCGTGAGTCAATATTAGCTGCAAGAAAGAGCGGAGATTCATTAGGTGGCATAATAGAATCAATTACAACAAACATGCCGGTTGGCCTCGGCGAGCCAATATTTAGCTCATTAGAATCAGACATCAGTAAAGCAATCTATTCCATACCATCTGTAAAGGGAGTAGAGTTTGGCTCTGGTTTTGCGGGATCAGAACTGTTTGGCTCACAGAACAATGATCCATACATCACAAAAAACGGCAGGATTAGCACAAAGACAAACAACTCTGGTGGAATATTGGGTGGATTGTCAAACGGCATGCCGATTACAATGCGAGTTGCATTCAAGCCCGCATCATCGATTGCAAAAAAACAATCAACAGTAGATATCAAGACAAAAAAACCAGCCATACTACAAGTACAGGGACGACACGATCCATGTGTTGTGCCAAGAGCACCACCAGTGGTGGACTCGTTGGTATCTCTAGTTTTAGCTGATCATGCATTGCTTGGCGGATTCATAAAACCAGTTTTGTAAAGAAATGTCAAATATCGACCAGCTTCGAAACAAAATAGACGATATCACCATACAAATGCTAAGATTACTCAAAGAGAGAACAGAAACTGCAAAGCAAATTGGAGAGCTCAAAAAAAATAGTGGCTTATCAGTGTATGATGAGAAGCGTGAGGAGCAGTTACGTACCGAAGTTTCCCAATTGTGCAAAGAAATCGGCCTCGACGAGTCCATTGGTAAAAAATTCCTAAATTTCCTCCTCAATGAATCCATCAAGGTTCAAACAGACGGCAAACAAACACATCTCACTATTTTCCTAAAAGCAAAGTCCCTAGAACAACAAGGGAAAAAAATAATCCACATGGAGGTAGGTGAGCCGGACTTTATGCCACCAAAGATTGTCAAGTCAGCTCTTGAAGAAGCATATGACAAAGGATTTGTCAGATATGGTCCAGCATTGGGAATGCCACAATTAAGAACTGCTCTTGCACAATATTCATCAAAGAAATTCGGTGTAGATTTAAGACAAGAAAATATTCTGGTATCACCTGGTGGAAGATTTTCCGTATTTTTGGCAATTACGACATTATTGAATCCAGGTGATGAAATCATAGTGATAGAACCTGCATGGCCTGCATATCGCGACTGTGCAACAAATGCAGGGGTGAAGGTCAGAACCATTTCCACCACATTAGAAAATCAATGGAACCCATCAATATCCGAAATAGAACAAACGATAAACTCCAACACAAAAATGATCATCCTGAATTATCCAAACAATCCAACTGGAAAGGTTTTGGAGTCAAAAACCCAAGATCAAATAATCAGTTTGGCACAAAAGCACGACTTGTATGTATTAAGCGATGAAATCTATTCCGAATATGCATTTTCTAATTGGAAGTCAGTCCTCACTAGTAATTACAAAAAATCAATCATCACACAATCATTTTCAAAATCTCACGCAATGACTGGATTACGAATAGGCTACACAATAGCAGACCACACTATAATTGAAAAAATGGTAAAGCTTCAAGCGTTGTGTATTACAAATGTGGCAGAACCAATCCAATATGCCGCTCTAAAGGCATTGGATGCTGACATCACACAGAATGCAAAAAATGTCAAGTCAAAAATTGATATCCTAGTCGAGTCTGCAAAGCAAATTGGCCTCGAGTTTGTTGCCCCAGACGGTGCGATGTACCTTTTTGCTAAAATAAACAAGCCAGGATTTGACGGATTAGAGTTTACCAACCATCTTTTAGACCATGGAGTTGCAGTGGCCCCAGGTGACGGCTTTGGTAACTATAAAAATTTCATTAGAATATCTGCCTGCCAAGACAAAGATGACCTAAAGAAAGGAATGATGATATTAGATGAGGTTCTAAGGGGTTCTAGATGAAAAAAAGCATCACAATTTTAGGCGCGGGCGGTAAGATGGGTCAATGGTTTACCAAGTATTTTGCCTCAATTGACTATGATGTGGTAGGATACGACTCAGAGGCTCCAATTACAGACAAATCAGTCAAAAAGGCACAATCGCTAGTGGGTGCAGTACTAAATGCAGACATTGTGTTATTGTGCACACCAACTCGAAGAACTCCTGAAATCATCAGACTTATTGCAAAAGAAATGAAACGTGGCTCTTTTCTAATAGAAATAACATCACAAAAGGCAAAAACTGCCGCATCACTATTAAAAATTCCGGCAAAGATAAACCCGGTTTGCATACACCCAATGTTTGGTCCTGGTGCAAAAAAGATCAAAGGGCAAAACATCATATCCATTCCAATCAAAGATGCAAAAAAAGAGCTAGCTCTAGTAAAATCATTATTTGAAGGAGCGAACTTTGTTACAATAGATGCAATAGAGCACGACAAGAAAATTGCAATCATACTAGGCTTGACTCATCTGGTCAACTTGGCATTTGCAAACATACTATCCAAGGACGATAAGATCTCATTGACTGAACGAATGTCAGGCACCACATTCAAGATTCAAAAGATACTTTCAGAGAGCATCATGACAGAGTCTACGGATCTAATTGAAACCATCATATCAAATCCAGAAATAAGAAGAGCTGCAGAAGAATTCTGGAAAGATATCGGAAGACTGCTTACAGCAATTCAAGAAGGAAAATCAGAAGACATCACCAACTACATCAGGACAGTGCAAGAAAATCTCGCCAAGAACGTCAATTTGGAAGAGTCATACAAGAAACTAAATACAATGATTAACGCAATCGAAAAGTAATGCGTTCAACTAAAATTGTAACGTCTTTTGTGACAAGCCAAGAAAAATTACTCATTCTAAAGCGAAGCGACAAGGTAAAAAGTATGAGGGGGTTGTGGGGCGCAGTTAGCGGAATTATAGAAGGTAATGAAGATCCTCTGCAGCGAGCGAAAATAGAGATCTATGAGGAGATTGGGGCAAAACCAGAAAACATAGAATTGTTGAAAGCAGGACTAGATATGACAGTGTCATCTCCACAATATCCAGATCACCAGTGGCACATATTTCCATTTTTATTCAAAATGGAGACTACTAAAGTTTCTCTAAACTGGGAGAACAGCTCCTACAAGTGGATTAGCCCAAAAGAAATTAACCAATATCAGACGGTTCCAAATCTGGACGAAGTACTACTCAATTTGCTGTAGATTTTCGTTTTCTTTGACGTATTTTCTTTGTTGTGGCAGCATCAAGTAGACACATGCACCGCCACACATTGTACATGGTACGTTATTGCCAGTGTGTTGCCCGGTTCGATTGTGGATACGAGCCGCTTCTTCTGGATCAATTGACAATGCAATTTGTTTTTCCCAATCCAAAGTTCTTCTTGCCTCAGTCATCTTTGTGTCCCAGATGATTGCTTTGTCTCGTAATTTTACCAGATCACCTGCATGTGCTGCAATTCTGTATGCAATTAATCCCTGACGTACCTCTTGCGCATTTGGCAATGCCAAGTGTTCTGCAGGAGTCAAATAACACAACAAATCAACACCTTCGCTTGCCGCAATTGCAGCACCTATTGCACTTGAGATGTGATCGTATCCAGATGCAATGTCTGTGACCAGTGGCCCCAACACATAGTATGGAACGTCACCAATTAGCGATTTTGCCAGTCTGACGTTTGCTGCAACCTCATTTAGCGGCACATGTCCCGGACCCTCCACCATTACTTGGATGTCTTGTTCATGGGCCTGTTTTGTTAGCCGCGAGATGTTTATCATTTCTTGAACTTGAAGCTCATCGTGTGAATCCAAAATAGATCCCGGCCGCAACGCATCACCAAGACTAAATGTTACGTCGTACTTTTTTGCAATTTCAATTAGATAATCATAATGCGTGATGTATGGATTTTCCTTGTCGTATTTTAGCATCCAAGCTGCAGTTATAGTTCCGCCTTTACTTACAACTCCACCATATCTTTGAACCTTTAGGATTCGTTTTGCAATTTCTTTTGTTATGCCAGAATGTATGGTAGTGTAATCTACTCCATCTTTGGCATTATTCTCAAATGCGTTTAGAAAATCATCTTCTGTGATGTCTAGTGGGTTTTTGTGTTTTTCAACGCCATGATTGTATGCCTCATAAATCGGTACAGTTCCAAATGTTATCGGTGCTGCTTCTAATAGCGCTCGTCTTATTTGGCCAACATCGCCACCATCAGAAAGATCCATTATTGTATCAGCGTGGTGTTTTACTGCAACGTGAGCTTTCTCAATCTCCTCATTTAGATCAACTTTGAGAGTTGAGGTACCGATGTTTACATTGACTTTGGTTTTGAGTCCCTTACCAATTCCTACGCGGTGAACCTTTTGTGGTCGTGCATTATTTGCAGGAATGATGATAGACCCAGTCGCCATTTTTGATTTTAACCATTCAACACTTACACCTTCATCATCTGCCACTTGCTTCATTTCATCAGTAATAATTCCACGTCTTGCGGCACCGAGTTGTGTTCCCATGATATCAATATGTCACATCTAGATTTAAACAATAGGAAGTAAATTTCGGATTGATTCACAAATACTATAACCCGAGAATTCGTACAGACTTTCATGAATATTTTGACAATTGGCGGATCAGATCCATCATCTGGTGCTGGGATTCAATCTGACATAAAGGCGACACAAACACTTGGCGCAAATTGTTTTAGTGTGATCACTGCAATCACTGCCCAAAATTCTAAAAACTTTAGCTATGCAAAATCAGTTTCTGTAAGATCAGTTGGAGCACAACTTGATTCCATTTTTGCAGATTTTGATATTGATGTCATAGTGATAGGAATGGTGTACGATAAGGCAATAATTAAAAAAATATACACAGTACTAAAGAATAAAAAAATCCCCATAATACTTGATCCAGTCATAAAATCCACTACACGCGGTGTTTTGCTCAGAAAAGATGCAATATCTTCCCTCAAAAGATTCCTAATTCCCATTTCTCATACAATTACACCAAACGTTAGCGAAGCAGAGATACTCTCAGGTATAAAAATCAGAAAATATGACGACTTGGTAAGAGCGGCAAAATTCTTCGTCAGCGCAGGTGCAAAAAATATCATAATAACAGGACATACATTTCACAAAAACAAGATTAGTGATTTTGTATATCATGATGGTGTACATCAATCCATCTCAGATAAGAAAATCCCGTGGGAAACTCACGGCAGCGGATGCAATTTTGCAATCGCTCTAGCGTATTCCATTGCACAGAAAACTAAAATCATAGACTCGGCACTATTTGCAAAACAGTTCACATATGATGCAATCACATCAGCAAAAACACTCGGATCTGGAATAAAAATCACAAATCCAAAAAACGATCCAATAAAGTCCAATCTCAGATTAGCAATCGCCAAATTTGAGAATCTAAATAGAATCCATACATTAATTCCAGAATGTCAGACAAACTTTGTCTTTGCAAAGCCAAAATCAAAATCAACTGCGGACATAGTTGGCGTTGCAGGAAGAATAGTAAAAACCAAAAACAGTGTTATGACTGCAGGCAATCTCGAATATGGAGGATCCAAACATGTCGCGACTGCTGTACTAACCATGCAAAAAAAATTCCCACAAATCCGTTCTGCTATTAATCTTAGATATGATCCAAAGATAATCGAAAGGTTCACCAAAAGCGGGGCCAAAATATCCAGCTACAATAGAGTCAAAGAGCCAAAATCAAACAAAATCAAAGAGAATTCGTCAGTTTTCTGGGGAATAAACGAGGCAATAAAAAAATTATCCACGCCACCAGACATCATATACCATAAAGGAGATTTTGGCAAAGAAGCAATGATCATCATATTCGGGAATGATCCCGCTCAAGTGCTTGACAAGATTTCAAAAATTATTGACTAGTGCAAAAGATCTTTGTGTAACTGAGCATAAATACTTGAGATTTTCACCTATTTCGTGAAAGCAGTCATCTTGGCAGGAGGGCTTGGAACCAGGCTCCAACCATATACAACATTTTTGCCAAAACCAATGCTTCCACTTGGAGAAAAACCACTTTTAGAACACTTGATTGAGTGGCTTAAGCGCAACAAAGTAGATGAAATCGTTCTATGTGTGAGCTATCTGAGAAAGACAATTGAGGATTATTTTGAAGACGGTACAAGATTTGGAGTCAAAATAGAATATGCGGTTGCAGATAGACCATTGGCAACTGCAGGACAGCTAAAGACTGCCGAGCCGTTGGTTAATGATACGTTTGTGTGTGTTTATGGGGATTCTGTCTTTAATTTTGATTTAAAGAAAATGATCGCACAGCACAATGCAAAAAAATCATTTATCACAATGAGCCTTCATCAATACAAGACCAATCTAAAATATGGTGTAATTGAGACCAGCAAATCAGGAAAGGTTACGGCGTGGAATGAAAAGCCAGAGATCAAGGCAAACATCAACATTGGATGTTATGTGATGGAGCCGGAAATATTCTCATACATACCACAAAGCAAACCCTACGGGATGGATGATGTAATCAAAAAGGCACTCTCAAAGAAAAAAGATGTTGGTAGTTTTGTAATCAAAAACGGATTTATCGATATTGGCGACAAGGCTTCTTACAAAAAGGCATACCAAGAATTTAGAGAAAAGCTTGGCAAGATTTAATGTCTGAGATCACAGTTCGTAAAATAATTGAGTCTGATCTTGATAATGGGTTCTTGGAATCCCTTGATTCTTTACGCAAGACAAGTGATCTTGACAGAAATAAGGCCAGGACAATTCTAAAAAAAATTAACCAAAACCCAGATCAGGTCATTTTTGTCGCATCATACAAAGGCAAGATAATTGGCTCAACCACCTTGTTAATAGAGCAGAAATTCATCCATGATGGCGGCAAGGTAGGCCACATTGAGGATGTAGTCGTTTCAAGAGAATTTCAATCAAAGGGGATAGGCGCCATCATAATCAAGGCAGCACTGGATTATGCCAAAACTCAAGGTTGCTACAAGACAATACTAGACTGTGACGACAAGGTAATGCCGTTTTATGAAAAACTAGGCTTTACTAAGAATTCCAACGGAATGAGATATGATCACTAGAAGAATTCTTTGATTGGTCGTTTTTTCGTTCTGAACAAAAATCCTCCAGCACCCATCACAGCAAACGATACCGCCATGAATAATTGCGGTATCAACTCAACGGTGTAGATTCGGTAATTTTGATCAATGTTTTGCAGTGTTGAATTTGCCAAAAGCATTCCTGCAAACAAAACAATACCTCCCGCCAAGATCAACGCGCCAATTTGTCGCGAGCCATATCTTTTTGACATTATAAATGCAGTTCCTGAAAGACTCACTGCTGGGGCCACACCAATTGAAATATACATCAAAATTTTTGCTTCTGGTTCCACTTCGACATTTGGATGTGTCAGGTAATTGTAGAGCACGTTAATTTCTCCTACAAACATTACAAAAAGACCAAGTGCGGCAATTGCAATATATTTTTCAATTCCCGCCATCGTATAGAAAAATTGTCGTAGATAAATAAACGGTGTGACTCTAGACTATTCCAACAAGACCTGCAAGTTCTTTTCTGCATGCAGCGCCTAGCTGTTCTGCTGCCTTTTCTGGAGCAATTGAGTTCAAAAATACACCATAACCTCTCTCAAGTCCAGACCATGCAGACGTAAGCGGATAGACCTCAATGTGCCAGTGGATTTGTCTGCTGTTTTTCTTTTCTGGAGATAGATGAAACACCAAATTATATGCAACGTTTTTGATCGAATTTGACAGTCCTCCAAGTGTTGCCCTTAGCATGAGTGATAAATCATTAATTTCCTTTTGAGTTATTTTGGAAAAGCTGGTCGTATGTTTTTTTGGGCAAATCCAATATTCATATTGGTGTGACGGCGCCCACGGGCAAAACGCCAGAAATCCTTCCGTTTGGAGTACTTGGCGAGGCCCGCCAGTTTCGGCGTTTACTGACTGACACAATGGGCAAGCGCCCTTTTCATTCAGAATTCTGTGTGATGATTCGGCCTCTGCCTCAATTAGTGGCGGAATGGTAGAAAATGTGACTAGATTGATGTGTGGGTGTGCAGTTACACTTCCAGCCTCTTTTCCATGATTAATGTAAATTGAGACGTATGTTACACCACGCTGTGTGTAGAGCCATCGCAATCTGTCCTGAATTACAACTAGGATATTCGACCACTGTTCAACTGGAATAGTAGCTAGTGAGTCCTTGTGTTTTTCTGATGCCACTAAAATGTAATGATATCCATATGCAGGTTCAGAATACAATGGCCTATCACTGTATGAATTTTCCGCAGAGACAGAAACTGCTGGATTTTTACTCTCGAAAACACGAACTGTCCAATCCTCAACATAATTGTCTTCAGAGTCTTGGAGTCTTTGCAACATACCATCTTTGGCAACCAAAGATAGTAAAGATGGATTTGTCATCGATTCATTTCCAGGACAGAATGAGCATTTTTTTGAATCATCAATTTTGTCGTCATTTTGGGAGACAATAGTGAATCTTTCAGAAATGTAGTCTTTTCGCATAGTCCCCATATTCGATACTATGAATGTGTGCATGATAAAACCTTTTCAAAGATCGCAACTTACATTTTTTGTCAGCTGAAAGTTTAAAGTGATCTAAGATCAGTTTTCAAAAAGGGATACTGTAATTTGTCAGACAATGCCAAAGTCAAAATGGTTTATGTTTTACTTGACGGCGTAGGTGATTTACCACATCCAGATCTGAAGGGAACTACGCCACTGGACTATGCTAAAACTCCAAGTCTTGATAGAATGACAAAAAACGGCGCAATGGGCGAGGTCATTTCGGTTGGAAAGGGAATTGCGCCTGAATCAGATATTGCAGTCTTTAACATGCTAGGATACAAGTTTCAGCATTCTGAATATGCGGGAAGGGGTGTAATTGAGGCAATAGGAATAGGAATTGACTTTAAGGATGGTGATTTGGCATTACGAGGAAATTTTGCGACACTTGATGAATCAGGCATCATATCTGACAGACGTGCAGGTCGTAAAATAGAAAAAGAAGATGCACTTGCAGTAGCAAAAGAAATTGAAGAGCTCATCAAATTCTCAGAGCCCGGTGCATCAGTAGTTGTTGTGCCAACAATAGGCCACAGAGTAGTGGTCAGAATTCGCTGCGAGGGCAAGCAGTTATCATCTGAGATAACAAATACAGATCCGGCATACTCAAGAGTGGACGGAATGGGAATTGCAAAAGCAGTTGGGGATTATCTAAAAATAGAAAGATGCCTTCCACTAAAGGACGTTCCAAATTCCGCACTCACTGCAAAACTAGTAAATGAATTTACAGAGCAGTCACTCAAAATACTAAAAGAGAGTAAAACTAACAAAAAAAGAAAAGAACAAGGCAGAAAAATGCTAAATTCCATTTTACTTCGTGATGCGGGTAATCATTATCCAAAAGTTGTTCCAATCAATGACTTGTATTCAATGAGATTTTCATGTATTGTTGATATGCCAGTTGAAATCGGCATATCTGAGGTCCTCAAGATGCGCACTTTCAGTGCAGGTGGTCTAACGGACTATGAGGAAAAGGCGCGCGTTGCAGCAAAAGCATTGGAGACAGAGAATGCAATCTATGTTCACTTGAAAGGCCCAGATGAATTTGGCCATGATGGTGACGCGATTGGAAAAATGAAAAATATTGAAGAAATCGACCAACGATTCTTTGGCACCTTGCTTGACAATATTGACACTAGTAAAGTTGCAATAGTAGTATCGGCTGATCACTCTACACCATGTATAAACAAAGGTCACTCCGATGATCCGGTTCCAGTTTTGGTTTCGGGCGACATGGTCAAAAAAGACAACAGTGTGCGGTATACTGAAATGAATGCAAAGATCGGTAGCATTGGCCTATTAGAAGGCGCCCAAGTGGTAAAAACGGCGATACAATTAATCAAATAGTAAATAGAGAAATCCGTCCAGAGCGCCTAATTTCATCTACTTTTTGCCGCATCACATCGACATTGATATCATGGTATGTACCAGTAGAGTGTGCAAGCTTTTCCATTGCACGCCCTAGAACTGACAGACATATTGTATTCTCTGCCTTTTGATAGTGGACCAGAGCTGCTGCAATCAAGATAATTCCTTGCACTAGATCTTTTTCACCTTCATAGGATTTTTTCCAGACACTTTCAAGTACTTCATGTGCCTCCCAGAATCTCTCCTCATTAAAATAAAAAACACCCTGTTTGATTGCATCGTCTTTTTCAATGTGTTCCTCAACTACCTGTCTTGCATGATCTAATGGTGCAATTGAAGATAATTTGTAAATCAGTTTATCCATTACCAGCTTGCTAATTGAGACATCAAACTCTACATATTTGGTGGCAACTCTACAATCACGAATTATGCAGTTTAGTCCTGTTCCAAGCCGTCTTGCCTTTGCAAGTAATTCACTCGTATCATTTGGCCCATACCCAGTGTTTTTTAGATGTAACATAAACCGGTCCAATAGATTATGTGACAACAAGTTTTCTTAAATCTCTTCGGTAAATCCAATCAAGGTTTATATGAAATAGAAAAACGAGGCAAGAATACATGTCAATAGAAACAATTAGTGATGTAAACAATACATTTCTCTCAAGAAGAGAAATCATTTGTAATTTCAGAGGCCTTGCAGGCAAACTCAAAAAACTAGATGCGGCAGACATGATTTCAAAACAGTTCAAGCTTGACGGCAAAGTAATCATTCCAATTTTCATGAAAAACCACTCTGGTAGACCAGAGGTAACTGGAACTTTTTATGTGTATGATAGTGAAGAATTGGCAAAAAAACAAGTCAATCCAACTATTTTCAAAAGACTAGACAAGATTAAAGCAGCAATTGCAGTAGCTGCTCCAAAAGAAGAATCGCCAGCAGAAGAGTCAACAGAGGCTAGCTCGTAATGGCAGACAAAAAGGCAAAAGCAAAAGCGACAGGTATTGCATCATACTATAAAATTGCTGGAGATAAGGCAACCAGAATTCACAAGTCTTGTTCCAGATGCGGTAAGGGAGTATTCATGTCGGATCATAAAAACAGAAAAACTTGCGGCAAGTGCGGTCTAACTGAATTTATTCAATAAAGTTTTTTCTTTCGCAATTTAGATTCTCGTTCCTCATATTCTTTGATTTTCTGCAGTAATGTTTGATCTAGATTTACTTTGGCCAAGGATTCCGCAGACAGTTTAACAGTATTTGCATCCAATGCAATATTTGTCACAGGCAGATGTTTTGATATCCAAAATTTCTCAGTTTTATCTTCTAGTTTGTAGTCTTTGAATCCAGTTGGAAATTTTTTTGTGATGTGTGTCAGCAGTGTTTGATCTGAGAACACTGCCCTTGGCTCAAATAATCGAGTACTGTCTGCATATGTGTTCTCAAATAGATTCGATGAGACTTCATCAGATAACATTTCCATTTTTGATATTTTACGAATTAATTCAATATAATGTAAGAATTCATGCGCCAGAATTGCATGTATTGTCCCCTTTAACCCAAAGGCCACAAGCGGTGCTGAGATCTGAATTACAACTTGGAATTTTTCCTCAAAAAATACAGGTATGGTTCGTGCAAACAATATCCCATACTGAAATGACATGTCTGCACCGCTAGTCAGAATTGCGGATGGTTCCACATATGAAATTGGATAACTAGTTCCAGCCGCCTTTTCTATTCTATTAATTCCTGTAGCAACTAACTCAAATCTTTCTACAATGATATCGTAGATGTTTTGTGGTAAGATTCCTTTTTGATATGCTTCCTTTACCTTTACCAGATGATCCAACGGTATGATTCAAAATAACACGTGTAAAAAGCCTTAGCGTATGCTGACCTCATCAAAATCAAACGTTTCCAGATTGCATTTGTTTGAAATCAAATCAGAAACATTTGGGAAAATATCTCCTCCTACAACAAAATGCTTTAGTGGAACTCCCCCATCCAGTCGCATTGTAAGATAAAATGATCTTTGTGAATCAAGAACATATTTGACGTGGTAGATTTTTTTTTCCGATCGTTTGCCAGATTTTTCATAGATTGCAATAGTATTGTTGTTTAATTCATCCAGTTTGACAATATCTTCTTGGGCGATTTGGTTCGCAGTAGTAATGTGAAGTGTTACCTTTGATACAAATTGAATTGGTCCTTGTGGTATTTTTGGCACTTTCTTTAGTCCAAGTATTATGATTTTATCAGATACGATCTTTTTTGGTATCGCTGGGTGTCTTTTCTTTGGGTTTAATAGCTTGATAAAAAACGGCCTTCCCTTGCCTAAAACCATGCTGGTTGAATCCTCACCACCAATCCAAGTTATTTTTGCTTGAGTTGCACCATATTTTTTAAAAACATACTTGCAGATCATACCTTCAACACTATCAAATTCCACCATTCCATGTCTTTGACACGTAACACAGCCCTTACCAAAACAATTCGAACATGGTTTTTGCTTTTGTGGAATATCTCGAACAGATTTTGTGTATCTGCCAGAAAGATAGAGTGATTTTGAATGAGCTTCGCAAGACTCTGTCTTAAAATCTACAGTCAGAGTAAGTTCCGGATCAGATGCATTGTGTTTTCGCTTGGTTTTTCTAAAGAATTGTTTTGTCAATTCACGCGTAATGCTGGTCTTGATACTGTCTATTCCCTTTAGCTTGAATTGTGATCGCAGATGATCATCTCTATCCAAAACAGATGGCCTTAGTTTTGCACCAACCAAAAACGTCTTAAAATCAAAATTAGATGAAATTTCCTGCATCTTTTCTAAATAGAAATGAATGGTATCAAAGATATTTTTGCAGACATAGCATTTTTTGTTTTTAATTTTTGTTTTTTTGTGAAGTTTTTGTCCTAATAATTTGTTTGATGTAAGGCCTAGTTTTTTTGAAAATAATCTGCCAAGACAATAATCACATAAATCATACTCAGATAAGATCCTTTTTGATAAATTCAGAACACCTGTAAAATTTTTATCTTGTGTCACGATGAAATTTTTTTGGTGAAATCAGGTATTAGGGGTTTGCCTAACCCATACCCATTTTGCGCAAAAATCCCTGCATCTGTCTGCCTTTTGCTGCCTTCATCATGCCTTTGGAGTTTTTGTAATTTTTGAGCAGTTCTTTTACCTCGTGTTCTGGCCAGCCAGAACCACGAGCAACTCTTTTGATTCTAGATGCGTTGAATAAATCAGGATCTGCTTTTTCCTGTTTTGACATGCTTTGAATTATGTATCGCCATCGCTGCACCCTAGTTTCCATCTGTTCAACTTGATCTTCTTTCACCATTCCAGATAAACCAGGCATGTTATCCAAAAATCCTTTTAGTGATCCAACCTTTGATACTTCCTCTAGCTGATAATAGAAATCATCCATGTTCATTTTACCGCTAGAAATTCTCTTTAATCTGACATCATCCGCTTCGTTTTCCAGTCTTTTTGCTAAATCAAGTAAGGCCTGAATGTCGCCCATTCCGAGTAATCTCCCAACAAATCGAGTTGGTGAAAATAATTCTAAATCATCTACTCGTTCGCCAGTTCCAACATACATCACTTTAGCACCAGTAGCTGCAGATGCAGCAAGTGCGCCACCGCCTTTAGCAGATGAATCTAGCTTTGTGATTATTATTCCACCGACTGGAACCGTCTTGTGAAATGACTCTGCTTGATTATAGCATTGTTGCCCAATTGTACCATCAATTACAAGTAAGGCAAGATCTGGTTCAGTTACTTTGCCAATTTCTTTCATTTCATCTAGTAATTCTTTTTCTTCTTTGTGTCGTCCAGCAGTATCAATTAACATGATGTCCAAGACTTGATTCTCAAAATGTTTTAGTCCATTTTTGACAATACCCGGCGCATCTTTGTTATTTTCTTCTCCATAAACTTCTACGCCGGATTTTTCGCAGTTTGTTTTTAGCTGAATTAGAGCTCCAGGCCGATAAGTATCTGCGCCGATTACTCCAACCTTGTAACCTTGTTTTGTGAGAAACTTTGCGAGCTTGCCAGTAACCGTGGTTTTTCCACTTCCTTGAATTCCAAGCATAAGGACTTTGTTTAATTTACCAGGTTTGAATGCAAAGTCGTTTTCTTTACCCAATAGTCCTGCGAGTTCATCATATAGTATCTTGATAATGTGATCTTTTCGCGATAGTCCTGGTGGTGGGGTCTCATTTAGTGATCGCTGTTTTAGATTTTCAGCAATTTGGATTGCAAGTGTTGTTTTGACATCTGCAGTAAGTAATGATTTTAGAACATCGTTTGCTAGTTGCTTGATTAATTCCTCATCCACGCCTGAAGAATTTACTATTTTTTTAATTGCTGCACGAAGTCCTGTCTTTAAATTATCTAGCATTGTCTTTTATTTTTGCATGGAGTATTTCAAATCTTCCTCTATATCCATCCCAAGATTTTTTTGAATTAGTAATTTCAATAGGATCTGAAAACAAGGGACAGTTTACGACAAACGTTTCTGCTTCGCCTCCTTCAAAGCTTAAATTGAATTTGTGTTTTTCTGATTTTTGTATCAAATCATCAAGATTTTGTTTTGTTATTTTTTTGCCAAGCCATGATTCATCTAGGCCATCAGTAGAAACAGAGATCATGATAAACTCAAAACCACAATCCAATAATTCGTTCATGTATTGTTTTTGATCCTTTTTCCAAACTGGCGCGATCACATCTAACCCTAGATCTTTTGCCATATCCTCAAACTTTGTCTTTTGAAATTCACTTAGGATGCCGCCATGCACAATACCGTCAATTGAGTATTTCCTCTTTGCTTGAAGGAATCCTTGTTTTAGCAATTGTAATTCTTGCTCTGTATCATCAGAAATTGATTCCACCAGAATTTGTGGAATGTTCATGGATTTTGCCTGTAATTCAGTCATTGAAATATTTGGATGATGTAAAAGGTGACTATTGGCTGAATGTGTAAGAATCGTAACTAGACAACTTACTTGATGCTTCATTTTTTGTGCAGCATATATTGCAAATGCACTATCCTTGCCACCAGAAAAAAGTGCTGCGAGTCTCATCCATTCTGTAATTACACCATGTTAGGTATTAACTGAGTCCTTCAATACTCATAATCGTCATCAAAAATCAGATGGCTTTTCCGCCCTATCATCAGGACTCAATTTAGAATTTAATGTTTGATGTTATAGTTCTAACTCTTTATTCTCATAACTTTGGTTCTGTCCATTACCTTCCAGTATTCGACAGTTTGTCCTTGTTCTAGTTTTCCCTGAACTTCTTCATCAATCATTTGGACATCTATTGTTTCAAATGTCTCGCTATCCATTAGTTGGATTTGCTCACCAGTAATTGAGATAATTTGCCCTGCTCGCTTGTCAATTAGTGGAATGTGTACTTGCATTGAAACTGGGCTCACGTGTGGTCTTTTTTGCCCGTCAAAGATTCCAACGCCCACAATTCTTGCTTTAGCTGCACCGTGTTTTCCAGGTTTGCTGGTATCATATTCAATAATCCTACATGGTTCACCAGATGGTTGATCAGAGACTGGTAAGAGGATGTAAGAGCCAATCTTTAGTGAACCTAAATCTGCAGGCTTGCTCATACTGTGACCAAATTATGCTCAGTATTTAATATTTATGAAGAGGAATGGATCACTTTAGTTTTTCAAGGATTGATAGACCGACCAAGTTATTCATTGTGATTCCCTTTCTGCAAACATTTCTTCTTGTCTGCTCACAGTACTTGTTTACGCTTTGATGGCTTTTTTGGCTAGACACTTCTAGTACGACAATATTATCCTTGTACGGAAATGTGAATCTCGAAGGTTCACTAGAATATGACAGAATGTTTCCGGTTGTCGCCTTACGTACTCGATCGTTTTTTGACACCACCATGGCAAGATCCGATATATCCTCATCAGATTTTGAATACTCCATGTAATACACAGAGACAAAGTTCATCGTACCATCCACATCACGTTCAAAGAGTTCACTATCAGTGTTAAAGACAAACGAGGTCTTGGTTTGCTGATGTTTTTCAATATCCTTGGTTATTTTAGCATCGTTGTTGAACTTGGCAAGTAGGTAATGATTTGCGTATGATGGAAAGTATGGTTTACTGTCTTCTGAAAATGTCGCAGTGACAAAGTACATGTTTTCTACGTTTTTTGATTCTTGCCAAGACTCTTTGATTTCAATTGATTTGTGGTCATGCATGTATGGAACACATGCATATCCATCAGAGATGGTTTCTGACACTGCAAAAAATGCATCCGAGAGATTATTTAACGCTTTTTTGATCTCTAAAAATATGGAATGAAGTTTTTGTGAGAAATTTTCTGATCTCTCATCAATACCTATTTAATAGAAGTACATGCGAAATTTTTTGTCCCAGCCTAGCTCAGCCTGGTAGAGCTTCCGGCTGTAGTGGTTGGCCATCGGCTAACTGAAATCAGCCTACTAGGCGCACAGATACCGGAGTGTCGAAGGTTCAATTCCTTCGGCTGGGACTACACTCTTTATCTGAAACTACCTACAAAATATTCAAAAGCTACTTGTTTTCCACAATGTGTGATGAGCGGAGAGGCATGGTCAAATCTGGACAAAGTCGATCAAAAGATTATAGAAATTCTAAACACCAATGCACGTACACCTTCAAAGGATATTGCAGTTGAATTAAGAAAATCAGGCCATGACGTATCAGATAGAACCATACGAAAAAGAATCGAACGGTTGGAGAAATCAGGGATCATTAAAGGCTACAAAGCAGTTCTAAGCGATGTTGCGGAAACCAACGAGCATGAAGCGTTGTTTTTGAAATTCAAAGCAACAAAATCACTTGAGACATTAAAGGAATCAGTTCGTGAACATGTTGCTTCTTTGCCATACTATTTGATGATAGCAAATTTGGATAGTGAATGGAATATGTTAGTTATCTTGAAAGTAGAGCGAGGCCTCAAGAACCCAGCATCACGAATAATAGAAAGATTCTCAGAGGACATCATAGATTACAGAATAACAAAGATTGATTTCAAAAATGTAAACATTGTAAATATGGCGCTTTTACTTCTTTGATAAAGAATATTCAGATTCCGCAGTAGATAATGCGTCCTTTATTTCCTTTATAGTGAACGGTTTTTGGATAAATGCCAGAACGCCCGAGCTTATTGTATCTTTGACTCGTTTTGTTGTTTTTTCATCTGCGGTAATCAGTATGATTTGGGCATCTGGCTTTTCTTCCAATATCTTATTTGCAATTACATCACCGTTGGTATCTGGCAAACTCATGTCAAGCAGTATAATTGGATTTGATTTTAGTAGTTTTTTGCATCCTGCCAACCCATCATTTCCCGTGTAAAACGAATGAATGTTTGTATGACCTAGATTAGTAAGATAACCTTGAATTTTTAGAACAATTGCCTTACTATCGTCAACTATTATGATAGGCCTTGTTTCTTCAACTGTTTGTTCTAGCACATATTCTTTGGATTTTTCAAAGGCATCTTTTGCATTGTCGTATTTTCCTGCTTTTAGAAAGCATTTTGCGGCACACAAAAATGCAGATTTTGCGGCATAGTTTTTCTCCTTTTTTGCATGTGTGAAAAACAATTTACCTGCTTCATTTGCCTCATCTGAAGAATCTTTGTTTTGACGGTTTTTGCATTCGGATGCCAGGATTAGTGAGAGTGCCGCTTTTACTGGGTCTGATTTTTTTATTAGATCTGCAATACCAGTAAACATATTGTATGCTGCCATATTCTGATTGTTCCTAAGATGCATTAATGCCAAATCAAAATCAGGTTTTTTTGTTGTCATGAAAAGCATTAGTTAATTATTCTAATATACTAGATGTTGAATCAAAAAAACATATTCAGATAAAAAGTTTGATTAGCCACATCGCCGCATACGACATTGCGGCACTTGCAGGGATTGTTATAATCCAAGCCCAAACAATTCTTTTTCCAATCCCCCATCGTACAGCGGTTAGTCTTCTAACAGAGCCTGCACCCATAATTGCGCCGGATATTCCGTGTGTAGTGCTTGCAGGAATTCCAGCATGTGCCAAAACTGCCAAAATAGTTGCGCCGCCAGTTTCTGCGGCAAATCCTTGGTATGGTTTTAGCTGGGTAATTTTAACTGCCATTGTTTTGACAATTCTCCATCCGCCAAAGAAGGTACCAAGACCTATTGCAGCAGCTGCCATTATTATAACATAAAACGGAACTTCGAAACTTGATGTGATCCCTTCAGTTAACAAAATTAATGCAATTATTCCCATTGTCTTTTGACCGTCGTTTGCTCCGTGAGTTAGAGAGAAATATGTGGATGACACAAGTTGTAGTCTTCCAAATACAGAATTAACCTTGCCTGGCTTTCTTTTGGCAAATACTGTGATGATTACGGTAGCAATTGAAAAGGCAACAATAAATCCAACTACAGGAGACACGATAATTCCAATTGCCACCTTTTGTAATCCATCAAAGAGAATTGCATGAGTACCCACGCCTGCGATTCCTGCGCCAATGATTCCCCCAATCAGAGCATGACTGCTAGATGATGGAAATCCCCAAATCCAAGTTACAATATTCCAGATAATTGCGCCAATTAATGCGCCAATTACTATGTGGATGGTGACAAAATCAGGATTGATTATCCCTTTACCGACAGTGGTTGCTACTGCAACTCCAAACAAAAATGGTCCAACAAAGTTTGCAACTGCTGCCAAACTCACTGCTTGAAGCGGTTTTAGAATTCTTGTTCCAACAACTGTTGCAATAGAGTTTGCCGCATCATGAAACCCGTTGATAAAATCAAAGAATAACGCTGCCAGTATTGCGGCTATTGCAAGTTCATACATACAGATCTACGTGTACTTTAAGACAATGTCTTCAATTACGTCTGCAACATCTAAGCATCTATCCGACGCAGACTCGATTGCTTCATAGATATCTTTTAGTTTGATTATAGTTATTGCATCACTGTTTTCAAATAATTCTCCAACTGCAGTTCTGTATAGATCATCAATATTATGTTCAATGTCGCTGATTTTTCTGCAATGATCAATTAACGACTTGTCTGCTTTGACTGTTTTTAGTCGTGAGATTAGTAACTCAACTTCTTTAATTGCGTTCAGTAGTTCTTTTGCAATGTCTAACATGTATGGTGGGGCTGATATGACATGATAGCTTTTGATCCTGCCTGCAATTCCTTCGATATAATCAATTACATCATCCGTCTTTGATGCAATTCGTTGAATATCTTCTCTGTCCAAAGGTGTGATGAATGTCTTGTTTAGTTCTGCGAAGATGGAGCGAGTGAGTTCATCTGCTTCTCGCTCTAGTTTCTTTATCTCTTCTTGATATTGAGCAGATTTGTCCATATTTTCAAGAAGATAGACCAGTTGTTCTGCAGTTTCTTTTGCTTTTATTGCTAAATTATCTAAAATTGCTAAAATCTCTTTTTCGTTTGATTTTACCCAAGACAGCCATTGACCCATATTGACACTCAAATTTGTGGCGATTAAAGTGTGTTCTACATGTTCTATAGTTTGCTATATAGATCAAGATCGCATGTCCATAACAAAACAATTTTTTATCATATAACAAGTCAAAAATTGTGAAACGAGTAGAGGCGATCATTCCATCAAATAGGCTGAATTTGGTAGTTGCGGCAATAGAAGAAACCGGAGTCAATGGGATTACAACTATAGAGTCAAAAGGACGTGGAAAGGCAACACGACCATCACTTCGAAGCTCACGTGGAACCAGCACGCAGATTGCGGAATATAATGGACTAGTTACCATAATCACAATAGCTGAAGATTCCAAGGTTGATCAGATAGTCAACGCAATTTTGAATGTGGCAAGTACTGGCTCTAGTGGAGATGGAAAAATATTCATCTCGTCAGTCGATTATGTAGTAGACATTCAGACAAAGAAAAAAGACGTCATCTAAAATTTAATTGGATTAAGATCATAAACAGATTTTTTTGTTTTTTGTTCTAGTGTTGGCAAGTATTCAAGGATACAAAAGTTAACAAAATCACTAAATGACTTTATTTTGTAATTTTCTTGCAATGTTTGTTTGTTTTGTTCATAGAATTCCTCAACCTTTGTCAATGTAAATTTCTGTAGCGGTACAAGTCTGCTTCGTTTTGTTTGTGTAGATATTACAGAATGCTCTAGATCTTTTTCACCTTCTAATGTTTGCATATCTACAATTTCTGTCATTTCAGAAACAAAGATTTTTCCACCATCCGATGATTTTATTCCAGAAGATTGAGAAATTATACGAATCACCTTGTTTGCATCCACATCTGGCACTACAAGTTCGATTTTAATCAACGGGACACTTTTTAGACCAGTGCTGCCAATCTTTGAGCCCTTTTGATTATCAAAGATGTCGTTGTTAGATATTTCGTGTTTTGCTATTAGAAAGGTACCGATTTTTGATATTTTGTCTTTTAGTGTGATAAAATTTTGTGAACGGATTATTGCTTCGATTTTCTTCATGTCTACGGATTGATAATTGCACGTCCCAGAATTTTGCGAGCTTTAAGATCTTCTAGTGCCACATTTGCATCTGCAAGTGTGTATCGCTTTGACACAATTGGATTGATTACTCCTCTTTTTGCCAAGTTCAAAAGTTCCACCATATCGTTATAGTTACCAGTGTACGCGCCTTGGATAGTTATTGCTTTTAGCGGAATTGACACCAGAGATAGTTCTATTGATCCTCCAAAAAGTCCGACCAGCGTCAAAATCCCGCGCTTGCGAATTACAGCAAGACCCATTTTTACCGTCGGTGGTGCATTGACAAAATCAATCACACAGTCAGCTCCCTTGTTATTACATAGTGTCATTATTTTTTGAATTGCATCCGGATCTTTGGAATTCACCATATGATCTGCTCCAAGATCTTTTGCAGCTTGTAGTTTTGCATCATCGATGTCAACTATGATAATATTTGCATTTGTGATTGCTCTTGCAATTTGAACCCCCATTAAACCAAGACCACCTGCACCAAAGATCACCATATTGTGTTGTGATGTGGCATTAGATTTTTTGATTGCAGTGTATGCTGTCAATCCAGAGCAGGCCAATGAGGCAGCTCCGTCCAAATCAATTCCGGTAACTTTGGCTAAAAATTTGAAATGTGGGATAAGTGCATATTCAGCATATCCGCCATTTTGAAAAACACCTAAAGATCTAGGAGTATCGCAAAGATTGTCATTACCTATTCTGCATGCTGCACAGTTTCCACATCCGATCCATGGATAAACTAGGACATTATCACCAACACTAATTCCCTGAACAGAGCCTCCAATTTCTGTAACGGTGCCCACAATTTCGTGTCCCGGAATGACTGGAAATTTCACACCCCTATCAGTTACCTTCATGAATCCATCACCTGTGTCATATCCACCTTCCCAAAGGTGCAAATCACTATGGCAGACACCTACTGCTTTGACCTTAACTAGGACTTCGTTGTCTTTTGGTTTTGGTGTTGGCACATCTGATATTTCAAGTGCCTTTTGTGGCTCCATGATTCGTGCGGCTTTCATCAGATCAAAACAACCATACTTACAATATAAGAGTTGACAGAGCGTAGCAAAAAAGTAGAGCCTTCAAGTATTAGTAGATAGAATGAGAACTTTACTTGTTGAGTGAGAATCAGGCCGAGAACATATCTCAGGCACCGGTAAATGTTTTGTTTAATCCAAATACAGTAATAAAAAAAGATGTTTGGGAAATTAACATAGTTCAGATCTTGGAGATTTTAATTAGAATCCTCAAAAAGTCCGACAAAAAAGACCTACGAGTTGCAGGAATGGCAGCACTTTCATCATCATTAATTCATAGAATGAAAGTAGAGCGAATCTTTGCATTACAAAAGGCTGCAATGGAAAAAAAGCCATTAAATCAAAGAGCGGATATTGACATTCAACTCCTAAACATCCCATATCGTCATGAGTCTACATATCCAGTAACTTTGGAAGAATTGATGGATTTGTTGGAGAACCTGATTGGAACAATTGCAAACCCAAGATCAAGAAAAGGCGGACAATTAAAATTCGAGCCAATAGAAGTTCCTGATTTTAAAGAGTATTTTGTATCACTTGAGAGCATTATTGGTAAATATGAGGAGTTAATTTTACGCAAACTAGATGCCAACGGATCTGGTTTTCTGCAGACGATAATTGCCGACTTGGATTCAACGGATTCTATCAGATGCTTTTTTGCAATTCTGTTTTTGGCAAGAGATCAAAAAGTTGATTTGGAACAGGTAGGCGACGACATCAAGATTACTATACTACGGGAGACCTTAGGAATATGAAAATAGAAGACGATAATGAGGCAACTTCAAGGCTTGAGGCTGCATTATACTCCGCAGGCAGGCCACTAACCGTTGAAGAGTTAATCAGGGCATCAGGCACGGAATCCAGAACAAAAACCCTTGCGCTCATATCATCAATAGAAAAGAAAACCAAGTCAGCATTTAGATCAATTGAGATAGCCACCTTGCCAGATGGTTCATATGTAATGCAGCTCAAGCCTGAGCTAAACGATACAGTACGCAAGTTTGCATCGCGTCCAATTCTTGCAAAGGCGACACTCAAAACTTTATCATATATTGCATACATGCAACCAATCTCATCCAAACACCTAGTTGAAACAAGAGGTAGTGGTGTATATTCACACCTAAAGGAACTTGAACAGTTAGATTTTATCTCTCATCAAAATGTAGGCAGACTCAAAATATTTACAACGACTGCCAAATTTCAAAAATATTTCGGAATTAGTGGGGATACGGATATTCTAAAACAAATTCTCTTCAAAAAACGCAAAACATCTCCATCTCCGCAGCCAATAACTCAGCAAGCCTGATTTCATTCACAACACCAGCGTTGTCTATAAATTACACTTCTTCAAAGCCAACCTGTGAAACTATCAGTTGAGAATCTGGCAACAAGTAAGATTACCGGTGGAAGACGAGTACCACTAAAGACTAGACGAAAATACGATATGGATAGATTTCCAAATGAGGCAGTGACTGGAACTCAAGTGACAGTGACAAGACAAGTACGCGCAAACCACACAAAAACCGGCCTCAAAACAATTGACACCGTAAATTTGGCAATTGCTGGTGGAAAGGTTAAGAAAACAAAAATTCTCAAAGTTTTAGAAAACGCAACAAATAGCGACTATCAAAGACGTGGTGTGATATCAAAAGGTGCAATTTTAGAAACAGAGGACGGTAAATGTCGTGTTGTGTCAAGACCTGGACAACACGGACAAGTAAACGCAATTTTGATAAAGTGATGAGATGAAAGATTACGAACATGTCGTAATCTGGTTGGATTATTTTAACAAAAATTTAACAATACGTGCAGGTAGAAGATTACCAAAAGAAAAATGTGTTTTTGATCCATCACTAAAAGAATTGCAAGATGCGACAACGGATGCAGGGTTTCAGATAAAGGAATCAAATGACAAGGCAAGATTTCCAAGACGGGCGTTTGTTCGTTCTGGATACGTTACGATACCAAAAACAGTCCCCAAAGGAAAAATTCTTGGTAAGATTTCAGAAAAGCTAGTTTCCAAAAGAGCCAAACAGTCAAAATAAGATCGCTTCTAGCTACTAGCTAAAGTAAAGTTGACAGAAGTCTATGATTAGCAGAGAATCATTTTTGTAAATAATTGCAGGAGGTAGGGGAAATTATACACTTAGCCAGTAGTGGCCGAGTCATTATACGACTCAGAAGACCACTAGAGGAAGGCGACTACATTTGTGATGACGCTGGTAGAAGGATTGGTAAAGTCACAGAACTAATAGGTCCAGTGACTGCACCGTTTGCATCTGCCATATCACTGACAAATAACATCAAAAAATACGTTGGAACTAACGTGTACTTCCTTGAAGAACCTGTGATGAAGCGAAACAAACCAAGGAGATACAGAAGATGAATATCACAGAACTAGAAACTTGCTGCCCAGAATGCAAATCATCTTTAGTAGATGATATTCATAGTGGCGAGCGAATTTGTTCCATGTGCGGAATAGTCGTCATGGAACAGCTGGCAGATTATGGTCCAGAATCAAAAAGCTCAAGCCTTGAAGAAAGAACAAAGCTCACACGAGCAAGCGGTCAAACAACTTTTTCACAACACGACCTAGGTATCGCAACAGAAATATCCATTTCCACAAAGGACTTTTCTGGAAAAACAATCAACTATCAAGTTGCAAATCAGATGCACAGTCTACGAAAATGGCAACAACGAGTACGCGTATCATCTCCAAGAGAGAGAAGACTTGCAAATGTGCTATCCATGATTGGTAGTACATGTCAAAGCCTATCGTTGTCAAGCAATGTTTTAGAGACGGCGTCAATGATTTACCGGAATTTGGACTCCCGTATGGAAGTCAAAGGAAAATCTGTTGCATGTATTGCGGCAGCCGTAATTTACATGGCATGCAAGCAATGCGATGTCGTAAGATCTCTAGATGAGATCTGTAGTGGAACTGGCTCAAATAAGGACCTCAAAATGAGGACCAAATTATCGGCCAAATACTACCGCATGCTCGTAATGGAGTTAGGCTCTATCACAGCACCAGTCATAACCATGGACAAGTACATCTCTAAAATCTCAAATCTTACAAGTACGGATGTTAGAGTGGAGAGACTTGCCTTGGAAATTGCTGAAAAGACAAAGGACAAAAATGTATCAGATGGGAAGGCTCCAAATGGAATTGCCGCAGCCTACTTGTACATTGCCTCAATTTTATTGGGACAAAATGTCTTACAGCGTGACGTATCAAGTGTGGCCGGAGTAACTGAAGTCACCATCAGAAACAGGTGCAAAGAGATTCTTTCAGGGTATAAGCTAAATTTAACATTGCGACCAAGTTTTGCCAAAAACTAACTCTTTTTCTTTTTGTTTTTGTTTGATTAGGATTAGCTAAAATTCGTCGGGGTTATATACAGAAACAAAGCACTGCGAGAATATGGCAGTCCTAGAAATTATCGACTTGCATGTGCAAAGAGAGGGAAAACAAATTCTCAAAGGAGTAAATCTTAAAACAGGTCCAGGTGAGGTCCATGCAATTATGGGGCCAAACGGCTCTGGTAAATCTACGTTAGCATATACATTGCTCGGACATCCAAAATACGAAATAACACAAGGTAAGATAATTTTTGATGGTGAAGATATCACACATGCGTCAACTGACGAGCGAGCAAAAAAAGGACTGTTTTTGGGATTTCAATATCCAACAGAAGTGTCTGGTGTAGGTTATTCTCATTTTCTTAGAACCTCATACAATGCATTATCAAAATCATTACAAAGTAGCAACAGAGAAGTATTCATCACGGTAAGAGAGTTTCAGAATTATCTCAAAAAGAATCTACAGACAGTTGGTTTGAGAGATGATTTTTTGGGTAGATATCTCAATGAGGGGTTTTCTGGCGGGGAAAAGAAAAGATCGGAAGTACTACAAATGGCAGTGCTAAAGCCCAAAGTATCCATACTTGATGAACCAGATTCAGGTCTTGACATCGACGCAGTACAAGCAGTCGCAAAAGCGATAAACGATGTCTCAACTCCAGATGCAACAATAATAGTCATTACACACTATGCAAGAATCCTCAACTTCCTCAAAAAACTAGACTATGTTCACGTGTTTGCCCAGGGCAAAGTACTCAAATCAGGAGATGCCAGTCTAGCACAGGAGCTAGAACAAAAAGGCTATGACTGGATTGTCAATGCTTAATTGCTGTATTCTGTTCTAGTAGAATTTCATAAGGATTTTGTTTCTGTAAACGGTACAGAGATCATAGTAGGTGTAAAATCAAGACCGGTGAACGGTGCAGTGAATAAGGAAATTATAAAAAAATTATCAAAATATTTCAATGTTACCACCACAAGTATTGTGATACGATCGGGTCACAAGTCAAGTAGAAAGATTATTGAGATTTTGTGAAACAAATCATCGTAATTTAGAATCTAGTTTTTCTTGGTGCAGTTGTTCTCGTTTTTCTAAAGCATCATATTCCATCATACAGTAATAATCAAATATTTTCATTTTTTTCATGCGTGCATTCGATATGTATTGTGCAATATCAGATACCAACATCCCTTGAGCTGCCAAAAACGCCTCGTCTTCTTTTCCAATCTTTTGATAAGCTTCAGATTTTGCGGCTGCGGCATCATTTAGCTTTTCTTGTTTTTGCACATCATCATAGAACGGTATTGCTTGTTCATATTTGCCCAAAAACGAGAGTGTTAATGCTTTGTTGAGAAGTGCGGTAATATTGTTTGCATCTATTTTGAGGGCCTGATCATAATGATGTAACGCATCATCATGTTTACCAAGTTCATTGAGGGCAAGTGCTTTGCTGATAAGGGCCCAACTATTGGATTGGTTTTTTGATAATAATTTATCGCAGTATGGAATTATTTCATCATGTCTGCCAAGTCTTTCGAGTGCAAAGATTTTATTTTTCAGCGCATACTCATCAAATTCATTCATATCAAGTACAGCATCACAGTAAGACAATACATCATCAAACTTACCTAAATTCAGAAATGCTGTTGCCATGTTTTGCAATGCAACCAAGTCTTTTGAGTCAGAATCAAGCATTTTTTGGCAAAATGAAACGATATCATCCCATTGTTTATCAGAGTACAGTTTTTTGATTACATCTATTGGGTTTCCAACATATGCCAAGATACCACCACATCAAAATACATACACATTAAGATTTCAAGAGTATAGTTTTGCTTTTTTTGAGTTTTTCATGTATTTCTATCATAAAATGAAATGCTATAACCTTGGCAAACACTATTCCAGAAATTAATGCGGTTGTCGTGTGTCCAAGATACAATAAATATGCAGTTACACCAGATGCGGTCATTATTTCAAGTGCAGTGCAGGTACAAAACCAGAGGAGATTTTCCTTTTTCATGAAATAACATCATATGGATTTTAGTTAAAGGTTCATCCAAATTGTGATTTTCTGAATTATTATTAAATAGTGTATGGAAAGAACAAATGTCATGTCAGAAGTAAGAATATTTTTTAGTTTTTCATTTTTTAAAATAGATCCAAAATGGCGTTGGATGGCAGATTTGGCAAAAGAAGAATCTGCAAAAGAGATAGACCAAGTAATTAGAAATTCAAAGATAAAATGCAGGACGTATTCCACGCTGGGTCTTCGAGATGATGCAGAGTTTTTGTTATGGTTTGCATCAGAGTCCATTGAGGAGATTCAAAGCATACTCTCAAAGATATACACGACTGTCTTTGGAAAATATATCATACCATCTCATGTTTACCTATCATCTACTAGGCCCTCCATATACGCAAAGACTGGCAAAACTCTGTCCTTTGTTGCAGGAGAAGAACCAAAGAAATACGCCATAGTGTATCCATTTGTCAAAACTAGAGATTGGTATCTGTTGCCACTAGAGCAAAGAAAAAAACTGATGGACGAGCACATCGAAGTCGGACACAAATATCCCCAAGTGTCATTAAACACAACTTACTCATTTGGAATTCATGATGAGGATTTTATGCTTGCATTTGAATCAGATGACTTGCATGCATTTCAGGATTTGATAATGGAGTTACGAGAAACTCAAGTCTCACGATATATCGAAAAAGACACTCCTATGATTGTGTGCGTCAAGAAAGATATTATTTCTCTGATTTCAAGTCTTGGTTAGATGAATGCACTAAAAGAATGGGCAACTGTCATCAAGGCATTAGAATCAGGAGATCAGACAGTGATTTTGCGTAAAGGTGGAATACTTGAAGTGGCATCAGGATTCTTAATAGAATCAAAAAAATTCCTACTATTTCCAACATATGAGCATCAAACACATGATAATCTAAAACCCCAACATCACAAGTACCTAGACATTGCAATGTCACAAAAACCAAAAGATGGACAAAATAAAATCACATCATTTGCCGAGGTATTAGCAGAATCAGATGTACTATCTGACGACACAATAAAAAAGCTATCAGAGTTCCACATTTGGAGCGATAATTACATTCAAACAAGGAGAAATTGGATGCCGCAAAAACCAATCAAGGCAGTATTTCTAAAAACATATGTCATACCAGAATCAAATATTGAGCAAAAACCAGAATTTCAGGGTTGCAAATCTTGGATAGACATAAATGCAAACTTTGAGGCCAAAAAGCAAGTGTTGGATGATTCCGATTTGAATGCAAGACTGGGTAGATTTTTGGAGATTGTAAATTGAAATACAGAACGCTTGGAAAAAGCGGGATCAAGGTATCAGAGATAGGATTTGGTGCTTGGACCATAGCACTTGATTGGTGGGGTAAAAAAATTGAAGAGGATGAAGCAAAAAGAATGCTCAAAAGGGCATATGATCTTGGGATCAATCTATTTGAGACAGGTGATATGTACGGGAAAGGGAAAAGTGAAAAGCTGATCGGTGAAGTATTCAGGGGAATGAGAAACGACATTGTGATATCTACAAAATATGGTTATGAGTTTGAAGGAGCTGCCCAGATCGGACATTCCGAGCTTCCACAACGATTTGATCCATTATTCACAGAACATGCATTAAAAAACAGTTTAGCAAGACTGCAGACAGACCATATCGACGTATATGGATTACACAACCCAAAGATGCACCACATACAGGACGATGTGATTTTCAATACTTTAGATAGTAAGATTAACGATGGTGTGATTGGCACATATCAAATCGCATTAGGGCCTGCAATAGGTTGGACGGATGAAGGACTTGCCGCAATGGAACGAAAAAATGTTTCTGCAGTACAAACAGTGTACAACATCTTAGAGCAGACTCCTGGAAATGAGTTAATCGATGCGGCGGAAAAGAAAAACGTAGGAATTTTGGTACGAGTTCCGGACGCTTCTGGAATCTTGACAGGCAAGGTCAAGGCAGATACAAAAATAGACGAGAAAGATCACCGCTCGGTTCGACGTGGTGAATGGGTAAAAGCTGCACTAGATAAAGTAGAACAACTACGACCAATAGCAGAGAGAAATAATTTAAACATCACAGAGCTTGCAATCAAGTTCATCCTATCAAAGAGCAATGTATCATCAATATTTCCAACGGTGATTAGCGTAGAGGAAATTGAACAATTTGCCGCAATGTCAGATGGAAAATATCTATCGCATGACGACATGACAGAGATCACAAAATTTTATTCTAGCTGGCCATCATACGAGCTAAAAGCAACAGTAGCATAATTTCCATTTTGGAATTAGAATTAGGGATGGATTTCCGACTTTGTTATATCATTTGATACAATCAGAATAACTAGGAGGACTAAATTCTTGCACTCAGAAGAAAATGCAGACAGAGCATTTTTGACATTTTGCATAGAAGTTGTTTTATTGCGAATGGGCACGCCTCAGTATGAAAAAACAATATTCAAACTTGAAAAAGACTACAAAACTTACCTTTTCGAATGCGATAAAAACCCAGAAGCACTCAAACAAGTTCTTCAAGATACTTTTGGGAGTTCATATCACGACATTTTAAATGAAATAAAAACTGAAATTGGTGAAATCGGCTCTAAAAAATACTATACAGATTTTATCTCAGCCATGACAAAATAGATGTAAAAACCATAATTTCAGATTTTACAGAAAGTGTAGTTAACTAGGCGGTAAGTGTCTCTTCTATTGTGAATTCACTTTCTGTGAAATATTCAACGCGTGTCTTTTTGAATTCTCGTGAGCTAAACAAGATACGATAATCGTCAACTTTGATGTGTCCTTGAATGTCTTTTGCCATTGCTTCGGCTTCTGCGATTGACTTGCAGTGCACCATTGAAAACACATTGTATGGCCAATCAGCGTAAACCGGCCTTTGATAACAATGACTGATTTGTGGAAATGCTCCAAGCATCTCTCCGACAGATTCTATTTGATGTTCTGGTACCCTCCACACAATCATACCATTTGCAGTAAACCCCACATCACGGTGTCTTAGAATAGCAGCATAACGTCGCATCACGCCAATGGATTCATAGTATCGTAATTTTTCAAAGACTTGTTCTTCAGTCATTCCTAGTGCCTGAGCAGCAGGTAGAAACGGCCTATCAGTTACTTGTAAGTCCTTTTGGAGGTGTCTGATGAATTCTTTGTCATCCTCGTTTGGCGTAAATTTTACCTCATTGATCTTTTTCTTTTCCTCAGTCGGAGCTACTTCTTTCTTTTTTTCATCAACCATGTCAAGTTTAACTCCAATCTTGAACAGCTTAATAGTTGGAAGCAATCTAATTTTGAGAATTCCCGGAAGTTTGCCAAACTTGTCAACCTCTGTTTTTAGATCAGAGCCAGGCGGAGTTGCCAATGTAAACCAGAGATTGTACTCGTGATTTCGTTCATAGTTATGAGACACACCCGGATGGCGATTAATTTGATTTGCAACATAGTCCAGTTTTTCTGGAGTTACTGCCATCGCGACAAGCGAACTCTTGTATCCAAGTTTTCGCGTATCAAAAATTGCCGATAATTGTCGAAGGACGCCACTTGACTTTAACTGTGTGATTCTTTTTTTCATTTCGTCATTTGAGAGGTTGAATTTGGCCGCAAGTTCTCGATATGGTTCTGCTACTAGCGGAAATGACCATTGAATTTCATTTAGAATTTCTTTATCTAGTGTATCCATACGTTTTCTAAAATCTCAATTTATGATTAAAAACGTACCGAGAATCTCACAATCCTATAAATACAATTTCAAATCTGCCCTGATCGTGATTGTTGATCTAAACCTAAAGGGCAAACTAGTGATAGTAGTGGGTGCTGGTGGTGAAGGACTAAAAAAAGTAAATTCGCTTTTGACGCAAGACTGTCAGATTTTAGTAATCTCAGATAATTCCAATGCACAGATTGAAAAGCTTACAAAACAAGAAAAAATAAAATTTAAAAAAATGAAAATAAAAGATGCTGATTTTCTGAACGAGTACGAACCAATACTTGTGATGGCTGCAACCGATGACAAGGAGATAAACCGAGAAATTGTCATGCAAGCAAAGAAAAAACGATGCTATGCGTATGCCGCAGACGACCCAGAGTTTTCAGATTTTGCGCACCCATCTGTAATAAACATACAGGATACTGTTCAGATTGCAATATCTACTGGTGGACGATCTCCCGCAATGGCCAGAAAGCTAAAGATGAAAGCAGAAAAAATATTCAACGAGATTATTGATAAAGAAGATATTTATCAAATCAAACTGCAGAAAATAGCTCGGGATGCAGCGAGAACTCGGATTGCAACTGTTCTTGAACGAAAAAAATTTCTGTATTCGGTTTTGAATAACTCCAAGATAAAACAGTTATTAAAAGACGACAATTTTCCAAGTGCACAAAGAGAAGTAATGAAGATGCTTGGCGAGTGGAAATGAGCAATATCATCAATGCTCGAGTAACGTTTAGGAATTCCCCAATTCATGTTTTAGAGAAATTTACATTCAAAGATTTGGATTCAGCATACGAATCATTTCGAAAACATTCAGGGTTAAAAGAACTGGTCATTTTACAGACATGTAACAGAGTAGAAATCTTTGGTTCCACTGACAAACCAAATATGCAAAAAATAAAGAAAACTTGGGCATCTCTTGCAGGATTGGAAGAAATTGCATTCAAAGAGAATTTTGAGATATCAGAGGACACTGAAGTGTGTGAGCACTTGTTGCGATTAACATCTGGTCTTGACTCCATGGTTGTAGGTGAAGAACAAATTCTAGGCCAGGTAAAGGATGCAATAGTAACTGCAAAAGATCTTAGAACATCTGGGGAATATCTAAACACGTTATTTGATAAGGCAATCAAAATCGGAACGCGTGTTAGAAACTCCACTGGCATAAACAAGGGCACAATATCTGTTGGCTCCATGGCAGTCAAGTTGGCAGAAGAAAATATCGATGATCTAAAATCAAAAAAGATTCTACTAATTGGAACTGGGGAAGCTGCCACACTAGTTGCAAAATCTCTTAGTAAACGTAATTATCATTTCTACATCACCAGTCGCACCATGGAACGCTCTAAAGCATTTGCAGAGACAATTGGAGGTGAACCAGTTGGATTTGAGGATATAATGAAAGGGTTTTCAAACTATGATGTTTTGTTTGTGGCAACTGTAGCTCCATATTTTTTGGTCACATTTGACAGAATCAAAGAAGCAATGAGGGGAAAGAAGGACGGCATGATGATACTAGACCTCTCCAATCCAAGAACGGTTGATGAGAAAGTTGCAACTATCCACGGAATAAAAATGATGAATCTGGATCAGATAGCAGAAATGGTTGATAAAAATATGCGATATCGCTCAAATCAGCGTACTAGTGCAGAAAAAATAATTAGTGAAGAAATACAGGTACTAGAAGCCCACATGAGAAGACTCGAAATAGAACCAGTAGTAAAAGAGATTTTCAAAGACATTGACTCAAGACGTTCAAAGGAGCTGGAAAAAGCATTACGCATGTTGGGCGAAACAGACGAGTCCAAAGTCAAGATTATCGACGATCTTACCAAGGCAATAGTTGAAGGAATCATATCCACTCCAATGAACAACCTAAGAAAGGCATCCGAACAAGCAAATGACGATTTGCTAAAAGCTGCAACAAAACTGTTCAATTACAAGAAAAAAGAAACTGAGGATTCAGCCTAGAATTATATTGTATGTAGTGGGATTTTTCTCATGTCCTCCTCATTTCCAACAAGACGATTACGCAGACTACGTAAAAATGAAAAGATGCGGAATTTAGTTCAAGAAGTCTTATTTTCAACAAACGATTTGATTTGTCCAGTATTTGTGCAGGAAGATCTAAAAGAAAAAACAAGTGTTCAATCCATGCCAGACATAGTACGATTACCATTATCTGAAGTAACAAAAGAGATACAAGAAATAAAAAATCTAAACATTCCAGCAATTATGCTTTTTGGCATACCAACGCGCAAAGATGATGCTGGGACCGGGGCATTTGTTGATGATGGCATAGTACAAAAGGCAATCACTCAAGTTAGGAAAAACTTCGGCGACGATATTGTGATAATGGCAGATGTATGTTTGTGCCAATATACATCGTCCGGTCACTGTGGAATACTAAAGGGAAATGTGATCGATAACGATTCAAGCTTAAAGACACTTGCAAATGTTGCACTAAGTCAAGCAAAAGCCGGTGTTGACATAGTATCTCCTTCGGCCATGATGGATGGTCAGGTAAAAGCAATCAGAGAAATTCTAGATGAAAACGGGTTTTCTGATGTAGGCATAATGTCACACTCTGCAAAGCATCGATCGTCATTTTACAATCCATTTCGTGATGCTGCAGACTGTGCGCCGCAATTTGGTGACAGAAAGACATACCAGGTTCCATTTACCAACCCACGAGAGGCAATGCGCGAGATAGATCTTGACATCAATGAAGGCGTAGATATTGTGATGGTAAAGCCAGCCCTATCATACCTGGATTTGATTGCAGAGACAAAGAGAAACTACAACATCCCAGTATCCGCATATTCTGTTTCTGGAGAATATGCCCTAGTAAAAGGAGCCGCACAATTAGGCTGGATAAATGAAACAGACATCATGTCGGAGATTTTGTATTCGATAAAAAGAGCAGGTGCTGATATGATAGTTACGTATTTTGCCAAAAAAATGGCAGAGCATCTAAACAAATGAGAGACGATGAACGTTTTGAAATAGAACGTGCATATGATCTATTACCACATGTAATCGGGGCAAGTTGGGCATGTGTTTGGTTTAGAACGAATGAGATCAAAAAGCCAACAGCAATAGAGTTTCGAAATAAAGTAGTAGAGTTTTTCACAGTAATTGAAAAAATGAACGAGGTTTTTCCTCAAGAAAATAGATTCATGGAAATAAAATCATACATTAAACAACGCTACAAAGATGAGCTAGAAAAAATCATTCAAGGAAAAAATTCAGAAATAGAAAAAAGATACAAGCGATATGTAGATTATGGTTAGATCTCTTTTTTTAGTTCCGATAGAAACTGCATCATCAATCTAGTTCTTTTTCTGGCTTCTTTTTTTGCAAACTTTGTATTCATATTTTTTTGTAGTAACAATAATTTACGATAGAAATGATCAACTGTCCAGGAATTGTCATCTGGTTTTCTTTTATTGCAAAACGGATCGGATTCATTGTAGATTGGTCTTTTTTCTGATCCTCCAACACTAAAGGTTCGAGCTATCCCAATTGCGCCTAGTGCATCTAGTCGATCTGCATCCTGCAAGATCTTACCTTCTATTGTTTGTGGAGTTTTTCCTCTCGAAAAACTGTGATCTCTTATCGCATCAGATATAATCAAGATTTCAGAATCTGAAAAATTATGTTTTTGTAGAATTTTTTGCGCTAATTTAGCACTTTTTGTAGAAGCAGTCACGGATCGAGGATCAGACTTTGGAAATTGAACTACATCGTGCAACAACACAGCTGCCAGAACAATCTTTGAATTTGCCTTTTCATGTCTCATGATTTTTTGCGCATTTTTGTACACTCTCATTATATGAGAATAATCATGCGCTGGATCGTTTTGAATTATTTTTGTAACCTCATCATGTAATGATTTGAGTGATGTCACTAGAAGGATTCTCAAATGATTCTACAAATAGCTTTTTGTTCCATAGATGATTTCAAAACATTATTGATATTTAGAAAATACAGGGTTTTTGAAAAAACTGTAACGATTAGATACCCAAAGATGTCCGATGCCAAAGATCTGATGAATTTGATAAATTCGCTTGTAAAAGAGCGAGCAAACATCGCCAGAACCATCCCAGTTACAATGAAACAAGAGGAAATGTGGTTAAAGAATACGTTAGAGTTGATTAAGAAAAAAGAAAAAATCATGATAGTAGCAGAGATTGATGGAGTCTGTGTTGGCAGTTGTGAGATAACTAGAGATCCCTATGACGTATCAAGACATGTCGGAACGCTTGGTATTGGCCTCATAAAACGTGTGAGGGGAATTGGAATTGGCTCCATTCTTGTTGATATATGTCTAATGCAAGCAAAGAAAAAACTCAAACTAAAACTGATCAAATTATACGTATTCAGTACCAACAATGTAGGAAAAAATCTCTATGAAGAAATCGGATTCAGAGAAATTGGCAGAATCCCAAATGGCGTATTTCATAATAAGAAATACAAAGACGACATTATAATGGCAAAAAAAATATAGTTACATCTTCCAAAATTTAGGCTTGACAAAGCGTATTTTTCTTTCTGATATTAGCAAGTTCCAGTTCACGGATGCAAAAAAAATCATCACGCCAATGCTTGCAATATCCACTACCAATACACCCACATAGCGCTCTTCAAACATTTTCAAAAACGGCGTCAAAACAGCTTCACTAACTGATAGCATCACATAATATGCTGCAAAGCGCCCAAGCCAATAACCACAGTAGATCTGAACACTTTTTGCTTTCATTAATCCATATGTGATAAATAAAATGTTGTCAGGCAGTGGCGTAGCCGCAAATACAAATGATGTTCCAAAATATCCCAGTTTCTTGGATTGTAGAAAATGTTGGATTTTATCAAGACTTGACTTGCGCTCCTCACTCAGAAATCTAGTAAAGTAGCTACTTGTTTTTAGTAATACGAATCTACCAAGTGTTGCGGCACTTGCTCCAACTATTGCCAAAGATAATGGATTCAAGGTTGGATCCAAAGCACGAAATGAAACCAAAACAATCCAAGTCGGGGGCATTAAAATTGGGGCGGAATTTAGTATGAACATCAAAAGAAAAATTCCAAAATACCACAATTGGTAGAAAATAGAAAAAATATCTTCCATCATATGGTTTTTTATCCCATTACTAAATTGGTTTGCTCTGAGGCTGTGAAATTATGGATTTGACGTCAAATCTTGGAATAATTACGAATTTTGATCATGTTTTACAAAAACGTGGATAAAAGGTCCAATATCTTTAAATTTTAAGAAACCACTATTATCCCATGAGTGCCAGGGCTTGGAAGTGTTATAGGTGCAACCTGATTTTCCGAGACGAATCTTCGGCACATTTGCACAAGGAATTATCAAATCATACCATTACAACCTCTGAAATCATTGAAGTATAATTTTTAGAAAAATTAATGCAGAGGGTGGGATTTGAACCCACGAACCCCTAAAGGAAGGGATATCTTATTGTAAAGATCTTGAGTCCCTCTCGGTTGGCCGGGCTTCGATACCTCTGCAAGAGCATTTTTCAAATCTGAGTATATAACTGCTCTAGCTGTTTTGATACAGGTATTCTTTCAATATTGAAAAAATTCAATCAGAAATTGTAAAACTAAAAAACTTAATTATAGATCGTTTTTGATCCCAATTCGTGGTAACAACAGACCAAGCAAAAAACATGCGAAACAAAATCGACATTGAGGGAACCGTAGAAAGAATGGGAGAACCACGAAGTGTAAATCTCAAAGTTGGCGGAACAACCGAAGTTTGCGATGCATTCTTAGTTGATGAGGCGGGCGAGATCAAACTTGCACTTTGGGGTGAAGACATCAAAAAAGTAAAGAATGGCTCCAAGATCCTAATCAAAAATGGATATACGAACACCTTCAAGGGCGAGGTATCGCTTGGAAAAGGCAAATACGGCGAAATAGTCGTTAAAGAATACTAGATAAAATTAGAATTTTGTTTTTTCTTGTAATCAACTACTAGTATTATCACTCCAATTATTATTACTACAATACCAAGCATCAGAAGAATTCCCGATATAGCAAGTGGGAGTAATGTTTTTGTCAAAGGCGAGTTCGGATCTGAGAATTTTTCTGATTCTTCTGGATTTTTTGTAAACATCATCATAACATCAATTGGCCTAGCACCAGTGTTTTTGACATTAAAATTGTAAATATCAGCATTTGTGATTGTCATTGTTTCAAAGAATGCCGGTTGTTTTGAGATAAACGATCCAAGATCATCCCCATAAATGTTTGATATTGAAATCGAAATAGAGTCATTATTCTCATAACCCATTATTTGTATTCCCCAAAAAATTGAAGATACATCTGATGTTGCATCAAATGAAAATGCACTAGTCTCACCAGGCTCGATTTGGGTTCTATCAGACACCTGATCAAACATACCCTCCATCAATTCAGATAGAGAGAATTCAGACTCTGGAAATCCAGTATTGGACACAAGCGACATCGCAAAAGCAAATGAGGTAATAATCATAACAATTCCACCAACAGAGATGTAGATGCCGCGTTTTTTCATGGTGTGACTATAAAATTTGCATTATAATGTGTTTAGAGAGTTATTTGTGTGATTTTTTCTTTAATTTTTTAGACTTCTTTTTGGATCTGCTCTTTTTTGTGGGTGTTTTTCTTTTTGCTGTTTTTTTCTTTACAGCGGATTTTCTTTTTGCTGCTGCTTTTTTGGCAGCTGCCTTTCTTTTTTTGGCCATTATTTCTTCAAGTCTTGCAGTTACTTTGGCCAATGCTTTACTTGCGGCCTCTTCCCTCTTTGCAGAAGTTTCAAGCTTTCTCTTGAATGATTCAGACTCGGCCTTGCTTTCCTTTAGTTGTGTTAGCAAGACAGGTTTTGATTTTGATTGTTTGTGTATTTTTTGCGATGTTGTGGATTGTGATTTTTTGTAATCAATTATTTCTTGATCTACTTTTTTGACTGCTTTTTCTCTAATTTGTATTTCAGACTCCAATTCTTGAATTTTTTCATTTGCAATATCAAGGCGGTATTGTGCATTAGATTTTGCCTCATCAGAATCAGCATTTGCCAGATCGGTTTCCGATTGTTCCTTTACTTCATTTTCTCGGATCAATCTTTCCTGAGCAGTTTTTGCCAAGCGCTCAAGGCTTTCTTTTCTCGCTAAAATCTGATTAAACTCAGCATTAATGTCAGTAAGCTCTTCTTTGTTATGCTCCAAGTGCTTTTCCAACGAACGTAGTCCTGATGAAGAGCGTCTGCCAAGCGTTATTGCCTCTTTTAGGGCACGTTCATTTTTTCTTCGGATCTTTGAAGCTTCTATTTTCTGTTGCTTTAATTTTTCAGCTAGTTTTGCAAGGGTTGCCAACATCAAAACTTCGTTGCTGACTATCGATAAGTTATAACTATTTTCAGTATTTGACTTGTGAGTTAAGAAATTTAACACTGTTACGAGTTTTTTGGTAGTGGTAGACGCGTATTTAGTTAAATTGATCTACCAGATATCCAAAATATGGAGTTTCATCCATCACAAATTCCAATAATAAAGACATACACCATACAAGATGAAAAGTCAGCATCAGAATCAGCAGTTGAAATGGTAAACTTGGGATTTGAAAACCAGAGAGGCGGATACAAGGTCCTAATGCCAAAACAGGAAAAACTTGCAAAACGGATAGGGTTTACCATAACGACTGAGATCAATTATGGCCTACGGCAAAAAAATCAAGAACGTAATTTACGATATTGGACATATCATCATGATGAGAAAAATTATGCTATAGTTTTGATCAGTGGTAAAGTCTTTGATGATCTAGGTCTTTGATTTTTTAAAGATTTGATTCAGTTTTAATTTGTTACCAATAATTGCGGCAAGAGTTGTTCCAAATATCACGCCCCCAAACACATCCATCGGATAATGTTGTAAGACATAGACTCTACTCAATGATTCAAGTGCGGGAAATATCCAGATCAGATAGCGTCCTCTTGGGAATCGCTCAGATAGTGCATATCCAACTACCAGTGCAACAACGGCAGCACGTGTTGCATGTCCAGATGGAAAAGACCCGTTTGTACCAAGAACGAATGTATCCTGAGCTATCTCATATGGGAGATTAGTGCCTAAAAATTCCAGCTCTGGTCTAGGATGATCTATGACATATCCTTTGAGATATCCAGCACCGATGGTTCCTGCAACCAGACTCAAAAGCATTATCATTCCTATTCTTCGAGTTCTTCGAATAATGAGAAGCACAATGCTAAACAGAACCAACCAGCGTACATCACCAATTTCCGTTATTATCCACATAGTAAGATCTATTGGATGATTGCCACCAATAGATTGAAAATACAGAATTGTGGACCGATCAAAATCCGTTGTAATTTTTTCATTTACCAAAACAGACAATACAACAAATATCACTACTAAGACAAGAAATGGTCTAGATCGTAGGCCAAATAACCAGTTTTGCAATCATACAAACCCAAGAGCTGTCACTTTTAATTTTTCTGCAAGGTTATCAAAATGATCGGCTTAAAGATTTTAAGATGGCAAAAAACACATCAAGCGTGAAGATCCTAACGCTTGGAGATTTTGACCTAAAAGGCAAAACAGTTCTCCTCCGCGTTGATATGAACTGTCCAATAGACCCTGCCACTGGCGAGATTTCCGGTATCAAAAGAATTGAAGAGGCAACAGAAACAATCATGGCATTAAGTGAATCAAAAGTTGTAGTGGTTTCACACCAAGGAAGAGTTGGAAACAAAGACTATATCGGAATGGAACAACACGCAAAAATTTTAGAAAAAATTCTTGGGAAAAAAATCACATATGTTGAAGATGTCATCGGATCATTTGCACAATCTGAAATAAAAAAAATGAAAAATGGTGAGATCATATTATTAGATAATTTGAGATTTTGTGCAGAAGAAAACTATGAATTCTCTGCAGAAGATGCTGCAGAAACAATCATGGTAAAGAGATTAGGAAAACTTTTTGATTTGTGTGTTTTGGATTCATTTCCGTCTGCTCACAGATCACATCCATCACTTGTTGGCTTTTCACATACAATGCCAGCATGTGCTGGAAAAATAGTAGAGCGCGAAGTAAGAAAACTGGAAGAAATACTAACTGTTGCAAAGGCACCACATGTCATAGTTCTTGGCGGATCCAAGGTGACAGACAGGCTGGAAGCAATAAAGATGCTCATAAAGCGCGGTAGAGCAGACCAAATTCTCCTAACAGGGCTTATTGGCAATGTTTTCATGCGTGCTCAGGCTCGAATCAAATACCCTCTAGGAATAAAAGGTGAGGAAGATGCAGTCGCAAAGGCTCACGCCTTAATGGGAGAGTATCCCGATGTTTTTTTCACACCAGTAGATGTTGCAATTGACAGTGATGGTAAAAGAGTCGAATTAGATGTACGCGAATTAAACAAAGGCGATCAAATCTATGATCTTGGGCCAAAAACAATAGATCATTATTCCAAAATAATATCCAGTGCCGGCACTGTTTTCATTTCAGGACCTCCTGGATTTTTTGAAAAAGAGAATTTTAGTTACGGTACCAAATCAATGCTAGAATCAGTTGCAAATTCTATGGCAACTACAATAGTAAGCGGCGGACATCTAACATCTGCACTAAAAAAATATGGCCTTGCAGAAAAGATTACTCATATCAGTACGGCGGGAGGAGCATTGGTGTTGTATTTGACTGGTGAAACACTCCCAATGATACAATCACTAGAATCTGCAGCTCAGCGATTCAAATCTAAATAACAGCATTACAGGAAGATACTGGACAGTTCTTTTCTTCTGATTTGTTGACGGGTATTTCATTATGGCACGTAGTGCAAGTTATCTGCACCAATGGATCAAACAGCTTGAACCATTGTGTGGTAAAGTTTTGTCCAATATTTCTCATTATTCCTGCATCACATAGTTCAGCAAAATGTTGTTCCATATCATCAATAGTGAGGGATTTGTCAATTTTGCCATTTTTTTGCAATTCTGCAAATACATCATCATTTGTAAATCGCTCATCAGCATTATTGAATTTCTCAAAGATGGTCTTTCTTATTGCTAGCGAAATTTCCGACACAAAAACACCTAGTATAGTGATGAAGCTTCCTGCTTTAATGCATCTGCGTTTGTGTCTTTGCTTGCTAAATATGAATAGAGCCCGTATTTTAGAACCTTAAGGGACAGTAAAGCGCACTTTATTCGAACTGCTTGAAGCTGTTCAAGGCCTAGTTCTCCCAGAACATCATTTTTTTGGATTTTTCGCACATCCTCAATACTTTTACCTTTTACAATTTCAGTCAAAACAGAGGTACATGCCATGCAGATTGCACATCCGCGCCCGTGGAATTTGATATCAGAAACCTTGTCGTTCTCAACATTCATGAAAATGTCAATACTATCGCCACATAGTGGATTGCTGTCATGATATGATATTGTAGGATTTTCAATTTTACCAAAATTACTAGGATGTCTGGAATAATCCACAATCATCTCATGGTAAATGTCTGCATTACTACTCATAATTTGAACAACCTCGCAGCTCTTGCTAATGAGTTAATCAACACATCTACTTCCTCTTTTGTATTGTAAATGTAAAAACTGGCACGCGATGTTGCAGCAATGTCAAGTTTTTCCATCAAGACTTGAGCACAGTGATGTCCAGATCTAATCGCAATTCCATCTTCGTCTATTATAGTTGCCAGATCATGTGGATGAATATCTGCAAAATTAAACGATATCACTCCACCTCGCTTGGAAATATCCGGTGTTCCATACAACTTGATTCCATTTATTTTTGATAGTTTATCCAAAGCATATTTTGTAATTTCAACTTCATGTGCACGGACATAATCCATTCCCAAATTATTGAGATAGTCAATTGCTGCTGCAAATCCAATCACATCTGCGATATTTGGAGTTCCTGCTTCAAACTTGTACGGTAGATCATTCCAAGTTGTTTCATACTTGTGAACCTCACGAATCATATCACCACCTCCGTGGAATGGTGCCATCTGTTCTAGTAGTTCTTTTTTTGCCCACAACACTCCAACACCAGTAGGACCTAGCATTTTGTGTCCAGAAAATGCAAAAAAATCACACCCCATAGTACTAAGATCAACTTTCATGTGAGGTACAGATTGTGCCCCATCAACTAAAACTAGAACCCCGGCCTTTTTGCATTTTTCAACTATTGATGCCACATCAGTGATGGTTCCCAATACATTTGACATTTGACTGACTGCAACTAGTTTTACTTTTCCTGTTGCTAGGAATTGATCCAGGTGATTCAGTATGAGTTCTCCATTATCATCAATTCCAATGTATTCAAGTTTGGCCTTTTTCTCCTGAGTCAAAAGCTGCCATGGAACGATGTTGGAGTGGTGTTCATATTCGGTGGTAACTATAATGTCACCTTCTTTGATGTTTTGTCTACCCCAAGTATACGCTACTAGGTTAATTGCCTCAGTTGTACCTCGAACAAAGACAATTTCTTGTCTATCCTTAATGTTTAGGAATTGTGCAACTTTATCTCGAGTCATTTCATACGCTTCTGTTGCCTCTTCTGCCAGTGCATGTACTGCACGGTGGATATTGGAGTTGTGATTTGTGTAAAAATCAGAAATGGCATTTATTACTTGGATTGGTTTTTGGGTCGTCGCAGCATTATCCAGATATACTAATGACTTGTCGTTACGTACCTTTCGCTGTAGTATTGGAAAGTCCTTGCGAATTTGTTCAACAGAAATTGCAGTCTGCATAATTAAACCTCAACGTAGATCGCGTTGTGATCTATTTTAACATTGTAAGTCTTGAGCGCAATTTCCGCCGGAGGGTTTTGTGGATTGCCATTTTCCAAATTAAAAACAGAGAGATGTAATGGGCACCTTACCCCTTCTTCACTCAAAAACCCACTAGCCAGATCAGCTTCTGCGTGAGTGCAAATACGATCCGTTGCAAATATCTTACCGCCAAGATTTGTGATTAACAGTTTTTTTTCTTCAATATCAAGTGAGAGCATGTCATTGGATGGTAGTTGATCTTGTGCACATGCCTTTACCCATTTACCCAAATTTTCTCACCGATACTTGTAGTGGGTTCCAAGCTGATCTGCTTCGTTGTATCGTACTTCTTCTACTTCTACTATAGCTCGGAGATTCTCGTCTGATTTTAGTACCAAGTCTCTGCCTGCCCACTTGGATTCAATCAGATATGCAATCCATGCGCGTACTTGGTATGACATGGAGCGAGATACTGGTTCCATGAATCCTTCAACTATGATTCGCTCAGCTTCCGCTCTATCAAGACAACGACATCCAAGATAGAATATTTGTTCTTCATCTACTTGTGCAACAGATGCAGAGTGAGTTGCTTTGACATCATTGGTAAGAATTTCAAGTCCCGGTATTGAGTCAGACTTTGCATCCTTGTCTAATAAAATGGATCGGCCCGAAAGAAATGACTTTGATTGTGATGCGCCTTCTAAAATTTTTATCATTCCCTTGAAAAGCGATTTTGATTTGTTTCTTAGAACTGATCTTTGGACCACTTTGCCTTCAGTTGATTGTTTTCTGTGAATTAGGTTTGCAGATATATCAAACGATTGTTCATTATCACCAAATACAATTTCTGCATCTTCAGCATATGCACCAACTCCGTCCAAGGAGTAAGTTGTTCTATATCTGGATAGCATAGAGCCAAACAGTCCAAGATACCAGTTTATTTTTGCATCTTGTGCTACAGAGCAATTTCTAGTGGAAAAGTTCACTGCAGATTGATCCATTGCCTGAAATGTAGTCATGGAGAGATTCGAGTTTGCCTGTGCATCTACAGTTAGTAATTCCAAATAGGCTTGTTGTTTTACTCCTTTTGGTGCATACAACTCCTGTACAATACTTGCCTTGCTACTTTGCTCAGCTACAATGATATTTTTTGATATTGTAGATGTTCCATCAGGCGATATTGAGGAAATTACATGAATTGGTTTGTCAAGAATTAGATTCTTTGGTATTTTGATAAATATCCCAGAATTGAACGCGGCATTATTCAGTGCTGTGTATTTATCTTCTTTAGGATCAGATCCATCCAGTATTTTTTTTACCAAGTCACCATGTGAGTGTATGGCGTCATAAATTGAGCAAATTACTAGTCCCTTTGATTTTAGATCTTCAGGTATGTTTATTCTGAAAATGTGAGTTCCAGTCTGTATGATGTGGATCTCGTTTTCCAGCTCGGCAAGTCTTGGTTTTAGCGCATCAAAGATTGCAGTTTGGGAGTCCAATACCAAAGAGACTTCAGAGGGATTCATTTTTTTTGCATCTGTGTATTTGTTGTATAGTGGTGAGACCTCTGGTGGTAGTGATTCGTAAATCGCAAAAGAGTTTTTACGGAATTGCTTTAACCACTCTGGTTCATTTTTTGATGCAGAGATTTCATCTACATGAGATGTGTTGATTGTGGATAAAGCAAGTGTTTGCATTTTACAACAAAGAAAAATTGTAGGTTTTATCCTACCGAGTCGTCCATTTCCAGTTTTATGAGTCGGTTTAGTTCGACTGCATATTCCATTGGAAGCTCTTTTGTGAATGGCTCCATGAATCCGTTTACAATTAGTGTTAGTGCTTCTTCTTCTGAAAATCCCCTAGTCATCAAATAGAAGATTTGTTCATCGCCAATTTTACCAACGGTTGCTTCGTGAGTAACCGTAGCGTCTTCTTGATTGATTTCCATGTATGGATAGGTGTCAGTTTTTGAGGTGTCATCCAATAGTAATGCATCACATCTAACGGATGATTTTACATTTGTTGCGCCCTTTGCTACATGTAATAATCCCCTATAGGTAGTTCTGCCGTTTAATCTGCTTACGGATTTTGATGTGATTCGCGATGTAGTGTCTGGTGCTAGGTGAACCATCTTTGCACCAGTATCTTGATGCTGTCCTTTTCCTGCAAATGCAATTGATAGTGTTTCACCATGTGCTTTTGGTTCTAGCAAGTAGATTCCAGGATACTTCATTGTAATTTTACTGCCAATGTTACCGTCAATCCATTCAACTTTTGCTCCTTGGTATGCATATGCACGTTTAGTTACAAGATTATACACATCAGAACTCCAGTTTTGGATTGTGGTGTATCTTAGTTTGGCATCTTTGTGTGCAACCAATTCAACAACAGCAGAGTGTAATGATTCTGATGAGTATACTGGTGCAGTGCATCCTTCGATGTAGTGAACTTCTGATCCCTCATCTGCGATGATTAGTGTTCTTTCAAATTGTCCAATATTTTCTGCGTTGATTCTAAAGTATGCTTGTAATGGCATGTCCACTTTGACTCCTGGTGGAATGTAGATGAATGAACCTCCACTCCAAACTGCGCTATTCAGTGCTGCAAATTTGTTGTCTTCTGGTGGAATGATTTTGCCAAAGTATTTTTTGAAAATTTCAGGATGCTCTTTGAGTGCAGTATCAGTATCTAAAAATAAAACACCTTGTTTTGCCAAGTCTTCCCTTAGGTTATGGTACACAACTTCGGATTCATATTGTGCACCTACGCCTGCAAGAAACTTTTTTTCAGCTTCTGGAATTCCTAGCTTGTCAAAAGTTCTTTTTACTTCTGGTGGGACATCATCCCAATTTTTCTCTGTTTTTTCAGAGGCTTTAGCATAATAGTAAATATTTTGAAAATCAATAGAGCTCAAATCAGCACCCCAGTTTGGCATTGGTTTTTTCATGAAAACTTCGTATGCTCTTAGTCTGAAATCAAGCATCCACTGTGGTTCATTTTTTAATCTTGAAATTTCTTGAACTACTTCTTTTGATAATCCCTTCTTTGAGAGGTGCACATACATTTCAGTAGATTCTTTGAAATCGTATTTTGAATAATCCATGTTAAGATTTTCTTGTGCCATACGAAACAGAACTTTGTTTTGTTATAAATAGATTATACACTGATTACTAGTTGGGTCTCGGAGTAGGGAAAGCTAATGTAGCTTAAGCTAATGAAAAAATATTTTTCATTGCTTCGAATGCACCGGGAACTGTGTGAACAGCTGCGATTTTTGGTTCTGCATTAAATTTTTTTAATTCATCAGCAGTGAACGGTCCAATTGCGACAATCTGAGTTTTTTCTAATTTTTTTAGTAGATCTTTTTGATCAAAATCAGACATAATCTCAAAGAATCCACGGACAGACGATGCAGATGTGAAAACAATTCCATCAACTTTGTTTTGTGAGAAAGATTCTTTGAATTGTATCCATTGTGTGCGATCAGAAAATGCTTGTACGTCATACAGATAATTTTCCTTTACTATCAATCCAATTTTTTGTAGTAATTTTGCCAAAAATTCAGTTGACGCACCACTTCTTGGCACAATCACCTTTTTGCCCTCTGCGTTTAGCTTAGTGAATTGTTCACCCACTCCAACTGAGGAGTATTTGTTTGGCATGTACGATACTTTGATTCCTTCATCTTCTAGTGCCTGTTTTGTCTTTGGTCCCACTGCCATTACAATTGTATTTGCTACTGCAAGCTGAAGTTTTTGGTATTTTTCACCATTTCTTGCCACATCGAATAAGAGTTTGACTGCTTTTGAACTCATAAAAACAGAATAATCGGGCCGAAATTCCTGCACATCATTTAAGAATTCATCCACTATTTTATCACCTTTTGATACTAGTTCTATGGTTGGAATTGGCATCGGAATTACGTTTTCTTTTGACGCCAGCTCGATAAATTCTCGTGCATCATCTTTTGAGCGAGTGATTGCTATTGTTTTTCCCGAGATCATTTTCTCCACGCTATTGTTTTGTGTAGTTTTACCACATTTCCTATTATAATTATTGAGGGTGGTGTAATGTTGTTGTCTTTGATTTTTTGTTCAATATTGTGTAGATTGCCAAGTAGGATTTTTTGATCGTCGTTTGTTCCTTTTTGGATTACTGCTACAGGGGTTGTCTTTGACAATCCACCAGAAATAAGTTGTTTTGATATAATTCCAATTCTGGATAATCCCATCATGATCACTATTGTTTCAACTGACTTAGCAAGTTTTTTCCATTGGACTGGATTTTTTGTCTTGCCAGGATCTTCATGGCCTGTCACAAAGACAACGGATGATGAATATTTTCTATGAGTTAAAGGTATTCCAGAATAAACGGCAGAGCCAATTCCAGATGTTATTCCTGGAACGATTTCAAATTTTATTTTGTATTTTTTTAGATATTCTGCTTCTTCGCCACCTCTACCAAAGATGAACGGGTCGCCGCCTTTTAGCCTCACTACAGTTTTGTTTGCCCTCGCAAATTGTACCATTTGTAGATTAGTATCGTCTTGATGCTTGTAGTCATCGCCTACTTCACGCCCGACGTAAAGTTTTTGTGTTTTCTTTGGAATCATTGATGTGATTTTTTTGCTAACCAGTCTATCATACAATACCACGTCTGCTTTTTTGATCAATTCCACTGCGCGTAGCGTCAATAATTTGTGGTCTCCAGGACCTGCCCCAACCAAATACACTATACCAGTCATGTTTTGTTCCACTCGTCCAGCTTCGCTCTCCAGTCTTTGGCAAGATCATTTACACCTTTTCGTTGCAATTCGTCTGCTGCCTCCTTTCCTATTTGGTACGAGTTGAATTTTTGGCCAGACTTGTTTACAATTAACGCCTGTTTGCCATCAATCGAATAGGCAACGACGGTGAGATCTAGATTATCTCCCCGTACTTGGGCAAATGCCCCAACTGGGAATCTACACCCAGAGTCTACAAATTCTGATAGGGCACGCTCGGATTCTACTGCGAGTCGTGTATTTTGGTCTTCAATTTTTTTTAGCATGGATAATGTAGTCTGATCGTTTTTTCTGCACACTATTCCTAACGCTCCCTGTCCTGGGGATGGTGGAAAATCAATTGTGGGTAGCGATGTATGTTTTACAATTACGCCAAGCCGATTAATTCCGGCTTGTGCCAGCACTATGCCATCAAATGTACCATCCTGGACTTTTTTTATTCGGGTCTCTACATTTCCCCGGATGGTCTTTACGACAAGATCCGGCCTTTTCCTCGATACTTGAACTGCACGTCTCAGACTGCTTGTTCCAATTGCAGAACCGTTTGGAATTGTTTCAAGTGTGTCCCCATTTTTTGAAATGAAAATATCATTGTATGGTTCTCGTATTGGAACACAGCCAAGAATCAAATCATCAGGTAAAATAGAAGGTACATCCTTGAGGCTATGCACTGCAAAGTCTACTTGGTTTTCTGCTACTGCCTTGTCGATTTCTTTCTCAAAGATTCCCTTTTGATTTATTGTGAAGAGTGGTCGCGCATCGGTGTCACCCTTTGTTGTGATGGTTTTGATTTCATAGTCAGAATCGGGGTTTTTGTTTTTTAGCTCAGAGACTATCCAATTTGTTTGTGCTACTGAGAGTTGGCTCCCCCTAGTACCTATAAGATATTTCATTGCTTAACCTGCCTTAATGAATAATCATATGCGTGCATGGTTGTTTCTAGGTCTGATTGCGTGTGTGCATAAGAGAAGAATCCCGTCTCAAACTGGGACGGTGCAACAAAGACGCCTTGCTTCAGCAAATGATGGAATAGTTTGTGAAATTTTTTTCCATCGGCTCGTTTGGACGAGGAATAATCAATTACTGGGGTGTCAGTAAAAAAGATCTGAAACATCGACTCGATTACATTTACTTGATGCGGTATACCATGTTTTGTGGCTGATTCATGAATTGATTTTGCCAAAGTCAGACATTGTTTTGCTAGTTTTGGATAGATTTTGGTTTTTAGAGTAGACATTGTACGAATGGATGCAATTCCAGCTACCACTGAGATTGGGTTTCCTGCAAATGTACTGGCCTCATAGACTTTACCGTCAGGAGATAGCTGGTCCATGATCTCTTTTTTTCCTCCGACTGCAGATATTACAAATCCGTTCGATAGTGATTTGCCAAGGGTTGTCAGATCTGGCCTTATTCCAAAATATTCTTGTGCACCACCGAGGCCCATCCTAAATCCAGTTATAATTTCATCAAAGATTAGTGGAATGTTTGCTTGTTTTGTAATCTTCCTCATGTCTTTGAGAAAATTCTTTTGCGGTAGGATCAAACCCATGTTGCCAAGGACAGGCTCTACTATCACACCTGCAATATCCTTATTTTTTGAAATCACGTGATCTAGTTGCTCTAAATTATTGTATTGTACTACGATGGTGTTTTTTGTAAAATCATTTGGTATACCATCAGAGACTGTAATTCCTGCCGAGCCCGAACCAGCTCTGACTAGCATGGATTCATGTGCTCCGTGATAACATCCTTCAAATTTTATTATCTTTTTTTTCTTGGTAAAACCTCTTGCCAGTCGGATTGCAGTCATGGTAGCTTCGGATCCTGTGTTGACTAGGCGAATTTTTTGCATTGATGGGTATGATTTATGGATCAGTTCTGCAAGTTCAATTTCAAGTGCAGTTGGTGCGCCATACAGGGTTCCAATGCTTAGTTGTTCTTGTACTGCAGATATGACTTTGGGATGTCTGTGGCCCAAAAGCATTGCCCCATATCCAGTGCAATAATCAACGTACTTGTGTCCGTCTTCGTCCCAGATTTGACTGCCTTGGGATTTTTTTACAAAAAACGGATATGGTTCAAAGAACCTAACAGGGCTACTAACACCAGACGGGATTATTTTTTTTGCAGAATCAAATAAGGATTTTGATTTGGGCAACGATTTGTTTGGATTTTTTGTTATTATTAATTCTAGACTTATTCACATTTGATCAGAATATCATCATCATGTTCAGATACAATACAAGAATCAGAATCATCTCCACCATCAATGATATCAATTCCAGTCAAGCCAATTAGAATGTCCTCTCCAGATTGTCCTTTTATTATATCCGCTCCATCTCCGCCGTTAATGTAGTCATTTCCTTCATTTCCATAAATAATGTCATCTCCATCACCAGTTAATACACAATCATTTCCTTTTTCTGCAGTGATGATATCATCTCCACCAAGACTGATTATCAAATCAGATAGATTTGTTCCAATTAGAATATCATCATCTTCTTTGCCAATTATGACGTTGTATGACGACTCTGGTTTTCCACATGCTTCAACCGTTACAGTTTGTGTTTTGGCAAATGTGTTGCCAAACTTATCCTCAACACTCCAAGTAACAAGAGTCTCACCTAGTGAGAATGATTTTGGTGCGTCGTTTGTGATGTGTGGGGAATCATCAGTTAGATCAGTGGCTGTTGCTGTACCAATTGAAACTGGAGTCGTTAAGGATAATGCATCAGCTACAACGTTATCAGGAATTACAAGTGAGGGGGCGGTAGTATCCACTACCGTGATTTTTTGAGTTACACTGGCAGAATTTTCTGCTTCATCTGTGGCAGTCCAAGTTACTATAGTATCACCTAGGGGGAAAACAGATGGTGCGTCGTTTGTGATAAAGACCTCACTCACTGCATCGACTGCAGAAGGTAATGATAATGAAATTGTGTTTTCAGAAGATGATGTTGCCTCTACAGTAAGATTTTCAGGTGAAGTTATCTTTGGTGCAGTAGTATCAGTTATGGTAACTTTTTGAGTAGCAGATGCCATATTTCCTGAGGAGTCAGTTACAGTCCAAGTTACGACGGTATCGCCAAGTTTGAATGTTTGAGGAGCATCGTTGGCTATGGTTGTAATCTCCACTAAATCCGATGCATCTGCTTTGCCAAGTGAGATAGAGTTGTTATCAAAAGAATTTGCCTCCGATACAATGTCTGCTGGTGGAATTATGATTGGAAGAGTTGTATCTTCTACTATGACTCTCTGAGATATAGATGCAGAGTTTCCTGCCTCATCAGTAGCAGTCCAAGTTACGGTTGTCTCGCCAAGTGAGAATGTTTGAGGAGCATCGTTGGTTAGTGAAGTGATGTCCAAAATATCAAAGACGGTAGGCACTGAAAGCTGAACAGAATTGTTGTCTTTTCCTGTTGCTTCTACTGTAATGTCAGCAAGTCTAGTAAACTTTGGTGGAATTGTATCAACTAGTGTGATTTTTTGAGATACTGATTCAGAGTTACCAGAATTGTCTTTTGCAGTCCAAGTTACTATGGTCTCGCCAACTGGGAAATATTCTGGGGCATCGTTTGTTATGGTATCAATTCCTACATTATCAGAAACAGATGGTGTCTCTAATGTGATTTTATTTTCTAGTTTTGATGTTGCTTCT
>CAZTUP010000009.1:0-15901 GCA_964616415.1 uncultured Candidatus Nitrosotenuis sp. | reverse complement strand
GAATGTTTGGACTGGGAGCTACGATGGCAATACTGTATGGACAAATCACCACAAACAAACCCGTCGTAGTATCAAGCTCAGTTGATGGTAAAGACTCTCATGAATATTCGATGATGCTTGACATTCAAAAGAATAAACCCGTAATCATGAAACATTCTACTAAGGAGACAAACAAAAAGGGATTAAATGTTAGCATCACCTTGGAGGGTGACTACTCCAAGGCCGGCGCAAAAATTCGAGACTATGTGTATCAGACTTCACTAATCACACCATATGCTACAATAACATTTGATGATCCCAAGGGAGAAAAATTCCACTACAAAAGAATTGTAGACATGATGCCACCACCACCAACAATAATCAAACCGCATCCACATGGTGTTGATGTTGAAACTATTCGAAGGATGATAGTTGACACTCATTATGAAATCCCAACACTGGATAACTTTATGATAGAAAAAGTACGTAAGGAATTAGGACTTGCAAAAAAAAGTCTAAACTTTGAGGGAATTATGCAGAGAGCAGAAAAAAAATGGTCATCTCTTTCAAGACCTGTCAGAGTAATAGTCGCATTAATGTCGTTTTTACAAATGGATTTCGAAAAAGTAATGAAAATTAGAATTGATGATGTGGACTTGGCAAACAAGCACCTCACATACTGGGACTTTGGCGAATCAAAGTCTGTGATGGTAGACATGCCAAAATCCAGTCCATATTACAAACAGCTAGCAAATACTGTTGCAGGAGAATCCCTTGCAACATTTCTTACAAAGAGATTTCAGCGTATTGGACCATCTACTGCAAACAAGTTTTCAGAATTTGCAAACCTCAAGCCAGAAAAGCGAATAGGCTCGTTTACCAATGATGAACTAGTTCAGCTAAGCGACTCACTGCAAAAATATGATGACTTTCTTTCGCCAGACCCAACTTGCTTGGCGCCCCTAGGCGAGGAACCACTCCGCAAGGGAATCCAGCAGTTCTTCAAGCCTGACTTTTTTGATGTTATACAGAGAAGTGCGTCTGCATATTCTGGCTTTCCGTTTGTTGTAGAGATGGGAATTGCATATGGTGGAGGAATACAATCTGGAAAAATCAATGTCTTTAGGTTTGCAAACAGAATTCCATTGCTGTATGATGAGGGAAGTGACGTTGTACTCCAAGTGGTAAATGAAACTGATTGGGGTCGGTACAAGATAAAAAACGACTCACCGCTTGTTATAGTGAGCCATATTTGCTCAACTAGAATTCCATACAAAACAGTGGGAAAAGAAAATGTGGCAGACAGGCCTGAAATTGAAAAAGAACTGAAACTGGCATTACAATTTTTGCTAAGAAAACTCTCTGCATACATGTCAAAGCGTGGACTGGCAGAAGCTGAAAAGAAGAGAAGTAATCTATATCAGAAATATTTACCATTAATTGCGCAATTTGCAACAGAGCTGGCAGGAAAGAGTAAAGAACCCGACTACAAAAAGATAACTAGGAATTTGAGCACAAATGTCGAAGCCAAAGAATAACGCAGAAAAAGTCGCAACCGCAAAGCGCGACTCGTTAATGGATCTGCTCAAAATGGAGGGAACAAAAATCTACAATGACTTGGACAAAGGGCAATTTCCGCAATTCTATGTTCCAAGCAGATCTGTTAGCAATATTGTATATGATAAAAAACTGCGTCAGTACATACTTGGAAAAGCAGCAGGCCTTAGAAGCTCTAGAAACATGGCACAACTCCGCTCATTCACACAATTGATATGGCTTGCGTTTTTTGCAAATCGTCTAGTTCAAGAAAAAAAATCCTCCACATTAAGAGACATATACTATTCATCTCAGGCGTTTGCAATTGATTTTGAAGATCAGCCTGAATCTGATAATATCATAGTCGACCTCGAGGCAGTACTTGCAAGACCGCGAGAGGACTTTCACATATTTCCAGAGGAGCGAAGCAGTGTGTTTGGAGATCTGACCATAGAGTATACTGTGCCTGGTTATGAGGGAAGAAGAACAAACCTGTCTGACCATCCTGATGGGTATCTAATTGGGCCTAGCCTTAGCACTGCAGAACTTGTAGACACTAGCGCAGAATTAGTAATTGCAATCGAAAAAGGTGGTCTTTTTACTAGATTCGTTGAAGAGAAAGTAGACAAAAAATTCAAAGCAATCATTATTGATACTGCAGGGCAAGCACCGCGTTCAACTAGAAACTTGCTAAAACGATTAAACACTCAGATGAAACTCCCAGTAGTAATATTGACTGATGGGGACGTCTATGGGGAACATATTGCAATGGTCATCAAATCTGGTTCTGCAAATGCCGCACATCTAAGAGAACTTACTGTCCCTGATGCAAAATGGGTTGGTGTATGGGCATCAGACATTGACAAATACAAACTACCGACCATCCCAATGACTGAATCTGACATCAAAAGAATCTATGACTTGCAAAAAGATCCGAGATACCAAGAGGGAATCTGGAAAAAAGAACTGGAAATATTTCTCAAAATAAAAAGAAAGGCAGAACTTGAGGCCTTCTCAAAGTACGGTCTAACAAATATCACCGACAAGTACTTGCCTGAAAAGCTAGAACTAGCTAAGTCGATGTAGCTTTACTGATTCGTAGTGTGAGAACACCGTTTCTGTATTTGAAATCAGAAATCTGCATTCCAGAAGATCCTTCAACTGGTACTTCTTTTGAAAAGTTGCTAGATCCCCTAATGTACAAGACTCCTTCAACTAGTCTCACCATTATTTTGTCGTCTGGCCCTGGTACCTCTGCAACAAAGACGATTTCATTTTCGCCTTTGATGACATCATAAACCCAGTTTTTGCTTTCTGCCTCACGTGCAGTATACTTGGGTTTTTCGGTTTTTGTCATCTTTTTAATTACAAAACCCCAGTAAATCATGGTGGCAGCTGCAATTCCGATTAGAATAAAGCTGATTGCACCTTGTCCGTATCGTAAAGACATGATGTATACTATTCCCAAAAACAAAATTATCATAATTGGGATTATGAAGTTAATTGATTGCTCATTAGAGTAAGATCTTTTGTAGCTTGCCAACTTGATACAGTTGCGTTTTACTAAATATAAAGCAACTATGGCATTTTGAGCTTATGCCGGCAAAGAAATCGTAAATGTGGTTGGCTTGTTTGAAACAGTGATCGTACCTCTATGTTGCTCTATGATACTTTTACAACTTGCTAGGCCTAGTCCAGTCCCTTCCTGTTTTGTGGTAACTAGTGGATCAAATATCTTATCAAAGACTAGATCTGCTATGCCAGGACCTGAATCCTCTATTTTTATCTCGACGTGATTTTGTTTCTTTCTAGTCCTGATGTTTATTATTCCTCTATCTGCGCCTATCGCCTGAATCGAATTGAATATCATATTTGAGAAGACTATTTGCATTTTATGTGAATCACATAGTATTATGATGTCGTCTTTTGGAAAATTGATCGTAATGTTTGTTGGAATCAACAATGTTTGTAATGCTGAAACAATTGTTTCATTTAGTGACGATGGTTGGCTTTTTACAAGAGGTGTACCCTTCACATAATCTAAAACACCGTCAATTTGGTGAGTCATTCGAAAAATTGATCTTTCAATTAATTCAATTCGCTTTAGTGTAAGATCATCTAAATTTTTGTTTGTCATCTTGATTAGTTGCGCAGTTCCTTTGACAACAGAAAGGGGATTTCTAAGATCATGTGCAAGCCTTGATGCAAGCTCACCTATTGCAGATAATCTTTCTGTCTGAATTAGCTTTTCAGTTTTCTCTCTAACTTTGGACTCTAGAATGGTTTTTTGGCCCTTGAGGTTTTTCTCCAAACTGTTGAATTTTTTTAGATTCTGCTCTAGCATTTTTCTAAATTCATCCGAGTTTCTTTTTTCCTCTTGAAGCTGACTCTCAAGTGCCCTTATTCTATTTTGCACTTGTTTTTCTACGATTTCTGTGATATCTGTTATGATCTTATCTGATTCGAATTCTTTTCCCAATTTCTCGAATTCTGTTTTGTTTGTTTGTATTGGAATTGGCTGTCCGACTGGAGAAAGAATATTTAATTCGTTTTCAAAGTCACTTTGCATTTTCTTTATGACGTCAATTTTTGATTTTTGATTAGCAATGTGTTTGCTTAACGAACCAATGTACTTGTTGGCTTTTTTGATATCTTCACCAAGACCTGTAAACTGTCTCTCTGTGGAATTTTGGGCGGGATCTTTTTCAAAGAAAACCTCTTTTTCTTGTTTATCAAATGCATCTATCTCCTTATTTTTATCATCATCGCGGTTGAGATACTTTCGATTCATAGACAAACTAATTTCTGACCTTGTGAAATTAAGTTACATTTTGTTCAGATCGAACAAAACTGGAATTTTGCTGGTATGAGACTTGAATTGTGTCAAATCTTGATTTTTATTATAGCATACAAAAAACACCTTTGTGGACAACAAACCCAGTCCAACAAAAGGCATATTCCTAAAAGGCTCAATCATTGGCACAATAATCACAATACCGTCGCTTGTTGCGTTTTTTACATCTTGGATTATCACTGGTGATAAAATAACCTCGCTCATAATTGGAATTGTAGTTCATTTTATTGGGATGGGATTCTCACTCAAACTATCAAAAAAGTTATTCAAGATAAAACAGCCTTAAAGCCAGTTCAGATTTAATTATTCATTTGAAATCATACATTACAATGAATCTGGATAAAATAGAACATGATCTAATTCATGAAATCAAACTCAGTCCAGTTGAAGCAAAAGTCTTTTTGCTTGTTGCCACAAAAGGCAGGATGAATGTACGCCAAATTGGAGCAGATTTGGGACTCGATGATGATGATGCGATAAAAACTGCGAAGAATCTTGTAGCGCTTGGTGGTTTTATTGACATGTCAGAGACAGAATTTGAGGCAATGCATCCAAGATTCACTGCAGTAAACATGTATAGAAAAATGTGTAATCGTGAAAACATTGAATTTAAAAAAAATTTAATCGTCGATAACATTGGCGCTGCCTTGGAAATCTATTATGATCGTGCAAGGACTAAATAGTACCTTTTTGCGCAAAAATGCAATGACCCCAGACACAGAAACCTGTAAACATGAAATAGTTTACCTCGGGGTTACAAATGTAAACATCGATCAGAGAACAATCGGATCTGTAGATATCTGGCGATGCGCGATTTGCAAAAAAAAGTTCTGTGAGGAAAAACAACTGGGAATTGAATCAATTGTAGACTATGTCGGAATGCCAAAAATAGATCCTGATGAAAAGTGGGCAATCTTGGTAAGAAAGTTATTCAAAGGAAAAGATAGATGGAAGCTCGTGCGACTAAAACAAAATGGAACTATAAAAATCGAAAATCCTGATGATAAGGTAGTTGAGATTCAAGTCAGTGATTTCAAAGTCAATGATCCACAGCATGTTAGTTTTCTAATAGATGATAACGTCAACAAAGCAATAGAGATCTAGATGCAAAATTTGGACATTGCAGTTTATGTGAACAATGTAAAAGGTACCACAATGGCTGCCAAAATAACTGGCACTTTTACCATAAATGAGAACACATTCAAGTTTTCCGCAATAGCATTTGGTAGAATAGGTGGGCATAACATTGGTGCAAAAATATCAAAAACAACTGAAAAAGCACTGCAAAAGCTTGGATATGACGTAAATGATGTCATTGATGTTTTGCAAAGAAATCTTGTCTCTGGCAATATTACACTGCCAGAAGGATTGAGCAGAGAATCGTTTGCTGACTCTTAGAACTCTGCTTCTTCTAATGCCTTAGCACACGAACATCCTCGGTGCTCTGGTATTGAATCTGGTATTGATGAGAGTAGTCTTTTTGTGTTTTCTACATTTTTGTGTAGGGTTTCAATTACTTCTTTTGCTGTAACTGGTTTTTCTGCCCAAACATCATAATCAGTTACGGTGGAAATCGACGCATAACACATCTGGGCCTCCCTTGCAAGCTGGCATTCTGGTACAAGCGTCATTCCAATAATGTCTGCACCAGTTGACTTGTAAAATCTTGACTCTGCTTTTGTTGAAAACCTAGGACCTTCTATGCAAACATACGTACAATTTTTGTGAACTTCAATGTTTTGTATTTTTGCTGCTTGAAGTATTGCTGACTGAAGCTCAGGGCAAAAAGGATCTGCAACTGAGATGTGAATTACTCTACCTTCTTCGGAAAAAGTTCCTTTACGTGATTTTGTAAAATCAATAAACTGAGTGGGTAAGACAAAGTGTCCTGGGGCAAGCTCTTCTTTGAGACTACCTACTGCAGATGGTGCAATTATTCTCTTTATTCCCATTTCTCTGAATGCCCAAATGTTTGCTCTGTAGTTTATCAGATGTGGTGGTATGGTGTGTTTTTTTCCATGTCTTGGCATGAATGCAACTTTTTTGCCTTTGAAGATTCCGACTGTTATGGAATCAGATGGTTTGCCATATGGCGTATCTATTGTAATTTCTTTTGTCTCGGTCAAAAGACCAGAGTCATAAATTCCGGTACCTCCAAAGATTCCAATGTCTGCCTGTTCCACTAGTACCTCACCAAGGATTCTGTTCTGTACTTTGAGATCTTTTTTATTCCGTTGAGCTCTGTAAGCTCTACAATAAACGCAAAGCCTGTTACGTGACCATCTATGCGCTCAATCAGCTCGGCTGCTGCTTTTGCCGTGCCACCAGTAGCTAACAAGTCATCACAAATCACCACTCTTTGGTCTTTATTGATTGCATTTTTTTGAATCTCCATTGTGGCCTTGCCGTATTCTATTGTGTATGATCTTTTTACTGTAGCACCTGGAAGTTTTCCTTGTTTTCTTATCATTATCATGCCTTTGTTGTATCGCAGAGCCATTGCACAAGCAATTGGAAATCCACGAGATTCAATTCCGGCAAAAATATCTACATCATTTGCATGGTATTTTTTTGCAAACTCGTCTACACAATGTGATATGGCTGATGGATTTTTTAAAATTGGGCTGATGTCTCTGAATAAAATTCCTTTTTTTGGAAAATCTTGATACTCTGTGATTATGTTTTGTAGATTCACAAAATTGTGGGTTTGGCAGAGTAATAAAAAGGGTTCCTAATTTTTTGCACTATTGCAAATCAAATGTTGTCTCTGCAGTTATTCCGCCAACTGTGGCCTTTACATTGTATTTGCCTGGCTCCATGCCGGACGGAACAGGCCAAATTGTTTGGAAGCTTCCTTCCTTAGTTGAACTCATGGTGAGGTCTGTGATCTCTATGTTTTTTGGATCTAGTATTTTGATAACTACTGTCTGTGTTTTTCCTCCACCTGTACCAATTATTGTCATATAGTCTCCGCTGCGATATGGTGTGGTCTTGTCAGTTTTGACTGTGAATGTTTTTGCTATTGTTCCAGACACTGTGAATTTTGCTTCTGCATAGTTTGCACCGCTTTTTGCCTTTATCATCCATGGTCCTTGTTTTGCGTCGCTTGGGACTCTGAATGTACCCTCTGAGAATTTACCGTCTTTGTCTGAAAAGATGTCTTTTTGTTTGAGTATCTTTCCATCAGGATCAGACATTTCCAAATTCAATAATACATTTGGATTGGTGTTGCCTAAAACAAGAATACTGTCACCTGGCAGGTATTCGAGTTTTGTTGCCTGCATTAAGATTGGGCCTGATGATTGTTGCAATCCAACAGAGAATACTAACTGGGTCTCGGATTGGGTATGTTTTATGACTGCTGTGTATACACCTGATTTGTATCCATCCAGAACCAAGTCATGAACTTTACTTCCATCAAGGCCTAGTGTGACACTTTCTGTTAACTTGACTTTATCTCCCGGATCAATAATTAAAATTGAAATCGTTGCTTTGGCTGGACCTTCAATTGTTATCTTTGCAGTTTCTGATGATGCATAATTGAGCTTGTCAAACTTGGCAATGATTTGCGGGCTGGGTAATTCTCCAAGGCCGACTCGAACTATCTCAGTCTCTCCGCCCTGACTTGCAATCACTGCATATGTGCCCTTGGTTGATGTGGCAACAGTTTGATACTCGAAGCTTAGTGCACCTGACTCGCCAAGCTCCAATATGTCTGAGAAGATCTCCTTTCCGATTGGATCATTAATTACAATTTGAATTGATTGGTTTGGCTTTGCTGTGCCGTTAAAGACTAGCTTGTCTCCTGGGTTGTATTTGGTTGCAGACGAACTGATGTTAATTGTCTTTGATATTGAAACGCTAAATGATTTTGTAATGGTATCTAACCCATCGCTGAAATCAACATGTCTTGTGCCAAGTGGTGCATCAAGTGGGACAACTGTTTCATGCACCCAATTTCCTTGGTTATCCACCGGAACCACTGCTTCGTATATTTTTAGTCCTGTGGGATCCTTGGCAGTGATTTTAATTGATGAGCCAGGTTTGCCTGTTCCAGTAGCAGATACCTTTTGCCCTGGCTCTGCTATTGAGACGAATTGATCAACTGAAAGTTTTTTCGTATTTGGCGGTGCTGCTTGACTCTCAGACTGTGCAATTCTTATGCTAATTGTTTTTTTGTTTCCTTGTTCGTCTACTAGTGAGAACTCTACCCTGTCTGCCTGTTTTGTGATTGGAATTTTTGCAGTTCCAACGATGTGTCCTTTTTCATCAGTTTGAATATCTTCTAGTGACTGATCATCAATTGTAAACTTGAATACTGTTTTTGGTGGAAAGCCATCACCTACAATTCTAACAGTATCGCCAGTTTTTGGAGATTCTGGAATTACTTTGAATGTAGCACTCTCCATCTTTGGTGTTTGAGTGCTAACTTCATTGGTTGGTGGTGGGGGCAATGATGATGTTGGTGTTTTGTCTGGCAGCACTTTTCCTACAGCGAGCTCATTTCCTATAGTGTCTACTGTCTTCCAGTTTATGCCAGGAGCTTCAACTTCAGTTTTAATTCCAAATTTTACTGATTCACCAGGGCCGAGTGGATCGGTAGTTGAAAAAACTAGTACCCCTTGTGGAGTTTTTGTTCCAGTCCAACCTTTTTCTGATTTGAATGATTTGAAAGCACCTGAATCTTTTCCAAGCCACATTCTTATTGTTTGGACTTCTGTCGAGTCGTTGTTTGTAAATTCGACTAGTGTGGTCTTTTCAAAACTTGTGCTTTTGGCATTTGTTTCTGCATTAGCCAGATTTGATATAGAAAATATCGAAACGACAAAAATTCCAAGAATGGCTAATGTGGAGTAATTCACGCGCTATCTACCTGATTTCATAAATATTGTTTATTTACTCTTTTTGAGCGTTGGCGATAACTCGTGCGTAAAATACTTTAAGCAGCTATCGTGGCTTGCTTCGCTGAAACTTGGTCAAGCCAGCATGTGCTGTAAGGTTTTGGTGCTGCCTGATTCGCTCTGCAATTAGTCTGAATAGCCCGCGGAACTGGTCCTTTGTCTTATCTGAGAGAAAGTCTGCCTCTTTTAGTGCAATTTTTTCACAGATGTACCTAGCAATCTCTTCAACATCAAACTCATTCCAGCCTTCGTCCCTATGTTCATACCAAATGTCTTTTAGACTATCGATAATTCCTTTTTTGTTTCTTGCAAGAACTTCTTCTTTTGAGAGATTTCTGAATCCTTCCTTTCTTAGCTTGATTTCATAAGTCTGGTTTACTGCGTGCAGATAATCCTCACCTAGTATGAGATCTTCAATTGATTCAATTGATTTGCCGCCCTGCTCCAAGTATATGATCTGCATGTCTGTAAACTCGTTTGCCTTTAGTTGCTCTGCAATCTTTTTTGATTCCAAGGTATTGTCCAATATGACAAAGACATTGTGACCGTGATTTCTGTAGAATATGGCAAGTGGTAATGTAGAGTTTTTGCTATATGATGCAACCACGTTTAATGGATTCATGGAAATGTTTGGATCCTCTAGGAATTTGTCAAATGAGTTGAGATACATTGCATCAGACATTGTCTCAACTATTATGACTGGTCTAGAGTTTGTACCAATTTCTCTATCAACAATTGATTCTACTAACCCTCGTGATAGTCCGTACAAAATTGGTATGAGTGTTGCATCATCGGCATTCCAATAATCATAATGAATTCTACTCAGGTGTTTTCTCTTGTCTAATTCCACCACAAGTAGGTTTCCCGGAGTGTAATCAAATATCATAAACGGTGAATGGGTTGCATACAAAACTTGGTTAGAGCCTGCTAAATTCTTGAGCAAATCGGAGATTCCCATCTGTTGTGCTGGGTGAAGGTTTCTTGCAGGCTCGTCCAATAGCAAGATTGCCTCCTTTAGCTCTGCACGCTGTGTCTCTGCTGCAAAGTTGACAATAAATGAAAATGTCCACTTGAATCCTTCTGCACGTCTACTCAACAATCCTGTATTAGTTACGGTTCCATCTCGATGCACATCGGAAATTACTACACTCATAATGTTGCCTGGGTTATACCTTAGATCAACATGGATTGGATCGCCCTTCCATGCTGGATTTAGTCTATCGGTCAGTCTTCGACTTGCGCTGCCTAGTAATTTGATTAACATTCGCGGATTGTTTTTGTACTCTTCGAGTTTGTCAGTATCAAGCTCTGCTAAATAAAACAGATTTCGAACTGTTTCTGCCTTGTCGAATTCTTCATAGTCGACACCTTCTGGTCGCTGCACTTCCTTGAGAAATTCATCCAAGTTTATGTTTCCATAAATTTTCTTGTAATCAGAAAAGTAAACAAATCTTGGATGCAAATGTTCCAAGATGAAATTCTCTAGTGCGGTTTTCTCTGTTGCGCCAACTAGCAATTCATCATACGTCTTCTCTCGGTCTTGGTAAAATCTTGACCATTCTGATAAGATGTGGTGTTCATCTGATGCAAGCATATTCAATGAATTGTTAAAGACTGTCATCTCATTGAGGAACTCTTCTTTGTCTTTTGGAGGTGGGCCTTCAAAGAATTTGGTCTCAAACTGGATTCTTATGTGATTTGGCACAGTTGAGACAAAATTGAGTATTTTTTCTGTATAGTTTTCCCATGAATTCAGCGCCCGGTCTTTTTCATCACTTAGCTTTACTGCTCCAAAGTCATACTGGACTTGGACTTGCTTGTTATTTCTAAAAATTCGTATATTGGTAATTTCTGGCAGATGTGGAAATCGTTCCTTTATGATCTTGGTTTCTTTTGGGGTTAGCTGAAAGTCGCCTTCAACTAGAGTTATCTCCGATTTGAGCTCCTCTGTCATCTCATCGCACAAGTCTAGCTCGGATACTCGCTCTTCCTTGTTTAGTAGAGTCAGTGCCTGCAAAATTGTGGTCTTGCCGCTTTCATTTCTTCCAACAAACGCTGCCAAGTCTCCAACTTTGATTTCGCCAGAATCGTGGATGCATCGATATGCTCGCACTCGGAACTTTCTTAATCGCATCTAGCGCCCATTTGGGTGGCAACGATTTAACTTATTCGACATTGTCATACGCACAAATTTTGCTATAGATATAAAAACACAAGATGCCAAGAAAAATTTAATGGTATCACGGGGCATTGCAATTTTCATAATTCCAATAGTATTATCATTTGTATATGGTGGAATAGTACTTGGCTCTGCACTACAAGGATCACATGCAGAACCTGGGATGACACAGCAAACAAGCTCATTTGAGATTTTAGACTTGCAAAGCTCATACGCTGACGGAGAAAAAATTAGTGCACAAGTATCTGTAAGTGATTCTGCATTTGATTGCGGTGATCTGTACATTACAGTGTATGACATTTCAGGTGGCCAAAAAAAGGCAGTCAAACAAGGCGCCTTCTTTGATCAATGTTATGGAGGATCTGGAACCTTGCCACTCTCTGAAAAGTTTTCTGAAAACTTTGATGCAGGACAATATTTGCTTGAGGCTCAACTATTTGATAAAAACGGAGACAAGTTTTTGAGTGCAACTCAGAAATTCAACGTACAATAATGCGATGTTATATATTGCAAACAAAGTAAAACACACGTGATTTATCATGGCAAAAAAAACTGCTGAAAAAGATTCTAAAAAAGACAAGAAAAAAGACGATAAAAAACTAGCCAAAGAAAAACCTGCCAAGATAGACAAAAAACCAGTAAAGGCTGACAAGAAAATAGCTAAAGAAGACAAAACAAAGGACAAAAAAGACAAGGCAAAGGAAAAAGCCGATAAAAAAGCAGCAGCAAAAGAAGAAAAAAAGAAAAAGAAAGAGGAAGAATCCGAAAAAACACTAGAAGAACAACTAGAAGAAGAACTGACTGATGAGGAAATTGAGAACTTTCAAATTGAAAAAGTCGACATGGAAAAGCTTACCAACCGTGTTTGCTTGTTTTTGGCAAACTATGAGGATGGTATAGTACAAAGCGAACTCTGGAAAAAATTCAAACTAACAAGCCGAGATGGTTCCCGTCTCGCACTCAAACTAGAAAGAATGGGAATCATCATGCGTGAAAAAATTCTGGAAAACAAAAGATGGACATATGTTCTAAAAATCAAAAAAACCCCGGTCAGTACAGACTCGATTGAAAATGCACCATGCCTTGTATGTCCGGTTGAACAAAAATGCTCCCTTGATGGAGAAGTTAGTCCTCGAACATGTCAATGGATTGAAGAGTGGACAATTAACGAGCTCTCAAAACCAAAGAAAAAGAAAGAACAATGAAGCCACTAGATGCAAAGCGTGATCATTATAGAAAACTTGCAAAAGAGCAAGGATATCGCAGTCGTGCGACATACAAATTACTAGAACTAAATAATTCTTATCGAATAATCGGTCCTGGATTTAATGTGGTGGACTTGGGGTGTGCGCCAGGAGGATGGATGCAAGCAGCAGTCAAACTTGCAGGAAACAAAGGCAGAGTAGTTGGAGTTGATACATCATACATGGATGATGTCGATGGTGCTAGATTCATCAAAGGAAGCGTAGAAGATGAATCTGTTGTGGATGAAATACGAGAGTATCTTGGCGGCAATGCAAACGCAGTAGTGTGTGACATATCGCCGCAAATCACTGGACATTGGTCAATGGATCATGCAAAGCAGATCTCGCTAAACTATTCTTGCTCAAAAATAATGGATAGGATTTTGGCACCAAAAGGAAACGCGCTCTTCAAAGTCTTTGATGGTCCGTACTCTATGGAATTTCGTGACTATTTGAAAAAGAAATTCGCCAAAGTTCATCTAAGAAAACCAAATGCAAGCAGAAAACCAAGCAGTGAGCTGTACTTTGTTTGCCTAGGATATGGCTTGGGCTGAAAATAATTCTTTGATTTTATCTATTTTACAGTTAGTCCTAAATCCAGTTGGATTAAACGAGGTTGGACTGGCAGAAAATCCGTTTTGTTGCAGCCTTGATATGATTTGCTCAAGTGGTATGGGTGCTGATTTGAGCATCTGTGCAATCTCATCTAGTGTGTAATAGCATGCAGGCATTTCAGATTCTGATATGACCTTACGAATTGATTTTTCACACTTTTTATCCACATGATCTGGAATATCATTTAGCATCTGTATGACAAAGTCTTTTTCAAACAAACTACCAATCCACAGCGGTCCTGCAAGCTCAACTTTGTGTTCACATAAAGTACAATTCGATATTGATTGAGGTGTTGCATGTCTGTTCCCACAATTTCTGCAGTGTGCAATATATCCAATAGAATTTCGTGTATCTGGCTTGTTTAGTATTCTAAGATACACTCTATAGTAATGCTGGTTTGTCTCTACAAAAATAGGGGTTGCCTCAACATCTAGTCTTGCAGCAACTGCAATGACTAGGCCTAGAATTAGTCTAATTGATATTTCGTTGCTATATGTTGTCTTTACTGGTATGCCGTGGTACTTTTTTTTGCATGCATCATTGAAGAGGCCATGCAATACCTGAAGATCTGTCGCACTAACTGATAGCAGACCTTTGTGTACTGTGGCCCTTAATCCACAGTCAATGTATTTTGAAGGTGAGCCAAATGGATCAATATCTACAATTGCACCGCGACTTCCCTTCTTTGAAAATGCATTGAAGAATTGACAAATATCGCTTTTTGATATGGTGTAGTTTTGCAAGCCGTTTAATTCTGCGGATTTTTTTGATAATTCCAGTGCGCTTGGGTTTAGATCATTTACGAAAACCTCTGTACCGTCGATTTCATTTGCTACGCGTAATCCTCGTGCACCAAGACCGGAAAGACCATCCAAAAATGATTTTTGTCCATCAAAATTCTTCAAAAATACAGAATATACGATTATGGAAAAGTCTCTGCTCAGCTTTGCCCTTGGATTAAAAAACGCAATATCTCGCGGTGGTACCTTTTGCTCCAGTGCGCCTCTTGGAACAAAGATCTGTGTTTTTCCTTCGGTTATGGTTGTGATTTGGTCATTTAGCTGCAATTGATCGCAAGTCTTTATTTCTAAAATGGTTTAATACGTTATTTGCTAGAGTCAGACTCGTGCTTGTTTGTGGTGTAGATGAGGCAGGTCGGGGCTCTATGCTTGGACCGTTAGTTGTTGCTGCAATTGCTATAGACAAATCAAAAATTGACACATTGAGCAAAATCGGCGTCAAGGATTCCAAGAAACTATCTGCAAAAGCAAGGGACTCTTTGTACAAGCAAATCATCAAGCTAGTGGATGACTACCAAGTATCAAAAGCAAACCCAAAACAAATCGACTCTGCCGTAGCAGAACACAAACTGAATAATTTAGAGGCCATGCACATGGCAAAGGTAATCAAAAAACTCCAGCCCTCGGTGTCGTATGTTGATTCTTGTGATGTTAATGCTCTTAGGTTTGGAAAAGAGCTGAACAAGCTTGCAAAAACAGGAAAAATAAAATCGTATCATCACGCAGATGCAAAATTTGTTGTAGTGTCTGCAGCATCTATAATTGCAAAAGTAACACGTGATAGGGCAATATCAAAACTTGCAAAAAACCATCCTGTTGGCAGTGGATATCCGTCTGATCCTAAAACAGTACATTTTGTCAAGAACTGGTTTTCAAAAAATGGTCAAATGCCGGACTTTGTGCGCAAAAGCTGGGCGCCAGTCAAGCTAATTGCTAGTCAACCTTTGGCATGAAATTTTGCCACAACTAGGCCATGATCTTTATCATATGGCTCCAAACCCATGCTTTGAATTACAGTAAAATCCTCTAACAGTTTTTTTGTTTCATTTTCAATCACCTTTCTTGGTGCTTGTGTCACATCGATGCTTCTAGTTTTGATTACTAGAAACAAATAGCCACCGTCCTTTAGAAACGCTTTGCAGTTTGTTATTGCAATTTCTGTTTGATCTGGTTGTGCAATATCTGAATAGACTACATCAATTTTACCGTACACTGAAAAGTATTGCTTTGGGTGTCTTGCATCTTGTAGGATTGGTATGACGTTTTTTCTAAAGCTTGCAACTCTGTCCAAAAAGTCGCGTGCTACACGACTTGCATGCTCTACTGCAAAAACCAATCCATCAAATCCGACAATGTCTGATATGTGGGAGACTGTGGTGCCAGTTGATGCGCCAAGATATAGTACCTTGGTACTGCGCGTAATTGGGAATACTTCCAGTCCGATGTATAGTGCAGCTGCTAGTTTGCTTCGAAATGGATCCCAAACTCTATACTCTACTTTGGATTTTTTGTACAGTTTTTCTCCGTATACCTGGTTTCCCTCGACGTAATTTTCAGTAGCTAGTCTTTTTTGGCCATCAATTTTTAGCCAAAAAATATCAGTATCTTCGTTTTCCAAACTTTTTTCGCTTATTTCCGTCCCCTCCAAACTCTCTACGGGGACCATCTGATCTGGATTCTCCTCTTGATCTAAAACCGTCTCTTGGCCTAGAGTCACCGCGTGATCTAAAGCCATCGCGTGGCCTGTCTTCTCTAGACCTAAACCCTTCCCGTTGTCTGAACTCTCCCTGTGG
>CAZTUP010000008.1:0-89123 GCA_964616415.1 uncultured Candidatus Nitrosotenuis sp. | reverse complement strand
CCAACTGGGAAATATTCTGGGGCATCGTTTGTTATGGTATCAATTCCTACATTATCAGAAACAGATGGTGTCTCTAATGTGATTTTATTTTCTAGTTTTGATGTTGCTTCTTGTGTGATGTCAGATGGTGCCGAGATTGTCGGGGTAGTAGTATCCTGTACAGTTATAGTTTGAGTTGCAGATGCTGCATTTCCTGCCTCGTCAGTAGCAGTCCAAGTTACGGTTGTAACGCCCAATTTGAAAAATTCTGGTGCATCGTTTGTTATTGTAACATCACTGATAGAGTCCGTCGCGGTTGGTAATGATAGTGATATTATGTTCTCAGATGCAGATGTTGCTTCTGATGTAGTGTCAGCTGGTGCAACAATGACTGGAGCTGTTGTATCAATTATAGTAATATTTTGAGTTGCGGTGGAAATATTTCCTACAGTGTCAGTCGCAGTCCAAGTTACAGTCGTTTGCCCTAATTGGAATGACTCTGGGGCATCGTTTGTTATTGATAGAATTCCAATTGCATCAGTTGCCTCTGCGTTACCTATGGACGTCATAGTTCCTGACTTGTTAACCGCTTCTTGAGTAATATCGGTTGGAACCGAAATCGTCGGAGCTGTTGTATCAGATACAGAGACCAGTTGTGTTGCAGTATTTGTGTTGCCAGAAGTATCAACTACTGTCCAGGTTACGATTGTCTCGCCAAGTTTGAACGACTCTGGTGCATCATTGGTAATTGATAGAATTTCAACTAGATCAGATGTCTTTGGTTCTCCAAGCGATACAATATTTCGATCTAGGTTTACTGCTTCAAATACTACATCTGCAGGTGCAGATATTGTTGGTTTTGTAGTATCAATTATGGTAACATTTTGATTCTTTGATACAGAGTTACCAAAGTTATCAGTTGCAGTCCAGGTCACAATCGTAGTTCCAAATGGATAGTCAGATGGACCGTTATGACTAATTGATGAAACACCTGTTGCATCAGTTACTATAGGCTCACCAAGTGCTACAATGTTACCTGTCTTTCCAGATGCTTCTTGTGTGATATTTGCAGGTACAATTAGAATTGGTGCACTAGTGTCAATTATTGAAATCATCTGAGATAAAGTAGAATTATTTCCAGAGGAATCCTTTGCAGTCCAAGTTATGGTCGTTTGCCCTAGTGGGAAAAATGTCGGGGCATCGTTTGTTATTGTAATTGGTTGAACATCGGTTACATTAGGTGCAATTAGTGTGACTGAATTTTGTTTTTCAGATGTTGCCTCTGCATTTAGCTCAGCAATGTTAGATATTACTGGAGATGTTGTGTCTACTATAGTGACTTTTTGAGTTGCAGACCCAACATTTCCTGCAATGTCAATTGCAGTCCAAGTTATGATAGTATCACCGAGTGGAAAGAACTCAGGTGCATCGTTTGTTATTGATGATAATTCACTATTGTCAGTTATTGACGGCTCTCCTAGCGCTACAATGTTTTGATCAAGACTTGTTGCTTCTGCAGTTATTGCAGACGGTGCCTTTACCTTTGGTGGTTTAGTATCAAGCACAGTCACAGTTTGAGTTGTAGTCGCTTCATTTTTTGCAACATCCACTGCAGTCCAAGTTACGATTGTCTCCCCAAGAGAGAATGACTCAGGTGCATCATTGGTAATTGATAGAACTCCAACCTGATCATTGACTGTTGGATTACCAAGATTGGCAATATTTTGAGCACCGTTTGCCTCAAGTGTGATATCAGAAAGTCCAGAGATTATTGGAGGTGTTGAATCACCGACAGTTACTGTTTGTGTAGCAATCCCCATATTTCCCGCATTATCTATTGCAGTCCAAATTACAGTTGTTATTCCAAGTGGGAATTCTTCAGGAGCATTACTTGTTATTGATTTGATACCGCTCTCATCATTCGCTATTGCTTGTCCAATTGACACTCGAGTCAATCCTCCAGATGCCTCTACATAGAGATCCTTAGGCGGATTTACGATTGGTTTTTTGAAATCATTAGATATTGGTTTTTGAGGAGTTTTGGTTTGCTGAGTTTGTGTATTTTCTGTTGTACTTTGAGTAGTATTTTGTAAGTCTTTTGTGCCGAATTTTTGAATTCTGTGATTACTGGAATCAACTACGAATAGATCACCATCAGAATCAACTGCTACATCTTTTGGAAGTTTAAATTGAGAGTTACCAGAACCGGCTTTGCCAAAGCTCGTAACTGTGTTACCATCCTTGTCCAACACAACAATTCTACTACCGCCAGCATCTGCTATCAAGATATTACCTGAAGAATCAATATCAATTCCGTCTGGAGATATTTTAATTCCTCCAGATGCTGCATTATAGCTAGTTACAAAAGCACCATTAGAGTTGAATTTTTGTATTCGGTTATTTCCAGAATCTGCAACAAAAATATTTCCATCCGAATCAACTGCTATACCAAGAGGTGTTAGAAACTGTCCATTTCCCGTACCACTGGAACCAATTATCGAGACAAATTTTCCACTAGAATCAAATTTTTGTACACGTGCATTCGCAGTATCCACCACATAAACAAAATCATCTTTAGACACGGCAACTCCATTTGGTAGTTTGAACTTACCAGCCTCAGATCCTGTACTTCCCCATGAGGAGATGAAATTTCCATTAAGATCAAATTTTTTGACGACGTTTAATTCGTGATCAGCCACATACACATAACTCCCACCCACCGCAATTCCTGCCGGTGCATGAAATTCAGACTTGCCGGTTCCCTTTGAGCCCCATGAATGTAGAAACTCTCCATTATTGTCAAACTTTTGAACCCGCGCATTTCCAAGATCAGTCACATATACATTTCCAGAATCATCAACTGCCACATATTGTGGATATGTGAATGCGCCTGTCTTGACTAATCCTTGACTTCCAAAACTATCAACATAAGAATAACTCGTTGCTGCCATTACGGATTGGGAAAATATCAAGCTAAAAATAAAAAACGCTGCTAGGGTAGCTATTTTGAGCTGCATTTACGCATTGATGACTATGTTAGCAAAAGATCTCTCAAGTGAGGAATAGTTGAAGTTTAGGTCAATTTTTGACACTTAGAAGGGTTTGTTGACCTCGCGTGTAAAGACATAACTTGCAAGCGCAATCATAGCTATTACGAACGCACCAATCACAGCAAGACTCAACATGGTTGATACGCCTTCAGTCACACCAGTCATCAATCCACGCACTAACAACACAGTGTAGGTCACAGGGTTCAATTTGGCAATAGTTGCAAGCCAGTCAGGAAGGAGTTCTAGTGGGAACAGTGCAGGGCTGAGCATAAACAACGGCATCCCTAGAAAATTGATTATTCCCCAGAATGTTTCTTGTGATTTTGCAGTCGCCGCAACCACCACCGATATTCCGGAAAACCCAAGCGAGAACAAAATAACAATCGCCATTATTGGAATGATTACCAAATAATTGGAAAAGCTCACACCAATCAATATCGCAATTCCAATTATCAGAGCAGATTGCATTGCAGAGATTAAGGATATTGCAAGCATTTTGCCCAGTGCAATAGACGATCTTGACGCTGGAGAGACTAGTGCCTTATTCATGAATCCGTATCGTCTATCCCATAATGTGTTGACACCGCCAAATATGCTTGTAAAAATTGCAGTTAGTATAATGACACCTGGTGCCATGAATTCCAAATAGCTTCCATCAAACCCAACAGATTGGATTAGTGGTTTTGTTCCAGCAAAAGTGTGACCAATAACAATGATCCAAATCGCAGGTTGAATTAATCTAATCAAAATTCCACTTCTGGACTTTCTATATCGTTTTAGCTCTCGCCAAAATACAGTGTATGTATCATACAACATCATGCCTTCATCCTCTGCATTTTGCGATATTCCTTTCTTCTATCATATGATTTCTGAGTACTCTCATCTCTCAAATCATGTCCAGTATACGACAAGAACACGTCGTCAAGTGTAGGTGGCGTTATTGAAATTGATTTTATTGTAATTCCAAGACTTGCAGACAATGAAAATATCATTGGAGCAACTTCTGTTCCCTTTGATGAAAACACCGTAATTTTATCATCTAGAACAGTGACATCTTTTACAAATTCTATTTGTTTTATTTTAGAAGTCAAAGTAGATGTAGACGGGTTTTCGTCTACTGTAAGCGATATGATGCCACCCCCTAAAGCATTTTTGAGGCTAGAGGGGGAATCTATTGTTTGTATTTTACCATGATCTATGATTCCAATCCTATTGCAAAGTTTGTCTGCTTCTTCCATATAGTGGGTAGTCAGAAATATTGTCATTTTGTATTCATTGTGAATTTTTTTGATATATTCCCAGATTTTTTGTCGGGTTTGAATATCAAGTCCTACGGTTGGCTCATCTAAGAATAACACTTTTGGCCTATGTAACAATCCACCTGCAATTTCCAGCCTCTTTCGCATTCCACCAGAGTATGTGATAGCAGCATCGTGGGATTTATCATCAAGTTCCACCAGATTAAGTAGATCATCAATTCTAGAGTTAATTTTCTCCTTAGGAATATGATTCAGTCTTGCCTGAAGTAGTAGGTTTTCCCGCCCTGTCAGATATTCATCTATTGTGATATCTTGTTGAACATAACCAATGCTTTGTCGAACGTTTTTTTGTTGAGAAGATACATCATATCCTGCGACAAACGCTTTTCCTCCAGACGGTTTGAGTAGTGTAGTGAGGATCATCATAGTAGTACTTTTGCCTGCGCCATTAGGTCCCAAAAATCCAAAGATCTCACCTTCATCCACATCAAATGAGATCCCATCTACTGCGATCGTTCCAGAGTTGTAAATTTTGGTTAAATTTTTAGTCTGTATTGAATGCACTAGTCAAATCAAGATAAATCAGTATAAAATGCTAGGTTTTTGCGATCAGGGAAAATGCGCACAAAAAAAATAAAAATAGAAAAAACATTTTGAGATCATGAAAGGATTGTGCCATGTGTGCAACACATCAAATACAGAAGTCACATTAGATAATGGCTTACCGATATGTGTTGTCTGTAAATCAAAAACAAAATAAAAAATTAGTGTAGGTTTTTGAACTGATCTTTTGTCATCTTTAGAATTACTTTTTCTCCAACTCCCCAAATGTCTGATTTTGCGACAATTCTGGTGTGGATTAATCCGTCAGATACTTCGATGGAATGAAGTTCACTTGTTTGTGGATCCTTAACAAGACGTTTTATTTTACCAAGCTTATGGCCGTCGATATCAACTACCTGAACGTTTGCTCTCACAGGAGACCTTGAAAGCAACAGAGTTTCTTCCGTAAATTGGTCAATGTATTCTGTTGGTAGGTAGTAATCCTTGTGGAATCCCTGACGTATAGTAACTCCAGAAACAGCAAGTGTTTTGGAATTGATGTGGATGTGTTTTACCTCACCGTACTTGATTCCCTCTCTGTCAACTACTCGTTTTCCTGTGAACGTATCTGCAGTGCACAGGTTTTCTGGTATTTCTTCTAGGCGTGTTGCCATGACATAATATTTCAGAGATTCTTTATTCAAACCGAAAATTACAATTTTCAATCAATCGGATTAAATTACTTGACTTTTCTCACAATTCGTGCAGTCAGGCGTATTCAGGGCCATTCTGATTACAAAAGGCAGGAAAACCGGAAAAGAACACAGTGTCTGGCTTCGAGCAGTATCACATGACAACATGGTGTATTTTTCCCGCAGAAATGAAAGATCTGACTGGCTAAAAAATGCCCTAACAGATCCCATAGTCCAAGTAGAGTTTAACGGTACCATACATCAGGGGATTGCATCTCTAGTTACAGATGAATCTCTTGCAAGAAAAATATCCGAGATGAAATACCCTGGAGAGGAACGCGCTCAGGAAGTGAGAGTCGTTTTACAGGTACAACTTACAAACTAATCTAGATAATGTGAATTATTGCAGAAACTCCACGTTTTTCTGTCTCATATCCATTTTCCATCTCGGCAACCGTAACTGTGAATGATATTAGATCACGTTGTTGCGCCTGTGTTGCGTCCAAAAATAGATGCATGTCCATTAGATCAAACTCTTCTTGTGGAATTCTGGTCTCATCTATGAAGACCTTGGCAGTAGATTCAACACGAAATTGTTGGCCCTTGTAGTGTTCTATGATCCGAGTCTTTCTTCCGTTTCGCCCAGCAGCCTTGATGTTAATATCTATTATTCCAGGCTTTGAGCTGGTATATCCAGACTGTTTGTTCACAAATGCGCCCAATTGAAATGGTTGTCCTGCAGTAGACTCTGCCATTTTTTGTATGCCATCATTCATTGCAACATCAACACCCTTGATGGTTTGAGCAACTTTGGCAATCCATTCGTTACTTTTTTCGATCACTGCCGCAATTCGCTCTCGTCTTTTTTTGTCCTCTTCTGGATCTAGTTGATATCTATCAACCCATGCCAGGTAATCCTTTGAAATATCTTCTATGAATGCAATACAAGTCACCTTATAGTCATCTACGCTATTTGCTCTCTCAGAGCCTTCATCCGTTCGCATTCCATCATAATCAGCAGGCATTGCCATGATTCTGGAATCATCACAGTCCGTAAAAAACTAATCACAATTTGAAAAAATATAACTAATCAATCCAAGCAAAACATAATGATCTTTTCTGCTATTACAACAGAACTGCAGGCGCAGCTAAAATCAAATCTTCCTCAGATAATGATATTGCTTCAAAAAAATCCTGCGATGGGATATACCAGAATAACAGAAATAGGAATTAGAGTCGGTAAAAAATACAACATTCAGTTATTGGTGAACTTCCCCCAAGAAAATAAAATAAATGAGTTTGACTTTTACGGAAGGCGGGATTTATCCATAATAGTTGATAGGCAAAAAAAGAATTTTCCAATACAGCGCCAAATAATCAAAGACAAAGCAAAGGAAATCTTTGGCGATGTAAGAATAGACGATGCTTACATGTATGAGGGAAAAGAAGGAGTTCGAGTCACATTTGATGGTGGAAGAATCGATATTTTGCCACACTCACTTCACATTTGGTGCGTATTTGATGAAAAAGTAACTAGTTTTTGTAACTGGCTTTTATCAAACGTATACGATAGGGCTCATGGTTCAAGCGAAATTAATTCGTAGGCATAATCCAAGGTTCCCTCAATTGTATAATATTGTGCTTTGACTGGTAATGGAATGTTATCAGCAATCCAAAGATTGTTTTCAATATTATTTATCTTGTATGAAACTAGAAATGTTTTAAGGGTACCAAATTCAAATTTGGTCTCTGCATATTCCACAAGTTTTAGCTTTGGAGTGAATTTACCAACAAACGTTGTTCCCCATTCTGCACCAACAATTAGATATTTTGAGCCAGTGATTGTATCGCGAACTGAAAACACGGTTTTATCCAACGCGTGAACATAAGGTTTGATCTCATCATTTACTCCAATGAAGACATAAGCTTGTCCTAGTTCCAAATCCTGTTCCACATGTTGTCCTGATTTTTTATCATCTATTGTAAGATGAACTAGTTGGGTGTCATCAGTTTGATCCAAGAAAGATATCTTTGCCAGAAACTCTTGATCTTGATAATTCACTAGATATTGTAATGTGGGTTTTTCTTCTGCGCCTTTCCCCAAATGCCATTGACTTGCAAATCGTGGAATTACATTTTGTTCAGAACCTGGAATGCCATTTAAAAATGGAAATACAAGTCCTATCGCAGCAGCACCAAGCATTATTCCTAACGGTATAAAGAGAACTTTTCGAACCAACTATTCGACTTTCATTAAGACTTTAATTTGATGATTCCGTTTGTAATTAGATATTGGAGTCCATTGACAAAGTCCTTGTCAGTCGTTTGTCCTTGTGCCCAGAATTTTGCTGCGTCCTTTACCCATGCCGGAATTACATCACTTTTTGCGCTAGATGGAGTACTGGTTGGGATTTTGATTATTTTTTGGTTAATTAGATACTGAATGCCAGAAACAAAGTCCTTGTCAGTAATTTTACCGTCAGCCCAAAACTGAGCATTGCTCTTAATCCAAGATGGAATTACAATGTCTGTTTTTGGTGGTGTAGTATCCTTTGGCGGGGTAACAGTTCCAGTTCCCGACTGTACATCAACATCAAATGTAATGAATCCGGCCTTTGTCGAATCTGGTGCAGTTTCTGGGCCAACACCTGAAACAAAAATCGCATAGGTTGTCTTACCAGATTCTTTAATGTCTATTGTTGTGCGTACTTGACCGCCGGTTGTAAACAGGGCATTACGCTTTCCTTCTTCCGCAATTGATCGGATTGGTTTTGCTCCATCGGCAGTCATTTCTACAACTAGAATATCATAATGAATTTGGCTTACAAATTCTTCTTCGTTTGCACTGCGCTTAAAGTCAATTATCATGTCCATCGGACAGCCTTGTTTTGGTTTTTGTGGCGAATATTTCACATTGATGATCATGGTGTTAGTGTTAGTGTTCTTTGTGACAAATGCAAATTGATCAGTAATTGCCGGGCAGTTAAGATCCTTTACTGCGTCTGGAGTTCCGACAATTTTTTCAAATGGGTTTTTCAGTACGCCTTTTTGATAATCTAATAATTCAAACCTATATTCTTGCGGCGGAACTCCTGATGAAACATGTGCGTATGTATCAGCCTTTACTGGAAATGGAAACTCGTCTACAACCCAGACATTGTTAATTTTACCACCAGTCTTCCACGATATTCTCACAGTATCAAATGTTCCATCTGGGACCGCTATTTTTTCCTCAGATGATGGAAGGATTTGTTCACCTCCAATATTACCAATTTTTCCCCAAGACGGCATGTTGAATTTTTTTGGGCCTTTGCCAGTTAGATTTTCAGTGTCAGCTGTAGCATATGCCGAAAGCCATGATAATGATGATTTGAATGCGGCTGCATATGGAATTAGATTTGGAGTGCTACCAATTGGTTCTGCAGCAATCTTTCCTAGATTGATTGTTCCCTTGTGGATTTTGCCACCATCATATACTACAACTTGAAGATGCCATTGATTTTCACTGCCAACTTTTTGGTCTCCCTCTACCCAAAAGTCAATCTGAAATTTAGTACAGTCCTTATAGTAAACATGACATAGAGAATAACTAAATTGATCACCTTTTTTGAGACCCTCTCCAACATACCAAGATCCTTCCTTGTTTACACCGCCGGCTTGAACTTGTGCGCTTGCACCATGTAAAAGTCCAGACGACAGAAGCGAAATAACAAGTAACGCAACTAAAACGGTCTTCAAGTAATTACTATAGTTGAATTTGGATAGTTAAACGTTATTCAGTTAAGCTAAGCAAATATAGAGGCAATTCAGTTTTCCAAATAGAAATGTGCGAATGTGCCAAAGTTCACATGTTTGAAATAGAATTCAAGCTTGCCGGAATGACAGTTGTTCCAACGCACAAAAACTGTGGTAACGCATTAAATGGACCACAATTAGAAAAATTCCAAAAAGAACTAGTCAAGTCATGGGGCTTGGATCCAGAAGACGAAAAACTCATCTAGGATAATTTAAAAAATAAAAACAAAAAGTAGGTTAAGTTTAACTTAACTCTGCTACTGCTTCTTTACAAACAGAAGCTTTGCATTTACAATCGGCGCTGCATAGACAGTGACCTTGCATTTCGCAATCACAAGTAAAGTCTGGATCGCCGCTGTCTGCCTCGCAACCGCAAGCTTGATCTACCATAAAGTAAGAATCGTTTGGAGGGTTTTAAAGGTTATCAAGATTAGATTGAAAAAATACCTCACGCATAATTTTGCAAGTGTATCAGATTATTTGCGGTCTTGTGTAGCAGTACGGCTTGTTGTTCTAGCTTGATTTGATCATGTTCCAAATCAAACGCAGTCTTTAGGACATGAATAAAGTCCGGTCTTTTGTGAATAGAATCCCGTATTGATAAAACATTGTTTTTGTTGGTATAGCCCAGATAGAAATAACAATCAGATAACAACGAATTATCTATCAAGTATTCGTATTTTTTTTGTATTATAGTACCATGATCATTGTTTTCAGTCATATCAGAAAACCCGATTGTTGATTTCATCATTCTTTCAAGTAATGACGGTGTAGCACGTTCAAGGCCAAGCACTTCTTCAATTCCAGAAAACGAGACATTCGTGCTATTTTTTGCAAATTTTCGAATAAATTCCAACATGTGAGTTGGGCTACGTTGTTTTGAGTTTAGCAATACCAACCCATCACAGATAAGATAGGCAGCACATTTTATCCAGATTGCAGTAAATGGATCAGTCGGGTTTTGTTTTGCTTTTGTTGCAAAAGAGGCAGCATCCACCAAACAGCTTTTTGCACAAGAATGTCGTATTTTTTCTTGTTTTTCTTTAATGTTCGTGATGAGAGTCCGCAAATTCCATTGTGGATCAGATATTATTTTCATTGATTCATATTTTTGTAGTACGTTAACATCTGATTCACCAATCTTCCCATGATGAATTTGTATTGTACAGTCATCAATGATTTTGATTTCATCTTTTTGCATAACATCGTCAAATACAGTAAAATTGTATTCACAACAATCAAGTGTTGTTTTTTGCACTTTACAACCACCAAGCCCCACAGTGTGATTTGACAGACCAAGTTTGTCAATTACATCTTTGATTTGCACGAAAAAAAATCTTTTTTAATTTTCTTAAAGATTACAATGATTATTTTTTAACCAATCAATCTAATCGATAGCCATTCCTTTAAATTGCTAGAATCCATCGCTTTTTTTGAAGCTCCTGTGGTGTAGTCCGGTTAAGCATACTGCCCTCTCAAGGCAGTGATCCCGGGTTCAAATCCCGGCGGGAGCATTCTTTTTTGATTATAAAATGATCAAATCACAAGATGATAGGTTTTTGCATATTGATCAAAGCCCAAGGAATCATAGAATTTGTGTGAGAGTACTCTTTTGTTGCCAGACTCTAGTCGTATTCTAAAACAATTTTTCTTTTTTGCCACCATAACACAGTAATCGATTAATGATTTTCCAATGCCTTTTCTTCTATAATCCGCAGAGATGATTAGATCTGGGATGTATAGTTCAGGTTTTATCCTATTTAGTCTCGCAGTCAAAATCATGCATGCCATGCCAACTATTTTGAAATCATATTCTGCTACTATCAGTTGTTTATTGCTTAGATGTCTCAAGATTTGTTTTTTAAAGATGATTTTTTCAGATTTTGTTTTTGGTTTTGGCCTTTCTAGTTCATACAACAAGTCTAAAATCTCAGAAGTGTCTTTTTTTGTTGCAATTCTAATCCGCACCATCATATGAGAAAACACAAACTGGGATAAATCTTAAAGATATTTTGCACTTAAATAATATTAAATTACAATGTACTCATGCCACTAAAAAATATCTCATTAAAGCTACAATACAGAACAGATAGAGACAATCTGGTGACAGAGTTTTTTGTTCCATGTCTATCAAATTCAATAGAATACGATAGAGCAGTAGAATTTGTTTCACTCAAGAGTATCTCCACGTTATCACTAGGGTTACAAAATTTTGCGGATCATGATGGCAAAATTCGAATCATTACAGGTCATAGATACGGTGCCAGTGATTTGGATATTTTGAGTAGGATCTTCAATAAAAAAAACGGGACATTTTCAATGGGTTCAATTCATAGTTCAAAATTAGATGTCTTGCAAAAACTGGTTCAAAAAAATAAAATTCAGATCAAGATAGCAATTCCAAGATCAGAACATGTTGATGGTTCGTTTTCTGAGAGAATTGGCATATTTCGTGATGAGGAGGGCGAGATGGTGGCATACACTGGAACCTCAAATGAGACATTTAACACTGAAAACAGAAATTTTGAATCAGTAGATGTCTACACGTCATGGAATGATAGGCCACGCGTAGATATCAAAATAAATGATTTTGAGAGATTATGGAATAATGAGACAAAATATGTCCAAGTGTACGATTTTGCCTATGCATATCAAAATAATTTGTTAAAATATGACTCTCATTGGGCAATAGAAACACTTAGCTAAACACAAAACTTGATGCTTCAATATTTTTGGTGTTTTCTACAAATCTGACATGTGAGATTTTGTAATAAATTATTTCGCCTCTCCTTTCAATTACTGCCAAAATTGGTTCTTTGCCCATTTTTGTTATCTCTTCAATGTTTTTCTGGAGGGTACCAACTTTTTCTTGTTTGCCTTCAGATAATCCAAATACAAGATATTTTGCCCCCTTTTCACCAAATTGTCCACGCTCATACACTCGAAAATCTGAACCAAATCCAAATCCGTCTTTTACTGTATATCCACGAACTCGCAAGTCACGATAAATCAGAAATTTTGTTAAAGCATTTTCATCAATTTCTGAACAAATTGAGAGCATTTGCTCAAAGTCTATCTGTTTTTTGCCCTTTGACAGATCAAGCTTTTTGTAAAACAGAAAATACAATGTCTCAAACGGTTTAAGTAAGAATTTTCCTTGTCTTGTCTCCCCATACCCCTTGGCTTCAAGCTGGTTTTGCATTTCTTTATTAGATATTATTGTATGATCGTCAAGCAATATTCCCTCTATGTTCGGTTCTGCATCGGAGCTCATTTGCAAAAAATTGTCTCAAATTCCATATAAGCGTGATTAGAGTGGCAAAACTGCGCTCACCGTTAAAATATAGGTATTTTACTTGACGTTTCACAGGTGTTTTGATGCACGGAGGATGTTATAGAATAGGAAACGGGCAACCATATGCACGAAAAGAGTTCATCAAGGGTAAACCCCAAACAAAGATTGCCAAATATCAAGGCGGAAAAAGAGCTGAATATGATTATGTTGTTCAACTATGTTCAAATGAAAAAATGCAAATCCGACATGTAGCAATTGAATCAGCAAGACTTGCAGCAAACAAGACACTTGAGCAAACAACTGGCGAAACTGGTTACTATTCTGTTTTGAGAATTTATCCACACATCTTACTTAGAGAAAATAAAATGATTGCAACTGCTGGAGCAGACAGACTTCAGGAAGGAATGAGACGTGCATTTGGCAAAGCAGTAAGCTTAGCAGCACGAGTCAGACACGGTCAATGCATCATGGAAATGCATGTAAACAAAGCGCATGTAGAGGCAGCAAAAAAAGCGCTAGTTGGTGCATGTGTCAAACTACCAATCACGCCAACAATCATTGTTACTCCAAAGAAAAGCTAGATCTTTTCTAAAATTTCTGTGCGTCTTTTAGATAATAATTCCAAAAATTCTGAAAATTCTTGTTGAGTCGGATCACGTTTCAAAATTCTTCTACACTGATAATGAAACGAATTGTAGAGTCTACCAATCACCACACCATACTTGAAATCAATTGAATCGGATTTGCTATCATCAAGTAATTTTGCCATTTGATGAATTTCAGATATATTATTTAGTGCGTCAGTAATTTTTTCATTAATTTTTTGTTCTAGTCTTTTGTCCATATTCTAAAATGTTCAATCTTGCATTAAAAGCAAACAATTCATTTTAATAGACTTGGTTTAGTCTATTCGATCATGCGGCTGTAGTATAGCCTGGCCAGTACGCGGGATTGCCAATTCTGTGACCCGGGTTCAAATCCCGGCAGCCGCATTTGAAATTCTTTAAAAAAATAATTCATCAATTCAAAAAACTCGTGATTGGCACTGGATATTGATTCATTATTCATTACATCAAATAACAGATACGAAAAATGTTCATTTTGGATTATTTCTAACGATAATACTTGCCTTAGGAATCATATCATCGCCAGTTAGTGCAGGTACCTTAACAGGCGATATCAACGGATGCAAGCACGCTCAAAGTTGGAATATCGACTTATCTTCTTTCTCCAAAACCAGACGAACCATCAAAACTAAAAATTGAATTTCTAAATCCACAAACAAATCAGATTCAAGAACATAATGCTAAAAAAGACAGCAAACAACCAAGCAAACCAAAATATGAAGATATTAAGAAGAAATTAACAGAGGCCAAGAAAAAAGATATGAAAAAGAAAATTGTAAAGACTGCAAAATCAGACTAATTTTTTTGTTGCAATCCCTTTTTGATGATATCTAAAGCATCGGTAATTTTTTCAGGTCTTGGTAGCTGAATCATAAACACGTTATCTTTCCCAACTTGTGAGTGTGGGGATGATAATGCAAGCATCGAAGTGTTCGCTAATGATTCAAAGAAGTCAAGCGACTCATTTGCATACAGGAGTAATTTTTCTTCCAATCCGCCCTCTGAAAATGTTAAAGAAAGTTCAACGAAAACATGCCCTAGACCATTTTGCAAAATATTAAGATTAGTATCAACAGAGAGTGGTTTTCCGGCCACCTTTGTCATGATCTCATCAAATCTTTTCTCAGCTACAATGACACATGGTACGTTTGCCCCATTGTAATTAAATGAGGTAATGCCAACATGCACTCGATCCATTAATTTTTTTAATTCTTCATCCATTTTTTACTCCTCTATAGTTTTTGCAACAATTCTATCGCTTGCCCTGATTAAAAACGGTGAGATAAATGCCGAAATAATAGAAATCATTCCAACTAGTGGGAATAAAAAGCTGCTAACTGCACCAATGTCAACACCAGTCTTCACAATTACAATAGAAAATTCGCCTCGCGGTCCTGCAAGTGCAAACGCCGATCGTAACGATTTTGCCTTGCCTTGCCTAAACAAATACGTACCAATCATGGCCCCTCCAAACTTTACTCCAATCGCAAGTGCGATTAGACCAAATGCCAAAACAATATGAGACTCTAATTCAGATATGTTCATGAGTGCACCAACAGAGACAAAAAATATTGCAACGAACATGTCTTTGATTGGACTGGATAAAATTTTAGAAACTTCTGCCGATTTTGATTCTGCGACTAGCACTCCGGCCAAAAATGCACCAATTGCAACAGAAAGTCCAATTACATTTGCAAATAATGCATATCCAAAGCAAAGTCCGAGTACTGATAAAAGTAGAATTTCTTTGTGTTGTGTTGCGGCCACTCGATCAATTAGTTTCGGTATTACTTTGGTTCCAATAGTTAGTGTACCACCAATCAGAGCAGTTGCTACTACAATCACAAGTACTATGCTTTCGTAGGAAACATTTCCAACTAGTGCTACAGATTCAAGTGTTGCAATCAGTATTACCGCTATGATATCTTCAACTATGAGAACACCCAAGACAAGAATTGATGATTCTTTTTTGATTTTACCAGTATCTTCTAGAATTTTGACAATAATTGCAGTACTTGTGATTGATAGAGCTGCACTCAAAAATAACGAGTCCATGAAATTTAATCCAACTAGATTTGTAACAAAAAAGACAACACCCAATGTTAGAAACAATCCTATTGTCCCAGCACCTACTGCAACTTTACCAATTGAGCGGATCTTGGAATATGGGAATTCTATTCCAATCACAAACAAGAGTAAGATGACACCGAGCTCTGCAAAGATGTTAAGCAATCCAAGATCAGAAAGTAATCCAGCTTGTCCAAATCCCATAATCCCTTGGCCTTCTGGAAGAAGCGAGGTCCAAATTGGAGAGAGTGGCCCAATCAACATTCCGGCAAAAAGATAACCAATTATGAGAGGTTGTCTCATCTTGAAAAACGCCAGAGTTACAACTGATGCTAAAATCATGATGATTGCCAAATCTGTGATAAATGATGAGTGCGGTAATTCAGGGGTGACCTTTTCTATCATCGATTGAACGCCTGAACCTTGCGTAAGCTGTAGAAGATAATTTTGCATCGTATAGTGTGAAATAAAATGATTAAAATGATTTTGGTTTTTAGATTACACAGATCGTTTTTGCAAGTATTTTGATTTTTTCTGACTCTGGTTCATCGATTTTATGCTCAGTGTATTGGTTGCTAAAATAAAGCAAATCAATCACTTTTGACTTGTCCACGTTCACAATTGTAGCCATGCTTGATGTAGGAATGTTGGTGTTAGTTATGATGATAAGCTTGTCCACAAATGCGGCGGATTTTACTACATTTGCAATTGTCTCAAAGTTCTTTGCATGGTTATCATCCATCACTACTGCGATGCCAATTTTTGTACCATATGGATCAGAATACACCACATCAAAAGATGGGTTTTGCTTACTTGATTTTGAGACATTTCCTATTTCATGTGCATAATTAACCAAGTTCGATATTGCCTGTTTTACTTGGCTTTGAGTTGCACCTACAGTTCGCTTTATTTTGATGAATTCTGATATTGGTACTTCCATTATACTTCCCTTGATTTTTAATCCAGGATAGGTGTGTTTGATGGTTTCATCAATTACTGCCTCAGTTATTTCAGTTGCATCAAGATTTGCTGCTTGTTCCACTGCATGATTCAGTATGTTAATTATTGATCGAACGTTTCTAAATTCTGGAAACTCGTCACAGAGAACTCGAATCTTTGCCGCCAAGTCTTGCTGTTCTTTTTTGTTGAATCGTTCTGTCTTATCGGCTTCTTTGATGTATTCAATTGCAATTTCAATTAGCTCATCAACAGAATTTGCACCTGCCAAATCAATTTTGTAATTTGCCTTCTCTAATCTATCAAAAACAGATGGATTTGCTTTCTGAATATCCAAGTATAGTGATGGAGTGGTAATTAGCAAAAGAATTGACGCTGGAATATGAGCATTTATCAATGACTTGACAAATTCTAATGAGCCTTCTTGTGCATCAAGCTCATCAAACTCAAAGAGAGTTACTTTGCCCAATAAGTTATGACTGAATTTGCAGATTGCTCCCAGTCTTCCGTGCAATTCATCAAGATTTGTTATTTTATCAAATGAATTTGTAATTATGTTTTGAATTACTGCCGTTTCATATTGTGAGTAATGAGCTCCAAGATAGACAGACAGTGCATCTTTAGATATCATATTTTTATCATATAGAATTTCTTCTGCTTTTTGTTTTATTGTAATTCCTTTTAATTTATCCATGAATCCATAGCACAGGGTTTTTTTTGCCAGATTGTCACCCTTTTGCGCCTTTTCGCATATTTGCATAAGGAATTTCTCTTTGAGTTCAGAGAACAATTCGCGATTAAAGCCGCGCATTATACTGGAATAGATACTCTCATGTGTTTTTGGCGATATGGTTGATAGGTCCACATATGCAGTAACAATATCCTGTCTTGTTTTCATACTCTTGATGTGTAATGCAAGGTGTGTCTTGCCAGAGCCAACATCTTGGACAACTGTGATTAATCTAAAGTCATTTTCATTAGAATTTCTTCTAGTAGTTTGCTTGTATAATTCTGAGATGCATTCTACGATGGAGTTTTTTGCCTCTTGGTGTTTTGTTCCACCAAAAATCTTTGCATCGTGTTCAGTTGGTGTGGGACTGCTAGGATATGGATTTGATTTTAAGCCATATGGGTAGGTCATAATCGTCGTATGTATCCATGAAGCATTCCGCGTACATGGACTCCCTCCTGACCGCCAGTAGATATCTCATATTTTGATTGATTTTGTTCTATTAGTGAAGATACCAAGAAATAGAATTTTTCAGATGTAATATCTAACACAGGACAAATTTTAGCCCTAATGTCTGCCAGTGGAACCCAGCCAAGCGATGTAGAATGCTTTGATAAACATTCATCAAAATGAATCTTAAAGTCAGCTGTGTGATCTGGTGCCTTGGAAACCTGCATCTGAGTTATTGTATTTTCTAGATTTTTGACTAGTTTTGATAGAATTTTGAATTTTGGGTCGTTTTGTGATACATGTGAGAGATAATTGTCCTTGCTCCACACATAATGTGCTATTCCTTTGTTATCAACTATGACTTTGTCCTCTTTTGCTAGCTCATCAAGTGATGCTTCACAATCGGTACCAAAAAGCTTCTTTAGTTCTGCCTTTTTTATTCCGCAGACTCCTGATGATTCTACTTTCTCAAGAATCTGGGAATTCATGTGCTAAAATCCCTAAATTTTTTTTTAATGGGAAAGGTCGACTTGTATTACCAATTTGTGAATAATTATTCATTCAAACCAGAGATAATTACAGATTGAACAAAATTGTAGAACGCCTAGACGGAGTTTTCAGAGATAGAGAGAAAGTGATGAGAGGTATGGATCACAAGGACTCGGTACAGAAGCTAATCGACGCTTGCAGAATTCACTACAACTTTGTAAGAGAACATGGAAGTATTAAGAAAACACCGTCAGAGCAAGCTGGAATAAGATTGGAATTAGGCCAAAATAAAATAGAAACTTTAATCAAATTAGCAACCAAATCTAACTGATTGACTGACAAAATTGACGTTACGATAAGATTGTTTAGTGAACCAGATAGTTTTATTGAGAGAGCCAAACATGAGAAAGAGAAAAGAGAGAAAGAAGTAGCTGGATTATGTAAAGGAATTGGCATTAATGTTGTTGGAGATAAATTCGTAGGTAGTTTTGGTGACTTAAGTGCAATTACTAGGTCTTGGACAATGGCTAGAGATTCATACATAGTAGGTTTGATGGATGTTTGCATATTATTTTCAAGTATTGCTGTAGAGTGTGCAATCAATAATGATGAGCGAATGACAAATGCAAAAAATAAACAATTACAACAACAAAAAGAAAGAAAAAGTCCAGATGCTTCAGATTGGTTGATGCTTAATCCTTTTACATTGAGGCAAGCAAAACCTGAAAAACTTCCAATTCAACTACTTCTCGATTCAGACGAATCAATAGAACCAGATAAAGAATTACCCAAATTCATTAGACGTAGAAACATAATTGCTCATGGTTCCTATCAAGATTATAGTTCTGATGTTGGCAAACGATTGCTAAAACACGATATTAAACTTACAAATGTTTGGGTAGATGTTCCACCAGTAGAAGCATTAGATCAATTCAAGAAATGCTCTGCTTTTTTGACCGAATGGGTAAATCAACAACCCAAAATGAGAGATTTCCAAATACTGAATTTTGAAGGATTAAACCCCGAATCTTAACACGAACAAAAAGAATGACGAAGACCCGACAACTTACCAGATCTACAAATCATTAGATTTATCTATCAAACATAAGATCAATACTTTTTGCAGTGTAAAACACTTGTAAACAACCTACTGAGCAGATTCTGTCACAGTTACAGTAATTTGTAGCGACCTTGACGCATGATTTCCGCGCGAGTCATCCGCAGTGCAGGTAAGGACTGTAACACCTATTGGAAATTTGTAGCCAGATGGATAATTGCAGCTTACAGGAACTGGGCCATCTACAATATCAATCGCAGTAACATCAAAGAACACCTGTACTCCTGTCTCGTCACGAACTCCTTCATGTGGTTGAAATGCGGGAATGTTTGGCGGCGTAGTATCACGAATAGTTACAGTAAATGTACCAGACACAGAATTTCCGTTCGAGTCAGTTACAGTGCAGTTTACAGTTGTAGTACCAATTGAGAATGTAGATCCTGAAGGAGAACTACACATTGGTGTGATAGATCCATCTTCCTTATCCTGTCCAGATACTGAATAGTTTACTGCGGCACCTGCACTGCTAGTTGCTTCTTGTGTTATCTGCTTTGGAATGATCATAGTGGGTTTTGTGTTGCTAGGCTTTTTTGGAGTTGTAGTATCAGTACCAGGAATCAGTATTTGATCAGACTTGGCACTGTCTTGGCCCACAATGTTTATTGTGACACTTGTCTTTGCGGTCCATTCCGGTTCACAATTCAAGGCAGTTATAATTTCCATTGGCAGGGTAAAGGTCATTGGAGTACGAACATTATCTGATGCCGTTATTGTGACTTTTGCCTTGTTGGACTTGCCACTCTCTACAGGAACTGATTTTTGTGTATAGTCGACTGTCACGCCAGTAGGCGCCTTGAATCCATCAGAGGTATCAACCAAAAATGACCAGCTATGTTTGTCGGAATTTTTCAGTACTAGATCAAACGAGCCAGAACCACCCTTGGGGACAGTTATGATTTTTTTATCAGAGCCAAGCTCAAAAATGTCTCCTGGTGGAAGTATTTCCAGATTGAAATACGAGTATTTTATTTCCATTTTTGCACCCTGACTCATCCCGTATACGGCCATTCTGTATTTTCCAGGACATGAAAATTCACTGACATCCACTGCAAAGTCTGCAGTGGCATCAGGTGTAGGAGTTACAAGATTTGGAATGATTTTTGGATACTTTATTGGGCCAATTGGAATTGGAATGTTAAGCCAGATTGGATCTTTCCAGCCATCGTGGGATTTCACAGTTACTGCAACTTCCCCATATCCACCCCTCGGCAGCACCATCGAGTTCGGATTTAGTAGTATTTCAAATCCGGGCTTGCCTTGGCCTGTAATTTTTTCAGACTCTGTTATAACAGTCTGAAAGTCAGCCTTTACTGGAAGATGATCAGACAGATCACTGAAATCGTCCCAGAATGAATCAGTGTTGGACGGAATTGGTGTAACCTTTGCATCTTTGGGTTTAGCATCAGTGCTTGGCATCCATAAAAGATCATCTAGTATTGTTTTTTCAGGCAGTGCAAACGCCTTCGCTAGGTCCTTTATGTTTTGCTTGTTTGCAGTTTGTATATTTTTGAGAGCCGTTTCCAGTTTTTCTGGTGAGTCAATTGTGATTTTTGATGGTTTTTCTTTTACTTTATCGAGTGCAGATTTTGTAATTCCGTTTTGCGTGGCACTCTTTGCCAAGCTCTGCATGTTCTTGTTTGCTGTTTTCTGTGCAGATATCAGTGATTTTTCCTGCTTTTCCAATTCCCGCAGTTTTTGTTCCAATGCTTTGAGAATTTTCTGATCATCTGAATTTTTGGTCTCTTCGTATTTTTTCTTGGTTAGTAGATACGCATCATTTATGATGTTTTTCTCATATTTTACAATCTGGGTCAAAAGAGACATCGTTTGCTCGTTGCGCACACCAGTCTTGTACAGTGTTTTGATTTGATCCGCAGACAGAGCTAATTGCATCTGCTTAGAATCGTTTTTTGATGATGTTTTGGATGTTGTTTGTTTTTTAGGATCAGATGTTTTCAGGGAGGTCTTTTCTTTTGTAGCAAATGATTTTATCAGATTTTCTGGGATAGTTTTTGCATTTCCGTTCTCATCAATGTCAATATGCTGGTAATCATATTTTTTCTCAATGTCAGATTTTGAGATTCCTGTCTTTTTTGCAACGTATGTGACAAATGAATCAGTGACTCCATCATCTCCTTTTTTATCAGATACGGTGATTACTTCATCAATTAGTGTGGTTTTCTTCCAGTCTGCAAGATGTTTGTTAACTGATTTTTGGAATTTCTCGGCATCCTTGATTCGTTTTATTTCCTGTGGGCTAAACCATGGAAAGTCCTTGCCGTATTCAGGGGCAGACTTGTAGGTATCAAGTGGAACCAGATCAGAAACGCACTCAGTATCCTTGCCAAGTGATTTTGCAAGTTTGCCAAGGTTTACCATGCTATCAAAAACCATGTATCGGTAAGATTCTGGGTTTGCATGCGTTTCATCAGGACTGTCCATTCCCGGTACAACGTTCGGTACTGCATGTCCCATTCCAGTGGTGTATCCCCAGTGACTCCATTTGTCTTCCTGATAATGCAGATATTGTCCAAACTTGAATAATTTCATCGGGGTATTATTTTCATTCATTGCACGATCATACAGTTGGTGTTGTCTTTGCTTTATCTCCTGGTTTCCCTTTGAGACTTCATTTTTATCAACATCAGGGTTATTCGTTGGGAGTGCATGCCATTTCCATTTTGGGTTACTTTGATCAGAACCAGATCGCACCGGCTGCGTGTCAGGATCTTCGTCTATGCTAAAGTCCCCAATCGAGATGAGTCTTGCCTCATCCAAAGTAAAGCCGCAGTTGAGTGCTAGCGCAATTTTAAGCCAATAATGATTTTCTTTTTCATATCCCGATGCAAAATTAGTAAAAGTTACAGAACTAACAAGCAAAAACATCAAAAGAACGGAAAGAGTTGATTTCAATGTGTTTGATGTTTTGTTTTTAGATTTAAACATCGTGTAAAAATATCACAAACTCAAATTCCAAAATCTAATATGTTTTATTTTTCTTCTGGATCGTTCGCACTGTCACGAACTTTTTTCATGATGCAGTACTTTTTCAGGCTTTTTAGAAATCCCATACATGTGCTATGACTCTGGATAATTTTAACCAAGACATGTCAGCAGGCTCCATATTTGGAATAACTTGCCAGCATGAAGAATTATTAGGAATGCTATTACAATATGCTTGCAGAGTGATGATTAGGTCGATCTGAATTTTGTGTAGAATTAGACCTGGGGTATCTGACTGCTTTAAAATGAATTAGCCTGAGGCCGGCAGTCCAAGTTCTTTTCGTATTTCATCAACGCCACGAATTCCAAATATATCGCGAACTTGTTGAATTCGGATGTTTTCTTTGACTAGTTCTTTTCCAAGTTTGTGTACTAGGACATTGAACAGATCAGAGAAGCGAATCTCCCACTTGTCTGCACAATCAAGCATCTTACTTATTGCCCATTGACGTATCTCTGATGGTAAGGAGATTTTTTCCTCGGATTCTATTGCAATTTTATCAAATAGATTAACTATTTCTGATGTCTGTTCTGCCATTTTCTCAATATTTTTTAGATCTCCATATTTTGATTCAGCCAAAATTCTAATGGTAGACTGGAATTCGGACAATTTCAACAATCCAACCACTTCTTTTGATGTATTAGATGATGATTTGTTTGTCACATTTTTGATTTGTTGCACATCATGAAATAGTTCATCTGCCTTTTTATGAAACTCTGAGGACGTCGCATCTGCTCGTTTTAGTAAATCGGAAATTGTAGATATTTTTTGATCGATGGTATTAGTCTTGTTAAAGACATGATCCTTAAACGAAGTAAAATCAGTCTGAACTGATTTCAAACCTTCGCCAACAAATGCAGTTGTGTCTGCTCTTTTTATTAATGAACCAATCTCAGACTCTATTTTTGCAATTTCTCCCCTTAGATGTGTAATTGATTCAGTTTTTGCAGTGTTTTGTATTAGTTCATTTCGGAGTTGTTCTAGACTATTCTTTAATATTGGAATCTCTGATTCTAGATTTGATTTCTCTGATTTTTCAAAGATTGCATGAATTTTTTCTTTTATGTTGTCTAATTCTTCTCCGATGGTAGAAGTTTTGTCTGCCTTGGATGAAATACTAGTGAGATCTTCTTTGATATTATCAATTCTTTGAGCAATTTTGATTATCATGTGAGTATTGTTTTGAATTGAATTTTGATTATCAGAAACTGCTTTCATTATAGATTCTGGATCCGGTGCCTCTTTTTGCGCCAACGTTATTTTGTTTACTTGTTCTTGTAGACGACTTGCATGTTCGCTGACATTAGTAATTAGATTTGCCTGCGCTCTCACTTGGTTCAGTCCGGCGTATAGTCTTTGGTTGTCTTCTTCAATGATGTTTATCTGCTTTGATTGTTTTTGGATTTGTTCTAGCGTATTGATTAAAGTATCAATCATTCCCTTCATTGAAAGAAGAACTTTTTGATTATCAGAAAACACCTTAGCCATAGATTTGATTTCTTTTGACAATGTCTTCGTAGAATCAGAAACTGCGGCTACTTTTTTTGCCAGATTTGTAGTATCCTTTTTGCTCATATTGGACGATTTCTCCTGTGACTTTGTAGTTTTCCTTGCAGACACTAACCTTAGGAAGGGTTGTTGATACTAAAGGGTGCAGCTAAAATAAGATAAAAAATGAAGTCGCTACTCATTGACCAGTTCTGGTCCATGTAGGATTTCATGTAGGGTTTTTTCCGTCAAACCATTCATGGATTCGACGAACTGTTTTGTGCAGTATTCACATGTAATCATAAAGTACGGTATAGTACCGTACTAATAATACTATGGTTATGTCATAATTACTAGCATTATGAGGCATCCTAAATGACGAATAACTTTCAAAAGATCATATGTTCATATCAAACACACTTGTTCCTATAATCTGATTTGCCAAAACCCCAACATGTTCAAGGGTAAAAGTATCTCATTGAATTGGAAGTTACAGTTATTGTTTAATGCAATCGCGGTTGTTTCTGTATTAGTAATATCAATCGGTAGTTTCAGTACTGCGACTCAAATGGTAGAAAAAATAGGGGATGAGAAAATAAAGGAGCATCTCTCCGAGCTTGGCACTCAAGCATTAATTCTTGGTGTCATAGTAAATGCGGGTGTTGGGGTTTTTGCATATTTCATGTCACGTACAATCACAAAACCAATTGTTAGGGCAACTGAAATTGCAACAAAAATAAGTCAAGGCGACCTCAGTGTTACAGTACAAGAATCCAAATCAAATGACGAAATAGGCAAGCTGCTTGTGGCTGAAAAGCAAATGGTATCTAATTTGAAGAGTATCATATCAGAAGTAAATAATTCAGCGCAGTCAGTTTTTGCAAGCGCTCAACAAATCGCATCATCAGGTACAGAAATGAATACATCGATTCAACAAATTTCTGCAACAGTTGATCAGGTGGCAAGAGGTTCTGAATCTCAAGCACAAGGCCTCAACAAATCAAAGCAAATTGTGGATGAGTTATCAAAGACAATTGATGAATTATCTAAAGATGCAATAGAATCAGTTGAAGAAACAAATCGTGTCGGTAATTTATCAGAGAAAGGATCAGAATCAGCCAAGGAAGCTGGCGAGAGAATGAATAACATAATTCAAGTTACAAACAACTCTGCAGAAAAGGTTAGAAGTCTTGCACAAAAAACAAATGAAATTACTGCAGTCTTGGATGTCATAAGACAGATTTCCGATCAGACAAATCTTTTGGCATTAAATGCAGCAATAGAAGCAGCTCGTGCAGGCGAGGCAGGGCGAGGTTTTGCAGTTGTAGCCGATGAGGTAAGACGACTTGCAGAAAGCTCATCAAAATCCTCAGAAGAGATAGACTCTAAACTAAAACAAATTCAAGAAGATGCACAAATCGTAGTAGAGGATATTGAGATCAGCTCAAATGAAGTAAACCAAGGAAAACTGGTAATTGAGTCATCGTTGAAGACGCTGGATGAGATCGCATCTCACGTAAAAAGTGTTTCAGAAAAAGTAAAACATCTATCAGATGCAGCCCAGCAAGAAGTAATCAAAGTCAAAGAAGTATCAACACATGCAATAGAAATTTCTGCAGTTGCAGAACAAAATGCATCTGCAACCGAAGAAACATCTGCGGCAGTAGAACAACAGACCGCGCACGCGCATGAAATTGCAAGTGCTGCAAATCAAATGTCAACTCTGGCAGAACAGCTTCAGAGAGTGATTTCCAAATTTAAGATAGAAGATGATAAAGATCCAATTCCGTTAATTCAGAATTAGACGTCTTCTGATTTGTCGTATGTTTTTAGTTGATCCTTCTTTCTTTTTAATACGGCAAATATTCCAAGTATTGCTGCAATCCAGACTGAGCTAAACACAATGTTTGAGAAACTTGCATACATGTATGGTGTTGCATCCATTAGATTTTGTCTTATTTGTACTGCCCTGAGATGAATATCAGTCATAGCTGTGCTGTACTCAACTGAACTCTTTGGTTCATTTTGTATTGCATCCATGGATTCAATTAATGAGTCAAGGTCTTGCTGGATTCGTGTAAAATCAGTAGTGTCTGTCGGAAATATCCATACTGGATTGCCTTCTTTTGGCAGTTGTGCTTTGATCGCATTAAGGTCCTGTAACATTGATTGCGGATTACCACCAGTCGCTATTCTGTCTAGGTATCCGCGGGATAAATCAAGTGGATATACATCTGTTTGATATCCTTGATATGCCATGTATGCTCCAAATACAATAATTGCAAACATACCAGCTAATGCCATTTGGTAATAACTATCGGCCATTTTTTCTGTTTTTGATTTTTTTCGCTCTGATTTAATTCTTTTAAATCTAGAATGGGAAAGGCTCTGGTACGCCACATAAAAGAATCCAATTGTCGGAATTGCAATAATTGGTGCAAAGATTGGATTTTTAGAAAATACTGAGATCAAAATTCCAAGCAGCCCATATACACCAAAGAATATTTCCAAGAGAGTAGTCTTTGTGAACGGTAAATTGTATGCCTTGTCACGCCAATCATCAGTGTTTTTTATGATTCCATACTTTGGAGTACGGAGAAATTCATTCTTTTTGCCAAATATTCCATCAAATACGGCAACGGTGTTGTTCACAGACATACCTGCAGAATATATCAACAAGAACGGCATGACCTTTGCTTTTTGTTTCCAGTTCTGGCCCCACAAATTGTATATGACAACCAAATATGCAAACGGCCCCATTGCAAGATATGTGGCAATTGTTAGTGCCGGTACAAACTTTAGAACATGAAGATTAAAGTTTGCAGCCAAAAGAATAGGCAATGCCAAAAATTGTATCAATAATAATGGATATCCAATGTGACGTGTGAGCTGAACAAATGCCTGAATTTTTGTCTCAACCGGAATGTGTCTTTTTATAAGAATGTCACCAAGTAGTTTGATTGCACACTGAATTGCGCCCTTTGCCCATCTGAACTGTTGTCTTTTTGCAGCATTCATCTGAACTGGCAATTCTGCATCAACTACAATATCTTCAATGAAAACACATTTCCATCCTTTCATCTGTGCCCTATAGCTTAGATCCAAATCTTCAACTAGTGTAGCAGTGTGCCACCCACCTGCATCTTCAATGCAATCGCGTTTCCAGATGCCTGCGGTGCCATTAAAATTCATGTACATGTGCGAATCACTTTTTGCTTTTTGTTCAACTAGAAAATGAAAATCAAGACTCAGTGCTTGAGCCTGAGTCATTGCAGAATAATTCTCATTTACATGTCCCCACCTACATTGAACTAGACCGATGTTTGGTTTTGCAAAATATGGAATTGCTTTTTTTAAGAACCATTCAGGCGGAATAAAATCAGCATCAAAGATCGCCACATATTCGGTATTAGTCAGAGTCATTGCATACTTTAGAGCGCCGGCCTTGTACCCCTTTCTTGTTCCTCTACGAATATGCATGATATCAAATCCTGCTTTTTTGTAATCAAGTATCACATTGTGTAATAGATTGGTAGTATCATCATCAGAATCATCAAGTACCATTATCTTCATTTTGTCTTTTGGATAATCCATTGCACAAACTGCGTCAACTAGTCTTGCTGCAACATATTTCTCATTATACAGTGGGAGCTGAATCGTTATGGAGGGAGTGCCAATTTGTATCACAGGGTGTTTATCTTTTCTTCGTATTGCCAAAAATGCAAGGTAATAGAAATTAAAGGTATACGCAGTCAGTAAAATTGCCGAGAAAATAAAAATATCAAATACAAACACAGTGAATGGGTTTACTGCCATGACAAACTAGCCCACATGAGGCCATTTATGACTTAGGATTTTCTCTGGAAGATTTTGATTGCTTGTGGTGGACATACACCCTCACATGCTAAGCAAAAGATACAGTCCGGCTCGCGTGCCATTAGTGGTTTTTTATCAGATGCCGGATTTCCTGGTGTATCAAACCATTCGTATACTTGGACAGGGCATGCATCAATGCAGGCGCCATCAGCTACACAGATATCATAATCAACTGAAACGAATTCGCCCCATACGCCCATGATTCCATTGTCTGTTCCTTTTCGTCCCCAAGTTTTGATCACATTTTTGTTAGACTCCACAGTGTATGGAATTGTAGCAGGCATGTGTGCCTTGTATTCCACATCAATTGGTCCAGGTTTTGCACCGTCTGGAATTTCAACTACTTCTGATACAGGTTCTTGAGATCCAGTCGGAATCTCCGGTTTTGGTTTTAGCTTTGCATTTGGAACTATTTTTGCAAGTGGTGTAAGATCTTCTAATCTTTTGAGTGCGACATCTTGCTCTATTTTTTCTATTTTTGCTAAACTATCTACCATCTTGTCTGCAAGAATTGTATTTCGTAGAATCGTATCAATTATCATCTTTGCATAATAGTCTGCCTTTTTGCGGTAATCTTTCACCCATTGCGGATCACCAAATTTTTCAATTGGGAATATTTGATAGATGATATCGACAACCTCGCCAGTTACTATTTCAACTGTGATGGAAAGGTCGGCCTTTTGATATCCCTTTGCTTGTGGGTCTGGCATGTTCTCTTCTGTCCAAGTATGAGTTGCAAAAATTCTATCCGCAAATGTGTCCATCGTGAAGGTTTTTTTTAGACCATCAACAATTGATTTCATCTCCAGAGGATCTTCTAGTTTGATAGGTAAACGATACAGACCAAGCTTGTAGCCATGTAATGGATAGACACCCCTTTTTGCGGTTGGGGATTCCATTGTGTAAACTCGATCTTTTAGTAAAAGCGACATTACTATTTTTGGAGCCAAATTTCTTTCTTTAAAAATCTTACACATCACGGATCAAACTATTCTTAGATCCTTTTGATTATTGTATCAAAATATGTGAAAAGATCACAAACTAATGTAGCAATACAAATACAGTATGAACATTCAATCTTGATCATCCATTTTTGCAAGGTAATCCCCCCTATCTTTGATATTTCAGTCCAGAATTCGATGAATCATTTAACCAGAATCACACATCATAAAATATTTAACACATGTAGGTTGATTAATCAAAGTTGGTCGCGGCAAACAAGGCAAGAATAACTTACGTTCAGCTTTTAAAAGAAGATCTCATGATTTTCAGAGTTGTTCCTGAGGATGGAGTGATTCCAGATTACAAAGCAGGGCAATTTCTTACACTTGGTATTTCAGTTGCAAATGAGAACTACAAAACAGTCAGAAGAGCATACTCTATTGCATCACATCCTGAAAACAGAAAATATTATGAATTTGTAGTCAGATGGGTAAGAAAACCACTACCAGGTCGCGTTACAACTCAATTATTTTACGCAAGTGATGGGGATGAGGTAAGCATAGGTAATCCAACAGGAAATGCACTGACAATTAATGAGAAACTACCAGACGGCCGTAAAGACGACAGAAGAATTGTTTGTATTGGCGGCGGAACTGGAATTGCACCATTTGTAAGCTTTGCACAACATCTTCGCGCAGTAGGTGATAAAAGAGAGATAGTAGTATTACACGGTGCAAGTTATGTTGACGAATTAAGCTATAGAGGATTATTTACAGAGTTAGAAACCGAGAGCATTGATAGAGGAAAAGACAAGTGGAATTTCAGATATCGTGCAGCAGTTAGCCGCCCGCAGGAATGGTTCAACAGATCATGGAATGGTGCTACAGGAAGAGTAGAGAATTTTCTCAGAGCGCGTGATGGCGGTAAATCGCCACTAGAGGAACTGGTTGGTGAAAAGATCACCAAGGATAATACAAGCTTCTACATTTGCGGTTGGCAGGGAACAATTGATGGAGTTATGGAATTTTTGTCACCGCAAGGCTTTGTAACTTATCACGACAAACGTGATGATGGTAGCTTTGAAGTGAAATACGAGTCATACGGTTAGATAAATTCAACCAGACAAAATTACAGATTTGAATTTTTTAATTATCTATTACAGATTAAATGAAAACTCAAACTAGCCTTTTCTTATGATAAATTGCATTAGAGCTTCTTTAGAATACTCGATGCCATGTTCCTCAGTAGAATGTGTATTGTACTCCTCAACTACTTTTCCAACATCATTTCCACTAGCAACAAAGTCACAATCAAAACCATAATCTCTACAAACTAGATTAATCACTTTTGTGATAAACAGCTGATGATATTTATCTATTTCCAGATTTTTAGAATGAGTGATTGATTTTAGAAAATATCCAAATCATGTAAAAACAGACAGTGAAATATTTCTGGTGTTTATTTTTTTGTTGTATTTGTCGGTTTGGGGAGAATGTTATCGACAATCGATGTTGTCAAATCAGTAATGATTTTGATTTTTTTCTCATCAGTTTCTCCAAGAAGTTCCAAGGCCTTTTCTAGTTCTTTTTTTCTTATCGCATCTACGCTGGCAAATACGTCCGTTACTTGTGGACCTTGATCAATTAATTTCATTGTTGCCTCAATTACTGCGATTTCTTTTGCAATTATTTTTTCTACAGCAAGTACTGTTTCCTCTTTAGCCCTAAGATCGCGTTCCTCCATCTCAGTGATTTGATCTCGGAATATCAATTTGATTCCAGGTAGAGTCATTACGGTATCATCTACGGTTCTTGGATCCGATATATCCAAGATCATGGTTCCCTTGGCATTATTTTCCATAGTCAATCGTAAATTATCAAAAGTAAGTGCAAAATAATCTGAAGTTGTTGCAACAAAGACAAAATCAAATTTATTAAATTCTTTCAAGGCTTCTTTGAATCCAATTGGTTTACCGCCAAGTATTTTTGAAAATCCAGTGGCACGTTCAATTGTCATGCTACAAACATCAAATGGATATGCTTTTTTGTTGAGTGTTTTGGCAACCATTGCAGCAGTTTCTCCAGTACCCATGAGAAGAATACGTTTTTTTGCATCCAGTCCAGCATTTTGTTCTGCAATTTTTACTGCTATTTCTCCAAGAGACATTGCACCTTTGCTGATTTGTGTGGAATTTCTAATTCGGGTTGCAGTTAGAATTACGGTATCAAAGAGCTTGTTGAGAATTTTATCGGATGTTTTTGCAAGTTTTGCTCCAAGAATTGTTGCCTTTAGCTCGCCAAGTATTGTCTCATTTCCTACAACAACAGATTCAAGGCCGCATGCCAGTTTTAAGAGGTGTAGATATACATCAGTGTTGACATAAACCTCCAGAATTTGATCAAAGTGGTCTATGTCATATTGTTCCAGATCAGTTAACGACTGCCAGGTTTCTTTGATTTTGCTTATGATTAGATTCTTGCCTTCAGATGATCGTAGATCTGGCGAGTCGGTTTCTAAAGCATTGACAGTAAATATTTCAACCCTGCTTTGTGTTTGAAGTATTACACATTCTGAAACACCCGGAATTTTCTTAAATGCTTCAGATGCAGCTGCAAGATCTTTGAATGAGAATCTAGCCAAGCTGTGAATCGGTATGTTTCGAAATGTAACTCGAACATTAATCACATTGAAAGAACTTGTAGTCATTTAGCTCACTTGGTGTGCTCCAGTTTAGCTCTGCCATTTTGTGCAGTACGAAAAACATTCATGCTATAGTAAAAGCTCTCATACAGTGAATCCAAATACTCTAATTCTTTTTCGGTACGCATTATATCTTCAACAATAGCATTAGGATCATTTTTGAAATTAGCAAGTCTTTGTTTGGCTTCTTGCACTAGTTCTGCTATACCAGATTCATAATTAGACGTGCCTCCAAATTCTACACTGAGTACATGTTTAGGCAGGTATTGTGGAGTAGCGTCGACTGGAATCTCTACTTTTCTTGAGACTTCTTCTTGTTCTTCTTCACTAAGCATAATTCTTTTTGGGATAAGGTCTTTTTTGTAACGGAAGAATTCTGGCTCACCCATCTCTCTTCTAAAAATTCTTTCTTGATTTCGTTTATTTGTAAGCGGTTTACTTGTTGTTGATGCTTGTGCGGCTTTAGCGATTGCAGCATATTCTTTTTCAGCTTCAGCTGCTGCCTTTGCCACAGCGTTTAACGCTGCTTCGTATTCTTTTTCAGCTGCATCTAAAATCGCTTTTGCAGTAGCCAGTTTAGTGGCTGCCAATTCAGCTTGGGTTGTTGCAGCTTGTACCTGAGCTCCCGCGCTAGATTCTTTTTGTTCTTTTGGCGTATCTTGAACAACGTCAGACAACAGAATTACTCCATTTATGGTTAAATTTTAAGTTTTTACAAATATAGTCGAGATCAAACCGATCTGTCTTTGAATGATATTCTTATTGAAATAAAATCTAATTTGTAGTGCTTAGGATTTTCTCTGGAAGATTTTGATTGCTTGTGGTGGACATACGCCCTCACATGCTAAGCAAAAGATACAGTCCGGCTCGCGTGCCATTAGTGGTTTTTTGGCAGATGCAACGTTTCCTGGAGTGTCAAACCATTCGTACACCGAAACAGGACAGGCATCAATGCAGGCGCCATCAGCTACACAGATATCATAATCAACTGAAACAAATTCGCCCCATACGCCCATGTTTGTGTTATCTGTTCCGACTCGACCCCAAGTCTTGATTACGTTTTTGTTAGACGCCACAGTGTACGGAATTGTAGCAGGCATGTGTGCCTTGTATTCCACATCAATTGGGCCAGGCTTTGGACCATCCAATAATGCACCCATCACTTGAGCCGCAGCTTGTGGTACTTCAGCTTCTGGCTTTGGCTTGGGTTTTGCATCAGGCACAATTTTTGCAAATGGTGTTAATTTTTCCAGCTCTACAATTGCGTCATCTTGTTCAAATTTCTTGCTCTTTACAAAATATTCAATCATCTTGTCTGCAAGAATTGTATTTCGTAGAATCGTATCAATTATCATCTTTGCATAATAGTCTGCCTTTTTGCGGTAATCTTTTATCCATTCTTGATCACCGAATTTTTCAATTGGAAATATTTGATAGATGATATCGACAACTTCGCCAGTTACTATTTCAACTGTAATGGAGAGATTGGCCTTTTGGTATCCCTTTGCGTCTGGATCTGGCATATTTTCTTCAATCCAGTTATAGGTTGCAAAGATTCTATCAGCATACATATCCATTGAAAATGTCTTTTTGAGTCCATCAAAGACAGACTTCATCTCTAGAGGATCTTCTAGTTTGATAGGTAAACGATACAGACCAAGCTTGTAGCCATGTAATGGATAGACACCCCTTTTTGCGGTTGGGGATTCCATTGTGTAAACTCGATCTTTTAGTAAAAGCGACATGTCATCATTTAGTTGGAATTCTTATTAAAATCTTGTTCATTCCTGGTCATCAGGACATGTAAGCTCGCGTAATTCAGTGTATTTTTTCTCCATTTTTTCTGCATTTTCAAGTACAATGTCGATCGAGTGATCCTGTTTTGGAAAATACCACCTAATTGGTACCCAATGCCCAATTCCATCCATATCATGAATCATGCCTTTATCGGCCATCACTTTGTAATTATCATCTATTGTTTGTTCCCGCACAGTAAGGCCGCGTTTTGTCCGATCCTCTAGTATGAAATTAGATGGGCTGTCTTTTATGAAGTAAAATGAGCCTTTTTTGATGATTGGGAGTTCTTGGCTCAACTTATTTTTCTACGGGGTTACCGATCATGTTACCCCATTCAGTCCAAGAACCATCATAGTTTCGAACTTGTGGATAACCAAGCAGATATTTTAGAACAAACCACGAGTGTGACGAGCGTTCTCCAATTCTACAATAGCAAATGATTTCCTTGTCTGGGGTAATTCCTTTTGGAATATAGTTTTGTTTTAGTTCATCTACTGATTTGAATGTACCATCAGCATCATTTACTGCAGTAGCCCACGGAATGTTTTGTGCTCCCGGTACATGTCCGCCTCTTTGTGCATGCTCCATTGGATATTCAGGTGGAGCAGTTATTTCTCCTGTGAATTCTTTAGCAGATCGTACATCAACTAGTCCGATTTCTTTTCTATCCAATGCTCGCTTTACATCAAACAGATAAGCACGTAGTCCCTCATCTGGCGGAAGTGCTACATATGCAGTTGGTGTAATTTTTGGTTCTTCTGTTGTGTATGGTTTTTTTTCTAATTCCCATTTTTTTCTTCCACCGTTCATTATTTTGACATTTTTGTGGCCATAGTACTTGAAGACCCAAAAAACAAATGCAGCAAACCAGTTGTTAAAATCTCCATAAAGAATGACTTGGGAGTCTTGAGTAATTCCATTTCTTGACATTAATGTCTCGAATTGTTTTTTATCAACAATGTCACGAGTTATTGGGTCATTGATGTCTCTTTTCCACCAAATTAGGCTAGCGCCAGAGATGTGACCTTTGCGATAACCATTTTCAGGATCATAGTCCACTTCAACTAGCTTCAAATTATTACTTGGGGGATTTTTTGATACCCAATCGGTATCCACTAAGACTTCAGGATGTGCGTAACTCATTTCAACTTTGCACAATCATATGGATAATTAATTTTTTCCATGTCAAAAACTACATTTTTTAAACAAAGTCATGCAAGAGAAAGGGTTGAAATTAAATCGAGTAGGCATTGTCTCAAAATTTGGTTCTGAAGAGTCAGAAAATGCAGCAAAAAAGGTCGCAAAAAAATTCATTTCCAGTAAAGCCGAAGTCTTTACAATAGCTCCAGTATCAGTAGAAGGCGCAAAACGCGTTGAGTCTGTTGATGACCTCAATGATAAAAAACTCGATCTAGTAGTAACTATGGGTGGTGACGGTACAACTCTACGTACATTTCGTAGTCTGATAAACGAGATTCCGCTTTTGACCATAAATGTCGGCGGAAATAGAGGAATCTTATCAGAGATCACATTAGATAAAATCGATACAGCGATTTCAGATATTAAATCAAACAAGATTTGGTTTGACAAGAGGACCAGAGTTGTTGCGTCGTCTGGTGGTGAAGAGTTTCCCCCAGCACTAAATGAAATCTACATCAATAGACAAAATATGACAAAAACAGCAGAGTTTGAAATCAAATTTCAAAACGACATTGTAAAGCACAAAATGGATGGCGTCATGATTTCAACTCCTAGCGGCTCTACAGGGCATTCGTTTTCGCTTGGTGGTCCAGTATTACATGAAAGCTTGGATATTTTGATAATCACTCCAGTTGCACCAGTACTTCGACTGTTACCATCCATTGTGGTTCCAGATGAAAAAATCGAGGTCATTTGCTCACACGATACCAACATTGTGATGGATGCTCAAGTGATCAAAACTGCAGGATTTGAAGAGTCCATAGTTATCAAAAAACATCCAAAGCGTGCAGTCTTTGTAAGGCTAAAAAAACGCGGATTAAGACAGATGGGCAAACTTGGCGTCTAAGATTTATGATGCCAGTGCCTTTTACGCAGGAATTCCTTTTGCATCACCAGATTCAGGACTGACCACGTACCTAGTCTTTGAAGAAATAAAACACATCAAGAAAAATCATGGAGCGTTAGAAGTTTTACTTGATACCCACAGACTTGAAATTCGAGAACCAGACCAGATCAATGTTGATTTTGTTGTTAGTGCTGCAAAGAAAACCGGAGATATACAGAAACTATCAGATGCCGACATATCTGCAGTCGCACTTGCACATGAACTAAAAGGCAATCTAGTTACGGATGATTTTGCAGTATCAAATCTGGCAAAAAATCTCGGCCTCAAAATAAATCCAATAATGACCAAAGGTATCAAAGATGTTGGACAGTGGCTCCATTATTGTGCTGGATGTAGACAAGAGTTTGTAGGAGTTGAATTTTGCCCAAACTGTGGTAACAAATTAAACAGAAAATTACTCAAGCGGAAGTCTTTTTGAATACCAGTCAATAAATGAACCATCGTATAATCGAATTTTTTCAAATCCAGCCTTCTTTGCCTGATAAAACAAGCTAGATGCTCTATGGCCATGCATGCAATAGCAAATGATTTGTTTATCTTTTGGTATGTCTTTTTGCAAGAATAAATGTACAAGGGACTCTTGCGAATCAAGCAATTTACCATCTTGTCCAAGTCCATCAGTGAATGGAAACAAAATAGAGCCTGGAATATGTCCACCAAAATATTCTTGTGGACTACGTGCATCAAGTATTGTCGCTTTGCCAATCAGTTCTTGTAATTCTTGAGCATCAATTTTGATGTCGTGTTGTATTTTAGGTACAAATTGAGTGGATGTATGTTTTTTTTGTGCGCGTGTTATATCCAGTCCAAGGTTTTGCCATGTACCAATTCCAATATCCAAGATTTTTGTATTTTGTTGACCCAAATACTGTAATGTCCAAGCTACACGAAATACGGACGGGTCCATCAATTCTCCGCTAACTACAATAGTTTTGGTATTATCAATTCCAAGTTCACCAAGTAATTTTGATGCATTGTCAGGATCTGGTGCAAGGTGTGCGCCAGATGGACTTAGCTGAATCATCTGCTCAACTGTAAGTGAGACAGAATTTGGAATATGTCCATACGAGTATGCGATTTTTGGCCTTGTATCAATTACGACAAGATTTGGAGATTCTAAATTTTCTTTGAGCCACTCGTGTGATACGAACATGATTTACGAGTCCAGAGTTTTCTGATTTGATTCTTTGTGTAGTTTGCTTGTATGTTCCAGCATTTGTTTTATTTTTTTGGCACGGATTTCACCCAATCCCTCTATCTTGGCAAGATCTGCAAGCGATGCGTTTAGTGTTTTTGTCGGTGAGCCAAATTTTGCAAGCATTCTAGTTGCAAGCTTTTCCCCAATTCCAGGCAAACTACACAAAACAGAAAGTTGTTGTCTTGATACATCATCAGATTTTTTTATTTTTTTAAGAAATGGACCTTTCAGAGTATCTTTTCTTGAGCACATAGATACTAACATCTTTGCCGTATGAGTAGCACTAGGTGTAGGTATGATCGGAATTTTAAAGTCAATTGCAACTGCAGACAATGCTCCATAGAACACTAGTGGGTTTTCCACAATTTGCTCAATTTCTTGTACATTTCCTTCCATCAAGATAATTGGATGTGCAAAATGCTCCTTTAGCCGGTTACACTGATCAAAAAGCCGGCCATCAAATATTGAGGATATCAAATCAGAGATACTTTTTCGCTCCACAATGGTTTCTGGTGCAACAATATAGTCCCCAATTGGTAATGTCTTTATTTCTAAATTAATTCCCACTGCCCGCAACAGATCAGGAATGCCACTTTTGCGTTCACGTTCATCTACTACAATTCGAAGATTTTCAATCTTCATGACATGATTGATTTATTTCTGATATTTATTGCGATGGTGGCTTTTGTGAACCGCGAATCATTTCATTGATTTTGGTCTCTTGTTCTTTGATGCTTTCTTTGATTCGTGCTTCCTGTTTTGCCAAGACTGTAACTCTAGTGTTTGCTAGTTCTTTTCTTTCTTCTAGTTCTGAGATCAGGGTGGACTTGGTAGATTTTATCAGAATTGTACCTGCATGTTTGTAGATAGGATCAGTATCTGCTACTTTTTTTAGTTCTTCCAGTGCTCGCTCCGACTCCATTTGTTCAATGTCTAGCTGTTGTTTTTGGGCCATTATTGATTGAAGATTTTGCTGAGATTGCTGTAATTTCATTAGTTGCTCTTGCAACCACGGTGGGATTTGTTGGCCTTGTGACATGTACAGGATTTCTTTGAATTTCTTATAACCGTAGCGATTCGAGTGAATCAGAGCTTGCCTGAATTAATCGCAGTGTAGAATTTAGATTTGCGCGTAAATGAGCTAACTCATCAGCATCAATTTCAATGTGTATTGTATTTTTTTTCATTGAAATTTTTGTTTTAGTTGGATTTTCAGGATAAAATCGATTATCAACACTCAAAGAGTCAAAAATTGCTTTTGTCTTGTCTTTGGTTTTGATAGATAATACTGCACTAATTGTTAAGGTCATATGCAGTTCCGGCAATTTTGTAGCCGCATTTTTTGCAAGCCCAAATGCCTACTGCCTCTCGTCCAAACTTGAGTGAGCCACATTGGGTGCATTTTCTTTTTTCCTTTAGTAATGCATGAACTGCAGAGAACTTTTTTCTGTGCTTAATTCCATACTTTTGTTTAAGACCTTTTAGGGATCCGCCTTTCTTGAGCATTTAACTTCTACCTGCCTGTTTTAGCATGTCCCTTATTTTTGCTCCGGTTGAAATTGAGATTTGACCGCATTTTACTAGCTGTTCTGGTGTGAACCCGTCACTACCACCCTTTTGAATTGCGCAGATATTTCCAGCTGCGTTGGTAGTTATTGTTATTCTGGCATCCATGCATTTCCATTCGTCTGCGTTTGGATCAACTAGGATATTATCAGCAATTTTACCCATCGTAACAGAAACTGGAATTGTAGTTATTGGTGGATCAGTTAGCACACCTTCTACTTTTGTTACTGTGCCATCCTTGTATTCCCACTTTGGGATCTTACATGAAAGAATGCTTGCAACCGAAGCATAAGAGCATGCATCAAACAAGTTTCCATCATAGTCAGTGACAGAATTATCAACAAATATTCCAACTACAGATTTGTCCTTTTCTAAGACCAATTTTGTGAGATCGATCATTCCACTTTCTCGAATTCCTCTATCCACTACTCTTGCAAGCTCAATTACTTCTTCTCCTGGAGGTCCAGGCTCAGCACTTGGATCTGCTAATGGTAAAATTTCTGCAGTGCAGATGAAAATTCCTCTATCGCCTAAATCTGGAAATGGCTTGTCTGGTTGAATTTTTACACCGCAGACTACTTCGGTATCACCCAGTCTAACTCTGGCTGAGCCTTCTGCTTTTGGTATTACACCAGTATCAATAGTTAGTGCTCGTGGTTCATCTAGTGCTCTACCATCAATTCTTTGACCGTCCTTAAGTAATGCTAGAATCTTTTTCTTTTTTAGATCATCAAGTATTGGAGCAGTCATTCTTGACTATCTCCAAAGAATTTTTCCTGTAATGCTTTCTTTTGTACTTCGTATACAATCTTGCATCCTTCAATTGCAGTATTGGTACATTTTTCATATTCTTGTGGTGTCAAAACACCATCTAATTGGATTAGTGTTACTTTGCCCAAGTTTGGCATGTATGCTACTGGCATGTCTGCTTGGCCCTCTTGGTCTTCTTCATTGTTAATATCCAAAACTATAGTATCTGCTACCTTACCAGCAGCACATGCAGAGACCATATCTCTCATCGGAATACCGGCATCCGCTAGTGCAACCGCTGCGGCATCAAGTGCTGCACATCTAGAACCACCATCGGCTTGTAGGATTTCTATGAAAACATCAACTACGGTTCTTGGAAAGCCTTCAAGCATTACTGCTGGTTCAAGTGCCTCTTTGATTACTTTGGAAATCTCAATTTCTCTTCTTGACGGTGCTGGGTTTTTTCTCTCACCGACAGAAAATGGCTGCATGTGATATCTGCATCGTAAAATTCCCCGGTCAGTATTTGCCAAGTGTTTTGGATGAACATCTCGCGGTCCAAACACCCCTGCTAAAATTTTGTTTTCTCCAAATTCGATGTATGCAGAACCGTTTGCATTTTTTAAAACCCCGGCCTTTATCATAATTCTGCGTGGCTCGTTAATTTTTCTGCCATCGCAACGAATTCCTTTATCATCTAATAGTACTATGTCTGTTTTTTTTACACCCATTATTATTCACTGTTTGATCCTAACATTTGTTGTATTTTTTCAGTCAAATTTGGAACATGTGCCTGTTCTTCGACCATTTTGATTGCTTCTATGGCCTTTAATAATCCCTCTGGCTCTTCGCATGACACTACAACAAAACCATTTTGTCCAATTGTGATTATTGCCTTTGTTGCTCCTTCTATTGTTTGAATCATAGAGCCGCGTTTTCCAATCAATCGTGGAACTTTACTTGGGGAGATTTTTATCAACTCACCATCTTCAATTTTTCCCAAGTCCCTATCAGATATTGTAATTAGTGGATCACGTGACCTGTCAGAATTTGCAACTCGTGCTGCAATGAGGTCGCCAGTCTTTAGTCGTGAGGTTAGATCATCAACTTTTGGATTAAAGTCACGCCCAAACACGTCTGCTGCTGGCAAAATACCAGCATAACAAGAATTGATGTTGAGCTCCCAAGATAATGATGTGTGTGATTTTACAATACCAATAATGAAATCGTCAATTCTTGGAATATACATTCCAGTTAATGGAATTACACGAACACCGCTATCAAAAATTTCAGAAATACCAACAGTCGTTGCAATTATTTTATCGCCAAAAAGGTGAACATTTTCTTCTGCTCTATATGGACCAGTTGTGATGACATCGCCAGGTATGACATACTTTCTTTTTACATCATCCATTATTTGACCATCTCCACAGTTGCAGAGCCCTTTGTTATAGAGCCTAGTCTGTCAATCACGCTTGCCCTTGCCCCCGCAGGTATTTCTAGTATTGCTTTAAGTGATCCATTATTTTGCCATTCTTCTTTTTTCAAAGTGCCAGTTGATTTGAGAACGGCATAAGATTGAGATGCATATTGAGCTGGAACTGTAATTTCTAATAACATATTTTCTGATTTGAGTGGAATTATACTTCGAAGTTTTTCAACGACATCCTTGCATTGTTCTTCAGTGTTCCTGAAAGGATCAATTGACACACGGGCTTGCTCTAGTGCCTGTTCTATTCGAAGTGGTGGATGTGGCAAGTGTGATCTTGGATCAACGTAGGTCTTTGCGATAAACTCGATTATCTGCTTTCTTTTTTCTGCGACCATCTTTCGCCTTTGATCTGTAGTAAGATTTAGCTCGCCTTTTTTTAGAATTAATTCGATTATGGTATTGGTATCTTGTGTGTTGAATGCTTTTAGTAGTTTTTCAGTAGATGCTCTTGTTCCCTTGTTGGAATCTGTATAGACTTCATCAGAGACCAAAACTGTAGAGACGTCTTTTCTTTTGCCAAGCTTGTATTCCAAAGCAGGGTCAGGTTTGACTAGAATCTCAAATTTCTCGCCAGCAACAGAGTGCCTAATTACAGTTACATCAGTCATGGGATAGGGTAACAAATATCGGTATTTATCTCTGTCAAAATCACGCTCAGAGCCACGCTAGATTTTTATGTGGACTTGGAAAATTTTTTTCTAATTGCCTTCTTTGGAGATAATTTCACAAGACAAAAACCGCATGTCAGTTAAGCTAAAGGGTGTTCCATTGCAGTATGCAAACGCATTAAGACGCATATGCCTAAACGGCGTTCCAGTATTTGCTATTGACACAGTCGACATGATAGAGAATTCGTCTGTAATGTCAGATGAAGGTGTTTCTCACAGACTAGGCCTAATTCCATTAAAAACAGACTTGAAACGATTTTCAGAACCACACTTGTGTTCTTGCAAAAGCCAAGCAGGTTGTTCAAATTGTAGGGTTATGCTAGTAATTGATTCTGGAGATACAGACACTACTCGTACAATTACAACTGCCGAGCTTAGTTCTGAAGACCAAACAGTAAAGCCAGTTTCTGATAAAATACCAATTGTACAGCTAGCACCAGGTCAAAAGATAAAACTTGAAGCATATGCAAGACTTGGACGTGGATCAACACATGCAAAGTGGAATTCTGCAAACATTGCAGTTTTGACTCATACTGACAAAGAGGGTGAGTATGTCTTGACGGTAGAAACAACAGGTGCACTAAGTCCAGAGCAAATAATCACTTCAGGTGTTGATGAGCTTGCTCAAAGATTAGAAGAATTTAAAGAAGTAATTACAGAGCTAAAAGCCTAATCATAACATTATATTTGGGTTCCAAAAGCGCAATATCTATGACCAATCAGCTAGTGCTAAGTATGATAAAAGAGCTAAAAACAGCATCTACAAAGAACAAAGCCCCAATTTGGTCAAAAATTGCAGAAATGGCACAAAAACCAAAGATTGCAAAAAGAATAGTCAATCTGGCCAGACTCGACACCGTAACCAATGACAATGATGTTGTAGTAATTCCAGGCAAGGTTTTGGGAACAGGTAATATTTCCCATAAAATCACATTATGTTCATTTTCAATTTCTACTGCAGCTGCAAAGAAAATCAAGGCTGCTGGCGGTAAAATAGTCACACATTCGGATCTAATTTCTAAATTCCCAACAGGAAAAGGCGTGAGAATAATTGGATAAGCCTCAATCAGTAATAGTAGATGGAACAAACCTTTTGGCAGGAAGACTAAGCTCAAATGTTGCAAAACTGCTTCTCCAAGGAAATCGTGTAACAGTAGTAAACTGCGAGAAAATACTAATTAGCGGAAACAGACGAAATATTATTCAAAATTACAAAGACTTTCTATCAATTTCCAGTATTTTGCATCCAGAGCACGGTCCATATCACCCACGCAGACCAGACACCATAATGTCTAGAATGATCCGCGGAATGCTTCCAAAAAAGAAACCATCCGGAGATGCAGCACTTAGAAGACTACGTACACATATTGGTGTTCCAAGTGGATTAGGGGCAACAAAAAAGACGGTTTTTGATAATGCAAAAATAACAAGACCTCAGTCCAACTATACCAGCATGTCAGATCTAGCACAAGAGGTAGGTTGGTCACGATGACTCCAAAGACAGAGATTTACTTTGCAACAAGAAAGACATCAAAGGCACATGTCTACATTACAAAAGGATCAGGTCGAGTTAGAATAAACAACACACCAGCAGAAATGATAGTGCAAGAAATGGCACGTGAAGTAATTCTTAGCCCACTAGAAATTGCGGGTGATTTACGATCCAAAGTCGATATTTCAGTTCGTGTAAGAGGCGGTGGATTTATGGGCCAAGCATATGCAGCAGCAACTGCAATCTCTCGAGCGCTCACAGGCTGGACAAAATCCAAAAAAGAGCCAAAAGAGCACCCATTACCAAAGCAAACTAGAACAGATCTTCGAAAAAGAATAAACGACTTTGACAAACACCTACTAAGTGGAGATGCCAGAAGAAAAGAACCAAAGAAATTCGGTGGACCTGGCGCAAGAAGAAGAAAGCAAAAGTCATACAGGTAGATTGAAGGCAGTAATCTTAGCAGGCGGCAAAGGAACGCGTGCAAGACCGTTTACAGATTATTTTCCAAAGGCGATGATGCCAGTAGACGGAAGACCTCTAATTTTCTATACAATACAGCATTTGTCATCTTTTGACTTTATTTCTGAAATCATTGTGATTTGTGATTTGAAAGGGTTTGGTGGCCAGATCAAAAACTACTTTGAAAAATCAAAAAAGATCAAATTCGTCCAAGACTCATCTAGCGGTACTGCAGGTGATCTAATGCACCTAAAAATATCAAAAAATGAGGCATTCTTTTTGTGGTTTGCAGATAATCTTTGCGCACTAGATTTGAAAAAAATGCTCAAACATTATACTGATAAAGGTAGTATGGCGTGCATTGCAACAAGACAGTTCCGAAAAGAAGAAACCGGGTTTGCCAAAGTTGATGATGGAAATATCATCCAGTTTATTGAAAAACCGCTGATAAGGATGGAAAATTGTGAATGTACAGGCATCTATGTGCTCTCTGGCAAAATTCTCGACATTATAAAATCAAAGACAAAAAGAGATCTCAATTTATCATATGATGTATTACAGGAATTATCAGAGAAGGGTCTGGTTAGTTCATTTGATATTGAGAAGACACCTTGGGTTGATGTAGAATCACCTGTAATACTAGAGCGAAAATCAGATTCTATAAGAAAAATAATCAGTCAGATTAATCATGCGTGACTTTTTTCATACAATGTAATTTTGTCTTGACGTTGTAGTGTAACTGCAATGTCATCTAATCCCTCAAGTAATGTCTTTTTTCTTGATTCATCAATATCAAATTGAATAGATTTAGAGTCATATTGGATAGTTTGAGATGTCAAATCAACCGTGATTACAGAATTTGTTATCATCAAATCAGATACGATATCTCTAGGCAAAGAAATGGGCAAAATTCCATTTTTAAAGCAATTATTGTAAAAGATGTCTGCAAATGAGGGCGCAATTATAACATCAAACCCATAGTCCTTCAGTGCCCAAGCAGCATGCTCACGACTAGAACCACATCCAAAATTCTCACCACTCACCAAAATATGAGAGCCAGCATATTTTGAGTCATTTATTGCAAATTCCTTTTTTGGTTGACCATCTTGATCAAAGCGCCAATCATAGAATAGAAATTTACCAAATCCAGTTCGTTGTACTAGTTTCAAGAATTGTTTTGGAACAATTTGATCAGTGTCAATGTTTGGCCTATCAAGCGGAGTTATAATGCTAGAAATTTTGGTTATTTTTTCCATGTCATACCCATTCCCGAACATCAACAAAATGGCCTGCAATTGCAGCAGCAGCAGCCATTACAGGACTAACCAAATGAGTTCGTCCACCAGTTCCTTGTCTACCTTCAAAGTTTCTATTTGAGGTGCTAGCACATCGCTCGCCTCTTGCCAAAATATCAGGATTCATTCCAAGACACATACTACAACCAGATTCTCTCCACTCAAAATTAGCATCTTTGAATATTTTATCAAGTCCAATCTCTTCTGCCTTTTTCTTTACTTGTTGAGAACCTGGAACTACCATAACACTGACATTTGGTGATGCTTTTCGCCCCTTGATGATTTGTGCGGCCTCTATCAAGTCTTGTAATCTGGCATTTGTACAAGAGCCAATAAAGACTCGGTCTACTTTGATATCAGTTATTGGTGTTCCGAATTTGAGATCCATGTATTCTAGTGCTTTTTTTGCGGCAAATTCTTGGCTAGAATCACCTTTTGCAAACTCTGCAGGATCTGGAACCACATCAGTGACATCTACAGTCATTGCAGGATTTGTACCCCAGCTAACCTGAGGGATGATCTGAGATGCGTCAATTGTAAATGATTTATCAAATGTTGCATTATCATCTGTTTTGAGAGTATCTTTCCAGATAGCTACTAAATCATCATAATTTTTTGGGGTGTACCTTTTGTTTTTTAAATAATCAAATGTTTTCTGATCTGGTGCAACAAGTCCAGCCCTTGCACCTCCCTCAATTGACATATTACATATCGTCATACGCTCATCCATAGACAAGTCAGAAATTGCTTGACCGCGATACTCTAGTACTGTGCCATTTCCTCCAGCAGTTCCAATTTTTTTAATTATAGATAGAATGATGTCTTTGGCAGTGATAGCATGTGCGTGTTTTCTTTTTCCATCAACGCGGATCTCAAATGTCTTGGGTTTATCAAGCACGAGGCACTGTGTCGCCAAGACATGCTCCACATCCGAGGTTCCAATCCCTAATGCGAATGCTCCAAAAGCGCCATGAGTTGAAGTGTGTGAATCTCCACACACTATTGTAGTACCAGGCAAAGTAATTCCAAGTTCTGGGCCAATCACATGAACAATTCCCTGATACGGGCTATCTAATCCAAATAATTCAATTCCAAATTCCGTACAGTTTTGTTCTAGTGTTTTGATTTGAGTCGCAGAGATTTGATCCAATATTGGCAATGACCTGTTAGTGGTAGGCACGTTATGATCCATTGTTGCAAATGTTAGGTCAGGTCGCCTTACCTTTCTTTTGTTAATTCTTAGTCCATCAAATGCCTGAGGTGAAGTTACTTCATGTATCATATGTCTATCAATGTAGATCAATGATCTTCCGTCAATCTCATCTACTTTGTGCGAATCCCAGATCTTTTCAAATAACGTCTTTGCCATGATATAATCAGCTTAATTCAGTATAAAATTGTAAATTAGTCTGGCTTGTACTTGAAAAGCCCGCCTGCAGATATTATCTTGGATACTATTTCTGAGAATGGTTTCATGGAATAGGTTTGGTTTTTGGTCAGGTTTTTGATTTCATTTTTTGATGTGTCCACTTGTATTTGATCACCATCGGAGATTTTTCCATATGTTTCCTCATCAACTTCTATTGGTAACAAGAATCCACCATCCACTGCATTTCTGTAGAAAATTCTGGCAAATGAGACTGCAATTACCCCTTGTATTCCACATTGACTCAAAGCAATTGGTGCATGTTCTCTTGATGAGCCACAACCAAAATTTCTTCCAGCGACCAGAAAGTCACCTTTTTGAACCTTGGCATGGAAATTCGGATCAATTCCCTCCATTGCATGTTTGGCAATTTCATCATAATCATGCAATTTTAGATACTGTCCAGGTATGATGACATCAGTGTCAATGTTGTCCTTTTCGTATTTGATTACCTTTGCCATCATAGATCACGTGGGTCTGTAATTTTACCAGTCACTGCAGATGCTGCTGCCACTAGTGGCGATGCTAGATATGTTTGGGATTCGACATGTCCCATTCTTCCTGGGAAATTTCTGTTTGTAGTACTAATACAAATTTCATCTTTTGCTAGTACACCCATATGTGCACCGCAGCAGGCACCACATGTAGGTGGGCCGACTGTAACTCCAGCATCAAGAAATATTTTGATGAGTCCATTTTCCATGGCTCTTTTGTATATGGATATTGCTGCAGGTAACACTTCGGTTCGTATTTTGACTTGACGACCTTTGAGAATTTTTGCAGCGGCCTCTAGATCTTCATATTTTGCACCAGTACAAGAACCGATATATGATTTGTCAAGCTCGACTCCTGCAATATCTCGAACAACTGCAATGTTTTCAGGTGAAAACGGTTTTGCAATTGTTGGTTCTAATTCTGATGCCTCATATTCGTGCACCTTGGCGTATTGAGCATCTTTATCACCATAAACTGGGACATAGTTTGCAGCGCCTCGTTGTGCTAGATAATCAAAGACTTTTTGATCAGGTTCTATTATTCCATTTTTTGCACCTGCCTCAGTAGTCATGTTACATAGTGTGAGTCTGGACTCTACAGACATTTCAGAGATTCCAGTACCACCAAACTGCATTGCGTAATATGCAGCGCCTTCAGTACCAATATCGCCAATTATTTTGAGAATTACGTCCTTTGCCATGACATGATCTGGTAGTTTGCCATTTAGCTTAAAGTAGAGAGTTTCTGGAATTTTGAACCAAATCTTGCCATTTAGTAAAACATACGCTACATCTGTGTGTCCAAGACCACATGCAAATGCCCCTAGTGCACCAGTTGTATTAGTATGAGAGTCACCGCCAACATAGACCTCGCCGGGCAACACCATTGCCTCTTCATGAGATAAGGTATGACAGATACCATATTGTCCCATTCCATACTTGAAGTGTTTTTCAATTCCATATTGTTTTGTAAATTTTGTTAACTTGACAATGTTTTCAGCAGAGATCTTTTCAGCAGACGGTACAAAGTGATCCTCAGCTACCCAAACCTTGGATGAATTCCATAATTTATCTACAGGAATACCTTGTTTTTGCAGTTTTTCAAATACCTTGATCACACCAGGTCCTGAAACATCATGAACCATCGCTTTGTCCACATTTGCAAATATTATGTCATCTGGGGCAACACTTGACTTGCCAGACGCACGAGCGAGAATCTTTTCGGTAATGTTCACAGCGAAAAGATCGCCCATTTCAGATTAAAAGCTTTGGAGAAGGATAAAAAATACGAAAACCGCAAACACACCATGACAACGGTGTTCCCAATCACAGTGCAGAAAAAGCAATCAAGTTTTGATCTATATCAAGACATTATAGAATCCACAAAAAACCACACAATAGAGAGTGGCGATATTATCGTCATATCAAGTAAATATGTTGCAAATTCTGAAGGCCGTCTGCTAGATCTAACCAAGACAAAGCCATCCCAAGACGCATCTGAATTATCAAAAAAATATCAACTAGACCCAAAATTTGCAGAAATAATTTTGCGTGAATCAGATGAAGTGTTTGGTGGGGTGACCGGATTTGTACTCACATCATCTGATCAAATTTTGGCGCCAAACGCCGGAATTGATAAATCAAATGTTAAAAAAGGTACTATCATACTATATCCAGATTTTCCATACAAAATAGCAGAAAATCTGAGAAAAAAGATCTTTTTGAATTTTGGAGTTCATGTTGGCATAATTCTAGTCGATAGTAGACTGATGCCTGCAAGGGCTGGAACTACAGGTGTTGCAATAGCAGTATCGGGGTTTGAACCAGTTCAAGATGTCAGAGGCCAAAAAGATCTTGATGGAAATCCATTACGAGTAACCATGAAAGCAACCGCGGATAATCTGGCAACCATAGCAAATCACAAAATGGGGGAGGGTGCTGAATCAACTCCCATCGTACTGATAAGAGACTCTGGGGCAAAGATCACTACACGAAAAATAAAAACTGACGAGATGTCGATTTCATCAGATCTTTGCGTATACATGCGTGGTTTTAAGAACTAATTAATTTAAATAAAACAAATTTAGACATTGCACCATTGCAATATCTAACTAAATATCCAAAGACCATATTTTTTGATGGTGGGAAAAAACATTCCATACACATAGATGCAAAAGGAGTAGAACAACTCACCGTAATTGTGAAAAAAAGCGCAGAAGAAATGTACAATATTTTGATCAAAGAGGGATTTACCAAAGTAAAGTTCGAGCATAAACAAGAATCACAAATTGGTGATGGATTATCACTAAAGCTCAAAAAACCATGGGAGATGCATTTACGTCTCTTTGATAGAAAAAATGGCGAGGTTGGAATAGAGGCAGAAGTAGAGGTCTCACGCGATTATTTGCAGCACCTGTTTTGTCAGAGGACTCCTGTGATATACGAAATAGAGGCCTTGCTAAAAAAACACCAGATTGAATACAAAATATGGCACAACAAGATAAAAAATCAGATTCATACCGTGTTTGATAATTACAAGATATTACTGACCACACCAAGCATCCCAGTTTTTGCATGGAAACCAATGATTTTCTTTATTGGAACAGTTGGAATATTCTATTTGTGGAAATACCTAGATACCATATTCTAAAATACTTAATTAGAATTTTTTACTAACACAATCAATGAAAGAAGATTTTCTTTGTACGGAATTAAGTCATTATGGAGTATCACCGTGGGAAATAGAAGTTGTATACGGATTACTTTCTGAGCGATTCAAAGTACAACAAAATGAATTATCTGAACAAGATCCAAATTTTGTAAGCGTACTCGATCTATCAATTCCATTATCGTTTAATGAGGAATTTTTCAAGTGGTTTGAATATCACAGATGGGATAAAATAAAATACATTTTCAAGGAAATGAAACGACGTCGTGGGAAAAAAAACTCGTTAAAAATCGACATTAATTTTACAGGCATACCAAAGATAGGATTTTCTTTGGATGTTGAAGAAAAAGATGGATTCGATAATGCGCTTGAAAAACTCGATTTTGTAATAGAGTTACTGTCATTTCACCTTAATTTTGAGAATGTAGAAGATGTTTCCAAAGTCATTTACAAATTTGATACAGAGACAAGAAAATGGAAGATGCATACGTTGTTTGCAAATAATAAAAAATTTGTTTTAGTAAATAATGCTTGGAAGATGTCTATTTGATGTCTTTTTCTAACGGTTCTAAAAGAGAGTGTAGTTCTTTGTATTTAGAATCCAAAAAGTCCAACGACTCTAGTAGTTTTTTTGATTTTCCATATTTGAATCGAATCAGTTCACGATGATGCCAATAATTTTTTCCATCACTTAGAGATAGTGTAGTAAAATAATCAGGGCCTTTTACAGCATCTGGGATTTTGATGTTATATGGAAATAGAAATTCTGCAATAAACCACTCATCACCATCAGGATAATCAGCCCCAGTGTCAATATCAAAAAATATGTGCAGTAAACTAGATTGCATCAATCCATCGTCAGATATGATAGGATGTTTGATATTTGATTTACTAAAATCAAGATTTAGTAAGCTTTGCTCAAAATAGCCCTTGATTATCGATTTTCGAAATATTTTGTTTGCTTCAGTCAGATTCAATTATAGAATAACCTCACACATAACCTGCTAATATTCATTTTACAAATATTATCAATGTTTTAAACCGAAAGTGAATCTAAAATTCTCGAGAGATCAGTGGTAGGCTTACTATTGGCAGATATGGTTTGAGATGCGGGCGGGTTTTCCAAGTAATTAGGAATTCTGTCCGCTATTCGTTTTTCATATTGGCTTATTATTTCGTTTTTGTAAAATATCCCTATTGGAATTTTTGAATCCCATTCCAAAGATCGAATCAATGCTTGTGAGATCTTTTCATTTAGTTCAGTTTCCTCATCATAATGTACAACCGGATCGTATCCAGTGTCCTCAAGTTTGTATATTCTAGGTTTTGTCATTTTTGTTGTTTCATCAAATCCAGCATACCAATCACGTGTGTTAATATCATTATAGGTTGGACATGGTTGCAGCACATCAATAAATGACAATCCCTTGTGTTGCACTGCTGCAGTTATAGTATCTTTTAGGTGTCTGACATCGTATGCATAGCTTCGTGCAACAAACGTAAAGCCGCTTGTAATTCCAAGCCCAATTGGATTTACATTGTAATTGGTATTTGGGGATGGGAGTGATTTTGTTTTTTCACCTAGCTTCAGAGTTGGCGATGCTTGTCCCTTGGTTAGACCATAAACACCATTGTTGAATATGATATATGTGAGATCCAAGTTTCGTCTGCCTGCTGCTACAAAGTGACCCACACCAATTCCAAGACCATCACCATCTCCTCCAACTGCAATTACAGTTAGATCAGGATTTGCAAGTTTTGCACCTTGTGCAAACGTCAGGACTCTTCCGTGTAAGGTATGAATTCCATTTACGTTAATAAAATGAGATGTTTTGCCAGAGCATCCAATACCAGAAAATATTGTGGCTTTGTGTCTTTGAATTTGCATCTCAGCTAGAGACATTTGTATTGCATTAACAATTCCAAAATCTCCACATCCAGGACACCAGTCATTGTGAACGTCAGTTTTATAATCACCCAACTTAAGCGCCATGAGTAAGTACCTGCCTTTTTTGAGCTTTGTTTTCTGTTATGTTTTTAATTGATTGATAAATTTCTGTGCTAGTCATTGTACGTCCAGTATATTTCAGAATGTAATAATCAGGACTTTTCAGTAGATTTTGTTTTAATAGTTCACCAAGCTGACCTACATGGTTTGATTCCACATCAATTATTGTTTTGACGTTTTTTAGCAAAAATCCCAAATAGTCTTTTGGGAATGGATGTAATAATTTTAGTTGAATAAAGCCGACTTCAATGTGTTCATTTTTTAGCATTTGTATTGCATCCAGTATTGGTCCCTTTGGTGAGCCCCAGCTTATTACGCATGTTTGCGCCGTACCAAACGAAACAGCTTGTTCATCATCAGGTATTGTCTTTAAGACATAATCCAGTTTTGATTGACGCTTATCCATCATTTTGATTCGCAGTTCCGGATCTTCTGTTATATGACCTGCCTCATCACTTTCATCTCCAGTACTCCAAAAAATACCATTTTCAAGGCCTAGTTTTGATCTTGGTGAAATATTATCACTAGTAAATGCAAATCTCTTGTATCCTACATCACCGATTTTTTCTAGCAATTTACCACGATTGATTTTTATTTTTTCTGAATCAAATCGCTTACAGGTAACAACTGAGCTTGCCAAGAATTTATCCATCATGTGAATTACTGGAACTTGATATTGTTCTGAATAGTTAAAGCATCTTGCAGTATCATAGAAGCTTTCTTCCACATCACCTGACGCATAAACAATTCGTGGAAATTCTCCATGCCCTGCATGAATTGCAAACAATAGATCATCTTGTCCATGTCTCGTTGGAAGTCCAGTTGACGGTCCGCTTCTTTGGTATAATGTAACCACGATCGGCACTTCGTTGATTCCTGACCATCCAAGTGCTTCTGCCATTAATGAAAATCCAGGTCCAGAAGTACATGTTGCAGAACGCGCGCCAGTCAATGCACCACCAATTGTCATTCCAATTGCAGATATCTCATCTTCAGTTTGCACCACTAGTGTGGAGCCAGGCCTGTTGTCCTTAACATCAACTAACTCATTTGATTCTAGAAAAACACTTTCATCAGATGCTGGTGTGATCGGATAGTATGGCTGGAATCTGCAACCACATGCAATTTTACCAAGTGCTGTTCCTTGATATCCCTGAACTAGAATTATGTCGTGTGGTTTATTGGTATGATTTAGTGCAAATGTAAAGTCAGAGAATTTTGCTGCTGCATAATTATATGCATATGTTGCAGCATTTTTGTTCAAATCAGCAATTGCTTGTTTTTTTGAAAATATTGAATCAATAGAATCAAGTAATGTTTGAGGAGGCATTTTTAGCATCCCAAGTGAAAAAGATACTCCAAGCACATTATACATTCGAATCATGTTCTTTATGCGAGGATTATTGGTTTCATCTGCCAAATTTGATAGAATAGTCTTAAACGATACTGGGTAGAGTTTTGCACCATGATTCCTTGCAAAATCTAGTGCGTCTTGAACAGTAGGTTGAGAGTTTAGCTGTGTAATTAATCTGGACTTGTATGGAGCATCTAATGTGTGAACCTCCTCAATTTTGGTTTGTGCAATATCAGAATCATATATGATTGCCCCATCTTTTACTATCTCAGAATAATGTCGGAATACTGTTTCGGCATCAAATGCTACCATAATTGTTACATCATTTACGTTTGAGTGAATCACATCATCAGATACACGTACTGTGAAATAGCTGTGTTCTCCTTTGATATTTGAATAGAATTCTCGTTTGCCAAAGATTTGATAACCCATCGAGGCACATGCACGAGAGAATATGTTGGCAGCTGATTCAACTCCACTCCCTTGAGGTCCACCAATTAGCCAACTAATATCAGTCAAAGACATGAGATCTCTATCAATTTTTGATTAATTAAGAATGTGGTTGAATTTCTTAACCGCCGGTGGCAGCTTCAAAGAGTGCGCATTCACATTTGTCTCGCTCACCACAATAAGGACACACACAAACACATTTCTCAATTGCATTTCCACACTCTATGCACAAAGCAAATTCCTCTTCTTTGTCATCTGCCAAGTTATCATACACACTACAACAAATGTTATAAAGATTTGAGAAAATTCTGCTTTGATATGAAGCAAATTCTACTTACTCGTAAACTACATGATTTTGCAATGAAACAATTACAGAAAAAATACAAAGTCGTTGTTCATTCAGGGACAATTCCAATGCCAAAAACGCTATTGATTAAAAAAATAAAAAATGTTTATGGTCTGATTTGTTTTCCATATGATGCCATAGACAAAGAAATAATTGAAAATGCGAAAAACCTTCGAGTAATTAGCACGTATAGTGTCGGCTATGACCACATCGACTTGGCATCGGCTAAAAAAAGAAATATCAAAATCGGTTACACGCCAAATGTTCTAACAGATGCCACCGCAGATCTTACTATTGGTTTGATGTTGGATTTGTTGCGTCGAATAACAGAAGGTGATAGACTAATTCGCGCCGGGAGTTGGACTGAGATTTTTGGGCCCCATGATTACACTGGATATGATTTAGAGGGAAAAACACTTGGAATCTTTGGAATGGGGCGAATTGGGCAAGCAGTAGCAAAAAGAGCGCGTGCATTTGGTTTGAATATTATATATCACACCAATACAAGACTTTCAAAAAAACAAGAAAAAACACTTGGAATAAAATTTGTCAGTTTTTCTGATTTAATTCGAACTAGTGATGTATTAACAATTCACATACCATACAAAAAAGAAACTCATCATTTGATAAATTTGCAGACCATCAGAAAGATGAAAAAGAATGCATTTTTGATCAACACATCACGTGGAAAAATAATTGATGAGAGAGACCTAGTAATGGCACTTAAAGCAAAAATGATTGCAGGTGCGGCACTAGATGTATTTGAAAAAGAACCCATTGGTAAATCCCATGAGATAACAAAAATGCAGAATGTAGTTTTGGCACCACATATTGGAAGTTCTTCAGATGAAACACGTGCAAAGATGGCACAGATAACAATACAGAATTTGATTTTAGGCCTACAGGGAAAAAAGATGATCTATTCAGTGTGATATTATAACAAATCTCGAACAGATTTTAATTGAATTAAATCATCAGGATCTGTCTTTATACAATCAGTTCCCACCGGCTTGAGTGTCTCAAATTTGATCTGTCCTTGAGGAATTGCTCCAGTTTTTTGAAGATCACCTAACTTTTGATGAATCGTTTGCCTGTGTTTGTTGCATGTAACACCAACCATGTATTCACCATTTTGTGATGCTACAGATATTACAAATTCTGGTGGATTAACACATTGTTTTCCTTGTTCTTTAATTGAACATCGGTCTGGAAGCAACAAATTTTGTTTCTGTAAATTCTATGTAAACGTAACCCCATTTTGTATTTAGATAGAATCAATTATTTTTGCATGATTCCAGCTGTCTGGTTTTGTGTTTTTATGACTTGTTATGATTCCTTTATCAAATAATTGTTGAACCAAATATGCAGAATATGCAGGTGCACCTGTTGCTCCAGGAGAATTGTAGTTGAGTATGTGCAATGAATTATCAGATTGTATTTCCAGCGTTTCTACAAGAAATTCCCCATTCTTTGTGATTATAGGAGTGCGAATTCCCGCAGTCCCCTTAACGGTAAAATATGACGGTTTTATTTTTGGAATGAATTTCTTAACACGATTCACCATGGTATTTTTTGAAATGGAGCTTTTCCATTCTTTTGATATTAGTGATAAAAATTCGGAATTGAGTAATAGCTTTTTTGAGCTTCCAGATAATATCTCACTAATCTTTGATATTGATTTTGAAACACTGCCCAATCCAGAATATGTCTCTGGATCCAATATCGGAACAGCATTTGGTCCAATTTCGGTCTGGCCATTTGCTCTTTTTATCCAGTGTGGGTCTAAAAACGGAAAGTTGGCAAATTTTGCAACTGTGTAAATATTTGTATTTACAAGATCAGCATGTTGTTCTTGGATTTTCCAGTATTCTCCTCTAAAATGAATGCTTGAATATTCTCGGGCCAGACCAAATTTTTTTGCAATGTTTAATGAATGTCCACCTGCACAATTTATCACAAAATCATATTCCAGTGTTTTCCCATCTGAGAGAATAAGGCTCTGATTTTGGATTTTTTCCATTTTTTGTGAAAACAAAAATGTGGTTCCATTTTGTTGTGATTCTCGATATAATTGATCAGTTAGTAAACCATAATCAGTCGATGCATCTCTTTTACAATATACACCAGAATGACATTTTACATTCGGTTCTTTTTGCGCAATTTGATTTGAATCCAACAACTCTAATTCATGTTCAGGAATTCCGTTTTGAATACCCCATTTGATGTATTTTTCTAAAGTATGGTGTTGTGATTCATCCATTGCTATTTCGATTGTTCCAGTATCCTTCCATGAAATGTGATGTTTTTTGGCATAATCTTTCCAAAGATCATGCGAGAGTAAAGATGCTTTGGCAATTTTTTTCTTTTTTTGTGGATCTAAATAAAATGGCGAATGAACAACACCTGTGTTTCTACTACTTGCATGCGCTGCGATGTGATCTTCTTTTTCAATCACACATACAGTATGGTTAGTAAGTGACGATATCCAATAAGAAATACTAGTACCTAAAATTCCGCCACCGATTATTACCACATCAAATTTCTGCAATACAAAAACCAGACAACACAATGATTAATTGATTATGAAAAAGGCGCCGGGAGAGAGATTTGAACTCTCGAACCCTTGCGAGTACGCGCTTTATGGTTTTGTGTAATTTCCAGGCGCGCGCCCTACCAGGCTAGGCGACCCCGGCACTAGTCTTTACGACAGAAATTCTAACAAATCATTCATTATATAATAGGTGATTTTGAGAAATCATCCTTTGATGAAATCTTCTAGTGTGGATTTTGCCTGAGGATCACTCATTTGTCTTGGCGGATGTTTCATCAAATATGCACATGCCGGAATAACAGGTCCGCCCATTTTTCTTTCTAGTGCAATTTTTGCAAGTCTTGCCGCATCAATTACAATGCCTGCAGAGTTTGCCTTGTCATCTACTTCTAATCGAACTTCCATGTTGTATGGAATATTTGCCCACTGTCTTCCTTCAATTCTCATAAACATGAGTTTTGTATTTCCTAGGAATGGAATAAAGTCAGAGGGTCCAACATAGATTTGATCATCTGCTAATCTTTGTGATAATTGTGATTGAACACTTTCTGTTTTTGATATTCTTTTACTGACTAGACGTTCTTGCTCTTTCATGTTCAAAAAGTCAGTATTGCCGCCAACGTTGATTTGATATGTTTTTTCTATTTTTGTTCCCCTATCATCACATAGCTTTGCCAAAGTTCTATGTACAATGGTTGCACCAACTTGTCCTTTGATATCATCACCGATTACTGGAATTTTTTTTGCGGCAAATTTTGCACCCCACTTTTTATCAGATGCGATAAAGGATGGAATGCAGTTTACAAATGCAGTATTAGTATCAAGACACATTTGTGCCCAAAATTGAGTAGCCTTCTCAGAGCCTACTGGTAAATATGATACAATGATTTCAGCGCCAGTTCTCTCAATTGTTTTTTTGATTTCTTTGGTTAATTGTTCTGTTGATTTTTTAGACTTTAGTGGTTTGACTCTGTTTTCAACCCATATTCCAACACCGTCTAGTGCTGGGCTTTCATAAACTTCGGCCTTTGTCTTTGGCATTTTGTTTTTTGGAACCCAGTTGACCATGTTCGGATATTCATATATCGCTTCATTGATTGTCTTACCTACCTTGTTATTCCCCACATCAAATCCAGCTACAAAATCTAAATCATGAATTGAATATTTGGCAATTTTTTCATGCATTATTCCAATTACTTTTTGTTTTGGATTTTGTTTGTAGTATTCAATACCCTGAATTAGTCCTGAAAAACAGTTACCTATTCCTACCAGAGCCACTTTTACTTTTGCCAAGCCTAGATTTGATTCTCGTTGAACTCGTTTTAAGTTTTCCTACTTGAAAATGTTAATTGTAGTGGAATCATGAATCTTTTGATCTTTGTCATATGCAAATGACTCTAGAACATATCTTCCCTCAAGGATGTGTGAGTTATCGTTTTTTAGCTGAGCCCACTGTATGGTAAGTTTTTCTTTTGGCAATAATTTTGCTCCATCAGAAAATACAGAATAAAACTCGGTTCCATCTAGTGCTCGCACTCTAAAGCTTGGTTCCTTGGTCAAAAAGAGAACATCTGTTGTACCAGTATTGATCACTTCTACTACAATGATATCACCTAGTGTGTAATCATGCTTCTCGGTCACAATAGAGATTGATGGTCCTTGTGTGAATTTTAGATCTTGTCCATTGTATGTTTTTTCAAGATACATTCCAAGTGTCAATGATGCAAATACTCCAACAACGATTGCAATTAGCAGTCCCTTTGGAATCATTCTGATGGTTTTGATTTTGAGCGCCAACTTTTTGGATAGGTATTTGGCGCCATGATGATTCTCTTGGTTTGAAACGCGTATCCTTTTGTCGCATCCTTGATTTGATCTGTGCTGAGTAAAGAGTCCGCAAGTGCTACAACTTCTCCCTTTTGAGTATAGATTCCAACCAGATCACCCTTCACAATGTTTGATGATAATTGTAAAATGCCAGGAATTGCAAGTTGTGCCCCATGACAAAGCGCATCAACTGCAGAATCTCGAATTATTACAGACTTGATTTCAGATAATGCGTATTCTATTGGGAGGATAATTTTTTTTAGTTTAGAGTCATCATTTTTTTCTTCCCATGTTGCAAATGCCTCGGCTACTTCGTGCAGTGTTACAAGTTGACTTTCATGAAATTGGTGAACTCTGGAACGTCTGAGCTCAATCATGGTAGCACCTGGGCCTAATAATTCTCCAATGTCATAGTAGAGCTTTCTGATGTATGTTCCTGCCTCACACAAAACTCTCAATAACAACAGTCTCTCTTTTTGTTCTACAACATCTAGCTCGTAAATTGTTCTAGTCCTTGTTTGTCGTAAAACCGCTGAACGTTGTGGTGGTTTTTGATAAATCTCACCTATGAATAATTTTAGAACTGTATCTAGTTTTTCTTTGTTTGGTAAAGAATGCAGTCTGCCAAGGCCATAGTATTCTTTTGGGCCCATAAGCAAGACACCAAGTGCCTTAGTTGCTTCACCCAATCCAAGAGGCAAGACTCCAGACACCTGAGGATCAAGTGTTCCACTGTGACCGATTTTCGGTAGTTTTAGAATTCTCTTTGCCCATGCTACAGTTTCATGACTTGTAGGTCCTGGTGGCTTGTCCAAGAGAATCAGGCCATAATTGAGTAGTTCCTTGACTGATCTTTGATCATAGTAGACCCCGTGCGCATCATTTGTGATATCTTGATCCACTTCCACTAGGTTTTGGAGTTGTGGTAGGCTCAAAGTAATTCTCTTACCTTCTGTATTGCGGTATCTAAAACTGCTTGGGCGTCAAGTCCATCCGTGTTAATTATAATATCAAATGCTGATAGGTCATCGCCAAAATCAAAACCGTATAATTTTTTGTATAATGCCTTGTTTTCATCATATCGTTTTTTGACAATTTCAAGTGCATCAGATATGTCCATGTTATCCCTAGTTTGCATTCTTTTTGCACTGTTTTGTCGACTTCCACCAAGCCAGATTTTAATTCCATCCTGCACCAACCAAGGGAGAGTATAGCTGGTAATCACGACATTTCCCTTGAGAAAGATCTCTTTTAGTTTCTCATCCACTTTTTTGTCAAACTCGTAGTTGTCTTTTCTCTGGTTAAGAAAAGCCATACCTTCTTTAGTGTCCCACCAATCGTCACCTCTAGTTTGAAATCCCTTCTCCTGAGCTAATTCTTTGAGTACATCACCACCACTAAGATTTTTCATTCCAAACTCTTTTGCCAAGCCCTTTGATACTGTGGTCTTGCCGATGGCAGGAGGTCCTGAAATAATTATTGATTTTTGCAAACCTAGGTAAGATCCATCGATGTCTTGGTTAGCTTCATTATTAGTCCACTAAATGCAATGGAGCCAAGAAAATACCAACCCCAGAAATAAACTTCATTTTCATTATGGCAGATTTTTCCATCGACTTTGTCAAGTGGACAAGTAATTGAGAAAAAGTCTCCTGGAAGAACATTTAGTGGTACTGGTGAGATTGCCACAGTATATGCAAATAATGGTGGCAACACAAAGTAGAAGATCAAAATCAGCGGAACGAATGTTATCATCATAGGTCTCATATTCATCTGCATCATCTCTTGGTTAAGTCGGCTCATGTATGCGGACTTTTTGTTCAATTCTGCCTGTTTTGCAGTATCTTTTGATCTAAAGGCAGACATTCGTTCTTTTTGCCATGCTCGAGTTTCCTTCATTATTCGCTGTAGTTTTTCTTGGTCCACTAGTTTTCGTCTAACCACTGCGTTGAATAGATTCAAAAGCAGAGAAAATCCCAAGATGCCAAACATTGATGGTATGATTCCCTTCACTATCGGGTCTGCACTACCAAGAGGGCCATGATTCATACCAAACAAATCACCCTGCAAAAAGATCGATTCCAAAAAGTGTAGTATGATTAGTGGTTCCATTTTTACAGACCTATTGCGTTTATTACCTCAAGGGCTGCTTCTTCAACCTTTCCTTCTGTGTTCAGAATGGATTTCATTGGAGAGCCGGTCAGCACTACACAGCTTGAAAGCATGGCCTCTTGAACTGCTAGCTCTTTTTTGATATTATCAATAGAAATAATGTCTCGAGTACGTGTATTATCCTTCATCCTACGATTATAGATCTCTTCAGGCCTTGCAGATACTGCAATAAAATTCGCAGGCTTTAGCAGATCTAAAACCGGATATGGTAAACCAGGATAGAAGCCTTCTTTTGTGGAGATGAATGCATGTGTATCAATAATTACCAGATCATCTGAGAATCCTGCAATTTTTTTTGCGGCCATTGCCTGAAGATGTTTTTGTTCTTCGACTGCGAGTTTTCTGAGTTCATCTCGGTTTTCAATTCCTAGCTTTTTTGCCTCTTCAAACATCACAGTGCCAAAACTGTGAACACTAACACTTTTGTTTTTACTTTTTAGAATTTCTACTATTTTTGATACTAGAGTTGTTTTGCCAGCACCTGCAATGCCCACAATGATTACTTTTTTACTTTCTACCAAGTAAAGCACCCAGACGAGGCATAACAACTTCTACTTGTTCTCGAACTAGTTGTTGATAGTAGTTGATCAGAATGTCTACCATGAGTAGGATTCCAATACCGCTTCCAAACACGCCAAGCACGTCAGATGCACCGGCCAAGGCACCAAGAATTGCTGAGCCAATTATGGTTACAGACGGAATGTATTTGGCAAGCAACGCTTCTACTGGTTGATTTGATTTTCTAAATCCTGGAACCTGAACATCAGCATCCAAAAGATTCTTTGCAGCACTTTTTGGCGACAAGCCACCAAGTTCCACCCATAATCTTCCAAACACAACTACGATTCCTATCATAAACAGAATGTATACTATAGCTCGTACTGGATCCTGTGATGCTAAAGCTATGCCCCTTGGTGGTGTGATATAGTAAATTATACCTCCAATCGGAGTAGATGGGCTTTGTGGATCAAATTGAGCTAGAAAATTGAAAAGAGGATTATTGTTTCTTGGATTAAGATTGGCCCATAACATTTGGCCCATGAATACAGCGTTTGCAGTAAGTGCAGATGCTAAGATTACTGGAATGTTGGAGACATACATGAGTTTGATCGGATAAGTGGCAGAAAACCCCCTATATTTTGTTGAGACAATTGGAATTTCTACTTTGATTGCCTGCGTATAGACTAGAATTAACAAGATTCCAGCCGTAATACCAAGACCAAACAAGCTTGGCAATTGATTTGATCTAAACAGAATGTTTGCAATATCCCCATTCATGAACGATTGGGCCATGAATGGTGTTACACCGATCATGCTTCCATCGCCTGCTGGCAATGGGCTAAATAGACTCCATAAAATCTGCTGTGCAACACCCGCCATAATGAATAAACTGATTCCACTGCCCAGTCCCCATCCTTTCTGAATAAGTTCATCTAAGAACATGATGATTATAGATGACGCTATTAGCTGCCCGATGATAACATATAGAACAGTTGGGTTTGCAAGTCCCGGTCCATATACTGCAGTGGCATACACAACAGATTCCACAACAATTACAATGTAAGTAACTAGTTTTGTTGCAGTTTGGAATACTCCTCTCTCATCAGGCTTTGTAAAGTCGAATTTGAGAATTTCAGAGCCCTTGAGCAATTGCATCAAAAGACCTGCGGTTACTATAGGTCCGATTCCAAGTTCAACTAGTGTTCCTTGTTGAGATGCAAAAATTACTCTGGCAAACTGTAAAAAGTCAAACTGTGGTGCTGTTGCTCCAAAAAGAGGAGTCTGACCCATGACTTGGTAAATTAACAATGCGATACCGCACCAAATTAATCTAGTTGGAAGAGATAACTTCTTTTTTGGTTTTGGAACCTGAACCAGATATGGTTCAGCTTTTTCAACTATTCTTTTTATAATTCCAGTTGTAGTGCTTTCACTCAACAGTCAACACCTCGCCCCCGGCCTTTTTGATCTTTTCTGCTGCGGATGCAGTGTATCTGTCGATTTTTACAGAGTAGGCATTCTTTATTTGCCCACCGCCAAGAAGTTTATCGTATCCAAGGCTTGCAAGATCAACGAGTTTCTTTCCTCCTTCTTGCTTGCCATGTTTTGCGAAAATGTCGTCTAGGTCTCTTACACTGGCCCACTTTTTGGTTAGGATTGGGTGAGGTGGATGAGTAGAATCATGACCGAAATGATCAGGATTTTCTTTGAGTAAAGTACTGAACAGGTGTTTGTGTAGACCAGATTGTCCCAGTCCTCCTTTGTGACCACTTGCTCTGTGTTGGCCAATCTGTCCCCAGCCATGTGTTCTGGAACCTCTGAATTTTCTTGTTTTTCTTAGTCTTGTTGCCAATTTAGATCATGCTCCTGACAAGCTCAATGAGATCTTTGTTTTTTCCTAACACTCCACCTTCTCCATATGTTTTTCGTGTGCTTCGTTTGAATCCACGTTTTGGTGGAGCGAGTGCAAACCAAGGTTTGATTGGTTTAATTTTATTCATAGATATTTTACCCTCAGAAATAGATGATGCGAGTTCATCAATTGATTTGAAGCCTAATTGTGTAAGATCCTCATTTGAGATTTTTTTGTAGCCGGCTTTTCGTCCCTTTTTGTTAAAGAGTTCTTTTGCAATATCTGCGCTGACTTCTTGCCAAGAAATATAGTGTTTTATTCGGTCCAACATACCAAGGGTGTTATCTTTTGCTGGAATTATGGTTGCTCGGAATTTTTTGTCTAGCTTTAAGAGTTCAAGTGTTGTTTTAGCCCAATATGGAACGTTGATTTGTCCGCTCATTCTTACAACAAGATATGCTTTTGCCATGTATTCTCAACCTTGACTAAATGTCTGTCGTAGACATTCCAGAATTGCCTTTGATGTCGAATTCATTGTTGCAGTAGAACCCTTTGCTGTAGTCCACGCGTCTTTTAGTCCCGCTAATTTGAGTAGGTTTCTAATTTTTCCACCTGCTACTAGTCCTAGTCCTCTTGGTGCTGGAACAATTTCCACTACGACACTTCCACCCTTACCTCTTACTTTGAACGGTACAGAGTGAGCTTGGTCACATCTACATTCCCAGCTTCCACAACCTAATTTGATTGGGCTCACATTAAGAAAAGCATTAGTTGTTGCCTTTTCGATTGCAACTCTCATTTGTTTTGATTTTCCTTGTCCAATTCCTAGCCAGCCATTTCCATTACCTGCTGCTACTAGTGCCTTGAATTTAGTTCTCTGGCCGTTTGGCGTCATTGTTTGAACCATGCCAACATCAATTACTTCGCTTTTTAGATCTGGTAATAATTTTTTGATAATTCCCGCTTCTTGAATTCTTAATCCGTTTGAGTAAATTTCATCCATGTTTGTGATTAGACCCGCTGCTACTTTTTTGCCAAGATCAGTTCTCGGAATCCAGATCTGTTCTTCTTCTTTTCTTGGCCCACGGTTTGGTCGTCCTGATCTTTCCGGTCTTCCAAATCTTCCTGGACCTCCTGATCTTTCTTGAGTTGGTTTATTTTGAACAGTTCCGCTCATTCTATTTTACCTCGCTATCTATGGCAGATTTTATCTTTGCAACATCATTTTTTACTTTGAGATGATCGCCATTAATCCTATCAGCGCTTGGGAATGTTTCTTCGCTTGCGGGAATTTGCAAGCCAGCATCAACCACTCCTTTGAGTGCTGCTGCCATTCTTTGTGTGTATCGTCTCGTACCACTGTACAAAATTGCCTCAGTTGTTCCAGAGGAGAGTGCTTTTTTGCCTGCTAGATATCCAGTAAGATATGCTGCTGGGACATTCTTCCTTGATCCCTTCCATCCTTTAGAGATTAAAAATCTAGAATGTGCTGATGCGACAACTTTGTCGCCTGTAAACTCTGGTTTGTGAATCTGTACGAGGGTATTCTCATTTGAAATTTGAACTGTAATGAAATCGGCTCTGCCCATTAACATTAGCTTGCGCTTCTTATAGTTGGTCTTTTCCTCACGTAAACGTCGTAGTATAACTGAATAAGCCATTGCGATATTGGTGAACTTTTGGAGCTGCTCTTATAAACGATTAGATGTCCAGAGACGCAAGTAATGCCTTTTGAGAATGTAGACGATTTTCTGCCTCATCCCATACAACTGATTGTGGGCCGTCAATTACTGATGATGTAACTTCTTGATCCCTCTTTGCAGGGAGACAATGCATGAAGATGCAAGATTTTTTTGCCTTTGCCATAAGAGCTGAATTAACTTGGTACTTTGGGAGAAATTTCTTTATTCTTGTTGGAGTGTCATGAATCGACACAAATGTATCTGTAACTATAATATCTGCATCTTTAGCTGCTTTTTGTGGATCTTGACTTAGATCTATGTTAACTAGATTTTTACAATTTTTTACTAGTGCTGAATTAGGTTCAAATTCTTTTGGTGTAGCAATAGACATTGAAATTCCAACCTTGGAACAACCAAGCATCATTGAATTACATACATTATTTCCATCACCAATCCAAGCAAGGTGCAATCCATCTAGTTTCCCTTTCTTTTCTTTTATTGTCATAAGATCTGCCAGGATTTGGCAAGGATGATACGAATTTGATAATCCGTTAATTACCGATACGACTGAATTTTTTGCTAAAACTTCAACCGTAGAATGCTCATAAACTCGTGCCATGATCACATCAACATATCGTGAAAGTGTTTTTGCGGTATCTTCTATTGTTTCTCCACGAGATATCTGTAGCTCTTGTGAAGATAGATTGATTGCGTGCCCTCCAAGCTGAAACATGCCTGTTTCAAAGCTTATTCGAGTACGAGTAGATGGTTTTTGGAAAATCATTGCAAGTGTTTTATTTTTGAGTAACGGTTTTGAGATTCCTTTTTTGAGTTCTTTTTTTAGCTTGATTGCAAGATCTATTATCTGTAAAATTTCTTTTTTGTCAAGCTCATCCAGTGTCAAGACATCTTTAGTTTTGATCATTTCTTTAACCAACCGAAAAGTCCTTTCTTCTTTGACTTTTCTTCTTTATCTTCTTTGTCTTGTTTTTCCAGGTCTATTTTTGATTCCTCCTTGGATGAATCTATTTTTTGAATCCCTTTTGATTCTTGCCCAGGTTTCGGACGTCCATTTGCAACCCACTTTCGAATTTTATCCGCCATTGCAAATGCATCATCATCATTTTCTGGTGGTGGAACGTCATACAAGTCGGCATATTTTGAGATATCAGCATCGTTGATTCCCTCAAAGGGATCATCGCTTTTCTTGGGTTCTGGTTTTGGTTCTGGTTTTGGTTCTGGTTTTGGTTCTGGTTTTGGTTCTGGTTTTGGTTCTGGTTTTGGTTCTGGTTCTGGTTTTGGTTCTGGTTTTGGTTCTGGTTTTGGTTCTGGTTTTGGTTCTGGTTTTGGTTCTGGTTTTGGTTCTGGTTTTGGTTCTGGTTTTGGTTCTGGTTTTGGTTCTGGTTTTGGTTCTGGTGTGGTAACTGTAAATCCTTCTCCAAATACAGTTTCTAGGAAAAGTTTCTTATCAAAAGGCCTGAGATCTGCATACTCTTGACCCATCCCTACGTACAGAACAGGTTTTGCGGTGATTTTAACAATAGATAGTGCTGCACCTCCCCTTGCATCTGCATCACTTTTTGTCAATATTGCACCATCAAATGCAGTATGTTGGAAAAACTCACGTGCTTGATTGACAGTATCATTACCTGCAAGAGAATCACCTACAAATATTTTCAGATCAGGATTTACGACTTTAGTTATTTTTTCAATTTGATCCATCAGGTTTTTGCTTGTCTGCATTCTTCCTGCAGTATCAATTAAAACGCAATCTATTTTGTGAGATTTTGCATACAGTACTGCATCGCGTGCAACTGCTGCGGGATCTGCTCCATAGTTTTGTGCCACGGTTTTGATGTTAAGTCGGTTAGCATGTTCGGTTAGTTGCTCAATTGCACCGGCTCGGAATGTATCAGCAGCTGCGATTACAACTGAGAACTTGTTTTGTTTTAGTAGAAAGGCTAATTTTGCGAGACTGGTTGTTTTTCCAGTCCCATTGATTCCAACAAACAAAATGATACAAGGCTCATTTACGGCCTTTTTAGAGGTAATTTTGGCAAAAATATCTACAATTCCTGCCGCGTCAAACAGATTGGAAATTATTCCAATCAGATTATCTTTGACAAATTTTTCGATTTCTTTTTTATCAACGGCAGTTCCAATGAGATTCTTTTTTAGATCAGATTTTATGGAGTCGATAACTTCGGTTGCTACATCAGATTCCATTAATGCAATTTCTAGTTGAAATAAAACATCATCAATGTCACTCTCTTTTAGTTCCTTCTCACCCAGAGATTTAGCAACAGATGAGAAAGCAATTCGTAATTTCTCAAACATAAGATCACTTATTGTTTTGGCGCTGCGGATTGCATTAGATTGTTCATTTCTTCTTTTAGTTGTTCCAATCGCATCATTGTTTCATGTTTTTGGCCTGCTGTTTCATTAAGTGCAACCTGCAGCTCCTTAATTCTTGATTCCAGATGATTTATTGCGGATGCATGGTCTTTTTCAACTACGATCCCCGCGCCAATATCTAGTAAAACCTTAGAGTTTGGTGAAATGTTTGCCTTGGTATATGTACCAAGTCCCAATGGAATTAGTGATTCTATTTCTTGTCCCTGAGATATGTTTTTGATAGAATCGATTGATGCCATCGCTTCTCGCAAAAAGCTGACGATAGCTCCCTCCTTTTGATCAAGACTAGCCACGTATGATTCAAGCATCTGCATTTGATAGAGAAATTGTTGGGCTTGCTCTTCACTCATGTACAAAAAACCTGTCCAGATAGCTAATAAATGCATTCATTAAAAATCGAATTTAGGATGACACAAAATCTGGAAAAATTGTAAAACCAAAATCAAATTGGATTCGTCCATACAAAAAAGAACATCCAGCAGATCAACTTAAAATCAAATTATTGTTTAATGAAAAAATCAAAGGCGATAGAATTGTTGGACTAATGGCGAGGATAGAAGCTGGAGACACTCATCAGTTACACATACATGATAATGAATATGTCTTGGTTTATTCTCTAAAAGGAAAATGTCTTGTTACAATAGGTAAGAAAACAAAAATAATTTCCCCACACACCATGATGTTCATACCACCCAAAGTTCCACACAGATTTTACAACAAGTTTTGCACACCTTGGGAAGGAATTGCATTTGCAATAGGAACTAGAACAAAGATAAACAACATCTGGTTGGAAGATTAAACAAAAAAGGAAAAAGATTATTTGGATTTTGAATAGCGCTTGTCTACTTCATCCCAGTTTACTACATTCCACCAGGCAGTCACGTAATCTACTCTTTTATTTTGGTATTTGAGATAGTATGCATGTTCCCAAACATCAAGACCCAGTAACGGCACTAGTCCTTCGGTTCTTGGACTTGTTTGGTTTGGCATTGATTTGTATTCAACATTTGATGATTTTTGGTTGAACACTAGCCATCCCCATCCGCTTCCTTGGATTGCTGTGGTTTTTGTGGAAAACTGTTCTTTGAATGTGTTGAAGTCTCCAAATGACTTATTGATCGCATCTGCTATTGCACCGCCTGGTTGTCCTCCTCCGTTTGGCTTCATGTTATTCCAGAACAATCGATGATTGTCATAGCCGCCTCCATGGAAATTGATTGCTCCACGTACTGCTTCTGGAACTGAAGATATACTTGCAAGAACATCGAGTAAATCTTTGTTTTGCATATCGGATGGGAGTTTTTCCCAGTTGTCATTTAGGCCATTTGTGTATGCTTGATGATGTTTTGTATGGTGAATTTCCATTGTTTTTGCATCAACATGTGGCTCTAATGCGTCGTAAGCATATGGTACTTCAGGAAGTGTGTATTTTCCCATGGAGTAATTGATCGGTTTTCATAATTTAATGATTTGTCTCCATTTTGGTGTAAATCTTACAAATGCTTTTGACATCAGACATAAAATGAGATGAATTTCATTATACAATACTGAAATAAAATGAGATTGTACCAAAAACTAATTTTCTTTTCGATTGTAATTCTTGTGGGTATTTTTTTGACTTCTCAAAAAATACAGGTAGATCAGTCAGTAGAGATTCTTTTGGATAAAAGTGCAAAGTATGTTGGTGTGCAACACCCACAGGATCTTGGATTTTACGGTAAGGGAGTTAAGATCGCCGTAATTGATACAGGTGTTGATTATAGTCACCCAGATATTTTTGGTTTTGGTCCAGACGGTAAAGTGATAGATGGTTTTGATTTTATTGAAAATGATGATTCTCCTCAGGATACAAACGGTCATGGAACCGAGGTTACAGGAATAATTGCTGCAAATGGTAAACTCAAAGGAATAGCACCTCAAGCAAAAATTTTAGCATATCGTGTTTCAGATACTGGCGACTCAGTTGGATCGGATTTGATTGTAAAGGCAATACAACGTGCAGTAAATGATGGTGCAGACATTATCAATTTGAGTCTCGGAGTAAATCGAACCAATGACAAAATAGAAGATGCAATTAATTATGCAGTAAAAAACGGAGTGGTTGTAGTAGCTGCTGCCGGAAACAGTGGACCAGATCTTAGAACTATTGGTAGTCCAGGTAAAGATCCTCACGCAATAACAGTTGGTTCCACATACAATAACATCACTGCAAGTCTAGTAGCAACACTAGATATCGATGGTAAGCGATTTCAGGTTTTACCAATGGTTGGAACCGAGCAGATCGTCGGCCCAATAATTGCAGACATTACATTTGGAAAATATGGTCGAAATGTAGATCTACAAAATACAAGTGTCAAAGATAAAATCTTGTTAGTTGAACGCGGAAGCGATACAAAAGATGAGTTAGTGTATTTTTCTGAAAAAGAGAAAAACGCTGCAAACATCGGCGCCAGGGCAATCATCGTATACAACAATGAGCCTGGAATATTCCTTGGTGACCTAAAAAATAAGATAGAAGGTCCAGAATACCAGCCAAAAATTCCAGCAGTATCCATGTCAAGAGAAGACGGTCTAATACTTAGAGCAATGCTTGAAAACAAAACAATTGGAACACTCAATACATTCTATCATCCAGACTTTGTGTCATTTTTTAGCTCACGTGGTCCAGTATCACCATTTTACATCAAGCCAGACATAGTTGCACCAGGAGTGTTTGTGAACACCACATCCATGCATGGTGGATACAACCTTACTAGCGGTACTAGTTTTGCGGCACCGCATGTTTCTGGTGCTGCGGCCATACTGTTAGAAAAAAATCCAGATCTTAGTCCACAAGAGATCAAATCTATAATTTCCACTACAGCAGATCCTGTATCAGATACATTTGGAACATTATTTCCTCAGGAAATAAGCGGCGTTGGTAGACTAAACATAACAAAGGCATTTGACGCAAATTTGATAATTAATCCAGATTATGCTATTTTCGATCTTTCCCCATTTACAAAATCACAGACCATAAAATTTCAGATTGACACAATAGATGATACAAATCCAGAACTCAGAGTAGATATCAAATTTGATCATACAATTGCCAAGTTTGATCATTGGGTTGATGGTACTATTCTAAGTGTAAAGGCAAACATCATAGAGCAGAAAATCGGCCAGTACCAAGGCAGCATTATAATTTCAGATCAGAGTACAACATATCACATTCCAGTTTTACTACGAATCTCTGATGGCGTAATCATGATTAATGAGAATAATGGAAGGCTGGAATTTGCAATTGAATCAGAACAAGAATGGTCTTATGCTAAAATTTCTTTGTATAATCAGGATTCAAGATTAGTTGATAGTGTTTCCATTACTCCAACAAAAAACGAACTCATTACAGTTCACGATTCTGGTACATATTGGATTCAGGCAGATCTCAAGTCTGGTAAAAATACTACGAGCATATACAACACCATATCAGTTGAATCTGCGAATCAGAATTTTACATTAGATACTGGTGTGCCATATCAGCAACTAGTCATAATAATAGGAATTGGAATAATTGTTGCAATAGCCGGTTTGATAATTCGCAGGAAATAGGATCTCTAGGGTTTTGGACCTGCGCTCACTATAGCAGGATCAACATTTTTGAATTTCTTGAAATTATCCACAAACATTTGTGCCAGCTTTCTTGCAGATAGCTCATATCCATCACTTTCTTGCCACGTAGATTTTGGATCAAGAACATCTGATGGAACACCTGGACATTCGGTTGGGACATCTAGATTAAACAAGTCATCGTGTCGGTATTTTACAATGTCTAGTGCGCCAGTCAATGCCGCAGTCACCATTGCTCTTGAATACTTGATACTGACTCGTTTTCCTACACCGTATGGTCCTCCAGACCAACCAGTGTTAATTAGATACACCACAGTGTTATGGCTTCTTATCTTGTCTCCGAGCATTTTTGCATAAACAGATGCGGGTCTTGGCATAAACGGGGAACCAAAGCACTCTGAGAATGTTGCTTTTGGTTCTTTAATTCCTCTTTCAGTTCCAGCCAATTTGCTGGTATAGCCAGACATGAAGTGATACATTGCACCTTCTTTTGTTAACCTGGATACTGGCGGTAGAACTCCTAACGCATCCGCTGTTAAAAATATGATGACTTTAGGATTTCCACCAACGCTCGGAAATATTGCGGTTGGAATGTATTCCAATGGATATGCGGCTCTTGTATTTTCAGTTAATGAGCCATCATCAAAGTTCGGCTTGAGTGTTTGCTTATCAATTACTACATTTTCTAAAACGGCACCAGATTTGATTGCATTCCAAATTTGTGGTTCCGATTCTTGGTTCAAGTTAATACATTTTGCATAGCAACCACCTTCAAAGTTAAAGACACCCTTATCTGACCAGCCATGCTCGTCATCTCCAATTAACATTCTATCAGAATCAGCAGATAGGGTGGTCTTTCCTGTACCAGACAGACCAAAGAACAATGCAGTATCACCACTTTTACCAATATTTGCAGAACAGTGCATTGGAAAGACACCTTTCTTTGGCAAAAGATAATTCATTACGCCAAACATAGATTTTTTCATCTCACCGGCATAACTTGTTCCCCCAATGAGAACAAGTCTTTTTGTAAGATCAATGAGAATGAAGACATTAGAGCCAGTTCCATCAATTTCCGGAATTGCTTCAAATCCATTAATGCACAATATTGTAAAGTCAGGATCATGATTATCTAGTTCAGCTGCAGAAGGCCTCACGAAGAGTTGTCTTGCAAAGAGGCTTTGCCAAGCATGATCATTTATGACTCTAATTGCCAATCGGTGATCTTTGTCCGCTCCAACAAAACCATCAAACACAAAGAGCTCCTTGCCTTCTACAAATTTTTTCATCTTTGTAAAAATCTTGTCAAATCTATCAATCGGGAATGGGTGGTTTACTTTGCCCCAATCCACATTATCATGAGTTTCATCGTCATCTACGATGTATCTATCATCAGGCGATCTGCCAGTATATTTTCCAGTCTTCACTGCAAGTGAGCCAGTAGCAGTTACAATCCCTTCGTTTCTTTGAATAGACGCCTCTACTAGCTTTTCAGGCATAAGATTTCGGAAAACTGCAGACGGTTTGATTCCAAATGCTTCAAGCTGTGAGACAAATTTTGGCGTAAGAGTTGTTTTTGAATCCATTTTTTCACCAGATAATCAAGGAACTGGATGCGTTCATTGAATATCCAAACCGACTATGCATCATTATTATCTCTTACCTTTTTGTGGCTGATCTCAAAGCAACCTATTTATTGAAAAATCCAAAAATGCATCTATTGACTATCAATAAGGAAATTCTGGCACTGCGTGAGAAAATAAACGAACGAAGGCCAGATTTTGTAAGACAGGAGAGCTGGCGTTATGCAAGACTGGACGCGACATGGAGAAAACCAAAGGGGATTGACAATCACCAAAGAAAGCAAAAATTCCGTGGCAGACCAGGACTTGTAAAGGTAGGTTACGGTGGTCCAAAGGTCGCAAGAGGATTACACCCTTCAGGATTTACAGATAATTTAATTCACAATGTTAACGATTTACAAAAACTCAACCCAAAGACAGATGGAATAAGAATCGCGCATGGGGTTGGACAAAAGAAACGATTAGAGATAGTCACAATAGCAGTACAAAAGAAATTCAAAGTCTTTAACGCAAGAGTGAGAACAAGTGGTAGTAAATCTTAGAACTAAGAAACGACTCGTATCTCGAGTTGCAGGAGTCGGACTCAGTAGAATCAAGTTTGATCCAGAAAGATCAGATGACATCGCAGATGCAATTACACGTGATAATATTCGTGGTTTGATTACAGCTGGCGCAATCACAATAAAAGCTGCAAAAGGTACATCACGTGGAAGATCTAAATTCAAAAAGGCACAAAAGAAAAAGCGTGGAACTACGACAGGTTCCAAGAAAGGACGCAAAGGTGCTCGTGTTGGTAAAAAAGAAGTCTATGTGAAAAAGGTTCGATCCCTGCGCTATAGACTACGAATTGCAAAAGACAGAAAAGAAATCACAAATCCAGAATTCTGGACTTTGTATCGTAAGGTAAGTGGAAACACAGTTAGAAACAATGCTCACCTAAGAAGCCTAATTGAAGAAGTAAAAGAGCACAGAAAGTCTAGAATCTAAAAACGGTTTTTTCCCAATTCTTAATTTTACCGTTAGATACCTGAACTCCCTCGTCAGATAGCATTTTTGTTTTAACTTTATCTCCATAAAAAAAGCCGCCAATCTTACCATCAGATTTGACAACCCTATGACATGGAACAATAACTGGGAATGGATTTCTTGCCATGATTTGACCAATTATTCTCTGGCCATTTTCTAGTCCAACAGCCCGCGCAAGTTCACCATATGTTGTAACTTTGCCTTTTGGTACCTCTAGTAGTTTTTTGTAGACGGCTTGATCCAGTTTGTTCAAAGTTTGATTACCTGCAGATTAGTTGTATTTAGTAAGTCGAGTATTTTTTGTTTGTGAGGTCCCAATCCACCCCAATCAAGCAATGCGGTTTTTGCTTGCTTGTTTTGAGACATTATGTGTGAGAATAGATTTTCATCTATGAATTCCAATGCGTGTTTTGGGATAACTGTTCCTAAAGCATGTTTTCCATGGATTAACTCCTCTGTGAATTTTTCTGGATAATGTGTCCCACCAAAACAGATCGCTACGGGTGATTCTTTGAGTGGCTCTGAGAATACATCTAGAACCAGATTTGCTACAGAATTACACAGTAATTCATCAGTCCATTGTTTTTCCGTTGTACCAATTTCAATGAATATTGTTGGTTTTGATAAGGCAGTCGGTCCATGATGGGTTGCCTCAATTATGATTTGAAAGTCTGGGAAAGAGCTCTTGTTTTGGTATAATTTTTGCATGTATGATTTTTGCAAGTGCGGGTGTGGTATTGCAACTTGTTTTTCATTTCCGCCAAACTGTGCACCTGAAAAATTTCCAGTGCTATGACAGGTCAATGCAAGATCACCAGATTGTGCAGCATGTTTTGATAAAAAGACAAATCCATCATAATGATATTTTTGCTCAAGCCAGTCTGCAGAGATTGCAGGGCTTGAAATCATTAACAAATCAAAATTTTTTCCTCTAAAAACATCTCCATCTTTTTTCATTTGGGTTGAGATGAATTGTGCCATGTTGTAGCCAGCTGGGTCTTGCTCATAGGCAACCAATAGTTCCATGTCCCAAAAAATATAAGGACACCATATTAACCTCCAGCAATGGATCTTAAGCTCACCTTAAAGAACATGGTAAACACAATGAAGCTTGCCAAAAAGTCTGACAAAGAGGACTATATGCAACACCTACGGCTAGTCCTTTTAGGAATTGGAGGTATTGGGGCAATTGGGTTTATAATTCAGTTTGTATTTTCGGTGTTCAGATTCGGATAGATGGAATTGGCTCAAGAAATCAAAACTCATCTTTTTGCAGTAAGGACCACGGGAGGTCAAGAAAAGGTAGTCATGAATCTGCTCCAAAATAAGATAAAAACAGGTCAGATCAATATTTACTCGGTTTTACTAGTCGATAATCTCAAAGGATACATTGTAGTTGAGGCAAAAGATGCAAACGCTGCATTTGATGCATTACAGGGAATAAGACACATCAGAGGACAACTACGTGGAGAGATGGAATTCAAAGACATTGAGGGATACTTGGTAACAAAGAGCACTGCCACACAGTTTGCAGCGGATAACATTGTGGAAATAATTGGCGGTCCATTCAAGGGTATGAAGGCAACAGTTACCAGGGTTGATAATGATAAACAAGAAGCAACAGTCATTTTGCTTGATGCACCATACCAACTTCCAGTAACAGTAGATTCTAACTATCTCAAATTATCTACATCCTCTTAGGAAGGATTAAATCTTCACCCAAAAAAATGAGACCATGGCCGATACACAAACTGTTTCTGCACTAGTAACTGGCGGAGGAGCATCTGCAGGCCCACCATTAGGTCCAGCATTGGGCCCACTAGGCGTAAACATTATGGAAATTATCAAGGCCATAAACGACAAGACTGCTGATTTTGAAGGAATGAAGGTCCCAGTCACAGTATCAGTTGATACCAAGACAAAAAAATGGGAAGTTACAGTAGGCATTCCATCTGCTTCTGCTTTGTTGTTAAAGGAAGCCGGTATTCAGAAAGGATCTGGAACTAGCGGTACCACATGGGTTGGAGACATCAAAGTAGATTCGATTGTTAAAGTTGCCAAGGCAAAACTAGAATCATCATACGCAACATCGATAAAATCAGTTGCAAAAGAAGTAGCAGGAACTTGTGTATCACTTGGAATCAAAATAGAGGGCAAGAATCCTAAAGAATTTGCTGCTGAAGTAAATGCAGGTAAATACGACGATAAACTAAAGTAAAATTATTTAGAAATTAGATACGACGGCTCTTTGTCCGTTTTTTGTAGTTCCACGAATGTCTCGGTGCTTTGTATGCCCTCTATCTTGCCAATCTTATCAATTACTATGGTGTGTAATTGTTCCAAGCTTTCTGCGTGGACTCCGACCATAATGTCAAACCGTCCTGTGACCTCAGAAATAGAAACAATTTCTGCAGTTTGGAGTAGTTGTTTGTGAATTGCGTCCTTTAGTTTTGGATCGCGGTTAATTCCTATCGTTGCCTTGACTCCTATCCCAAGCTGAGATTCATCCACCAGGATAGTGAATTTTTTGATAAGTTTCTTTTTTGTAAGGCGTTTTATTCTACTGTACAAAACAGATGCGTTAATTCCCATCTTTTTTGACAAGTTTGGAACTGAGATGCTCCCATCACGAGTGAGTTCGTATAGAAGCTTCATGTCTAAATCGTCTAGTTTATGCAATGTTTTCAAAAGAAGTGATTTGATGTTAATAAACGTAGGTTTAGGCGTGATAAATTGAACAATCTGCAAAACAGACTTGGGAAATTAGAAAATTTTACAATTTTTGCTGAAAATTATTTGCCATGCAACACTAACGATTTTAAATAGGCTTTTTTGGATTGATTTCGTTGATCAACGAAGCTGAATTAGCTAAAATGGTAAAGGAGGCAAAGACAACTGACAAAGAACGTAAGTTCCGACAGACAGTCGAAATGTATGTCATCCTAAAAGATATTGATGTAAAGAAAGGCTTTGCCATGAATGAAACGATTCAACTTCCAAAAAAACTATCCACACCAACAACGGTTTGTGTGATGGCAGGCGGAGACATGGGCATCAAAGCAAAAAGTGCAAATGCCGACAAAGTAGTTAACGGTGACGAATTAAACGCACTTGCTACAAACAAACGTGAAGCACGTAAATTTATCAACAATTATGATTTCTTTTTGGCAGATACACAGCTTATGACAACAGTAGGTAAAGTGTTGGGTCAGTTACTTGGTCCAAGAGGCAAAATGCCAATTCCAGTTCCATTTAATGCGCCAATTGAATCATTTTTGGACAGATTTAGATCATCAATCAGAGTCAAAGTAAAAAATTCTCTTTCAATGTCATGTAAGATTGGAGACGAGTCTATGGATGACAATGACTTGGCAGCAAACGCTCATGCAATATTAAATGCGATTGAGAAAAAACTTCCAAGCGGAGACAGAAACATTAGACGGATTATAGTAAAAACATCAATGGGAAAGCCAGTGAAAGAAGTACAGCAGGCGAGAAAGTAAATGCACGAGAATAGAACCACATATCCTGCAAAAAAGACAAAGATGTATCAACAGCTGCAAGAGCTTCCAAAAAAATACAGAGTCACTGCCTTGGTGCGAATGGAGAAGGTTCGTTCATCACAAATGTTACCTCTGCGAAAAAAATTCCTAGGCGAGGTAGAGATCGTTAGCATTAAAGACAAAGTTGCACAAAAGGCACTTGCCACATTAAATGTTCCAGGCATTACAAAGATGATAGAATCTTTGAGTGGTCAGTGTGTTTTGATGTTTACAAACATGTCACCATTCAAACTCAATGTTTTGCTAGGCAAAAACAAGATCATGATGTTCGGTCGTGGCGGAGACGTTGCAAGTGTAGACGTTGTTGTTCCTGCAAAGAATACAGGTATTGCACCAGGTCCAATGCTTACTGAATTCAAAGAGGCAGGTATTGCGACGAAAATCGACCAAGGAACCATTTGGATTACTAAAGATACAACACCAGTCAAAAAGGGCGGAGTGATTCCAGACAAGCTGGCAACACTACTCCAAAAGTTAGACATCAAAACAGTCGAAGCTGGAATTCTGCTTGATGCGGCACTAGAAGAAGGAATCCAATACAACAGATCAGAACTAGTAATTGATGTAGACCAATACAGAACCCTCTTTGCACAAGCACACCAAGAAGCAGTATCACTATCAATTGAAGCAGCATACATTACAAAAGACAATATCAAACAGATCTTGGCAAAAGCAGCTCACGGTTCAAAATCAGTTGCAGTAGAAGCAGGATATCTCACAGAAGATACCAAAGAAGCAGTATTGCAAAAAGCAAATGCCCAAGCTCAGTCAGTTGCCTCAAAGGCAAAAGGCTATACTGCAGCATAAGAAATTATTTTTCTCTAGCCCTCGGCAGATTCCAATTGTATTTCATTGCAACTAATCTTAGTATTGTAGTCACCACAATACCAACAATGGATGCAACATATAGTGAAACGTCAGATGTCAGTAAACAATAAAACACGATCACGCCAGCAAAGCTTGCAGTAACATATAGCTCTTTTACAAAAATAAATGGAACCTCATTTACAAAGACATCTCGCAGTATTCCACCACCTACTGCCGTCAGAATTCCTGCAAATGCAATTGCCAGAAAATTTAGTCCGAAGATATTATACGCAAATGTCGCACCGGTAATTGAAAATACTCCAAGACCTATTGCATCAAATTTCAGAAACAAGTTCCAATGTTTTTGCAAATATGGATACAAAAAGAAAAGCGCCACTCCAGATGCTACACTTATTCCTACGTATAACGGATCTACAATTGAATTCGGTGGAAGTCTACCAATGACAATGTCTCGAATTGTCCCACCAGCAACACCAGTTATGATAGACAGTATCACAATACCTACAATATCGGACTTGTGTTCTATTGCCTTGAATGCACCAGTAACAGCAAATGCCATTGTGCCAAACAAGTCAAAGACATAGATTAGAAACAGAAATGGTGTATCTGCCAACTATACGATCAAGTATGCTGTGCTAGATAAAGGTAAAAATGAAAATTTTTGGAAGTGATTAACCAAATAATGAAGCGAGGCCTTCCATTGCTGCTTCTTCAGATTTTCCAGATGGAGCTTCTTCTTTCTTTGCTTCTGCTGCCGGTGCTGCTCCGCCTGCTGCTGGAGCTGCGGCAACTGCAACTGGAGCTGCTTTGATTGCCTCTTCAATATTTACATCAGCTAGTGCAGAAACTAGTGCTTTTACTTGAGCATCACTTACTTCTGCGCCTGCTGCTTTGATTACACTACTAACGTTAGATTCGTTAATTTCCTTTTTTAGTTTGTGCAAAATTAATGCAGCGTAAACATATTCCATTGTATCGTGACTTTTTTTGAGGATAATATAAAACTACGTCTAATTCAGGATTTTGAGGCTTCTACATACTGAATAGAGATTCTGCTTCAGATTCTTATCATATAGAGTATCCATTCTTTGTTTTACGAGTCTCTTTGCCAAGTCTCGTTCCGCTCCTTCAGGTAATGATAGAACGTTGTTTAGAAGCTCTGGTAGTGATTCTCTAATCCAGCCATCCAAAACATTGTATGCCTTCTCAGAGATTTGAACAATCTTGTTTTCATGCAAGTCCAAAGTATCATTGAATGTATCATGTTCTGTGCGATATACAAATCCCAAAATGCAGTTTTCTGGTGTCGGATTTTTTAGAATTTCTTCAGAGCGCGGTCCTGCCTTTCCCTGAGAAACTTTGTTTTTTAGGCCTGCTGGATTTACTATTAATCCACTTATTCCAACCTTGGCCCCATCAATTCCAGTAGCTACTCCAAAAATGATATTCTGGTATTGCCCATCAGATTTTGATGCAAAGACATAACTGCCTTCGATGAGTTCTTTCTTTTTTCTACCAAACACAAGAAAATTTTGGGAGATTACGTATTTAATTTATCCTAAACGGTAATTCTTAATATTAGTCAGCCAGAGTCTTCACAAGATGAACAAGGACGAGATTCTTGCCAAATTTTCATCAGAACCAGACAGATACTACAAGATCAAACTATTCCAAGAGCAAGGATTTGCCAGAAAATCATGCATTACATGTAAAAGATTTTTTTGGACGCTAGACTCGGGCAGAACTGCGTGTCCTGATCATGCAGATGATACTTATTCATTCATTGGAAATCCGCCAACATCAAAGCGATTTGATTATACTGAGGCATGGAAGCAAGTAGAATCATTTTTTGTCAAAAATGGCCACACCTCAATTAGCAGATATCCAGTGGTGTGTAGATGGCGAGATGATCTGTACTTCACAATAGCATCAATAGTGGACTTTCAGAGAGTAATGGGTTCAAAGGTGGTGTTTGAGTTTCCTGCAAATCCATTAGTTGTTCCGCAAACATGTCTTCGATTCAAAGATATTGAAAATGTGGGAGTAACTGGCAGGCATTTTTCTAGTTTTTGTATGATTGGTCAGCATTCCATTCCAAACAACAGGGGTTACTGGAAGGACGAATGTGTCGACTTGGATTATCGATTACTCACAGAATCATTTGGAATTAACAAAAATGAGATAACATTTGTAGAAGATGTTTGGGCCGGTGGAGGATCTTTTGGTTCATCATTAGAATATTACGTCAGAGGTTTGGAGCTTGGAAATGCAGTATTTACTGAATTTCAGGGCGAGCTTGGAAATCACACCACACTAGACCAAAAAATAATCGATATGGGGGCAGGTCTTGAGAGATTTGCATGGATTACAATGGGAACACCTACTGCGTATGATTGCTGTTTTGGCCCAATCACACAAACATTGTTCCAAAAAATCGGACTAGACACAGACTCGACAGTTCTAACCAAATACTTTACAGAGATTGCAAGAAATCTAGAAAAATTCCAAGACCTATCTCAAGTAAGAAAGGCTGCAATCAAAGCATCGCATCTATCTGAAAGCCATCTTGCCAAAATGATCACGCCGCTTGAGGGATTATACATGATTGCAGATCATTTGCGAACATTGATCTTTGCAATATCAGATGGTGCATTACCAAGCAATGTTGGAGGCGGATACAATCTACGAATAATACTAAGACGAATTATGGCTACAATTGACAGACTCGGACTCAAACTAGACCTAGACGAGTTAATTGATTCTCACATTGATTATCTCAAAAATACTTATCCAGAGTTGGAGCAATATCGTGCAGAAGTCAAGACCATCATAGGAATTGAAGTGGGTAGATATCATGAATCAAAATCCAGAATGGAAAAAATTGCACAGAATTTGAAATCTCAAAAAAAGACGCTAAATGTGGAGGATATGATTCGACTATACGAGTCAGACGGTGTCACACCAGATTATCTAAAAGAATATGAAGTAATATCAGAGATTCCCGATAGTTTTTACACCAAATTATCTGATCTGCACCAATCAGAAAAGAAAAAAGCGATAGAAGAATTCGATCTGATCGGGATTCCAGAAACAGACTTGTTATTCTATAAAGAAGATCCCGCCAAATTTGATGCCAAGGTACTCAAGGTAATCAAAAACAAGTTTGTCATATTAGATAGAACCTCATTTTATGCAAGAGGTGGCGGACAGGAGCCAGACCACGGAAAAATAAACGGGCAAGACGTGGTTGATGTAACAAAGCATGGAAATGTGGTGTTGCATGAGATCACAGGTGTTGCGCCAAAAGAAGGCGACATTGCATCATGTGAGATAGAAACTGCAAGACGTGCAAACATAACAAAACACCACACCAGTACACATGTAGTCAATTCCTCTGCAAGAAACATTTTGGGGTCTTGGGTTTGGCAGCACTCTGCATTCAAAGAAAAAGACTATGGTAGACTAGACATTACACATCATTCAAGCTTAACTGAAGAAGAGGTCAAAAAAATTGAGAGTTTTGCAAACTCTATAATTCAAAAAAATCTTCCAGTTACAATTCAAGAATATGAGCGTGGACAGGCAGAGCAGACATTTGGATTCAGGATTTATCAGGGCGGAGTTGTGCCTGTAAAATCTGTCAGAATAGTCAAGATTGAGGATTTTGATGTTGAAGCATGCGGCGGAACTCATGTCAAAAGAACTGGCGAGCTTGGACTCATCAAGATTACAAAATCAGAGAGAATACAAGATGGTGTGATTCGATTGGAATTTGTTTCAGGTCAAGCTGCAATAGACTTTGTACAAAAACAAGAAAGCGATGTAATGACAATAATAAAATCACTTGGCTCTAATCGAGAAAAACTAATCAAGTCGTTCGAACATGCAATGACAGATTCAGAATACACCAAGAAAAAACTAAAACAGATAATCAAACGAACAAGTGCCACATCTGCAAAGCAGGTAATAGAAGCTGCCGAAAGTTTTGGTCCTGTGAAATTCTACCACACCATAGATGAGGAATTAGATGAGGAATTCCATATTGCAGTTGGAGATGAGGCAATAAAACAAAATCCAACGTTATTGTATTGCGCATTGATTCTCAAAGATTCCGGAATTAGGATAATTGTATTTGCTGGCGAACAAGCAAAACTCAAGGCAGGTGATCTAGTCAAAGAAATATCATCAAAGCTTGGAGGATCTGGTGGCGGTGATGTAAGATTTGGCCAAGGTGGGGGGAAGGATGCAACGAAGCTTGCAGACGCTTTATCACATGCAGAATTAGTAATCAAAAAGACAGTGAATGTATGATCTTCTGGAATGATATAGAATCCAAATGGCGCTCCAAATGGGCATCTCAAAAGGAATTTGAAATAGAGCCAGACACACGAGAAAAGAAATTCATCACAGTTGCATATCCATATCCAAATTCACCTCAACATATTGGACATGGTAGAACGTATACTTTGGCTGATGTTCACGCACGGTTTTTGCGCATGCAAGGCTACAACACACTATTTCCAATGGGATTTCACTATACAGGCACACCGATTCTTGGCATGGCAAAGCGAGTGCAAGAAGGAGATAAGGAGTTAATCGAGAACTTTGAAAAACTATATCATGTTCCACCAGACACAATCAAAGAATTTGTCGAACCCGTCAAGATAGCGGATTATTTTCACCAAGAGATCAAACAAGGAATGATCGAGATGGGGTATTCCATTGATTGGCGACGCGAATTCACAACAATAGATCCAGTGTATAAGAAGTTCATCGAGTGGCAGTTCCGAAAGATGAGATCATTAAACTATGTAGTACAGGGTTCCCATCCGGTAGGTTGGTGTCCAAAGGACCAAAACCCAGTATCACAACACGACACACTAGGCGATGTAGAGCCAGACTTTACTGAATACATTTTGATAAAATTTCATTTAGACGATATGATAATTCCAACTGCCACACTTCGACCAGAGACGATATTTGGTGTGACAAATCTTTGGATAAATCCACAAATCAAGTATCGCAAAATAAAAGTAAATGATGAGACTTGGCTTGTCAGTCCAGAATGTGCAAGAAAACTAGAATTTTTAAACAAGACGATAACTCTAATTACAGAAATTGATGGTTCAGAATTTGTTGGAAAGACAGTTACTATTCTAGATAAGAAAATTCCAATATTTCCAGCAAGATTCGTGGAATCGCAAACTGGAACTGGTATTGTCATGTCAGTTCCAGCACATGCACCATTTGACTATCAAGCATTACAAGATTACAAGAAAAATAGATCTAATGTCAGAATAGAACCAATATCCATCATCAAGACTGAGGAATTTGGCGAAATCCCTGCAAGGGAAATAGTGGAAAAACTAGGCATCAAAGATCAAGACGATCCCAAGCTTGATGAGGCAACAACCCAAGTTTATGCCAAGGAATTCTATTCTGGAATATTAAAGCAGAATACCGGAAAATTCGCAGGTCTCAAGGTTTCCGAAGCCAAAGACACCATAAAGACATGGCTTGCAGAATCCAAAAACTCAGATATTTTACTTGAGCTCAATGACGGCCCTATTCGATGCAGGTGCGGAGCAGAATGTGTTGTAAAATTGCTCAACAATCAATGGTTTTTGAATTATCTTGATCAATCTTGGAAAGACAAGACAAACCAGTGTTTTGAGAAAATGAGCATATTGCCAAATGAAATCAGAACAGAATTCAACTATGTAGTTGGATGGTTGAGACAAAGAGCGTGTGCAAGACAACATGGTCTTGGAACAAAACTTCCATGGGATCAGGGATGGATTGTCGAAAGTTTATCGGATTCTGTCATATACATGGCATATTACATTTTGGCCAAATACGTAAATTCTGGAGAACTAGTAGCAGATGATCTAACTGATGAATTTTTTGAGTTTGTGTTTTTTGGAAATGGCAATTCTAAGCAAGTCTCATTAAAATGTCACATATCAGAAGATGTACTTGCAAGAATTCGAGGTGACTTTGTTTATTTTTATCCGGTGGATGCAAGACATTCCGGAAGAGATCTAGTCCCAAATCATTTAACATTCTTTGTTCTAAACCATGTTGCAATATTTCCAGAACAACTTTGGCCAAAACAAATTGTTGTAAACGGATCTGTTTTGATGGACGGCAAAAAAATGTCAAAATCCATGGGAAATATCATCCCATTACGAAAAGCAATCAAAGATTATGGCGCAGACCCAATCAGACTTGCCATAATAATATCAGCCGAATTACTACAAGATGCAGACTTTAATTTAGAATCTGTGAGTACCATTAAGAACAAGCTGGAAGGAATCTATGAAGATTGCACAAAATACAAGCCAGGAATGCCAGAAAAACTACAATCAGAAGACAATTGGATTTTTGGCAGACTAGACCATCTCATTACCCAGACAACTAATGCAATAGAAAAGATGAGATTGCGAGAAGCATTGCATCACATTTTGTTTAGCTTTGAATCAGATGTACAGTGGTATCTAAAACGTGCAGAGGCAAAAAATAGGATGGATATCTCTGGCATACTGCATAAGATTTTGAGTATTCGCGTCGCAATGCTATCACCATTTGCACCACACATAGCAGAAGAAATGTGGGAAAGATTAGGCAATGATGGATTTGTTTCTAGGTCTTCCTGGCCAAAGATTAGTTTGACAGTAGATCAAAATGCAATCCAGTCTGAAGAACTACTACAATCCACACTTGAGGATATCAAAAATGTTCTCAAGGTAACAAAGATCAATCCACAAAAAATTGTTCTATACACTGCAGATCCATGGAAGGTGAAGGCATATCGTAAGATTGTACAGTCAGTAGTTGTAGGACAGACAAATATTGGCGCAATCATAAAAGATTTGATTGCAAATCCAGAAACTGAAAATATCAAAAAAGACCCAGACTTTGTCAAAAAGTCAGTCAATTCTATTCTAGCAGAGCCAATAGAGATGAGGAAGATGAGAGCAGAATTTGAGCCAGTCAATGAATCTCAAATCCTTTCTTCTGAGCTTGCAACACTAGTCAAAAAAGAACTATCAGTTGAGATCCAAGTCTTTGAGGAGTCAGATCCTGCAAAATATGATCCAAAGAGTAAGGCGAAAATGGCACGGCCATTCAAGCCAGCATTATACATCGAATAGCGCTCAACCATAAATTTTGCACATAGTCTATTTATTAGACTAGAGAAAATTTCAAGTCAAATGAAAATAGCCGTAGTTGGAATTGGTGTTGCAGGCGGATACTTGGTATCCAGACTCAAAAAAGATCATGAAGTTATTGGTTTTGAGCGCATGACAGAAGAAAACCACGATTCTATTTGTGCATGGGGCACTTCAGCAAACGAGATGAGAGAATTATGTTCCAAATCTGGAATCAATTTTAATGATTTCATCATTCATCACGGCAAAGACATGCATATTGATATGAACAATAGCCAGAGATTTGATATCAAACTAAAAGGCCTAGTCACATTTGACAAAATTGGCTTGATTAAAAAAATGGCTGAGGGAGTAAAAATCCATTATGGTGTAACACCGAAATTAGAAGAATTGGAAAAGGAATTTGATCTAATTGTTGATTGTACTGGATTTCATAGAAGCTATTTACCAAAAATTGAAAAAGACTTTTACCTTCCAACATACCAGTACAAAATTCAATACGATGGCAAAGTTCCAATTGATGACTTTTTTGTAAAGCCATTCCCAGGAATGACTGGTTATTTCTGGTATTTCCCATTAAATGACAACATGGCACACATTGGTGCAGGTGATTACAAGAAAAATCATATTGTGGAAACTGACAAATTTTTTGCAAAATACGGGGGCAAAGTTACAAAAACAGTCGGTCGTCCGATTCGACTAGCTACTCCAAACATGTGTGAACCATTCTATCATGGTAAAGTAGTTGGAGTTGGTGAATCCATTGGGACTGTCTATCCATTGCTAGGTGAGGGAATCATACCAAGCATGGTTTGTGCAGACATCTTTGTTAGGAACATCAACGACTTACCAAAATACAGAAAAGAAGTGTTAGAATATTTTGCGATTTATGGCAAGGTTTTGAATTTCATTCGAGCTAAAATGAATGGAAGTTTTTCCGCCATGAGAAGTATAGTGGATCTGATATCCATATTCAGATACATGAAGAAAAACGAGCAGCGATTTGGAATGGAAATCCATATGCGCGATCTAATGAAAGTTGCAAAGGCCTGATTCGATTCTATTCAAACACTAGTATGCAACCAGCATTTTAGTTCCTTTCTTGATTAGAATAGGTGCTAAAATCGTAGTCAATACTACACACATGCCAACTATTGGAAATAGGAATGAGCTTGTTGCTCCCAGATCTTGTCCAACCATCAACACAATAAATGAAAATTCACCTAGCTGTGCCATTGATAATCCAATACCAAGGGCATTATTTGGCCCAAGCTGGAATAGTCTCACACCCAAGTATACAGATGCTGTCTTACCAACTATAGTGACAAGTGTAATCACAATGATTGGCAACCAATACTGAGCGATAATGTTTACATCCATTAATGCTCCAATTGTCACAAAAAATATTGCAATAAACACTTCACGTATTGGTGTAATCAAATTTGTAATGTCTTCTGAAAATTTAGAGCCGGCAAGTATTACTCCTGCCAAAAACGCACCGGTCGCTGCTGAAAATCCCAACTCGTGTGACAAAAATGAGAGTCCAAATGCGAGACCCAGCGCAACAAGGATTGTGAACTCGTATCTCTGTAAATTAGACAATAACGAGAATATTCTTGGCATTGCAATACAGCCCAAGACAACTGTTCCTCCAATGAACATACCAATTTTTGTGATTTCCCACAACATTTGATCAAAGCTAAAGCCACCGGACAAAACCGAAGAGTGTAAAGTTGAGATCAAAACAGCTGCAATAAGATCCTCAATCACTAGAACGCCTATTAGTAAAATAGACGACGGTTCTTCTATCACATTCATTTCCTCTAAGACTTTGACAATGATTGCAGTTGAGCTAATTGACAGTGCGGCTGCCAAAAACATTGAATCGATGAGTGACCAGCCAAACATCAGGCCAACTCCAAATCCAATTCCCAGCATGGCCAGGACTTCAATTATTGCAATGACTGCACCAATCTTTCCAATAGATTTGAGCTGAGAAATAGGAAATGTCAGACCAACTCCAAACAAGAGTAGTACGATTGCAATATCAGAGAAATTATTCAGCATGGTAACATCTTTTATGAGACTAAATGGGCTAAATGGGCCAATCAAGATACCGGCTACTAAAAATCCAAGAACCAGAGGTTGTCGTAAAATATAGGCAATAATTCCAATTGCTGCCGAGAAGAGCAACAAATATCCCAAATCTCCGATTATCTCAATTCCTGCAGACAAGTCCTGTGTCTGGTTTTTGTTATCTATTATTCTGGGTTTGAGTCAAAATTACTTTGCTACGGATGAGATTTTGTTTAGTGATTCAGACAAAGCTGGTAAGGCTAAACCCTTCACGTGTGGTTCGAGTGTGTTTCATGTTATAGTCATATATTGTCTGAGAGTATTCCCGTAAAGTTTCCTTCATTTGGTCCAGTGAATCTGCCAAGAAAAACCCCGGACAATCACCAGTAAACTGGTACGTAGAATGCACTCTGGCACGTCCATTTTCGTTTTCAAGCCAAGTGGAGAATGGATACAAATAGCACACACCTGGCCTATCTGGATGCATAGAGCATGCCCCTTTGTCATCTAAAAATCTACATCTGATATGAGTACCATCATCTGCTTCCGTCTCATCTAATTTTCTCTTTAGATTGACAGATGTCATCAAGACATTATTTCCAGACGGTCCGGACTCAAGCCATGTTGCAACAACAGTTTCATTTTTTACAAAATCAGATGTCTTTTGGTATTTGAGACCCTTGCCTATGGTAATAAGGTCATCTGAAGTCAATGGTAATCGTCCTTGTCGCTCGCAGCAATTATGGCAGTCAGGCCAATAGCATTTCCATAAAATGTATTTTTTCTCATCAGTCAGATACGGAATATGAAATACAACTTGGCGAACTTTGATTGCATGATCTGTTACATCGGATCTTTTGCCAAGCATGAAATCAACTAAAATGGGATCAACAGTCCATTGTTTTTGTAACAAAGTTAGCGATTCTGAAATGTGATCTTGTGACAAATGTAGTTATAACTAAATTATTCAGATTATTAATATTTGAGTGAAAAAGGCAAGTACGCGTCCGGAACAGAAAATCGTAGATTTGTCTGGAAGGAGATAGTTTGGCCTTTGATTTTAGAGCTAAACGAGGTCTCATTTACTCTTGTACAATATCAGAAAAAACGAGATTCGGTGTGTCGAAAAAACAACATTCCACTAGCGGTTCCCTCTCGAGGATTAGTATCACTAGTGCTAAAGAATATTTTATTCAAAGAAAATGATCTGTATTCAATTCACTACAGACTGATCCCATACATGAGACTCAAGGCAGAATGTGATTATGCAACAGCAATTAAAGAAGTCCGAGTCAAGTAGAAATCTTATATTGTCAAGTCTTTGTGGTTTTTTCAGTAGCCCGATAGTCTAGCGGTCAAATGAATTTTTCAGGCTAAGGATTCGGCGCTCTGGATCATTAGAGAGGATACGCCGAGACGGCAGTTCGAATCTGCCTCGGGCTACTTTTTATGATAAATTCACTATCTAGATGCTTGTGCTACGCGTTCTAGCTCGTTCTTCTTTTTGATTGATGGGGCTGCCGCATCATTAGATGATGCTGCAATTAGATGCTCGGCTAGATATTCTTCCATTGATTTTGGATTTGAAAACGATGCTTCTTTGACACCGTCCGCAATGAATCGTAATGCCAAGTCAACTCGTCTCAGTGGTGAGACATCAACTGATACATGATATGCAGTACCTCCATATACAATTCTGGTAGTGTCTTCGTTTGGTGATGAGTATTCTATTGCTCTAACTAGTACTTCTATTGGATTTTTACCAGTCTTGAGGTGTATGATTTCAAATGCTGCTTTTACAGTATTCATGGTGCGCGCTTTTTTGCCACCCATTCTGCCAGTGTTCTTTGCGTATTTTTTACCAAAATGCATTAGCTTGTTTGCCAGTCTCTCAACAATATTTACTTCAGCTTTGTTGAATCTTTTGAGTGAGGATCTTCCAAAGGTGTGTGGGAATATGGATTTCCTCAAAGAAATTACTGTTTTTAGTCCTGGATCTTTGATTTCAACTCCAGTAAGATCCCATTTTCTGAATAACAAAAGATTTTGAGTTTCTGCCATGGCTCTATCTCCTTGGTTTCTCTTTTCTTCCTCTAACTAGCTCTCGTAGAGAAGTTCCATTAACTTTGAAAACCTTGAATCGCACACCTGGAATATCTCCCATTGCACCACCTTGTGTTGCACCCATTCCCTCTAGATGAACCTCATCGTGTTCATCAATAAAGTTCATTGCGCCGTCTCGTGGCAAAAATGCAGTAACCGTTTTTCCGTTTTTGATTAATTGAACTCTAACACACTTTCTAACTGCAGAGTTTGGCTGCTTTGCTTCCACTCCTACTTTTTCTAAAACAATACCTCTTGCTTGCGGAGAACCACCAAGTGGATTTGCCTTTACGTTAAGACCCAAAAGTCTTCTCTTGTAAGTACCAATTTGCCAGCGTTGCTTTTTACGCTTTGATTTTAGTACACGTCCTGCGAATAATCCTAATGGTGACTTTGCCATACTATCACTCCATCATTTTGTCTGGACTGTTAATTAAAACGCTTGTAATCTCAAAGTATCGTTTTGCAAGCAATCGTGCCTTTTCGGCGTTTCTGCCTTCGCGTCCAACTACGATACCTTTCTTTTTGGCATCAACTAGGACTATAGCCTGAGTTGAGCCATCAAGGCGTTTGTTTAGTTTAACGTCAGTTACAAGTTTCGCATTTAGCATGTTTTTCAAAAACGTAACAGGATCATCAGAATATTCTACCAATTCAACATTCTTTTTCACAATATTTTGCAAGTTTCTAATATGAGCACCACCTTTACCAATTGCTAAACCCATTTTACCCTCATTAACTACAAAAATTACTCTATTTTGTTTTTCATCTTCCACACAATCACGTGCAGATGCGCCAGTCACATTTTGGAAAAGCGAAATTAATCGCATTTGATCAGTTGTTAGTTTGATTGTTTGTGGCATATCGACGGATTATCTCAACCCGCTACGGGTCTCATTTAAACTTTGAGAGGGGATTTGTGTTTTCATTTTGTTTCTTCTTGCAATATTGCTTTGATGTTAGAATCTGCAATTGATGTTAGTGATGCTGCGGAAACTCTAAACTGTAATCCGCATAATTTTCCAAGGGCTACGGATGAGCCGCCAAATTCCAATGTGGAAACTTTTTCATTTTTTGCAGAGCTTTGAATTTTCTGTAGTGCGTCTTCTGTAAGCGATTTTGAAATTACTACTAGTTTTGCATTTTTAATTGATTGCACTACCTGTTTTTCTCCCAATACACACTTGTTCTCATTTAGTGCGTCTTTTAGTGCTTTTTCTAAGAGTTTGCCCATTATACCACTGTGTAATGACGATTCTAAAGAGCTCCTTTATAGATTTACCCTTATCCGTTTTGATCAAATGTATAATTTTGCAATTTTAATTAAAAATAAGAAAAGAGAGTTTACTGAGATGCAACTACAGTGTAGCTAACAGTGAACGGTTCTGCATTCTTTGTGTGAACTGCAAGTGCGTTTCCTGCAAAGTTCCAAGTTCCTGATGACGCTTGTGTATCAACTATTGTGAGTGCAAACTTTGTTTTGCCGTCTGGTGTCCAGATTGGTTGTCCCTTGTCTTCACCTTCTGCAAGC
>CAZTUP010000007.1:0-175737 GCA_964616415.1 uncultured Candidatus Nitrosotenuis sp. | reverse complement strand
TCACTGTGACGATTAAGCTGGGAAAGCGCAATGCCCTTGTTGTACAATGCATCAAAGTGATTTGGATTGATTGTGAGGGCTCGATCGTAGTAGGCCAATGCTTCACTGTGACGATTAAGCTGGGAAAGCGTGATTGCCTTTCCGAGAAGTGCATCAGGATCATTCTGATTTGTTAACAAAACTTGCTCAAAACAAGACAAAGCTTTTGTCTTTTGTCCAAGACGTAACAAGCACCAAGCCTTGTTACCGGTATTTTCAAGATCATCAGGCCTGATTTTTGCAGCAGCATCAAAACAGGATAATGCTTCAGTATCATGTCCAAATAATTGAAGAGTGCGACCCTTGTTGTACAAGGATTCAAAGTGTTTTGGGTGAATCTCTAGTATTTTATCAAGAATCGTTAATGATTGTTCATGCCTACCAAGGTATGACAATGCAATTGCTTTTGAATATAATGCGGAAAGATTGAATTGGTTTTTCTCCAACACCTTATCAAATTGCTTTACCGCAGCATTGTAATCTCCTAAAGAGAAAATGGTAGTACCTTTACGTAAAATGGCATCTTCAAAGTTAGAGTTAATCTCAAGTACTTTGTCAAAGCATTCTAGAGCTTCAGATTTTTTACCAAGATCTAACAGAGAGCAGCCTTTTGCATGAATAGCATGAATGTTTTGTGCATTGAATTCAAGTGCTTTGTCATGATAAGAAATAGAAAGCTGGTGCTTACCAAGACTTGCTAGGCTTAGACCTTTGTTATACAAAACATCAGAATGATGTGGATCAATTTCCAGTGCTCTATCAAAACACTCCAATGCATCTAGATGTTGTTCCATTGCAACTAATGTGATGCCTTTATGATACAATGCATCAAAGTATTTTGGATCTACTTCCAGTGCTCTATCATACAAAGAGATTGCTTCTTTGTGATTGTCAAGAATCGATGTTGCTATTGCTTTGTTTACAAGAATTTGAATATTATTTGGTTCAATGCTAAGTGCTTTATTAAAAAATTCTATTGCATCTTCATAGTTTTGTAAATTAACTAATGCAAGTCCTTTTTTGTACAAGCCATCAAGATAGTTTGGATCTATTGCTAATGTTTGCTCATAACATGAAAGCGCTTCCTCATGTTTTGAGAGCAAAGCAAGCGAATTACCTTTACAATATAATGCATCAAAATACTGTGGATCAATTTCTAATACCTTATCATACAAAGAGATCGCTTCTCTGTGATTGCCAAGTTTAGAGTGCGCCATGCCCTTGTTGACCAAAATGGCAACATCGTGAGGATCAAATCTTAGAAGCTTATCATACAATATGATCGCCTTTGCATATTGTTTGTCATAATAATGAAAATTTCCCAGAAGAATGTCCAAATCTTTGTCAATGGATTGTTTTTGTTGTTTTGATAGTCGATCTTGGAGTTTTTCCTGTACTTTTAGCATACTAAATATTTTTGATTTGTCATCAAATGATAGTTCGAGGTTTTGTTTTGCTTCCAGTTCTATTTTTATTCCATGACTTTCAATTAGGCGTTTGAGTAATCCATTTACAAGTGCTAGTTGATTTAGAACAATATTGTCTGAAGATGCCATAACATCAAAGAAATTGTAGAAATTTTTTCTAATATCGTAGTATTTGTTCAAAAAACTCAAACACTCTCTTATATGATTTTTTTAGACCAAATGAGATCGTTTGAGAGTAGGAATAATCCTAGCTGCACTCGTAGTGTACACCATGATTATCAGTGTAGCTTATGCTGAAGAGTTCGACATTAGATTCTTGCCTCAAAAACTTGTGGAAGGATCTGAAGCAAAAATGCAAGTATTCATAGCAGAAGGAGACAGTATAATTCCAAAAAAAATAACTGATCTTACCATCACATCACTTGATTCATCCATATTACATATAGAGAAAATCCAGGACAGTAGTTCATTTGTTACTGACGTCATAGTAAAGGCTGGCAAGCCAGGGACTACCACGATATATCTTGCAGCACCAGGATTTGATTCAAAAGAAATTCCAATTACAATTTATGGGAACAAAAATCATGCATCATCCATACTAGTCAAGATAACACCTGACACCTTTACGACTAGCGGTCCAAATGAGGGATACATAGCAATCGAGCTTGCAGATGAAGATGGGTTTCCTGTAATTGCAAAAGAAGATACTGTTGTTTCATTGAACACTGCAAATCGAGAGATAGTTGAGATTGCGTCTCAAAATTTACTCATAAAGAAAGGTGAATATTTTGCATATACTAAATTCATGATTAAAAAATCAGGCCAGGCTACAATCTATTCCACAGCACCAGGAATTGAAACCAAGAGTAGTACAATAACAGTACAAGAGGATGAAGACCTAACAGTAAAAATGTACACGTATCCAACAACACTTTCCATACATGACGCGTCACAAGGATTCGTAATAGCACAGCTACAGGATTCTTCTGGTAGGCCAGTAATTGCCCAAAAGGACATCATAGTATACTACAAAGTTGCAGATTCAGATTATACAGAAGCTACAAACTATAGCTCAAATTATAAACAAAAATCATCTGGATACTTTCAGATAAACAAGGGTACGTACTGGGGTTATTCACAATACTCACTCCCCCAAGGAACTGAGGACACGTATGAGCTAATGATTTCTAGCGAGGAGCCACTTGTGATTGAAACTCAAGAGATAACATCAAAAGACTTGGAGATCATGGATGACAAGCTAGTTCAATTCGAGACATTGCCAGTCTTGGCTACAGGTAAGAGAGAATTGATAGGCGTACTACATTTAGAAGATGAAGATGAAAATCCCGTTGTGGCAAAAAAAGAGCTTGCAATAAAAATAGACTCTTCTGATAGTAAAGCACTCAACATTGAGGATGTGATATTAGCAGCAGGTGACCAAGTTGCACTTGTTTTTGGCAAGACAGGCCATAGCGTACCAACAGATCTTGAGCTAAGGCCTGCAGTAAATGAAGGGGAACTAACAACAGTTCAGGTGTTTGGACCAAACAAGGACTCACTTGAGCTAGTAGTAGAACCACTAATACCAGATGTTTTGAGTGGAACTAGCTTTCCAATGGTGATGTATCTAAAGGACGGCACTGAACTAACAAGCTTCCCAGAAGACAATGATGTGTTTGTATCACCAAACGAACATGTCCAAATTCAGGCAAAAAAAATTGTACAAAAAGACACGTTGGTTTTATTTGATGCCAAGTCATTAAAGAAAGGATCTGTAGAATTATCAGTTGAAGTTGGCGATTTTGATGACACGTCAACAATTGAAAACCTTTCATCAGATCCTGCTGATCTAATCTTTGATCATTCAAAATCAATCTTTGTTGGAAATAATGATGTGTTTTCAATTCAACTGATAAATTCTGAGGGGTTGCCCACATATGCAACAAATGATGTTACTGTCAATTTAGTAGTAAAAGATCAAACAATAGCTGAAGTTCCAGCTACGGTAACAATTCCAAAGGGTAGTTATTACACATTATTTGACATTGCGCCAAAAACAGCAGGAGTAACAGAGATCTCATTATTATCAAAAGAGCTTCCATTAATATCAGATCAAATAACAATCACTAGTCTTGCTCCTGTTCTCAGTATTTCAGGTCCTGATTCTGTAGAGACAGGCGAAACTTTTCTTGCAACAATTTCTGCCAAGACAAATGATAAACCGCTTGTTGGAATGAATGTGGATTGGCAGGTAAATGGTGGGATTATTCAGATTTCTGACTCTCAAACGGGTACAACTGGAGATGCTGTAGTTTCTATAATTCCTCAGGACTCTACAGTAAACATAGTAGCAACAGTAGGCGGACAGTGGTATTCGCCCACATCCATAACAAAATCAATTACAATAAACTCAGATGACATCACATTAATTCAGGAACAACCAACTGCTCAGGATTACTCCATTGAGATTTTTGGCATAGATCCAATTTTGATCATAGTTCCAGGTGCAATAGGTGCTGCTGGATTTATGCTCAAAAAGAAAGGACAACTCAAAATAAAAAACTAGTTTTCATTTTGCACAAAACAAAATTTTTTGTTTATTAAAAAAACAGAAAATCGTATGTTCAATTCGAACATCATCTTGATTATCAAATTTCCCATCAAAATATAATTAGAAAGTAGGATGTGGATAACTTAGCTAATCTAAACTTTAAACTTGGCAAAATGCTTGGAAGAAATTCTTCCAAGAAGGCACTGGTATTTCAGTCGTTACTTAATGGTGAAGACATTACACTTGATGTTTGTTCGTTTGAAGAAATATTGCCATATTCTTTGCTATCAATTCCAATATCGACTATAACACCGCACGATAACATCTGGATTGCATCATCAATGCTATCAAGAATTTCTGATATAACTAATAATTTAGTAGTAATTGAGGATGAATTCCCAATAGGAACAATTAGCGCCAGAGAGATAATTGATGGTTTACAGAAAAGACCAGTTGGGGAATTTTTCTCAGAAAACGTTACCAAAGTAATGAACGCAGATTTTTACATTGATTCCAGAACAGTTAACATTAGAGAAATTTTAACTCGTATGGGTAAAAGTAAAAACCCTTTCACAGTAATACAGAACGACAAAACTAGCTTTTCACAATTCTCAATGAGGCAGGTCCTTGAAATTGGTGCTTTATGTAAAACAGGTTTTGATGCTACATCATTTGGACAAAAACACATTGTCAGCTTCAAGCGAGATGAGACTATCAAAGATATAGTCGAGAAACTCAAAAAGGAACAAAATGAATTTGTCATGCTTGAAGACGAATTTTCATTTGTGAATTATGAAATCATACTAGAAAAACTCAAAGAATTAAGCAACACGCAAAATGAAAATCTGCTAAATCTTAGTGCAAGCACTTTGAAGACAATTACTCCGATGTTGATTTCAGACAAATTGAGCATATCAGAGATCTGCAGGATCATGCTAAATGCAAGACACACATGCGTAATGACATCAGACAGACTCATCACACCGCACGATATCCTGGATGTTATTTGCAAGGAAGGCTAACTTGTCAGAAAGATCACTTGCACGGCTAAAGAATCATCTGGATGTTATGAAAAAAGAGCTTGATAACACCACATCTCAGATAAAACAATTTGAGACAAAAAATCATGCCGAACGTAAATCATTGGATACAATAGATGCTAGATCAATTAAGACCCTAAAACATCACGAAGATGAGCTTGTTCAAGAGATTTCTAAAATTCAAAAAGAGATAAAAAAATCAAAATCCAAAATATTGCTAGTAGCAGAAATCGCAGTTCTGCCTGCAGTATTTTTGATGCTTATGATGTCTGGCGTTACTGATATGATTTTTACTGATGAGTCAAAAGAGCCTCCCAATGTACTAAGAACTAAATATTTTACAGAAAATCTTCGCGGCGACACGGTCGATACATGGAAATCATGGAGATTAGTTGGCACCACACTTAATGTGAATATTCTCAAATCACCTCGCGTAACAGATCATCAGATCGAAGTGATCAAAAATGCAATAACATCTGAGAAAATACAAGAGTTTGATGATTCTCTAGTGCATAAAGGCCCAAAGGGATCAAAATCATCATATTATGTTGGATGGACGGGCGCACTCAAAGAAGCTGCAAAACAAGAAACAAAGTACAACATACCAACAGAATTTGAATTTGTAGAGAACAACGGCATAGGCGATATCATCATAACATTATCTAACATAAAAGATTCTGATGGTTATACTGGATACACAAAATCAATCACACAGGACAACGAGATTCTAAAATCATTTATCACAATTTATGATATTTCTAATTTAACAGATGAACAGCTTGAGACCATACTAAGACATGAGTTTGGCCATGCACTTGGCCTTGGCCATTCTACTGCCACTGAAGATTTGATGGCACCAACAATTGACATGACTATCCCATACATTTCAGACTGTAACATTGATGCAATTGCAAATCTGTATAATGCAAATGAAGACAGTCAAACAGTTTGTGAAAAGTAGCTAAAGGCCTGCTTCGTTTAATATCAATCCTAAAAGTGCCGCACGTGTAAATTTTCCATATTCTGCTTGCTGGAAATATTTTGCTTGCTTTGTGGAATCAACATCTGTTGATATTTCATCAACACGTGGCAACGGATGTAAGATTATTGCATTTTCTTTCATTTTTCCCACAACGTCTAGGCCAATTTTGTAGCTGCCACGCACCTTTTGGTATTCTTCTTCATCTGGAAATCTTTCCTTTTGAATTCTTGTCACATAGATCACATCTAATTCATCAATGTATTCATCGAGGTTTGTGGACTCCTTTAGTGAGATCTTTTTTTGGATTTCATAAGTTGAGTCAGTTCTAATCTTTAGAGATTCAGGTGATATCAATCGTATATCAACATCATAATTTGATAGAGCATACAAAAGAGAATAGACGGTTCTGCCATATTTTAGATCTCCAACTATGCCGATTTTTAGGCCATCAATTTTGTTTTTTTCTTTTTTTATTGTATACAAGTCTTGAATTGCCTGAGTTGGATGCTCTTCTGTACCACTTCCGGCATTTAGTACTGGTTTATCAGAAATTTCAGATGCAAATCTGCTAGAGCCATCAAGTGGATGACGCAGTGCCAAAACATCAGAGTAAATTGAGATCATTCTAATGGTATCTGCGAGGCTTTCACCTTTTTTGGTAGATGAAGATGCCACGTCTGCTATTCCAAGTGATGTTCCACCAATTAGTGCCATTGCTGCCTGAAAGCTAAGTCTTGTCCTGGTGCTTGGCTCAAAGAAAAGATATCCAAGTGTCTTTCCACGACCAATCTCTCGTCGTTGTTTTGAGTCCATTTTGATTATTTTATCAGTGGCAGAAAAGACGGATTCGAATTTTGTTTTATCAAAATCACGTACAGATATGATGTCTTTTTGGAAAAAGTCGTTCATTTCTTTCAATGATATATACTGGTTACTATACAAAGTATTCTGATGCAAGAATCAAATCTAATAGTACGCAGAATAAAGGACGGCACTGTAATTGACCATATTGAAGGAGGCAAAGGCCTCAAGGTTTTAGATGCGCTTGGCATCAATGGTGAAGATGGTGATGTTATCACCGTGGCACTCAATGTACCAAGTGGGAAATACAGCAAAAAAGACATCATCAAAGTAGAGAATCGATATCTACAAGACTTTGATACAAACAAGCTTGCAGTGATATCTCCAAAGGCGACAATTAACATAATCAAGGACTACAAACTAGTAGAAAAGCGTCGAGTGGCTCTACCAAACAAAATTGAAAAGATCTTTAGGTGTTCAAATCCAGACTGCATAACAAACAGCAAGGAAGACATTGAATCAGTCATGGAAGTCATTGACAAGAACGGCCTTGTCCTAAAATGTAAATACTGTACAAGAATCCTAGATGTGAATCAGCTAAAATATTGCTAAAACTAAAACAAAGAGTTTTTTGGGATTTACTGTCCCAAGATAATGAACATCATGACTATTCCGTAGATTGCGATTGATTCGACCATACCTACGAAGATGAATACTTTTGACTGTAATGCTGGATTTTCACTAATGACGGCAAGACCTGCAGATCCTACATAACCTAATCCGATTCCTGCACCAAATGCTGCAAGACCAAATGCTAAACCTGCACCGAGAATTTTCAGTGAACCAGAGTCACCAGATGGTGCTGCTCCTTCTTCTGCTGCAAACGCAAGGCCTGTCATTGCTGATAGTGATACGATTGTTGCCAAAAGCAATAACGCAAAGGATTTCATTTTCAAAGTTGCTGCCTGAGCTCCTTTATTTAAATCATAGTGTGGTTTTTGAAATTTTGTCCAGTGTTTTTGTTTTGAAATGTTTTAGATCTGATTTTATAGAATCTGCTTGAGTGCTGTGTTCTGTTTCTAGTGCAGCGCTTGCTTCATCTAGTAATCTTTTGATATCTTGTTTTGCCATTTACTTCTTCTTCTCCATTACTGCCTTGACTTTTTTTAGTCTTGCGAATTCCTCTCTTTCTCGCTCTTCTAGAGTGGACAAGATGAATTTAATTCGTAATCTATACTGCGGAATAATGACATTTTCAAGCGCATTTAGTAGTTTTTGCGTCTTTTCTAGCGCCTTTGCGAGTGCAAAAATAGAGTTTTCATATTCAGCTGCTTTACAGATCTTTGGCAATAATGCCTTGATCTGTTTTGCTGCTCTATCAATTGAAGAATTAGTGTCCGCAAATCCATAAGGCATTGATTTCGTGTCTTTTTCAGTAACATTTAGGGTTGGTATGGTAACGTCAACTACTCGTTTTACTTTGGTATCTACTTCCATTACAGCCGGCGTTGATTGTGCAACAGAGTCCACTGTCGCAGTACCAAGTGACAGATATGCATCATTTACTGATTTGTAGACATCTTGAAGCGGTTCCCAGATTCCGCCACGAGCCTTATTGGCTTCTGTGATCATTTCTTCAATATTTTTTAGTAGGACTTTTCTTTTGTCATCGAGAATTTTTTGCACCATTGATGCAACTTGACTTGAACGTTTGTACTTGAGCAGCTCAATTTTTGTTGCTGCAACATTTTGTCCAAACGACATTTTAGTTATTGTTCCTTGTAGTATTGATCGATAAATTTGTCTTTGACTTTGGTTAGTTCATTCTTTGGTAATAACGAGACTACCTTCCATTGGAGTCCTAGTGTTTCGTCAATGGTTCGGTTTTCATCAACGCCTTGAGTCAAAAATTCTTTTTCAAATCCATCTCCCACTTCAAGATATTTCAGATCAACACCAGTAAGACCTGCCTTTCCTACAATTCCTGCTAGTGCTCGCACTTCTTGTGCTCTAGAATAAGCATCGTAATTTTGATTGGAAATTTCTTGATGGTCTGCTCTTGTTCTTCCTTCACCAATTCCGTCCTTCATGATTCTAGAAAGACTCATCAAAATGTTGACTGGTGGATAGACTCCTTGTCTGAACAAATCACGTCCAAGCACGATTTGGCCTTCCGTGATATATCCAGTAAGATCTGGAATTGGATGAGTGATATCGTCTGATGGCATTGTCAAAATTGGCATTTGTGTTACACTGCCTTTTTTGTCTCGCAGTCTTCCTGCTCGTTCATAAATTGTGGAAAGATCAGTATAGAGATATCCAGGATAGCCTTTTCTTCCAGGCACTTCTTCTCTTGCTGCACTGATTTCTCTTAGTGCTTCTGCATAGTTTGTCATGTCTGTTAGTATAACCAGTACGTGCATTCCAAGATCATATGCCAAGTATTCAGCAACAGTTAGTGCTACCCTAGGTGTGATAATTCTCTCAATTGCAGGATCGTCTGCTAGATTCAAAAATAGAACGCTTCGTTTTAGTGCGCCAGATTCCTCTAGACTTCTTTTGAAATATTCTGCCTCGGAAAATTGCACACCAATTGCTGCAAAGACTACTGCAAATTCATCAGATGTTCCAACTACTGATGCTTGTCTTGCAATTTGTGCTGCCAAAATGTTGTGTGACATGCCAGAGCCGGAGAAAATTGGAAGTTTTTGGCCTCTGACTAGTGTTAACATGCCATCAATTACAGAAACACCAGTCTGTATGAAATCTCTTGGATACTCTCTTTGTTCTGGATTCATCGGTTCGCCGTTAATATCAATAAATTTATCAGCAATTGGATCTGGCAGTCCATCAATTGGTCTGCCTAGGCCGTCAAAGACTCTGCCCAAGACTTGTTCAGATACTGGCATTTCCATGACTTTGCCTGCAAATTTTGCACTGGTTCCAGAAATTGACAGGCCGGTTGTTCCCTCAAAGACTTGAACGATTGCTTTTCCATTTCCTACCTCGAGAACCTTGCCTAATCTTCTCTGTCCATCTGTTGTTTGAATTTCAACTAGCTCATCAAATGCAACGCTTTCTACACCATCAACAATAACAAGTGGTCCTTTGATTTCTGCAATTTTGGAATACTGGACTCCGCCTTGTGCACTCATGCTGTAACCTTAACTCCAGATATCTTTTTGAATTCGGATTCTATTGTGCCAGTCAATGCATCGAGTTTTGCAAGCTCTTCTTCTTTGACTTCCATTCTTGCTTTGAGTAATGTTGCAATTACCGGCATTGCTCTAATGTCTGCAAGAGATGCACCTTCTCTTAGTGCTGCTTGACCTCTTCTGTAGAAATCAACTAGTAATGTCAAAAGTTTGAATTGTTTTTGTGGACTGCAATATGTATCAACATCATCAAAAGAATTCTGCTGTAAGATTCCAATCTTGATCATTCTTGCAACTTCCAGAATTAGTTTTTCTTCATCTGGTAGTGCTTCAGGGCCTAAGAGTCTAACAATTTCTTTTAGTGTGTCTTCTCTCTGCAAGATGCCATATGCCTCTCGTCTGAGCTCAAACCAGTCCTTTGATACGTTTTCTCCCCACCATTTGCCAATGTCTGCTAGATATCCAGAATAGCTGTTCATCCAATTAATTGACGGATAGTGACGAGAGTATGCAAGTTTTGCATCCAGTGCCCAAAAGGTCTTGATGAATCTCATTGTATGAGTGGTAACTGGTTCCGTAAAGTCTCCACCTGATGGTGATACTGCACCAATTAGTGTTACAGAGCCGTCTCTGTCCGGTGAGCCTTGTGCTCGAACACGTCCTGCTCTTTCATAAAATTCTGCTAATCTTGATGCTAGATATGATGGATAGCCTTCTTCTGCTGGCATTTCTTCGAGTCTTCCGCTCATTTCACGGAGTGCTTCTGCCCATCTTGATGTAGAGTCTGCTACTAGGACTACGTCCTTGCCCATGTCTCTATAATATTCTGCAATTGTTACACCAGTGTAGATGCTTGCCTCTCTTGCAGCTACTGGCATGTTACTTGTGTTTGCAACAAGAACTGTTCTATCCATGAGTGGTTTGCCAGTTCTTGGGTCTTTGAGGTGTGGGAATTCAACTAGCACTTCAGTCATTTCGTTTCCGCGCTCGCCACATCCAATGTATACTACAACTTGAGAGTCAGCCCATTTTGCAATTTGGTGCAATGTTACTGTCTTGCCAGTTCCAAATGCTCCAGGAATTGATCCTGTTCCGCCTTTGGCAATTGGGAAAAATGTGTCAATAACTCGTTGTCCTGTGAGTAATGGAATTGTTGGATCGTATCTTGACTTGTATGGTCTTGGCTTTCTTACTGGCCAATAATGATACATCTTGATTGGCGTCTTGCTACCGTCTGTAGAGGCAATCTCTGTCTCAAGATCATAAGTGCCCTCACTAACAATTTTTGTAATTTTTCCGCCTGGATGATCTGGTGGAACCATTATACTGTGTTCAATTAAATCAGTTTCAGGAACTGAGCCAATAACGCTTCCTGGTGCTACTGTATCACCGACTTTGACTTTGGGTGTGAATTTGTACTTTTTTGTCATGTCTACTGGTGTAGTGGTGATTCCCCTACCAATAAAAGAGCCAGATTTTGCTGCCAGATCTTTTAGTGGTCTTTGAATTCCATCATAAATTTGGCCAATAATTCCAGGACCAAGCAAGACGCTTAGTGGATTTCCAGTGCCAACTACTGGTTCTCCTGGCTTTAGTCCGCTTGTTGATTCGTAAACTTGGATAAATGCGACATCGCCTGTAAGACGAATTACTTCACCAATTAATTTTGCGTCACCGACAGAAACTGTTTCGTACATTTTTGCATCAGACATTCCGTCTGCTTTTACTGCCGGACCGCTAACCCAAACAATTCTACCCTTTGCAACCATACCTTTTACCTTCCGAATTTTGATGCGATATCTTTCCTTATTAAAGGCTTCAGGCGCTCAAGCCTTGCATCAATTGTATTATCAAATTTCATAGTTCCATCCTTTGATTGCACCTTGATTCCACCAAGACAATCAATTAGATCGGATGAAAGTGTTGCTCCTGGAAATTTTGAAATTAAAGATTGGACAACGGATTTGTCCTTTGAGTTTGTCTGAACTACAATCTCGGATGTACCTATTGTATCAATGGACTCTTGTAGTAGAGTGGAGATTAATTTAGAATAGTCATTATTACGATCAGCGTCCTGAAGTTTTTTGATTGCTTTTTCAAAGACCTTTTCAATTGATTCTTCGACTAGTAAGAGTTGTTTGTTTCTAGAGTCTAGATCGGCATTGCCGATGATTTGTTTTTCTAGCTTTTCTGATTCTTTTTTGCCCTCGGCCAGTATTTTGTCATATTCCTGCTCAAGTGGAACTAGAGAGTTCATCAGGGTTGCTTGTGATGATTTGAGGGCTTCTTTTAGGCTTGAAACGATCTGTTGTTCTGTATTTTGGAGAATTTTTTCTACAGTTTGCTCTAGTGCAGAATCAACGCCCATTGATCTGGCTCCAATCAGATAATGGATTTTAATGTTTGGAAAGATTTTAAAATCGTCCTAAAAACCGTAAATTGACTTGGTAGTAGCTGATCTAAAACTTGGAAGTATTATTTTGCCCAGATCAGAGTCGCCGCAAGCAGTTTCCCGTCTTGCAGAATTTGAATGGTTTCACAAAATAGAAACAGAAAGCGATCTAGTTACACCAGAAATAGATGACCTGCTTTTGCGTGCTCAAAAATCCTATCAGACAATTGATGATGTGGTAAAGGGCTTGCAGATTCCATTGCAGGTTGGGATCTTGGAGGTTCTCTTCAAGGGAACTGTCATCAAAAAGAAACAGTACGAGCTTGACGAGGTACAAACAATGGTCGACGATCTGGAAAAGAAAAGCCCAGGCATTGTAGATGGTCCAGCAAAATTATTAGAAGACATGGCAGTTACTCAGCGCTCCATTGATGAATATTCTACGCTAAAAGAAACCCTGGATATTGTAAAAAAGCTAAACGTGGATGTAGGCGGTTTTGGATTTATGAAATATTTCTACACAAATCTTTTTGTGATAAACACAAGCGAGTTTGCCGAGCTTAGCCGCACACTAGAAGGAGTTACAATTTACAAGTATGAGCTTGACACCAAAGACAAGCTGGCAGTGATTGTAGTTGCAAGCTCCGACGATTCGGACAAAGTCCTCAAGGTATTTCGTGGCTTTAATTCAAACCCGTTTGTCATTCCACAAGGGCTGCCACAGGTTCCAGTACAGGCATATTCACTAATTGAATCAAAACTGTCAGAATTAACAAAGAAAGAAAAAGAACTTGCAAAAGAAATTGCCAAGACAAAGATATCCATTCGCAGAGACATTTTGTCATTGCATGAGAGTGCATTTGTTGCAAAAGAGGTTCTCGAGTCATTGCGAAAACCAGGTGGAACAAAGAGATTTGCAGTAATTCAAGGATACATTCCAAAAAATATGGAAGGAAAATTCAAAGAGATAACAAAACAATGGATGTCAGTTACCGAAGATATTAGAGATCCAAAAATGGCGCAAAACAGGCCTACTTTGTTCCAGAATAAAAGATGGATTAGAACTTTTGAGGTAATCACACAGAGCCAAGGAATACCAAGACGTGGTGAAGCAGACCCAACACCGATGATTTCACTCATGTGGCCAATATTTTATGGAATAATGTTTGCAGATCTTGGTCACGGATTACTCCTCATGGGACTAGGCTTGTTATTCAAAATGAAAGGCCAGGGTGTCATGGCAAGATGGGGAATGCTCATTGCAATATCTGGCGCATCGGCAGCAGTTGCAGGTGTTGGAGCAGGTGAGATGTTTGGATTCCATATTGATCATTTATCGCCATTTGAGCAACTCTTGGAAGGACCACTAAAGCCAGTATCATGGTTAGTTGGTGTGATTAGTGTTGCAGAATTAACATTTGAGCAGGTCATCACCATACTCAAAGTTTCATTATTCTTGGGAATCATTCACCTGATTTGGGCATTTGTTCTTCGAATAAAGAAACTCAAAAAAGAAGGCCACTCTCAAATGATGATAACAGAAGCAATTCCAAACCTTACCTTGTATGGCGGAATTGTTGTAATCATGATGTGTGCAATCGGTTCTAGCTATGATGTAATGAACATGTATTCTAGGGTTCATGATGAGGCAGTGCCATGGGTCACAATATTTTTGGGTGACTGGGCAAGAGTTTGGATAGTTACAAGAATTGCAATCATTATTGTTCTTGGTTCTATGGCAACAATGATGGTTGGAGGAATCTTGCATGCAAAACATCATCCAGAAGACGGCGGTAGTGCAGCAAACGTTGTCATGGAGGTGTTTTTGGGCAAAACAGTGGAATGTCTTGCACATACAATTAGTTATGCACGACTTGGCATCATGTTACTTGTGCATGCCGCGTTATTGATGACAGTAAACAACTCCTTTGCATCTATGGGAGGCTGGTCATCACCTGGTGGTATCGCAATGATAGTTGGCGGAAACTTGGGAATCATGATGATTGAAGGATTAATTGTGTATATCCAGTCCTTAAGACTTCACCTATACGAGTTCTTTACAAAGTGGTACGATGGTGGCTCACAGCCATTCAAACAAGTTGTACCAGAATTATTGTACAATCAGCTAATCTGGAAGAAAAAATAGTTCATTCCACTGGCAATTCAGTTCTATTAGACCATTCTCCCCAAGATCCAAGATAGACTTTGATGTTCTCAAAGCCAAGTCTTCTTAGGACTAGAAACGAGTTTGCCGCCCTGTATGCACCCTGACAATATGTAATGATTTGAGAGTCTTTTGGAATTTTGTATAATTTTGATAATTGTTCATTGTCTTTGATGGTTCCATTCTCAGATATGTTGAGTAAATAATCCACATTGATTGCATTTGGAATATGTCCTCGTCGTGCACCACGTATGACAGAGCCGGTAAATTCTTCTTTTGATCTTGCATCAATTAGAATTGTCTTATCCATGTTTTGTTTTACATAATTATAATCAGCAATGATTTTTGGATTTGGTTTGCCATCAAAATTTTTTGGCACGAATCCATTAGTTTTTGTTTCAAGTGCAAATCCATCTGTCTGCCATTTTTTAATTCCACCATCAAGCATGAACACATTGTCATGTGAAAAATACATCAACATCCAGACCCCACGTGCAGCAAGCATTCCAGAGACATCATCATAAAACACAACTTTGTTTTTCAGAGTAATGCCAGTAAAAGAAAAAATCTTTTTTGTTTGTTCATTGAATATTTCCAATCCTTGCTGTGTAGTATCAAACCAGTGATATGCAAACAGATCCAGATTTACTGCACCGGGAATGTGTCCTTGTGAATATTCCTTGAAGGATCGCGTATCAACTAGAATCAGATTTTTATTTTCAAGTTCCTTTGCAAGATCTATAGTAGATATCAGCATTGATGAAGCTAAATCCAATATCCATTAAATCTATTTTGAAACAAAAGGAAAAGAGAGGGGTTTTTGAGTTTTTACTCGTTTACGTATGCTCGTTCTCCATGCTGAGCTAGGTCTAATCCGATTTCTTCCTCTTTTGGAGTGACTCGAATTCCGCCTGGCCATACTGCATCCATCACTTTGAGGATGACAATAGTTACACCAAATGCGTAACCTGCTGAGATGAGAGCGCCCATTATGTTGATAGCTTGTTGCTCATAGCCTTCTGGTGTTCCAGTCCATGCGCCGATTCCAAAACCTGTATCCCATATGTGTGGGCTTGCAAGTGTACCTGTTAGAACTGCGCCTGTGAAACCACCCATTCCGTGTACTCCCCAAACGTCGAGTGCATCGTCCCATTTACGAGAGTTCTTGAATGAAACACATCCATAACAAACGGTTCCTGCTGCAATACCAATGATCAATGCTGCCATTGGTCCAACGAAACCAGATGCTGGTGTGATAGTGACTAGACCTGCAACTGCACCTGATGCTGCACCAACAATGCTTGGCTTACCCGTATGGGCCCAAGCCATTAACATCCATGTTAGTGCTGCCATGCCTGTTGCGGTGTTTGTTACAACCCATGCTGATGTTGCAACTCCGTCTGCTGCGAGCTCACTTCCTGCGTTGAATCCAAACCAACCAAACCAGAGCATACCTGTTCCGAGAACAACCATTGGAATGTTGTGTGGTTCCATTGGAACCTTACCATATCCAAGTCGTCTTCCTAGAACTAGGGCTCCAGCCAAAGCTGAGAATCCAGAGGTAATGTGAACTACAGTACCGCCTGCAAAGTCAAGTGCTGCCGCCGGCGCCAGATCAGGATTGAGGTCTAACTTTCCTGCGAATATGAAACCTCCGCCCCAAACCCAGTGTGCTACTGGATCATAGACAAAGGTTGCCCACAGTAAGATAAAGACAACAAATGCGCTGAACTTTATTCTGTCAATAATACCGCCTATGATTAGTGCTGGTGTAATGATTGCGAAAGTTGCTTGGAACATTGCAAATAGTTGATGCGGAATGGTTCCAGGCCAAATTGCGCTACATTTTACATCCGTACTTACAACATATGGCGACCTCAGAGTATAGTAAACTTGGTCAGTACACGCTGCTGGTGAACCCAGAGGTGCAACATGAGATACTTTGTTGAATCCTGCATAATCTAATGAACCCATGTACAAGTTTGCATCACTGTTCACTGGACCAAATGCCAGAGAGTATCCCCACAACACCCATTGTACTGAGATTAGACCCATTACAACTAGTGTCATGCCTAATACGTTTACCATGTTCTTCGATCTTGCCAAGCCACCGTAGAAAAACGCAACACCTGGTGTCATGAATAGAACCAATGATGTTGCAGTTAGTATCCAAGCGGTGTCACCGTTATCGATCATGCATGGTGCAAAAGTGCCAGAACCTGGTTCTGTTTCATACCAGCATTCTGCTGGATTACCAGTATCAATTCCTGTGCCTCTTGTTTGATAACCATCCATGCCGTCGGTTGCTTGTTGTGCATAAGCCGTAGACAGTACGCCTGTCGAAGTTGCGGCAACTGCTATCACAAGTAATAGAGCATACTTGTGATTCCTGTTCTTCATTGTAGGTTTGCAACGGTGAAAATTATTTAAGCGTAGAGAAGTTTTGAGCAGAAAAGATGTAAATTGTTAAATAGATTGATTTTAGGATAGTATCATAGAATTAGGAAACTATGTTATGGAGTACAAATATGAACCCAAAACTTGCAATATTTGAGACATTCAAGACAAAAAAGGAAGAGCTTACTGGAGAAGCAACCAGACAACGTTCAATCATCATAACCTTGGCAACTGAAAATAATCCTGCCCAGAGAACACGAACTGCAATTGCTCAAAGAATTGCACAGGAAAATGGAACTGTTTGGAAGAACATCTACTCTGGTATATTTCGCGATCTTGATGAGATCTTGATTCCACTTGGAATAGTTGAAGAGGCAGGGCGCTTACCACTCAGACGCGGCCCAAGAGCACTACAAGAAAAAGGTATTCCATTTTACCAGCTAACACAGAGAGGGCTGTTGGTTTCCATAGCACTAGATGAAATAATTGGACGCGAGAAAATACTTGAAAAGTTTTTTGCAGAATCTAAAATTGACAAAGAATTCAACGAGGAGATTCAAATGATTTCAAAATTTGCGCCTAGATTTGTCTATTCGTTGTTTAAGAGTTATGTCAAAGCATATTGCGATGAGAAATTTTCTGATCTTTTTCCATTTGAGAAGGCAAGATTCATTGCAGTTTCTGATGAGGCAATATTGATCCAAAAGGAATTCTTGGAATCGTTTATTGGCATGCCAAAGCAAGAAAAGGAAAAGACGCTTGCTTTTCTAAAAGAAATAGGCTGAGCAGTAAATTTTTACAAAAAATAGCCCCAAACATTAAAATCCATTATACAAGGGGGCAAAAATATGGGCTCTGGTGGATCACAAAAGGTCTTTGCATCTGTCAAATCATATTCTCAGAGAGGCAAGCTTCTCAGCAAGACAGAACTGCAGACTTTGGCGGAATCAAGGGATTTGGATGAGCTTATCACAAGAATAAAGAACACAAAATATGCAGACGCTGTATCCAAGGTAAACAAACCATTTACTGCAGGCAAAATTGAATCGGCTCTGCGAAGCGAACTGGCAGAAATTCATTATTCCATTGCAAATACTGCTGGAAAATCCGATATTTTAGATGCGTATTATTTGAAATTTTTAATCTCGAATCTAAAGATTATACTAAAGGGAAAGGCGCTTGGAAAATCCCAAGAAGAGATAGAGCCACACTTGAACCTACATGCAGAAGAACTGATCAACCAGCGAGATGTCATAATAAAGGCACTAACAGCAAAGGACTTGGAAGAGGCAATCGCAAGTCTGAGCTCAATTGAGTTTGGCGAAGAGATGGCAAAGGCCGTAACACTATACAACGACAAAAAGAATGTCCAAGTTTTTGATGTGTTACTTGACAAGATTTTGTATCAGCAGTTAGGACGAGCGATGAGAAACTCGCGCGACAGAGAAATAATGAGACTAGTTGGAATGGACATTGACTTTTACAATATCCTGTCTATTTTGAGAGGCAAGTTTTGGGGCCTAGATGAGGATCAAATTCAAAATCTGATCGTCACTCATACGCCAAGCATTCCGCGTGACCTTCTTGGCAAGATGATCTCATCGGATTCGGTTAGAAGCGTACTTGATGAGCTGACAACAACTCGTTACCGCGACATAATACCACAGTCAGAGGACAACATGGAGGCAGTATCTGCATTTGAGCATTCATTTGAGATGGCAATCTACAAGGCAGTAAACAGATCATTTACCAAGATGTTCAGCTTTTCCACCATAGTTGGAATTACAAAACTTACTTCCTATGAGGTAAGAAACATTGCTGCAATTGCATTTGCAGTAGAACAAAAAATAGATCCGCAGACAACAATGTCCAGACTCATAATAGAGCAGGAAGAATAATTTTTCAAGCTATATATGGAAAGAGGCAACAAAAGCCAGCAATGATTAAGCTTCATAAAAAAAAGGCAGACATTACCACTGAAACCCTAGTCAACACGGTTTGGGTTAGTACGTTTTTGGCGTTAATCTTGACGATTCCCGCATTATCGGTATTTTTGGGAATTTACTTTACCACTGGAAATTTAGTTATTGGTGCAGTGATTGGATTTGGGTTGCATTTTGTCGCACTGGCATTTTCTGATAGAATTTCAAGGAATCTAACGAGGTTGCTCAGTTAAATGGTGATCATGCCATGATGGGCGATAAGGACTACAAGCAAACCATCAATGAAACACTTGACATCCTAACAAGGGAGACAGTACCACAAATTTCAGAACCTGCTGACGGTAAGACAGTGTTTTTGCATGAGGTCATACGATGCATGAGAAGATCATACTTTGACAGATTTGACGCAATAGATCCAACAGGCAGAGACTTTGCTGGTGTTCTGGGCGGCCTGATACGAAAGCTTCCCTATGGCTCTAAAATTGGAGAATTTGCGATCGAGGAGATAAAGCTAAAAGGCCAAGCAGACATGGTAGTAGATGACATTGTGATTATTTTCAAGACAACAACAGTGTCACCTGAGAATCCTGCTGCTACAGACATTTTGTATCTGAATGGCTGCATGTGGATCTTTGGTAAAACCGAAGGGGTGATAGTATACCTAACGGCCGACGGCAAAGAGACATCGTTTGCCCTGACTCGTGAAAAGAAAATGTTTGAAGAGGTAATTCGCCGCGTTCGAGTTTATTCTAATTTGATTTCTGATAAAAAGACCCCAATTTTAGAGCCATCATCAGAGTGTGCTAGCTGTCAGTATTACGAGCGATGCTACATCAAAAAACACGACGGAAAACAAATAACAATATCAGAGTTGTTTGGTTCTAAAAAGAAGTAAAAAAGATCTCTAGATCTTATTCTAGTGATTCTTTGTGTCCTTTGCCGCGAAGTGCGAATAATACTACTGCGAAGGCAATGAAGACACCTATTGCTGAGCCATATGCTGCTAGACCTGCTTCTGCCATTTGATAGCAGTTTGAGGTCAAATCTTATATAAGTTTGCCAAAAATTTTTTCATAAAGACAAAATATCACAATTTCATAATTTTATGATACTACTAGTCTTCCCCTTAGTTCTGAGAATGTAGCATCCAATTCATCAAGCTCTTGGCCGAACAGATCAGTCATTTCCTTTAAGAGTAGTTTTTGTTGTTGGGCTTCTCTGCATTCTCCCCTTAGTCTATTGATGATTTTTTCAAATTGTGGGATTTTTTCATTGAGATGAACAGTCAGATCTTGCAAAAATGACTCGTATGATTTTAGATCAGTTGCAAGTGAGGAATCAGATTTTTGCAGATTGTTTGCATCATCAGAGTCTACAAATTCGCCTAATCTTCCGCGAAGCAGGCGCAATTTGGTTTCTGTTTCTGATAGCTTTTCCAAATTTGCACCAATAGGTATTGAATCTGATTGTAGTTCGAGTCTGCCAAGCTCATCACTAAGATAGTTTGTCATTTTTTTGGCAAGCTGTCCTTCACGGTGAGCTTCTTGTTGTTGCTCTGTCACTTCGTTTTTTAGCTTTTGCAAGGAATTTAGCTCGTGATCTAGTGTTTTTGCCAAGTTTAAGAGAAACTCTGCTGCATGCGCCAAATTATTCACAGAATATGAGCTTAGCATCAGCTAAAATCGCCAAAAATGGATACTAAAGATATGTTTGTTTGAATTAAACGATCCTACGGGACAAACTCAAACGGTACGATGTTTTCGTGTCCGGCAGTCATAGAACTCAGATTAAAGTTGGCCTCGCCTTTGATTTTCCAGTTCACGGAATCACTTGATAGTGCTGACCAGAATTCCGGATCATTTCCAGTGTTTTTTATGGTGACTGTTTCGCCAATGATTTGAGGGTTGTTGCTAAGAATTGTATAATAATTAGAGCTCTCAATTGCGCCTTCTGGCCTATCACCAATTTGTGCAATTAATACGCGATTATCGCCAGCATACAGCTCAAATTTTATCAGCTGTAAAATTACGGACTTGAAATTTGGATTTGTTATTTTAAAGTCGACCTTGATTCGTGCTTCTTCTTCTGTAACAGAGAGAACCTCAAAACTTCCTAGCTCCATTTGGAGTGGTAACACTTTGATTGGATCAGGGGATATTTTGCCAAAGCCCTCTTTTGAGACGTCATTGAAAATTTGTGAGCCAGAAATTGCGATGACGCCTATTGCACCACCCAAGACCCCGATAATTATTCCAAGTAAAATTTTGGAATTCAACGATCAAATTTCAAAAATCTGTGTCATAAATGTTAGCAATTAAATCTGCATTCTGGTGTAAAGGTGTGATGCAGTATTTCCAAGCAGTAAGAATTGGAAGAGAGCGTTCAAGTAAATCTCAGATGATTCTATTCAATTTAGGTGGGTTTGCAATGCTAACGCTGACCACCAAAAAAAAAGACGGACAATTCATTCCAATTGGTGAGGAAGACTTGGTTGCAGTAATTCGCACTGCAGATGGCTATGTCACCATACTAGTTGATGCAGAGGGCTATACCAAGGCACAATCAAAACCACTTGAAAAAGATGCGGCCTTTGAGATCTTCAAAAAGGCAAGAGAGTCAGGAATTGCGGAATATTCTGGTGATAAAGTAGAGATCTGGACTGAGCAATATCCCACGGTTCAAAAAGAGCTATAGTATTATCTCGGTTCCAACGGCTTGACCCTTGATTGCCTTTTCTATTATGGACAGATCTGCTTTGATGACGCGAGTCTTGATTTTAGAGCGCTCTATTACCTTTAGTGCCACAATATCCATCAAGTCATAGCCGCCAGCAACAGAGTCCTCCCTTACTAGCAAACTGCGGAGATTTTTTAGCTCAATTCGCTTGAATTTTTTTGCTTTTGGGTTTTTGTTTGGATCAGAGTCATAGATTCCATCAACATCTGTTGCATTAAGAAATTCTGAGGCCTGTGTTTTTTCTGCAATTAGTGCGGCAGTTCCATTTGTGCTCTGCCCTGGATGGAGTCCTCCGGCAACCACAATTAATCCAGAATCTACTGCGTGCCTTGTTTCAGTTAGTGTAGTTGGCGGATGTGGATATGCCTTGTTTCCTAGCGCATAGATGAGGAGCTTGGCATTTAGTCGCGATACCTCAATTCCTAGCTCGTCTAATGTTGATTCGTCTGCACCAGACGATCTTGCATGGGTAATGTAATGTCGTGCAATTTTTCCTCCGCCTGCGATAACTATGGGCTGGCAAATCTTGCTTATTTTGACTAGAAAAGTTGCATAATCTTTTAAGAGTTTTTCGTTGTTGTCCATTCCAAAGACTCTGCCAGATAATTTTAGGACAATTCTTTTTTTCATTGTATCAATCAAGGAGCGATTTTGCTGCCATTTCAACTTTTTTTCTGTTATTCTCCGAAGTGTAGACTCGCAAAATATTCATGGATTCTGCCATTGAGGACACCACAGGGATTTTTGAGAACGGAATCTCTGTTGGAGTCTTGGAGTTGGTTATGAGTGTGATTGATTTTGTTTTTTCCTTGGCAGGAGTCAGAGGAACTGAGAACGTGCCAGATGTATCCACAAAGATCTCATCTTTGTCCAATTTGGATTTTTTTGCAATTTTGTCTCGTATTTGTTCTGATTTGCCAGATTTTTGCGTCATGATTTTCTCATATACGCATTTTAGCAGTTTTCTATTTTGATAGTCGGTTGCAAATTTCTTTGCACGCCTTTGCTCTGAGGTATGTTCTGGTAAGGCAAGAATCTGAGATACTACAAATTCATCTGTCAGTTTGGTGTAATCATCCAAGTTTAGCTCGGTAAATCCACAGTCATCATCTGCTAATCTGATGGATTCTAGCATCATAACCTCGGCTGAGCGAACTGTTTTGTGGAAATAAACTGCCTTGAACATTTGATATCTTGATAGAATCATGGACTCAAAAGAGTACAATGCTGATTTTTCCAGCGCTAGTTTGGTTTTGTATACATCCAAAGACTGGATGATTCTTTTGTGATCTATTTTTGCGTGTTCTGCTCCTGTGAAATATCCGTCTCGTTGCAAATAATCCATCATGTCAGCAGACAAAGAACCAGAGATGATTTCGTTGACGAATCGATACTTTGGATATCCAAATGCTAGTTTTGTAATGTGTTTTTTGTCAAATCCGGATTTTGATAAAATGTCGCCAATCTCGGATTCTAGGATGATTTTTTTTCCAATTTCTTCATGTGAGATTTTCTTTTTAATTTGCAGTACTTCCTCGAACAGATGTGAAAATGGTCCATGCCCTACATCATGTAATAATGCGGCAAGTCTGATTTCCTGAATTTGATCTGTTTTTAGAAATCCTTTTTCTTTTAGGGCTAGTGCGGCCTGGCCTGCAATATGCATTACACCCAACGAATGCTCAAATCTGGAATGTTGTGCAGATGGATAGGTAAGATGGGCACCTGATAACTGTCGTATTCTTCGCAGTCTTTGAAAGATTGGAGAGTCTATGATTTTGAGCTCTGTGTCATGGACTCGAATAAAATCATGAATCGGATCTACAATATCTAGGAATTGCTTCATAATTTTGCAAGTTTTTTTGAGAGAACTTTCATGATATCTTGGTGAACTGCCTCTTTTGGTTGTGATGCGTTAACTAGGTGCCAACCGAACTTTTTTGCTAAAACGCGATAGGTTTTAGAGATCTTTTTGAGAAATTCGGTATTTTTTTCAAATCTGTCTCGATTTGATTTTTTTCGGGAAAATGATTCTTTTTGTGAGACATCCAATACTATTACCAAGTCTGCCTTTGGGAGGCCTTCGTCCAGTCCTTGCAACCACCCTAGTGGAAGATTATTTGCAACGCCATATACTAGATTTGATTGATAGTACCTATTCATTATAAGAACAGAATTCTCAGATTCTGCTTTTTTGATTTCAGATTCTTTTTCCCATCGGTTTGCAGCCAAAAGACAATGAATTACCTGTGGTGGGAATTTTCTTTTTCCATGTAGGAATCCATTGATTTCCTTTCCAAGAGGTGTGGTGTAATCCGGAAAGCTGAAGACCTTTGTCTTTATTTTATTTTTTTTGAGTTCCCTTGCCAAGAGTTCAGACTGGGTTTTTTTTCCTGCCTGATCGCTTCCCTCAATTACAACAATCATTGATTGTATTGAGGTTTGTTGCAGTAATTAAAAGTCTATCATAAATTCAAAAATAAAGAGAAAACGAATACTGGATTTTACTGATATGGTTTTCGATTTTGTTTTTCTTCCATCATTTGATCATACATTGGGCTTGTGGTCTTGTAGCCTTGGCATACGAATGTGTATTGTTCAAGCACTGCAAATGCATCTTTTCCAGTAAAGCTTTCCGCCTTATCAAACTGTGAGCTTATTTTGTAGTTTGAAATAGAGCATTTTGCATAATCAAATGTCCTGAATGTCTGATCTCCTTGTACCAAGTCCACAATAACATCAAATTCCTTGTACGGATAGTCTTGTAGACTATTTTTTCCACCATACTCGAATGTTTGATCAACTGCTTGATGCAGATACGGTGTATCACCTACTACTTTTTGTAGTACAAATTCAGGTGCTACTTGTTTTGTTGTAAATCCACTTGCACTTGTACTGAACAAGTTGTTAGTTGTATCAAACAACTGAAAGTCATGAGTGACAGTTGCATCTCTAAACTTGAATGTGACCACTGGGTTGACATCCTCTGCGAAAGGATACATGTCGTTTCCTGTTGGTGCATCAGCTGCTGTGATTTTATCTGTCTCAGATAGTCCAAAGATCAATGAGACCGAGGCTATAGATAGAGCCAGAATTGCAGTTGTTGCAGTTATTTTGCTATTCATTATCACAAAAGTTGCTCAAATGAATAATAAACCGTCTAAAGATCTCAGAAAAATATTACAAGAAAATATTCCATATCAATGGAACAAAGATTCAACAAGAAAAATTTAACAAACAAAATGAGATTTAATTTATGGAATAATACCCTTAGCCCATCTCAACTAATCTTGAGAGTGTTTGGGGTTTAACACATGAAAATGTGTCAGTTGATTTTTTTATGATCAGAACTTTGTCATTTGTCCATCTCTTTTGGATTTGCCATTTCAGCATGTGCAACATATACAGAACTTGTTAGTATCAATATGAAAAATGCTGAAAATACTAGTTTTTTGTACAACAGATTTGTCGAACATTATAATTGATATTAGAATGATTTTCTGATTTTCTTTTTCTGTTTGAGTCAGATTGTAAAATGTCGTGAGATTGTTGTTTTTATTTAATCATAAATGGCAAATAATGGCAAAATCGACAAAAAATAGCCATGATTAACTATGCAAAACTATGCAATTTTTTTATTTTACAGTTTGATTTTTAACCAAAACTTATAACTAAAAATCTCCAAATCACACTAAAATGGGCATTGTAAAAAACATGGCAAGGGAAATAGCTAAGGAAATCGGGAACAAGTCGCGTGAATTCTATGAATTTGTCCTGCCTCCAGTTGACATGTGTCTTGATGATAATTCCCTGACTGTGATAATTGATCTGCCTGGATTTGAGAAAAAAGACATCAAGCTGTCAATTCACAAAAACATTCTATCAATTAATGCTCAAAAGCCTGAAACAAAGCCAGACGGAATCATTTGCAACCAAAGACCAAACATTATCGACAAAAAAATAATCCTACCAATTCATGTAAAAGACGAATCAATCAGCTCAGCAAAATTCTCACAAGGGGTATTGAGTGTAAAGATTCCTTATTCCAGAAAAGAAAAACAGATCTCTATAGACTAACGTTTTCTAAATACGGCAAAAATTCCCATTATTGCAAAGGCGCCAATCATGCCTGCAATTGCCATTGTACCATTTGATGAATACAATACGGCAGATCCAATAAAAACGGCCGAAGAGAGAATGCTTCCTGCAAGCAAGACATCTCGCTTTGGTTTTGCGTTTAGCTGAAGCGTTCTATTTTCTTCTAGGAATCTTTTTAGCTCTGGCGCAATCGATATGGTTGCATCAATTGATTTTGCAAACCTTGCAAAAGAATATTTTATTTCTTCAATGTATGCGTCTTTGATCAATTGTTCTTCCTCTAGGATGTTTTTTAGAACCTTGACAAACTTGAAATCAACTTTGTGGGTTTTGTAGATTCCCTCAATTATGGAGCTCATTCTTAGGTATAATGCAAGATTCTTTGGCAACATGAATGGAAACTTGGACATTGTCTTGTTTGCAAGCTCCATTAGGGCCTTGACTTCCATTTCGTCTGGCTTTTTTCCATACATTGTACGAATTGACATGTCAATTCCCTGCTCTATCACACTTCGATTGAAATCAGGTGTTAGCATTCCAAGATCCGACATTGCATTTACTGTTCTAGGCGGGTCTTTTTCCACCAGTGCCAGATATAGTCGCACTATTCTCATTCTTGTCGCGTTGTCGATTTTGCCAACCATTCCAAAATCATACAGAATCAATGAACCGTCATCTGCAATGGAGATGTTTCCCGGATGCGGGTCTGCATGAAATATCGAGTCCCTGAGCAGCATTGTAAAGAAAACCTTGTGAACATCGATGACTATTTTTTGCCTGTCAATTCCCTTTTTGTCCAGATCCTCAATGTTTGTGATTTTGATTCCTGGAATGTACTCCATGGTAAGGACATTTTTTGATGAATACTCGTCATAGACTTGTGGTATTCTGACGTTTTGATGTCTTGTCAGATTTTGCTTGATTTTTTTTAGATTTTGTGATTCTATGGTATAGTCCAACTCTTCGTGGATGGTTTCAATAAACTGAGATAGCATGGATTGGGCGGAAAAGCGCAGATTTGGATCAACAAATCGCATTGCAATTGGCAGGACTTTTTTTAGAACCTTGATGTCCTGTTCTATGATATTTTCAATTCCTGGGCGCTTTACTTTTACTATTACATCTTGGTCTTTGATTTTTGCCAGATACACCTGTCCCAGAGATGCACCAGAGATTGCCTTTGTGTTGATGGATGTGAATTTTTCATCCAGCCTGCCAAGGTCTTTTTCTATTATTGGTTTTATTTTATCAAAGGACTCTGCTGGAACATCGTCTTGGAGTTTTGATAGCTCCTCCAGATATGGTTGCGGTAAAATGTCAGCACGCGATGAAAGCCATTGGCCCAGCTTGATGTAGACTGGGCCTAGTGAAACAAATGTGTTTAGAACTTTTTTCGCATTTTTTTGAAAACGTGAAACATCAAGATTTTTTCCCTCTGATCTCACCCATGCTTTTCTGTCTTTGCGCAGTGCCATGATTATTGGGATTAATTTTATCAAAACACTAATTGTTCTTGTTGTGCTCATGCTCTATTGTCCTTTGACCTTTTTGGCTAGCTTGTATCCAACATAACCAATTGCAACTGACGATATTATTCCGGCAGCTGCTGCAACTTGCTTGTCTTTTTTTGTCTTTTTGCTTTTCTTGTATACATATGATGCAACTTTGGCGCCGCCAATTGCCCCGCTTGCCACACCGACAAGCACTTCTTGTGCATCGTGAACTAGGTGCCCTAGCGGATCATCGTGTGGATTGACCTTGTCCATGTGTACTAGATACTTGTCGTCATATTCTCTAATGTGCAAATTTCCATAGCGATACTGCTTGTTTGCGCCATTTTTGTGTCCAAGCCTTGTCTCTTGTGCGTTTTCTAGCATGAATGGCCGCAGTTCTTTGGGAATTTCGATTTCATCCCATGTCATGGATCCAAAAAATGACTTTTAGATTAATAATCCTAGTGGGATTCGCTTTCAGCCTGTTCTGATTTTTTCTTTTTGATTTTCTTGTAAATTATCACGCCTGCAATTGCTATTATTATAACGCCAATGATTCCAGGTACAAAATCAGCAACTGTGGGCTCTGGCTTTTTTGTAGTGTCCTGAATGGTTACAGTTGCAATCTCTGAAACTTGGTGTTCCTCTCGCAGATCATCCTTGTATCGCACAGTTATCTGGATTTTATGATCTCCGTATTTTGGCTCGCCATCAAACTCTACTGGAATGTTAAATGGTACTGGCGAGTCTGTCTCTAATTCATCAATGAACTGGGTTACCTTTTTGATGTTTGATCCTTCAAGTGGCTCTAGTGTGACAAATGCAAACAGTCCGTTACTATTGCCCTCATTGATTATATCTCCGATTATAGTCTGCGTGCCAGATAATTCTATTACGCGAATGTCATAGATCTTGGCGTCAATCAAGCCATTAATGTAAAAATCAACTGTGCGAGTGTCTTCTATTTTATCGCCATGTGCGTTAAAGTATGATATTTGTAGTGGTGTGTGAAGCGTTTCTGTCTTTACATTTTCTGGCACATAAACTGAAAATGAGAATTTCTTTGAAGATTTTGAGTCAATTGTACCAATGTCCCATTCGTTTTGATCAAAGACTACGCTTTCCACATTTGTGATCGGATTTGAAGTTGAGGAGACCGACGTTTGTGTATTTTGTAGTACAACTTTTACATTTGATAGTGGAGCAGTTCCTGTGTTTGTGATATCTATTGTTACATCATTGTTTTTGAGCGATGTCAAAAATGGATCTTTTGCCTTGAGATTTAGGATACTCTCACCGGTCACTTTGAAATTAAAATCAAAGAATGCGTTTCTTTGGCCTGACTCGCGCAATCTAGTATAATCTACCTTTACGGTTCCCGGGAATTGTTGTACTGGAATATTTTTGTCTAGATTTACAAAAAACGTCAAGGAAAAGTGCTTGCCTGCCAAAGCTTCTGAATCACTGTCTGCAAAAATCAATGCACCCTTGCCATCAGATGAGCTAAATCCCATTGGAAGCAAGAGTTGTCCCTTGATTCCAGTGATGTCTTGCGAGCCCACATTTGCAAAGACTACGGTAAATGGTACATTCTTGTCGCCTGGCGTTACCTCGATTTTTTGGTCCAGTGTTCCAAAATATGCATCCAAGAACTTGACATCGCCGAAATTGCGCTCAAATGGTGAATCGCCCTTGCCTAGCTGGGCATAAGCATCAAGTGCTGGTGTAGATATTATCAACACCATCATGGCAAGAACTAGGAATTTCATACGGTCATCTCCATTGTTGGTGGCACGTCTTCACCTTCAAATGCTCGCCCGTCCTTGATTGTTATGGTTCTATCAACATCTCCGAACTGGTGTCTGTCGTGTGTCACTATGACAAATGTTTGATTTAGCTTTTTTGACATTGACTTCATTAGTTGTACGATTGTCTCTGCAGTCACAGAGTCTAGATTTCCAGTTGGCTCGTCAGCCAAAACTATTGTTGGTCGGTTTATCAGGCCACGTGCAATTGCGGCTCTTTGTGCTTGTCCACCAGATACCTTGTTTGCTCGCTTGTTCATCTGAGTTTCTAGTCCTACTGCCCTTAGTAATTCAATTGCTTGTTTTTGCGCATTTTGATCCGTTCTTTGAATGCTTCGCGGCAGCATTACGTTTTCTAGCACTGTAAGATCGGCCAGTAAATTTGAGAACTGAAAAATAAATCCAAGCTTGGAATTTCTGAATGTTGAGATTTTGTTGTCTGAAAGCTTTGTGGTGTTTACACCATCAAGGAATACTTGGCCTGAGCTTGGCTTGTCAAGCAAACCGATCATGTTCAGCAAGGTGGACTTGCCAGAACCTGAGCTTCCAACAATTAGTACAAACTCTCCGCGCTTTACAGAAAACGACACGTTGTTTAGTGCTTGTACCTTGGTATCTCCTTGGCCAAACACTCGACTGACGTTTTTTAATTCTAGTACAATATCAGACATAGCGCATTGCCTCCACTGGTTGCAGTTTGGTTGCCTTGTATGACGGATAAATTGACGCAATTACTGCCAATCCAAATGCCATGACTGCAGTCTGGATTACTTTTTCCCAGTCATAGCTTACCTCTAGCGGGATGCTGCCTGCAAAAGTCATCTTGGTTTCTTTTGCGTAAAAAGTATAACCAAGACCCATTGCCGTGCCTAATCCTGCGCCCAAGGCACCAATCATCATGCCCTGTACGATGAAAATTATCAGAATGTCCTTTCTTTTTGCACCTATTGCACGCATGACACCAACCTCTCTGGTTTTGCTAGATACAAGCATCATTTGGATGGTAACTACTGCAAACGCAGAAGACATCATGCCAAAATATCCGATCATGTTGATCATTGCAATGCCTGATCTAAATCCACTCAGTGCTGCCTCTGCTGATTCCTCTATTGTCTCTGCCTTAAAGTCATCATTTGGAAATGTTCTTAGAAAATAGTTTTTGACTTCAGATGCTTTTTTTGGATCATTTAGCTTTACTAGAATTTCTCCAGTTTCTCCATCTCTGTCTAGCATGTCACGTAATGCATCAATGTGCATTATTACTTCAGAATCTAGGCCTTGGCCTCCTGGAGATGTGACAATTCCAGTTACAATAAAACGCCTGACTTGATCTTCCCCGCGTCTATCAGTGATTTTTAGCTTAAGACTGTCACCTACGTGTATATCACCAAGATCCTTTACAACTCTGGATCCAACAACAACTGAATTTCTTGACAAAACATATTGTCCATCAGTTACTGTTTCGTGTGCAGTTGAAACTCGCGGATCTCTGAATGGATCAACGCCGATGACTGGTACCTTGAAATCCTCGATTAGCTTGCCGTTTTTAGTGACATTAATTGATGCAGACGATTGCACCCTAGCAGCAGCGGCCTCCACATATGGAATTCGCTCAAACCAATTTACTAGAAAGACATCTGATTTGGTAATGAAACTTTCCTCATCTGTTACTAACACATCTCCAAATCTATAGCTGGAAAGATCCCTCACTATAGCATCATACAGTCCTTGAAATATTACAAAATTTACATGAATTACCAGAATCCCAATTGATACTGCCAGAACTGCGCCAATGAGTGAGCCCTTTTTGTTTGAGAGCATTCTTTTTGCAAGCTGGACTCGATAATCCATGGAGTTGGTATGATTAGTCTGATATTTAATGTATTATACGCCTAAAACGATAAAATCAGACATTTCTATCAAAGAATAGTATTGTTTAATAATAAACTAGTGCCTAATTCTATCAAATTGGACAAATTAGACGTCGAAATTCTGCATTCGTTACTTGATAATTGCAGGGAATCAGACAGGCAAATAGGCACGAAAATAGGAATTTCTGGTGCCGCTGTAAAGTCCAGAATGGAAAAGATGATCAAAAATCAGACCATAGAGAACTTTACTCTGAAAATAGAACCGTCTGTTTTGGGCTACAATCTTTTGTATGTTGTAATGACCGGCCAAGACATTGACGAAATTCTAAAACAAGTGGAGCTTGTAGGTGATCCGTTTTTGGTAGTTCCCTGCGTTGGCGGAATTACAGTGTGTGGAATTGTGGTAAAAGAAAACGTTTCACAAAAAATAGAATTGGCAAAAAACCTGATGAAGGACGTCAGGTTATTATCGATATTTGAGGCAGAAAATCCCGGCATTAGATCGGATCTTACCAAGACAGACATTGATGTAATTGATCAGCTCCTCAAAGACCCGCGGACAAAAATAGATGATTTGGCAAAAAAGGCAAAACTATCTACAAAGACAATTGCAAGATCTCTGAAAAAGCTGCAAAACGATGAGGCAATCCAGTTTACCCTAGTTTATGATCCGGCAAAATTCGGCCAGTACATTCCATTTGCTGTTTTGGTCTGGGTTGATGAAAATCTCAATGAGACAGTCAAATTGCTCAAAAAGGAATTCTCCGAGTCATTTTTGGAAAAGCCGTTTTTGGCAAAAAATCAGGTTGTGGTATTTTTGTTTAGCAACAATATTTTTGAGCTGGACAACATTACACAGAAAATACGAAAGGTAAAAGGCGTTGCATCTGCGGATTTGTTCATTCCAAAAAAGATCAACTTTCCACAAAAATGGGTCACAAATGCAATCAAGCGGGCAAAGACATCTGAAAAACTACACCTCACATACCAGACAAATTAAAATTCATCCCAAATACAGGGCATACAATTGCGAAAAAAGATCATTTATGAAGGCAGAATTTTGGGCCTGAGTCTCTACGATCTCAGCGTTAAAGGCCGAAAGATAAAACGCGAGATAATTGAGCATAGGGGCGCAGCTGCCATTTTGGCGTTTGATGAAAATGGCAAGGTGATCCTAGTAAAGCAACACAGATTTCCGCATGGCTATATTTTGGAGATTCCTGCAGGTACATTAGAAAAAGGCGAGAAGCCCATAAAGTGCGCATTTCGCGAAATTCAGGAGGAAACAGGCTACAAGGCCACAAAAATGACTCATTTTCTCACGTACTATCCTTCTGTTGGGTACAACAGAGAGGCAATCCACTGCTTTGTTGCAAAAAATCTCAAAAAAATAAGCGAGCAGGCACTAGATGAGGACGAGATAATGTCCGTAGTCAAAATCGACCTAAAGAAGCTCATCGGTATGATAAAGACTGGAAAAATTATTGACTCTAAGACAATTTGTGCAGTGCTGACCTATGCTGCAAAAAACAAGCTCTACTAGTAGACTGGCTTTACTAGATCTGCAATGTCTGCCCAAGACCTAGATACGCGCTCAAACATGTATATCAAATCCAACAGATCAATTTGGAGTTGGTTTTTTTGCTCAATTGAGGATCGTATATCAGAGATTTTTCTCTGAAACTTTCTGTGATTAGAGATAGCATTAATTGCAAGGCTGCGGTTTTGCTCGATGAATGCGTCAATTGCCTTTTGATGGATTGATTCGATATCCTTGGTTAGCTCGTAGATTTTTTTGAGATCATTTTGCGATAGTGTGGTGCTTGATAGTGAATTTGCAATTTCGACTAGAGTATCACTTGTTGTCTCTAAAATGTTTGCAGCAATTCTATAATCTAGAACATCGATGTTTTCCAAATGAAATGCGGTGGCCAGCCTTTTGTCACTGATTGTACTTCGGATTAATCTTACCAGTAGGAAATATTGTCTGTCTACCTCATCGTCTCGGTTTGAGAAGGTTTGCAGGTTTGATCTGTCAGGGGAGATCAAAGACGATGAGATATCACTGAACATGCCAAGGGCAATAGAGCTGATTCTCTTTAGGATTTTTTGTGGGTTTAGAGTTGTTGCGTCTAGTAAAAACTGGACGTTGACATTTGAAGAGTCCTCCTCAACAATTTCCATTCCGACCAATCGTCTCATGGAATTGCGGATTTTTTCTCTGTCCTCGCCAGGAATGACTGTCTTGCCCTTGATTCGAATTATGTCATATCCAAGTAGATATGCGCCAGTAATGTTTGCAACAATGTTTTCATCTTTTGGTAATGGGTACGATATGATGACTTCTTTTGATGGACGCTCTGTCTTGTTTGCAGTAATTGAGACGGTGTTTTCACTTGTTTCCAGCTCGACTTCGTTGCTCTTGTCCAAATGATTTGCATCAACCCATTCCTTTGGAAGAGATACCAGGATGCTGCTCCCAATCTTTTGTAGGCGTCGAATGAATTTAGGCAATTTATACTAATTTAAGTAATTTAAGCCATATTCTTATATTTTTATCAAAGTTTAAACTCAGATCAGATGAAGGGAGTCGCATTTAGTCCTGCGCATATCACTGGATTCTTCAAGGCAGAGCTAGACCAGATGGCAAGACCTGAGGTACAGGGCTCACTTGGTGCAGGATTTTCCATACAGCAAGGCGTTACCACAACAGTAGAAGTACAGGATTCCGAGTTTTCTAATCACTCTATTAGAGTTTCTGGATATCAGCCAGACAATACCCAAGTTTCTGAATTTGTAATCTCTGAGTTTTTGAAAAACATCGATGGTAATTATTTTCTCAAAGTACATCATGACATCAAGGTTCCAGTTGGTTATGGTCTTGGATGCTCTGCAGCAGTTGCATTATCCTTGGTGTATGCACTAAATTCTGCATTTAGAACTAACTATACCAAAGAGCAGCTTGGCACGATGGCGCACAATGCCGAGGTGATGTGCAGAACCGGCCTTGGCGATGTCTTGGCGTCATATCATGGAGGATTTGAGATCAGAGTAAAAGGTGGTGCACCTGGAATCGGCCAAATCAAAAAGATCTCATCTGAATCATATTCTGCGGTGATGATTTGTTTTTCACCAATATCAACAAAACAGTTTCTCAAAGACAGACTAGCATCAATTAATGGCCTTGGGGGCAAAATGGTCGACAAACTTGTCCAGAGCAAAAACATTGATGCGTTTCATGACTATTCTATAGAGTTTGCAAACTATGTTGATATCATAACGCCAAAAATGAAATCAGTAATTGATGATTTGAAAAATAACGGAATAAAATGCGGTGTTGCATTGTTTGGCGAGACAATATTTGCTTTGGTGCCATCACACATGGAAGACAGGGTGGTTGCAATACTGGAAAAATATCAGGACGGAATTATCATCAAATCCAAAATAGACCAAGTCGGTGCAAGACTGCTAAGTTGAATCATATTCCAAAAAGCCATCCGCGGGCAAAATCGCTATACATTAGAGAAAAACTAGTTGATGCTTTTGATGCAGGATTGGTTGCAAAGGAAGGCCTCATGGCGCACGGACGCGGCGAGGCATTTGACTATTTGATTGGAGAAAAGACCTCGAAATCTGCAAAAAAGGCGATTTTGGCTGCTGCATTCATGCTCAAATACGCACAAAATCCCGTCATCTCAGTCAATGGCAACATTGCTGGTCTTTGTCCAAAAGAGATCATACAGCTGGCAAAGGCAACTGGGGCCAAAATCGAGGTAAACCTGTTTTATGCAACCGAGTCAAGAAAGCAAAGCATCTTCAAGACATTAAAGAAAAACGGTGCTGGAAAAATTTATGGCCTAGACAAGAAGAATTCTACAAAACTTTCAGGCCTTGATAGTGCACGAAGAATTGTGGATAAAGACGGAATTTACTCTGCGGACGTAGTTGTCGTACCTCTGGAAGACGGAGACCGCACTCTAGCACTAAAAAAGGCGGGAAAAAAAGTCATCACGTTTGATCTAAATCCCATGTCTCGAACTGCAGAAACTGCAGACATTACAATAGTGGATAATGTGATGCGCGCAATTTTGGAATTGATAAAATCATGCAAGAATCCAAAACAGGTAAAATTTGACAACAGAAAAAACCTGTCGCTGGCAATCAGTGAAATAAAGAAAAATCTCACAAAGAGGGCTGCTCTTGCATAAATCAGTCAAAGACATTTTAGACAAGAAAAAAAATGGGCAAAAGATCTCAGTCATAACTGCATACGACTATACCATGGCGTCATTATGTGACAAAGCAGGAATCGACATCATGCTAGTAGGCGATAGCGCCGGCATGGTCATGCTTGGATATGAGAACACCATACCAGTAACAATGGAGCAGATGATTTTGTTTACAGAGGCAGTTTCGCGCGCAAGACAAAACTCTTTGGTAGTAGCCGACATGCCATTCATGTCATACCAGGCAAGCACATCAGATGCCATTGCAAATTCCGGCAGGCTGATCAAGGCAGGTGCTGATGCAGTAAAGCTTGAGGGCGGCAAAGTTGTAGCAGAAACGATACGAGCTATTGTGGAAACCGGGATTCCCGTAATGGGTCACATTGGGTTCCAGCCTCAAACTACCACGTTGGCGCAAGGATACAGAGTACAGGCAAAGACAAAGGACGTTGCACTAACACTGATTGAGGATGCCAAGGCGCTGGAAAAAGCCGGCGTTTTCTCAATTGCACTAGAAATGGTAACAACAGAGGTATCAAAGATGATTTCTGAATCAATATCGATTCCAACCATAGGGATTGGTTCTGGAAAAGACTGCGACGGCCAAGTTTTGGTAGTGCATGATGTTTTGGGAATGTATGACAAGCTCAAACCAAAATTTGTCAAGCAATATCTGTCATTATCTGATCAAATAACAAAGGCAGTCGCTAATTACAAATCAGATGTGGAAGCTGGCAAGTTTCCCGCCAAAGAAAACTGGTTTACCATGGAAAAATCCGAGCTGGACAAGCTCATGAGAGAAGTTGGCTAGAATAAAACATCCTTCATTGGATATTGTGAAATCACACGGTACTGAGCTGTCAGGCAAAAAAATAGTTCTATGCGTTGCGGGAAGCGTTGCTGCATACAAGGCAATTGAGCTTGCCAGACTATTGATGAGACATGGTGCCGATGTGACTTGTGTTGCAAGCCAAGCCGTAACAAAACTAATCCAGCCAGATTATTTCAAGTGGGCAACAGGAAATCAGGTAATTACAAAACTTACAGGGAAACTAGAACACATTTCTTTGGCGGACTACAAAACATCGGATTTGATAATTGTGTATCCAGGTACGGCAAACACGCTGGGAAAACTGGCAAATGGAATTGATGATACTCCAATTTCCACAGTGTTGACAGTTGGATTTGGTGCAAAGATTCCCATAGTGATGGCACTTGCAATGCATCAGGCAATGTATGAGAATGCCGCTGTATTGCGAAACATCGAATTTTTGCAAGGCAAAATAGAGTTCATTTCCCCCAGCATGACTGAAGGAAAAGCAAAGGCCGCCGAGCCTGAGGACGTGCTTGGTTATGTCTTGGATAGATTCGGCCGCTCTGATGTTTTATCAGGAAAAAGCATTCTGATTACAGCAGGACCTACAATTGAGCCAATTGACACCGTAAGAGTGCTAACAAATCAAAGCTCTGGCAAAACAGGAGTATTGCTTGCAAGTGAGATGATCTCAGCTGGTGCCAAAGTAACCTTGGTGTATGGCCCAGGCACTGAAGCGCCGCCCAGAGGCGCCAAGATCATACCAGTAAAGACTGTACATCAAATGTTTGATGCAGTAAAAAAAGAAATGAAATCAAAGAAATTCGATATTGCGATTTTGTGTGCAGCACCAGCTGACTATACCACCACACCAAGTAAGACAAAGATCAAAAGCGACAGATCAAGTTTGACTATCAAGCTGCAAAAGGCTCCAAAGATAATTGATCACATCAAAAAAATCCAAAAAAACATTTTCCTAGTCGGATTCAAGGCTGAAACCAACGTGTCAAGGCAAAAACTAGTCGAGTCTGCAAGAAAAAAACTACAAACATCAAATTCCGATATCATAATTGCAAACGACATTGGAATACAGTACCAGAAAAATCGTGAGCTAAATCAAATCTTGATTGTGGATAGATCAGGTGCAATCACAGATTCTGGAAGGAAAAAGAAGAACGAGATCTCAAAGTTTATCAGAAAGCAAATCGAGAAAAGACTCACTTGAGTGTTGCAAAACTTGTTCTAGTTTTATCAGTTGTTTCTATTTTATCAATAAATTTTGCTGACTCGTTTGCCCAAGAATTTGATTCCGAGTCATTAGGATTTGAGATGCCAGACATTTCTGTGAGCCCGGTTTCCGGTCCACCCGGCACGGAAATTACCATAACTATCAAGAACATGCACCCAACCCCGCAAGGCCAAGACCCAAGAATAGAATTCTTTGCGTATGTGCCGTTTGTTACAGCGTTGGGTGACAATGTTGCAAACAATTGCAATGGCGAACATTGTTTTCCAGTTTATTCATTTGAGGAAATTGCCGATGACAAGCTAGCTCCAAAGACAATCAAGTTCTCATTATTTAGTACAGACAATCCAAAGGCAACAATACAAGGCGGATTTCAGGAATCTGTATGCGATGTTAGGGTAAATGAAAAAACAATAGAGCGATACGGTACTGTATGCCATGACAAAGATCAACCAGTTGGGGATTATGAAATTAAATTTGCATGGGGAATACAAGGCTCTGATAAATTTGATATTCGAAAAACAGTGACATTTACAGTTACGGAAAAAGGAACTGAAATTGTGCAAGCTCAACAAAGCCAAGAAGAAATGATACTACAACAATACGAAGACGGTGATATTACCGAAGAAGAGTTTGAAGCTGCATTACGTGATCTAGGATATGATGATGAGGGAATAAGAAAGGCAAAGGCATTACTTGGCAGACTACCACATCAACAAGGATCGTATGCGCCAGAACAAAAAGAGGCCATCATAGAAGGAATTGAAAAAGCAGAAGAGCAGGCAAAAGAAGACAGAGAGGCTGTCGAAGTAGAGGTGATTCCACAATCAGAGGAAGAAGTCCAAACAATTACAGAGACTCAAAAAGAGCCGGAAACAAAACCAGCTGAAAAATCAGGATGCCTTATTGCAACTGCGGCATTTGGAACAGAACTTGCACCCCAAGTCCAACTTCTCAGAGAGGTAAGGAATAACGTACTGTTCAATACAGGTTCTGGAGCTGCATTCATGACTGGCTTTAACGAATTTTACTATACATTTAGCCCATCTGTGGCTGACTTTGAGCGTGAAAATCCAGCATTTCAGGGGATTGTGAGATACGCCATAACCCCAATGCTTTCTACTTTGTCAATTCTAAACTATGTCGATATTGATTCAGAGCAAGAGATGCTAGGATATGGAATCGGGATTATTCTGCTCAATGCTGGAATTTACTTTGTTGTGCCGGCTTTGGTAATAATCAAGGTAAGAAAATATTTGAAAAACTAGTCGATATAGGGAACCAGTTTTGCCTCATCTCTGAACTTTATCTGGTTTATTTCATGCAAGTCAGAGAGATCGTTCATCTTCATCAAATTTGAGCTGACAGTGTACAGCGTGTCATCAATGTAAAATGATCTACTTCCATAGCCGTAATACTCGTATCCCGTACTGTTAGAGTGCTCAATCTTGCCCTTTAATGTAAGTCCTGATGCAGTTATGTCAAAGACGTAAAAGCCCCTCCAAGTTTTTGGCTCTACATATTTGCCATCAACGTATGGTTGCGGGTTATAATCATAATTAGAGATTGGAATGGATAGTAGGTTTTTTTGTTTATCAAATAACATTGCTTTGTGATCGGATAATACTTCAGAGTCAGTTCCCTGTTTTCCTATTATCTCTACATCTATTGCAGATGGTTTTGATACATCTGTTACATCAAATAATGCAATTTTTACGCCTTCAGTTTGCACTCCGCCCCACTGGTTTTCTTTGGTGTCACGACCAATTCCAATGACGTGATTTTCGTCGTATGGATGTAGATACTGTGAGAACCCTGGAATCTTTAGCTCGCCCAATATTTTTGGCGTGTCAGTTGACAGATCAATTACAAAAAACGGATCGACTCTTTGAAATGTCACCAAGTATAGTCGGTCTCCCATGAATCGTGCAGAATAGATGTTTTCGTCTTTTGCGATTTGCTCCAGCGCTCCTACTTGTTTTAGGTTTTCATCTAGAACGTAGACGTTGTTGTGCAAGATTGTTCTTTGTCCGTAATACTCTGAAGTTGTGGCTATTCTGAACCTGTTTCCAGATTCATCCATTGAGAACTGGTTTAGCAGCCTGCCTGGGACTTCTCCTTTGGCGGCGTACTTGAGCTGGCCTTGGTTTAGCGCAATTTTATGCACTACGGTCTTGAGAGATTCTTGCTGAATTTTTAGATCATAATCGTTTATTGCAATTTGGATTTTCTCAAATAGTTGGGTTTTTTCTGATTGCGACATTGTGTTGTAGGTGTTTTGGAGCAAATCCGATACTTGGTTCCATTTTTGAGATTCATTCAGTGTTGAATCTGAAGTGATTTGTTTGATCTTTTGCTGTGTGTCACTTGGCATTAACGGTACTATGACATCAAAGAACCTGCTTTTTTCTTGTGTTTGGTAGTATCGGTATGGTAGGTTTTTTTGATATGTGATGTAGAGATTGTCTTCAGACATGTAGATTGTACCTGCACCACCCATCATGAAAGTCTCTGAGCTTAGCTTGTCTGCAAAAACATCAATTGCAGTTACGGTGTTGAAATTATAGTATTGTTCTGGATTATCAAAATAGAACACGTCTGGTGTTGCAATAATTTTGGCATCTTCTCGAATTAACGGCATTATTGGTTGGTAATGGTTTACCTCAGCAATTGATACCATGTATACAATGTTGCCAATCATTCTGGCATTGTGATAGTATCCATTAATGGAATAATCTTTGAGTATCTTTGGGCTTTCCTTGTTTGATACATCCATTATTACGACATGTGTGAGATTGGAATAGATTTTTGATGGTGCAAATCCATACTCTGGAATGTAATCTGCTTCTTGATAGTCTTGGTAAAAAATTACTAGTCTGTCTTTGTTTAGGAAAATGTTTTGCAGTGATTGTCCTTGCGGAATATCAAGGCCTACTTTGAGCACGATTTTTGCAGATTCTGCTGGATGTGCCTCGATTATAGTTAGCTTGTCACCAGATACGATGTAGGCATACCTGTCGTCATTTTTTAGAAAATCTGGCTCGTCTACATTTTCGACTTGGACATTGGTTGTGGAATATCCTAGCTTATCAGAATCAGTTGTTCCTCCATTGATTAGTGCATCTTCGGGTGCTGAAACAGAAGGTGGCAGTGCCATTTCTTCTCCTGAATTCCACGGAACTGGAGATACGATTCTATCCAGAGTTATCGGGCCGGCATTTCTACGATAAGGATCCGTGATTAATGGTTGCGATTGTTGAAGAAATTCTTTGATTTCATCATATGACGCGAATTTTTTTAGTTCTTGTGATCCTTCAAGTGATACTAATGGCATATCATCAAAGGTGTTTGGTGGAACGGTGTAAGGAGTGTTGGGTTGAGAACTAGTCGGCATCATTGCAATAAATATGCCAAAAGATCCAGCTATTGAAATTGCTGCAACTATGGCGATTGTAATTTTAGTGTTCAATAGAGAGCACGACTCTGTTTTGCAATTAAGTATTGCGCAGGCATTATCTGATTTATCACAAAAAGCTATAAGAGGATTGATTAAATTCTGTTTTAATGAATCGCCTTACAAAGATTTGAGATGTTTTTATTGCTCATTGCAAATTGTTTGTGTTTGCTCTCGCAAGAATTGTGTCAGATAATATGCACCACCTGCACCCTTTCCTGAAATGCCTGAATTTTTCCATCCAACAAAAGGCTGTGCCTGGACCATGGCTCCAGTTGTAGCAGACTGCGCACGATTTGCGTATGTGACACCAGCTTCGATTTTCGAAAAGAATTCGTCGATTTCTGCCTTGTTCTGGCTGAAAATGCCTGCAGTGAGCCCATATTCAGAATCGTTTGCCTGTTTTATCGCATCATCAAATTTTTCAAATTCTTGAACGCACAAAAACGGCAAAAACAGTTCTTCTTTTACCAACTTGTGATCCATTGGGAGATTGCCAACTATTGTGGGCTTGACATAGTAACCGTTTTGGTATAATCCATCCTTTAGAATTTCACCACCGAAAATTATCTTGCCATCTTTTTTTGCCAGCTCCACTGCGTTTTCAAACTTTTTCTTGGCGGAATCATTTATGATTGGTCCCAGATAGGTTTCCTTTTCCCAAGGCAATCCAATTTTGAGATTTTGTGTCTTTGAGACCAACTTTTCTAAAAATTTTGGTGCAACTTGTTTTTGAACATAAACCCTAGAGCATGCACTGCATTTTTGTCCGCCATATCCAAATGCTGCACGCAAAACTCCGTCTGTTGCTTTTTCCAGATCTGCTGACTCGGTCACGACTACAGGATTTTTGCCGCCCATTTCTGAAATGAATGGTTTTGGCGAGTTTTTGGTAAATGTCCTAAATCCGGACAAACCAACTTCCTTGGAACCAGTGAATGCTATGCCAGATACGTATGGATTTTCAACTATGGCTTGGCCGACTATTCCACCTTGTCCTGTTACAAAGTTGATTGCGCCAGCTGGTACCTTTTTGTATATAGCGTCGATAAATCGAAATGCGGAAAGTGGAGTATCACTTGCCGGCTTTAGGACTACGGTATTTGCAGTGATTAATGCACCACTGCCCATTCCAATTGCAATGGCTGATGGAAAATTAAATGGCGATATTATCCCCCAAACGCCGTATGGTTTTAGGACGGATTGAGTTTTTTCGTTCTGGTTAGAGCTTTTGGTTGGCTTGACAAATCCCTGATTTGATTCTAGCTGGTCTGCGTAAAATCGTAGAAAATCAATTGTTTCGTCGATTTCACCCATTGCCTCTAGTCTGTTTTTGCCATTCTCCAGACTTACTGTGGCAGCTAGTGAGAACTTTTGTGTAGAAAATTGGCTTGCCACTTCACGAAATATTTTGACTCTGGTTTGATATGGGCTGAGACTCCATTCTGAAAATGCATTTTTTGCTGATTCGATTGCTTGGTTTGTTTGCTCTTTTGTTGCGAGTGGAAATTTTGCTAGCGTGATTCTGGTGTCTGAAGGTGATCGTATTTCGAATAGTTGATCGGAGTGGATTTCTTTGCCGCCTATGATTAATGGATAGGTCTTGTCAAACTCTGATTTGAGCGAGTCCAGAGCAGAATCAAATTTTTTGTGAAACTCATCAGTATTGTTGTTTTTTACTGCATTTGCCCAAGTGTTCTCATTTTCAATCAAAGGTAAATGATATACTATATCAGCAGATAAAATGATTTAGTGACAAGATAGTACTAGTATATTTATTGAATAATAAGCCTATTCGATAGAATACTCCTACATGATAATTTAAGAAAGATTGAAAATTCTTATATCATTTTTAATTAGTTAATTGCTGTCTAAAGATGTTATGGGATTCAAATAAGGTTAAAAAGTTAAAAGATTATTGTGGAAAAAAGAAACCACTTAGCTACAGATATACAATACCTTGGAAAGGTTCACTTCCTATCGAATTTCCTGTATACATGGTACCTACAGAGCTTTTATCATTTAATTTTAACAATACCAGAATTCGTGCAGAGTTACAGGGAAAGTATTCTGAGAATCATAATGAAATTGATTCAAACAAAAAAGAAAACATAGAGTTTGTTGAGACCATTCTACTTGCTTCAAAATGGATAGGAGAATTAGAGACAGGAAAATTAACTAGTGATTTGATAGAGAGAGGGCAATTAGATCCAGTAGTGGCTACACCAGATGGAATTTTAATTGATGGAAATAGAAGACTAGCAATTTTTAGAAAACGACTAAGAGAATATCCTAACGATCAGGATTTTGCGGAGTTAAAAGTATGCTTCTTGCCAGATGATGCTACAAAGGACGAATTAAAAGAATTAGAAATGCGTATGCAGATGTATCAAAATTTTCGAGTTGATTATGGCGACATTAACATTTCACTAGAATTCAGAAGTCTCTATCGAGAATTTAAATGGGGATTTGACAGAATTGCGAATTTAACTGGAAATAGATATGATGAAAAGAAAATTGAAAAAATGATCGAGATTATTGATATGATTGATGAATATCTTAACTCTGTAGGGGATACTAAACAATACATAACAGTAGATCGAAAATGGGAAAGTTTTGAAAATCTTTATCGCATTTTGTCATGGTCAAAAAAACAATCAAACATATCAGTACCCAGTGATATTACTCAGAGAAAATTTCTAGGTTTTAAAATAATACGAGTAAAAAATTCTACTTTTCGAGACATCAGACGATTTTATAGTGTTTTAAGGAATGATGAAGCAAGAAAATGGATAGAGCGACGTTCTGCTACATTAAATGGAGTAAAATTATCTAATTTTTCTGAATCACATGTTCTTGATGAATTAGGAGTCATTTCAGATGCTGAAGATTTTCTAACGTCAATTAAACAAGAACCTGCAAAAGTTGTAGAACAAGCATTAAAAAAATTAGAGACAATCAAAATTTCACGAATAAAAAAAAATGATCGTTCGTTAGCTAAGGCATTGAACAAATTACTACATAAAATTGAATTATTGAAAGATAAGATTTGAGATGATCACATTTCATGACAGAGAAATTGAAAGTGAAGATCAATTATTTGGTCGTAAGAAAGATCTGCAACAGCTTGAAGAGTTAATTAATAAAAAATCATCGCTCATAATCATAACTGGCCTGAGAAGAGTAGGTAAATCATCTCTTCTAAGATGTATTCAGAAAAAATATGATAATTCAGTTTTCATTAATGCATGGAATATGGGGGCAGTGTCTAGTCCAAATCGTGAACAAATATTAGATCTTTTTCGTGTTCACATTCAAGAATTTTTTGTTAAACATAAAAACAAAAAAGAACAACTTAAAGAATTTCTTCAATCAATTACTGAGCTAGGTTTTGATTTGCCGTATGGTGGAGGACATATTACCTTTAAAGATAAAAATATTTCAGAGAGCACCATAATTAGTATATTTCATTCATTAAATAATTGGGCTGAAAATCAAAATAAATCGGTTTTATTAATTATTGATGAGGTACAAGATCTAGCTTATGCAGATGGAATTGATCTGAGAAAAATATTATCATCATTACTTACAAATAAAAATCTAATAATTATTTTGACTGGTTCAGAAATTGGAACCTTTCAAAATTTTATGAAGGATAATGATGCTGATGCTTCATTTTTTGGAAGATATCCTCATGTAATCCATATAGGTCCATTCAGTAGAAATGAAAGTAGTGAATTTTTATTAACTGCATTTGCGAATGAAAAAATTGGCATTAGTAGAACCATACCTTCTGATCCCATTGTAGAAAGAGCTATCAATGAATTAGGAGGAATTGTTGGATGGTTAGCATACTTTGGTTTGGATTGTGTTGCAAAACAGAAAATCTCAGAAGAATCTTTGAATAAAACAAAGGAATATGCAACAAAATTAGTTGAAAAAGAGTTTAAACATTTTATAGAATCAAACGGGAATGATTCAAATTATGAAATAATAATGACTGAATTAGCGAAGCTATCAAAATATAACTTTGTTGAGTTTATAAAAAAATTTGGGCTTCATGAACATTTAGAAAAATTAATTCGATCTGATTTTATTCGGAAAGAGTCTGACGAGGAGGTCTATAATTTTTCAGATCCTTTGGTGACTTACAGTTTTGAGAAGAAGGTTAACCTTGTTGAAAAAAATGAAGAAAATGTTGTAAAAAAAAGCAAAACTGAACAAGGTAAAAAACGAAAAAGCGAAAAGTAGTGTTTTCGTGTCAACATAATAACGCCAAGATAGATTTGATGATAGTTACCAAAATCTTAATCTCTTTAAATACTGATTTTTAGCGGGTTTTGAGGGGCCCCATGGAGATTTTGAGGACAAATAGCACTAGGACCTATAATAACAAATCACGCCTAAAAGAGACTAAATTAGCATAGAAACTTGCAGGAAGACAGGAATCATATTTTGAGCAAAAAACAGACACAAAAAATGAGAAAAAATAAACCCATAACATCAGACATAATAGGATTATTTTTTGACAGTTCAAATCGGGTTAAAAAAACACCGTTACATCTATCCACGATTAAGAGAAGACTGGAAGAGAAATATCATCCTTGGCAAATTAATGATGAGTTAAAGAAATTGAAACAAATGGGAGTTTTGTCTTCATTAGTATCAAGAACTAAGTCCATTAGAAAAATTATTTTTTATTATCCTAGTGTTTTTGATAATGATGTAGAGAAAAAGAATCAGATTCTAAAAAAGATAGTTAGATCTTGTTATTGGATTGAAAAATACTCTGATCAGAATACAACATCAATCATAGGTAAACATTTGCATGCCCTAGTCAAAGCAGAGCTTAGAGCACAAGGTTTTAACATAATTAACGAAGGAAGAGTAAGATCCTATAATGGAGTAAAATGGAAGGAGTCTAAACATTCATTAGATATGATTGCAGAACATTACACCAAACGTTGTGTGGTAGGAGTTGAAATTAAAAACACATTAGATATAATTAGTAAAAAAGAAATTAATCGAAAAATAAGAATGTGTAAATATTTTGGCATAACACCTTTGTTCGCATGTAGATGGTTAAAACCCTACATTGATGAAATAAAAAATAACAACGGTTTTGCTTGGCAGTTTAGCTCACAATTATATCCATTATGTATGGAAGATTTAGTAAAAAAAACACGAAAAAGATTTGGTTTTAAAATGGAAGTAACAACCGAGCTCCCACAACATTCTGTAAATTCATTGACAGAATATTTGAAATCATTTTAGTCACTAGAACTTGTTATGAGTTCATAAAATTTTATAGTGTTGCGCCATTTTAATGCTCCATCGATAGAATTAGCATTTTCTAATTGACCATTCATAAAATCGAGTGTATCTTTATATTTCTTTTTTGAGCCTGATCGTGAGATTAGATCGTCAGAATCTTCTTCTGTCCATTTTAATACCCACGCATTTTGTTCAATAGATTCTCTTAAAGGAATATCACATTTGAAGAAATTATCTTTAATTTTGTTTGGATTATAATTATTTATTTTATCAATTTCTCTATTTGCACTTGGAGAAGCTGATATACCTACCCACTGTGGTAATTCATAGTAATTAGCTGCTTCTTCTATTGCTGGGCCTACAATAAACGTCTTATCGAGATGAAATGATCCAGTTGTAATACATCCCCTTATAGGATTTTTTGTTGCCATGCTCATTACAAATGGAACGCGTAATGATGAAGCTAGTTTTGGTAATACACTATCAATATCGTTAGTTTTCACAATGATCATTATAGTATCAGAAAAAGTAAGAAATTTGACATTAGGATTCTTTATTCCAAATTCAATATTAACAGAATTTTGAAATGCATCTAAAAGATTATGCCACGACTGTGAGATTTTATCTGGTTTTTGTTTTGCCTTCCATTTGCCTTTTGTTCCTAATGAGTCAAGTAAAACTATAATTCCCTTTGTGTAATCAATTTTTTTTATTTTTTTCTTAAAATCTTTTGGTACAATGTCAAGCTGTTTTTTCCAGTTACGATATCCTGGAAAAGACGAAAGAAAGTTTGTATCTAATGTAGTAAGATTTCGGTTTAACACCTCTAGACCAGATTTAGTAATTTTAAACGTGGCTTCTGGTCTATCTATTTTTTCAAGTAACCCAGCTTTTTTTAAATCCATAAATGCCCAACGAGCTCGATTATCAAACACATTTTTTTTACCATCACTCATTTTGTGTTTTCTTTCAGCATCAGATAGATGAAATTTTTCAATTGCTAAATAATTTAGAATTTCTTTTTGGGTGTGCTCGTTGCCATCAAAAAGGCGATTGAGTATTTCTAGCCTAAGGGATTCTCTAACTGGGATAGTCACCACTTATCATTTTTTCTTGAATAGAAAATCTTTTTCATTTTGACAAATGTATAATTTACAATACGCATGCATGTTTTGATGTAATTAATTCGTCATCAGTCAATTTCAACTATTTTAATACTGGAACTAATTTATCCCGATTAAGAAATGTCAAATTATCAAGAAGCTATAAGGCTAAAAATACCCAAATCCCAGAAAGATGAATTTTCAAATTTAACAAGAATCAGATCACCTCTACGATATCCTGGAGGAAAATCACGAGCAGTAAAGCACATTTATCGATATATCCAACAAATTCTCGAGAAAGATAAAAAATTATGCTCTCCATTTTTTGGAGGTGGCTCATTAGAGATTTTTTGCGCACAACGAGGGATCAAAGTTTATGGTTATGATAATTTCAAACCACTTGTTGATTTTTGGCAGTGTTTACTTAGAGATCCTAAAAGACTGGCTGATGAAGTATCCAAACATAGACCCCCACTAAGAAGAAGAAAATTTTACAGATTACAACAAGAGCAATTAACATCAAATAATAAACTAGAAAGAGCTGTACTATTTTTTGTTCTTAATAGGACATCATATTCTGGCTCAACTCTTTGTGGAGGAATGGCAACTGGTGGGAAATATGACAATCCGAGATTTACTAGATCATCAATTGATAGACTCCGTAATTTCAAAATTAAAAATATGTCTGTAAGATTAGCTGATTTCAAAAAATCAATACCAAAACACGATAATGTTCTACTATATGTTGATCCACCGTACTTAGTCAAAAGCAAGCTTTATGGCGTAAAGGGAGATCTGCATAAGAATTTTGATCATAAAAGTTTGGAAAAAATTCTGAAAAGACGCGATAAATGGGTTTTATCATATAACAATACACCAGAAATCCGTGAACGTTATTGTGACTATAAAATTCGTTACCCAAGATGGACCTATGGTATGTCAAACGATAAGGCCTCACATGAAATATTGATTTTCAGTCACGACATTGCTAAAAAATCAAGTTAAAGAAGCTCTGCTTCTGGCGCACAGTGTTTGTGAACCCAGCTTCCTGATTCGTTTTTTGCAATTTCCTTGCCTGGTGCTATTTTATCCCCACATGAAACACATGAGGTAGCGAATTTTGCTTTCATGGTTTTGGTATCATGGCATAACATTATCAACAATTTCATTGATCAGATACTAAGCTAAGGTTAGCTCTAATTCATTGTGATTCTACAATTATATCCACTGCGCCTAGGGGTTAGATGTTGCAATTTGATGCTCTTGGACGCAGGATGCGATCCAGTTATCCGGAAATCGATCTAAAAAGGCCCCGAGAGCCAATCTCACTAGTTGAGGCACTGGAACTAGTAGGACAATTTGCCGGAAAAACACCGACTCCAAAGCAATATGAGGTCATGAAAAAGATCCAACATGCAATCGAATCAGGATACAAAAAGATCCTTTTATCGGCACCAACAGGAACTGGAAAGAGTTGGATTGCAATTGCACTGTCATTATACTTTAGATCAGCTACCATTCTGACATCAACCATTTTACTGCAAGACCAGTACAGAAATGAGTTTGGGTTTTTCAATACAGTAAGAGGAAAAAAGCGGTTTTTGTGTGAGCAGACAAACCGAGTTTTTGATTGCACGAATGGTTATTGCAATGACTGCACCTTCAAGCCGCAGCCAGAATCATACAATATCCTAAAGAAAGGAACCATTGCTGAGACCATAACAAGCCAGGACATGCCTAGAAAGTGTCCATATTACGACCAAATCGAGATTGGCAAAAAGGCAAGCTTTGTTGCATATTCTTACGCATCATATCTGTCTCATCTTTTGTCCGGTGAGGAAATGCCGCAAAGAAAGCTGTTGGTGTGTGACGAAGCGCATGAGCTTGACGAGGAATTGGCAAACCAGCTTGCAACCAATTTGTCTGGATTTTATGGTGAATTGCTCGGAGTCGAGATGCCAAAGTTTTCAGTAAATTCCAATCTTGCTTCAATAAAGCAATACGTCAATGCATTTTCAGAGGCCTTCAAAAAACGTGAATCTGTCATAAAGCAATGTGCAGAACACACGTTATTTTTGCAATCAGAAGAACACATCAAAAAGCATGTTCATTGCATAAAACACGGCATCAAGCTACAATCAAACTGCACTGATTGCAATAGAATTCGAGAATACATCAGAACAAAGGAATTCCTAAAATGCAAGGACCACGTTGACTGCAAGTTTGATCACAAATTCATCAACCACTTTGTCCTAAATGATCTCAAAAACTATACTACAAAAATGAAAATTCTTCAAAAGGGGCTAGAGTCAGCCGATCAGAACTATATCATTACTGACATTCAATCAAAATCACAAGATGAAAGACGTAATCATAACTTTGATGAGGTCACCATAAAACCATGGCACATTCACTGGTTTATGGAAGAGATGAGCTCAAGCTTTGATGTGTCACTGTACATGTCAGCTACTATCAATCTGGAATTGTTCTGTAAGGAAACCGGATTCAAAAAAGACGAAGTCTATTTCATCAATGAGGATTCCAACATTCCACTGGAGAATCGCAAGGTAGTATTTTTGAAAACTGAATATGTCGAGGCAACATCAGATGTCATCCTGCCTGACAAAATAATCTCGCAAATTGAGGCTATTTTGAAGATTCGCTCAAATCAGCGAGGGATCATACTGCTTACCAGCTATTCGCAGCTTGACTATATTTTAGAAAAGATCTCACCTGAACTAAGACCAAGACTGATGCCACTAGAACGTGGTCAGGACAAGGGAGAAGCAATTGACAGTCACAGGAACACGGCAAATTCTGTTTTGATTTCTCCTGGATTGGAATCAGGAGTAAATTTGCCAGATGATGACAGCAGATTCCAGATTATTGTTAAGGCTCCATACTATCCGACAGTCGATGATCTGAGAATGAAAAAGATCTATGATTCCGAATCAGATCACAGAAGATACTATCTCAAATCCGCATTCAGGTTATTACAAATGGCAGGCCGTAGCATTCGGCATGTCAAGGATAGTGCAATGACATACGTCCTAGATGCAAAGGCAGAACGCATGATATACCATCAGAGAAACGATCTCCCAAAATGGTTCATGGATGCATGTGAAGGAATTGCAAAATAAAACAGCAGAAATTACATTATATAATTTAGTATAGAATTATTTTTCTTTTGCAGATATTCGATCCACAATTTTCCAACCATATTTGATCAGATATGGAGAGATGAATGTGGTAATTACTGTCATTGTTCCAACCATAGGCAACACAAAGGAGCTTGTTGCTCCAACATCAGATCCTCCCTTTGCTGCAACAAGTGCAAGCTCACCCCCCGATGAAGAAAGCCCGATTCCGGATCTAAGCGAGGTTGCCTTGTCAAACTTTTGAGCTCTAGCTGCTGCCCAGACAGTAACAAATTTTGCAAGAAATGACACTGCTACCAGTATGACTGCAGGTATTATGAACAACGGTAGTTGTTTTATGTCCATTAATGCACCAACTGAAATGAAAAACAGTGCTGCAAACATGTCTCTGATTGGAGTCGAGATGATTTTCGTGGCAACTCGCATCTTGGATCCTGCTACCAGAACTCCTGCAAAGAACGCACCTGTTGCCACAGAAATATCGAGCTTGAATGCAATGAATGCAAGGCTGAATGCAACCCCAAGTGTCGCAATTATGAGCAGCTCGTTGTGATTTGTTTTTCCAACCAAATCCACGCATCTTGGAACAATTTTGGAACCAATTACAATAGCGCCAACTATGAATGCAATTACAAGGCCAATTGAGACACCGATTTCAGATATTGAAAGATTTCCGGTAGCTGCAACTGATTGTAGTACCGCAAGTAGCGACACTATTATGATATCTTCGATTACGGCAATTCCGACAATAAGATATGTAGCTTCATCTTTTACCATTCCAAGCTCTTCTAGAACTCTCATTATGATGACAGTACTTGTTACTGAAATTGCTAATGCCAAAAACAAGCTGTCATAGAATCCAAATCCTAATGCCTGAGACGCTAGGTAACCTGCCATAAAAGTTCCAGATGCTTCGGCAATTGCGATAACTGTTGCCTTTTTACCAATATTTTTGAGCTTTTCAAGTGGAAACTCCATGCCGATTACAAACAAGAGTAGAATTATTCCGATTTCTGCAAATACATGCAAAATTTCTACATGTGTTATGAGACTAAAGGGCGGCGTGAATGGCCCTATTATCATGCCTGCAATGATGTATGCCATTATCATAGGCTGCTTTAGCTTGTAAGAGATCAACGCCATAACCGATGCAATTACCATTATAACAGCAAAATCTTGAATAATCAATTCAGATGAAGAAGGAGTAGCAGAGATCTTGTCCATGATTATTTTGAAGATCTGAGAAATTTCTAGCTCCACTAAATTAGTTTGCAGTCATAATTGATAAATCTTGTATTTACAGCATTTTGTTCCGAATTATTTTTCGTCTTTTTGATTTTCATTTGTATCCAACGTGCTCATGGTGGAATCAGAAATCTGGGATTCTTTTCTTCTTTTAAGATACAAGCTAATTCCTCCTGCAGTCATTGCGCCCAAAAGTATGATTCCGGTGATGGTCCACTCGACATTCATAGTGATTTGAATTTTTTCATGGCTTCCTTTGCCAGGTTTTCCAGATCAATTGTTGTGATTTTTGTAGGATCATCGGATGCCAATGCTTTGTCATAGTCGTCTTTTGTTGTGTTGATTTTCTTTTTTTCTTCCGGCATGATTAGCAAGTACTTGAAGAATTAATTAAATCTGATCTAATTTTGTCATAGTTCTTTTTTCATCAGACAGAAAAGCATCCTTTTGTCCAAGCCTTTCAGGTTTGGCTTTATTCCATGCTGTACCAGAAGCTGAATTCTCTCTGTTTTTTCCTCAAATCCCTTGTTTTGCATGAATTGTAGGATGTTTTTGATTCCATCCTTTGTCCCATTTAGATATCCAAGCTGCATCATATCATCATCCAGTCTAGAGCTTTTGTTCCAAATTCCCATTGCTAAAATTTTTTTGTTTTTAGAATATGTGATGACTCGTCCTGCATTTGCTAGTTTTGTTAAAACAGGTTTGGTAAGTGGCAACCAATTCCACGATTCAGAATAAGTGGTTGATTGGATCATGCTTTCAAGATTTTTTGCACTTTTGGCCAGTCTGGCAGTTGTGTTTTGTTTTTTTGGTGCAAGATTATACAACCACCATTTGTCTTCCAGTGTGTAGCCAAGGGATCTTGCCATTTTTAGCGACCTTTTGTTGTTATCAGCTATTATCATGCGTGCAAAAGTTAGTTTCTTTTTTCTGGCAAGTACTTCTGCTGCAATTATTAGCTTGCTTGCATAGCCTTTTCGCCTAAAATTAGGATGGATTCGAATTCCCTCAATCCACACCTGATTAGGCGATATTGCTGCATTGCAGATGCCAACGGCCTTGCCTTTTTCCTCCACAGATAGCAAGTTTCTTTTTTCAAACCATTTGTCCCAGACTCGATCAATATAGTCACCCCAACGAAAGGTATGATGGCAAAAAGATAGAATCTGTTCCTTGTCAGATTTTTTGGCTTGCCTTATTTTCAATGTGTTTTCTTGGAAATGACGATTAATTTTCTTATCTGACGTTATTGATGGAATTTTTCACGGTATCATGTTTGGTTTTGGATTGCGGTTTGATCTCTTTTGGTTTCTTTGCGGTATCTTTTGGTGAGATTTTTTTCTCTACTTTCTTTTTGATTTCTTTTTTCTTTGTGTCTTTTTTGGTGTCCTTCTTTTTATCGTCTGGCTTTTTGCTATCGCCAGAATCAAGTGTCATGGACTCGAATAGTTTGATTGTAAAGCTTTTGCTTTTTTTGATTGGAGTTTGGTTGGTTGTTGCAGGTTCTGCAAGTGCTGATTGACTAATCAAAAAAACACACATCATTCCAAGAATACACGAGAGAAGTATTGCATTCAAGTTAGAATACGATTCTCCAAGTTACAGAGATACCTAAGGTCATGATACTCTCCATCTGTTTTGATATTGGTATGGTTTGGTTGCATAAAAGCTACGGGTATGATTTCTACTAATTCATTAAATACGAAATGAGCGCCCGCAGATACGAATTGAGCATCAAAAGGGAGACGTTGCTCATTGGAATTCTGTGCCTATTTGCAACTATCCCCGTGTTTGCAGAGTCGGACTGGGTCATAGCTCAAACTGACAAGACACAATATCACACAGGAGAAGACATGGAAATCTCGGGTTTTGTTATGGATAGAACAATGCCGCAAATTGCCATTCAAATCTATGATCCAGACGGTGAAATTCTAGGTGCATATGGAGTAGAGCTAGAACTGGATGATAGTTTCTCAAAAATAATATCATTGGACTCGCCATTTTTTGACAAATCAGGATTGTATCTGATTGAATTTGATTATGGTGCAGAATCAGACGAATTGTTCTTTGAGGTGATTGGCGCCGCACCCGAAGAACCTGAACCAATACCACAACTAGCCCCAGAAGTTTTGATGATAGTCACTGACAAGACGACATATTCTGATAATGAATTCATAACAATTTCTGGCCTTGTCTCCGATGTTGGAGACCCAACAATATTGATTGGAATCTTTGATCCAAATGATTTTCCTGCTGGATTTTACACACCGCCGGTCAACTCTGATCTAGAATTTTCAGTCTCATTTTTGGCAAAAAGCGGAGTCAATTTCAAGAAAACAGGAACATACACAATCAAGGCACATTATGGCCAATCAAAGCAGACAACTAGTTTTAGTTTTGTAAATGCACCGGCTCCTGCACCAAACAATGACTCTACAAGCAATTCCCCACCACCATCACCCCCACAAATAACCCTAAACCCGGCTCCACAAAAACCAGTTCAAGTACCAACACAGATTGAAACACCAAAACAAATTGAAATTCCAAAACAAATACCAAAACCAGTCATTCAGAACATTCCTGAAATTCAAGATACAGAATCAGATAATTCAGATACACTCTCCCCACAAGAAAAAGAAATCGGGCAGATATTAAACGAGATAACACGAGAATGTGATAACAGCTTCTATACTGATTCTATCATTTATGGTGAGGGAATGGGCCCTGCCCTTATGAGATTGTGCAATTACAATCAAGCAGTGACGTATTTTGATAAATCACTTGTGAAAAACCCAAACAGTCCAGAAATTCTCACAAACAAGGGCTCTGCACTTGGGAAACTAGGGAAATTTGACATGGCATTAGAACATTATGATTTGGCATTAAGAATAGATCCAAAATTCATTCCAGCACTAAACAACAAGGCAAATGCACTAGCAGAGACTGGTAATCTAGAGCAAGCAATCACGCTATACAACAAGGTGCTTGATGAAGATCCATCATATGGTATTGCCAATGCAAATTTGCAAAAGGCACGAGAGGAAATGGTCATGTATGCAAAAATGCAAGTAAAGCAAACAGAAGCAGTTTCTGTCAATTTGGATGACTCGATTCCAAAAATAGAATCACCCAAGGCCAACTATGAAACTCCAAAGGAGAAAAATGTCATAGAGCACATTGGAAGCTTTTTTGCAGGAATCTTTGGGTTTCTAAAATAATATCTGATTAATCAAAATGTACGTATTTTGTGCGCAAAAAACTGTGTGTTCATTTTGGAATCATAATACATTATAGATTTGAGTTATGATGCTCATACATGGAGCACACATGCAAGAACTGCGGAGGCCCAATGTCAGGCATGCCACCGGACGCAAAATATTGCTCAATAGAATGTACATACGGCTTGCCAAATTTTCAGCGAGAGACAGTATTTCCTTAGATTTGTTAGATTTTTCATTTGAAATCAGATTACAAATCTATTTATCAAAACACATTAGCTATTAGTAGATGAATAAGACAAAGTTTGCACTTTTTGTCATACTGAGTCTTACACTTACCATATCCACACATACTAGCCACGCATATTATGCTTCAACACCAACTAGCAACAAGTATTCCGCTACCATAACCACAAGCAAGACAAGCTATGGTGCGGGTGAGCCAGTAGTTCTATCTGGTCAGGTAAAACCATTCGAACAAGGTCGCAAGCTTTCAATTATTGTCAGAGATTCTGCAAACAATGTTGTAGACATAGAAACTGCTCCGGTGAATTCTGATGCAACATACTCTTTTAGCATAACAGATACTGCAAAATGGAAAAAAGGTAGTTACAAAGTTGCTGCACAGTATGGTTCATCAGATGTCGATATTGGCACTACAACGTTTTCATTTGATCCATCAGTCAAGGCAAAACCACCTGTAGCTGAGGTAAAATCTGATGTAAAAGAGGTCAAAAAGAAAATGGAACCAAAAAAGAAGGTAACTAAAGAGACAAAAAAGCCCAAAACTAAAACCAACAAATAAGGCGATCTTGGAAATTTTTTATAGTTATTCGATATAATATTGTAGATTGAAATTTTTCAGTAGAAACAGCAACACTTGTGAGTTTTGCAAGGCAAAGCTTGCAAGCTACTCGGATCTCATCAGTCATGCAAGACGCGAACATCACAGAACTATTGTGAAATGCTCTGGTTGTGGCAAGGAATTCATTCATGAAAAAGACAGACTCCACCATCAAAGAGAGGAATCCGAACGCAAAGTAAAAGATCGTTATCGATGATTCAAGGCAACTAGTGCGGTAATTTGAGAATCGACTAGAATTACAAATTGCGAGAATTGTGAATTATTCTCAGATAAAATAATTAAAGATGACTTGTTTGCAAGCATTATGCCTTTCATATTCTGCCCTAAATGTGGTATACATCTAGAAATTCGCGATATTGTAGACGATGTTGGATCAGATAGAAAGGAACTGTATTGCACTAAATGCGATTTTAAGAAATTATACGGTTCGTAGTTGTGTGTCAGCTTTTTACGAATAAGAGGGGGGATTTCCCTTTTTACCAAACGTCATCAAAAAGGGAAATCCCCCACTTTAGCCTTAGAAACATGACGCACTAGATTATGTGATACGTTATGATTAGTTGGAAATTCTTTAAGACAATAATGTAGATCAACACTCTCAATGACCAAACAAAAAGCAATCAAAATTGCCAAAGAGAAAATCGCAAAATGTACCTCTTTTGTAAAATTCCTAGATGAAGACGAAAAACAAAATCCGGATCTATCTGACAGCAAACTAGTTGCAAAAATACGATGGATCATGAAAGTCGTAACTGAAGACGAGGCTAAAACACTAGAACAGATTATTGAACAAATTGACTCGAAAAAACCAGCAAAATCACTATGACATCAAGATTCTCTCTGGATATGGCTATTCCATATCTGTGAAGAATCAGCGTATTGTACTAAAGAATGGAACTGATGTCTTTACTGATCAATCCGAAATAGAAGAGTACATTCCAACTGCCCTGCCATATTCTCGTATAGTTCTAGTTGGCAGGAATGGCTATCTCAGTACCAAGGCAATACATCTACTCTCAGACAATCACATCAATCTTATTTTTTTGGACTCGTTTGGGAATCTGAAAGCATCCATTCAGGAAGACATGTCTTCATTTACTGGTGTGTATCGAAGGATGGGCCAGTATGATACATTTCGAGATGATACCAAGTGCCTATCCCTGCAAAAGGATCTAGTAGTTAGGAAATTACAGTCTGAAATTGATTTTGTAACTGACGGTATTGTAAAAGCAAGACTGGCAAAATTCCAGGATTATACCAGAAATGCTAGAACATATCGTGAGATTTTGTCTTGTGAGGCAAAGGCAGGAATAATTTGGCGCAACTACTATTCTGGTTTGTTTGATGAATCATACCAGTACGATTCTCGCAAAAATGCTGGTCGTCGTGCCAAGCCTCGCTATGCCACACATGTAATCAATGCCTTACTGAATTATGGATTCTCTGTCTTGTATTCTGAAGTTGCAAAGCAGATTCATGCACAGGGGCTTGATGCGTATTATGGGTTTTATCACAAATCGCATGAATCAGAGCAGGCACTAGTGTATGACCTGATAGAGCCGTATCGGATTTTGGTTGAATCTTCTGTATTGGAGTTTTCTCGAAAACCATCTCAATGGAATAGACTCAATAAATGTGTGAAACTGAATGAAAAACATCACTATCAGATTATTTTGGATGAGATTTGTTTGAAGAGATTCTTGGAGACTTTATCTCGCAAATTCAATGAAAAGAGAATGTATGTGTCTAGGTATGGTAATCGTGGTAAGGCAGTTGAGGAAGCATTAACGAGGGAGTCGACCATTATGAAATTGCAGATTGAGGAACTATCTATCGGCATTATGAAATAACATATTTTCTCATCTGACACAGTAGGCAGGTACGATATTTGTGATAAAAAGAATATGAAGATCGGTGGATCTGTAAATTTAATGCTCACTGTAAAACAAGCTGTTGGGCTTGTATTGTTAATTGTAACAATAGTTTTAGTACTCTCTTATCCGGTATTATTAGGAAACTTCCTGAACGAAAAATTTGGCGCTGCATTTGTAATAAAGACGATTGATAATCTTGATGCAGAATACTTTTCCATAACGGAATGGCGGATCAGCAATTCTGCAAGAGCGGGTTATGTTTTTCCCTATGATAAATTAAATTATCATGCAACCATAACAAGCAAAGTTCCATATCACACTATTGTTAATTATATTCTAGAGATCAATTCTGGAGATTCTAATTCTGTGAAAGCTAATGGAATACTCTCACTTAATCCTCACTCATCTGGAGAAATTCCTTTGGTGTTTTCTACTGAACGAGAGGGATATCATGATGTAAAATTAACAATAAACATGTACAACGGCACAGATTATGATCCTAATGGAGTTGTCACCGCATTAGATCAAGAAATAAGAATAACGAAATTAGATGTATTATCATCAAATGATAAACTACTCGCAGAACAAAACGTATACGTTCTTTTAGGTGTGGGGGCCTCATCAGTAATAGGAGCAATCACTCTCTATGTTCTTTGGGAACAAAGAAAAATTGCTAGAGAACAGATAACGAAATTAAAAGAATCGAATGACATTCTACAAGACCAATTTAAAAGAGAAAATAGACCATGGATAGCATTTGACAATGACGTTGAACATCAAGTCGAATTAGAGTCCAATTCAATTCGAATTAACATGAAAAATCTAGGCAAATCTGTAGCCCATGACGTCCATACTATTGGTCTTTCTACAATATCTGAAATGAGCGTTGTTGAGTTGTTAAAATATGGTATGTGGGATAAACCGGTTTCATTTGCTCCAAACGAACCATATGTTCTATCGGTTGATCTGCCTAAAGGAGTTACAAAACTTGAAGATCTTACACAGTTGTATGTTGGAGTATTTGCAAGATATAAAATTGGAGACTCAAAATATGGAGCATTTATCATGATAACCTTTATCGATAGAAAGGATAAGAAAAACGATTTAACAATTTTGAGAAAACTCTACTAATATTCGAAAAAAACCGATTTAGGTAAATCTATCTTGTAGAATTACCTATACAATACGCACAATTGTCAAATCCTTCTTTATGAGCCTGCTCTAATGTATCTGGACTGAAAGGATGTCTATGTTCCAGTTTGATTTCATTGATCTGACAGTTTTGTGTTTGTCTTAGGAGATTGTGAACCTCCATTGTATTTTTGTTACCCAAGTACACAATTCAGTTTAGTTTTTTATTCATAAAACAAATTCGGATCATTTAGTGTGATCCTTTAGCTAGTGATCGATGAAATCATAGATCTAGAGATTACGTTCAGAATTTCCTGATCTACGAATAATTGGGATCAGATTCTAATTTTGGAATAAATTATTTTAAAGCTGGTAGACACAAAATTTGTTGATTTATGAAGATTGATTCAATTAGAATTTCTAACATACTTAGCTTTGAGTACAAAGACAATATTGATCAGTGTGACGAGATTGTTTTTGATAAGAAATTGAATATCCTTATTGGTCCAAATGGAGCCGGAAAAAGTAATTTCTTAGAAATCATAACAAAACTTTTTCAAGATGGCCTTTTCTATAGGTGCACTTTTGCAGAAAACCAAATAAAATCACATCAGACCAATCCACTTGTTGATTTAAGAGATACAATTGCAGGTCAAAATAGACAATTAGTTCTCCCAATTAATAATAAAAGCAATAATGATAAACAACAAATCAAACTGAAAATTAGTTTAAGTGATAACGATAAGAAGAATCTTTTACTAATATTGAATAATACGATTAAAATAAATCAGCTTTTTTCAAAATATACTCGTCAGCAGATAGTTTTCCCAACAATTGCACAAACAGAGATTACAAATTATAATTCTATAACATTATTTTTTGAATCAAGTTCAGGTCAAATATTGAGACAATCAATTTTGCAGAACGGTGTTGAAACATTTGTTGCACTATACCTTCAATATTTTAATTATTTACAACACATATTCTATATTGCTAAAAAAGATGGTGAAAACTGGGAACCACTCAAAAATACATTTGCATTGATAAGTGGTTATAGAAATTATAATCAATTCGAATCAACAATGACAGTACAACCTAATCGAGGAACAGCATTACAACAAATAAAATCGAATATGGCAAATGAAACAACAAAAACCTCGACAAATGCTGAACCACTTGTCTTTCCATTTGTAAGACATATCATAGGATATGCATATCATGACATGCGAAATGAAATTGGAACACCCAAGGATCAAGATCCAATAAATCTTTTTAAAAACGAAACATTTGTTCGAATTAACAAGATATTACATGAAACACTAGATTTACGACTTTACATACATCGACCTGATGATGATGCACTAAACTATACAATTAGATTTATTGACGAAAAGACTGGAAAATATGTTAATGTTGTTGAATTAAGTGCAGGAGAAAAAGGAATTATCCATTTTATTTTTAGTATACATGGTTATGACTTGGAAAATGGTGTAATGATTATTGATGAACCTGAAATTCATCTCCATCCTCAAATCCAACAAAAGTATGTCGACATAATCTTTGATGCAATAAAAGATTTTGATATGCAATTCATCATTGCAACTCACTCACCAATTTTCATAAACCAAAAAACCATAGAGTTTGTCTATAGATTTCATAAAGAAAACGGGTATACTCGTATAACTAAACCAAGAACACTATCTCCTACAGAAAGAGAGCTTTTTGAAATAATTAATTATACAAACTCAGCAAAAGTATTCTTTGCTGAAAAAGTTATACTTGTAGAGGGAAAATCTGACGAATATTTTTACAGATACTATCTGGATTACTACAAAAATAAGAAAAAACTTTCAGGTTCTGAAATTAATGTTGGTAATTTGGAGTTCTTAGATATTGATGGAAAGCCGCATTTTGAACAATGGAAATCATTTCTTTCAGATTACAAAATATCATGGTTCTATATTGGTGACTGTGATAATTTACTCAAATCAATCTTTTCAGCTAAACATAGTTATTTCAAAAATACCTACAATACTTTGAAAAAACCTCAGTTAACATCAATGCGGACAAGTAATCGTAATGACTGGAATGATATTCTTCGCGACGTAGTTAGAAATTACAAAGACGGGGTCTTTTTCCTTCATGACGGTGAGTTGGAGGATTACATAAACCAGATTGGGTCGAAACTAGAAAATGTAATTGATTTTTGTAGAAATCGTTTTACCAACTGGATTAACAATGCTGCAAATAAGGGCATGATAAACGAATTAGATTTTATCTGTTATTCCATAACAAAATAACTAATTTTCAAAACTTTCAAGATCTGCATCAAAATCTGCTTCTGCATCATCTGAATATGAAAAAACTAAATCATCGAATTCTTGTAACATGCCTTTATTGAATAAGGTCACATCAAAAACAATCTCAAAAAAATCTCGCTTCAACTGATCTAATCTTTTGAAATATTCCTCAAAATCTTCTTCATGATATGTAGAATAAGTCTCATAGAACATTAGATCAAGAGGCCAAATCATACGAACAAATCTAGATAGCATAAAAAGAAGATCTGATCGATCTAATGTATCAATTATTCTTTCTAGCTTTTTGAGTCTTTTTTCATGTGCAGAAAGTAATTTGTTAAATTTCTTTAATTGATTTCTTTCGTATTTTATAATTGAAATATTCGCAGTGAATAATTTTGGTTGTTTTCCAACTTTTATCTCTGCAATTTTCTTTTGTTCAATTAGATCATCAGCTATTTTTCTTAGAGTAACTTTTGCTATACCATCAGATTCTTTTTTCACAAGCTCAAACAATCTGTTAAAATTAATTCGATCATTATTCTTGATTATGTTATAAACTAGATTGGGTCTTTCTTCGTATCTCAAAACCAGTTCACTAAACCGGTTTTGTTCGGAATTCTATGTGTAATATCGTTTCCTATACTACATCATGGAAGAACGAAATGACGCACAAAACGTCAAAAATCATGCCCAAAACGGTAACAAACTAACGGCTACCGACTTTGGTACGAGGACAATTCACAACCAGAATTTTTCAAAGATGGTTGCATTTCCCAAAACAGCCCTAGAAAACCTAGGCGAAAACATCACAGAAGTTGATGTTTCATTGGTACAGGAAAACGGAACCAGGTACATTAAGCTGGCTCCAACAAAGGGTGAGCGAAATTGAGTGAGACAATACCTTTCATCAAGTGGGGTACTTACTCCTCAAAAAATGACAAAGCGCCAGACATTCTGGAACTACAAATAGTCAAAACAGAGACATTTGAGACAGAATATTCCATCAATGCAGAAGTAAAGCAAAGAGAAAATGGCTCTTGGCAAGACAAGATCTTACCATTAAAGTCATTCAATTCCGAAAATGACGCATTATACCGAAAATGGAACAAGCTGGTAAAAAGCAACAAGATCAAAGATGGAAGCATCATACAAATCAAGACATGGCTTGGTATATCAAAGAACAACCATCCCATAAGACGATTCGAAGTTGAGGTCTAATCCTCAATTTTTTCTTGTCATGACCGAAACCAAAGAAAAACTCCTTGAACAGCTTCGTTCACTCAAGGTTTTTCCAAACAATAGACTAGTCAGAGAATTACGAAAACAGATCGTATCAAAGCTGGAAAAACTAGAGAAAAAAGAAACAAAACCTAAAGAAAAACAAAATCCAAATCGCACAAGATCTACCAAGCTAAGAAAATACCATCACTATCTCAGATTAATTCGAGATAATTTCCCTGAATACTCGTATTCTCAGATTAGATCACAATTTTCCAGACGCAAGAAAGGCCAAGATGTATCGATTCCTGATCCAATATGGAAGAATCCATCCCCATAACAGATTTTCGAGATATTCGAAAACTACGCACAAGTAGGCCCCAAAACAGAGACCCTTCACGCTCAAAACTACGCACAATTTACGGCTTTGATACCGAAACTAGTCAGGGAAACATCTTTCTGATTGCAGACTCTGAAGGCAATTTTCTTGATGAAATAAATCCAGAATCTATCTTGGAATTTCTGTTTTCCAAGAAATATCAGAAATCTTGGAATTTTTTGTACAATCTAGGATATGATGCAGAAGTAATTCTCAAATTACTAGGAAAGGAGCTAAATAGATACAAAAGAACAAGACATCTAGTCTTTGAATTTGCAAAATTCAAGCTAACATACATTCCAGGCAAATGCCTTAGAATTACAAAGGGACATCACAGTGTTTCATTTTTTGACATCGCACAATTTTATGATCGTAAACCTCTAGATGTTGCTTATCAAGAAAATATTGCTACATTAGATAGGGATTATCTAGGATTAAAGAAAAAACGAAAAGAATTCTCTATACGATTCTATAACAGAAACAAAAAACTAATTCGAAATTATTGCATCCAAGACTGTAAACTAACCAAAGAACTAGCTGAAAACTGGATCAAACTATTCCATGATGCTTTTGAATTTTATTCTGTAAAATGGTTCTCGTCTGGATATCTGGCTGAAAAAGTTCTTATCAATAATGGAATAGCATTTCCAAAATTTGATTCCATTCCATTTGAAGTTCAGGATTTAGCGTATCGTAGTTATTTTGGAGGCAGATTTGAGATGACAAAACGCGGGTTTATCGGCAAAGCATTCCTCTATGACATCAACTCTGCATATCCTCATGCAATAACACAGATTCCAGATCTTGAACATGGCAAATGGATTAGAAGAAAATCAATCCATCCAAAGGCAAAACTAGGATTCTTTGAGATTCTAGCATATATTCCAGATAACACCTACATTCCACCATTTCCATTTAGAGTAAACAAGGATCTCATTTTCCCAACAGGCAAATTCAGCACATACTGTACTCTGGCTGAACTTCAAGCCTGCAAGAATGATTCCTGTCACAAGATTCTGAATTCCTGGCAGTTCGTGCCTGAGAACGATACCCGTCCATATGCAGAATTCATCCAGAAAATGTACCGAAAACGTCTAAAGCTAAAGCAAAATGGCGATGCGATGCAATTACCACTCAAAGTAATACTGAATTCTATCTATGGTAAGACTGGCCAAAAGGTAGACCGAATCATTGGAAATTTGTTCAATCCTGTCATATTTTCATTCATTACTGGTTTTGCAAGGGCTCAGCTGTATCGTTTTGTAGTTGAAAATAATCTAGAGCGTGATGTAGTGGCATTCGCTACAGATTCCATATGTGTGAAAAAAGATCTTGGAATTGATTCTAACAGATTGGGTGAGTTTCATTTGGACAAGTCTGCTAATGATGTGTATTATTTGCAAAATGGATTGTATCGGTTTAATCATACATGGAAGCAAAGAGGTTTAGGTAATCTAGGATCTAAGGAAATTGAAGATATTGCTACAATAGAAAAACGTGGAAAACTGTATGCAAGATTCAAGGTATTACGAAATACAAGACTACGATCTGCAATTCTTGAAAATAGACTAGATGAGATTGGCCAAATCAAGGAAATCACAAGAGAAATCAATCTTAATGCGGATAGGAAGAGACTTTGGCTTGGCCAACTCAAAGCAATAGATAATGAGTTTAATGATTCAGCTCCAATTTCGTTGAATCATTTTACAAAGAATCAGATATGATCTATCCATAAAATATATCGTAATTACCAATGAGGAATAATGCAATTTCTATTAATGCAATTGATGCAAATATTCCCTCTGTCATTTCTTTTTTTGGTATTCTGAAATTTTTGTTAAATACGTATTTTATAATTATCATACCTGTAAAAACAATTAGCAGACTAACAAAAATGGCAACTGGAAATATTGCTATTAATTTCACAATAAATAACATTATTTGATAAGATTCTTCCGTAAACAAAGAACTCGGAATGATGTCTTCTAGATGCCCAAATATGCCTATTATGGTACCTATAGGAATGCCCACGTAAAGGAAATCTTTTCGATTTTGCCTAAATTCAGATGTAATTGGTTCTAATTGGATTTGATCTTTAAGCTTCTTCTTTTTCTTTGGTAGTATCATTGATACTGGTACAACTACACAGTATAACGCTACAATTATAGCTGTAACAAATGATGGTTGAAAAAATTCAGTTTGCATAGATTACTGCCTAATTTTGAGAGAATGGATTCATCATAGATTCAAACTCTATAGCGTCTGGGTCTGATCCTATATTAGAAAAATCCAACAATCCGATTTTTCCATCCTTACAGAAAAGCATATGAGATTCATCATCCAAAATTCCACCCATCCAATTTGTTGTAGTGTCTAATTCTTCAAAATTTACAATGTTATAATCATAGTTATGGTACAATCTGACCTGTTTTCTCTTAATCTCATCTATTTGTAGATCTAGTCTGTGAATCAAGCCGATTTGTTTGCCAAGAAATCTCTTGTCGTCCTTTTGTATTATCTGAACTTTACTAAAAACACGTGTAAGAAATCTTGCAAGCACTTGTAATGCTTTTTCGATGTCGATTTCTAGATGTTCTTTTTTGTCACCTTCTATAGTCTGAAGAAAAAATGGTTTATCATCTTTAAAGTAGATATGATAATGCACGTATGGTTGTTCGATATTTTTTGCAATAAAACCAGTCACAGAACCATCATATGATTTCGTACATTTCATAAAGAAATTCTCATATTTGAATTCCCGAGTTGTACCTGGGATCTTGCCTTCTAGACTACTCATGACCATATCGTAGTATCAAGTCGAAAATAAGAGTTGCCAAGCTAATTTACAAAAGCTTTTAGATTCTCTAAGCTCAGATGGCAAGCTTTACTTGAAGCTTTGAGCTTCTCGTTAACGAAAAGTAAGAGCTTTGAGCTTTCCAAGTAAAACACGCACGAGCTTTGCGAGCTTTTCTGAGCTTTTCGTGCACGAAACCAAAAGAGTCTATTCACGAAGAATCAGCTCAGATTAGCTTTTCTCGTAGATTACAAATGAGCTTCTCGTGAACTAGGCAAGCTCAGAGAAGCTTTTCTCGTGAATTACGCATGAGTTTAGCTTGGAATTAGCTTTCTGAGCTTATCCACGAGTAACTGAGCTGGTTTTTGAGCTGCATATTACACATGAAAAAATGTCTAGGTATTAGCTCAGGACAAGCTCAGATCAGCTCATTGAGCTTTTCAGATCTCAGATCTATCCTTTTCTAGTAGGATGGTATCACCAAATAAGATGAACAATTACGTCTTTTTGCTTGCCATAATTGCGTCAGTTAGTTTTGTCGTTATACTATCAGAACAAGATTCTTTTGCACACAGAGATGGATGCCACAGTAAACACAGCTGTCCATCAGATACGGGAAGTTATACCTGTGGAGACAAAGGATATTGTTCTGAATGCTCCGATAACCAATACTGCAAGGCAGGCCAGCCAAGAACTAGCGAACCAGTCTATGAATCAAAACCGTCTTACTCTGAGCCTGTAAAATCATACGAGCCACCAAAAAAGACTGTACCTGTAGAAAAACCAAAAGCAACAGAAAAGCCCAAAACAAGCAAAGCCAGTTCTTGTAGTGGAACAGGACTGTGCATCACGGACAAGGTAATGAAAATAGTAGATGGGGATACAATATACATAAAAAATTACAAGATTCGCCTATCCCTGACTAATACTCCTGAAAAAGACGAGTCAGGCTTCAATGAAGCAAAATCCTTTACTGCCAAACTATGTCCATTACGCTCTACCATAACAATAGATCAGGATGACAAGCAGCCATATGACGCATACAAAAGACTAGTAGGCAAAGTCACCTGTTCTGGTAAAGTCTTGAATTCAGAATTGCTGGAAAACGGCCATGCCAACATTCTAACTCAGTATTGCAAGAAAAGTGAGTTTGCTACAGAATCGTGGGCTAAGAAGTTCGGTTGTTAACTAGCAAGCACACGATCAAGTTAATTTATCAGAATATCTCTCTACAAACCTAGATGCTAGGTCGCAAAAAAGAAGAGCCTGAATTAGCATTTGACATGGATGACTTTGATTCTAGTGAACAAGACGAGATAAACCGAGTCAAGACATTTCTGGAAGCAGCTGAAATTATCAAGGCAGTTGCGCGACAAAGCAAGTTCATGCCAGGTGGCAAACTAATCACGCCACGAACCATATTTGCAACAAATCGACGACTGATCATTAGAGACCCAAATGCACTAGGGCTGAGAGCAGACTTGGACTCTATTCCATATAGCCAGATCAATAACATACAACTCGAAAAAGGAGCATTCACCTCAGAAATCAGAATAAAATCAGGACAATTTGAAAACGATGATCAGGGATACATTCCTGCAATACCAAAGAAAAAAGCTGCAAAAATTCTTGGTATCATAAATGAGCACATACGAGAAGCACAAAACTATCACAACGTTCCAAGAATTGTAGAAAAAAGTGACGACGATCCGCTAACAATTCTCAAAAAACGTCTTGCAAAAGGCGAGATTACAAAAGCAGAGTATGAAGATCTGAAATCTGCTCTAGAATAACAATACTCTTAAGTTAATATCTACACTCAAGGAAACCATTGAATGTTTTCAGATTCTCAATTGGAATTATTCTCTTAATAGCTGCAATTGGGATGTTTTTCTACATTGAAGACATCAAAGACAACAGAGTAGGATTCTTGGGCATAATAACAGTTGAAGATATTGCACAAATGTGCAATGCCGGATGGGGCGATCTCTTTAACATGACAGGTCAGTGCCTAAAGGTACAGCTATTCTATTATTCTCCGTGGATTTGCGGATTCTTTGGAATTCTCTTTTTGGCAAAAGCAGGCCCATACAGAGGATATCATGGATCTGGAGGAGCTGGAAGCCACAACAAACGCATAAGGCTGCGACCAAAAACAAAGAAAAGAATCATCATCATAGTTTCTATAATTGTGGCAATAGCAGTTGGAACATATTTGTATGAAAATTATGACATTACTGTTGCTAATCAGAAAATAGATGACATCATACCGCCAGAATCGGTTGATGAAACATTCAAAGCAATACAGGACAATGCGCCGATAAAATTAGAAAAAAGACCTTGATCATAACTTACAACATAATCTAGTGCGTCGTGTTTTTCTTCGTAAAAGGGGAGAAAACCCTTTTTACCAAACGTCATCTACTTCGTCCAATTCCTTGTAATCAATTGGCTGGTCTTTTCGTATTATTTTCAGTCTAGAGATGTCCCTATCAAATAACAAATCCGCAGTCCAGTCAAGCAAAATTCTCAATCTCTTGTTTAGCTTGGGAATCTTTCTTAGATAGACAGTTCTCCAAATGCACCATGCCAAAAACCCATGAATGTTCAGCCCAGAAATTGAAGCAATTGCAGTTCTTTTTCCAATGATTGCCATTTGCCCCTTTGATACAAAGCTGATTTTGCTTTTCTGCTTGCCTTGCAGTTCTGCAAAGATATTGTATGCCGCAGTCTTTGCCTGGCCTTCTGCGTTTTGTGCAGTCGGTGGATAAGGCTTGCCAGTACTTGGGTCAACTGCAAGACTACAATCTCCAATAACATACACTCCTGGAAATGCAGGTACCTCCAGATTCTCATTTACAATTATCTTGCCCTTGTCAGTCTTGAACATGGAATTTTTAATAGTATCAACTGGTGTTACACCTGCTGTCCAGATCAAAGTCTTGGTCTCTATTGCGTCAAGTGTTGGTTCTTTGACTGGATTTTTTGCAGGATCAACTGCATCTTTTACTATGACCTCAGAACCATCAAATGTCACAACCATCGTATTCAGTCTTATTTCAATTCCCCGCTGAATCAGCTTGTCCTTGGTAAATGACGCAAGTTTTTCAGAAAATCCAGGCAGTACGATCGGTAGTGCCTCTAGTACAATTACTCGAATGTCTTTTTCTAAAATGTGAGGATAGTGTTTTTTTGCATCAAGCAAAAAGTCGTGGATTTCACCAGCAGTTTCAATTCCTGCAAATCCACCGCCAACTACAACAAATGTCAACAACGATTGTTTCAAAATAGGATCAGTCTCATTGTCTGCCTGCTCTAGCATGTCTATGACGCGGTTTCGCAAAACAACTGCATCATTTAGTGTCTTCATTGTATATGCATGATTTTCAACGGTTTGGTTTCCAAAGAAATTAGTCTGACTTCCAAGTGCCACTATCAGATAATCATAGTCAAGTGAGGTTCCTCTTTTTTCGTTGGTTCCATAAAGCGTGATTCTCTTTCCGTATGGATCTATGTTTTTGACCTTGCCCTCATGGAATGAGGCCTTTTTGATTATGGTTCTAATTGGTATGACAATATGTCTAGTCTCTATCATGGCAGACGCAACCTGTGGGAGCATTGGCGTAAAGAGTAAAAAGTTGTCCTCAGAGACCAGATCAATTTGTACCTCAGATTGGCGCTTGAAGTATGATTCAAGTTTTCTTGTGCATTCTACTCCAGCAAATCCTCCACCTAAGACTAGAATCCTCTTGTTGGTCACCAAGCTACTCCAGAATTAGTCGATATAACGTTTGATTACCTAAATTCTGCAGTATTTTTGTAGATTTTGATACCCGAGTTAAAGTAAAATATCGCAAAAATACGCACAAAATCACATGAAAAAGGAATATGTCGTCGTACGAATCGACGCCTCACCTGATGGCGCACCATATGTTGTGGTGTCATTACAGGCAACAAAGGACTTTAAGGAAAGTCAAGGATTCCCACAATCTCCATACGGCGGAGGTCCTGGCGTGATGGGATTTACAAACATGGATGACATGATGAAATCACTAAACAAGATGCTTGGTGGCGGAATGGGAATGCCAGGCGGCGGAATGACTAGCATGAAACTAGACATGAGAGAATACAAGGAACTAGGACTCTCAGTTGGCGACAAGGTCTACTTGGAAATATCCAAAGCAGAGGTTTCTGGAATCTAATTATCTAGAGATCTCTGCGCGCAAAACTTCGTATGCTTTTGATGCATCTTCTTCTCGCAATACCAATATGATATCATCTTGCGAGAAAAACGCATTTTGCAGTTCTATGCCGTTGTTGTGCAGAATTTCTGCCACATAAGAAACAGAATCAGATTTGCTTTGCTCCTGCGGAATGCGAATTTTGATTTTTGCCAGTCCCGTGCTAAAAAAGTTCTTTGAAGACGGGAACGACTCGAACATTTTTCTAATGTCCATTATGTCTTCTGTCAAAACGCGAAAAGTAGAATCAGCCATTCTGAAAAATTCGTAATCAGAATCATATTGTTCGAATTTGCTAAAAAGAGAGGCTGCCTCTTTTTTGTCCATGTCGTTTGTTGAAAACTTGATATCCAAAATTCCGTCCGTTAGTGAAAGTCTGGCATTTTTTAGAACAGATTCTGATCTAATGTCTTCTTTTTCTGCAAACGAATCTGCATATCGTTTTATTGCAACCACTATTGTATTGAGATTAACAGAATTGCCAAGCTGTCGTTCCACATCTGGTTGAATTTTTACAGCTAGTGCAGTATAGTTGATGACGTCCATCTTCATGCAGTCGTAAATTGATCTGTTGTGAGTGATGATTTCACGCACGACTTCAGGAACGGAGAGGTTGGTTGTCCTCATGATATAGTTATGTGATGTCATATATAATAGCCTTATGTCATAGCTCATACAAAACATCTAAATATTTATATAATGTCATAACTATTACATACACATGGGTGTTATGACAAATGTTCTTTGATGAAGAATTTGACAGAATGTTTCAGAGAATGTCAAGATCCTTCATGGATTTTGACGATGTCTTTGAAGATGTCAAAAGCAAAGGTGGCAGAACCTACGGACCATTCTATTACGGTTATTCAATGACCGTTGGCCCAGATGGCAAGCCACAGATACAGGAATACGGAAATGTGAAACCTGGTTTGCTTCCAACTGCAGAAACCAGAGAGCCATTCATCGACACAATCATTGATGAAAAAGAAAACCTGCTCAAGCTAGTGGCAGAAGTGCCAGGAGTTGAGAAAAACGACATCAAGGTTGTAGTTGAAGGAAATGTAGTAAATGTCGACGCAGAGCGTGGCGAGAAAAAATACCACGGCAGGGTACCAATCAAAAGAAAGGTAGACCCAGACTCTGTCAAGGCAACTTACACAAATGGAATTCTGGAAGTACAGTTCAAGCTGAAAGGCGAGGACAAACCAAAGGGCAAGACCGTGGAGGTAAACTAATCCTCCTTTTTTTATGGTGATAATATGAGCGAAATTATACTAAAAATCGATGAAACGGCACAACGACATGTTGGCAAGGGAATTGCAGTAATTGATCCTAAAATTGTCAAGGAGAATAAATGGCAAACAGGACAAATCATAGAGATTTCTGCAAATAAAAAATCTCATGTCAAAGTTTGGCCAGGCCCATCAGAAGACTATGGTTCTGGAATTATACGAATTGACGGACTAACAAGACACAACATTGGTGCTGGAATTGGTGAAAAGGCCACACTAAAAATTGTAAATGCAGTCGAGGCAGAACAGATTACTCTATCCCCAATTGAAAAGATCTCACTTGAAGGATTACAAGAATACATGTCCACGTTGTATGAGGGTCATGTCTTTACTACAGGGGACACCATTATAGTGAACACGTCTTTGGGTGGTAAAACCCAACTTATTGTCACAGCCACAACCCCAACCAAGCCTGTAATTGTGAGCCCAAAGACAGTGTTCAAGTTAGGCTCTATGACAAAGGCAGTAGACAATTCCATTCCAAGGATTACCTATGACGAATTGGGAGGACTCAGAAAAGAGGTCCAAAAAATACGAGAAATGGTGGAATTGCCAATGCGCCATCCAGAGCTATTTGAAAAACTGGGTGTAGAGGCACCAAAAGGCGTGCTTTTGTACGGCCCACCAGGAACTGGAAAGACATTACTTGCAAAGGCAGTTGCAGGCGAGACAAATTCTCACTTTACAGCAATTTCTGGCCCAGAGATAATGGGTAAGTACTATGGAGAATCAGAGGAAAGACTACGAGAGATATTCAAACAAGCAGAGGAAAATACACCAAGCATAGTATTCATTGATGAAATTGATTCCATTGCTCCAAAACGAGACGAGGTGACCGGCGAGGTTGAAAAAAGAATCGTATCTCAGCTTCTCACACTAATGGACGGAATGAAGTCAAGAGGCAAGGTTGTAGTTATTGCTGCAACGAATCGACCAGACTCTATTGATCCAGCACTACGAAGACCGGGACGATTTGATAGGGAAATCGAGATAGGAATTCCAGATGAAGAGGGAAGAATGGAAATCTTGGAAATACACACCCGAGGAATGCCAGTAGACGAGAAAATAGATCTAAAACAATTTGCCAAAGTAACTCACGGTTTTGTTGGAGCAGATCTAGAATCACTCACTAAAGAGGCTGCAATGCGTTCATTGCGAAGAATTCTACCAGACATTGATCTACAACAAGAAAAGATCTCTGCAGAAATTCTGCAAAAAATCAAAATCAGTGAAGACGATTTCAAAGAAGCCCTAAAAGAAGTTAGACCATCCGCATTACGTGAAGTCCTAGTGCAGATACCAAACGTAACCTGGGAGGATGTTGGCGGATTGGACTCACTAAAAGAAGAGCTCAAAGAAGCAATTGAATGGCCACTAAAGCACAAGGACGCATTCCAATATGTGAATGTCACATCGCCAAAGGGTGTTCTGTTGTACGGACCTCCAGGAACTGGAAAAACTTTGATCGCAAAGGCACTGGCAAAAATGACCGAGTCTAACTTTATCTCAATCAAAGGACCCGAACTATTATCAAAATGGGTCGGCGAGTCCGAAAAAGGAGTACGAGAGATATTTCGTAAGGCAAGACAGGCAGCACCATGCATAATCTTCTTTGATGAGATTGACGCCCTTGTTCCAAGAAGAGGTAGTGGAGACTCGTCACATGTATCAGAAAATGTGGTATCACAAATTCTAACAGAAATTGACGGACTAGAAGAGCTAAATGACGTACTGATAATTGGAGCCACAAACAGGCTTGATATCGTAGATGAAGCATTGCTCAGACCGGGACGATTTGATAGGGTAATCGAAGTACCAAAACCAGACGCAAAGGGAAGAAAGCACATCTTGGAAATCCATACCAAGAAAAAGCCATTGGATAAAGACATCGACCTAGCAAAGATAGTTGAAATCACTGACGGGTATAGTGGTGCAGAGATTGCAGCAGTGTGTAACAGGGCAGCAATTGCAGCTTTGAGACGACATGTAGGCGGTCAGACCAAATCACTCAAGGAAATCAAGATAACTCAGCAAGACCTAGTTGATGCCGCAACCAAGGTAAAAACAAAGAGCTCGCTTCCAGCAATAGCTTAGGAAAATAATTTTTTTATATTTCCTACTTCAATTTTTATCCATTCGCAAAACATTTCCCACATTTGATCAGTGGTATCTGGCCACTGGAAAAAAGTAAATGTCACACCACAAGAATTATCCGAAAACGAGATCACCCTCATAAATGCAGGATTCATTTGGTTTTCAGTCAGTCCTGCAAAGATGTCAATTACTCCTGTCTTTTTATCAGAATCAATTCGAACAAAGACCTCACCAAGTGGCGTGATTGCTTTTTTCTTTCCATTGATTATAACAATATCCTTGACAAACTGAGTGCTCCATTTTGGCATATTCTCAAAGTTTGATAGAAAATCAAACACCATTCCATATGGTTTTGGTAAAACACATGATTCTGTGACTGATTTCAAGCTCAGTATCCACTAAAACGTGACTAGTAAAAAGAAATTATGATGACTGAGCTTAATCGATAAGTTCAGTCCAGCCCTTAACGAAGACTGAGTTTTTGTATAGAGGAACTGGTTGACCTACTGTGAAGTCCATTGGTCTCATCCAGAAGATTGCCTTTGTTGGGCAAACGCCAATGCATGCTCCATCGGAGATGCATCTTTCTGGGTAAAAGACAAATGCCTTACCTCTTTTCCAGCCTTCGACTGGTTTTACTCTGAGTACATCTGGTCCCAGTGTTGTGCAGATTTCAACGCATAGTGCGCATCCAATGCACATCTGTTCACCAATGTCTGGTAAAATTGCTACTGGCATTTTAATCGAAATTCTTACCTTTTGGATCTTAATATAATTTCCCTAAAAAATTCGAATTATAACGGCGTTAGATGATTTTTAACGCTGTTATAAAATTCTGATCGCAGTTTTTGAAAATCACACTAGATCAAGATCGTCAAGTGGTATAGTAGATTTTACAGAATTGTCATTATCAACTGATACAAGATTTAGTGATTCCTCTTGCCTTCGCACCGCAAGCAAATTCATTTTTTGAATTTGCACTACATGTCTTCCAATTCCAGGCAATATCCATCCTTCATCTTTTTTGAATTTTGCAGTGCTGCCAATTACAACTGCCGAGTCTGCTTTTTGTGCCGCACTAGCCAAGAGCACCATAATGCTATTGATTATTCTTCCAGAATCTTTTTGATCAATCAGAGTAGCAAAGAATCCATTTAGTGAATCAATCACAACAAGATGTTTGTGTTTTGATATTTTATCTAATGTCTCCACTATCAAGTCTCTCCAGTTTTCTTTTGGTGATAATATCTCTAGATTTTCATTAGATGGTAAGATGTTTGCAGCCAAATATCCACTATACAACAGATCAAAGTCAAAGTAAATCACAGGAACATCCATCATCAAAGCAAGTTTGTGAAAAAAGTAAGTCTTGCTTATTGGATCATCAAACGATATTGAGGTAAGGTTTTGCTCAAAGATTATTTTTTGAATTTTTTCTAGATTAGCGGATCTATGTTGGTTTTTATGCAACAGATATGATTCCTTTGTGTGATATAATAATGAATTTAGACAAAGACCTCATCTCTAGTTCCTTTGCAAGCTCTGAGCGAATCTATCTTAATAATGCCTCATCATCTTTGATTCCACTCTCTACAATCAGAGTCATGACTGATTTTACCATGCGGTACAACGATCTTGGGCCTGACTCACTTGATTTTGCCGCATTGTTATCACAAAAATCAAATGAGCTAAGGCAAACCATTTCCAAGCTAGTAAAATGCAGACCAGAAGAAGTCATACTGACATCAAGTGTTACAGAGGGGATTAATGCAGTTGCAGGCGGCATTGCACTGCCAAAGGATTCCAATATTGTAATTCGCGGAACCACGCATGAGCATCATTCCAATTACTATCCATGGCTTAGGCTTGGGAAAAAAGCCGAGCTTCGATCAGTTCCCCATGACATCAATGGCTTCTTTGAGATTTCAGAGTTGGAAAAAAGGCTTGACCGAAACACAAAGCTTGTCGCATTAAGCCACGGACTATACAATACTGGTGCAATACTGCCAATACCAGAGATAGGAAAGATTCTCAACGAGCGAGGAGTTCCGTTCTTTTTAGATGCAGCACAAACAATAGGTTGCGCAGGAGAATTTGATTTTGCAAAGTCTGGTGCAGATTTTGTAGCATTTAATGGCTACAAGTGGCTTTGCGGCCCAATGGGAATTGGAATTTTCATTTGCAAGAAAGACTCGGCTGCAATGCTTGAACCAATACAGCTTGCAGGAGAATCCGCAATGCTATATGATAATACCAATCTAGCATACAAGGACATTCCAGATAGATTCCAAGGAGGATTTAGAAACTTTGCAGCAATTGTTGGATTACACAATTCCATATCGTTTTTGATCGGATTAGGAATTACAAACATCAGAGAAAAAATAATCAGTCTTGCAAATTTGCTAAGAGAAGAGCTGGCAAAGATTCCAGGAATTGTTTTGTACGGCCCAGAGGATCAACACAGACGAACCAGCATAGTGTCATTTTCAATTAACGGTAAATCACCGCAAGACATAGTGCAAAGACTAGAGCGCCAGAAAATAGTTCTTGCCGTGCGTGAAATCTCTGATCTCAAAATAGTACGTGCCTCGCCACATTTCTTCAATAACGAGTCAGAAATTCTAAAACTAGTTGATGAGATAAAGAGACTATAGCTTTTCTTGTTCTTCTATTACCATCATGGTAAGAGTGGACTGGACCTTGTCTATTTTTCGAATCTTGCTTGTAATGATATTGCGCAAGTGGTCTGAATTATCAGCCTCAATTTTGACTACAATATCATAAATTCCATAGACTCCCTGGACATCAAACTTGATTCCCTTTTCTACTGCCAGCATTTCCTTGATTTTTGTGATTATTTCTTGGTCTGACCCCAGATCCGAGTTCAACAAAATGAATGCAATAGGCAATGTAGAATGTAGTTTGGGTGAGATCTATTTAACATCTTTGATCATTTAGAAATAAAAGTGTCAAGTAGTAATTTTGTGAAAGTACACGATCTTACATTAACAATATCAGAAAAAATTCCCACATTTCCCGACTCTCCAGTACCACACTTTATCGAGTGGGCCTCACTTGACAGAGATGACTATAACATAGAGATGATTTTTTTGAGTTCGCATACAGGAACTCATATCGATGCACCGTATCATTTTGTAAAGAGCGGCAAAAAAATTCACGAGTTAGATCCATCTAGATTTTTGCAAAATGCCATACTCATCAAGATAAAATCCAGGCCAAACCACGCTATTTCAAAATCTGATATTACATCATTTGAGAAAAAGCACGGCAAGATTCCAAACGGTGCAACCATAGTTTTTGCTACAGGTTGGAATGATAATATAACAAGAAAGAATTTCTTTGAACAAAATCCTGGCATATCCGAATCTGCTGCAAGATACATCGTATCAAAAAAGGTAAATCTTGTTGGAATTGACTCACCAAGCATCGATCCAGGAAATAATGCAAAATTTGCAGCTCATCATGTTTTGCTCAAAGGAAATGTCTTGATTTTAGAGAACTTGTGTAATTTATCTAAAATCAAAACCATTCATTTCAACCTGATCGCAATTCCCCTAAAATTACACAATGCAACAGGCTCGCCAGTCAGGGCAATTGCCTTTTAGACAACAAACTGAAATCTACTTTTCTTGTAGTTTTTGTCTAGCTGACCTATGATTGGGATTTTGTGTCCACAGTTCTTGCATTTGTTGGACTCGTCAAGATTCCATGATGTAATGTCAAATCCATATCTTCCAATTGCTATTGTACCACATCCAGGACAGTAGGTATGTTCGTATTTGTGGCCTGGAACATTTCCCAAATAGACATACTGTAGTCCTTCCTTTTTTGCGATATCATAGTGTTTTTCAAGTGTTGCAACCGGCGTTGGCGGAAACTCCATCATTTTGTAGTCAGGATGGAATCTCAGAAAATGAATCGGCATTTCTGGGCCAAACTCATCATAGATAAATTTCGCAAGCTTTCTTGCATGTTCTAGATTGTCACCTACCTGCGGAACAATAAGATCAGTAATCTCTACATGAATTTTTGTTCTGTCACGAATTTCCAACAGAGTATCAAAGATTGGTTTTGGATCAGGTATGCCAATAATTTTTCTAGTAAATTCAGGTTCTGCACTTCCTTTGAAATCAACTGTAATACAATCCAAGAATTCTTTCATCATGGAGACAGATTGTGGCGTGTCATATCCATTTGAGACAAAAATGTTAAACAATCCTTTTTTGTGTGCCTCTATTCCACAATCACGCGCAAATTCTAGAAATATCGATGGTTGATTGTATGTGTACGCGATTCCTTGGGAATTATTATTCAGTGCCATCTCTATGACTTGTTTTGGTGAGAGATCAGATCCTTCCACCTTTCGCCTTTGCGAAATATCGTTATTCTGACAAAATCTACATAGCCAGTTACATCCAGTGGTGGCTATAGAAAAGATTCTGGTTCCAGGCATGTAATGAATTACTGGCTTTTTTTCAATTGGTTCTACGTTTCCTGTGATGACCTTACCATACACGAACAAGTCCAGCTTGCCGCCTTCATTTCCGCGAACTCCGCAGAGTCCTATTTGCCCATCCTTAATTTCGCAATATCGAGCACATGCAGTACATCTGACTTTGTTGTCTGGTAATTTGTCATACAGAATTGCTTCTTTGTTCAAAACCGCACTATTACGTGATTTTCTAATATAAACAGATCTTAGTGTCTAAATATCGATAATTGGCAAAAACAACAAATGAGCAAACCGGGAAATCTCTGGCGTAAAATTCACGGCAAGATTACAAAAAGACCTACAAACTTTTCATGGCTAATTGATGCCAAGCTTGCAGGATCTGGAATGCCAACCACACTAGAAGAGATAAACTGGGTAAAAAGTCAAGGCGTGAAATCCATAGTTACCATGACAGAGTATGGTTTGCCATCAACATGGGTTGACGGAATTGAGTATCTCCATGTACCAACAGAAGATCTTACTGCACCAGACATTGACAAAATAGATTCTACTGTAGATTTTATCGCAGAACGAATCAAAAACAATGAGCCAGTAATGGTACACTGCGCTGCAGGAATAGGCAGGACTGGAACCATACTAGCAAGTTATTTGATAAAATACAAAAAAATGTCCTCAAAGGAAGCAATCGAAAAGGTACGCAAAGAAAGGCCTGGCTCCATACAATCAACATCACAAGAGATAGCAGTGTCTTCTTATGAGAAATTCCTAAAATCAAAACAATAGAATCGCAATAGATTTGAATCACATTTGACGAATACTCGTAAATGCAACAAAACATCGACCTAGTGAAGAAATTCTATACACTTTTTGGAAAACAGGACAAACAATTCCTTGAATTATGCGATGATGCCATAGAATGGACTGTCATGAAAAACATGCCAAATGGAGGAACACATGTGGGTAAAAAGGCAGTATTTGATGACTATTTCCCAAAATTGTTTTCAAGTTTTGCAGAATTTCACGCAGTTACAGACGAATTCACAAGTGTTGATGAACGAGTAATGGTGCTTGGCACATACAAGCTAGTCTCTAAATCAAAAAAGAAATTTGATGCGCCATTTGTCCATATTTACACAATCAAGAACAACAAGATTGCAAAATTCAGACAATACACAGATACTGTAGAAATTCAAAATGCAATGAGCTAAACTTATTCCGGAATAGATATTGTGTCTATTTTTCCATCAACTATTTTGACAAACAGGAATCGATTATCCTTGAAGATCAAAGTGACTCCTCCTTCAGCGTCCGGCTCTTCCACTTCTAGTACTGGTTGACCCAAAAGCCCGTCATATTTTGCCATGTTTTTTGCACTCTTTTCTTGTTTATATTTTTAATTTATTGTGATTTCAATTTCTTTGGCGTCATTTTTTGCATCGCCGGACTCTGTAAAGTGGTGTTTTTGCCACGAAGTCCAGGCCTCAGCACCAATCTTGTGTTTTCCAGTTCCAAGATCAGATGCCTTGATTGTTATTTTTTCATTAAAGTCCAAGAATTCTGCTTTCACTTCATCTTCGCTTAGCTTGATGAATGGTTCAAAGTTTTTTGCAACCTGCACCCAAACTCGTTTTTCTTGGTGTGGATTGACAAGCTTTGGATTTCTAGTCCAAAAGAATGATGCTTTGCGATAAGTGTCAATTTCTTTGAGTTCCTTTTTTCTGAATCCGCCGGAAAAAACCTTGATTCCGTATTTTAGCTTGAAGAGATTGTCATATTTGTTGTAAGATTCAGTCCAGTTTTTCTCATTAAATGAATCTCGCAGATTACCTTGAATCTTAAAAGATGCTACAATTACAATATCGTCAGATCTGGCATATTCTGCCTTGTCTGTTGTCAGCACTATTTCAGATAGTGTGGTTTCGCTTCCCATGCTTGACGATGATTTATATCCACAATAAGTGGTTTTCCGATAGAATGAACGCTCAAGTAGTCAAGTCTTCCTCAAAAGAGACCGAACTTGCTATCCGTAACTCCGACATTGGTACTTTGTACATTGTCCAGCACGAGTTACTCAAGGATGCTCAAGTTGATTTTGCAGGAGTCATTTTACGACATCCGTTGACTTCAGAATACAGAATGCGCGTAAATTCATCCAAGGGCAGCCCAATCAAGGAAATTGAAAAGGCAACAAAATCTGCCATCGAGTCTGCCCAAGAACTAAAGCAACTCATTCACTCTAAAATTAAAGGTGTCTAGATGCAATTTTGCCCCAAGTGCAACCTGCGGCTAAAAAAAGGTACATGTCTAAAATGCGGATATTCTGAAGCTACAAAACAAGAGACAAAGAAACCAACTGGAGAGATGGACAAATCATTTACAGTATTAGATGAAAGCGACGGAAAAGAAACCTTACCAACAATTACAATAGAATGTGAAAAGTGCGGAAACGATGAAGCTGTATGGTGGATGCTTCAAACAAGATCTGCAGATGAGCCGACAACACAATTTTACCGTTGTTCAAAGTGCTCACATACTTGGCGCAACTACTCTTAGAATAACGTTTAACTGGTAGAGGCAAGCCATTTGAATTAGCTTATGGTATTTGCAGCTAAAACCGGTGGATCAGATGAATGGAAGGCAATCTTGTCTGCAATTTCTACTCTGGTTGAAGAAGCAACATTTGAAGCGACTGCAGAGGGAATCAGCTTTCGCGGAATGGATCCATCCCATGTTGCATTAATCGATATTTCCTGGCCAAATTCTGCATTTGAAAAATATGAATGCGATGGCGCAATAAAATTCGGCGTTAGAATCGACGAGTTCTCAAAGCTTATCAAAAGAGCAGAAAAATCAGAATCAATTCAGATCAGTATCGCAGAAAGCATGTTACTAATCATAATTGGAAAAAACAAACAATACAAAATGCGATTAATTGAGAGCTCTGCTACAGATACACCATTGCCAAAGATTCCTTATGATACAAAAATTGGTCTTGCAAACACATTGTTTGATAAAATTCTGGGTGATGTTCAAGTAGTATCAGATTATCTTACCATAAAGACAGACGAGTCCAAGGCAGAATTCTCAGGCAAGGGCGACTCTGGCGAGGTCCTCATATCGCTGCAAAAACAACAAGACGAGCTCACTGAAATAACTGCAAAAGAGCAGTCAGTTGGAACATACAGCCTCGAATATCTCAATCCTATTGTAAAGGCAGTAGGCGCCGCTACAGGCACCATAATCTGTGAGTATTCATCTGCCAAGCCACTTCGAATAGAATTCAAGGTTGCAAACATGGGCAGAATCCACTTTTACCTGGCACCACGAGTCGAAAGTTAAAAAAGTCAGAGTGAGACATGACTCCAATGAGACTAGTAGTAAAGTTTGGTGGAACTTCGCTTGCTACACCAAAGCACATTAGATCGGTTGCAAAATTTATCCAAACAGTTGGCAAGAAAAATCAAGTTGTAATGGTTTGCTCGGCCATAAATGACACAACTGATGAGCTGCTAGAAATTTCAGAGTCCATCAAAAAAGAAAACCGTGCACTGGCAGATTCCATTTTAGCTAAACTAACAAAGCAACACAAACAGATTGGCAAAGAGACCATATCAAATAGTGTAATTCGAAAACATTTGTTTGAAAAACTGGATGCAGACCTAGAAGAGCTCAAAGGCCTCATCCACGGAATGGTCCTATTAGGAGAGGTAACTCCACAATCTTTGGATTATCTAATTTCATTTGGAGAGCGACTCTCAGTGGAGATAATATCACATGCAATTTTAGATCTGAAATCAAAATCAATTGCATTAACTGGAAAAGAGGTTGGAATAGTAACAGACTCTAATTTTGGCCAATCAAAACCACTCATGGACACTACTCGATTACGAGTATCCACAAACTTGGAACCATTATTGTCTAAGAAATTCATTCCAGTGATCGGCGGATTTGCAGGTGCTGATCAGCATGGCCACATCACCACATTTGGTAGAGGCGGATCGGATTACACTGCCACCATAATTGCATCATGCATCAAAGCAGATGAAGTCTGGCTGATGAGTGATGTAGATGGCTTGATGAGTGCAGACCCAAAGATGGTCAAAAATGCCAAGGTAATCCCAGAGGTATCATATGTGGAAGCAATGGAGATGGCATTATTTGGTGCAAAACAGATCCATCCGCGCTCATTTGAGCCATTACTATCAAAGAAAATCCCAATGCGAATCAGAAGTACCTTCAATATGAATAATCCAGGAACACTAGTCACTGCAAATCCAGATGAAAAAACAAACAAGACTGTAAAATGTGTCTCTGTAATTCGGCACAATGGCCTAATTGACATGAGGGGCGGCAGCATGGTTGGAGCACCTGGAACTGCAGCTACCATATTTGCAACACTTGCAAAGGCAGGTGTCAACATCATGATGATTTCTCAAAGTCCATCAGAATCTAGCATTTCCATAGTAGTTAAGAAAAATGATCTGGACAGAGCAGTAAACACGCTAGAGATGGAACTGCTAGGCAAGATGATCAAAAAAATTGATGTCACGACAGACGTATCCATAATAGCTCTGATCGGTTCCGGAATGCGAGGAACAATCGGTGTTGCATCCAGAGTGTTTGGTTCTGTTGCAAAAAGGAAAGCAAATGTCATGATGATTGCACAAGGATCATCTGAACTGAATTTGGCATTTGTTGTCAAGGATTCAGATTGTGCAGCTGCAGTTTCAGCCCTACATGACGAATTCAAGCTGGCAAACCAAAACTAAAAACGCTTAAACATCTTTGCGAAAACAAAACTACCAGTGAACAAGTTTGTCATTTTTGCAATCATAGCCATACCAGCGCTCGCTGTTTCGTTTTTACTATCAGATCCATTTGTTGCGGCAAAACCACAAAGCAAAGTTCACTTTACCAAAACATTCACCTCGTATAATGATCCAGGTAGTGGAAAGTCCGGCCAGTTTGCCTTGGTGTTATCACCAAACAAAGACAGCATATACACAGGATCACTGACATACACTGCAAATCAACCAGTTGAAATTCTGGTATTGCACGCCATACCAAAGCAAGATGTCAAGGGCCAGTCAACATGGAGTGTTGATGGCAATACCATCTACGGTCTGACGGAAATTGAGGCTAAAAGCTCGGGAACTTTTGATTTTACAGGCTCGGCCGTCGCATTTAGGAGCAAGACTCCATTTGTTGTAACCACAAGTGTTGACGGATGGATACGCGGACAGCCAATTGAGATAATTGCGCAAACATATGAGATTAAAGAAAAAGAGATCTTACTAACAGATCCACACATACCAGTAACAATACCAATGCATGACGGATTCTTTGCCAAGGGCCTAGTTCATTACATCATAACAGATGCAAGCAACAAGACATTGGCTGACAAGATATCAGAAAAGCAAAACTGGAATGTCAAGTTTGCACCAAAGCTTAGGTGGGCACCTGCCTCCTCACAAGATGTAGCATATGCATTTACAAACGGAATCAAAGGAGACGGCATCTATGGATTCCAAAGTGAAGTCTTTGGAGTTACTCCTGCACAAAAAGAATACACTCCGCTAGTCAGTCTGGTTACAGTGTCATGGAAAGCAGGACAGGTTCCGCAGATATTGCAATCATCTGATGAAATACTAAAGGCGGAAAAAGATTCCAGACTAAGACTTGTCAAGACAAATGTAACAATCAATGCGCCACAGATAGTGTGGCCTGGAGGACAGCTATATTCTACAAATAGCACGGATGTAGCATCATTTGAAAAAACCCAGGTAATAGAGATAAACAAAGATTCCAAAAAAGTAACATTTGTTGCACATAGAGCATGGGGACCAGACGGTAGGACCACTTACCATATCATCCCAGATGCAACACCAAAAGGTCCAGCAGATATTATGAAGGTGCCAACATCTGGCAAGCTAGTGAAAATTGCATCATCTAGTGTGCTATCAGAGATGTATCAATTCAAAAACGGAATCAAGGGTGCAGGTCCTCTAGGATTTCAGCCAAGCATACTTGGTGCCAAGCTCGATGAAAGCTATGTGCCAATCTGTCGAGTCTCCATAGTAGAATGGAAAGATGAAAAATCAGCCATGGTTTTAGAGACCATATCTGATATTGAATCTAAAAAATCAGACGGCTCTATCTTTGTCACTTTGGCAAGACCATTAAGTGAAGACCACATTATGAATTGCCCCATTATTGAATTCCCAAAAACCAACAAGGGATAAATTATCTTTAAGAAAAATCAAAATCACTTGTCAGGAAAACTCTACATTGTTGGCGTCGGACCAGGTTCGCACGATCACATGACTTTTCGCGCAAAAGAGGTAATCGTGCAAAGCGATACCATAGTAGGATATGATACCTATGTCGGTCTGGTAGAGGATCTCATTCAAGGAAAAGAAATTCACCGATATGCAATGACGCAAGAAGTAGAACGGGCAAAACAATGCATCGATCTTGCACAGTCAGGCAAAATCGTATCTTTGGTGAGCAGTGGAGATCCCGGAATTTACGGAATGGCAGGCCTAATCTATGAAACACTAGCAGAGGCAGGGTGGGACCCAAAGACAGGCCTTGAAGTAGAAGTAGTGCCAGGAGTTTCTGCGCTAAATTCTTGCGCATCACTGATTGGCTCACCACTAATGACTGACTTTGCAGTGGTATCAATGAGTGATTTGTTGGTTCCATGGGAGATAATAACAAAACGAGTAGAAGCAGCAGCTCAGGGCGATTACGTTATTGTGATTTACAATCCATCAAGCAAGAAAAGAATTCACCAGTTACAGGATACTCGCAAGCTTTTACTAAAATACAGAAAACCGACTACACCAGTTGCTATCATAAAAGGCGCATATCGAGAATCTGAAACCATAGTAATGACAGACCTAGAAAACATGGAAAACCATGCAGACAAGCTAGGTATGATCAGCACCGTGATAATTGGAAACTCATCAACGTATAATTTCAAAAATCTGATGATAAATCCACGAGGATACACCTCAAAGTACAATCTACAGACAAGCTAAGCAGAGTTCTTTATTGCGTTTATTGTCTCTGCATCTAATGCCAGACCATCACGGATGGGTGCGATGATTTTTACCAGATTATTTGCTACAGTGTTTTTTAGATCTGATGGATGCAGCTTTCCAGATCCAAAATCAGATTCTAGCTGCGCATAATTGGAATAGGTAACATTTCCACCAAATTTTTCTGGTCTCTCTACTGTGATTTCTGAGAATTCATGAAATATGATGTGTCTTGCTATTTGTAAGATTGGATTGTTTGTTTTTCCGACCTCACACCAGCCTTTTTTGATTTTAGATTTTATCTCATCATCGGCATCATGAATGAAAACGCCAGACATTGGCTTTGATTTTGACATTTTAGTTCCCACACCTTCTTCATCTGCTGCAACGGGCTCGGTGAGTCCTGGCAAGAGACCATGGTGTATTGCAACTGGAACCTTCCATTTCATTTTTGGAAAGATCTCTCTGACTAACATGTGGATCTTTCTCTGATCCATTCCAGCATGTGCAATATCGACATCTATTGTATGAATGTCCACTGCTTGCATTGGTGGGTACAGGAGTTTGGACAGGTCAATTTTTTCCTCAGATTCAGATCTGCCCATTATAGTAAGAGTTCGCATTGTTCTTGCAAGTGACATGTGTTTTGTGAACATGACAAAATTCTTCCAGTATTCTTTGTGAGAGTCATACAGATCACTTCCGCGGATTATATTCACGCCAGGACACACTAGTTTGAAGGCTTTTTCATAGTAATGAGATACCTTTGAGATTGTCTCCCAATTTCCACCTAGCTTGTCGTTGATTAGTGTGTGCCAGTCAGCCAAAAAGACGTTGCACTCAACGCCTGCCTTCAAAAAATCATTAATCTTGAATCCCGTACTAATCAGACTGCCAAGGTGCAAAAATCCGGATATTTCTAATCCAATGTAATGTCGAGGCTTGGAATTTGTCTGAAATAGATTTGTGAGTTCTTCTTGTGTTACTACTTCCTCTGTTGGTGGCCGCAGTATCAGCTCAACTTTACTTGTTACATCCAATGGTTCTGGGTTTTGCTTGTATTGCTATAAAGTTACGGGTCTAAGTCGTCAAGTGATTTTCTTGGTTTGGTGCTAAGATAAAACGAATGAGCCGAAATCAAAAATCCAACTAGAAATATTTTTGTTGCAAAAATAAGATTCCAAGGTCTGGATTGATCTGGATATGCAACGGTTAGTCTGTCAATGTCGGGAACCTTACCGTCAATAATTCCAGCAGTGATTTGTGCATTCAGTATCATGAAATTGTATAATACTTCATAAAGACAAATTATAGAAAATCCCAAAAGCATTAACTGTAATAACGACATTCGCCAAGAACGCAGTCCGGTTGTTTTTTTCCAGCCAATTCTGGATACACAATACCATCCAATTATGCATGCAAAGAAAAGCCATGTGATCAGTTTTGCAAAGTGTGGAAATGGAATCTCAGTTGTTACTAGAACCTCTCCCATGACATAGGTGCCTTTTTCATTCCATTCCTTGAGCATTGCCCAAGTAGAATATACCATGATTGATACCATCATGAATGCGCAAACATAGAAAATGTACAAGTATACTTTGTACGCACGATCTGTTTCCTGCAAGTGATGCACTTTCATGTAATGTTCGCCGTTTGTGATGTAGATATAAAAATTGTCCAAGTTTTGATGAGGTTTATTACTATAAATCGAAATGACAGATCATGAAGGTTCCAGTCAACTCACCTTTGGTTGGAAAAGAAGAGATTGCCGAAGTGAATGCAGTTTTGCGTACAGGTGCGCTAACTTCAGCTGCAAAGCTTGGTGGCAAGAATGTGCAAGAATTTGAGAGGTTGGTTTGCTCTTTTATTAAATCAAAGTACGCTGTTGCAGTAAATTCCGGAACTGCCGCATTGCAAGCAGCACTATATGCACTAGATATCAAATCTGGTGATGAGGTTTTGTTACCGTCATTTACCTTTGTTGCTACGGCAAATTCCATAGTGTCTGTTGGTGCAAAGCCAGTCTTTGTCGATATTAGAAAGGACAACTACACCATGGATCCAGACGATTTGAGAAAGAAAATTACAAAAAAAACCCGCGCAATCATTCCAGTTCATCTGTATGGTAATGTTGCTTACATGGATGAGATCTCAGAGATTGCAAAAAAGCACGGCTTATCCATAATAGAAGACGCTGCACAGTCAATGGGTTCTACCTATAAAGGAAAACAAACAGGAAATTTTGCAGAACTAGGATGCTTTAGTCTGTATGCTGCCAAGGTCATGACATCTGGCGAGGGCGGAGTAATTGTTACTTCTAATAAAAAATTGTATGAAAAATTACTAATGATTCGAAACCACGGAATGGTTCACGGTTACGATACACGGGTTTTAGGCCTGAATCTCAGATTGCCTGAGATTAATGCAGCAATTGCCAAGGTCCAAATGAAAAAACTTCCAGGCTTTTTACAAAAACGACAAAAAAATGCAAAGATTCTCACTGAATTATTGTCAGACTCAAATGTAACTTTACCAATACCAAGAAAACATGAAAAGGTGAACTGGTATCTTTACACCATATCCAGCAAAATTCGAGACAAAATATCAAAAGAGCTTAATGCAAATAATATCGGCGCTACTGTATACTATGGCACGCCAGTACACAAAACACCTTACTATAACCAAAAAACCAAGCTTCAAAACACAGAGTGGGCTGCAAAGAATGTTCTATCATTGCCAGTTCAGCCTCTGGTTACCCAGACTCATCTAGAGACCACTGCGAAAATAATCAATAATCTATCATGAATTTTGGGGAAATTGCAGGTGAGATCTGCAAGAAAATTCTTCCAATTCCCGAAGAGACATTTGTGGGCAACAAATCAAGTAGTGTTGCAATTTGTACTCTATCCAGCATTGATCTGCTAAAAGAAATATCACATTCTATAATAATGAAAAAAATTGCAATTGCTGGACGATTGCTATCAGAAAACAAGGGAATTGATGAGATGGTAAGATACGTCAATGAGAATCCAAATTTAGACGCCATCATAGTGTGCGGAAAGGAAGTTACTGGTCATAAAACCGGACATGCACTGCTTTGCCTGCACAAATTTGGAGCAGATCCAAACAATCGAATCATAAATTCAGTCAGCCCCGATCCAATCTTGTCAGTATCAAAAAAAGAAATCATACAATTTCAAAACCAAGTAAAATTGATTGATAAAATTGGAGAAACAGATCTCCAGAAAATAATGCCGTTAATTCAGTAACCGTTTTTTTGTCGGTTTCGGTTTATCTCATTTTTTCTTTTGTATTCTGCTAAAATGTCATCAGGTGTCAGGTTTAGCTCAAGCGATGCCTGCACTACAAAGTGCCAAATGTCAATTAGCTCTTCTTTTGCTTCTTCTATATTGAATGGTGTTGGCTTTTTCCACCATTTCCAGTTTGTTGTTCTCTGCAATTCAACTGCCTCATGCATTATGGCAGTGGATAATGCAGAAACTTTACCTTCTACATCTTTTGGGTATCTATCCAAGTTCATCATGCCCTCAAGACCTTTTTGCAGTGAAAATATTTCGTCGAGTCTATCCATGAAATCCCCTGAAAAATCTTCTAGATAACCTTTCAGAAATCAATCATTGATTGGTATTGTTTGATTCTGTTTTGGATTCTTGTCTTGCTTGTGGACAATAATCCATCAAGCCCATATTTTTCCACAGCAAATGATCCCAGAACATTTCCATAGACTACTGCCTTTTTGATCTCAGACAGACTAGTAGAGTTTTTACTTGCCAAATACCCAATCATTGCTCCTGCAAACGAATCGCCTGCACCAGTTGGATCTACTATGTCTTCTAAAGAGAATGCAACTGATGGGAAAATGACATCATCAAAGAACAAAAGTGAGCCATGTTCTCCTTTTTTGATTATTACGTATTTTGCGCCCCAATCCATCATTTTCTTTGCACATTTTATGAGATTGTGCTCTTTGGTGAGCAGTTTTGCTTCTTCATCATTAATCACCACTGCGTCAACTGAGCCAATCATTTTGACTACGGATTTGCGTTTTGTGTTAATCCAAAATTCGATCGTATCACACATTGAAAATTTTACATTGTCAAATTCTTTGATTAATGCAGAGTTTTGGTCAGGATCATTGTTTGCTAGATACACAAACTGAGATTTTCGATATTTTTCAGGCACTACTGGCTTGAATGAGCCAAGAACATTTAGCTCTGTTTTATTGGTAGTTCTTGTGGAAAGTGTTCTATCATAGCTTCCATCATACCGAAAGGTCTTGCCTTTTTGTATTGATAGTCCAGATAGGTCCAGGTATTTTTTTAGAATGGCGTGATATTTTTTTGGAAAATCAGAACCGACAACTGCAATTAATCCAGTGTCGACAAAAAAGCTAGCAGAGACTCCTGCAAATGTGGCAGCGCCACCAAGTACATCTTTGAGAATTTTGGTTGGTGTTCTAATAGTATCAAGTGCTGTCGAACCAAATACGGTAAGCATTACTTGCGGATTATGCGTCTTGTATAAATTCTCTAGTCTGGTCGTATGTCGGATAATATGTGAACGGCACATCAATTGATGCAAAGAGTAATTGGTATTTTGTAACACCTGAGATTTTTACTTCCGGATTTTCTGAATCTGTAGTTTGATCCCTAAGCCATGTGCCACTAGTTGTCGTCTTGCCAAGTGCTGGAAGAGTAAATGGATCTAGCTCGCCTCCACCAAGTGTTTTATCATTTGCAATTATTGTAAATTCAGTTTTGCCTGCGCTTAGAATCAATAATGATGGATTGTTAAATTCAAGCTCCAAATTGTATAATGAACCCTTGTCGGATTTTTCAAGCAGCTTACTTTGTGTTATTTTCGCATTGATTTGTGATGCAGATGCGTATTGCGTATAGCCAAATATCGCTAGGCTCACTATTACTATGAGTACAGCGGCTGCTTTTTTTCCCATGCGTAATGATCAAAATTCAGCTTTTGTGCAAACGAGGCAAAAAGATTGCCACTTCGTGTGTAAAAGTTTTGATCCGTTCTCTAAGCTACTTTAAGCTAGTAAGATAAATGAAAATCCCACTCAATTTACTCTAAATGGCAAAGATAAGACTGCGGTTTGGCGCAAATGAAGTAGAAATAGACTCGCGTGACTTTTACATAGATAATGATACTGCCGCCCAAGTCATTGCAGACTTGGCATTTAGGTTACAGGAAAACTCTGCCAAAGTGATAACTGAGGATTCAGCACTTGAAGCTTCAGACATTGCAGAGACATACCAAGCAAATTTGAATTATCTGAATATGCTTCGAGACGCCGAGGTGCATGAGCCAGAATTTACGGCACCAAGTCCAGTAACACCAGAAGAGCTACCAAGAAAGATTGAAGGCCTAGAAAACGATGGATTCTTTTCCAAGCCACGAACAGTTTCAGAAACAGTAGAACAATTACTCCAGCATGGATGGATTGCAAGCCCGCTTGCTGTATCAAAGATACTTGTAAAGATGGCATTTCACAAAGAACTCTCAAAGAGTTCAGAAGAGAAAAAGACCGTTTACTGCAAACAAACTCCACTGCTCAACTAACATCATATTTACAAAGTTCGCATTTATCAAATACAGTTCCATCTAGATGATCAAAGTGGGTATTGCATTTGTGACAAGTGTGATGCATATCAAAATAACCATCTGATTCTGTCTTGCCAACCTGAAATGATTCAAGATCTGGACTTTTGCATTTTATGCAATGACATCCACAATCACATTTCATGGTTTTGTTGCGGTGATTTGTGTTAATAATTCTGACTCACATTATTATACCAAAAAACACAACCATACTCATTGGAGAAAAAGCGAGTCATACCAATTGAGATTGATGATCATTACAAGTTATTTGGAAAAGAGCCATGGGAGGTAGACTATGGAGAAAAATGTCCCGTATGTAATGTAAGAATCGATGAGTATGGGTTTTGTTCTTGCGGTTCTAGCGGAGATTGAGCCTATTAGCATAGATTGCAACAACCATTGCTATACTCAAAACCAGAATCATTGCCAGTGGAAATTCCGGTACGACTGAAACTCCTATGATTTCTACGGTTCCAGTTTCATTTGGTTTTATGTGAAGCCAGACATTGTTGTCTTCACCTAGTCGTTCTTGTTTTTTGAGTAATTCGTCATTTAGGAGAACTTCGTAAGGATTCCACAATAGTTCACGTGGAATTATCAATGTGACGTATTTGTTTGGCTCAGTTACCTCAAAGCTGATCTTCTTTTGTGGCTGATCCAGTTTAAGTGAGGAAATCTTTGTTTGTGTTATTATTTGGACATCAAATTTTTTGTCTTCCCATTGAACTTGTTTTGTTATGATTGTTGGACTCAGTTCATACTCCAACATGACTTGGCAGCCATGACACCTAAAGCCTTCTTGATCTTTTAGATCAACGAGGTTATCATTGACATAGAACAGTCTTACATTTTCAGGCAAGTAAAATGAGCTGTCTGCCAAATACACATAGTCCCATGTCCACAAACCGTTCTTTTCCTTTACCATACCTTCAATGTCATATTCTAGTGTGATGTCATCTTTTGTTGGAAACAAAACAATTCCCGGTTTCTCGCCGCCAGCTTCTGCATATTGCGGTTCTTCCCCTTCATCATTAATTATTGTAAAATTGGTAAATTCAGTTGAGAGAAACTCGATTTGTTGTGTTTTCATGCTTTGTTGAACTTCATGAATTACATGTACGTCGCCATTTTCTGAGATTCTGATCTTTAGTTCTTGTACTGCAGGATCACCGAATTTGATCTCTTGTGCATATGCAGCAGATGTGAATAGAGTCGCTATCAGTATGCCAAGAATAATTTTCATACTTATTCGGAGATTGTGACTTTGGTCATTCTTACTTCTTGAAGAGGGCAATCGTTTCTGTCTCTTTGCTGGCTAACTATTTGGTCTGCAGCCTCCATTCCCTCGAGAACTTCACCAAATACTGTGTATTGTCTGTCCAAAAATGTGCTATCAGAAGTAACTACAAAGAATTGTGAGCCTGCGCTGTTTGGATCCATTGCACGTGCCATAGATACGATTCCTCGTAGGTGCGAGCGTGTGTTGAATTCAGCCTTTATTGTATATCCTGGACCGCCCATTCCCCACTTGCTTTTGTCTGGGGTCTTGGTATTCGGGTCGCCTCCTTGAATCATAAAACCAGGAATCACTCTGTGAAATAGAGTTCCATCATAGAATCCAGATTGTGCTAGTTTGACAAAGTTTCTAACATGTTCTGGTGCCAGTTCTGGCAGCAATTTAAATACAATTTTCCCAAATTTAGTTTCAATTGTTGCCTGGGTCAATTATACCACAACTTGCTTTTGAGCATAAGAGTCTTGCTATTGAATTATTTAGAAATTACATTGTAAGAATTACAAATCTTTATTTTATTTTTTATTATACAACTCGAAAATCGTTTTGAAAACTTTTCTGGATCGACGGACTTTGTATATTATAATAATTTTTTGCAGCTCAAACAAAACCACAATTTTTTTCTAGAAAAGTTATAGTCTTATATAGATCGAGAAAAATTACAGTTTGTGAATCGCACAAACCAAAGCACCGTTATCAAACAAGCAATCAATACTTATCTTGAAAAGGGGCTGACGGACAAACAAGACATTTACAGCAAAGTTGTTGAGGAGCTAGGTGTTCCAAGACCAACAGTGCGAAGAGTTGCACGCGATCTCAGAAATGAGTTGCTGACAAAGATTAAGATTTTACAATCTGAAGTCCCACAAGAAATTTCCGTTCAAGAAAGAGACGAATAAACTTCGTTCATCTTTTCTTTTATTATTATGATATTCAGCATTAACGTTATATTCGACTTTTCATGCCTAAAAACATGGGTTATCTGCGAAATCATCTAGCAACAACTGTTGTTGCCTGTTTTGCCGTGTTCCTGACAGGGATGTACTTTTACATGCCTGCTGCGCTAAGCCAATTACTTCTAGTCTCATCTATAGTGACTTGGTTTTTGGTCTTTATCTGCTGGATTGCGCAAAAAAGTGCAGACTACGTAACAAAGCATGGTTCACACACTCATGAGCACGCACATGCCGAAAAAAAAAGCTCGACTAAATTAGTAACAAACGTATCAGTTGAAGAACTAAGTCGATTCCGAGAGTCGTTTACTGCTGAATTAAACGAGTTAAAAGATGAGGTAAAGCTCAAGGACAATGAAATAAGCAGAATGCGACAAGAGATTGCTAATTTAGAAACACTCGTGCAAATCGAAGCACTAAAGGCAGAGCTTGCAAATCTCAAAGCAATCGCTGCAAAACGAAAGTAGATTATTTACAGTGCTCACAAGTACGCGCTCCTCGATGATTTTTCTTGCAGCCAGGACAGCTTATTGCACCGCCAAAATGACACTTGCAGATACAGCCATCGTTTAAGAGCTCATTTTCCAAGATGAATCATTAATACGTCATCTTAATATTTGACTTTTGCAAAAAATCACGTAATGCTTCTCAAGGCTATCATTGCAACACTTGCATTTGCACTAGTATTAACTACAATAAATTCAGCATTTGCAGAGACAAGCATAACGCCACTAAATTCATCAGTTGGAATTGAGAAAACCATAGTTCCATTTTCTGCTCCAAAAAACAACAAGCTTCCTTGGGGTTTTGTTGAGGGTAAAATTGCAAATCCAGTTGAGGGTCATCCAGTAATTATTCAGATATTCAAAAATGGTGAGGCAATCCACTTTGCACAAACTAATGTAAAAGAGGACGGTAGCTACGAATACAAATTCAGAGTTCGAGATGTGACAGGTGATAAAATAACAAAGATCTTTGATGGCGAATATACAGTTAAAATATTCAAAGTAGTTTACTTGCCAAGCACTACTGCTTTGGTCTAGAAGCCAAAAGTAGAGTTTCATCAACTAGTTCTCTCAGTCTTGTTTTGGCATTTTCATCAATTACGGCATTGTCTTTGAGCTGATCCACAGTCATGAATACTGCCTTTGGGTTCGTTATGACTCTGAAATAGCTCATTAGCTGTGTCAGCAAGGTCTGGACATCTGTAAAACCAATCTGTCCGGATGCCAAAATAGCGAGTCCCGCGGTTTTTCCTGCAGTATTTTTGTAGTTTACATATTCAAAGAGATTTTTTAGGGCAGAACTGAAAAACGAATTGTAAATTGGGGTTCCAACAAGCCAGACATCAGCATCCATGATATCTTGTGCTGCTTGCGTTGTGGTTTGCGAATAATTTTCTCCAGGCCCTCTATAGTAATCAATTCCACCATCAGATAGGTTGATGAATTTTGTGTCTGGGTTTTTTGATTTGACATAATCAAAAGCAAATTTCATCATTGTCTGTGTGTTTGCCCCTTTACGCGGACTGCCAGAAATGACTACTACTTTCATCAAATTTTTTGTCATGTTAAATCTATTTAAAACAAGAGGACGGGCTTGGAGGGCTTCGATCCCTCGACCTGCAACTTAGGAGGCTGCCGCGCTATCCATGTTACGCGCCAATTTTGTTGGCTCTGCGCTACAAGCCCAGCACAAACTCAATCTTTTCACTTCATAAAAGCGTAATCAAGATTTGTTCTGATCAAATCATGAATTTGATCCCATGACGGGTTATGTGTTTGTCCCCATTTTTCAAAATACACTACATCTTTGAGATCTAGTCTTGGCAGCCAGTTTGCAGTTTCTAAATCTGGCTTTTGTGCAAATTCTTGGACGTGGCCCAAGCACAGATACGCTACTGGGACAATATGATCTGGAAGACCTAATGCATCTTTTAGCGCATCATTGGATAAAATGCTGACCCATCCTACGCCAATTTCTTCTGATCGTGCAGCAAGCCACAGATTTTGTACTGCGCAACAAACACTATAGATTCCAGTTTCTGGTATGCTGGAACGGCCAATTACAAACGGTCCAAACCTTGTCGGATCATATGTAATACAAACATTAACATCAGATTCTAAAATTCCCTCCAGCTTTAATGAGAGATATTTTTCTTTTTTTGGTTCATCTACTTGATTAGATGAGCGTTTTTTTTCTTGTTCAAATGATTCTTTGACTTTTTGTTTTGTGGTTGTCTCACGAATCAAGACAAAGTTCCATGGTTGAGAAAATCCAACAGACGGTGCATGATGAGCGGCATTTAGAATTCTTGCTAGAACATCATCAGGAATTGGCTTTGAATTAAAGTGAGATCTTACATCTCGTCTTGTGTAGATTGCTTTGTAGAGTCCTGATTTTTCTTGGCTTGAAAATTCACTCATTTTTACTCTAGTTTGTTTTGTTGTCTGTTAAAGGTTAATAATGTAGAGTTCATGGTCTGTACTTTATTGGGCCGGTAGTCTAGCTGGTTAGGATACCGCCTCGACACGGCGGTGATCGAGAGTTCGAATCTCTCTCGGCCCACCTTTAATTATCTAAATTACTGTGAAATCTCAAATTCTTTTTCAACAAGGCTCCAAGCTGATTCCACTACCACTAATCCCTTTGCGGAATACACGACTGGTCCGCCGCTTGTTATAGTATCATAGGTGTCTGCATTTTCGCTTGTTTTTGTTAGTGTGAATGGACTTGGGAGCTCAATTTGGGCATTTGGATAGAATGCAGCTCGTCCAGGCATTGCTACATCTTCAGTAGAGTACTGACTTTTTCCTATTGGAGTGCCATTTGCAAATAGCTCATAATCAATTCTGGAGATGGTAAATGTTTTCTCGCCTGGGTTTTTTATCACAAATCCAACGTCTAGTTTTGCCTTACCCTCAATGGTATTTTCATTTACAAATTTGACAGTGCCCATCTGGATGTCAACTAGCTCTAGTTGAGGATTGTCAAGACTTGCATACCAAGTAATGCCGCCAAGCATGGCCAACATTGCTGCTAATGCGACATAGAGAATGGCTCTTCTTTGAAGATTCAATTGTTTGCTCTCAACTTGTTTCAACTAAAAAATGTTGGTTTCAAATAGATAATATTTGAACGCCTATCCGATAATTTGATTGGCACTAGAACAAGCTATCATCACGTGGATTCACCTGATTTGTTCTGCAATTTGGGTTGGAGGCTCGCTATTCATTGCAATAGTTTTTGCTCCAGTTCTCAAGACAATGGCGCCATCAGTGCAAGAAAGACTGCAGATAATGATCAAGGTTGGAAGGCGATTTAACAAAGTTGCCATTCCAGCACTATTGATCTTAATTGCAACTGGAATTTGGAATTCCCAGCAGATGTTGAGTAAGCCAGAGTTTTTGTTTTCATCCAGTTATGGTACGATGCTTTTAATCAAGATGTTTTTGGTGGCAGCACTACTAGGTTCATTTGCTATACACGTCAGAATAATTAGAAAAGAAGTTGAACAGCAGATAATTGAAAAACGACTATCAGATGCACAAATTGCCAAGCTTCGAAAAAAGATCATAATTGTCGGCGAGGTGACAGTCGTAATCTCGGTTTTGATATTATTATTTGCCGCAATATTAGATACTGGCATCTGAGCCCTGAATGCGTATCTCAAATCCCCCATCAATCTTACCCACGCCATATTTGCAACCAGTGATTTTTGATGTGATGTAGAGATTTGTTTCCAGATGCTTTGAAATCTCTTTCACTGTGAGAATAGACACTTCTTTTGTCAAAGAAAGCGGTGTCACCAGCATGTCAGACAGATTCGCATCTACTCCAAGATCACATTCAACAAATCTCAAAGATGCATTTTTTCCAAATTGCGAGCTGTTCTTTAGATCTAGTAGTTCATCTGAACCAATTATTGAATTAGAATCATGACTAAATATCAAAACAGACGCCCCCTGATTTAGTGCAGCTTCTTGTGCAATGTTAGACTCTACAGAAAATTCTTTTTGCTGTAATGCATTTTTTATGAAATCCATACGACTAAAGATCTCGTCTTTATTTAGACCAGAATAAGAGCAAATTACTTTGGCATTTTTTGTCACTCTTTCTGATAGATGTACTGGTAAGATTTTTTGGCATGGAAAAACGGCAAGATCAATTTGACCACCACCTTTTGGATAATATCCACGCTTTTTGATATCCATGGTAAAATCGATTCCAATTCTAGAATAGGCCTCTGATAAAACGTACTTGGTATAATTTGCAGTAGGACTCCACGGTACATCTGTTCCACCAGTGATTTGCAATTCGAGTTTTTTTCCTGCAAGCGAAACTGCCGGAATGATTGCCTGCAGAATCAGTGAAATACTTCCCGCAGTGCCTACATTTTCTTGCAGTTTTGTATTTTGAATTTCCCCTGGAGTAAATGTTACACTAGTAGAGCCAACATTTGCGCCATCAATTTTTGCATTACAGATCTTCCCAAGAAGCTTGATTGTAGATAGGTGAGACGGCCTAAGGCCTGGAACTTTGCGATTGTGCCTGATGTTTTCAATTTGAATCGGCCTTTGTGTTATACATGACAGTGTTAATGCAGATCGAAGAATTTGTCCTCCGCCTTCGCCATGAGAGCCATCAATTTTGAGAACATCCATGTTTGTGTTGTGAATTCATTGTTTAGTTTTTAAATCAAGTGTAAACAAAAAAACCATGGATGGTCTTCTCATAGGTAGATTCCAACCGTTTCATTTAGGACATTTAGCTGCAGTAAGATTTGCATTAACCCAAGTAGATAATCTATCAATTGGAATTGGCAGCTCCAATAGATTCAACGAAAAAAGAAATCCATTTTCGGCAGAAGAGCGAAAGGAAATGATTCTGTCTTCAGTAGACAAATCGGATCTAGAAAAATGCAAGATCTATTTTGTTCCAGACGTAAATGATCATGCCAAATGGACTTACCATGTTGATCAGATAATTCCAAAATATGACGTAGTGTTTTCAAACGATGATTTTACGCACGAGTTGTACAAAAAGCGAGAAATCAAAGTTGTATCAGTGCCACTAGAGCAAAGAGAAATTCTATCTGGCACAGACATTAGACAGAAAATTGCAAGTGGACAGAGCTGGGATGAGCTAGTACCAGATGGAACTCGAAAGGTTTTGCTAAAGATTAATGCAAAAGATCGACTGTCCAAGCTTTAGTTTTAAATAAAGCCCGCAAAACAGACCAAACTGGCGAACTTTATGGAATATTTAGTCATGCTACCCGGTCCAACAAACGTACCAGAACGAGTAATGCGTGCAATGATCACACCAATGATCAATCATAGAAGTGACGATTTTGTAGAATTATACCAAGATGCAGTAGAAAAAACGCAAAAAGTTTTCAAGAGTAATGGCGAGGCGGTTCTGCTTTCAGCATCAGGAACCGGTGCAGTAGAAGCAAGTGTCATCAACATAGTCAAAAAAGGAGACAAAGTAATCATTCCAACAAACGGTGAATTTTCTGGTAGACTAGCACAGATGCTAGAATGGGCAGGCGCCAATGTAATAAAACTAGAAAGCACACCGGGCACAAACGCAACGTTTGACCAAGTAAAAGAGGCATTTGATAACAACAAGGATGTCAAGGCATTCTATTGTGTTTGGAATGAGACTTCAACTGGTACGATGATCAAATATTTGGATAAAATCAAGAACTTGACTGCAAGAAACGATGCGTTCTATGTTGTAGACGGAGTTTCCATTGTCGGCGGCGAAGATCTGGAAATGGACAAATGGGGAATTGACGTTGCAATGACTGGTGCACAAAAAGCATTTGCAGCACCACCGGGAATTTCACCAATTGTAGTAAATGAGCGAACCAAGAAATACATGAATGCAAATCCGCCAAACACAATGTACTTTAATTTATCAAGATACTTCAAGTATTACGAAGAGGCAAAACATACACCATTCACACCAGCACTGCCACTTTTGTATGCATACAGAGAAGCAATGAATGTAATTTTAGAAGAAGGATTAGACAACAGAATCAGAAGACACAGAATTTGCTCTGATGCGCTGTATTCCGGCCTATCTGCAATGGGTCTGTCTCCATTTGCAAAAGAAGATGCAAGATCAACTGTTGTAGTAGCACTAAACTATCTGGATGGATTGGAAGACAAAACATTCCGCAATACACTTGCTGAGAAATTCCGAGTTTTGGTTGCAGGTGGATTTGGAAATCTCAAGGGCAAGGTGTTCCGAGTCGGATGTATGGGCGAGGTGCAGAAATACCATGTTATGAGAACAATATCCTCAATTGGCTCTACTCTGGAAATGATGGGATACAAGACCAAGCAGATGGAAGCCCTCAAAGTAGCTGATGATAAGCTAAAGCAGCTCTAAACTTAATATTAGGAATTTCGAGGACTGATCGCGTTGACATTTACTAAAGGCTCATTGATATTAATCGATTATACTGCAAAGGTAAAGGACTCTAATGAAGTAGTGGAGACTACTACCGCAGAAGATGCAAAAAAGCACAATTTGTTCCAAGAAAACATCAAGTACCAACCAAAACTGGTCTCAGTCGGTGAGTCTTGGGTTCTAAAAGGATTGGACGATGCGCTAGCAAATGCAAAGGCAGGCGACAAGCTAACAGTTGACGTAACACCAGACAAGGGTTTTGGTGAGCGAGATGCAGGAAAGGTCAGAATGATTCCACTAAGAAAATTAGGCGAAGATGCAGACAAGGTTTCAGTTGGAGATACAATAGAAGTTGAACAAAAAACAGGTGTTGTAAGATTTGTTGGATCTGGCAGAGTACAAGTTGATTTCAATCATAGATTGGCAGGAAAAACAGTAGTCTATGATGTCAATGTCATAAAATCCTTAGAGACAAATGACGACAAAATCAATGCAATTCTAAAAAGACACATGCCAGTTGAAGATTCAAAAATTGAATCAAAATTAGCAGGTAATACGCTTGATGTCACAATACCAGAAGAAATCTATGGTGCAGAAAGTCTCAGAATTATCAAGCACTTTATACAAATGGATGCCTTCAAGTTTGTTCCGACACTAGAAAAGATCAACTTTGTAGAGACATACTCTAACAAAAAGACAGACAAGCCAAAAGAAGCAAAACCAGAAGCAGCTGCTGCAGCAAAATAAAAAGAAATTCTCTCCTAAAACTTAAGAGTCCCTCCTAGATTGTTGATTTGTTGTCAGCAATTACAGTAATTGGCGGAAAGGCATCAGAAGATTTAGCAAAGAAACTGGCAAAAAAGATAAAGGCATCTTTTGTATCAACAGAGCTTCGCGTTTTCCCAGATGGTGAAAGCAAGATAACAATTTCTGCAAAACCAAAGAAAGGCAAAATCATCATTGTAAATTCCACGTATCCACCAGTTGACACAAATCTAATGCAAACATTATCTCTGATTTCAAAAGCAAAACAATTCTCCGGCCAAATAATTTGCGTGATTCCATATCTCGGATATGCCAGACAAGATAGAGAATTTCTCCCAGGCGAAATAGTCACACTGTCTGTTATTGCCAAGCTTTTGGCAGCTGCTGGTGCATCAAAGGTAATAGTAGTAGATATGCACAGTATGCTAGGTCTCAATCATTTTACCATACCAATAAGAAACGTCTCTGCAGTGCCGGATCTTGCAAATCACCTCAAAAAAATGAGGCTCAAAAACCCTCTTGTGGTATCGCCAGATCTTGGAGGTAAAGAGAGGGCAAAAGAATTTGCAAAGTTCTATGGAACTGATTACATTGCATTACAAAAACAGCGAGACAGAAAGACTGGCAAGGTCCAGATAATGACTACAAACTTGGACGGTGTAAAGGGCCGAGACTTGGTACTAGTAGACGACATGATAAGCACCGGCGGTAGTATAGTAAAAGCGACGCAATTTTTGAAAAAGCAAAAATGCGGTAAGGTTTTTGTCGCATGCACTCATGCGTTGCTAATTGATAATGCGGAAAAAAAGATCAAGGCGTCTGGAGTTTCTGCAATAATTTCTGCAAACACCATACCTGGTAACACATCAATAGTTGATGTGTCAGGAGTAATTGCAAAGGCAATCTAAATGCCAGAGAGTTTTTTCCTAGTTTCAAAAGAATATCCAGAACTTGCAGTGGATGAGGTAGTTACTCTGGTAAAAATGTATGACAGGTTTGCCAAAGTCAAAACGATTTCTAATCTCATAATCATACAAAGCACAACACCATGGGAGAAGATTGCAACTCGTGCCACTTTTGTAAAGACCGCAGGTCAGCTTTTACGAAAAATGTCAAATGTGTTCTTTGATGAAAAGAATTATTCACTTTTGTTTGGCGCAAAGTCATTCATGTGTAAGGCAATCAATTTGTCTGAAAAACCAGTAGATGTGCCAGAAATCGAGCGATCGCTTGGAAGCATGGTCTCTACTTTTTGCAATGCCAAGGTTTCACTGGAAAATCCAGATGTAGTGATTTACTTGATTTTCACAAATGAGGAGAATTTTTTTGGCTTTTCAACCAGATTCGAGGCTCCAAAACGCCCAGAAAAGATAACAAAATTCCATCACGAATTGGATTGGAAGCTGACTCGTGCCATGATAAATCTGGCAAAAATAAACGACGGCGAGACTGTCTGTGATCCATTTTGCGGCACTGGCAGCACACTGCTTGAGGCCCAATCCATGGGAATCAAGTCAATTGGAATTGATTTTGATGAAAAAATGTGCCAGATCACACAAGACAATCTAAAAGTAAACGGATTTCATTGTGAAGTATTCAATCAAGGTTATGATTACATGGTACAGATCAAAGACAAGTTTGATGGTATAGTTACTGATCTTCCATATGGTACTGCATCCAAGGTTTCAGAGCCGCCAAAGAAGTTAATGAAGAGTTTTGTTTCTAAAATACCAAAGAAGACAAAGTTCGCCATCATGTGCAAGAAAGGCCTTGATGAGGGCGTCAAACTAAATCTAACAAAAAAATATGAGATCTATCGCCACAAGAGTCTGACAAGGATGATTTTGGTAAAATGAAGCTAGTTTTTTTGGGCACATCTGCTGCTCAACCAACAGAAGACCGTGGATTATCATGCATTTGTCTTGAACGAGAAGGTGAGATCCTGATGTTTGATGCAGGAGAAGGTGCACAGGTATCATATCTCAAGTCAGGCCTTGGTTGGAACAAAAAGATGAAGATCTTTGTCACACACATGCATGGTGATCATTGCATTGGTGTGTTAGGGTTACTCCAAACAATGACATTGCAGCACAGAACAGAGCCAATTGAGATCTATGGCCCTGATGGAATCGAGCAATTCATTGGAGAAAACATAAGAATTTTGCAATTTGGTTTGTCATTTCCAGTCATGATCACTGCAGTAAGGCCAGGCCTTGTGTGTGAAGAAAAAGCCTATGCAGTATACGCAGAGCAGGCAGAGCATTCAGTTCTGGCGTTTTCCTATTTGTTCTCAGAAAAAGACAAGCCAGGCAAATTTGACAGGGAACAGGCAGTCAAGTTAGGCATACCAGAGGGCCCATTGTGGCACGAGTTACAGCTCGGCCAAGAAGTAAAAGTTGGAACAACTATGTTCAAGCCTTCACAAGTAGTTGGAGAAAAAAGATCCGGCAAAAAAATTGGAATTTCTGGAGATACGAGGCCCACCAAACTACTAGAAGAGTTTTTCAAAAATTGTGATTATCTTTCGTTTGATTGCACTTTTTCGGATGTGCTAAAAGACAGAGCGGCCGAAACACATCATACCACCGCAAAAGAAGCTGCAATTCTGGCAAAAAATGCAAATGTATCCAATTTGATTCTAACTCATTTTTCTGCAAGATACAAAGACGAGGCAGAATTATTACAGGAAGCAAAACAGATCCATAATTCAGTCATTGCGGCAAAAGACTTGCTTGAAATCGAAATAAAGTAAAATGTTTGATTCACTAGCTCGACAAATCAAGGATGCACAAAAAATTGTCTTTGTTACCGGGGCTGGAATTTCTGCAGAAAGTGGAATTCCAACATTTAGGGGAAAGGAGGGCCTTTGGAGAAAATATGATCCAATGCAGCTTGCAACAATTGATGCGTTTTTTGAAAACCCACACTTGGTCTGGGAATGGTATGAGGAAAGAAGAAAAAACATTCTTGCAGCAAATCCAAACAAAGGCCATTTTGCAATAGCAGATCTTGCAAGGCACAAGGATGTCATCGTTCTAACTCAAAACATCGATGGCCTGCACCAAAGAGCTGGTAGTAAAAACGTGCTAGAGCTGCACGGAAGCATAATTCGAATAAAATGCACCATTTGTGATTTCAAAGACAATATCACATCAAGCTTTGATGAGTTACCACCAAAATGCAAATGCGGCAATATTCTAAGACCAGATGTGGTATGGTTTGGCGAAGGACTGCCGCAAGATGTATGGTCTGAGGCTATTTTACACGCACAAACCTGTGATGTCATGATAATTGCTGGCACCTCACTAGTTGTATCGCCTGCAAACACTCTACCCATGCATGCAAAGCAAAATGGCGCAGTCCTAATTGAGGTAAACCCAGAAAAAACAGTCATGTCATCTGATATGGATCTGTCAGTGCGGGAGACATCCGCTAATGCGTTACCACAACTAGTTTCGTTGTTTCAAAAATAAATTATTGACTGAACACACCATAAATTGTGGTCTCGTCATTTCCTTTCGGATTGAATACAGATGAGCTAACTGTTCCGTAGTCCTTGTGCTCAACTAACATTTCTACGATATGAGGACTATCAGATATGTCATCTACGCTGGCATCAAATTTTGATGCAAAAAATTCGCCAGAAAACAATTGCTTTTCAGAATTGTATAATGTTACAATTACCTTTAGCGTCTTGCCAGAAGAATCATCATAGTGGATTGATACTGTATTGTCTGCGTTTTTTGTAGTGATTAATTGTAAGGTTTCAAAGATTTTACTTGAAGGAATGTGATCGACTGATACTGTTTGTGCGTCAGTTATTGGATCTGTAGATACGGTAACTTGGACTGGTTTGTTTTTCTCATACATGCATTCTTGTATGGTTACAGTATGCGTAAGCTCTTTTACGCCATTGATTGTTTTTGCCATCTTTGGAACAGAAATCTTGCATGTTTTCTCTGATTCATTTTTTTCATAGACCTGTCCAGTGTAAACTTGTTTTTGTGGCGGTATGGCGATTTGTTCTTCAAGTTTTGGAATTGGATTGAGTTGTTCTGGATTTGGTATGGCATCTTCGATTTTGTCGCCAACTGTGTCAGTGGTCTTGTCTATTTCGTATGATACTCGTTTGACAGTCGTGTCTTTTAGGCCACCTAAATCTTGCGCTACTGCATTAATTGTTGGATTATCCCTTATGCCCAGCTTGTCTAATTGTGGGTAAAGTAAAACTCCCCCAACTACTAGTATGACGCCTACGATGGCAATCTTGCGTATCAACAGACTTGGATTTACTATAAATCATAAAAGATTGGAAAACAAATCCAGCTGAGTAACTAGGGAAAAAAACTGACTAGGAGATAAGCCACTCGATTACACGCTCAATATTCTTTGAGGATAGCACTATCTTGATTGGGCCCATTGGGGATTCATCGTCATGTTCACACACTGCAACATTGTTTGCAAAGGCTGCCTGCTTGTTAAGATAAAACCAAGTAGTGTTTCCTTCCAGATTTTCATTTAGTATTCGATAATAGATTTTTTTCGTGTGATGGTTTTGTATTGATTCATGAATTTTTGCAAGCGATTCCATTTCATTTGATATTGCTGCAAGTGAATATCGAGTTGTTTTGATCTCTGCGCCATCTATGAGATTAAAAACTGCCTGCTCTACTTTTTGCGGATCCTCTGAAGGATTTATCTCACATAATGCTTCTATTTTGCAGTCAATTAGCGGAATCATGTAAGCCACTTTGTTATGGTCTGATATGCCGTGTCTATTAGCTGGTCAATTGATAGGTTGTTGTTTGAGATGGTTTCATCTGCTAGTGCAATTGACGCAGATATTCCAACACCTATTTCTCGCGTGTCACGTTCATTGAATGTTTCTCTGTTTTGTGGATCATCTGATCTGTGTCGTACAGAAAGAAAAGAATAGCGAGTATCAGTTGATGCGTGGACTGCCAAAAGCTTTACTGTTGCAATTTTTTTGAGCACATCAATTTCAGCATTAGAGCGTACTCCATCAATTACCACAACATCAGATTGAGAGTGAATGATTTGGTCTTTGATGAGTTCGGCCACTGCACCTTGTCCGTTTTTTTCTCGAAGCTCAAGCATTATCTTGCCCAAGTTTTGTCCTGTTGGTTCAAGATTGCGTCGTTTTGCCTCTGCTCGTACTGCGTCTCCCATGTTTATGCTAGCAAACCCTTTTTTTTGCAGGCCTGAAGCTATTGTGGATTTTCCTGCGCCTGGCATTCCAGTCAAACATACGATGAGCTTTGGCATTTGTTTGTGTCTTTTTGTGCCTGCATAATGAAGCTACCGCAAGCCATTAAAAAGACAAGAACGCCATACCGTAAATGCGGACATTTGTTGCAGTAGAAATAATCAATGCACAAGTTCTTGATTCAATTAAAAAATTACAGACAGAGCTAAAGGTTTCTGCAAAGCCAGTTGAAATTCACAATATGCATTTTACATTGATGTTTTTGGGTGAGATATCAGAAGAAGTTGCAAAAAAAGTTCAGTTGCAGCTAGGTACGATCCATTTTACATCATTTGATATTGGATTTGTTGGCGTAGGTGCATTTCCAAAACCAAAATTTCCACGCGTCATCTGGGTTGGTCTTGATGATGGTGGAGAAAAACTAGTCCAGCTTGCCAAACTAGTAGAGGAAAAACTTGCGCCGCTTGGATTCAAAAGTGACAAACCATTCAAGCCACATGCCACCATATTTAGAATCAAGAATAAAGTAGGTGATATAACAGATCAGATATCAAAATATGCCTCAACAAAGTTCGGTACACAAAAGGTATCAGCAATCAAATTCAAGCAAAGCGTTCTTACACCCAGCGGGCCAAACTATTCTGATATAGGAGTGACAAGTGCAAAATGAACCAAATCTTAAAACAGGTAGAAAAATACATAGTACCTTCAGATAAAATTCAAAAGCAGAAAAGTGTCATAGTAGAACAAGTAATCAAACTCGTACAAAAACAGGCAACAAAATATTCTCATGTCTCAGGAATTGAAATAGTCGGATCATATGCGAAAGGAACTTGGCTGCCGCAAAGAGCAGACATTGATGTTTTTGTAAAATTCCAAACCAGTACACCGGAAAAAGAATTCGTAGAGATTGGAAAGAAGATAGGATTTGCCGCACTAAAAGATTTCAAGCCATACGTAAGATATGCAGAACATCCGTTCGTAGAGGCGCAAATCAAAGATACCAAGGTGAATGTGGTTCCCTGCTATGACGTACAGGAAGGCGCTTGGAAGAGTTCAGCAGACAGGTCTCCATTTCACACAAAATTCATGATAAAATCGCTTTCCAATACAATGAGAAATGAGGTCAGATTACTCAAGGCGTTTCTGAAGGCAAATGATATCTATGGTGCAGAAATTGCAAAGCAAGGATTCTCCGGATATGTAGCAGAAGTCCTGATCCTAAATTTCGGCTCATTTGAGGGCGTACTAAGAGTAATTTCTGATCTAAAGCAAGGCCAAGTAATTGGCAAGTCAAACAAGGAGTTTGATACTCCGATTGTAATCATGGATCCAATTGATGCAAACAGAAACTTGGGCGCGGCAATATCAACTGAAAATATTGGCAAGTTTGTTTTGACATCAAGAGCATTTTTGAGAAAACCAGCCATCTCATTTTTTACAGCAAAGAAAAAGACAGCGAGGCTGAATACCAGAAACGTTCTGGTGCTGTCATTTAGGTATAAACCGCGAAGCCCAGACATAATATGGGGCCAAGTAAAACGAGCGGCTACATCAATATCAACACAGATGAACCAGGTCGGATTTACAGTTCTGAAAAGATCTGCCACTATATCTAATGACTCTGCTGCGTTATTGTTTTTGGTACAATCAAAAAAACTGGACGAGTTCCAAACAAGAATTGGCCCAGAGTTTTTTGTTGCAGATCATGTGGGAAAATTCATAGCTGCCAACAAAAGCAAAAGCCTCACAATGTGGATAAACGATGATGGAAAGATTTGCTCTTTGCAAAAAAGACAAAATACAGATGCACTGCTTTTCTTGAAAAAATTAATAAAAAATAATATAGAAAAATCAGGCGTCCCTGCGGGCCTAAAAACAGAGATCAGAAAATTTAAGATAACTACCGCAGATATGGCAAAAGGCAAATCCATTAAAGAGGCTGCAAGGGATTTGGTCTCAACGGATGAGACAATTTTTTCCAGTTAAGGATCTAACCAAAGAGCCACACTCCACAATACTTGGATATCCAAAGGCCACCAAATCACAAATCCAGGCCAGAGTTAAAGAGCTAAAAAAACTCGGAGTCCAAGGCGTGTTCTTTGAGGGTCCAATGATCATAAACAAGATCTGTGTTTTGGGCAAGGGCTACACAGGCGTAGTCGTATTGGCAAAGCTGGGCACAAAAAGAGTCGCACTCAAGATTCGAAGAACGGATTCGCCAAGAAAGGACATGTCAGGTGAGACTATACTGCTAGAAGAGGCAAACAAGGTAGGTGCAGGCCCAAAATTGATTGTAAGCAGTAAGAATTTTGTCGTAATGGAGTATCTAGATGGAGTAAAGATCTACGATTGGATAAAGAATCTAAAGGGGAGAGGGAGTGCCGTATCATTAAAGCGTACAATACGAAAAGTGCTCACTGATTGCTACAAGCTAGATGCCGCAGGTCTTGATCATGGTGAACTGAGCAACATTACAAAGCACGTCATTGTTGGAAAATCCATCACAATAATTGATTTTGAGAGCTCAAGTCTTGAGAGAAGGGCCTCAAATGTGACATCAGCATGCCAGGCAATTCTGATTGGATCCGGCCTTGCAAAAATGGTAAATCGAATCTACAAGCTCCCACAAAAACAGAAAATCATCGCGGTTCTTAGAAAATACAAGAAATCACGAACTCAAGAAAGCTTTGACGCAGTACTTGAGGTTCTCAAGCTCTAGTTTGTCAGCACCACTAAACCATCTACGAAAAGATCGCAAGCTGGCCAAAATAATCAACAAAGTTGGGAAATACAATATTTCACTGACAAAGAATCCATATCGATCACTAGTTGAGGCGATCATAACACAACAACTATCAGGAAAGGCAGCAGATTCCATTTCCAAGAGATTTCAAGAAATTTACGGCAGATTCCCAAAACCAGCGGATGTGCTAAATACTTCAGATGTCAAACTGCGCAGAGCTGGCCTATCATACATGAAGGTTTCATACATCAAGGATCTCTCAGAAAAAGTAGAAACAAAAAAGCTAAGGCTGGCCTGCATGAAAGATCTCAACGATGAAGAGGTAATCATGAATCTAGCACAAGTCAAAGGAATTGGAAGATGGACTGCAGAGATGTTTTTGATTTTCTCGCTTGGCAGGCCAGATGTGTTGCCTGTCGGTGATCTAGGCTTGAAAAAAGGAATTCAGAGACTATATTCGCTAGAAGAGCTGCCAGAAAAAGACCAGATTGAGCAAATAGCAGAAAAATGGAAACCATATCGAAGTGTAGCTACATGGTATTTGTGGAGAAGCCTAGACCAAGATGAATGAGTCAATAGAATGATTTTTTATTTAAAACGAGATTGGATGAATGGTTGCAAACACTATTTCTGCTGCTAATTACATTATCTGCAATAATTACAATATCACAGGTTCAGCCTGCAGCTGCAGAAGAGATTCCAAACTGGATCAAGGGTAAAATCAAGCTCTGGACTCTAAACAAAATAGAAGATTCAGGTTTTGTCGACTCACTAGTTGAGCTAAACAAGCGGGATTTGATAAAATTTCAAAAACTAAAGCCAGTTCAAAACGCGTATACTCTGCCAAAATATGGCGAAACCAAATTCATCAAAGTTTCAGGAAGAAGTAGCGATGTGGGCCAAACAAGTTCAGTCTCTTTGATTGTAACTAGACCTGATGGTATACGAACAGAATACACCATTCCTGTTTTAGAAAGCGGATCATATTCCACATCAATTCCACTCTTGCATGACTCACCAACTGGTACGTATGAAGTCACAGCGTACCACGCAGGAAGAGAATTATCTCCATATTATTTTCATGTGCAAAAAAATTCCATCATTCCAGTTTGGATGAAGTTGTCAGTAAAATGGTGGACTGAAGGCAAGATTTCCGATTCAGAGTTTCTTCTTGGAGTTCAATATTTGATTGACAAGAAAATTCTGGTGTTAGATGTGGTAGACGCTAGCAAGATAGACCCAGGTCTTGATGTTACCATACATGGCCAAAAGGCAGTAAGACGCGGAACAACACAAAATTTGGATATTCATGTAGAGAATTTTGAAGGAGCAGTACAGAGTGCCACAGTATTCGTACGAGTTGAAGATTATGGAGAAAACATTCTGGAGGAATTCAAGGGGGAAACTGACTATGATGGAAATTACTCTGTATCATGGGAGCTGAGCACGAATTATACTGACATTGAAACATTTTTGGTCTATGTAGATGCCACAGATGGAATATCATCAAAGACCAAAGTGTTTGCGTTTCAAGTGTATTGTCTTTGTGGCGAGCCAAACTGTAAATGTAGAAATTAAAACAGGCATCCAAGGCTTAAGGTCAATTATGGTTGTAATTTGACGACAACCTTAAACACCCATGATACGATATGGCTGCCAAATTATTATCCAGTATGTTGTTCAAATTGGACGCACTAGACAGTAAATTGAAAATTTTACAAAATGGGGCCGGTGAGATTTGAACTCACGATCTCTAGCACCCCAGGCTAGCATCTTAACCAAGCTGGACTACGGCCCCTAAGAAGGCAAACTAATCGTGAAATAATTAAATCGTAGGATCACCAAAATCAAGCCATGAAGATCTGCTCTATTTGTCGCAAGATTTCCGGCACTGATGATGATCACATCAATTGCAAAGAAAAGCTACGAATTGAATTAGAGGCTGAAGATTTCAAAAAAAGCATTCCTGAAAAGCTAGACATTATGAAAAACCCGGACGATATTTCGCCTGATCTCAAGGCATTGATGGGTCACATGAGCAGAGACAAAAAAGAATCATAGCCATTTTTCTATTCGCTCTTTTTCGAATTTTTCCTTTTCAATCATGTGTTCTGGTGCAGGGTTGTCTAGTCGCGTGATTGGGTCTGGATTTGCGAACATGTCCACATAGACATAGCCTGCGGTGTTGCCAGTCTCTACAAAGCATCCTCCTTTGCCATCAAATATCGAATTGTTCTGTTCTCGCTTGATTTGTGAAATGATGTCTCGCGCTACTGCAACTCCCTGACCCTCTGCAAATATTCCAGCCTTTGGCACTGCGATTTTGTCTGTGACCATCATCGTGGTAACATCACCAATTGCATAAACAGAATCAAATCCAGTCTTGCAGTTTCGCTTGACTGGTATGTATCCGCCTTCCTGTGCTAGGCCACACTCGTATACTGTCTTTGGTGCTTTGTGTGGCGGTATGGCAATCAATACATCAAAGTCTGCACTATTACCGTCTTCGAATTTTAGCTTGCCTTTCTCAACTGATGTGGTTTTGCAATTTCCATGGAATCTAATTTTTTCTCTTTCCAGCATTTCCAAGAGTTGTTTGCTGACTTCGGGTCCTGCTGCAGGCAATGTAATGGGTGCTGGACTGTAAAAGTCAATTTCAATTTCATCTCGCACCTTTTGATCTTTTAGCATCGAATCTATGATTAGTGCTGCCTCAAATGGAGCTGGCGGACACTTGTAAGGCATCCCAGTAATAACAAATGCTAGTTTTCCCGACTTTATTTGCAGGATTTTTTCTCGGATTTTTGGCCCATGTTCTAGATCATACAAGACATAGCCATTTTCAATTAGTCCTGAAATTTTTTCTGGGGCAAGCTCTACTCCCAGCGCCACAATCAAGTAATCATACGATATCTCTTTTGTTTGTGTTTTGACTCGCCTTCTGCTTGGATCGATTTGTGTTACTGATTCATTTACAAATTCAATTCCTTTTTTTGATATGGCATGTAATGATCTTTTTGAGGCCTCAAATGTTCTTGTTCCCTTTATTATCCAAAGTTTTACCAAGTCCATCATGAAATAGTCTTTTTTGTCAATTATGGTGATTTTTGCATCAGGTAGGTTTACACGTAGTTCATTGGCAGCTGCCAATCCACCAAACCCCCCACCTAGAATTAGAATTTGTTTCATCTATCGTTCTTGTGTGGTTGGTCTGATCAAAATTTCATTAACGTTGACATGTGGTGGTGAGTCCACTGCATATAGAATTGCATTTGCAATGTCTTCTGCTTGTAGTGCAACCATGTTCTTGGACATTTCAACAAATGATTTCAATGATTCATCAGTAATGGTATTGGTAAGCTCTGTTGCAACAACTCCCGGCTCTATGCATGTGATCCTAATGTTGGAGCGCTGGCTGAACTCTTGTCGCAACCCCTCGCTAAATGCAGCAACTGCATGCTTTGTTGCGCAATAAACAGAGCCCGCAGGAAATACAATCCTTCCGGCAACTGATGAAATATTGACAATGTGTCCTGATTTTTTTGCATGCAAGTGCGGTATGACTGCTGCTGTGCAATACAGGACTCCTTTGATGTTTACATCAATCATTTGATCCCATTCGTCAGTTTTGCGATTCTTGAAAAAGCTTAGAGGCATCAAGCCTGCGTTGTTTACCAAAATGTCTACTGTTCCCCATTTTTTTATTACACCTTCTACAAAAGAATCACATTCGGATTTTTTTGTCACATCTAGTTTTTGCACAAAGACCTCGCCACCATTTTTCTCAATTTGTGACTTTAGTGATTCTAGTCTGTCTGTTCTTCTTGCACCGATTGCAACCTTGGCGCCTGCCTTGGATAAAGCAAGTGCAGTTGCATTGCCAATTCCACTTGATGCGCCAGTAATGATTGCTATTTTGCCATTTAGCATGTTACAATTCTTTTCAGTCGTTGTTTTATGTTTTTAGTTTTTTAGAGTTTATTAGAAGAATTACACTTTGGAAAATCATTGAAAAAAGTGAATTGCGCATATTGCGGAAATGAAACAGATCTGCCCTTTGAGTGCAATTACTGCAAAGACGAGTTCTGCTCAGAGCACCGACTTCCAGAAGAACACAGATGTGTCAAGCTCAGCTCAATTCGTGCAAAAAGATTTGGCGAAAAAAAGGTAATTCGCCAGAAAAAGGGATTTTTCAGTAAACTGTTTGGCAAATAACTAGTAAATTGATCGACCAGGCTTGATTTTGGCAATTTTTGCCTGATATAATAGCGCAGCAGCCAGTGCAAACAAGACCAGCGCAGTAAGCCAATGAGCAGTAATTAGGGTAAGATACGCTATCCCAAACCCAATAGATATGATAGCCTGAGAAAACAGCTTTATCCAGTTTGCAAGTTTGATTACGCGAAACAGCATCTCTACTAAAAACAGAGCAACTACAGGGTACACTGTTAGTAATACAAAGTCAATTACGTCTATTCCAGGAATGTGTGACATCTAGTCCTGTACGGTGATTTTGACTGCGATGTTTTTTGCAATTAATGCCTGTGCGTTCTCATTTGGTATGGTCGCTATTTCCTCTGTCTTGTATGGGCCGTATTTGGTGAAATCAGCGCCAACGAACTGATCAAAGTCCTTTAGGAATCTTACTGGAATGGGCTTGGTCTTGTGTTTTTTGGACACCGATTCTAGTAGTTTGGTTCTGCCGTTTAGTGTTGCAGATAAAATCATCTCTTTTCTTTCCTGCTGGTCTTGGAGGGATTCTATGATGTATTTTTCCTCATCAAGCAAGTTGCTCAGGTCCAGTCCACCATGACTTACCTTGCTGATTCTAGTTTTCAGTAATAGTGATACAATTTGCGTTATCATTTCTGCCAATCTGTTTTTTATCTTGTTTTCAATTCCGTCATATGCTTCGCTTTTGAGCTTGCCAAGATAATCAGACAGTGTAAGATAAAATTGAGAATCAATTTCTTGTACGGCGTCATTTTCAATTTCTCTAATTAGAGTAGAGTACAACGAGTTTAGATCAATTTTTTTTGTTTCTGACATGAATCACCTGAATCCTTAAATGCGAGGATTCTTCGTGTAAGTCTGAAGGGACAAACTTGCCATATAAAGTAACTCACGGCGATACAACTCAGATCAAATATTCTTCAGATGAAGTTTTTGCAAAAATAAAACACGAGAACATTCGATTTATCGATTTACAATTTTCAAGCCTAGTTGGTAGATATCACCACACAACCATCTCCGCAGATACGTTCACGCCAGACCAAATGAAGGACGGCTTGCCAAAGCTTGATGGCTCATCCATTGTCGGTTTTACTAGTGTTGATGATTCTGATTTGGTTCTCAAGCCAGACCCAAACACATTTGCAATAATTCCATGGGTTACAGAAAAAAAGACAGCGAGGCTGATTTGTGATGTTTATTGGGGACGGGGACGGGGAAGACTAGAGCGAGACCCAAGAGGAATTGCACAAAGAGCTGAGGAATATCTCAAGACACAGGGCTTTGACTTTAGTTATTGGGGTCCGGAGGTAGAGTTTTTCGTATTTGACAAGGTCCAATGGGACGTTCTTACTCCATACAAGGGTCAATCATATTCTATAGAATCAAAGGAAGCTCCATGGAGTCAGGAAGGAACCGGCTATCCAATGGGTCTCCAAGAGGGATACTATCCAAGCACACCTTCAGACACGCTGACTGAATTTAGAAACGAGTGTGTCGATGTACTAAATGGTCACTTTGGAATTTTATGTGATAATCACCACCACGAGGTAGCAACTGCAGGCCAATGTGAAATCGACATCAAATATGATTATTTGACTAATGCAGCAGATGGTGCCCAAACCTACAAGTATGTAGTAAAGAACTTGGCCCAGAAATTTGGCAAAGTGGCCACCATGATGCCAAAGCCAATATCAATGGATGCGGGTTCTGGCATGCACACAAACGTCAGCCTTTGGAAAAACAACAAGAATGCATTCTATGACAAGGATGCAAAAGATGAGATAAGCCAAGTTGGTAGATACTTTTGTGGAGGCATACTGAGCCATGCAAGGGCATTGTGCGCAATTACAAATCCAACTACAAACTCGTATCACCGGCTGGTCCCAGGTTATGAGGCACCAGTATACATCGCGTGGAGTCCAAGTAACAGATCAGCTGCAATTAGAGTTCCAGAGCATTTCAGGGGAGAAAAATACTCTTTCTTGAAGAGATTCGAATATCGAGCACCAGACCCATCATCGAATCCATATTTGGTCTTCTCTGCTGTTTTGGCTGCAGGTCTTGATGGTATTAAGAAAAAGACAGAGCCAGGTGACCCAGTGCTTGAGAATATTTACCACATGACAAAAGAGGAAAGGGCAAAGCGCGGAATCAAAACTGTTCCAGCTAATTTGGGCGAGGCACTAGATGAGCTAGAAAGCGACCGCAAGTTCCTCAATCCGATTTACTCTAACGATATAATCGATAAGATAATTGAGATAGGTAGAAAGGACCACCGTGAGATCTCTATTAGACCTCACCCACATGAATTCTATCTTTACTTTGATGTCTAAGCCAGCGGTCTGCCGGTAAGCTGCAAAATATAGTACAGAGATATTGCAATCAGACCAAATCCAATTCCAATGTACAGTCCGCGTTTTTTGTCAGATGTTGCTGCCTTGTAGACCATTATTGTTCCTGCAAGGCCTACAAACAAAACAATTACGCCATAAATTGTATAGTCAAGTGTGCCACCTTGGATGAAAGGATAGAAGATGCCAGAGAGTAATGCAAAGAACGCAATTATGTATACGTATTTGACAGATGTGAGGATCTTTGTTGCGCCACTCAACGGTTTTTTTAAAAATTCTTAGGAAATAAACGTTTGATGGCTCATCTACATGTCCATGCCCATGTCGCCCATACCGCCCATTCCAGGCATTCCACCCATACCGCCCATGCCTCCCATTCCTGGCATGCCGCCCATTCCACCCATGTCTCCTCCTGGTGGTCCGCCGGCAGATTTTGCGATGGCAATGACATCATCAATTCTCAATAGCATGCATGCAGCCTCTGTTGCTGCAGATACAATCTGGTTCTTGACAGATAGTGGCTCGATTATTTCACTTGTTTTCATGTTTCCAACTCTGCCTTTCATGACATCAACTCCGGTCCATTTTTCTCCCTTGAGTTGTCTTGATCGTAGATTAGTCAAAGTATCGATTGGGTCCATTCCTGCATTCTCAGATAATGTTAATGGAATTACTTCTAGCGAGTCTGCAAATTTCTCAACTGCCAGTTGTTCTCTTCCTTCTAGTGATTTTGCCCAGTTGCGCAGTCTTGTTGCAGCATATGTCTCTGGTGCTCCACCGCCCGCTACAATTAGTGGGTTTTCCATTACGTCTTTTACAACCATTAATGCGTCGTGAACTGATCTGTCTACTTCATCCACTACTCTTTGTGAGCCGCCTCGCAAGAGAAGTGTTACTGATTTTGGGTTCTTGCATCCTTCAACGAAAACCCATCTGTCTTCTTCGATTTTGCGCTCTTCAACGAGTTGTGCAATGCCTAGGTCTTTTTCATAGAGATCATCAAGGTTTGTTATTATTCTAGCACCTGTTGCTTTTGCAAGTTTTGTCATGTCGGATTCTTTTACTCGTCTTACTGCCAGAATTCCTGCTCGGGCCAAGTAATGCTGAGCCATATCATCAATTCCTTTTTGACACAACAAGACATTTGCGCCAGAGCCGATTACTTTGTCAACCATGTTTTTGAGCATTCTGTTTTCTTCGTCTAAGAATGTCTTCATTTGTTGTGGATTTGAGATGTTTATTTTTGCATCAAATTCAGTCTTGTCAATTTCTAGTGCTGTGTTAATTAGTGCAATTTTTCCTTCTGTGATCTTTTTTGGCATTCCACCATGAACTACTTCTTTGTCTAGTACTATTCCCTCAACAATAACACAGTCTTTCATAGAACCGCCGGCCTTTTTCTCGACTTTGACATCATCTTGGTCAATTGTGAATTTACCTGCGTCTTTTTCTGCAACTGCAACCACTGCCTTTACAATTAGTTCTGCTAGATGGTCAGATTCCTTTCTGACTAGTTTAGTTTGCATTGAGGTTTTTGCAATTTTCATAAGAATTGATTTATCATTAGCAGTTACTTCTTCTGCAATTTCTTTTAGGAATTGTAAGACTTTTTTCTGTGCCTTTCTGTATCCATCCACAATAATTGTTGGGTGAACGTTTTGATTAATCAGAGATTCAGCGTTTTCTAGTAATGCGCCTGCCAAGATAACTGCAGATGTTGTTCCATCACCTACCTCACTATCAGTGGTTTTTGAGATTTCCACTAGCATTTTTGCTGCTGGGTGTTGAACGTCAATTTCTTTGAGAATTGTAGCGCCGTCGTTTGTTATGGTTACATCACCAAGTGAATCAACTAGCATTTTGTCCATTCCCCTTGGACCTAAACTGGAATGAACTATTTCGGCAATGATTTTGGCTGCCGCAATGTTATTTTTTTGGGCCTCTCGACCTTTGTTTTCGGAGGAGCCCTCTTTTAGCAAAACTACTGGTAAACTTCCTTTTGGTACTTGTGCGCTCATGTCGATCGTGAATCTTTTTTTTCCCTTTTTATACCTTCTTTGCAAAACTTTTCTAAAATAATGATCGCATTTTTTGCCCCAAAACCAATCGCTGTTTTTAAATTGGGACAAAAGATGCCAAAAGCATGGCAAAGTCTGCAAACAAGGCTTCCTACAAAAAAATTCTCTCAGATCTGCAAGAGCATAACAAGTGGTTTGAGAACTCTATACCACTTATTGCAAGCGAGAACATTCCTAGTCCGGCAGTAAAGGAGGCATTGCTTTCTGATTTTGGTAATCGTTATGCAGAAGGCTGGCCTGGTGAGCGTGTTTACGCAGGCTGTGTGTATATTGATAAAGTAGAAATCCAGTGCATGAATTTGGCAAAAAAGCTCTTCAAGGCAGAATTTGCAGATGTTAGGCCGATTTCAGGCGTTGTTGCGAATTTGGCAATTTATTCAGCATTTACAAATCCAGGCGATATCATGATTGCACCATCAATACCGGCAGGAGGCCATATTTCCCATGGCAAAAAAGAACATTCCGGTACTGCAGGTTTGGTTCATGGTCTTGATGTCGAATTTTATCCATTTGATGCCGATGAAATGACAATTGATGTTGACAAGACCAAGGCCAAAGTCGAGGAGCTCAAAGCAGCAAACAGACTACCCAAGATGGCAATGTTTGGAGGCTCGCTCTTTTTGTTCCCACATCCAGTCAAGGAATTGTCTGATTTTCTAAAAAGCTACAACATTCACATCAATTATGATGCAGCTCACGTTGCAGGATTAATTGCAGGTGGACAGTTCCAAGATCCATTAAGGGAAGGAGCTGATACCATGACAATGAGTACTCACAAGACTTTGTTTGGCCCACAGGGCGGACTGGTATTAGGTGGAGAAAAACACGGCGAGGCAATCAAAAAGGCAACTTTTCCTGGCTTGACTTCCAGTCACCACATCCACCACATGGCAGCAAAAGCAATTACATTTGCAGAAGCCCTAGAGTTTGGAAAAGCCTATGCAAAAGATGTCATCAAAAACGCCAAGACATTAGCAGATGCATTGTCTGGTGCTGGCTTCAAGGTCTTAGGTGAAAAACGAGGTTACACTAAATCACACCAAATAGCAGTGAATGTTTTGGATTATTCCGACGGTGGTAAAGTAGAAGCCGACTTGGAAAAGGCAAACATTATCGTAAACAGACAGCTTATCCCAGGCGACATCAAGGCAGGCCGTAACTATTTCCACCCAGGTGGAATCAGATTAGGCGTATCAGAACTAACAAGGTTAGGTATGAAAGGCGCAGAAATGAAAGAGATTGCAGGTTATATCAAGGATATAGTCATTGGCAAAAAAGATCCAAAAAAGATGGCATCCAAAGTCAAGTCATTTAGAAAGGACTACCAAAAAGTGCACTATTGTTTTGATAACAAGCTTGGTGCCTACGAATACGTAAAACTGCGTTAGTTATAGTCAGTTAGCAACAGCTGGTCGCCACTCCGTTTTCCAAACACCAAATTAATCTCGTCTTCTAGTGTACCGATTCTTCCTTTGAGGTATGGTCCAACATCGTATTTTTCCACAAGGCGTTTGGCAAGTCGAAGGTATTTTTCAATTGATGGTCGTGTGATCGTTTGGATTAGATTATTTCCGCAAATACAGTGCTGGAGAAGTGGCGGTCTTCGATATTTTCGGCCACACGAAGTGCACCGGAATTTTTGTCTTCCATATGCTCTGAGATTTCCAATTATGTCCGGCACCAAGTGAGTGGTGATGACATTTGTGACAATCTCTGTTGTATCAACTGCGGATATTAGCTCGGCATTTCTGATTTGCATGTCGAATTTGTCAAGCATGGAATTGAGTGTAGAGTATGCGCTCCTTGATCGCGATGTGGTAAGAGTTGTGGTAGTATGTGTAAAATGATAGTCATGGAATTGCCCTTCCGTTTCGAGTCTGGATTTTATGATTTCAACACTCTTTACTTCAGATGCCTTTTTGGCTGAAATGGTATCCTCAAAGAACTCCAGTGGTAGTTTTTTTGTCACCTCAAAGTTGTGTGCCTGAGGCTGGGATTCATGCGGTAGAACGATTGGCTGTATCAAAAGTGGCGCATCCATTAGCCCCCCGATCTTATCGGACAGGAATTGCCTTGAGAAATTCAGCAGAGCATCCATTAGCAACATTATAGAGTCTGCATCACCATCAGCATCACGTCTTTTTGCAGAGTGCCAGTTTGGCGTGCCATAGCATACATGTGTCTCAGTATATCCAATGATTCTGCCAACTATGCCAACTGAGGTGTGCGGTGCCAGACCAATTACCAGATGCCCAATCAACTCTTCCGTGTTTTTGACATTATAGAAAGAAGATTTGCCGTAGAATTTTGCAAGCTCCATGTCAATGTATTTGCAAGCCTGAACTAGATATCGCCCGCTTTCATATGGAATAATGACATCCTGCATTTTGATTTCTATTGTTTGATCCGGACTAGTCAACGGATTTCCGTCAATGTCATTTGTATAGCCAAGCTCTTGTAGTTTTGAAACAGATGTTCCAATCCATGCTGGTTTGAAGTGAGTTAGTGGAGAGTTTGTTGCATCAAATCGCACGGTTCCATCCTTGAATACTGTAAGACCTAAGCTTTGTCGAATCAATCCCTTCTCTAATGGTTCCGCTATTCTGTCCTGATTGATCAGCTCCATTACTCCCTTGAATGGTTCTTGTACACGAACGCCGATTTTTTCTTGTGCTGCAATTATCTTTTCTTTTAGTGGGAAAGGCTTGAAAGAATGGGTCGGTACCTTCTTCTTGCATTTTTGGCAAAATGGGGAATCAAGTGTTGCCCTGCAAAGAGGACATGTGTGTTCTATTATGGTTCTTTGGCCGCATTTCTGACAGTTGATACTAACTGACGGCATGTCACAGTTTTTGCATATGCGGTTGTAGATGTTGCAGTAAAATCCTGAGCCCGTGCTTGCCTTAAGCAGATCACGTGTGGCTCCACCTCTGTCCCCAATTGGAAACAATGTGTGTACTGGCGGCTTCATTAGTCTGGCAGCTGCCTTTTCCGGCCTTCCAATTCTGACGCCAACTGAGGTAGAAAACTTGGGCCTGATTCTGATTCCAGTTGATTTGGTAAGGATTTGCGGAACAGAGTCAGTCTCATCAATTTCGACAGGATTTGAAAATAACATTTGGTAGAAGATTTCTGCCTCTGATCCCTTTAGAATTACAGACTCTTCTGCAAGCTCGTGTGGCACGCCGATTTTTTCTAAAATCACCTTGCAGTCCTTGGAGTAGGTAATGGTTTCATCCTCGATTTTGAGCGGTTTGAGTAATAACCCTAGTTCAGAAGGTGAGATCTGTTCCCAATAAAACAGGTATTTTGGATGAAGTGGGATTTGGAAGTTTAGTGATATTTCCAATGCCTCTTCAAGGGTCGGAATCTTGTTCAAAAATTCCTCCAGTTCTGTTTTTGCCTCGTATTGTCGAATTTTCTGCGCCAGTTCCTCTAGCCAAAACTCCTCAACATATCCAGATGGAATGAGTTGCGCGTTGTTTTCTAAAAAGTCCCCAAATGAGATCAAAATATCACCAAGGTACAGAATTTGCTGAATGTCGTCTTTGATCTTGATTCCCTGCTCTACTGTCTGGATTTTTACCACATTGCCGTTTTTGAGCCTGACGATTGGAGTGTCTATTGAATCAACAAATGCAACTGTTGCGCCTTTCCCAGGAATATCTATTTTTATTTGCGTCCCAACTGCTATTGTGTGATTTAGGATTTCGGCAACAATTGGATGAATTCCAACTGAGGCAAACCCAGTATTGCATGCCCTACCATACCTAAGACGAAATCCCCCAATCTTGTTTGGTAGTGACAAAACGGATCTGCCGGCAATGACTTCTTTGAGTCGTTTTGCAGCAGAATCTCCTTCCTCTCCCTTTTGGACTGCTCCTTTTAGCTCACCTAACCAATCCCAGCCATCAAGCCCATACAGATCAATTCGTTTGAGTAGCTTCTTTGCGCGCCCGATCAAACCGTCATTTAGGACACGTAGAGCGCCTCCCCGAACTCGGTCGGTCTTGATTCTAGTCATGTTTTTGTGATTAACTACCTCGTTTGGATCAGTATCCACGCCATCAAGCTCGACTGGTAAGTTGGAAATCACAGTGATGATGTCTTGGTCTAAAACATGATACTGAAAGCTGCCAACGTCTCTTTCATAGACACGTAATTCCTCTACAAACCTGCCTGTTTCATCATCAAACGCGTTTGCCTGATATTTTCCCAGTCCCACTGCCTGCCTAACATGGTCTGCAATCAGCATGGTAACTGCAGATTCGGTTCCACCTGCAGAACGCATTGGGCCTGCAATTGATACTGAAAGGTAATCACTTCCATCCCTGTTCTTTTTGATGGTAACGCTAGAGATTCCCTGTAAGGGGGCAATTGTGACACCTTCTGTGACTATGGCAAGGCCTACCCGAACTGCATTGTCTAGTCTTTGCTCAAGGGTAACATCCTCTGGGAGATATTTGCCCAATGCAATGCTTTTTGATAAATCCAAGGCTGCAAGCTCCTTTCCCTTGATTTTCAGCAGTTCCCGTAAGGGCTCGGCAATGTCAATGTCGTGCATCTTTGCCACGCGGTCAGCAAGATCAAATGCTATCTTTGGCTCTACAATGCCCGAAGAGTCAACTAGTGTGGACTTGGCTTCTGCAGCTTTTTCAAAGATTTGGTAGGCCTTTTCTGATATTTGTGAGTAATAATCAAGGTAATAGTTTGGCATTGGAACCCCCCTAATTCGAGAGATTGCCGCATTCTCTGACATGTTATTTCTTTAGATTCTTGATACTATTTGCTATTTCGGCTAGCTTCTTGAGGCTGCCACTTTCCTTTTCCAGCATTGTGCCTATGACCAAAGCGTCTGCTCCTGCCTTTACCAGTTCAGATGCAGTCTTGCTGTCACGAATGCCTCCACCTACTATGATAAAGCCCTTGAAAAGCTTGCGTACGGTTGCAACCATTTGTGGCCGAATGCTCTCCTTTGCCCCAGATCCTGCCTCCAAATAGACAAATCTCATTCCCAAGAACTGGGCAGCAAGGCAATATGCAGCTGCAATGTTTGGCTTGTCAAATGGGATACCTTTAGCAGCGCCGACAAACCAAGCGGTTGTTCCCTCACCAATTATGATGTATGCCGTGGGTAATGGCTCTAGCCCAAACTTGAGTACGCTTGGCGCCCCCAATGCCTGTGCCTGAGTGATATAGTAAGGATTCTCCGAATTCATCAATGAGCTGAACAAAATGGCATCGGCTGATGGAACCACACCAGTAACGTTTCCAGGAAACAAAATAATTGGAATTTTTATTGCTTTTTTTAGACTTTTTACAACCTGTGCCATCTCTATCTGGTCTATTGCAGAAGAACCACCCACTAGTATTGCCGAGGCGCCGATCTTTTCAACCTCTTTTGCTAGTTTGGTTGATTCTTTTATTTTTGATACCTCAGAATCAATTAGCACAAACAACAATGCGCCTCTTTTCTTACGTGAGGCATGCAAGTACTGCTCTACTTTACCCATGTCTCTGGTTTGAATCAATTGTTTTAAAGTTTAATTGATACGTCGGTATACAGATTTGTATAGCTATGGTAGAGATTGAAGATTCTAATTTTAACAATATTATCAAGCAAATTATCAAAAAATCATTGTTTACAGAGAGACAAATTCAAATTATTTTAAATCGGAAAAACCTCTCCGAGTTCAATTTTAGCATTACAAAAGGTGCGTATTTCCGTCAAGTAGGTCAGTCCCGAGACAAACTAATGGGTCTATTTTATTCAATCATCTTGTTTCGTGGATTAGGAATATTGCTTCCTGATGATATTGATGTGATATCCAGGCTCGCCGAACAGGTTTCTGTGATAAAAGATAGTGATGTTTTCCCAGAAAGAGAGGAACAAGTGATGAATGTTATTGATAAATTGGTTCGTCAAGCCTGCGGAATGTGATGAATCACAACATTACAAAACAAACAAGAGTAAGTGTTGTGACAACATATGACATTTGAGTTGACGTAAAGTGTGAAATTATGTTGGCCAATCACAATAAATCACAACAATCAGGCTAATTTAGTGATGTTAGTGGAGATTCCCGACCCCCAGGTCATAGCATATGTGGTTGTTGCATTCATAGTTGGGATATTTGGCATGATGATTTACAGCAAAATTAAGGCGTTTTCGGCTCAAAAGACCTCAGATCCTGCGTATTTGTCACGTTTGGAGTATTATGAAAGGCAGTTAATTGATATGAAAATACGTATGGACGCATTAGATTTGGAGGAAAAAGAATCCCAAGAGCCTGTTTTGGAGAAAGTTGAGGCTGTTTTGGAGAAAAAGGTGCAACCTCAAGTCCAAAAGGAGTCAGAAGAGCATAAAGTTGAGCCTAACAAACCAGTTCCAAAACCAAGAATGCCAAATATGGACTTTAATGGCATAGCAGAACATGTATTAGGATTAATCACAACTAGAGAAATGACGTCACGTGACATCCAAATCACAATAGGAAGGAGTAGAGAGCATACTTCAAGGCTCATGAAGAGGCTTTTTGAGGAAGGATACGTACAGAGAAACAACAAGACCAAGCCCTTCACCTACCAGATTACAGAAAAGGGTAAAACTAAACTTGGCAACCAAGAACAACCCATTGCAGCCTAAGTTTTAGAAAAGGCCACAATCTACATAATTCGATATTTTTATTAGTTCAAGCTAATAAAATACTATTTTGTTCAGATCTTTCCTTTTCCTATGTAATTTTTCATATAATTTAGTTATTAGAGAAATATTTAATATCTTAATTTCTTAATCTATAATGATGTTTACAGAGAACGATGAACTAGTCAAGATCACGGCTGTAGGAACCATCTCCATACCAAAACAGTTTCGCAAGTATTTAGGAATTCAAAAGGGCGATTATGTCAAAGTTAGCCTTCAAGGTGATTCATTAATACTAAAACGAGCGACTATTTCCTAGTCGGTCTTTTGAGGAATCTTGGTTATCTGGTAAACCCAAGCTTTGCCTTGACGGAGGCGGTCTATCCTACCCTTGGTGTTAAATCTAGCCAAATAAGTCGAAATTACGCTCAGTTTTACCGGCTCGTTGTATTCATCCTCATATTTTTCCAATATCTCATTTGAGGTAAAGTTGCCCATTGGGAAATACTTGTCCACAATGTGCCAGACCTTGGCACCCACCGAATCTAGTTGGGGTGTGGCTTCCTGGTCCTCTATATTCATGAGGTTCATCAGCTCAAAGATCTTGATTACCTTATCTCGAGTTATGTTGCCCTCGATGTTAAAGTTGTACTTGGCTCCATCCGAGTCCTCAAGGTCTATTCGAATCCTTTTCTTTGCCATTGTGATCGATCGTGTTAACTGGTTAACAAATGAACGGATCCGGCCATCTTTGTTAACTTGAAGCGTTGTGAACGTTGACTGCCTAGCCCACGCCTAACCTAAATTCACATGTTAACAAATACACTTCTTCACCTAGCCCAAAACCACCTCTTTCCACGCCTGGAGTGGAAATAAAGGGGTCTATTTTGGCTCGTTAACAATGTTAATGGCAACCTTCACGCCTGGACTCGAAATAATGGGGTCAAAACTGCCTTTTTTGGGCCTTTTCTTAACACCAAGTTAACGGATTGTGAATTTCCCACACACCTTCGTTTCCACTCTTTTTCTTTCTAAATTTTTTTATGAAAAACAAATTAAAAATAATTAATTACAAACTAAACTCAAACTATCATATTCATTCTAAACGGTTCATATCAATTCAAAGTTGTTATGGACTGGAAATTGAGGTGTGAGAGTAATGGTTGATGATCCAGTTGACAGGTTTTTAGATAATGTAGAAAGCGGCAAATCCATAATAAAGAACCGAAGTGTTTTACATTTTTCCTACCTACCAGACATCATATTACATAGGAATGAAGAACTAGAGAAAGTAACCCAATCTTTATCACCTATTTTGAAGCAATCACGACCGTCAAATTTGTTGGTTTATGGCAAACCTGGAACCGGAAAAACATTAGTTGTCAAAAAAATACTAAACAAAATCCAACAACGAGTTGAAAAATCAAAATTTCCAATAAAATTAATCTATTCTAATGCCAAGGAGGAAACCACACTCTATGGGTTGCTTGTTAGTATTGGTAGGCAGCTTGATTTGGATGAAGATAAGTTACCACCAACAGGCCTTGCAACTTCGGAGGTCTTTAAACGACTACTAAAAGCGATAGACCAGAACCAATACAACATCATTCTTGTTGTAGATGAAATTGATTATCTTGCCCATTTGGTATCAAAAACTGGGAAGGACATTCTATACCAATTAACCAGAGCGAATGAGCGTCTAAAGGGTGGCTCTCTAACCCTACTTGGCATATCAAACGATCTTACCTTCAAAGAAAGACTCGATCCTAGAGTAATTAGCTCGTTATCGGAGGAAGAGATTGTCTTTACCAATTATTCAGTGGATCAGCTAAAAGAGATACTACGGGATAGAATCAAGGACGCTTTTTTGGAGGGTGTAGTCGAGGACTCGGCATTAAATCTCTGTGCAGCAATGGCAGGACGCGAGCATGGTGATGCAAGACGGGCAATTGATCTACTTCGCGTGGCAAGTGAAATAGCAGAGCGTGGCCAATCAGATAAAGTCAAAGAAGAACACATCAGAACCGCCTCTACAAAAATGGAGGAAGACAAGGAAACAACCGCACTTCGATCCTATCCCTTACACGAAAAACTCCTAATTATTGCAGTAATGAAGGCATCAGGACTGTCAACTGGTGAGATATTTTCAGCCTATAAAACACTCTGCAAGGCAATTCGCCAAAAAGAGCTCACACAAAGACGAGTAACACAAATGCTATCAGAAATTGAAATGTCCGGTATAATATCTGGCAAGATAATCCATCAAGGAATTCATGGTAGGACAAAAAAATTCACCCTAACGATTTCACCTGAAATTGTCAAAGACACATTCAGTTCAGAAGTTACTCTGGAAGATATTATTTAGAAAAATCCTTGGTGTAGACCTTGAAGGTCTTCAAATTGACTAGTACTGCAACTGCGGGGGTTGGCGTAATTCCCACTCCTGACTGGAACGGTGTCTGTGATTGCCAAGCACCTGAATTCAGAATTAGGATGTTCTTGTACAAATCCAAATCAATAACATGGACGTGTCCTGCATGGAAGATGTCTGGAACTTCATCAATTACCATATAGTCTTCCAGTTCTGGCGCAAGGGGGCTTTGTGCACCATAAATTGGACTAAGGTGCCTTGCTTTTAACAAACACTGCATTACCTTTGCAGGCTTGTCGTAGCTTAATCCAGGCGTGGTCTTGACAATGTCATCCACTGACTGACCATGAAATATCAAGACCTTAACGCCATTAAGTGATATCACTGCTGGATTACCAATCATGAAAAAGTTCTTTCTACCCCAGAGATCCGGGCAATACTTTGCGGGAATTGCTGGTTGTGGCAGTGCTCTTCTTCCTGGATCGTGATTGCCAGGTGCTATGAATACCTTGATGTGTTTTGGAATTTTGTCTAGAATATCATATAGTAGTTTTAACTGGTCTGCTGTGTTTAGTGCAACTAACTCTTTGTCTTGGTTTGGATAGATACCAATCCCATCTATTACATCCCCACCTAAAATGACAAATCGTACTCGTTTTGCAATTGGATCGGGGCTGGAAAGCCATGATATCATATCGACAAACTCTTTTTCCATAAAGTATTTTGAGCCTGCATGCAAGTCTGAGACAAAAACTGCATAGGCCTCTGTCTTTGAGCGATTTGCGGCGTGGTCTGGAATGTCAGGCAGAATGATATCTTTGACAATAAAACCACCATTTTTACTTGATACAATTTTTTCCATGACAAACTGGTCCATCAGCAAACCAGAGGCTACTTTTTGCAGATCTTCATTAATTACTATGGTTTCTATGATTCCAGTCTGGTCATCCAATGTGATCTTTGTGATGTTTCTGTCAGTTCTCCTATCTGTGACCAAACCACAAACATAGATCTCGTCTTTAGATTTGGTTGAAATCACTGCGGAAATTGACTTGATCATCTTTGATTCCGGCCTGTTCGACATTATCCTTTTGAGTTTGTTGTACCTGCTTGTAAAAAGAGCAGTAAAGCCTTGAACTCCCTCAGCAGACGCAATGTATGGGGTTGGATCATAGAGAATCTCATGAAAATCCTCTATACACTCGTCTTCTTTTATGCCTAGAAATGACTCTAGGTCCTTTTGTGAAATTAGGTATAATTGCTGGCGCTCTTTTTCCTTTACGATCTGCTTTATGATTCTCTCCAATTCCTTTACATCAATTTGTTCCAGAATTTTTAGCGCATCTGGATGAATCTGAAAGCCCTTGTTAATTACAAAATTTAGTGCAGTACCTACATCATGAATCATAAACAAAATAACATCAAATGACGTTTTAATTAACTCTGCTTAGATCAACAAACTCTTATTCACCACCAAAAAACCTGATTCTAAATGAAAAAGCGAATCATACTTTTCTTTGTATTCTTGGGTGTATTTTCTGCAGCGTTTTCCTTAGGTGCTGAAATGCAAGTGCCAGAGGAAGAGGCAAAAATCTTTTTAGAAGAATTCAACAAATTGCTTGAATCATTAAAGGGTGAAAACTTTGGATTTGAAATCTTTTTGCACAATACCGAAATAGCACTTGCAATGTTTATTCCTGGATTTGGAATTGGTTGGGGTGTATTTTCTGCAGTTTCTACCGGATTTGCGTTTGCAGCACTTGCTACTACGACGCCATTGCTTGGACAGATCCCTCCACTAGCTCTTATCTTTGCGACACCGTTTGGTTTGATGGAGCTTGCAGCGTATTCTCTTGCAATGTCCCGTAGCTTTATTCTAGTTTTCGCGTTATTCAAAAAAACACCACTAAAGGAGCAATGGAAACCATTGGTAATTGAGATTGGAATTGTAATTGGACTCCTTCTTTTGGGGGGAATCATTGAAGCCCATATGATAGAGAACTTTCAAGGCGATAATTTAATGCCCAAAATCGAAGATCTCAGGAATTGACTAAATTTTGTGGCTTGGCCAAAAATAATTCAGTAGTAAATTATAAACAAAATCAGGACATGACCTATACTATGAAGTATCTAGCATTTTTAGTCATATTATTGGGCGTAGTTTTTGCAATAACTACACATGATGCAGAGGCACAAATTGTAGGAAACAAGGCACTCACATTATCAGGAAATGGGTTTGCAGTATCAAGCAATACTATTTCTGATTCTACTGCAGAGATCACATTTTCTATATCTCAAACAAAATCAAAAACCAGTTTTGCTTTACAGGATGGTGTAATCATGGTTGATCAAATCGATTTGAACATTTTTGATTTTACTGGTTCTGTTTTACAAAATGGCAAACTATTCAAATTTAATGGTAAGGCGCTTGACCCACAAGGGAAACAATACACAATAACCGCTGTAGGCAAACTCATTGACAAAACTGCGACTGAATCCATCTACACATTAAGTGGAACTCTTACCGACTCTGCAAAAAAGACAACAAAATTAGTCTATACTGGAAAGGTCTCCGAGTTTGTTGTCAAACCAGTAGACAAAACTCCAAAATCTGATGTTACAGTTAAAATTCTAAAAGGTGCATCATCACCAGAAACTGCTACATACAAAACTCAAACCGCAGGATTCAAGTTTAGTTTCGTATCTGAAGACAGAATCACAATTGCGCCTGGCGGAACTATAACATTTGTAAATGAAGACATCGCGTCTCATTCTCTAAAATCAGGCACTGCAAACTACAATTCACACAAAAAATCATTCACACCAGATGGTAAAATGGCAAGCGGTGACATCGCCCCAGGAAAATCTTGGAGTGTAACCTTTGAGCAACAGGGATTTTTCAGGCTATATGATGAGAATAATCAATACATAGACATCACAATATTTGTCTTTGACACATCGAAGCTTCCAAAAACAAACGTTCCATACAATTAGAAATTAATGTACGATTCTAACTTGTGTTGGTTGATTACCATGACTGACAGATCAGAGAATTCCTTTCCCTCTAAGTCTCTTACAAACCCAACAAACTCGGTTTCTTTCTCTGTAGTCAGAAACTCATACACATGTACTCTTAATTTTGAGGTATCAAAACCGTTTTTTTTCAGATAATGTGCAATTTCTGATTGCATAAAGTGCTTGCTTGGATCTCGTGGCCAAGGCCTTGGAACTAGCACCACAGAAAATCCATCTAGTATTGCTTTTTGGAGTTCAAGTTTTTTTTCCTCGATTGATGTAGTGATATGCATTGTGATTATCTTGGAGCGATCCAATGGAACCTGTGCCTTTGATGCAGCAACCTGTGTGGCTGAAATACCCGGAATTATTGTTATTTTACCAAAAATCTCAATTAGTCTATCAACAACTTCAGATTCTGAGAAATTAACATCGCCTGTGAATGGTACAACTAATTTCTTTTGGCCAAGTGTTTTTGATACTTTTTGGTATGCCTCTTCTTGATTTTTCATTGTAATTTCATGCACCTCTTTTCCACCTAGCAGTGTTTCTATGGTTTGTAAAGTGTACTTGTAACCGATCACTATATCACAATCAAGTATTATGTCTCTGACTAGTTCTGTGACATATTTTGGTGAGCCTGGGCCTACACCCACTGCAAAAATGTTGGTCATGACTCGATCCTAGATCTGATGTATTGTACGACTGGCATCCAGTTTATTCGCAGAAAACTCATTGGAGCCTTTGCTGGATAAGTAACCCAATCCTTTACTATGGAGAGATGAAATTTTCTTTCTTTTTCACCGTCTCGTAATTTTAAGAACAAAATTGTGCCCCAGGCTTTTTCTTCAGTGTTCACTTCGATCACATCTGACATCAAATATCTTGGATTTTTTTCATTTTCTAGATCGAGTGCAAGATTTTTTTCATTATATCCATCATGAATCAGAATTGTATTTTCTGGCTCTTTAATCAATGTGAGAACCTGTCTTTGGAGGGTTGATTTCCACCATTGGCTTTTTGCCTGTGTTTTTGACACAAAGTATAATCCTTTATCGGTAACAAAAAACATACATTCTTTGCTTTTTGCAAATAATTTTTTTTCTTCTAGCCACACTGAAAGCAGATGAGTCTTTATTTTCTCATCGGAATCCATATGCTAACCAATCCAAGATGACTTGTTAAAAACTAATGCCATTAGCTTTTATTTGAGAGATAGAAAATCTCAATTGTTGCAATATTCAATTATCGTTTTTGTCGTGGTTGGTTTGCTTTTGGGAGGACTGATGCCGGTATTTGCAGAAACGGAAATTTCTGATAAGGTTGTTGTACTCAATACTCAGTCTGGTGAAATAGTAATTGAATTGTTTCCTTCAGACGCGCCAAAAACCGTTGAAAATTTTCTAAATTTAACTAGTCAAAAATTTTACGACAGAACCGTATTTCATAGAGTGATAAAGGATTTCATGATTCAGGGTGGTGACCCCAAGACAAAGCCTGGTGGATACCAAAAAGTTACCGAGTGGGGTACAGGTGATGCAGGATACACCATACCAGGCGAATTCAACACCATATCTCATAAAAGGGGAATTGTATCGATGGCACGAGGTGGAGATCCAGATAGTGGTAGCTCACAGTTCTTCATAGTTCATAAAGACTCGCCAGATTTAGATCAAAACTATGCCGTGTTTGGTAGACTAGCAACACAAACAAGCTTTGACACTCTGGATAAAATCGCAAATCTGGAAACTACTGGTGATACTGGCAATAATGTCCCACTCAGCTGGGGAGATGGAGAAATACTAACTGCTGAAATAAAAAACCGCGCAGATATTACGGACTTGCTTGATCAGGGAGAACCTGAGAGAGTTATCCCAAAGACTAGCGAATCAATTCCGTATTCTGATGAAAGATTAGGATTTTCATTTATTCCTCCAACAGGATGGTTTACACAAGAACCACAAAAGCGAAGTCCTGAAACACCAGATGTGGTAGCTGTTGGTGATAAAATCGGTGGATTTACACCTGCAATATCAATATCCGTTAAACCAACAAATGGAACAACACTTGATGATTATTCTGAAAAAATAAAACAATCACTACAATCTGCAATCAATTCTGGTGTTCTAACTATACTAAATGAAGAAAAAACAACGATCAAGGGACATGATAGCTACATGCGAGAAGCGCTAGGAAAATTCAATATGACTACTGGACAACTCAAAGTCAAATTCAAGGAAGTTGTAATACATGACGGTGATAAATTTTACATCATAACATACACAAACAGTGAAAATAACTTTGATTCCACAATGCCAAAATTCAACGCTGTGTTGGAATCATTTAGTACAACTGTCAAACCCAGTTCTGACGAAAAACCAAAAGATTCTAAACTTCCAGGTCAATGTGCAATTGCAACTGCGGCATTTGGTACAGAGCTTGCACCCCAAGTCCAACTGCTCAGAGAGGTAAGAGACAATGTACTATTCAGTACTGGTTCTGGAGCTGCATTCATGACTGGCTTTAACGACTTTTACTATACATTTAGCCCAACAGTAGCAGATTTGGAAAGACAAAGCCCAATCTTCAAAGAAATAGTAAAGACTGCAATCACTCCAATGCTATCCACTCTATCAATACTCAACTATGTTGATATTGATTCAGAGCAAGAGATGTTGGGATACGGAATCGGGATTATTCTGCTAAATGCTGGAATTTACTTTGCTGTACCTGCACTGGTTATTGTAAAAATAAAAAGTAGATTTTGGAACTAGTGTAAAAATCTCGGAATCTTTCTTGCTATATGTGCAATAGATATTCTTCCTGGCCCCATAGTTATGATGGATAGATTTGCTGCAAGCAAAATCAAGTCTAATTCATATGCTCCCTGACCTGTGAAGTTCTCTGCTTTTTTGACGTGAAATATTGCACCGAGCATTATGATTGACAATACTGACGCAGAAATTCTATTTAGAACACCAATGATTAACAAAATTCCACCGATGCTTTCAGCAAGAGCTATTGGCATTACCAATTCTGTTGGCAGTCCAAGATTTCCTAAAAATCCACCAAATCCAGGATTTGCAGCCTTGGCAATTCCATGCACTAGAAAGATGGCACCTACAGCCAGTCTGATACCTAGATGTGTAATATCGTTCAATTTTCCTTCTTTGATGTTAGCTTCCATTGATTTGATCGACCGTTGACGATATAATAAAAGGTACTACCAAATTAGTATTGAGAATTTGGTTAGCTCACCATCTGTAGAATACAAAAAGAGAATGATCAAAACGTGGAATGAAATTGCACCTCGCTATCATAAAAGGTGGGCTGGCAGAAGTGGCGGGCCGTTTCAGAGCACACAAAAACTGATTCAGATGGCAAAACTCCATTCTGGCGATTCCGTGCTTGACTTGGCATGTGGAACAGGTACCGTGACAAAGGAAATTTTGAGGAAAATCGGTAAATCCGGATTTGTGATTGGGATTGATAGCTCCGGCACAGCACTACAAATTGCCAAAAAATCAATCAAAGCACAAAATGTTGATTTTGCTATATTTGATGCAGAAAATTTTGACTTTAATTGGAAATTTGATACCATAACATGTCAGTATGCTTTGTTCTTTTTTCCAAACGCTGCAAAAGCATTACAAAACATAAAAAAATCTTTGAAAAAAAATGGCACATTAGTTATTGCGACTCATGGCGCAAAAGATACAGTTCCATATTTTTCCAGTATTTTGGATTCTGTCCAAAAATTTATTCCGGACTATATTTCATCTGGAGCTCCAGATCTGGATAGATTTGGCACAAAAGTAGGCCTCAAAAAAGCAATTATCAAAGCTGGATTCTCACACATTACAATACAAGAATACAAGTTTTGGTATAGTCCTGGAACATTTTCCAAATACTGGTCTGATTATCTCAAATATTTAGCAAAGCCATTAAAAGAAAAACTCGATAAACTTTCACCAAAACAAAAGACCGAATTAAAAAAAACAGTACAAGAAAAAACACTTCCATACACCAAAAACACCAAGATCATGTTTCCTTGGAAAGTTTTAGTATTGTCTGCAAAAAATTCATAACAAAAATTGTTGGGCCGTTTCCAATTTTTTTATTGGAAGCACATACCCAACAAAATGACTCCACGTATTGAATTGCGCCTAATCATAATTAGACACATGTCTGTATGAATTGATCATCTTGTTCGCAACTAAATCCAATATCTATGAGGAAAACTAGTCAAAACTGTAATTTAGTCAAAATTTCAGACTCATTAACTAGAGTACAATCAATTCTTTAGTAAATTTGTGCATGTTGACTGGTTTTGTTTGCACAATAACAGAGTCTTCGATTCGTACGCCAAACTTGTTTGGTATGTATATTCCTGGTTCCACAGTAATTGCCATATTTTTTTGTAAAATAGTTGTACTCTTTTGTGATATGGTCGGGAATTCATGTACTTCGAGGCCTATGCCATGACCTGTAGAATGAATAAAATATTTTCCATAATTATTTTCATTAATGTAATTTCTACATGCGTCATCCACACTTTTGCATGAAATGTTTGGTTTAACAGCCACCAATCCTCTTTTTTGTGATTCTTTGACAATTTCGTAGACTTGTTTCGCTTGATCAGAAATCTTCCCCAATCCGAAGGTTCTAGTTGCATCACTGACATAACCTTTGTAACGCAAAGTCAAGTCTACTACGATCATATCACCATTTGTAAATTTTCGATTTGTTACTTGTGCGTGTGGTAGTGCACCATTTGGCCCACCTGCAATTATTAGTGGATTCAAAGTAGAGCGATAACCCGTACTGAACATATCTTGTTCCATGGCAAATGCCATGAGATTCGCTTGTAATTCTGACTCTCTAACACCTTTGATGATTTTCTTTGTACATAATTCATACATGTTATCTAGGATCTTTGATGCTTTTTTGAGAACTATGATCTCGGATTCATCCTTTATTTCTCGTGCACGATAGAATGGATCAGTTGAATGTTTGATGTTTGATATGGATTTTTTGAGTAATTCCATGGTGCCATAGCTTTGGCAATCAGTGCAGACCTTTTTGTCATTGATCTTTGAAATAAGACTGGACAATAATCCAACCCCCCGCTCAGATGTTATTACATTGCAATCAATTGCGTCATCTTTTGCTCGACCAACTTCTAGTTCTGGCGCAATTATTGTAGTGTTGCCATTTTTTTCCAAAACACCTATTGCCTCGCCCCAAAAGCCAGTAAGATAAAACAGGTTTTCTGGTTCAAAACATACCAATGTGTCACAATCAATTTTTTGGGCATGCTTTAGTAGCGTTTTTCGGCGCTGTTTCATGCGTGTTTTGCTATGTCATGGTGAATTAATCTTTGTTGGAACATTTGTATACTGGAAAACGAAATTTTGTCTAGTTGGAAGAAAAGAAAAAAGTAGTTGCACTACTCTCTGGAGGATTAGACAGTCAGCTAGCTGTAAAAATGATGCAAAAACAAGGCTTTGAGGTTTCTGCAGTTGCAATCAAGACTCCGTTTTGTGATTTTGATTGCGGCCGTGGTTGTGGATTCGAGATTCGTGAGCGTGCGGACGCACTAAATGTTAATTTAAAAACAGTTTATCTGGGTGATGAATACATTGAGATGCTAAAGCATCCAAAACACGGATTTGGTTCAGGAATGAATCCGTGCATTGATTGTCGTTCCATGATGTTTCAAGCTGCAAAAAAACACATGGAGGAAATTGGTGCAGAATTTATCATATCTGGTGAAGTTTTAGGCCAAAGGCCAATGAGTCAACACGGACCTGCTCTGAGAACAATAGAGAAGGAATCTGGACTTGAAGGATATATTGTTAGACCTCTATCTGCAGCATTGCTCCCAAAAACTATTCCTGAAGAAAATGGGTTGATCAAACGAGAAGACTTGGGCAAAATTCGTGGACGTACTAGGCGTATGCAGCTTGACATGGCAAAAGAATTTGGAATCGAAAACCCACCAAATGCTGGTGGAGGATGTCTGCTAACTGATCCTGCATTTGGTTTGCGAGCAAAGGACTTGTTTGCACACACTGAAACTCCAACAGTTAATGATATTGATCTCTTGAAAATTGGCAGACATTTTAGATTAGATGAAAAAACAAAACTAATTGTTGGTAGAAACAAGGATGAAAACGATGTGATCAAAGCATTAGCGCTTCCAAACGATTTGTTGTTTTCTGCCAAAGATCACATGGGTCCAGTTTCTATACTGCGTGGAGAAAATCTGGAAAACCACAAACTTCTGTGTGCATCAGTGACATTACGATACTCTGATGCACCAAAAGAAATAGAACAAACAGTAATTGTTCAACAAGGTGAGCAAAACTCTGAGATTGCAGCAAAATGCGCTATAGAGTCTGATTACATACATTTTAGAGTCTAGGAACAAAATTGGACATTTGTGCGTAATTTTCTGCGAAAGACTTTTTGAGGGAGTATTTACGAAATAATAGTACGAGCATGCAAAAGACAGAAAGCCCAACTTATCTCAAGGCAATCACAATTCGTGATCAGAGTGATATTCACTCCATTAAAGATGACATGAAAAAAAACATGATCTTGATTTTACGAGTAACGCCACTAGCACAAAAAGATGTTGAACAGCTACGAAAACTAGTTGAAGAATTGTACGCCCAAGCAAAAAACTTTAACGCAGATATTGCAAGGCTTGGAGAAGAAAGAATCATCGTTACACCTCCCGGTGTAAAAATCTGGAAGCCTGAATACGATCTGAAATAATATTAAAACTGCGCGAATAATTTCTACGCCCTGTTAATATCAATTAATCTGAGATTATTTACAGTGAATCGAGCTATTCTGGCAGGGCTAGTAATTTTGGCCTCATTGTTTGTACCTTTTGCATTTGCACAACCTGATCACACCAAAGTAATTTCAGAATGTGAAACTATCTATCCGGAGCTTGAAACCCTTGGCAAGACCAAGTTCTTACAACGATATGCTCATTATCCAAATATCCGCAGCTGTCTTACTTTATACAACGACATTACTTGGTTTTCAGGTGACTCTGATCGCATAGATCGATTGATCGCATTACTGGGAGAACCGATCGTCAAAAAGCCAGTTCGCGATCGTTTTGAGAAAACCTCCGAAATACCTTCATGGATTAAAGATGATGCGGCACGCTGGCAACAAGGAAAGGAACGTGACAACATCTTTTCATATGGAATTAGATTCATGATAAACTCTAAAATGATCGATACATCGATCACACTATCCGATCAGGCCAGATGCGCCTTTGATCAGATCTGTGTTTCAAAAAATAACTACATCAAATATTCAATCAAAGACAGTAAAAGCAACGATGTCACAAATCTAACTCACATATTTGGTACACCGGGAAATACAATTGCAATTACATCCGTTGAAGTCACAAAAAAAGACAAATTACAAGACAGTTTTCATATTAATTCTGATGGTTTTATAGCTCATACCAAACAATACTATAGATTTGTACACAGAATTCCAGTTGAGATCGGTACGACAATTGACTCACAATACCAAATTATGACTACGGGTGAGGTAATTTTCCCATTTAAGACCCAACAAAGAGATGCAATAATTGCTTGGGATAAAACCAAACAATACCAAGAGGTAATTGACAAAAATACCGGAATTGTTCTTTTTGCAAAACACCAAGATCGAATCAAAAAAACACAATGGTCTGCTGAACTTACAGACACAAACGCATTTTCTGATGAAATTGAGATCCAATATAATGGAATGCAGATTCCTTCATGGTTTAAAGATCCAGTAAAATGGTGGACTGAAGGCAAGATTTCCGATTCAGAATATCTTCACAGTATCGACTATTTATTAAAAAATGACATTATGCAGATCTAGGTTATTTCATAACGAGTGCATAAAGTAAACCTCATTTTCTGTAATTATCTTTTCTGATATTTTGAAATTACTATCTAAAATAATCTAATTGCTTCTTGTACTTGTGGATAGTGAGCTGGAACTCTGAACTGCCTACGAATGTTCATTGCCAAACTTTCACATTTTCTTCGCTCACCGTGATTTACTAGGACTCGTCTTAGTTTTGGTCTTAGCTTGTGTACAAATGACATTAACTGATTGAAATCACTATGACCTGAAAATCCATCAAGTTTTATCATTGAACAATTTACGTTAACCACTTCTACTTTACCATCCTTACCCAACAATGACACTTGCTTTGATCCATCAAGGACACGTCTACCTAGAGTGCCGTTGACTTGGTATGATACAAAGATTATCTTGTTTTTGTTTCCAGGTGCAATATTTCTGAAATATTCTAACACTGGACCACCTTCTAACATGCCAGAGGTTGCCAAAATAATACACGGTGTATTATCACGTAATGGTTCTTCTCTTGCGTCAGAATGTTCAATATTTGTGAAATATTCAGAATCAAACGGATTATCGTCAGTTTCAAGAATTTTTTGTCGTAACTCTCGTGCTAAATACTCTGGATATGCCTCATGAATTGCAGTTGCCTCTGCAATCATCCCCTCCATGAATACTGGAGCTTCGACCATTTGACCCGCCTTCATATAATGATCAATTACCATCATAATCTCTTGTGCACGGCCTACCGCTGGAATTGGAATCAGTACCTTTCCACCATCGACTAGTGTGTTGTTGACTGCGTTGATGAATGCTGATTCTACTTCTTGTCTAGTTGGTTGTATGTCCTCTCTTGCACCATAAGTGCTTTCTATGAGTAAAGTTTCAACTCTAGGATAATTCCATGATGCGCTCTCAAAGAGAATACTTTTACCAAATTTGATATCTCCAGTATACACAAAATTATGATCACCATTTCCAATATGGAAATGACACGTTGCAGAACCTAGAATGTGACCTGCATTTGAAAATACTAATTTGATATCTGGCGCAATATCAGTTACTGTTCCGTATGGAATGGTTATGGTCTGTCTCATGATCTGTTTTACATCTCGTTCTGCATATATCGCAGCTCGTCCCTGTGCTGCTGCTACTCTGATTGCATCAAGCTGAATTAAATTCATCATGGGTAATGTCGGTTCTGTACAATAGATAGGACCTTTGTATCCATACTTGCAGAGAACTGGCAAAAATCCAGTGTGATCTAAATGTGCATGTCCTATCACTATAGCATCAATTTCATCTAATGTGATGTTTGTCCAATCAAATCTTGGAAATGATTCTGATGGTGAACGTGCTCCCGGATTTACACCACAGTCTATCAAAATCTTACTCTCAGAAGTGTTTAGAATCATACTGGATCTACCAACTTGGCCAAATCCACCCAATGTCATCAGAGAGACCTCGGATTTTTGTGCTAGTCTTGGCCTGAAGATGCTCTCACCGATCTGTTTGAGGTGTTTTGCTCGTTCCGATGATGATAATTTGAGATTGTAGTTGATCTGCTGGATGGTACTCGATTGTATGGTTGTTGCCTTTCTAACCCGAATTCTCCAGCCCATCTCTTCGGTCAGTTTAGACATGTTGAATTCAGGATTGTTCTGTAGTAGCCATGGTCGCTTTACTTCAACTGAGACCTCACCTGTTGCTGTATCAAAGTAAGTCCCGCCGAGTTCTGCCTCTTTAGGTAAAGCCTTTGCAATTACTTGACGCGCATCTTCTTCATTTTTACGAATGGATTCTTCAGTTCTAACTACAATTCTTTTTTTGATAACATTTACCAGATCTGATACGATTTGGTTATTTTCCATTAGAAATGATGGTGATTTTGTGTATAGTGCAATTCTTGGACCTTCATAATCGATTTTGCTTACTTGGGCCTCTTTTGGAATACTTTGCAGTATTGTCGCCATTACACTTTGGGCTGATGATGAATCTTTTTCCTGTTGTTGTCTTTTTTGCATTAAATCACTACAAAGCAATGATGGACTTCTTTTGCTCTTTTGTCAAGAGTCGGAAACCACCTTTATCGATAATTGCAACATTGATTCCGTCTCCGGTTCCAATGTTTCTAACAATTGCTGCCTTTACAGCGCGCAATGCGATTACCTTGGCCTCGTCTACTTTGAGGTTGTCTCGGTATTCGTCTTCTAGAGTACCATATGCTACTGGAGAACCACTACCTGTTGTGACATATTTCTTTTCTTCAACTGAACCAAACACATCCACATTTACTAGTTGTGGGCCGTCTTTATCATATCCACCAAGCAGAATGTCTGCAATGAATGGATATCCTCTGTTTTGGTGAAACATCAATGAACACAGTCTTGCTAGTGACTTGATTGGAATGTCTTCATTCTTTTGTACACGGTGTATGCTGGAATGATACCTGAGAACATCTGTAATGTTTTGTGCATCTGCAACACCGCCAGCCATTGTCATACCTGCATGTCTTGCTAGCTGTTGGATTTTCATTGTGTTATTATTTGCAATGAAATATCCTGCGCTTGCACGCATGTCTGCGCACAATACGACACCGTCGCTTGCCTTAATCCCTACTGTGGTTGTTCCATGTAGAATTTTATCTTCTACGCTATTAGCTGACACAGAAAATACTCCTAGATGATCAGAAATGGTTCTGACCCTTTTAAATAACTTTGGGGGGCCAAATTGATAAGTGGTAGTCTTAAGCAAAGACGTGATGCGTAATTCTCCATCTCACACTATGGAGCTTCCACGCCTAATCGTGGTAGGAGACAAAAACATTGGAGACTTTGGAAAGTTTTTACTAAATTTAGGTCCAACAAAAAAGGTCTCAATAATAGCTGGCAATCACGTGCAAAAAATCATCAAGGCAAAAATTTCAAAATCTTTGGTTGATTCTAAAATCAAAGTAACCTGGCATATCCCAAAAACAAATGACGAAAAATCAATTGATATAGTTGAGGGTCAGGTCAGAAAAGACAGGGCAGATCTGATTGTTGGTATCGGCGGCGGCCGATCAGTTGATGTTGCAAAAATGATCTCGTATAATCTGTCAAAACCGTTTGTTAGTGTTCCAACCGCTGCTTCACATGATGGGATTGCCAGCCCGTTTGTTTCTGTCAAGGGAGAAAAACCTCATTCTCTGGTTGCAACTGCTCCGCTTGGCGTATTTGTTGATATTGATGTTATCAAGAAAGCACCAAAGAAGCTATTGGCAAGTGGATGTGGTGATTTGGTTGCCAAGATCACAGCAGTAAAGGATTGGCAGCTAGGTCGCGACAACACAGGAGAATACTATGGACGATATTCATCTAATTTGGCATCAATGAGTGCGAAGATCTTGCTTGAAGCAACAGAGAAGAAAAAAAGACCAGACGTTCGTGAAATTGTAGAGGCACTAATTAGTGCAGGTGTTGCCTCATGTATTGCAGGAAGCAGCAGACCATGTTCTGGTTCTGAGCATCTGTTTTCTCATGCATTGGACAAGCTTGCACCAGGAGTAGGCCTTCATGGGGAAAAATGTGGAATTGGTGCAATCTTGATGGCAAAACTTCAGGGACAAGACTGGAAAAAAATAGCAAACACACTCAAAAATGTCGGCGCTCCAATAACTGCAAAAGAAATTGGTCTTAAACCACAAATTCTGGCAGAAGCACTAGTCATCGCCCAATCACTACGACCTGAACGATATACCATACTAAAACAAGTCAAAATGACTCAGAAAAAAGCACTAGAGCTTGCAAAAAATACGAATATAATTTAATAAAAGCTATTTTGGATTCGTAGAATTTATCCATACAAATTCTACGTTCGCGTTAAATACAAAATTCACCCTTTTCATATCATGACAACAACTGCATGGAAGTGTTTCCGATGCGATCTGACATTCAAAGAGGAGTCATTAGCAGATTTGCATCAAAACATTTGCAACCACCAATCACGTGAAATTCGCATGGCAGTAGCATAATACCGCAAAGCGAATTAGTGAGAAAATCTAAGCCAGATACATGAGTTGCAAAAATACTCCTGCAGGCTGTTTTCATGACTCTAAACTCCATGACAATACTGGTAAATGTCTTGTCAGAGGATGTCATTGTGTTTGTTTTACAAAATCCTAAATGGGAGAAGTGCTGTTTGTGAGTAAAGTTGCTGCTTGTGCTAGAACATTCAGAAATGCTTCACCAAATAGCAGATTCACAATTCTATCTGAGAATTTGTCCAATACATGAGCAGTAGCATCTGTCAACACCACAGTTTCTACAATATCAAATGTCTTGTTTAGTGCCTGATCAGCAACAATCGTAGAATCTATTCCTTGATCTAATTGCGATACCAAATCCGGAATAAAACCGTGAATTTCTTGTGGAACACTGCCCTGTAGTATCGCAGTTGCACCTGACTCTGTTTGTCCTCTTATTGCATCTCTTACTACATCCTCGAACATTCTGAGCAAACACGACTCAGCTTAGTCTTTAATCTGTGCGTACTTGGTTTATTAAGTAACATTGACCGTTCTGGCATTATACAAAATCACACTCTTCCGATATGGAAAATTTGGACAAGATATCTAGTAAACTCGAAATGAGCTGATTGTTGACAAACACACTAGTACAAATTATTAGTAAGGGTTTAAGACTAAAATTGTAAAAGGAGTTCGGTGAAAAAATGAGTCAAACACTAACAAATCTGTATAGCTCGATGCTCAGGACGCTAATTGATAGGCGAGCGGAGCTTGTAGCTGAAATTGAAGATCTTAATAACCAAATAGTAGATCTAAAACAAGAAGCTAAAGAAAGCGGAATAAATCTAGCAAACTAATCCGTCACAATGGATTTAGTATTTTCTGACATTCATGCAGACATTGAAGGGTTGGAGACAATACTGAATATTGCGTTTTCATCAGACTTTGAAGACAAGTACGGCAAAGTCACACGAATAATCAATTTGGGGGATTTACTAGAACGTGGTACCAGCCCAAAACAAGTCTTGCAAAAAATGAATGATCTCTCAAAATCATATGAAATGATTTCTGTAATGGGAAATCATGATGAGGGTTTTATGTATAAAAAATTTCTTTCTGGAAGCTCTTATTCCAGTATAAAAGAGCATGAACTGCTATCAAGTCAAGATACAGAGTTTTTCAAACAAAATACAGACGGAACATACGGAGACCAGTTTGCACTGGATAGAAAAAACAAGCTTTTCTGTGTTCATGGGGGACCAATAGACCCACAAAAGATTATGAAAAATGGAGATGATCCTTGGTTGTACCAACGAACTTGGCAAAGATTATCAGAAGAGGATTTCGAATTTTTCAGCTATTCTGGATACCATTACAAGGCAGAGTCTGCATTTGATGAGGCAAAAATGGAATTTGATAATTTTATAATTTTGTGCGGCCACCAACACATGGAAGCCGCCATCCAACAATATCAAGGCCAAATAAAAAACATTTGGCCATACCAATCTCAGACAGAAAAGATATCCTCACATATTCTAAAAAAACGTGACATTCCAATCCAAAAATCTGGTAACTATTTGATTAGACTTGGACTTGGCGGCCCGCAGGGATACTACGGAGGTGGTTTTGCCAAACCGCATTTTGGAATTATTCAAGATGATCCAAAAAAGGTAGTCCTTTTTGAGCTAGAATAGGCACTAGCTTAAAATCAATTGCAGTTTTAATTTCACACAATGAAGGCACTTGTTCTTGGCGGTAGTAGGGGAATAGGAAAGGCAATTGCAACCTCGCTTTTATCAATTGGTATTGACGTTGTAGCAACCTCTAGAAAAGATATTGACACTTCAAATCTTAACAGCGTCAAGAGATTCATCAAAAAACATCAACAGGTAGACATTTTGATTTTGAATACAGGCGGTCCCCCACCAAAACAGTTTTCTGAAGTTACTGAGAAAGAATGGCAAAAATACCACAATCAGCTTTTCTTGGGTTTTTGCCTTTTATTGCAAAAGCTAAAGGTACGAGACGGGGGCTATGTCTTTGTGATAACATCTGGCGTCATAAAAGAACCAAATCCAAGATTGGTCATTTCTAGTGCATACAGATTAGCATTTACTGCAGTTTTCAAGCTTGTAAGCAAAGAATTAGCTGCAAGAAAAATAAGCTGTGTAAACATTGCACCAGGACTGATCAACACCGATAGAGTACGAGATCTTGGAAATGCATCGGATTTGGCAAAAAATATACCGATGAAAAGACTTGGCGAGCCGCGTGAGATTGGAGATTTTGTAAAAAGCATAGTGCAAAATAAAATTAAATATCTTTCAGGCGTAACTATCCAATTTGATGGTGCAAGCTCTAACTTTGTAGTGTGACATGAGCGCAACTGATATTCTAAGACAGGATCATCTCAAAATAAAGAGGCTAGAAAAAGTTGTCATAAAATGCTATCAAGAACTGTACGCAGGCAAAAACATCCCATTATCTGATATAGAAAAAATTACTTTTGTCATATCTGAATTTCTGGATTCTATTCATTATTCCAGAGAAGAGGATTCGTATTTTGCGTGTGTTGCAAGTTATGATTCGCTTAAAGAAGAAATTCGGAAATTCATGATAGAACATGAATTCTCCAGACGAATTGCAAAAAACATAACCAAATATCTTCTAGAATGGAAAGAGGGAAAAGATGCAAGAGAGCCAGTTGCAAGATTTCTTAGAACTTATTCAATATACCTAGAAGATCATCTCAAAAAAGAAGAGGAGTTCTTTAACAGGGCTGAAGCCGAAATACTACCTAAAGAAGAAGAGCAAGCAATGTATGAACAGTTTCAGTCAGTAATGGCAATATCCACAAAAATGGAGACTATTCTGAATCAAATTGACTATCTAGAAAAACAAAACTGGTTTATGTCGTAAAGTCTTTAAGAGCTAGAAAAGCCAAGCAATCTGAAAATGGCATTTGTAGTATGGATGACAGGTCTTCCCTGCTCTGGCAAAACAACAATAGTTAGAGCAATGCAAAAAATTGTTCCGAATTTGGCTATTCTTGATGGGGATGAACTAAGAGAATGGCTTTCGCCAAAAGACTTTTCAAAAGAAGGTAGAGTAGAGCATAACAAAAAAGTGGCACACCTAGCAAAACTATTACTAAAACATAATGTCCCAGTCGGCGTATCACTGGTCAGCCCATTTATTGAAAATAGATCCGATGCAAGGAAAATAGTGGCAGATGATTCCAAATTCTTTGAGGTTTACGTAAAGTGCTCCTTAGATGAGTGTGAAACCCGTGATGTCAAAGGAATGTACAAAAAGGCAAGAGCAAATGAGATCAAAAACTTTACTGGAATCTCGGACCCATATGAAGCACCACAAAACCCTGACTTTGTAGTGGAAACCGACAAGGAAACTCTGGACCAATCAGTGCAAAATATGCTCAATTTCCTAAAGTCAAAGAACGTAGCCTAAACGTGATATCTTCGTATAATTTCCTCATGAACTAGTCCGTTTGTTACAACTAGGCCGTTTTCATGATTTACCTTTTCTGTATTGTAGAGAATTTCTTTGCCTGTCATATCGGTAATCTTTCCCCCAGACTCTGTTATCAAACAATGCGATGCGCATGTATCCCATTGTTTTATTTTATTTGATGTAGTGAGGTATAGATCTGCTAATCCCTGGCAAATCTCTGCTACTTTGAGTGAGCTCCCCCTACTTTCAAAACTGGCGACACCAAGTTTTTTGAAAAATTCTTTTTCTTGATCTGTTAAGTGAAATCTGCTTCCAACTGCCTTGCACTGTGTGATGTCTTTTGTCTGACTAACTCGGAGTCTTGACCATCTGTCGTTTTCAAGCTTGTACGCACCAGCTCCTTTTTGGGCCAAAAATAACGTGTTCGTTGTCGGCCTGCTAATTGCACCAATAATTGGAATTTTATTTTTGACAAGTGCGATCATTATAGTAAATTCACCAGTTCTGTTTACAAAATCACTTGTACCGTCAAGCGGATCTATGATCCAAATTTTTTCATGGTCTAGTCTTGTTATGTCGTCTACATCTTCTTCTGATAAAATATGAAGACCAGATGATGATAGATGTTGTTTTATGATTTCATTGCTTTGTAGGTCTGCTTTTGTTATTGGAGAATCATCCTCTTTGAGTTGAGATGTAAATTCTTCATTATACACCTCCATCACTGCCCTGCTTGCCTTTTTTGCTGCATTTAGAGCAACAAAGGCTTCGCTGAGTGGGTTGATGAATGGTAAACTATAGGACATGTTATTGTGCAAGTTCTGGTTTGAGCGTCCAAGCTATTCCAAGGGCAACAAATGGGATTGAAATCAAACCCAAAATCTGAATCAATGTGTATAGTTGTGGCGTTGCCTCTTCTGGTACGTTAAACAAAAATGGCAATGGAATTGCAATGGCAAACCAAATTGCAGATAATAATATGATCGTCTTTGCACGTCTCTTCTTTAATGATTCCAATGTTTTTGCGTAATTTCTTTGGTATTAAATTGATTTGGGGTTATTTTATCGATTCTCCACCGTCAAGTGGTAAAACTGCCCCAGTAACCCAAGCCGCATCTTCTTCTGAAGCAAAATACAGTGCTGCCTTTGCAACATCATTTACTGTTCCAAATCTGCCAATTGGATAGGCAAAATTCATCATGTCACGAGTTGCTGGAGTTGATAGAAATTCAGACGTCATGTCTGTTTCAACTACACCGGGACAAATACAGTTTACGCGAATTTTGTTTTTTGCATATTCCAAAGCCCAACATTTGGTCAGTAAAACCAACGCCGCCTTTGATGCAGAATATGCATCTGCATTAAAATTTTCATATGCCTTCAAACCTGCAGATGATGCAATATTGATTATTGCACCGCCATTTTTTTGCAAATATGGTATGGAATATTTTGTAGCATAAAACGGACCAGTCAAATTTACATCCAATACGTCTCTCCATTCTGAATCAGAGATCTCATGAAGTAGCTTGATCTTGGGAAAAATTCCAGCGTTGTTCACCAAGATATCCAATCTACCGAATCTCTCGATTGTTTTGTTTATGAGATTCTGAACCTCAGATTCTTTTCTGATATCTGCTTGTATGGCAAAGGCGCCAAACTCACTCGCAGTTTCATCTAACTTTGTCTTATCCTTACTAGAAATTACAATGCTTGCACCATTACCTGCAAATTCTTTTGCAATTGCCTTTCCTATTCCCCTACTACCGCCGGTGATCAGAGCTACTTTTCCTGAAAGTTTCATTTCTTTTATTAAAATAATTTTGCTAATATTGCTATTTGAGAAAATGAGATAAAAATTATTTCATTATATGCACTTCTTTTGTATAAAAATTCACACTAAATCTTAAATAACATAAAATCCTATAAGAAATGATGCGAAAGGACATAAATCCTATCGACTAAGGGGCGCGTGACCCAGTAGAACTAATTTGTGTCCTGTAAGTGCGTTGGCACTGGATAAGAGAGGTGTTCTCTCATGTTCTACGCCTGGGGTCACGCCAGTCCTATTTTATCAGATAAATCGAAAACGGACCCAACACATTCCCATGAGGATTGAGTGTAATCTCCAATTCCTGGTCCTCTGGAATACTGATTTTGTTTTGGCCTATGTATTCCCAAGTATAGTATTTCCCAATATCTCCATGTTCAGTTCCTTTAATCTCAAACTCTTCCTCAAAAGAAAAAGTTACACCTCTTAGAAAAACTCCCAGCGTTTGAGGGCTATCACCATTTAGAACAAAACGAATTTCATATTCTCCTTTCTTGATTGGAAACGTTTCCGTGAAAATTCCGTCAGAGTATTGCTTTGGATCCGCAAGTCTTGCGTGATAGATTTGTTCACGTCCAGTATTCTCAGATGGAGCAGTCAAGATCAAACCGAACACAACTGCAAGAGGAGCTACAATCAAAATGAATCCTATCAGACTTTTCTTTTTCACAAAATTCATAAAAATATAATTCCTATTAAAATTTGTAAAAAACAACAAAAAGAGGGTTTTAGAGCTTTAATGCTTCTTTAAGACCCTTGTACCTATTTCGGATGGTAACTTCTGTTACTCCTGCTGCTTGGGCAATATCTTTTTGCGTTTTGTTTTCACCAAGCATCACACAAGCCAAGTACAAAGCTGCTGCTGCTAGTCCCATTGGGTCCTTTCCAGCAGAGACTTCAATTCGACTTGCTTCCTTTAGGAATTCAAGCGCCTTTCTCTTTGTCTTTTCAGACAAGTCAGCAATACTTGCAATTCTCGCGACCCCCTTGATTGGATCGACTACTGGCATTTTTAGGTCCAATTCTCTAAGAAGCAATCGATAACACCGAGCTACATCTTTTCGCTTTATGTTGATTCCATTTGCCACATCGGTTAGAGTTCTTGGAGTCTCTGTGTTTCTGCATGCTGCATACAAAGCTGCTGCTACTAGTCCAGGAATTGAACGTCCTCGAACAAGCCCTTTGTCTAGTGCTTTTCTGTAGATGTATGCGGTCTTTTCAATTACTGCATCAGAAAGTGCCAGCTTGTCCTTGAGTCTGTCAAGCTCCGAAAATGCCTGTCTAAAGTTTCTATCCACTGGTTCGTGGACTTGACTTCGCGAGTCCCAAGTTCGTAGTCTCTCAATGGTGCTCTTCATTGAAGATGTAAGTGGTTTACCAGATGCATCTTTGTCAGCTTGACCGATAATTGTTGCAAGACCCATGTCATGCATTGCAAGTGAAGTCGGTGTACCAGTTCGAGTACGGTTCTCTCCCTCTTCTTTTGAAAAGGATCGCCACTCTGGACCTTCTTCTTCAACTCGTTCGGTCGCAACAAATCCACATGTGTTACAAAACATCTCGCCAGTGCTACCATCTGTTAGCATTGCGCCCTTTGCGCAACGAGGACAACGGTCGCTATTTCGTGCTGTTTGTGTCATAAGGTGAAATCCATTTTTGGATTCTACATATAAAGTTTTAACAAGATTTATCTATCATGACCCTAAAAAAACGATTTTTTATTCAATTTTATTCGTAGAGTGGAAATGATGGTTTTTTCCAAAACTGTTCTTTCCTATACTACCAAACGAACTTCGTACTTTTGTAATGTAAAAATTTTTTTAGAATTTAAAAATTAAAATGAGAAATTTCTCAATTTTTGATTATCCAATACTGTGAAATAATTTAGCAAATTTTTAACAACTAATTTTTTTGAAAAACTTTTTCCAGTTTTAGTTTACTAGAACTGACTTTTATCTTTGGATTAAATCCGAATTCTATGATCTTAGCTTGGAAGATCCGAAAAACGTAAACCTTAAATACTATATATAGAACGGACTACTATAAAAATGGAAACATGTCCATTGTGTGGCGAAGCAGTCACATCAAATCACGGAGTGCATTCGCACATCAAGAAAATGCACCCACAAAGCATTCTAGCCCAGTAAACTAGGCGAATTGTTTTTTATTTTCTATATTCCTAGCATTAGCTGATTTAGCCTCAAAAGTTTCGCATTAGATCTTTTGGTAAAATAGATTTCACACCTTTCGATTTCAATAAACTACAGTAAACCAGCCATGACAAACTTCCAGAACTCATGGTCCAAACCATCAACACCGAGCGTATCTGAAAAATTGGGCGACGTTCTCAAGCCAAAAGGCGCATTAAAACCAAGAATTGAGCAGGCAGTAAAAGGCCTTCATAACCAAATCTCAAAACTTGACGGAATGCTGACCAAACTAAAACAAAGAGAGGAAAAACTATTCCAAAGAATAGTTGCAGCAACCCAAAAACACGATACTCACACTAGCAAAGTTTTAGCAAACGAACTAGCCGAGGTCCGAAAGGTCTCAAAAATGCTAGGAAATTGCAGAATGGCACTAGAACAGATCGAACTACGATTAACAACATTCAGCGACCTAGGAGATACAGTAGTCACAATAGCACCAACAATCGGCCTAATGAGAAGCCTCAAGTCTTCGCTTGGCAAGTTCATGCCAGAGGCAGATCACGAACTAGGTATGATGACTGATATGCTAAATGGACTAATGACAGAATCCTTCTCAGGCGAGGGTGCGTTTGGCATGGATCAAACAACCAACGAAGAGTCCGAAAGGATTCTAGAGGAAGCAGCAGCTGTTGCCGAAGCGTCAGTTGGGGACAGATTCCCATCAACGCCAGTAAGTGCAAAGTCCGCTACCTCAACAAGATACCTCTAAAGTATCTCATTTCCCCTTTTATTATTTCAAAAATGATTGTTCCGCTATATGTTTCGCTATGAAACGCCTATGTTTTTGGACGTGATTCCTTGATTGCTTTGACCTTGTTTGCCTCGCCTTCAACTACGCTGTCTATGCTGGCAAGCTTACTTCGAAGATTGCTAATTAAGGCACCTACCTCGTCTGCCTGGCTCTCTACTTGAGCCCGCTTATTAGACAGATCCCGTATTCCACGACCTTCCTCTTCTATGTATTCACTAACTTTGACTAGTTTTTCCTTTAAATTCTGTATGTCAACAGATTCGTCCTCAATTTCCTTGACCAGTTTGGTCCGCTTGTCTTTTAAGCTCTTTATCATCAAACCTACATAATCAATTGCCTCTTCTAGTTTGGCCCGTTTGTTCATTAGGTCCCCAATACCTATCTCAGAGCCTGAACCTGACTGTTCCGCTATGCGTTCCGCTTCGACTTTAGGTTTTTCTTGTTCTAACATACCAGTACTCTGTTGGAATTCCTCGGTCTTCTTAAATTTTTCAAACATATTGTATCAGTTATGGTGGATAATGCCATTTTATTCCTAATAAAGATAAAGTAAGACAAAATCCCACAAGTAACAAAAATTTCCAACCCCAGTTTTGAGCTAATTTTTCTCCCCCGCATCAAAATATGTTCAATTTCAGGTGTTCCAAACCAACGAAACGGGCATTCCGCTATGCGTTCCGCTATGAGGTTTCAAAATGTCCCTAATCAATACTGGGGTGTATTACTATAGCATGTCAAAACAACAATACAGGTCCGAAATGGGCATAATGGGAGATATCTTGAATGTCACCATGGAAGGCGGCAGACAAGGAACTATCGTCTCTGCAATATCTAGAAGAGCAAACCTTTCGCACTATGCCGTAATCGACAAGTGTGAAAAACTCTCTACTGCAGGCTTGGTCCAAACCGTAAAAACCGAAAAAAACCGACTATATACAATCACCGAAAAAGGCATCGAGTTTGTCCAAGAATTCCGCAAGTTCCAGTCCGTCCTAGATGCGCTGAATTTGAGGTATTAACCATGAATAACCAAGAGGCAGTACTCTGTATCCAAGAAGAAATACCCAATATTGAGGGAATGCTTTTTGTAAGGATTACAGATATCCTCATTAGAATGGTAAAAGCACCACTGCTAGCTATAGGCCTTCTTCTTACAGTAGTACTGCCTGCACAATCTTTTGGCTCCCTTCGTTCCGTTGACTTTACAGTTTACCCAGATGGCACTACTCATATTTCTCAACAATCATCAGCTGACCCAACCGAGCCAGAACTAAAAGTTCAGCTTTTTGGTAAATCTATTGATAATTTTGTAGTACAAGACGAGGACGGCCTACTCTTGTCATTTGATATTGATAGCAAAGGAGCAACAATCCAAACCTTTGGAGCATCATCTGTTTCTATTGCCTATGACAGCTATGATCTGGTATCGAAAAAAGGCAAAATCTGGACATTTGCAGTTGACTCTCCAGTTGATTACACTGTCACAATGCCAGAAGAATCAACTGTAGTTGACATTGCAAACCCTGACAACATTGACTCTATTGATGAAAAACGACTCTCATTACTAAAGGGCAAAAACCAGATAGAGTATTTCTTTAGCACATCGGGACCTGCACTTTCTGCACTAAATGCAATTACTGACACAAAGGCGTTAATTGCAGAAGCAAATGGGCAAGGAATTGACGTAAAGGTTGCACAAGAAAAGCTAGATCTGGCTGTATTTGCATATGATAATAAAAAATACACCGATGCTGAAGACTTGGCATTAGAAGCAAACGCATTGACTTTGCAAGAAATAAACGATCACAAAATCAGTCAACCAACAGAAAATCCCGTCAACTGGCTCAAGGAAAACGTTGCAGGAATTGCGACATCAATTGTGGCAATTGGTGGTGCAGTAACTACTCTTACACTAATTCTCAAAAAGACCAAGAGTGCAGTAAAAAAGACAATCAAGCCTTTGTTGAACAATAAAGATGAGGATTCTGAGCCTGAATCAGTAGATTCAGATGAAATTGTCACTCAAGAAATGAGAGAAGATGACAAGCAGCTAGTTTCGTATTTGGAAAAGAATGGTGGTCAAGCTTTTGAGCGTGACTTGAGGAAAAAATTCCTTTTGCCAAGAACCACAATGTGGCGCGCAGTAAAACGACTTGAGCGACAAGGTATTATCCAAATAGAGAAAAAAGACTTTCAGAACTTGGTTCGATTAAAGAAGAAGGAGGAATCACAATGAAAACTGCACTGACTCTTGTATTATTTGCATTAGTTGTTAGTATGATTTCAGTACCTGCATTTGGAGATTCCAAACTTGACTCTTTTGTCAATTTGGCAACCCAGGCAAGAGCACAAGTAAAGATCCAATTGGACAAGATGCCATCAATATCAGAAGATGCTCAATCTTTGTATCAACAAGGAGACTCTGAAACAGAGCAGTTGGTTGCATCAGTAAAGAGAGGAGATGCTGTAGAAGCAAAAAAACACTTTCTGGCCGCAATGAAGGCATTCAGACAAGTCACCGAGATCTTCTCAGAGCCAACACCAATGTCTGCAAAACTAGTAACCCCACCACCACAAGCAGCTCCAGTTCCGGAATTTGACTATGGAAATGCACTCAAAAGATTTGAGGCCAACATCAACATACTAAAGGCAAGCGCTAACAAAAATAATCTACCTGTCGACTTTAGTAGATTTGACAATTTACTCCAGATTGCAAAATCAAATCTTGCAAATGGAGATATGGAAACATTGGAAAAAACATTTGCAGAACTAAAGAGTGCTGGAACAGAACTTCAAACCACGATCAAAACCATGGTCACAGAACGATCTAACACAAGAGCAATCTCTTTTGCAAACAAGTACATAACCAAAATTGATGCGGTTCTGGCACAAGCAAAGGATCTGGGACTATCAGCAGAACAAATTACCAAGCTTCAAAAAGCAAAAGAAGAACTAGCTGCGTCAGGCGGAAACGCAACTCAAGTAGTCGTCAAGATAAAACGTGTCTATCAAATTAACTTGGATCTATTGGATGCCAAGAACCAAAAAATTCTCTCTGAAATATCCAAACTTGAAAGTAGATTGTTGCTTTTAGAGCCAAAAATAGATGATATCATACAGCCAAAATTTGATACTGCAAAATCACTCCTATATTCACTAAAAGATCCAACGTCTACTGATGATCCAATAAAATTACTAAGGGCACTGGATTCTGCAATCAAAGAAATTGAATCATATCTACTGTCATTGCAAACTCAATCCATGGAACAAAGAACCTCAGAACAATCTGAGATATTAAAAACAGAGACAAAAGACATCAAACTGCAAGCCAAGACAGCAAAAGAAAGCAAGGACACCAACAAAAAACAATCACCTGAAATTTCTAGAATCGAAGCAAAGCTGGCAGAACTAGAACCATACATTGATGATACCATCAAACCAAAATTTGAATCTGCAAAATTAATGCTTACAAAGCTCAAAGAAACAGGATCTGACTCAAAAAAGACAATCCGAGCAATCAACACATTAATTGATGAAATTACCAAATACGTTGAATCTTCATCTGAAGACAACAATAACTCTGATAAACCCTAACAAAACTTCATATAGATTTTGAAGAACAGCAAATTTGCATGGCATCAAAGCAGATTTCTGTTGGCGTTGGCATACCAATGATAATAGTTGGTGCATTGATGGCATTTTTGTGGGCACCAGCAAGCACAGAGTTCTTTGAGACAATTGAGTTTGTTGGAGGGTTGATTGGAATCTTGGGTGTGATTTTTTTTGTTGCAGGCCTCATGTACACAAAGAACCCTGTTATTTCCTAGTCTGAATTAAATAATGACTCTAACTAGTCATACTGCTTGAAAGTAAGACTCTTTGAGATATTCACATCACTTGAGGGTGAAGGAGTTCTTTTTGGAACAAAAACACTCTTTGTAAGGCTAGCAGGATGCCCCTTTACCTGTTTTTACTGCGATACCAAAGAATCACTCCCAATGGACTCTGGGCAAGAATATGAAATCCAAGATGCATGCTCCATGATTGAAAAAAATCTTGTGGATAAAACCTACAAGGTAAACTTCACTGGAGGCGATCCACTAGTCCAGTCAGAGGCAGTAGCGGAGATGGCAAAATTCGTCCAGACAAAAAAAATTCCAACGTATTTAGAATCATCCTGCTTTGATTCAAAAAAATTCGCCATAGTTTTACCCTTTATAGATTTCATCAAAATTGAGCTAAAGACAAAGGATTCTGATTTTGTTGATTCAAAACATTATTCCATGTTTATAGAGAATGCATTGGACTGTCTTAAACAATCAATCGCTGCAAAAAAGCCCACCTACATCAAAATCGTTGTATCATCAAAAACAGATCTAGAAACATTTTCAAATCTAGTGCAACAAATTTTCAAAACTGTTGGCACTAACGATCTTAAGGGTTTTATAATACAACCGACCTACGGAGTAGCAGAACCAACATTGCAAAAACTTTTGAGCTTTTATGATGCAACTTATTCTTATTACCCTGAGGTACGCGTAGTGCCACAATTACACAAACTAATAGGTGCACCATGAATAAAGATAGAGTAAAAAAACTAGTTCGTGAATTAATCATAGAACTCGGCGAAGATCCTACACGTGAAGGACTTAGAGGTACACCAGATAGAATTGCAGATATGTATGAAGAGATTTTTGCTGGTTATGATTCCGACTCGGAATTATCAGTCCAATTTTCAGAAGATTCTGATGCAGTGGTCGTAAAGGATATTAAATTCTATTCAATGTGTGAACATCACATGCTTCCATTCTTTGGCAAGGTTAGTATCGCATATCTGCCAAGCGGGCGAGTCTTTGGAGTATCAAAACTAGTTAGACTAGTTGAAAAATATGCAAAACGACTCCAAATCCAGGAAAGGATGACAAAAGATATTGCAGATGAACTACATGCACAAGGCGTTAAGGGCGTAATGGTATTATCAGAAGCAGAACATCTTTGCATGAAAATGAGAGGTGTCAAAAACGATGCAACCATGACTTCTGCAGCATATCGAGGATTTTACGAAAGAAAGGAAAATCGTGAAGATGTTATTGCCATAATTCGCAATAACAAGTCATCTGTTCTTTGAAAAAGATAAATAATCAAATGCAAAGTTAGCTTTTTGTGGGAGTACACAACAATGTTCACATTCCGGGAGAATCATGGCCACATTTTACATGGCTTGCAATAGAATTCTTCATCACCTTGGCTGTTGGAGCACTCTCCTCACGTGAAGTCGTAAATATTATTGCAAAAGAGGCAACACCAGCAATGCAAAACTGGTACTTTTTTGGAATAATTGCAGGAATCATACTGGCCTGGTACATGGGAATAAGACCTATAGTGTTCAAAAGAAAGATTCTAGAAACTCGTTATTAGGATAGATATTTTGTTTTGTCTTTGATTTTTGCCTCAAAAAATGCGGCCTTTCTGTTATTGCAAGACTCACATTTTCCACAATGATGTTTAAAATTCGCATAACAACTCCATGTTTGAAAAATTTTATCACCAAATTTCTCGTAGCCTGCTTTTACCAGTGTGCTCTTTGCTATGCCTGCAGCATATGGTGACCAAATTTTGATCTTGTTTCTGATTCCTAGCCTGATTCCATCAATTTCTCCCTGATTTAGCGCAGATTCAATTTTTTTAGAAAAAACTGGACGACAATCTGGATATTTGAAATCATCCGTGTGTGCACCGTATGCAACAAGTGATGCTCTTAGTGAAAAGGCCCAAGCAGTTGCAATTGTCACAAATATTGCATTTCTAATAGGTACTACTATGGAATACTCAAATTTCGATGGAAGTGATTTTTTTGCATCAGTGAGAACGTTGCTTGCACCGTATAGTGATTTCATAAAGTCTAGCGGAATTATCTTATGATCTTTTAGATGTAATGCTTTACCTACTTTTTTTGCAGCTTCAATCTCTCTTGAAGCACGTTGACCATATGAGAATGTAATTCCATACAAATCATATTGTTTTGATAAATGTGCTCCAAGACATAAAGAGTCAAGTCCTCCACTACAAATTACAACTGCTTTTTTCAATTTAGATCGTTTTTGCGCCATTACTTGGCTTACAAATTACAACTGCGCATTCTGTTTTTGCAGAGGCAAATCCTATTTTCATTGCACTTGCAATTTTGTTCAGATTTGACTTTTTTGTGGCAAATGAAATTACCGATGGTCCTGCACCTGATATTGTAACGCCTAAAGCACCTGCCTTTAATGCATTTTTCTTTACAGCAAAAAATCCGGGTATCAGATGAGCCCTTGCAGGCTCAACAATTACATCATGAATTGATTTACCAATGAGTTCAGAGTCTTTTTGCACAAATCCAGCAACTATGGTAGCTGCATTAGAAAGATTCGCCACAGAATCCACCAGTGGAACTTGTTTTGGTACAACACTGCGAGACATCTGTGTCTTATGTGCAGGAACTGTAATCTTTGGAACTGCAACAACTAGTCTTAGATCAGATGGGGGTGAAATCCTGAGTACGTCAAGCGGGTTTGTCCTCACAATGACAAACCCACCTAAAACTGATGCAGACACATTATCATAATGTATGGATCCTGCACTTGCACGCTCACCAACACCGGCACATTCTACCAGAGTGTTTCCATCAAGATTCAAGCCAAATAATCTATCAAATGCAACAGCAGTTGCAGCAGCTGAAGCTGCACTACTTCCCATTCCAAATCCGGCAGGCACACCTTTTTTGATTTTTATCTGAATACCATTTTTTATCTTGAATTTTTTTTTCATATACTTGACAACTAGGCCTGCGGTGTTCTTGTTGGGATGAATAGGAATTGTATCTTCAGTAATTATTGAAATTCCGTTTTTTTGTTTTGTTAGCATTATAGTATCGTAAAATGCATCCAACGCCAAACCAAACACATCAAAACCTGGGCCCAAATTTGCAGTAGATGATGGAGCTCTTGCACTAACTGAATTCATCAGTCTTCTGTTTCCTCCCCTTGGTTAAGAATTCTGCTCAACGAACCTTCTAAATTTACCATTCCATCACCAGTAACATTTGAAACAGGAATCAGTCCTTGTGCAAATCCGGATAGATTAAGACTACGTAAAATGTTTGTCACCAAAACATATGTTTCGCCATCCGCCTCGGCAGATATCGCATTCTCTAATGTTTTGAGATTTGTAGTCCAACGCAAAATCTCTGAAATCTTATCTGCAATCAAATCTGTCTTGGTCAAAACATTGATTGCGGGAATTCCCATTCGTAATCGAATTGATGTTGCCAATAATGCCATGGAGACAAAATTAATTGCAGTAGTGACGAGAACTCCGTCATACAAAAATAATGCGGTTTTTTGATCTGCCCTGAAATTATCTACAAAATATGGTCCGCTTGTACGATATGCAAATAATTCAATTTGTCCTGGCGTATCAATTATGAGATAATCTGGGTTTATCTTATCTGCTTCTTGTTGTATGTCGTCAAGCTTTGCTGCAATTAGATCACTTGCCATCATCAAAGCTCCATTGGGCCCAAGATCGTACTGCTTCATTATGGATATGATATCTATAGAATCTCTAATGTCAATGTCTGGCGTGTATGGGAGGGATATCACGCCTGGATCCAAATTCAATATTGCAGCAAATGCACCATTTGCGGTGTAATATTCGTGAATTTTTGATGTCAGTAATGATTTCCCAGCTCCGGCAGTTCCTGCAACAAAAATTACTTTCAATTTCTGGATGTTAGAGTTGTTGGCTTATATTTGATTCAATTAGAAACCTGCTAAAATGAAATGGCGAATTGTTGCATTTGCAGCTAGCCTTATTCCATTTTTGATAATTGCGATATCATTTGATGTAAAACCAGAAGATGTTTTTGCAGTAGGAATTGTGAATTTCATAGCTGCATTTGCCGCAATGATGGGAAAATTATTTCTACAGGGAATAAAATTTCATTACATAATAGGCGTGTTTCATGGTAAGCTAGAATCGCTTTGGCGAACCATATTTGTGAGAATTGGTTCTGAGTTTGTAACCATGACCACTCCAATGTTCGTTGGGGGTGAGGTAGTCAGAATTTACTGGATGAACAAACGTGGTATGCCAACATCAAAGGCATCATGGCTTGGAATATTTGAGATAGTAACAGAGGTTCTAGCAGCTGGTACCTTGTCTCTGATTGCAGGGATTGTTGCTATTGCAAGCGGACATGTGGTGATTGGCGCAATTGTGATGGGAACTACAATACCTGTTGTCGGCCTTTGGTCTGGCCTCTTTTTCTTGACTGCCAAGCGTGATTTTCAGGTCCCTAAATTCTGTGCAAATCTTGTATTAAAATTCAGGAAAGAAAAAGGACAGCAATATTTGGATAAGACAAATCAATGGATGACTGATATCTGTACAATGACAAGGCAAAATATTCGTGCCCCACACGCGAAAAAAGCATTCGCAGTATCGTTTCTAATCTCTCTGTTGTCTTGGTTGGTTTTTGGAATTTCTTTTATGTTGATCTCGCTTGGAAGTGAGAGAACTATAACTGCAATAGAATCTATTCTGGCAGTGATGGCAGGAAACGCAATTGGAAATATGCCAATTACTGTTGGTGGATCAGGACTAGCTGAATTTGGTACATGGGCATATTTGTCTCATCTAAATGAATTCAAGCTGGAATTACCTAGTGATAGCGTAGAATGGGATAGTATAATCGCATGGAGAATTGCAACATATCAACTTCCAATCCCAATTGCATGGTTTCTGTTAATGAAAATGGCATTACGAAAATACCAAAAACCAGCTGAATAGAAACAAAATTATCTTTATCATATAATTTTACACAACATGTCACTCAAGGGCAAAATAGTTGTCATTACTGGAGCATCAAGTGGGATTGGTAAAGCCACAGCAATTGAATTTGCAAAAAAAGGCGCAAATCTAGCTCTAATTGCTAGAAGAAAGGAAAAACTAGAAGAATTACAAAAATCCCTTACGCAATTCAACATCGAAATTCTGGTTTGTCCGTGTGATGTCTCAAATAAAGATGATGTCAAAAAAATGTCAAATACGGTCTTGTCAAAGTTTGACAAAATCGACATATTGGTAAATAACGCAGGATTTGCCATCTATGGTACTGTATCAAATCTCACAATAGAAGAGATTGAGTCACAAATGCAGACAAACTATTTTGGCATGATCTATTGTACAAAGAACTTTTTACCTGTATTCCAAATGCAGAACTCTGGTCATATTGTTAATGTGGCATCAGTTGCAGCTTCTTTTGGTTTGCCAGGAATTGCCCCATACTGTGCATCAAAATTTGCAATGCTTGGTTTCTCTGAAGGACTAAAACACGAACTAAAAAATACAAAAATTGGTGTAACCGTTGTTAGTCCTATAATGGTAAGAACAAACTTTTTTGATCACGAATCTTTTGCAACTATGCCAAAAAATTCTCCTATCTCTCTTGACGCAAAAACGGTAGCAAAGACGATCATATCTGCATCAGAGTCACCACGACTTGAAATTATTGTACCGGGTATAGTCAGAATCGGAGTCTGGCTTAAACATACCATACCATTTATCATAAATCCAATAATGGGTACAGCGTTTAGAAAACTGCAAAAATAATTTTATTCTTCAGAATCATCAGACATGCCATCAGAGGCAACATCCATCAATGTTAGCTTTTGCAGCTCAAATTGGTATATTGCAGACATCTCAATTTCTTTTTCTTTTTTTAGGAATTCGACTGTTTTCTTTGCAAGCGGAGCTTTCAGCATATTGATTGCAAATTCATACACAACACCAGTCTGACATTCAGAAGTCTTGACGTTTTTTGGTAGGTCAAGTGTTACAATATGTCGTCCGTCTTCAACCGCTTCATACAACTGAGCATCAATTTTTTTATCAGTATCATAAACTTCGAGAATATAGCCCATTCTAGTTAGTGGTTCTGGTTTTGTAAATTTTGCATTCTTTATGTCATCTAATACCCAGTCTGGGAGCTCATCCTTCTTTTTGACCAAGAAACATTACCACCTATGCTTTGTCTTTTTTGCTTTTTTGCCACCAATCCAAATAGTCGTAGTGTTTGTCTTCTTTGGTGGGATCTCGTCTGTTTACCTTTTCACGAATGTCGCCTACTTGTTCCCGTGTGGCATATAGGCCACATCTTTTACAGATATAGTGTTTAGTCACTGGGTCGAATTTCATAGGAATCTCGATCTGTTCTATTAGTTTTTGGACTCCCTCTTGGCTTGCTTCGACAGCTTCTCGCTCAATTACTGCCTTGCGCTCTCTTGCTACACATTCTGGGCAATTAACCAATGAATTTGCCAGAGAATTTTTCCATAAAAGCGTTCGCACTGGCATGTTAGAATGTGATAGCAAAATCTGGTACGCGGATTATGTCATCATCCCTTTCGGTCATTTCGCCCATCGAAATACCGCGTACCAGACTATTTTGGAATGATCAAAAAAGCTATTATCTTTATCTTGAATTCAGGATCTCAGCGGCTAACTTGGCAGTGACTCTTGCCCCATTCGCAACAAAATTCTCTTGAAATTGTTTTATGGATTCCTCAAATTTGTTATGATCTGACCTTAGTCGCATGATTCCTGAAATTACTTGTTTTGTGTTGCTTGCAGAAACTCCTAATCCGTGTTCTTGTGCCCACTTAATCTGGTTTGTTTGCTCATCATATACCGGAATACCGATGATTGGCTTGCCTTTGATTCCAATTATCTCACCCATTACTGTATGAGATCCATTAATGACTGCATAATCACATTGTTCTATGGTGCTTTCTTTTTCCGATTCTGATAAAAACCCAACATCAATCTGAATCCAATCCACTTTCTTTTCTAGTGCTTCTGAAATAGAATAATCTTTACCGTTCTTGCCCTTGACTTTATCAATTGATGAATCTGATGTGGCGTGAGAGATAACTCGTTTTTCGTTTTTCATCTGTGATGTAGCAAATACCTGCTCGTATTTTTTACCTGTGATGTTGTTTGTGGATTTATTTCCAGTTCGCATCCAATAACCAAACCTATTTCCGCTGATTAGCTGCTCAAATTCTGTTTTGGTCCGGATTATTTTTTTATCTGATGCAAAATGACCTGCATATACTACTTTTTTCTTTATTTTTTCTGGAAAATTAAGATTGTATTCACACATTGTGTATGGTGGAGGAGAATCGGCAACCACAATTTTTGTCGCCTTGGCAATTTGTTTTGCAATAAATAAGACACCTGGATAAAAATAAAATCTGGACTTCCAAAGTCTTGGCCTGAACTGATTTGTGATGAATATTGATGGAATGTTTCTATTTTTTGCCAAAATATTTGGACCCATATCGCCATCATTGATTACTAGATCAAATTTTTGTAAATCAAATAATTCACGCTCTTTTCTCAAATAGTTAGTAACCTGGCTAACTACAGGTGGATTTCCGCGTATTGGCAATAATGTGTTTAGAATTGATAAAAATACATCAGGACCGTATTTTCCATCAATTGGTGTTGGCATGAGCATTTCATGGACATTTTCTTGTGGGAATTTCTTTAGTAATTTCTGGTAAATCTCTTCTTTGCTGGAAAAATGAGATTCATAATCCGTGATAAAATTAGGAAGTTCGTCATTTAGTGACATCATTCGAGAATAGTGGCCATTACCCCACGAATAGATGAACTGGCCTATCCTTTTCACAGCAACACATCAAAATGAGTACAATAAATTTTCAGTGCTTTATGGAATCTAAAATATCATGAATGTTGTTTGGACCAATCCTGACTGTTATAGTTTGATGTGTCTTTGTAGCACTCTGAATAATTCTAGATACATCAATTTTTGCCTGTACAAATTTTACTGCCCCAAATTTTTCAATTCTAGAGAGATATTTTCCAAGGCCGATTTCTTTTGCAGTTTCTATTATGGAATGATCTAACCCTGCAAGCGCAATCCATGGTACCAGCTTGTTTTTTGTTACCACGTCCACGTTTTGCTCGATTATCCAGATGGGAAATATCAGTGGTGATAAAGAAAGACAAACTTTTTTGATATGGTGTTTTTTTGCTATATGACATAAAATTTCTGTGATAAGAAGAATTTTTTGCTGAATTGCTTTTGTACTGTCTTGCCTGATTGGTATCTTGATAAAGTCTAATGTGATATTCTGACTTAACATTCTTGGAATGATTCTGTTTGTAATCTTGACTAGATCCATCAGATCTGAATCTGCATTGTAACAAACTAAAATCCTAACATCAAATCCTTGTTTGATTGTTTCAAGACATGATATTGCTGACAATTCGTCATATATGCAACACAAGATTTGCTGTCCCTGTGAATTGTATGGAATACCACCGTGGCCTTTGTCCGAAAATATGGAAATGTACGCATTTCTCCTAGTCAAAAAACACTGAATCATCTTGTCGTGTTTTTGCTCTGTACCAGGCTTGCAATCCATGTCTACCACTTTCTCAATTAGTGCTGATGTACCGGCAATCTCTACATCTTTTGGTAAATAACCAGAAGAGTGGCCATCTATCTTGACATAAAATATTTCTCCACGTAACAAAAGATTGGTTCCAGTTTTTGCAATTGCGGAAACTATAACATTGAATTTGTTCTCCACACGTCTTGCGATCGAGACTCGATCGACTCCAAATAACATGTTAACTGCAGATGATGCAAAGACAGGATCATTTGCCTCTATTGTTATTACATCGTCATCTATGGTAATTTTGTCAAACCTCTGATTTTGAATTTTTAGAATTTTTTTTATGTTTTGCACAAGAATGTTTTTCTTGTTTTTGGCAAAAACTGATGGGAAAACAACCACAAACGCAGGCTCGTTCATTTTTTGTCATGTATTGAGCCGGCTTATAATCCTGATATGTATCTCCAAATAATTATAAGACAAATTTCGGCCATCAAAATGGTTGTACACCCAAGATCAAGTCGACAAGATTAACTCTCAACTCAAAACGCCTGAGGATGCGTTAAAATGGGCATATGATACATTTGGCAATAAAATTGCAAAGGCCTCAAGCTTTGGCCCAGAAGACAGCGTAGTTACTGATATGATAATAAAGATAAACCCAAGGGCCAGATTCTTCACACTAGACACCGGCAGACTAAACCAAGAGACATACGACGTAATGGATGCCATTTCTAAAAAATATAAAATAGATTTTGAAGTAATGTTTCCAGATACTACACAAGTAGAGCAAATGGTTCGTACCAAAGGAATCAATCTGTTCTATGACAGTGTAGATAACAGAAAACTCTGTTGTGAAATCCGTAAGGTTCATCCGCTAAACAAAATTCTTTCAACATTAGATGCTTGGGTTACAGGCCTGCGACGAGATCAAAACGAGAATCGTTCAAAAGTTGCAATGGTAGAAATTGACAAGATGCACGGTAACATCATCAAAGTAAATCCAATCATTGACTGGACTTGGGATCAAATACTGTCGTATATCAAAGAACACAACTTACCATACAACAAGCTCCTAGATCAGGGCTATACCAGCATTGGCTGTGAACCATGCACCAGAGCAATCAAACCTGGTGAAGACCTACGGGCAGGGAGATGGTGGTGGGAATCTGATACACATAAAGAGTGTGGCTTACACATGGATCATAAGACATGAGTGCAATTCGACCTCACGGCGGTAAGCTGGTAAATAGAATCACACAAAAAAATTCCATTGGAATGTTCTCTATCTCAGTTAGCGAGGATTTGGCAAATGATGTTGAAAATATCGCCGATGGAATCTTCAGTCCGCTGGAAGGATTTCTGGTAAAAGCTGATTTTGATGGAGTAATATCAAAGGGCAGACTTGCAAATGATCTACCATGGACCGTACCGATTGTATTGGATGTGGATAAAGAAACTGCACAAAAAGCAAAGGATGCGGGGGATATTGCACTAAAAACAACACATGGAGAATTTGCTATACTTCATGTGGAAGAAACATACACTTTTGATAAAACAAAGACCTCTGAAGCAGTTTATGGGACTACTGATGTCAATCATCCAGGCGTTGCAAAGACTGCATCCATGAAGGATTTTTTGATTGGAGGAAAAATTGACTATATCAAAAGACCCGGAGACGATCCTATTCGAAAATACAGGTTAACTCCAACCCAAACCAGACAAACATTCGCAGATGCAGGCTGGAAAACAATCGCTGCATTTCAAACAAGAAATCCGCCACACGTTGCACACGAAATGTTGCAAAAAGAATCATTTCTTTCATGTGATGGCGTTTTTGTAAATCCACTAATTGGCAAGAAAAAATCTGGTGATTTTATTGACGAAGTAATCCTAGAATCGTACATTGCCATGATTAATAGTTATTATCCAAAAAACAAATGCTCACTTGCTACCTTGCATACAGAAATGAGGTATGCGGGACCAAAGGAGGCAATCCATCACGCCATAATGAGACAAAACTATGGCTGCACCAACATCATAATTGGGCGAGATCATGCAGGTGTTGGAAAATATTACTCGCCCTTTGCAGCACAAGAGATCTTTTCAGATTATCCAGATTTAGACATCAAACCACTGTTCTTCCCAGCATTTTACTATTGTAAAAAATGTCTTGCATTTACCAATGAGCGAGCCTGTCCTCATTCGCCTGACTTTCACGAACAGATCAGTGGGACCAAACTTCGATCTATAATTGATGAAGGGCAATCTCCATCTGAGTATATCATGAGACCAGAAGTGGTCAAGGTTATTCAATCATACAAAAAACCGTTTGTAGAATGAAATTCCTAATCCTGTTATTTTGTACTAGTTTGATCATACCAGTATATGCGCAGGAATATGCTAATCCTTCATTATTGTTAGAAACAATAAACATTCCTGCTCAAGACTTTAACAAAATCCGACAAGATGCAGCAGTGATACCATTAAAGTCAGAACATCCAGTCTCTTGGCAAATAACAATTCAAAATAATTTGCTTTATTCAAATCCTAACGGTAACGCTATACTCAGACTGTATGATGCAAATGTGGACGGCAAATTTGTAGAAATAGGAATGGGTAGCCCACCTGATAGAAAGTTCTGGGTTGCGCTAAACTTTCCAGAAGAGGGGTATCTCCCAGCAACAAGACTAGACAAAAATGGCTGGTTTGATGGCGCCAAAGTAATTGGAGGATATAGCGATTCACAGGGAATTACAGTGAACAATGGCCAAAGAATTGTAGTTAGTGGAATTGATCTAAAAAATTTTGTAATTGGCAGTTATTCTGTATATGGAATGAATGACCCAACAGACCCTCCAGCAATAAACTCTGGAACGTTTACGGTAGATGTCCTGTCTGGTGACGCATCGAAGAATCCTTTACACTATTATCCGTTTTTTGTAGCAGGTGGCGTTGGAGCATTGATTGGATTTTTGTTGCTGACTAAGCGACGTTCCTCGTAGCGTAATATTTACAGAGTTTTTTAATTTTACAGACTTTGCACATTGGTGATATTGGCTTGCAGATATTCTGGCCATACATAACAAATGTGTCATTAATTCGAATCCAGTATTTTTTTGGAATCTTTGATACTAGCTCTTGTTCTGTTTGTTCTGGAGTTTTGGTCTCTACCAGACCTAATCTATTTGATATTCTGTGAACGTGAATGTCTACTGGTATTGCGGGTTTTTCAAATGCATACACTAGTACACAGTTTGCAGTTTTTCTTCCAACACCGGGCAAGCTAACCAATTGATCCATATCTTCTGGCACCTTTCCTTTGTATTGAGCGTGGATTATCTTTGCAACTTCGATGATTCTTTTGGCCTTGACATGATAGAACCCAATAGAGTGGATTATCTTTTCAACATCTTTTATTTTGGCATTAGAAAGATCTTTTGCAGTTTTGTAGCGTGAAAACAATGATTTCACCACTTTGGCAGTATTTTCATCCTTTGTTCTAGCTGATAGTATAGTGCCAATCAATATGGCAAATGGATCTCCGTTTTCTGAATCATGAAGCTCTCGCAGTGCAGTCATTCTTGGTGGCTTGACAGAATTCATTGTATTCATCATGCCAGAAAGAATTTTTTCCATCATTCGTCATGGAATAATTCCAAATAATAATCCTACAAGAAGTATTATAGTGTCAAACCTCATAATTATTCTATGGAGCTAACAAAAGAAGAAGAGCTTGCACTAAAGGGGGAATATGGTGAAACATTAGAAACAGCATATAGAATTTTGGTTGCAACAGGCGAGGCAACAAATGCACAAAAGCTGATTCCAATTCAATGGGCGCATCTTTCCGGTGTAAACTATAACACAATTGGTGATGCAGGAGAGGAATTTCTATCCAAGTTATCTCGTGATGCCAAAGTTAAGGTGATGACTACTGTAAATCCAATGGGATTTGATTTTGACAGCGTATCAAAATATAACTTATCAGATGAATTCATTTTAAAACAAAAAAGTATTGCAGAATCATACAAAAAAATGGGCGTTATTCCATCTTTTTCATGTATTCCATATGAGATATTTGATCTGCCTGAAAAAGGAACACAGGTCTCATTTGCAGAATCAAATGCGGCAATCTATGCAAATTCAATTGGAAATCTTAAAACAAACAAGGAAAGTGCATTTTCTGCCCTTGCCAGTGCACTTACTGGAAAAAGTCCATACTCTGATCTACGAATTGATGACACACCGAATCTTACTATACAAATGAAAATACAGAATCCAGATGAGCTTGTATTTGGAATGCTTGGATATTTTGCAGGCAAAATTGCGGACAATGCCGTAAGACTATCTGGTGTCTCAGGCATGGATAAACGAAAATGCAAAGCCCTGTGCGGGGGTATGGGGACATCTGGTAGATGTGGAAAATTTATCCTAGGCGATGAGACAAAGGATTCAGAAAAAATTGATTTTGATAAGAAAGAAATGCAAAAAGTCCATGACGAGTTAAACACAGCAGATAAAGGTGATATCATAACTTTGGGTAGCCCCCAACTAGGATTGCAAGAAATGGCAGATCTCTCCTTGATGTTAAAGGGTAGAGAATTCTCAAAAAGATGCATGGTCTTTTGTCCAAGGTCAGTACAAGAACAAGCACGAAATCTAGGATATACAAATGAAATAGAGCATGCAGGATGTGAAATTTTGTCTGATTGTTGCACATGTCTTTCGCCACTAGTTGATAAAAATGAATTTGATTCTGTTACGACAAACAGCATCAAGGGTGCATATTACTTGAATAATTCTAATGGTGTGGGCGTAAATCTAAAACCATTATCTAAAATTATATCAGATGAAACCAGATGAAAGTCATAGTTTCTGGAAAAGCACAAGGAAAAATTCTCAAAACAAATACGCCAATTAATTTTTTAGGAACAGTTGACAAAAAAACTGGAATCATCCATGATCCAAAACATGATCTTTTTGGCGTACCTATGAAGGACTCTATCCTTGTGTTTCCAAATGGCGTAGGGAGTAGTGTTGGAGCATATACAATATACTCTATCAAATCAAATAATTCTGCACCATCTGCCATGATCTGTAAAAAAGTTGATCTTACCGTTGCATCAGGATGTGCGCTTGCAAACATACCACTAGTCATTGCATCTGATCAAGAATATGATCAACTACAAACCGGAATGAATCTGTCTTTGGATACTGACTCTGGTAAGCTATAGCTTTTCTCGTATTATAGTCCCATTTGGTTTTTCTTCTTTGAAGATTATTCCTTCAAATGAGAATACCTGTGTATTTTTTTCTTTCCAACAACCTAATGACAGTCCAGCCTTTTGACAAGTGTGATCTAGAAATTCTTGTGAATTCCATCCATATTCAACTGGAACTTGTGGCAAAAGTAGGCCTGAATGATGTCCCTGTCTTATGATAAGTCCATCTCGACCGACTTTGATTTTTGATATGAGCGTAGACGGATCATCAATTTTGATTTCTACTGGTGGAGTAAGTATTGTAACTTCAAACGCGATACTGTCAAGCTCTTGTATTTCCACCGGAGAAAATCTTGGATCTTCTGTTGCTGCAGCAATTGCAGCATCCAGTAATGCTTCTGATATCTTCTTTGGCAGTGGAAATCCAATACATCCACGAAGTTCATTTTTTGAATTTAAAGTGACAAAAATTCCTGCATCAAATGATAATTTTGCTTTGATATTTTTATCAAGTATTAATCTGGAACCCGATCTGACAAACTCTGTTACTATCTTTCTTGCAGTAGAAACTAGGATCTCACCATCTTTGTCTGAAATATTATGTAAAACCATTAATTTCTGTGATTAATCTTTTCAAGTTTCTAATATGAGTTTTTGTAAATAAATATGGAATCTTGTATACTATGACACAGATTTTATTATAGCTAACTTATATCCTAAAAGTTTTTTTAATATTGGAATTTATTTTTGTCAAATAAATTATTAAAATTAAACTCAATACAAAAACAATCGGCAGCATGTGAAATTCTGGTAATGATTTGTCAGGCGATACAATCTCTCCCCAATATGACGATTCTGGTATGTGTGATATATCAGATCTTGTTAGATTCGTAGGCCAATTGTAAAATTTTGTTTTATTCGCATCATACATTGAAAAAAAGAATCCATATTTGTCAGATCTACCGAGAAGTTCTATTGGTATTTTAAATTCATAGCTTGGGTGGGGGATCATAGTATAACGATCGTTGTTATCAGAAGAATTACCGACTGCAATGAATTGTTTATGGTTAGGAATTTGTTCAAATTTCAAATCTGAACTTTGAAGAGTAGTTCCGTTACGTTCACCCAATACCGCAACAAAACAGTAATGATTGTCTTGCTTTTCTGGATTATCATATTTAGAATCAAAACAAACCGTGGCAGTATCCTCTAGATAGTCTAAACTACGCTCAGTAATCGAATCGATTAGAATGTATATGGAGCTACCTTGATGTGCACTTCTTACTATCACCTCAGTGTCGTTATAAAAAAACTCACTAAGTGTAGATGCCTTCCACTCAGTCTCAAATGACCATTTACCGTCAAATTTTATCTTGTCCATTGTGTGTGAAAGTGTTATTGGTATTGGCCCAGATTCCTGCGCATTAGAGTTGGCCAACAAAAATGGAAAAATAATCAAAACTCCTAAAAAGAAATATTTCAAAGCCAAGTTTTTTACTACATTCTACAACATAAATTATTACTTACAAGAATGTATCAAATTTAAAAATAAAAAGAGAAGTTAGGTTGTTGCTCTAGGAGCTAGTGAATGTTGCTGCGTTACCTATGTTGATAGTCCAAGTTACAGTGAGTGAGTCACCACTAGATAGTGTGATAGTACTGAACTGTTGTCTTGCAAACATGCCTCCAGCACCAACTGTAGTGGAGTTGAATAGTCCTGATTCAGACACTGTGTTTGAACCGCCAGAGTTATTTGTGAAAGTTTTTGCTAATGTTACAATAGCTCTATCGGTAGATGCACCGCTGGCTGTTGTAGAATTAGTAAATGTTATTGTTGTTGCTTTTGCTCTGACAAGGCTATTGCCTCTATGTTCTACACCTAATCCGGTTTGAGTTCCAGCTGCTGCAGTTGTATCATTTCCTAGTGTAATTGATGTCCATGGTTGATTCAAAGAACCTATGCACGCGCTTGTACCTGTACCGCTACCTAGTCCTGCACCTGTTCCATCATCTTGGAATAGTAGTTTTGCTACACAGTTTTCACCTGTATTCACGATAACGTTATCAGATTGACGATATTCTTTGATGTTGCCATCAGAATCACGTACAACTGTCTCAACGTGTCCGGTCATGTATGCTTCGGCCATTCCAGTCTGAGTCATTGAATGTTTTGTGTCAATAACGCCAGATAGGCTAAAACCTAGGAATACTACGACAACGGCAAGTGATACTGCCAAGATTGGCGTTGTATTGAATTTCATTGATCTATAAGCTGTAATTAGCTATATAGTCATAGCGGCATTTTTTTTAAAATATTATTGCCAAGTTGGCTATTTTGCAGCTTTTCTGTAGCCATGACTAAACGTCTTGTCATATAGCTTGGAGAATTCGTATGACTTTGGCCGTATTACATCACCAATTATAACTATGGCAGTACGCGTAATCTTTTCCGCCCAGACTTTTTTCGTAATATCTTCTAACATTCCAGTTATAATTTTTTGATCAGGCCAGCTTGCCCTATACACTACTGCGACAGGAGTTGTTTTTGGATACCCTCCCCTGATTGCTTCTTTAACTATATCTGATAACAAATGCACACTCAAGTAGAAGATCATGGTTGATTTATGACGTGCGAGCTCTGAGATCTGTTCTCCTTTTGGTACTTTGGTCCGTTTTTCTGCACGTGTTATGATTATGGTTTGAGTGATTCCTGGTAAGGTCAGCTGCAAACCTAAAGCTGCAGAAGAAGCTAAAAATGACGTAACACCTGGAATGACTTCACATTCAATTCCGTCTTTTTGTAAATTGTCCGTCTGTTCTCGTATTGCACCATATATGGCAGGATCACCATCATGTAACCGTATTACCATTTTTCCTTTTTGCGCATTTTTCTTTAAAATATCAAAAATTTCTTCTCGTATTAGCCCTGCAGCATCATGTATTTCCGCCTTTTTACACATTTTGAGTATTTGATCTGGAATCAAAGATCCAGAATATACTACAACATCTGCTTTTTGCAATAATTTTTTTGCCTTGACTGTGATAAGATCTGGATCTCCAGGACCACATCCAACAAAGTAAACCTTAGACACGTTTTACCACCATTATGGAAAAATATTTTGTAGTCATGGTGCTCTCATTTACTTCACCTAATGTCATCTTCCGCACAATTTCATTCGGTGTTCCCAAGTCTTGACCTATTGCAAATATTGAATTATTTGAAAATCCAGATTCCTTTAGTAGTTTAATGACCTGATCAAAATATCTACCGTCTTTGAGAAATATCATGGTGTCACAATTCTTGGCAGTCTCTTTGACACGCGACAGGTCATAACACGACGGTATAACTACCATGGTTTCAGCACCTTCGGCGAGGCTAATTCCTGCCTTTGATGCAAATGTAAACATGGATACAATTCCAGGTATGACGTTAATTTTAATTTGTGAGTATTTTATTTGCAGTTCCCGGTGCAGGTATATCCAAGTACTATACAGGTATGGATCACCTACTGTGAGATACACTACTCTTTTTCCCTCCAGAACCTTATCTGCCAAAATCTTGGTATTTTTTTCCCATGTTGATTCTAGCGTATCCTTGTCTTTTACCATTGGAAAAACAAGATTCACAATTTCGGGCATTCTTGATTTGTCCAATAATGACTCAACTACAGAAAGAGCGATGCTGGGTTTGTCTTCTTTGGCAGTAGGACATGCAATGACGTCTGCATTTTGTATTGCTTTGACTCCTTTTACAGTAAGTAGTTCTGGATCCCCTGGACCACATCCAACACAAATTAGATCATGCATAATACATCAAAAAAATTCCTAGTTAAAAGCGAATCTAGTTCTTTGTTGCAGAAATTATTGTTACTGGATTTCTTGCAAGCATCATCGTACCTGTTGAGGTCTTTTTGCTTTTCGATACAATAACCTGAGTGACATCAACATCAGAAAACTCCAATTTGTATATCACGTCCAAAACCGCGTATAGTGTTTCTATCAGAATAACACCGATTACAATTCTAGCGCCAGATTTTAGATTGGTATTGCACAAAGTAACAATGTTCTTGGTATCTCCACCCGTACCACCAACAAAAATTGCATCCGCAAGTGGTAGTTCGGAAATTTTTTCCTTAGCGTCTCCTAGGATTAACTCAACATTGGATACACCAAATTTAGCAAGATTTTTTCTAGTCAACTCTATTGCTTTTGGATCGATGTCTACTGCATAGATCTTTCCGGCATGACCGATCTGCAGACCTGCCTCTACTGTTATCGAACCACTACCACATCCAATATCGTAGATCAGATCTCCTTCAGAAAGTCTTGCTTTGCTTATCTGTATGACTCTGACTTCTTCTTTTGTAATTGGAACATCTTCTATCCGTTCAAATTCCTCATCTGGAATTCCTGGAGTCCTATTGTTCCACATGTTAAATTGGATTTAGTGGTATGGCGCCAGTTACTGGTAGGTGGACAAGCGTATATGATAAAATCCACACGAACAAATAGATGAAAACATAGCTGCCAATACCAGTTGTAATAATTTTTTTCCTATCAGATCGAGGCAGACCAATCTTCATGCCTTTACCAATTACTGCAGATGCAATGAATATTATGATCATAAATACAATTGATGCCCATCTTCGCTCTTCGCCTTCGATTGATTCAAACAGAAATGTAGCTACAACTCCGCCAAGTGCTGCCATACCTACACGTATCCAAAACAGCTTGTCTAACAGTTTCTTTCTTCTTGTAATGTCATCTTGACTGTCTACTGGCGATTCTGTTTCTGGTGTATCATTATTTGTCGGCTCTTCTGGATCTGGAGCCTTTTTCTTTGGATGCTTCAATGAAATTTCTACGATGACTCTGTCATATCTGGTTTAAAATGTTTGGTCACACTCAGTTCATTAGTGAGAGTATGTTTGTGTGATTAGTGAATTGTTGTGGGACTAGCTGGAATAGAACTTACATTTTTAGTCAAAGAGATATCGAATCAAACCAATGATTATTACATCAATAACATTTATTCTATAAATCAAAACAGTATTCTCTTTAAATTACATCATCCCGAAAAACCAGATCTATTTTTGGTCATATCTTCAATTGGAATGTGGTTTACTGGTATCAAAATTGACGCACTAGAAGAAAATAGGCTAGTAAAACGATTGCGGGACGATCTTTTGCGACTAAAGCTAGTTAAAGTAGAACAGATTGGAGTTGAGCGAATTGCATATCTGACATTTTCTGGCTTTGACAAGGAATTCATTTTAATCTGTGAATTTTTTGGTGATGGAAATATTTTATTGTGCAACAAAGAATTCAAGGTTTTGGCATTACTTCATTCAATTGAAGTTCGTCACAGAGAATTACATGTGGGAACTATCTATGTACCTCCACCACAAAAAGGTGTAAATATTTTTGATATTTCATCAGAAAATTTTGCGGAATTCAAGACAGTATCAACACCTATTGCAAAATGGTTTGGTAGAACATTTGGATTACCAACAAAATATGCAGAGGAAATATTACGAACAGCCAAAGTAGATTCTGATCTAACAGGAGAACTAATTACAGAAAATCATATCGCCAACATAGTTTTAGCGGCAAAAACACTAGTCCAAAACATAGTTTCTGGCAATCACACACCAGTGATTGTAAAATCCAAAGATCATCTTGATGTGTATCCAATCGCAGTCACCCTACCTGATTCAGAACAGGAATCCATTCCAAGCTTTATGCAAGGACTAGACAAGATATTCTCAAAAATCATACTGGAAAAAGGAAAAGAAACTAAATCAGGTTCACTTGATAAAAAAATTGCAGATCTGCAATCCAGAATAGACGAACAAAACAAGGCCATAATATCAGTCAAAGAAAAATCAGAGAAAATTTCAAATGTTGCAAGATTACTTTTTTCATTTTCCTCACAAGGAATAACTAGTATTACTGATCCTGCAGCGGCTGAAATTTTAAAATCTCAAAGCGCAGAATTAGTAAAAGAACGAGGAGTTCCATTTTTAAGAATTGATGATGAAAAAATCCAAATCAAACCAGAATCATCGTTTCCGGCCATAGCATCTACATTATACAATGAGGCAAAAAAACAATCATCAGCAATAAGTTCGATTGAATCCTTGAAAAGAAAAAATCAAAAAGAATTAGACAAGCTAAAATCGCAATCACAAGAAACCAAAAAAGCAGTATTCTTTACGGAATTCAAGAAAAAAGAATGGTTTGAGAGATACAGATGGTTTTTCACGTCGGATGGTTTACTGGCTATTGGTGGCCGAGATTCATCATCGAATTCCGCCATAATACGGAAGCAACTTGCAAAAAATGACAAAGTTTTTCATGCTGAAATTTTTGGTTCACCATTTTTTGTTGTTAAGGATGTTCCAGAATCATTACCATTTGATTCTCTAAATGAAGTAGCGCAAGCAACTGTTTGTTTTAGCCGCGCATGGAGGGAGGCAATGTATGGTATGAGTGCATACTGGATAAATCCAGATCAAGTAAAAAAAGGGGCACCAAGTGGACAATTTCTCTCAAAAGGATCTTTTGTTTTAGAGGGCCATAAAAATTTCATAAAAGCACCAAATCTGAGACTTGCGATAGGTATACTGTATCATGATGAGAGATACATCGTAATGTGCGGCCCTCCAGAACCAGTAAAAAAGATCTGTATCTGTTATGCCATCATAGAGCCAGGTGGTGCAGATATTACCGAGACTGCAAAAAGATTACGTGTAGAGTTTATCAAACTGCAAGAAGATATTGCAAAACAGTTCAACATTGATGATTTTGTGCGTGCCCTACCTGCAGGGGAGAGTCACATAACAGAAACAGGCAACACAAAAGTTGAATCTCCATAAAATACGCCTACTAGTTTCAATTTAGTTATAAAAATAAAACAGAACTTTTCGTCAATTTCCTTATTCGTACGTGGATGAGGAAGACTGTGACGATAGTCCAGATGGTGAGGGAACTGATGGAAATCTGTCCCCAATTTGCTGTTCTGCAACTGCTGACGCTTCTTGTAGAATCTTTTCTGTTTCTTCGCTTGAAACATCAGATCCAACATTGAATGCATCTCCTGCGAGCGAGTCCATCATTAAACCGCTGAGTGTCTGTGTCATTGAGTTTAGCTCTGCATCTGCTTCTGGCATAAAGCGTCCTAGTGACGACTTGAGGCCTTTCATAGTCGACATTGCTGGACCTATTGCTACCATTGCATCACCAAGATCATGTATTGTGGTGAGGCGCAATTGTACTTGTTCTAGTGCCATTCTTGCATTGCCTAGCATTTTTGTGACTTTGCGTATTTCAGCTAGTTCATTTGATAAGACACGACTTGCGCTTGTGTCGTGCTGTTGCATTGCAGCTACGATTCGTTTGAATAGTTGAGCGTCACGTTCGTGCAACTTGTTTAACATTGAATCCATTTTTGAGATTTGCAATTGCAGTTTGTTGACTGCGGTTTGAATTCTTGGTTTCAATGCACCCTGTGGCTTGACAGAGTCTCGAAGTTTGTCTGCCACACTTGCAGTTTCCTGACGTGCCCAATTTTTCTCGAAGCCGGTCATGCGCATCTGTTTTGGATTTAATTCTTAATTGGAGTAGTGCATTATAATCAACTGAAGAGTAAATTTAGCTAACAAAGTGTAAATCTAAAATGGAATGGTGTTAATCATGAGTAAGATCATTGTGTTTGATTCTGGTTTAGGTTCTTTATCAATAATTAAAGAAATTCAAAAAAATACAAAAACAAACATTATCTATTTTGCTGATCAAAAGAACTATCCGTATGGACAAAAAAATATCAAGGAGTTAAGACAGATTATCGAATTCACTATAGCATCACTAAAGAAGAAATTTAATCCTGACATAATAGTTGTCGGTTCTAATACTCCAACGATATTGTTCCCAGATTTGTTTACAACTAAAACTATTGTAGGAGTACTACCACCTGTATCAGAGGCAGCTAAAAAATCTAAAACAAAATCAATTGCGTTACTTGGTACCAAGGCAACAATAACAAGTAGACAATTAGACAATTATATCACTAATAATGTTTCAGAAAATATTTTGATCACAAAAATCGATGCTACGGATCTAATAGATCTAGTTGAGACAGGAAAGTTTGTTTCCAATAAAAATTTTTGCAAAAAGAAAATTAAAAATATTTTATCAGATGTATTCACTACAAAACAAATTGACGTTGTAACATTATCAAGTACCCATCTACCGTTTCTTGATTCATTATTGAAAGAATTGTTTCCTAAAATCTTATTTTTAGATCCTGCTTTACAGGTTGTAAACCAAATCATCAAAAATAAAAGATTTCAAGAGTCAAAAAAAAATTCTTTACAAATTTACTGTTCTGGAAACATAAAGTTACTGGAAAACAATCTATACAAACTAAAAATTAAAAATAAAATTCATTCTCTACAATTTTAATTATTTTATTAAATTAACATGACATAATTTGGGCAAATTTCCAAATTTTAGATCCAAAACAGGAAATCCACATTGGTAATGGATCAGGCCTAGTTTTACCATGCCGGAATAGCTTTTTCATCTAAACTTCCTCATTACTTATGATAATTTTTAGTTCATCTATCTCTGTAAATGTCACTACAGTTTGGAACCTCATTTGATGATTCTCTAGCGTTATCTTTATCATACTCAAAAAAATCGAAAGAAAATTTTTTTGAGTACTTGGAGTGAGACTTTGAATAATCTAAAGATAATTTCTGCAGTTCTAGTTCTAATTCTTTCAATTTCTGCATTCTCTACTTCATATGGAATTTCTGAAAGATCAGAATCTCAGGAAAATATCACAATATCAGATCCAATCCAAAAAACTGAATCAACATCATCATTGAACACCGTCTTGAATTTACACGAAACCTCAACGACGATCCAAAGCAATGAAGTTGTTGTCACTTTACACAAAAAGCCGACAAAATCTTTTGAGCTGACTTTGAAAGAAGAAATGAAATTTTCAAATACTAAGGATAAGGATTCATCCATTACATTTGTAAAATATAACGTCAATCAAGCAACGCTGTCAAGAGTTTACAATGAGAGAAAGGATCTATTGGATGATGTAATAGGACTTCCATTGTATAATCATATTACTGAACAGTGGTATGGGGATATACCTGGATACCTGTATAGTGTGATATCTGATATATCATTGTCTGATTCTTATCAAAAAACTTTAGATCAATTTTCCTTACCATTATTCACCCCAATAGAATTTTCAATATTCAAAACTAATTCTGAAATTGTTGATATTGGTAAAATATTATCAATAGGATCTAATCCATCCTCAAATCAACAAGCTTTGCTTTTTGCTTTCTTTGTCTTTTCGACATTTATCATTGTTAAATCAGATAATCTGCAAATTAAAGCTCAAAATTATAGAAAAATTCTGTCGTATTCTTTTATTGTATTGTTATGTTCGTCTGCTCTTATTTCACCAATGTCAATATCGAATTCTTATTACGCATATGCTGATGACGAGAATTCAACAGGAACTGATTCTACCATCCAACTTGAACAATTTGGACCAACTGAATCGGAACAATCTACCGAATCTTCTGTAACTGAGACTGATGAATCTAGTGCTGAGCAGCCATACTCTACTATCTCTAATGATACACTCCCAATCGACACCAACTCTACACTCCCAATCGACACCAACTCTACACTCCCAATCGACACCAACTCTACACTCCCAATCGACACCAACTCTACACTCCCAATCGACACCAACTCTACACTCCCAATCGA
>CAZTUP010000006.1:0-243951 GCA_964616415.1 uncultured Candidatus Nitrosotenuis sp. | reverse complement strand
ATCAAAACTCATACCAAAACATCTCTCGGATTTGATAGAAATGGTAAATTCTGGCAAGGTTACACGAAGCTCCGCAAAAAATGCACTACAGGAAATAGTCAAAACCGGCAAATCAGTCTCAGACATAATATCTAGCACAGGCTTGGCAAAAATCGCAGACGAGTACGAGCTTGGAAAGATCATTGATGAAGTAATATCACAAGAAAGCATAGCTGTCCAACAAGCAAAAGAAAACCCACAAACAATAAACTATCTTGTCGGTAAAGTCATGCAAAAGACAAAGGGAAAAGCAGATCCTGCAATAACACTGAAACTATTCAAAGAAAAAATCAAAACATGAATGAGATTGATGCCGATGAGGCAGAAATTGGAAGGATCATTATCAGACTACCAGAGTTTGCATGGCTCGAAACTGCCGAGTTATCAAAGGTAAGACATGAAATCAGGCATAAAATAGCCAAAACCCTGCAAGAATATTATCGAGAAAACACACGTATGGAGTCAGGTAATTGGAGTGCTAAATTCAAGCAGGCAGGCATAAACGAAGATGATGGAAAATTAATGATTTCCTGCGCAAGGCGACTCGGAATAGAAATCTCCTAAAAAATCATCAAAGTAATTTATTTTCTGATTTTTTTAATTTCCTGTGACACCAATGGCAAAAACGCACCAACATCAGTTACTATTCCAAGTGCTTGCCACGTACCCCTATCCATTAATTTAGTAACTGTCGGCTGAGAGATATCCACAACTATAACTTTGACATGTGCCGGTAACATATTTCCAGTAGCTATCGAATGCAGCATTGTAGATACCATGATCACCATTTTTGCATCTTTGAGTATTTTCTTGTATTCTTTTTGAGCCATAGCGGTATCTGTTATAACATCTGGTAATGGTCCATCATCACGAATAGAACCTGCTAAAATGTATGGGATTTTCTTTTTCACACACTCGTACAATATGCCACGTTTTAGGTCTCCTTTTTTCACCATGGCGGAAATTGATCCAGCACGAAAGACTGCATTTATTGTATCCATGTGGTTTCTGTGCCCCTTAACTGCCAGAGACCCATCATGCACATTCATGCCAAGTGATGTTCCAAGTGTTGCATATTCTATATCATGTACGGCCAAGGCATTTCCTGCCAGTACACCATCAATGTATCCTAGTCTAATCAATTCAGCAACAGAATCAGCTGCGCCAGTATGAACTATGGCAGGACCGCCAACTAGAATTATTTTTCCGCCTGATTTTTTTGTCTTGAATATGTCTTCTGCTACTTTTTTTGCTATATGCTGTGTTGGTCGCTCAGATGAACTACTGCTCCCCATAAATGCAAATACATTGGAACCTTCTCGCGGACGTTCTGGTGGTGTAATTTTGACTCCAGATTCCCCGATTACTATTTGATCACCTTTTTTGACATCACGGATTGGAGTACAACTTGCCTTGCCATTTCGTACAACAATACACTTGTCCATCATCATGTTGTCCACCATGACCCATTTGCCTGCAAGTAAGATCTCTGTCGTGTTATTTGTCGTAGAGTAGAAATCCTCAGGCATCACCATGTCTTTTGGAGCTGCTTTTAGTACAACATTTTTTCCGATTGTGGCAGTTGCGCCTTCGCGATACACTTGTTCTAGAATTTTATCTAGGTGATCTTGGCTTTTCCCCTGAATTTGCAGTTTGGCATAGCTTGGCTCTTTTTTCTTTTTGCCAACATGCATTTGTATGACCTCAAATTCTCCCCCAAGATCCATTATCACATCAAATATCTTGGTCAAGATCATTGAGTCAATTAGGTGTCCTCTTACCTCTACCTCTGATGAAAACTTGGTAGTCATTTCCTTAGTCTTCTCTATTTACTGAATTTAAAATATATCCCATGCATAATATTTGACAGGCACAAAACAATCCATCATACTGGTAAAATGACCTTACCTTCAAACTTTGGAATGTTATCCTTTTGGAATTGCTCTACAATTTGATCACATTGTTCTTTTGCAATGCCTTGCACTAACGCCTTTGTGAAACCATCTTTATCACAAATAGAGATGATATATCCACTAGTATCAGTTAGAACAAAACCACTAGATTCGTCTACTACTGCATAAAGATTTTCTTCGCCTACTGGTTCCCAAACATCAGATTTTGTATCACGTAGTGCCAATGCAGGCATTGCTCGATTGTTTGTCAATTTGTTGAGATATTCACGGGATAACGCAACTCTCTTTTTCCCTAGCGTGAGTGCTTGAAAGTATTGCAAGTGTTTTGTTTTGATGCAATAATTATTAAAACGTACAGAAGACAGTTATAGCAAATCATAGAGGAATAAGGTATGCCACTAACAAACCAGGTCATCATATTGCTTAATGAAATAACAACTCAAATCCAAAATAAAAAATCCCTTACTCCGCAAGATGAGATAATCATCAAAGAAACATTTAACAAAATTTTGACTAGTGGTCAGCACTATAATGTTGAGGAAATAGAGTCATGGTTTGAAAACGAGGGAACTTGGACACATAGACCAACAATCATACGAATAACTAACATGTCACACTACGTCCAATCCAGATTTGAACAAACTCCAAGAAAACTTAACATCATATCAGAGCCAGACGATTGTGGTTGTAGTTAGGCATCTAGTTTTTCCAGTAGTTTAGATACAATCTTACTATTTTCTGATCTTTGTGACAGTATCTCATCTAATCTTTTTTTACTAGTGTCACTTTTCTGCTCTACTGAGACCAGCTGAAAGTATTCCTCATCAAGAGTATTGTTGGCTTGTAGTCGTTTTATTATTTCAAACAATATTCCAATCAACTCATTTTGAGCACGAATAAGCTCATCTTTTTCCGATACAGACACAGTCAGAATTTACAATTACGATTAATGAGTGTATATGAAAAACAATTACTTGTCAAGACATTGCAGTATTTTTTTAATTTCAGGATCAGTGATTTGTTTTTTTGCAGAATCAAAAAACGGAGCTAGTTTTTGCTTTGAATGTCCAGACTTTTTGTATTCATTTGCTTGCAGAGCCATGTCTAGCTTGTCCACCTGATGTAATAGTTTTGCTTCTTTGGAGATACCCTTTTGATATTCCAACCACAAAGACCAGTATTGTTTTTGCATTTTTGTATCAAGTGTAGACATGATTTTTTTCATTGCAGTATTTTCCAGTTTTATCTTCTGTGATCTTGGGCCATCATCAGGAGTCAGATCACCGATGATTGATTCGGCCAAGTCATGCAGTATTGCCATTTTGAGTGTTTTTTCTGAGTTTAATTTTTTTACATCAGATAGAATCATTGCGATTGCTGTAACAGAATACACATGATCTGCAACAGACTCAGGTCGTACAATTCCAAGTTTTTTCTGCCAGCCCGAACGCGGTATGTTCTTTAATTGTAAAATAAATTCAAATATTGAATTAGTATTTTCTAGTGTCGCCTTCAAGCAGGCCTGATCCATGATGAACCCTGTCTATATGCTTTGAGAGATCTTCATTATTTTCAAATTCGGATTTGCAGTATGGGCACGAAGGTTTGCTCATGAAACTATGTGAATTAACGCACCTATTAAATTAATTGAGATGATTAAAAGATAATAATTCCAATTTTAAAATAATACCAATTGAAAATTTATACCAAAACAGGTGATGATGGAACCACGGGATTACAGGGTGGGAAAAGAATCTCAAAAGCAGATCTTAGAATTCAGGCATATGGTACAATAGATGAGATAAACTCTGTTTTAGGAATCATATTATCATACAAAATAGATTCAGATATCAATGCTCTGTTGACACAGATTCAAAACGAGTTATTTGTAGCAGGCTCGGATCTATCAAATCCAGACTTGACAAATACTAAAAATCGCATAACAGAATCCATGATTGTAAATCTGGAAGGACGTATTGACAAATTTGAACACGAGTTAATGCCACTTACAAACTTCATACTTCCTGGTGGAAACAGAATTGCAGCATACTTGCATTTGGCTCGAACCATAACCAGACGTGCAGAAACAACATTGGTAGGACTATCAAAAACAGAGCAGCTAAATCCTGCTGCCCAGAAATATCTAAATCGATTATCGGATCTTTTGTTTGTGTTGGCTCGTCTGATTAACAAGCGAACCAAAACTCCAGACATAATTTGGAAATCATAACAAATCTCTCGAATACCAAAAGACACTTTAATTCCTAAATTTGGACAAAAAATACCGCCAAGGTAGCTCAGCCTGGGAGAGCACTCCGCTGAAGACGGAGCCGTCGTGGATTCAAGTCCCACCCTTGGCACATCTTTTTTTATGTATTTCAACGGTGTCGTTATTTTTCATGAATCAAAATGATCTAATAAGAAAAATCATACTGAAAAAAGAACGATATTTACAACTGAAAATAGTGAATACTAGAAACGGTTGTCACCACAACCAATATCCTCATTCTTATTACAATTAACAGATCTAATTCTCACGGATCATGCTATCAATTGGCTGTGAAAGTTTAACCATAAACATGCAATTTTTTTCTAAATGATAAGAATCACAAAAGTAAGTAATGTTTTAATACATGGAAATTGCCTCATGAGAAAGTTAACTTGGCGAAAAAATCAGATAAAAAATCAATAAAAGAAGAAAAGAAGACAAAGGCAAAGGTTGTACCTAAAAAGGAAAAACCAGCGAAAAAAACAAAGAAAAATGCTAGTTTTGCCGCAGATGACGGTCTAGTCATAATTGACGAGAAGATAGAAGAAGACAAAGAAGCCGAGTTGGAAGCACGTAAGGCATACTTGGAAGAAGCAAGATCGCAAGAAGTTGAGGACTAAAACTTTATTCGCAAACACCACATATCACAATAATGCGAGCAGTCTGTCTGATTACAATCAAACCAGGTAAAACTGATAAAGTTTTAGAGTCATTACATAAAAAGCGGAAATTACTCAAAGAAATTCTCCCAGTTACTGGTCGAGCAGATATTTGTGTTCTGCTTCAAGGATCTATTGATGAAATAAACAACATGGTGATTGACTTTAAGAAAATTAAGGAAATTGTAACCACTGAAACTCTAATCGAAGTGGAGGTAAATCTAGGATGGTAAAAGCAGTCATACTGGTCAAATCCCCAAAAAAACTGATTGCCGCAAAGCTTGGCAAACTCCAATATGTGTATAATTCATTTCCAGTGTCAGGTCAGTTTGATGCAGTAGCATTCGTCCAAGTAGACGACTTGTCACAAATCAGAGAGGTCACTACGAAAATCCAAATGATTCCCGGTGTTGAACGAACCGAAACCATGATGGAGATACAATAAAGCATTTAACATTGTACTGCATAATGACCATGTGAACATAAAACGCGTAGGAAACGTAATTTTGGCAGTAAAAGACTTGGACAAATCCATTTCCTTTTACCACGAATTGTTAGGATTGCCAATCAAAAACCAAAGAAGAACGTGGGTTGATTTAGGACAAACCGGTGCACTGTTAAGCTTGCACCCAGCTGGTTTGACTGCAGATCATTCCGCAAACAACTTGGAAGGTGGAATCGTGATAGGGTTTTTGGTAGGCGATGTCAAATCGGCACTAGATGAGCTAAAAACAAAAGGAGTCAAGGTTCACCGAGAGATAATGGATAGAGATGCAGGTAAAAATGCAATAGTGTTAGACCCAGATGGATACATGGTATCGTTGTTTGAGCCTAAGTTTGCAGACTCTGATCAACAATCAAAAGGATATCACGGATTTACTCCGGCCTAGAAAACACTCTTTACTTTTCTTATTATTTGATCCACAGATTTTGTATTTGGGTTAATAGAAACATAATACACAATATTTTTGTCAGGAATGCATATGATGGTTGCATTTTTGTGTTTGATAGTAGCTGAATCAAGTTGCCCAAATGCTTTTGATTGTGAATGACGAAGTGTTATGAGATTTGATATTATGAAAAACTCATTTTTAGCATTTTCCGGATTTAACAATGGTTTGAGTCCAGGTTGAATTATTCCAGTCAATGTACGGCCAAATTCGTTTATCACTCCAACATAACGAATTGACTTTGATGTTTTGATGATCTTTTGGCAGTTCTTTCTATACTGTATGATCGAATCTTTCCATTTTTGTTCAGGTGTTTTGTTCAACAATCACAGATGTCATACTAAAGTTAAAAAGAGTTTGTCTTATGCTTTTTTGTTCTTGAGTGATTCAATTCGTTTTTTGAGCTCGGCATTTTCCAGTCGAAGTTTTTCATTTTCCTCTTTTGTGGTATAATCCGACGCAAGTTTCTGGCTCATTGGATGTCCTGGTGCGAACATACTAGATGACATATCCATCAAACCAGATGCATGTTTTAGATACATTTTGTTAAATCCGTTAATTTTTCCAGTAAATGTAGAGTTTTCTGCAATCATTTTTTCTTTTAGCTTGGCCGGATTCATAGTCATTGGCCCTACTAATGCGGGTGGATACCTTAACGCATTAAACGGACTGAGGCTAAATCCAAAAGGGTAGCCGTGCATCTCCATAAACGCTCGAATCTCTGCCGGGTCCATATTTTATTCCACATCAAGACAGTATTTTTGCTTTGGCATTACGCATGAGATATAGAACATGGTCAAGGCCCAGTCGTTTTTAATCAAATTGAGCTGATCGCAGATCCTTATAGCGATCAGAGATCGCAGGCCATCATACATGGGATTCAAGTTAAAGCATTGTATCAAATGCAAAAAAAACATCAGTATGGGTGAACTACACAAAATAGTAATGTACGTAGTTCAAGAAAAGTTCACAGATCATCACTATGAACACATAGAGTGTCCCGACAAGTTTACTGTCTAATCAACATGTACCCAGACAGGATACAACTGTCCATCATCTTGATGATATTTCCATTCATTGTTCTTCCAGATTACTTTTTCAAATCCAGATTGAATGGATGGATGAATTCTAGAATGTACATCATTGCCAATTAGAATTTGGTTTGGTTTTGCCATGCTTTGGATTTTTGCTGCGATATTCATGACAGGTCCCAAAATATCCACGTGTGATTTTTTTGCATCCGCACCATACCTCACAATCATATTTTCTCCATAATCAATCCCAATTTTTATTGCCAAATCTGGATAGTCATATTGGTTCAGTATCGGATTGATCCCTTTCTGTATTACAGAAAGCATGGATTTTGCACACATCACTGCACTGTCTGCGGGTTGAAGTTGATTTTCTTCTGCAGGAAAATAGCCAATCACCGCATCACCTACAAATTTTAGGACGAATCCCCCGTGATGTCGTATTGTTTGTGCCATTTCTTGGGCAAAACAAGTGATTATTATCGCTACTTTTTCTTCTGGTAATGCCAATGTGATTTGGGTAGATCCAACCAAATCAACATACATTACCACCATTTTCATTCTAGAAAAGACATTTTTGCGCAAAAAAGCATCAGATTCGTCTTCTTGTGGAGAATATTCATATCCACTTTTTAGAGCTCTCCAAACACGATTTTGAGTTTCTTTGATTAGTGTCTCCGAGTCAACTACGCGTTCAGATGGTTTTGATAACATCATATCGATTACACCATAATCTTTTTTGGTCTTTTTTGGTTGAGTCTTTTCTGGCTCTTTCGCTGTACTGGGTGTTTTTTCTTTGCCGCTCATCACACTACACCTATTCTAAGGGAAAGCTCACACCACAAATTGGGCATTTTGCCCGTCTGCCCTTATAAGCATCATCGTAATACTGGACTACCTCTACATTACAATTTGAACATAAGATCTTGCTTAGCGCCACTTTCAACAAAAAATAAGGCGATTTTGTATTTAAGAGATTAGTACAAAATAATGGTAGAACATTAGGATTTTTAGGCTCAGTGGGCGCCAAACCCATGTGCGATTAGGTAGTAAAACTACTGACGAATTTTTCGGTATTTTGGGACAAAAATCCGAAAAGATTAATCAGATATTTCAGAGCAAAATGGAAAAAATCACCAAAGCAGTGCCAATCAAGGTAATGCTTGGCGACACTACAGTTACTGATCAAAACACATTTGATCCGGATGCAGTAGGAAAATTCTACAGTGAGATACTAAACAAGATGTCTGGATGGAAAAGCGATGGGATCACTACCACATCAGACGAAGACCTAAGACGGATTTTTATAAAACTAGAATATCAGATTGGAAACTATGTATTATTGTGGCATTTAGCGTTACAGTATCATGCTCTACTGTACTACAAACCAGACAACAAGGTTGCAACAATACAGAAAGAGCTTGCAGACATATTGGACAACACGATAAACAAGGAAAAAGAACTTGCTGAGCTAACTGACTCTATGATAAAAGAACGATTGGAGGCAATGGGGCATAGTGAACTAGACGAACAAAAACTCTTTGAAGTGTTATTCAACGACGATAAGCTCAGAGAAGAAGTAGTACAAGAAACTGAAAAAAAGACGGATTTTGATTTTAAGGCAAAAGACCAAAGAAAAAAAGAACTTTTCAAGGAATTAGACAATCTCTTGCTGGAGGCATATACTACAACGTCAGTCCTAATTGATGAGAATAGATTGGTAACTGGTGAAGAAGGATGTGTATGTACCTTTGATTTGGATTTTCTAAAAAAGAAAACAAAAGAGGCAATTTTTGATCCAAAGAGAATGTCAAATGAAACAAAACAGGAAATAATCAAAGTTTTAGATAATATCACAGCATCATTAATGGATTAAGAAATTTTATATCACACCACATATCACAATAACAAAAAGCCAAAGGAACAATGAACTAAATTACTCTAGTTCAAGGGGAGAACGTTCCTTTGACTAACTATGTCCGATCATCGTCAATCTATTTAAGATCTATGTGTGATTTTATGCCTAAACCACTATGCAGTTCACTAGGGATTTTTGTGAATGGTCAAGAATTTTGACACGAAATTAAATATACCAATGAATCGGCGAGCTAGTCTAATGATTCCTCGATACGACGACATTGTGAAAATTAGAAATGCATATGGGAGTATCATCCGTAAAACTCCCCTATTTTACTCAGAGACATTTAGTAAAATGTCTGGCTCAAAGGTTTACCTAAAAGCAGAATTTGCACAAAAAACAGGATCATTTAAGCTTCGAGGAGCATATGCAAAAATAAGATCCTTGTCTTCAGATGAGAAAAAACATGGTGTGATTGCAGCATCTGCAGGGAATCATGCACAGGGTGTAGCTTATGCATCAAAGCTTGAGAAAATTCCATGTACCATAGTTATGCCAGTTACTGCATCACCTGCCAAAGTAGCCGCAACGCGCGGATATGGTGCAAAAGTGATTCTAGACGGAATCAATTATGACGAATCTTGGGCAAAAGCACAGCAGATATCAAAAAAGACAGGTGCCAAAATAATACATGCATTTGATGATCCACAGATAATTGCAGCAAATGGTGCAATAGGATTAGAAATACTAGAAGATTTACCAGATGTTGATGAGATTTATGTACCAATAGGCGGCGGAGGTCTTGCAGCAGGAATCTTAATTGCAATAAAAAGCAAAAGACCAAACATCAAAATAGTTGGAGTTGAGTCAAAGGCATTTCCTGCAATGAAAGATTCGATAAAAGTTGGAAGGCTGCAGGCAGTCAAAAGTGGTAGAACAATTGCAGACGGAATTGCAGTCAAGATGCCTGGTAAAAATACATTTAGAATAATCAATGAATTAATCGATGACATTGTAACAGTTGATGATACTCAAATAGTGAAAACAATGTTTTTGCTAATGGAGCGTGCAAAAACTGTCGTAGAACCAGCAGGGGCAGTTGCATTAGCTTATCTTTTACATTCCAAACCAGCACCAAACAAAAAAGTCGTGCCAATTCTAGGCGGTGGAAATGTAGACATGTATCTACTTGGACAGATTGTGTCAAAAGGGCTTGCAGCAATGAGTAGAATGGTCAAAATATTCATCCTGCTCAAAGACAAGCCAGGCGCACTAAAGGAGGTAGTTGACGAAATCGCATCACTGTCAGTAAATATCGTAGAAGTCGTTCACGATAGACTAAGTTCAGATATTGATGCAGGTACTGCTGGTGTAACATTAAGCTTGGAGATGGAAGGGCGTGAGCATGCACAAAAGTTGATTGCCCATCTAAAATCAAAGAACATTCAATTCAAGATACTTACTTGAATTTTTTTTGGACGAATCTAGCAAGTCCTGACTTTTTTAATTCATCAGATTCCGCCAGAACTGATTGATGTTGTTTTTCTTTGAATTTTTTTAATTTTGGTTTTAATTCTAAAAATTCAGTTGCAAGAATTTTTGCGGCATAAATTCCTGCGTTTGCTGCTTTGTTCACCCCAACTGTCGCTACTGGAGAACCATTTGGCATTTCTACTATCGATAATAATGAATCCATTCCGCCAAATGCCGAAAATTTGAATTCGGATTTTTTATCGGATTTGTCATTGTATACCATGATTGGGACTCCGATTACAGGAATTATGGTATGAGATGCAATCATTCCAGGCAAATGTGCTGAACCGCCAGCGCCTGCAATAATAACACGAAATTGATTTTTTTCTGCATGTTTTGCGTATTCTTCTATTCTAGTAGGTGTTCTATGAGCAGATACTATTTGATCCTCGTGTAGGATTCCAAAATCATCTAAAACTTTTGCGGCATTATGCATTATCTTACTATCAGAGCTTGAACCCATGATTATTCCAACAAGGGGTTTTTTCGGTAGCATCATTTGAGAAAACAAACATGCTGCTTTTAACAATATCTGATTCGACGTAACTATTTTTAGTAGAACTTGGATTTGATGAAATGATGGGACAAATTTTGGGAATTATTGGCGGTGGCCAACTCGGAATGATGTTAACAGAGGCTGCAAAAAGAATGCCAGAATACATCTCAGATGTCATAGTACTTGATCCAACTCCAAATTGTTCTGCAGTGCAAGTAGGAGCAAAGCAGATTATGGCAGATTTTAAAGATGAAAAGGCAATTTTAGAACTTGCATCAAAAGTAGACATACTCACATACGAAATCGAATCAGGCAATAGTGAAGTCCTAAAAAATGCAGAGTCAAAAACAGTCATCAATCCATCACCAGAAACATTACGAATCATACAAGACAAATATTTACAAAAAACATTTCTTTCACAGAACAAAATTCCAGTGACCGATTTTGTTGAAATAAAATCACTTGATGATCTTAGAGAGAAAATAAGACAATTCGGTTATCCTGCACTATTAAAAGCAAGAAAAGACGCCTATGATGGAAGAGGCAATTATAAAATAAAATCAGACGATGAATTAGACAAAGCATACAACACATTTGCTGGAAAAACATTGATGCTTGAAAGATTCGTTGATTTCAAAATGGAGGTATCAGTTATTGCTGCCCGTAACACCAAAGGGCAAATTGCAACATATCCAGTAGTAGAAAATATTCACGAGAATAACATCCTAAAAATTACAATTGCGCCTGCCCGAGTATCCAATACCGTGGCAGATCAAGCAAAAAAAATTGCACATGATACCATGGATGTACTACACGGTGCGGGTGTTTTTGGAATAGAAATGTTTGTCACAAAAGATGACAGAGTCATCATTAATGAAATTGCACCGCGTGTTCACAATTCTGGCCATCATACGTTACAATCAAGTAAAACATCACAGTTTGAACAACACCTAAGAGCAATACTAGGATTAGATCTTGGAGATACGGGATTAATTCATCCAACCATAATGTATAATATTTTGGGATCCGACGAATTTTCTGGCAAATACAAATTAGAAGAACTTTCGGTAGAAAATCTATATTTGAAAATGTATGGAAAAGCAGAATCAAAGCCACAAAGAAAACTTGGGCACTTTAATCTAGTTGATATCAAAGATACGCTCGGCGTAGATGGATTGTTAAAATCATTAGAAACGATAAAAAAACAAATTAAATTAGTTAAAATATAATTTATGAATGCATGAAGTTTGACTAGTCCCTCTAAACAATACGGCTCAAACTAATATACCAGATTTGTATTAAAATTCTGTCGGGATGCAGGCTAGAGACGAACTGATTACAATGTTAAAGCATTTTGATTTGGATGACATAGATGCACAGTTGTATGTTGGATTATTACAAATTGGACCGCTTTCTGTTGGAAATCTGGCTGCAAAGCTAGACATTGAACGTGGGAAAGCATATCGAGCACTAGAAAAATTGCGCAGTTTAGGACTAATTACAACGACCATGACAAACCCAATCATCTGTAAACCAGTCGAGCCGCAAGAAGGATTGACAAACATAATTCAGAGAAAAGAGAATGAGTTTATCACCATGCAAAAGTTAGCGGCCAAACTAGCTGATGATCTTAAAGATGTTACACGAAAACAACAACCAGTGGAGGCGGCAACGGTCTCAGTTGTCCAAGGTAGGCATAACATTTACTCTAGAATCGGAAAACTATTTGCAGATTCAGAATCTACTGTTTATGTAATTACAACTGCAAAAGACCTAATTCGAATGTATCATACTTCAATTCCAGAAAAAATAAAGATTTGCAAGGCAAACGGCGGTCAGATCAGAATAGTGACAGATGTTGATGAGTCCGGCACAGTTGCCATAATTAACAAGCTTGGTGCGTCTGAAATTAGAATCGGTAAGCTTCCATCAAAGAGTAGAATGATAGTAGAGGAAGGAAAACACCTCATTATGTCAGGCGGCATAAATGAATCCATGGATATGAATGATGGTGGGGATTCAGTATTGGATAGTAATTCTATTGAGATGGTTGAAAACATGTATAGTCTTTGCGAACACCTGTGGAAAAAATCAAAACCTGTAGAACCAATAAGAAAAATAATAAAATAATTTTCTAAAATTCCATGTTTAAGCAAAAAATGCAAGCTCGCCATTAAATAAATTCAAAAAGGATCATACAACAAAGCACATGTTGGAATTAGTATCTTTAGACGGAATTAGGGTTGTTTTGGCATTAGCCATGCTTGGTACTGCTTGTATATCCGATATAAAAAAACGTGAGATAAATGACATTATTTGGATTATCTTTGGAGCAATTGCGATTTGCTTAATTCCATTTAGTGAAACTATTGTAGATGAACTATTCAAAATAGGCATAGCGTTGATCGTGACGCCAATTGCGATAATAATATGGAGATTTGGTCTTTTTGGAGGAGCTGATGCGTTTGCATTAATTGTTCTTGCATTACTTGTACCAAACATGACATTCACTCAGGAAACAATAACACCATTTACTGTTTTGACAAATACGGTATTACTCTCAATCATACCAATGTTAGTAAATGTAACAAGAAATGCAATTTTACTAATGAGGGGAAACAATATCTTTGAAGGATTTGATGAAACGAAAACAAAAAAAATTATTGCGATGTTTGTCGGGTATAGAGCTACCAATCCAAAATTTGGTTTTTCAATTGAACAAAAACATGGAAAACAGAAAAAACTCAACTTATCGATTCAACATGCTGACCATGCAGAATTTTGTAGTAAAAAAGACACTTGGATTACTCCAGGAATTCCATACATGATATTTATCACAGCCGGTTTTGTTTTACAATTATTATACGGGGATATCATATTTAGTGTCTTCAGCGTTTTTTCACACACATAACACAAGTCAGAAATTGTTTGTTTGATAATTACAAACACAAGATAATACCAATTACATGAAAAGATCAATTACACAAAATATGGCACAGACTAGCGATTTTGAAAAATTTGGAGGGTTAACAGGTAAAACTCTAGATGATCTTGGGCACGCAAAACACGAGTTGGAAGAACGGGAAATACAGATCAGAGATCTCGCATTGCAATCAAGTGCCAGATTTACAGAACTAATGAATGTAAATTCGGAATTAAAGGGAAAAATAGAATTTCTGCAAGACTTGGCAACTAATCTTAGCGTTAGAAATGAGGAACTAGAGCGAAAAAATCGTGACTTGGAAATACAAAAAGCTGAAAATACCAATCTAGAGATAGACTTGAGAAGAAATCTCGAAAAAGTCGTTCTAAAGGAAAAAGAAATAGAGATTCAAAGGGATCAGTTGGAACGTCAAGTAAACGAAAAAACTAGCGAGCTTGTTAAATCACAAAAACTGGCAATAATAGGAGAGCTCGCATCAAGAATGGCACATGACTTGAGAAATCCGCTATCCACAATCAAAAATGTCGTAGAGTTAATGGAAAACAAGCAAAAACTTCGAATTGAGGAAAAAATTGTTTATTATGGAAAACTACATCGCGCAATTGATAGAATATCACACCAAGTAGATGATGTCTTGGAATATGGTAAGGCAAGCCAGCTAAACATACAATCTGCAAATATTACAAACATCATAAAACAAATTGTTGCTGACAGTAATGTATCAAAAGACATCAAAGTGAATGTAGACAATGTAGATCTTAGAATGAATGTAGATATTAGAAAAATCGAAGCAGTCATTACAAATCTAATAATTAATGCGGTTCAAGCAATAGAAAATAAAGGAACGATAAACATCAGGATTTTAGATAACGGTTCAAATGCAATATTTGCAGTAGAGGATTCAGGTCCCGGAATCAGTCCTCAAAATTTGCCCAAGATTTTTGAGCCATTATTTACTACAAAGCAAACAGGAACAGGGCTTGGTTTGTCCATATGCAAGAAGATTATCGAGCAGCACGGCGGAAACATTAGTGTGAAAAACAATCCGACCACATTCATCGTAAGACTACCGAAAAACGTTAGCATTCAGACATGAGAATTTAGACAGAAATTACAAGTTCCACTCGTGTTTACCAATACAGTAAATCTATCCTTAGTGAATGCAATATGAAACGATTTGAGCTTGCTTTTGTATAAGAAATTTTTTTTACCATTTTCAGCAATGTGTCCAGATATCCTAATTAGATTTTCTTCTATCAAATGGCGTAGTTTCCTATATACGGTTGTTAGTGGAATTTTTGTTTCCTCGGTTATTTGTAAAGCAGACTTTGGGCTTTCCATCATCGTTGACAGAATTATTCTAGTATAGTTATCCGAGAATACCTCTAGTACTTTTTGTTTTTTTTCATCCTTATCTATTACTATTTCACGTAGTACATCAGATGACACCTTGAGTCATTTTTAGTATGTCAAAATTACTTTTAAACATACACCCAGATCATCAATCAGTACAATTTATTAATTAAGTAAATTTGCTCAAATTCAATGGCATTAAAAATTTCCCTAATCATTACTGCAATTTCAATTGCATTACTTGCAATTTATGGAGCCGATGCGGCAATTAGTAGTGGAGCCGATCAGGGATTTCTACCGTTTGATCATAAAATACGAGGTATGGGATTAGGTGGACCTGCAATGATTTTACCAATAATTGCGTTTTTCATCTCGCGAAAAGAATCATCAAAGCCATTAGGAATAATGCTTTTGATAACCGGTATAATGATAATTATTGGTGGCGCCGTATTTCTCTCAATGCCACCATCAGACCAACCAAGAAACGTAATGGCCGAAGCCGGTCCATTATTTGGTGTTGGGGCATTCCAAATCGCATTGGGTGCACTAAAAATTAGAAAATGAATACGTGTGCAAAATGCAGTAAAGAATCTAACAAAACCTACGACTGCACACATACAAACGATGAACAGTATTGCGTAGAGTGTTATACTGAACTGCATTATTATCTAACAGAGCAATGATTGAAATTCAATCCCTGATTCAGTGGGTTAGCTCTCTTGTATCAGAGTATCTCTATTTAGGAGTCTTCGCGGCCGCAATAATTGAGACGGTGTTTCCACCAATTCCAACTGCCGCAATATTTCCATTTGCGGGTTATTTTGCATCACAAAATGGGATGAGTCTTGTAGAAGTGATTGGTCTTGGAATGGCCGGTGGGGTTGGTGCGACAATAGGATCCACCATAATCTATCTAGTTTGTATCAAACTCGGACGAGTTGCTATGTTACGATATCTCAAATACGTCAGAATCTCCGAACAAAAGTTGGCAAGAATTGAGAAATGGTTTGAAAAACACGGTGAAAAGGCAGTCTTTTTGGGTAGGATGGTTCCAGTGTTACGAGAAATGATTTCAATTCCAGCAGGTCTACTCGGAATGAAGCCGCTCAAGTTTCTAGTTTACACATTTTGTGGCTCTTGCATTTGGAGCATAGCATTGACACTTGTTGGCTATTATTTCGGTCAAATTACATTAGGGATATTCTGAGCAGCCATAGATTTTAAAGCCTAAAACATAATGCAAGATCATTGCAAGCAATCATTTTAGCTGGTGGACTAGGCAGCAGACTAAAACCAATTACTGATTATGTTCCAAAGCCACTAATTCCATTAAACAACATCCCATTAATAGAATGGCAAATAAAACAACTAAAAAAATTCGGAATAAATCATTTCATAATTTGTACAGGCTATAAAACAGAACAAATTCAAAACTATCTCGAGCATAAAGAAAACTTTGGCTCAAAAATACAATACTCTATAGAAAAAACTCCACTTGGTACTGGCGGTGCAATAAAAAAGGCTGCAAAACTAATCAAAGATAAATCATTTCTAGTTCTAAACGGAGACATCATCACCACGATAGATATTCGCAAATTATACCAGTATGAAAACTCTATCGCATTAATTGAATTAAGAACAAAATTCGGGACAGTGGAATTAGACAATTCTAGAATAACAAAATTCAGTGAGAAAAAACCACTTTCAAACATCTGGATGAATTCCGGAATTTATCATCTAAACAAGAGTATTGTTTCTTTTCTTCCTTCAAAAGGCGCAATAGAAAATACAGCATTTTACAAATTTGCACATGACGGAAAGATTACAGGAGTAAAATTCAAAAACGCTTTTTGGCACTCTATTGATTCACACAAAGACTTGGAAGAGTGTTCAAAGGCATTAAAAGGCAAAAAACCATAGTGATTGAATAATGAAGATATCATACAGTCTTGGCTCTCTGCTATCAATTGATGAGGTACTAAAGTGTGCAGAGAAAACAACAAAGACAAAACCAGATACTGTTTGGATCCCTGAAACTTGGGGTATGGAGAATTTTGCAATGCTTGGAGCAGTATCGGCAAGAACCAAATCCAAAATAGGCTCATCGATTATCAACATTTACTCTCGAAGTCCAGCGTTAATTGCGATGGGCGCAGCAACAATTGATACAATATCAAATCAGAGACTCATCTTAGGTCTTGGAACAAGTAGTGTACCAATTATCCAAGAATTACACGGATATTCATTTGAAAGGCCGCTTCGTAGAATGAAAGAAACCATAGAAATAGTGAGATTGGTCCTGTCAGGAAAAAAAATCAATTATTCCGGAGAAATATTTTCTCTAAAAGGATTCACCTTACTAATCAAACCACCTCGCGCAAACATTCCAATTTATGTTGCAGCAATAAACCAAAAAATGACTGAGCTTACATGGAGAATAGCTGACGGTGTGATTTTTTATCTTAGGCCAATTTCTGAGATGAAAGACACCATAACAAAAATGCAGAAAAAAAGGACAATCGACGTAGCTTGTCAGCTAATAACAAGTGTTTCAGAAGATGGGGACTTGGCAAAAGAGCGAGTTCGTAAAACTTTGGCATTTTACATATCAGTTGGTGAAATATATAGAAAATTTTTGGCAGAGAATGGATTCAAAAACGAGACAGACAACATTTATGAGGAATATCAAAAGTCAGGCTTCAAATCAAACCACGAGCTAGTTACAGATTCCATGTTACAATCACTGACAATATCGGGATCACCACAGGAATGTAAAAAACAACTAAAAAGAGTGTACGATGCGGGAATTACACATCCAATCATCCAATTCAACCCAATTGGTGATGTTCAAAAATCCTTTGATTTGTTCACCAAGACATTCAGTGAAACGTAATGAAAGTAGCAGTTGCAGGATATTGTACTACTAAATTCTCATTAGAGAGTTCTCCAATAGAGAACCTGCTTTTTTCTGCAACAAAACAATTATTTCAAAACACCAAAAACTTGACACAAAAAGATATCGATGCTGTTTTGGTGTCAACTAACGACAATAAGAAATACCTTGCGCCAATAGTATCAGAGCTTGCCGGAATTACGCCAAAAATATCACATAGTGTTGAAAGTATGTGCAATTCTGGCACAAACGCAATAGTCTCGGGGTTTTCGTATATTTCATCAGGCATGGCAGATGTGGTACTAGTAGTTGGTGCAGAGTGTGCAGAAAATCCAGGACAGGTGTTAGATTGGGATGCGTCTCGTGGTGAATTCAAGCACCCAATATTTTGGGGCACGTTGTTTACTAAAGCTCATAAAAGAAAATACGGAACAACTGACGAAGATCTTGCATACGTATCTGCGATGAATCATAAAAACGCACAAGATAATCCAACAGCATACAACTCAAAGAGATACACATTTGAAGAGATCATGAATTCAAAAAGACTAACAGATGATCTAAGAGTGCTTGATTGTTCACGCTCTTGTAACGGAAGTTCTGCGGTTTTACTCGCATCTGAAAAAGCTGCCAAAAAATTCACAGATTCTCCAGTGTGGATTGAGGGTATCGGTCAAAAAACAACATCCGCCAGTTTTACAAAAAACGATCTGACCAGATTAGACTCTACAATTGATGCTGCAAGACAAGCATATTCCATGGCAAAAATAAAACCAGACCAGATAGACGTAGCAGAAATTCATGATGCATTTTCCATTTGCGAGATAATGATACTAGAAGATTTGGGAATTATACAAAAAGGGCAGGCAGGAAGGCTCATCAGAGAATCATATCAAACAGACAACAAAAAAATCAATCCAAGAGGCGGTTTGATTGGTGCTGGTCATCCGCTTGGTGCAACAGGAATTGCACAAATCGCAGAGATTGCAGCACAGCTTTCAGGCAATAGTGCTAAAAGGCAAATAGAAAATGCAGAGATTGGCCTTGTACAAAACATGTCAGCAGCTGCCACATCATCAACAGTTCTGGTAATGAAAAGATGAGTTTTGAGTCAGAACTAAAAAAAGGAAAGTTTGTAGTTGGAGAGTGTACAAAATGTCACAAAGTAAACTGGCCTCCAAACCATTCATGTAGCACTTGTTTTGGTGAGTTAACATTTAGAGCAATAAAAGAGCCAGGCACTATAGTGGAATGGTCTGGTAAAGGCGACGATGTATTTTGCATAGTAGAGTTTGAAGAATCAGTGAGAGTCATAGGAACCATGTACGAGCACAGCGAGTTAAGTCCAGGGCAAAAAGTTAGGATCGCCAAGTGTAGTTTTGATCAGACCCCGAAATTTACATTCACAGTACAATAACTAGTCACATTTACAAGACTAAATGCTTGATAATACAATAACCTCGTCTTTCTATAACTAAAAGAATCACAATACAACGTTGTCAAATGTAGTAAAATTACAAAAAGTTCAGACAGTAAAGAGGACACGAAAAGACAATGTCAAAATTGCCAGAACTAGACGCCAACGTGGGTATCATTGGGAAGACACACTGGTAAAGAGATTCAACTCACTTGATGGCTGGAAGGGATTCAGACTAGGATCACCAAGTGTCGGACTGCCAGACATTTTGGCAGTGAGCACAAAAAACAGCACCATATTTACAATAGAGGCAAAATCAGGTACCACAAACTCACTTGTTGTTCCGTATGATCAGATAATACGTTGCCTGAAATGGGTAGATAATTTTGAGCTGTATCAGACTCGTGAAGTCATTTTTGCATTCAAGTTCTTATCAAAAAAACGAATAGGGTTGGGCGAATATGAGAAAAGAGAGCTTAGGGAGTTCTACAAAATTTGGGATAGGACAAAACAGATATCAGATTTCGCATGCAATTACGATGGCACAACACATTCGATAGTTAATGCAAAACGCCAAAGATTAGATCTCAAAGATTATGCCATGCCATTCGTGAGTAAAAACGCCAAAACTACGTATAATCCCTAGTGGCAAAAGAAACAATCTAGAATAACTCTTTAATTATCGAGTCACCATTATACTATTATGAGCTTTGAAGAGTTTGTAGATGAAAGGGTACTTGTAAGCCACAATGTGTTTGGCGATAAGGAAATGAAGATAAAAATCCTTGAAGTCTCAGATGAGCACCCCCCAGTTCAATGGAAATTTGGCAATAGAGTCAAAGTGAACAAAATTCTAGTCACCATAAAGCATCTCAACACACAACAAGTTGAGGAAGGGGAATTTGACATTGATTCAATTGAAAAAGAGCTCAGAGAGCGTAGCCACTACACCTCAACTAACAGATGGGTGTCAGTTAATGATATCAAAAATGGCTATGTGGTAAACTCCAAGCATGTCAATCTCATTTCGGATGCAGCTGCACTAGAATACATCGCTTTTTGATAGCATCTAATTTTTCTTCAGGCTGGAAAAACTAAAGGAAAACTATAAGAAAGTACTCTAAAATCATCAGATCATGTCATCAAAGGAGATTTCAATTTCAGGTACGGATTACACCATTACACTAACTGATCAATTAGTAAATCAAGTAAACAACCTAAAATCGCTATACAGTGCAGCTTATGAAGATCCAGAAAGCTTTGAGCAGGTGAGCTCTGAGATTTCCACTGCAATCAACGAAATTGCAGCACAGGCAGAACCACCAGTATCTGATGATGATTTAGATGGGTTTATCCAAGAAATAATCAAAGTAGTTGATAAGAAGGCAGAGGAGATCAAAGAGGTGCTAGAGGGCAAACCTAACACAAAACCAAAAAAAGAAGCCAAGCCAGCAAAAGCGACAAAATCAAAAAAATAATATCATTTTAGTAATAAATCAGCAAAAAATATGCAGTTTTAGTTATATTCCACTTTGCATTAATCAGGTTCATGCAAACGCATTGTGAATGTGGAATATGTGGGCATTATGAAGAAAGCGAGTGCCTCAAAAAAGAATGCAAATGTTGTATTAATTTTCACGTTCGTTCAGGTACAAAAAAATCCCATTAAAGTAGAATCAAACCAATTATGTTCGAGAACAAAACCAGAGCATTGATGAATTAAGACTATCAGAACAGATTAGTTATTTTTATGACAGCTGCAATTTTTTGACCAATGTCTTGAGCATCCAAATATCTTATGGTCAGGACATCCACAAATAACGCATTTTTTATCTGACATGTTATTCCCTTAGAATTGATTTGATGTGTGCTATTAGGTTTTTTTGTGCCAACGAGTCAAGTATCGACAGACGTAAGTTCTTGAGACGCATTGAATCATCAGAATATAACAAAGACATAGCGTCAATTTCTCTAAAAAAGTCATTATTATTCAAGTATGCACGCATTGGTGAGAGTACGTGCTGATAATCAGATAATTCTTCTTTGTTTGTCTCAAGCTTGTTTACCAGTGCTGCAAACAGTCCCATTATTTTTGCAATCTCACGTCGCATTATGTCTAGATCACCTGACTTGTCTTTGAGGTTTTGCAGTAATGTATACGAATCATCAACTTGTTGTAAGACTCCTTTTAGATATTGCTCAAATGTCACCATTTTCTTTTTCTCATGACACTACCATTGAAAAAGCTTAGTCTAGTTTTTGATTCCAAAACATTGACAATTCAAATTTAAAGTAGTGTCAATAATGGCAATTACGTTGAAAGATAATGCTTACCTAAAGTGCATAGATCCATCATGTGGCCTAGAATATCCAATTAATTCAAGAAACATAGAGTGTGAACGTGGTCATTTACTTGATGTAAAATACAAAAACATACCATCTCCAGAACTAAAGGAGTTATTCTCCAATAGACGAAATCCACAAGGCAACATATTCAATGAAAGTGGGGTCTGGAGATTCCGAGAGTTACTCAATTTCTGCCAAATAGAAACCGGAAATAGAGAAGAATGTTCAAAATATTTAGTATCACTAGACGGGGCAGAGGGACGACAGTCCAAACCATATCAAATGTCAAAGGTCGCAGATTTCATCGGAATGAGTCATGACGGATTATGGCTTCAACCAGAAGGATACAATCCAAGCGGCTCATTCAAAGATAACGGCATGTCAACTGCCGTGACACATGCAAAACTAATCGGCGCAAAAAGAATCATTTGCGCATCAACTGGAAACACGTCGGCAGCTGCTGCAATGTATGCGGCAAACGAAAGCATGGATTGTGATGTATACATTCCCGCAGGCCAAATTGCCCCGGGTAAGCTTTCACAAGCATATCAGTTTGGTGCACAGATTGTCCAAGTGCAAGGAAATTTTGATGATGCACTGGCAAAATCTCTAGATGATGCAAAAAACCATGACGGGTATACAGTAAACTCTGTCAATCCGTTTAGAATAGAGGGACAAAAAACCATACCATACCGTGCAATAGAATACCTAAACTGGAATCCTCCAGACTGGATTGTATATCCTGGTGGAGCCCTTGGCAACATATCAAGCTGCGGTAAAGCATTGATGGAATTATACGAGTGGGGATGGATAAAAAAAATTCCAAGAATTGCGGTGATAAACTCGGAAGGTGCAAGTACGTTGTATGATTTGTACAATGGTGTATTTGACGGTCAAAAGCTGCGATGGAATAAAGGCAAACCAGATACAGAATTGATAAAAAAATACTACAAACACTTGGATGAGAAAGGAATTAGACCAAAGACAAAGGCAACAGCCATACAAATCGGAAGGCCTGCAAACATACTCAAGGGATTACGAGCATTAGAATTCACAAACGGCATTGTTGAAAAAGTGTCAGATTCTGAAATGCTTGATGGAATGTCAATAGTTGGATTGAATGGGTTTGATTGTGAAATGGCATCTGGCGCATCTCCTGCAGGAATCAAAAAACTAGTACAGCAGGAAATCATAAAAAAAGACGACGTGGTAGTTGGAATTCTCACAGGCAGGCAAAAAGACTCTAGCTTGCCAGTAGAGTATCACAATAATCCTGCCAACAGATTTGCAAATCCGCCAAGAGACTAATTCAAGGCAGGCATGACTAGACAATATTAGTTTATTAGCTCAATTTTGCAAAAATTATCAATAATTGGCAACAGGTTCTAAAAAAGCAGTCTATGCCGCATTGTTTGGAAATTTAGGTATAGCAATAACCAAATTCATTGCAGCATTCATTACAGGTAGCGCAGCAATGTGGGCAGAGGCATATCACTCAGCATCAGACACATTCAATCAGATTTTGATTCTATTCGGTATCAAAACCAGCACAAAGGCAGCAAGTCATCAGCATCAATTTGGACATGGAAGAGAGCTGTTCTTTTGGTCCTTTATTGTTGCGACAATGATTTTTGGGATTTCTGGGATTTTATCGCTTGAACAGGGAGTCTCATCATTACTAGAGGATTTCCACAGTATCAGAAATTCTCAGATAAGCTATATTGTTTTAGCAGTGGCGTTTGGTTTTGAGGGAAATGCCCTAAGAGTAGCGCTAAAACAATTCATACGAGAAATTCGAGAAAAAGGAGACAAGATCAGTTTTTCCTCAATGATCGAGCATTTCAAAGAAAGTAAAGACATCGCATTATTGACCGTAATAGTTGAAGACTGTGCAGCCTTACTTGGAATACTAGTTGCAGCAATCGGAATATTCCTATCAGATATCACCGGTAACGCAGTTTACGATGCAATTGCGTCTCTGATCATTGGCGGCATTTTGATGTTTTTTGCCTTTTTCCTTGCAAAAGAAAACAGGGGTTTGCTCATTGGGGAATCAGTTACAAACCGAGAATACAAAAGAATCGTAAGATCTATCCAAGAGATCCCCGAAGTAAACAAACTGATCACCATGAGAACAATGCACCTGAGTCCAGAAGACATACTAGTTGGAATTCAGGTAAATCTAATCGATAATCTAGATACCGATAAAATAGAAATAGTCACCGACACAATAGAGCAAAAGATCATGGAGATAATTCCCAATACAAACAGGGAGCATATTTTTGTGGAAATAGAGCGAGAGCGAAAAAAATAGTTATTATTTAGCAAAAAACTCTTGCAGTGATTTTTTCTTTTCATCCATATGGAAAAGACTTTCTGTGTGTGCAAAAGATTCCTCATATGGCTTTTGAAACAGCATTGCCTGCATCAACATATGGTTTTCAGGTATAACAATTCCGGTTTGATCATCTGAATAAACCATTTTTATTGTATCACCAATAGATTCCATCATGTTTGCATGAATGTGTATCATGTTGGTGTCCTTAAAGCTAAACTTCATTGATTCTGCAGCATCACGAATTTGTTTTGTACTTTTTGCAGTCCACAATGTTGCAACTCCATGTTCATCTTTGAACAAGTCTAAAATTTCAGACGGATTTGGTGCATTATCCTTGAATCTAATACTCATCATGTGAACATGCATCTGTCGTGTTGGGACTTTGATTGCCTGAATGAATAACGGTGTGTCTTGGCCCATGTAAAATTTCACATCGTTTTGATGATGAGGATTTGGCGACCACTCTATTGTATCTGGAACTGTCTTGTCAGTCTGTTCTAAGTCAGCCCATCTTCGAACAAGTATAGCATCAAAACGCACTAGTCGTGAACCGTATTTTTCACGTAACGGCTGTAAGATCCTACCCATACCGGTAACATTGCAGCTTCCCTGCATTACGTGCTTTTTGCCAAATGCTTCTTTGTAATTAACACGAGAGTTAAACAGTAAATCAGAAACACGCTCATCACCAAAAACAGATTCGCCTCCCTGATAGATTGCCATCACGTCCTTTGGTTCATAGAGTTGTTTTTTGTTAGTATAACCAGTCCCTCCAGGGGCACCATCGATTACAAGATCACAGTTAGATACTGCATCTTCTATGGTTCCCTTTATCTTGTAATTTTTAAAAGAATCAATTTTTTTTTGTGGTACATATACGTCAAATCCACGAGAGATTGCGTCATTTACTTTATCATCTGGTGAGAATTTACCTACGCCGACAACCTTGATTTGTGGATCGTCTTTGATGAACTGTGCAATTCTATTTCCAATAGAGCCATAACCGTTGACAAAAACACGCTTCATGATTTTTTCCCATTACTGGGATTTATTTACATTTCACAAAAACTAGGTGCCAGAATCAGAATCTCGGAGAGATTTGTTGATTTCCTCATTTCTAATAGAATCAAACTTGGCAATTGTTGTACCTAGTCCACCCTCTATTTGATGGGCCGTACTTTCTTCATTTAACATCGGCGAGAGAAGAAAATATGTCAGAATCAATAGTGAGGACAGTGCTGCAACTACAGTCAATGTCCAAAGTTTATCATTTGACACACATCATCAAAGACTCCAGTTTAGATTAATGTGGATGTGTTCGAATTACACAAAACAACTAAATTCATCCAGATTTTCAGCTATTCATTGATACATGCTCCATCATTAGGCATAGGTGCAGGAATTGCGTCAGTTGTCATAATTGGAGTGTTTTTTGTAATTAATGGTTCAATGTTTGATGATTCTTTTACTGTAAAAGACATCAAGGATGTGGAAAAAACACAAGAACTGGAAGAACAGACACCACAGCAAGTCCAGATGTCAGTTTTTTCAGATAATGCGTCACCAATATTAGGAGATCCAAATGCTCCAATCACAATAGTTGAATTTGGCGACTATCAGTGTTTTTACTGCAATAAATTCTTCCACGACACTGAAGAGCAGATTCATGAAAATTACATCAAGACTGGAAAAGCCAAACTCATATTCAAAGACTTTACCATAATTGGTCAAGATTCAGTCGTAGCAGCTCATGCAGCACACTGTGCAGATGAGCAAGGCAAGTTCTGGGAATACCATGATACACTATACAATAACTGGAATGGTGAGAATAACGGATGGGCGTCTGCAGAAAACCAGTTCAAGTTTGCCCAGGAGGTTGGTTTGGATAATACCAAGTTTACCGAATGCATGGTTAGTGAAAAATACAAGCAAAAAATACAGGCAAGTTCAGAAGATGCAAAGACGCTTGGATTAACAGGAACTCCGGCATTTTTTGTAATAGGTCCAAATAACAAAATAGTCAAAGTTCCCGGCGCCCAACCATACGAGGTATTTGTAAGCATATTAGATTCGGATGAAATCAAAGCAAACTAAACATGGAATTTAGTTGTGTAAAGGACTGCTCACAGTGCTGTATTGAACGAGAGTATTACCCTTCAAAAAAATACGGCAAAATTGGTGTTCTCATATTACCTGATGAAAAACCAAGGATTGAGGCATTGGCAAAAAAGCATGGAATCGAAGTAAACATAATGCCAAGAATAGGAATCTCCGAGAACATTGCAAATCCTGAGAAAATCATCGCCTATCAAATGATGGGAAAAGAAAAAAACGGCAACACATGTCCATTTTTGGAGACAGAGTCCGAAGCAAGATCACCGCACGGGGGATTTGTCTGTAAGATATATGAAAATAGGCCGCTAGCATGCAGGGCATATCCGCTAATAGAGACAGATCCAATAACGCTTGATTCCAAATGCAAGTTCTGCCAAACATGTACCAATGTTGACTCTAATCTAAACTCCGAGATAGAAGCACTAGTTCAAATAAAAAACAAAATGAATGCAGATAAACCAACCATCTGGAGATACGCCACTGGTGTGGGAAACCAGGAAGACTCGCACCTTATCCAGAAAGGCTGGATCAGAGAGTAAGGGCGTAGTTTTATAGAATCATCATAAAACAATGCAAATTATGCAAAAAACTGATCGGAAATATCTTGAAATGTTGAATTTTTATAAATTTACATATCATTACTTGATGGTAGAACAGATTTAGCTGACAACCCTTATATTCAAAAATCCAAAGGGTAGCTCATGGCAGCAGGTATTGACGACATTGCCATTTACATTCCACGGCTGTTTGTAGATTCGACTGATTTTGCCACAGCCAGAGGCGTAGACCCAGTAAAGCTAAAGCAAGGCTTGGGAATATCACGCATGGCAATAGTGGACTCTAATCAAGATCCGGCGTGTCTTGCCGCAAATGCATGCCTCAAGATAATGCAGCGCAGCAAGATATCCCCAAATGACATCGGCAGACTGTACGTGGCAACGGAATCATCACTTGACGAGTCCAAGGCGCTAAACTCGTATGTAATAGGCATGTTAGAGCAGGTTTACGGAGACGGTTCCTTTGAGCATTGCGGTGGAATAGAGTGCAAATTTGCGTGTGTTTCAGGATCTTATGCGCTATATGATAACGCCAATTGGATTAGAGCCGGAGAGGCAGAAGGAAAACATGCCATTGTGGTGGTATCAGACATTGCAAAATACGACATGGGCTCTTCTGGTGAATACACGCAAGGTGCGGGGGCAATTGCAATGCTTCTAAACGACAATCCAAGATTACTGCAATTTGATTCCAAGGTGACATCAACATCAATTAAAAATGAATACGACTTTTACAGACCGTTTGGAAAAGAGACTCCGATTGTTCATGGGCAATATTCTAATTTATTATATTTAATTCAGGTCAAAAAGGCCTTTGAGGCGTACAAGAAAAAGGCATTGGAGACTGGAATAATCAAAATAAACGACGGTGAGACGATTTTGGATCATATCGACTATCTCTGCATGCATTTGCCATACTCAAACATGGGCAAAAAAGCACTATCATACCTACTCAGACGCGAGTGGAGAAACCTTCCAAGGTGGAAGAGAATTGTAGAGCAGACAGGTATGGAGGAGCCAGTGCCAAAGGATCCTCGTGGAACAATCGAATCCATATTGGCAGATGAAGAATACATGGGTAATGATCACCAGTTCAACAAGCTATTTACAAAAACTAAAGAATACCAAGCGTTTTACGAAGACAAGCTTGCAAGCTCGTTGATTGCATCATCAATGATTGGTAACTTGTATACTGCATCATTGTATCTTGGATTTAGAAGTTGTTTAGAATTTGAGTTCCAAAAAGGAGTCGATTTAGAGGGAAGGCGATTCGGTTTTGGCTCCTATGGCAGTGGCAGTAGTGCTATGGTGTTTTCCGGAGTGGTACAGCCAACATACAAAGAAATTGTCAAGAACATGAACTTGGAGGCCGAGATTGGCGAACGTGTAAAACTATCACTAAAAGACTATGAGGAAATACACGAGAATAAACGCACTCCAACAGAGAGCATGCTAAACGGCAAAAATGAGTTCGTTCTAGTCAGCGTGGAAAAAGCACCCGAGAGTCGCGGAGAGCGCAAATACGCATTTTGTCAATAACAGCAAATGGACAAGCCGTCGCCAATCAAGAATAGACTATACAAAACAATCGAATTAATTTCAGAATCTAAGATAAACCAAGAACTTGTGCAAAACAAGACATCTCACATAATAAGACAGATCATACTAGAGTCAAATCTAGATACTCTGCAAGGAAATCCTACAGAAAACTATGAGACTTTTGCAGAATCACTTGTGCATTATCTTCTCACAAATGCATTGATTCCAAGTCAGAGAAAATTATCAATAAACCAAATCGACATAGATGTTGTAATTCCGGATCTTAGAACACTAGGATTGTCCAAAAAAGACGCAATCATATTGGTATTTCCAAAAACAGACAACCTTAATGACATACAAGCAAGACTCGAGTCCCTGCACACAATACAGCCAATCAAAGAAAACATTTGGCTGATTCAAAAATCAAATCTCGGATTAGAGTATAAAACATATGAAATCGATAATGATTGCAATTTTGCAAACATAATAGACGACATTAAAATCGAAATATCTGCAAAACCACAATCAAAATTCAAAATATTCAAAGTTTAGAGAATACATCAAGGAATCCACTCTCACGTAGAATTGTAGAGAGTTTTCCAACATCATCCAAGCGTGGAATTTTTGAGATTACATCCACGCCACTCAGAGACACAAGATCCGCCTCAAGATCATTTAGGTCGTAGTTATCCACACCTAAATCATTGATGACTAGTCCGGACACATTCACGCCGTATTTTTTGCACAAATTTAATGTAAGTAAAGTGTGATTAATGGTTCCAATTTTTGAGCTAGCCACAATCAAGGTATCAAGGTTTAGATCCTTTATCAAATCAATAACAAAGTAATCTTTTAGAATTGGTGTCATGGCACCTCCAATTCCTTCAACTAAGACAACATCATGGTTATATTGTAGTTTTTCAAAATTCGACAAAACCAAATCAATGTCAATATTTTTTCCTAGTTTTTTTGCAGCTGTGTATGGGGAAGCTGAAATCGGGAAAAAAAATGGATTTATCATGTTTTCAGGATCAGATACTCCAGAATATCGTACAAGTAATGAAACATCTTCTGATTGGAATCCGTTTTTTTGTGGGATTCCAGTTGCAAATGGCTTCATTACGCCAACATCGATGCCGGAGTTGCTCAAGAGTTGTGCCAGCCCACAGGTAAATGCAGTCTTGCCGATTCCAGTATCAGTGCCAGTTATAAAAAACGACTTCATACAAAAATTCCACAAATTATAGAATTAATCCTTTTACCGCTTGATTATTAAAATGAAAATCAATTCAAAGAACAATGAGTCAGTCAAGCTTTTTGTGGCATCCATATACACAAATGTCAGAGTGGGATTCTTTTCCAGACATTGTAAAGGGTAAAGGGTTTTGGCTTGTAGACTCCAAGGGGAACAGATACCTAGATGGAGTTGCAAGCATGTGGTGTAATGTTTGGGGTCACTCTAAAAAAGAACTCATATCGGCCATAAACGACCAGTCAAAGAAAATAACTCATTCAACATTGTTCAATTTAACAAACAACCAAGCAGAATCATTGGCAAAAAAACTAGTTTCAGTCTCACCTGGAATGAATCGTGTGTTTTATTCAGATAATGGCTCTACTGCAATGGAGATTGCATTCAAGATGGCGATTCAATACTGGCAAAACATTGGACACCGAGACAAGACATTGTTTGCCACACTACAAAACGGGTATCATGGAGACACATTTGGTACAATGTCAGTTGGTTTTGTTCCCACATTTTTTAGGAAATTTAGAAAAAATCTCTACAAGACAATTCAGATTCCATTTGAGAATAGTTACAAAATCTCAAACCAAAACGAATACAACAGTAAAACATTAGAGCGAATAGAAAATCATCTATCAAAAAATCACAACATTGCAGCATTTGTCATGGAAAGCGGTGCACAGATAGCTGGCGGTGTTAACATTTACCAAGGCAAGCTACAATCCAAGATAAGCAAAATTTGCAAAAAACACAATGTCTTGTTCATTTTAGACGAGATTGCAACGGGATTTGGCAGACTTGGTTCGTTAGTAGAATACACTGCACAAAAAAGCAAACCAGACATTGTAACATATGGAAAGATGCTTACTGCCGGTTATTTGCCAATGGCTGCAACACTGGTTACAAAAAAGATCTACGAGTCATTTCTAAGTGACTATCATAGTATGAAGCATCTGTATCACGGACACACATTCACTGGCAATACATTGGCATGTGCAGTAGCAAACAAAAACTTGGAATTGTATCAAAAAGCCAACTTGATTGCCAAGGTAAACAAAACTGCAAAATATCTTGAAAAACGGCTCGCGGAGTTTTTAGAAATCAGTACCGTCGGGGATATCAGGCACAAAGGAATGCTTGCAGGAATAGAACTGGTATCAAATAAAGCAAAAAAGACTCCCATATCGTTTTCACAGTCCACAAACAAGGTCATTTTTGAAGAGGCAAAAAGGCACAAAATCTACCTAAGAACACTAGGAAACATTGTGATGCTTGTACCACCTTTAGCAATATCACAAAAGGAGTTGGATTTTTTAATCGATGGAACAATCAAAACCATCAAAAACATATCAAAACAATTGTAAACCACATACATAACACTGGTTAACATTTGAAATCTTAATTAATAGAAAAAAACAAGGCGCTGTGTTGGATGCTCAACTTATTTTAAACTGTCAAAACAAAGTCATTTCTGGAAAAAAATTAGAAGAAAAGGAACTGGAATCACTTATCAATGTGACTGATTTAAGAGCACTTTCAGATTCTGCAAATAAAATTACGCGAATATTTCAGGGAAACAAAGTAGATGTAGAACAGCTTGCAAACATCAAAAAAAACTACTGTAGTGAAGATTGTGTATTTTGTGGACAATCCGCATTTTTTAACACAGGCATTGAGAGTTACCAGTTGTTACCTGCCGATGAGATTGTCAGGATGGCAACAAAGGCACGTGATGAGGGTGCAGAATCATATTGTCTAGTTGCGGCATGGCGAGAGCCATCAGATTCAGATTTTCTCAAAGTTTGCGACATAATATCCCAGATAAGAGAAAAAGTTGGAATATCAATAGAGTGCAGTTTGGGGTTTCTTACCATACCACAGGCCAAAAAGCTCAAAGAATTGGGAGTAAAGCGATACAATCACAATCTAGAAACTGCAAGATCAAAATTTCCACAAATATGTACCACTCACACCTATCAAGATAGATTAGATACACTACACATTGCAAGACAGTCAGGATTAGAGCTTTGCACTGGTGGAATCATAGGCATGGGCGAATCCCGTGCACAAAGACTAGAATTGATTGTAGATTTGGCAAAACTAGAGCCAGAAGAGGTCACAATTAACCTACTAGTGGCAATTCCAGGAACACCATTGGAACTTCAAACGCCAATTTCATTTGAAGAGATTTTACGAGTTTTCGCAGTAACACGATTTGCATTACCAAAATCAATCATCAAAATTTCTGGTGGCAGAGAAGTACACTTGGAGGATTCTGGGGAGGAGCTGTTGCTAAGCGGTGCAAACGGAATAATCAGCGCCGGATACCTCACACTTGGCGGAAACACGATGAATAAAGACCTCGACATGATCAAAAAAATCAAACTTGAAGCAAAAGCTTGATGACATATGTCACAGATTATCTGAGATAAAAAAACAAAATCTCTACAGACAGCTCAAATACGGCAGAGTAAGCGGTCCGCACATCACAATTAATGCAAAAAAACTAGTGAATTTTTGCTCAAATGACTATCTTGGCCTATCCAATACAAAGATCACACAAAGACAGTTACAATCAAGCTCAAGGCTGGTTTCAGGAAATGATGTGTCATTTATCAAATTGGAAAAAAAACTTGCATCACATAAATCCAAAGAGTCAGCACTTGTATTTCCGACCGGATACATGGCAAATCTTGGCGCAATACCGACGCTTGCTGAAAAAAAATCCATAATTTTTAGCGACGAGTTAAACCACGCCAGCATAATTGAGGCATGCAAACTAAGCGGTGCAAAGATCCAAGTATACAAACACAACGACATGTATGACTTGGAAAAAAAGATCTCAAAATACAAGGCGGATAACAAATTCATCATAACTGAAGGAATTTTTAGCATGGATGGGGACTATGCCAAGCTAAAAGAAATTTCAGAAATATCTGAGAAAACCAACTCTATTTTGATATTAGATGACGCACATGGTGATTTTGTAGTTGGAAAAGACGGCAGTGGTACGCCAAACAAATTCAGAGTTGAAAAGAAAATCGATGTCTACATTAGCAGCCTAAGTAAGGGTCTTGGCTCTTTTGGAGGATATATGGCATCATCAAAGCCAATTGTGGATTTATGCATAAACAAGGCACGCTCATTCATTTACACGTCTGCCCTACCATCAGTTCTTGTAGAACTGTCTCTGTCAAGAATGCAACAAAATAGATCAAGACAGCAAAAAAAACTAGAACAAAATACATTGCACCTATCATCAGGCTTAAAACAAATTGGATATGACATCAAGTCTCAGACACACATCATCCCAATCATAATAGGTGATGAAAAAAAGACGCTAGAATTTGCCAAGTTTATGTACAATAACGGAATATTTGCTCAGCCTATAAGATATCCAACGGTTCCAAAAAATAGTGCAAGACTTCGAGTATCAATTACAGCATGGCTTGGAGAAAAACATGCAGAGTCTGCTCTAGATGTTTTTGAGAGAGCTGCAGAGAAATTCAAATTGTTTTAACTATCGTCTCATATCAAGGCCGATAAATGCCGGAGAGCCAACATAAACTGCGATTGCAACTATCACTCCAAGCACAATTCCAATTATAATGAACCTCTTGTTCATGACTCCCAAATCAATCAGTTAGATAAAAAGCAATACAAAAACTGAAAATGTGGAATAACGCTTTAATAAAAAAATCATACCAAGTAAGCATGGTGGATCTAAGCATAATAGTTGCAACAGTAGCAGGCCTTGGATCCTTTCTTGCACCGTGCATTTTACCAGTAATTCCGGCGTTTCTTGCATACATTTCAGGTACAACAATAATTGATCTTCAGAGAAATAACGGCTCAGTCAACCTACTAACAAACAGATTAAACATTTTGATGAACACCATATTTTTCGTACTTGGTTTTTCCATTGTATTCTCAATCTTTGGAGTAATACTGAATAGCATTCTTTCAGATAGTGCAACAAATCTCGCTGCAAGTTTTAATCAAATTGGCGGGATAATCATTATTGGATTTGGATCATTTATGTTACTATCAACTAGGATCACCAGATTAAATTTTGAAAAAAAGATACTTCCAAAAGGCGGCAAGGCAAGCTATCCGATGTCATTTGTGTTTGGATTAGCATTTGCCACAGGATGGACGCCCTGTATTGGTCCAATTCTTGGAAGCATTCTCACTCTGGCAGCTACAACTCCAGGGCAGGCATTTGCATTATTGCTTGCATATTCGTTAGGACTGGGCATTCCGTTTATTCTAATGGGTGTGTTTTTCTCAAAAATGACTCGAATAATCAGAGCCATAAGCAAACATTTGAAATATTATTCCATAATAATGGGCGGATTCATCATATTACTTGGAATTCTAGTACTAACAAACCAGCTTGCAACGATTGCAAGCTTTCCTCTTTTGAATAACATACTTTTGAGTTGACATCATGAGATCAGAGATAAAATCAGCAATTATCATGGGAGCAATAATTGCTGCAGCACTAGGCGGAATTGGGGCATATTTTGCCTCACTTGACACCCAGATAGAAAAGGCGGCAATTAGCAATGAACCAGATATTGATAAAAGTCGGTTCAAAAAAGCACCAGAATTAAACGGAGTTGGAGGCTACATCAACACAGATTCCAAATTACAAGAAAAGATCAAAGGCAAAGTCGTTCTATACGACATCTGGACGTATAGTTGCATAAACTGTCAGAGGACATTACCATACATTACAGCGTGGGATGAGAAATATTCCGATCAAGGACTAGTCATAATTGGAATTCACTCCCCAGAATTTGAGTTTGAAAAAGATATCAAAAACGTAGAGTTGGCAGTTGAAAAATTCGGAATAAAATACCCAGTCATACTAGATAATGACAAGAAAATTTGGGATGCATTTGAAAATAGATACTGGCCAAGAAAATACATTGCAGACGATCATGGATACATCAGATATGATCATATTGGTGAGGGATCATATGATGAAACTGAGAAAATAATCCAACAACTGCTACAAGAGCGAGCAGCAAGACTAGGACTAGACATCACACCAGTACAACCATTGGTTGACATTCAAGAATACGAACATGGTGCAAAGACCCCCGAGATTTATTTTGGATATGATTTTGCATTTGGCAGAAGTCAAATAGGCAGTCCAGAAGGATTTCAACCAAATCAAGAAGTCACTTATTCAATACCAGACAAATTACATGAAGATAATTTCTATTTGCAAGGAACCTGGAAAAACCTTGAGGACAGAATGATACTAACTTCCAAATCCGGCAAAATAATTTTACCATATTTTGCAAAAGACGTAAACATTGTATCTGCTGTAAATTCAGAATTAGAAATATTCTTGGATGGTCAAAAGATCACACAATCCAATGCAGGTATTGATGTGAGTCCAGACGGCAAAGTAGTCATATCAGAATCTACTTTATACAATTTGGTAAAAACCAAGGAATCTTCTGCACACGTATTGGAAATCCAAGTAAATAGCCCTGGATTTGAGATATACACGTTCACCTTTGGATAACTCTGTCACCATGCAGTATTGTTACCGAGGTGACACCATCAGCGGTTACAAATTTGTTTAAAACCAATTTTTCAAGTAATTATAGAATATGGGGTCATTAAGCGACAAATGGAATGATTTTGGAAGGTCTGAAAGCCTCTCACAGAGAATTGTCGACAAGGTAAAGCCAGATGTCCCACTCAAGAACAAAATTGATGTTGCTCAAAAGAATCTTCAACTTCAAATTGTAAAACTGGACGGAATTTCCCAAAAAATTAAACAAAAAAACGACTATATTTTTAGCAAAATCGTTTCTGCTCAAAAATCAAACAACAATTTGCATGCAAAAGCATATGCAACTGAGCTTTTAGAAATTAGAAAAATGCACAACATGGTAAACGGTGCAAAACTAGCTCTAGAACAAATTCAGCTTAGACTAAACACAGTATCAGAACTAGGAGACATTGTAGTGACATTGAGTCCATGCATGTCTGTAATCAAGGGACTTGGAAGCTCACTTTCAGGAATAATGCCGGAAGCGACATCATCAATGCAAAATCTCTCACAAATACTGGGCGATGTATTGACTGGATCTTCAATGAATGCATCAGACACTACAGTATCCACATACAGTTCAAACTCGGACACATTGGCAATTCTAGAAGAAGCTCAGGCAGTAATTGAGGGACAGGCAAGGGCAAGTATTCCAGAGCCACCATCTAGCATCACAAGTAGTGCAGTACGAAAAGAAACTCTCATTTAGATTTCTTTTTGCTTTTTTCAATTAGGATTTTCTTTATCCGAGATATTGTTGGATAGCTGTATCCACGTCTACGATAATTTGAGATCATCATTTTCCAGTTCTTTAATCGCCATTGTGCTTGCTCATTTGTAACAGAGTGAATTTCCTTTTGGATTATGCTTTTTCTGCCCACTTTTAGAACTCCTGCATCTTTTGCAGACCAGCGATTTTTTGCAAACTTTAGTCCAGACAGAATTTCTTCAAGCGGCATTTCTCTAAAACAGTCTTCAATTATTCGCAATTCTGTCTCAGACGGTTTTTTTTGCATGTGAATGGTTATCTCGTCCACATGAGTCTCAAGCGATTCATTTCTTAATAGAGAAATGATGAGCTAGTTTTTACAAACTGCCCAGCGCATTATGTGCAATATTGTTCGTTCAATAAACACAAATCACATGATATTATGCATCATCATCAAGTCAGAATATGGTTGAAAAACACTTGCGAAGAAACGACATCAAGGCAAGCGAAGATCCGTTTGATGTCAACAACAGAATGTTGTATTTTAAAGAAGAAATAGACAACAGAAACCATACAGAAAAAGTCAAAGATCAGTTTGCAGAGGCAGGAAACGACACCAGAAATGCAAATCAGTTCGTCAAGATAGTAAATGCGCATTTGCAGGACAGAGTCTCACAGCTTGAAAAAATCAAGGCAGACCAAAACAGATTTTGGGATGAAATGAACATGTTCAAAGAAGAGCCAAAACAAACGCAAACTAGTCCAAAACCACAGATAAATCCAGCAATAGAAGAGGCAATGATAATACGGGATCTTTCATCAATCATAAACAAGTATGGTGTTGAAAAGATGATCAAGGCACTAGATAAAATAACAAGTACGTAACAAGAAAAACCAAAAGCAATTACAAATTTAGAGATGCATATTAGTACGATCCAATTATAAAATTATGGAAGCAATTCTTAGATTAGTTTAATAACCCAGATTAGGCGTATTTTTATCATGAACAAGACAATGTTTGCTGCAATTCTTTCCATAGGAGTATTACTATTTGGAGTAATTGCAACTACATATCAAATGGTTCCAGATGCTGAAGCAATAAAGGCAAGAGGCACATACCTCAAAGACATTAGCCTCAGCAAGAAACACAGTCCTTCAAAGGTTTGTGGTGACCAATTATGCGAGAGCCTCGCAGATGCATCCACAGGTCTAAGAAAAGGACAAATCAGTAGAGGATTTTCAAGATAAAAATAACAACCTCTAACTTTTTACTTTTTACTTTTTAATAATTAAAAATGGAATTATTGTCCCTTTATTTTCAATAATTCTTGATGTGTGAATGCATCATATGGTGATTTGTGGGTACGATATTTTTGATGCCATTTTGGATAGGATGAGCCATCACATAATTTATCACCACATACATCATTGCCAAACCAATAAGAGTAATGATGTCGATGAATTTTCTTGGCTTGGGATTTTACTGCCTCTGCATACTGCACAGACTCTATTGCAGTAATTATCGATACAGACAACAGTACACTGATGGTAAGCAATGCTACTAATTTGAGCATGTGATGACTAATTTTTTGTGATTAATTAACCAATCCATTTATTGATGTTTCAAAATTCGAATTTAGAAATATAGAATTTCAGTGTTAGTTGTGAGGTCCGCTATTGCCAATTCTCTTTACAGTCTTAAGGTGTGTTCCTTCAGTACACAGTTGATCACCGCAAACCTTCTTTGACCATTTGCTGAACTTGTGTTTTGGTGATTCTTTTGATGTTTTTGCTTCTGCAAGATTCTCAGAAGACATGGCCATTATCAATACTGTAGAGAGTAAAACGATAATTGTCACAATCCCCAGTAGTTTGCTAGCCATGCTTAACCAATCGAATTCTACTTAATTAATTGATCTTTTTAGAATATTTCAGAATTCGAATTTAGAAATATATAATAATTTGTGCCTAAAACCATCAAAGCGTATCTTTCAAGGCATCACGGATCATCAGCTTGTGGTGAGGAATTGTCTTTCTTGGGGGTTTTTGGAAAAATTTAACATTGCTGCTTTGAAAATCAGTCTTCATCTTACCGCCAACAATTGCAACTAGGAATCCATGTGAAACATCATGACGAAACGTATTACGGCTCTCATACACACCAACAAATTTTTTGATTTTGATATTCAAGTTTAATTCTTCTTTTGCAGATCTTTTTGCAGCATCAGACATTGTTTCGGTTTTGTGGATCATACTTCCAGGCAGGTGCCAATATCCCTTGTATGGGTTACGGGTTCGTTTGGTCAAAAGCACAGATTTACCATCAAGGATTACCAAGTCAACGCAGGAAAATGCAAAGTATTTCCTAAAATTATCATATTCTTTTTTTGGTGCCTTGCGTATTTTGCCCAAGTTTTGTTTCAATACCCCCCATCTTTTTGGGCCAAAGTGGGGCAAATTAACTAATTCCTCACATGGGATCAGCTCAAAAAATAATGATTTTTTTGAATGGTTTTGGTTTTGGCGGTTATGTTAATTTTATTCGTAAATGCTAAACCCCCTCCTACAAGACAGTCGTTTACGAGTAAGGTGATTTTTTCAGAAACGCTCATTTTTGATGGGGGTTTAACGTTTGTGCGTAACTAATGCAGCCAAGTCCCAAAACACCCCCATTACCCAGCTAAAGGCACTAAAGCAACTATTCTCACGAAGAAAAGCTAAACCCCGTCAAAAATGATGTTTTTTACTCGGAAATTGTATATGATTTTTTCAAGTATGCAACAGTATAGGCCAAGCCGCCACAAAGCACACCTATTGCCAAGATTCCAATAAATGACGCAATTGGTGGGATAAACGAGTCCATTATAGCTAGGTTTGGTTTGCCTATTTGCCCTTCGGATATCAAAGAAAGTGCGCCAGAGCCTGCCAAGCCAGCAAAGATCATAGACAGTGTGGTTCCAATGCCACCAACGTTCATGCCCAAAAGATGAATCCAAACCAGAATGTTGATTTTCCCAGAAATCCGCTTTTTTTGATTAATCTCTAGATGATTGTAAAATACAGCAGTCACTGCCACGGCCACAGTTATGATAAGATACAGCATCAATCCAATAAAGAACCATTTTGCTGGACCTTCAAAGGATAATGATAGAAATTGGATCATGTTAACATCGCTTGCAAAAATCACCTGGATTCCCACCATACTTAGTGCCAAAAACGTAATAATTCCGCCCTGAACTATTGCTGCAATTATGAACCGACTTCCCCAGGTGCTTTTTTGCACTTCCATGGAAAAACTAATCATCCACTAGAATAAAGTGATGTTTGTAAAGTATAGCTTACATCAAGGGGCTCGATTATCGCTAGTTAGCAAGCGTTACTTTGTCTCGATTCTCTATTATCTCAATTTCCACTGTCTCTAGTGGATCTTCTACTTGGTTTCTTCTAATTGACAATAGTTTGGGTTTTTCAAAGTCAACTGTACAATCAGGGCAGGCATACACCAAAACCCTATGTTCGTTTGGTGCTTTTGGGTTTGAAAGTCGTGGATAGTAAGTCAGCCTACCACCACAATCAATGCAATACCGATTGGCCCTTCTAGTTCTGGCCATTGTAAATCTCCTGCATTATTCCTAATGTGCGATCAGATATTAGATCGGTTTGGTCTAAGAGTATGCACCCAAATGGTTGCAACGATCAATGTTTCAAAACTCGAATTTAGAAATGTATTCAATCAAACATGCTAGATTACATATCATGATTTTCCAGTAACAAAAAATAATGTTTCAGAATTCGAATTTAGAAATATTAATGCGCCGCCCGTCAGACTTGAACTGACGACCCCCTGATTAACAGTCAGGCGCTCTACCACGCTGAGCTAGGGCGGCTCAGATGTTGTCCTTGGTGCATGCGATTTAATTCTTACTAGTATAGAGTTTAGAAAATTATTTTTCGATTCCTTTTGACTTGTGGTATTGATAGATACCATCCAAAAAGACACGGTGATCCTTGTTTTTGACTTTGGTCATTGCCTGAATTTCTGCTGCAGTTTGTGTGACATCATTTAGTACTGGACCTGTAACTGTGACATCATCGCCTTTTGAGACAACTTTGGTTGCGCCATGAATCTTGGCAACTCGTGGTGCCCGCTCGCCTTGGAAATTCTCAACTAGGACTAGTTTGTCCTTTGTTTTCACAGTGATTGGAAAGTGTGCATATACTATTTTCATTTTTATTGTATAACCATTAATGACGCCATCGCAGAGATTTCTGACCAGGGATAATGCAGTGTTTGCTATTGCATAGTATTTTTTACGTGAGTTGATTGCCTTGATTGAGACTTTGTTGTCAGAAACAGTCATTTCTACTGGGATTTTTTTGAAATTCTTATAGACTTTGCCTAGTGGTCCTTCAACTAGTAACATGTGTTTGTTTAGTGTAACTTTGACCTTGTCTGGCACATCAAATACTGTTTGGAATATTTCCACTTGTTTAGTAGACATAGCCTATCAAGAATCCTCCAATTCCTTTGTTTTGTGCATCATGATGAGACATGACACCCTGATTTGTAGTAACAACTAACATTCCTCGATTATATGCTGGTAGATATTGTTGCTCCCAGTCGTTGAATTCGCCTTTTTTTACCTTGAATCGTGGTGTGATTGCACCGCACTTTGTAATATGTGCCAATAGTTGGATCTTGAATTTTCCTCCGCGTTTGTCCTCTACGTGCTCAAATTCACCAATGTAGTTGTGCTTTTGTAGTGTTTTGAGTACTTCAATTCCAAGCTTGGATGTTGGTAAAATAACACAATCGGTTCTTCTTCTTGCCTCGTTATTATACAGAGTATTGAATAGGTTTGAAAGGATGTTTGTTGCTGGCATTTTTCTCACCGATATTTGATAAAGCCCAAAGAATTTGCTACTTCCCTGAAGCATCGTCTGCAAATCATCAGATTATACTTTTGAATTACTGCAGTGTAATCACCGCATCGTTTGCACCATCTAGAGCCTTTTCCAAATTCGTGCTTGTGACGGCCAGTGTATTCGTATGATCTATCTTTTGCCATTAGATTATGGTCACTCCAAACTCCCTAGTTAAGAATTCTTGGGCTTCTTCTCGTGTAATTCTGTGATGAGTTCCAACAGATGCCTTGTGTCTACTTCTTGTTCTAATGCTAAAGCCAGGTCTTGTTAATGTGATTGCAGCTTCCATTCCTAAAATTCCAATTTGTGGATCATATTTTATTCCAGGTATGTCAATGTGCTCTTTGATTCCAAATGAGACATTTCCAAAATTATCAAATGATCTGCCCTTGACTCTATTTCCAATTGCTTCTAGTAGTCGTTTTAGTAAGGCCTCTGCATCTTCGCCTCTAACTGTAACTGCAACGCCGATTGGTTCTCCTTTTCTTACACCCCAATCTCGTTGTGTTCCCTTGGCATCACGTGCGCATGATTTTTTGCCAGATATTTGGTTTAGTGCTTTTTTTGCAACTTCGATTGCCTCTCCGGATTTTCCTACACCCATGTTGAGGACTATTTTTTCTAGTCGAATTGCCTTCATTATGTTTTGAGTTGTAGACATGTTAATCACGCGATTTGAATAATTGGCTCCTTTTTGCCAACCACCATGACTAGGTCTGATGGAATTTCGATTTCTCTGTTACCAAATGACAGTAATGCTCTTTTTGGAAGTACGAATGTGCCTTCTTTGATCTCCTTTACATCTGCGAGTTGTCCTGCGTTAACTCCTTTAGTTACTAGGACTTTGGAGCCTTTTTCTAAAGGCAATACTTCGTTAATTTTTTGTTCTGGTACTTGCATTAAACATGAATCACCAACACTAACTTTGGTATCAGAAATTAGAGAACGTCCATCGTGGAATCCTATCTGAGTTTTTCCTTTACGAATGGTAGTCTTGCTTGTTACTTTGACTAGCTTGATTGCTTTTTCAGTATTTTTAATTTTGATTGGCTCTAATAGGTGTCCTTTCTTTGGCACTAGTCGGTAGACATCAGAGACGCCTTCTAATTCGACTACATCCATCAAACCAATTCCGTGATGGACTGATTTTCTTTGTACGCCGTCAACTTTTACCTTACCATTGTATATTGCATATTCTGCCTCTCGTGCAGTTGTTACTAGTTTTATTGTATCTCGGAGAAATACGGCACTTGGAATTGAAAATTGTTTAGAGTGAGGACCCGGTCTAACAGTAGTTACAAATCGTGGACTTTTTCTTGAAATTCCCCAAAACATTGGAGCCATTTGTCTTTTGAGTTTTTTACTTCCAGCTATTCGTGGCATTATTTAGTCTCCTTTTTTACAGGCTTAGCTGCTTTTGTTTCTTTGGTAGTTTGTGGTTTAGCTTCCTTTTTTTGTGCTGGTTTTGTGGCTTCTTTTTTTGGTGTTGGTTTTGTCTCAGTTGTTTTTGCTTCTTTGACTGGTTTTGGGTTTTTGCCTTCTATTTTGTTGATACGCCACTTGTCTTCGGTGTTTAGATCAGTTACTACTACATTTGATGTGTGAATGAAAACATCGAGATTGCCGCCCTTTAGCTTTTCTTTTTTGATTCCTTCAACTGCAATTCCATTTTTTAGAGTCGAGACGCGCATGATTTTACCTGAAACGCCTTTGAATTCACCTCTCAGTACTTTGACTGTGTCTCCTTCAGTTACTCGAACGCTTCGTTTGTGGTATTTTTGCTGCAGATCTTTTGATAGATGACTGCACATGAGTTTGCTTCGAGTAGTGACTGCTGCTTGGTATATGGTTCGATTTCGAATTGTTGTTGGCTTCATGTTATCATACCACCATTGATGCCAAGTTTGCAACACGTGGCCATTTTTCAGATGCTTCTGCAGCTACTGGTCCTTTGATGTCAGTTCCCTTGATTTCTCCTTCTGGAGTAACAAGTACTGCTGCATTGTCTTCAAACGCAACGCGAACTCCGTTTAATCTTCTAATTGGATACTTTTGTCTAATTATCACTGCACCAAAGATTTGCTTTCGTAATTCTGCTGGTCCTTTTTTAACAACAACATTAACAAAATCTCCAACTGCGGCAGATGGATATCTGGATGTTCTTGTTTTAGCTCTTTTTACCATGATAATTTCTAGAATTTTTGCGCCGGTGTTATCTGCACATGTGACTCTTGCGCCAAGCGGCAATGCACGAGTTACATATGGTCTAAATTCTGTAACGCCTTTTGCAGATACTGCACGACTTTTTGTTCCAGACATTTTATGACTTGACCTCCACTATAACAAAAGAGACAGATTTTGCAATTGGTCTGCACTCAGCAGCAACTACAATGTCGCCTTCTTTGATTTCCTGTTTTGCTAGTTTGTAAGCATGAATAGTGCTCTTGCTTCTTGCATATCGTTTTGTTTTGGTAATGTATAGTGGGCTTTCTTTTTGGATGACCACGGTGTTTTTGTTTTTGGCGCTGACTACTTTGCCCTCAAAGAGTTTACCTCTAACGCTTAGATGATCTCCATTATCCATGACTATTCCTTTGTAAGATTGTTTTTGTTCTTTCATGCTTTCACCTTTATTCTGTCCTCTGGTCTTTTTGCTATCAAGTCACCATTAATGACTTGTTCGTTTGCAAATTTCCAAGAGTTGTGCTGCTTTGGGATCATTTTGGAACCCATATTGGTTTTAATTGTAAATGTAAACTTGGTTTCATCGATGATTTTGCCTGACATTCCCACTAGTGACTTGTTTGATGACTCGGTAATCTGGGTTTGCATTCCAATGAATTCAGAACTTGGCGCCATCATTGTTTTTTCATCTCGTTTAGTCTTGTGAGTATTCTTGCAATTTCTTTTCTCAGTGCGCGGATTTTTCCGCTTTCTTTTCGAAGGGTACCTTTTGCCGCATCTGTTCTCATTTTTGCAAGCTCAACGCGTGATTGTTCTAGTTTATCTTTAAGATCAGTCTCATTTAGCTGGCGAATGGATTTCATCTTTAGTTGAGCCATGTTACTTTAGTTTCTCCTCTACCTCATCCATGATGTCCATTTGTTCAATCTTTTCTTGGTCTAGTTTTACTTGTTCGCTTTCGGTTCTTGCAATTCTTTCAGATTCTTCTTTTGCAAGTCGTATTTCTTTTTCTTCTTTGGTCTCTTTTATGCCCTTTAATTCAAATTCTGGAATGTAACGTTCTTTTCTTGCAATTCTAATTCTTACGCCAATGTAGCCCATTGCTGTTGGGATGTGTGCAGTTGCTTCGTCAACTATAATACTTGCAGAATGTCCAGCACGTGGCAATATTCCAAGTGAGTGTTTTTCAAATGATGAACGATCTCCTCTTAGTTTACCAGATACTGTGATTTGAACGCCCATTGCGCCAGCATTCATTATTTGTTGCAAAGTCCACATGGTAGCACGTCTGAATGCAGTTCCTCTCTCAATTAGTTGTGCAACTCTGTTGCACATTACATTTGATGTTAGCTCAGGCTGTGCAATTTCATTTACGGCAATTTGTGGGCTCTTTAATCCAAAGTCTTTTTCTAGTTTTTCAGTCAATTCGCGAATTCCAGTTCCTTTTCTTCCAATTACAATTCCAGGGCGTGTTACATGCAAGACGACTCTGGTGCCAGTTGGTGTTTTTGAGATTTCAACATGTGAAAATCCTGCTTCTTTGATTGCTTCTTTTAGATAATCTTTGAGAAGCATCATGTTGTAATTGTCTTTGATTACGTTTTTGACTGCGGACATTTCTATACTTCCTGAGCTACAAGCTCTACATGTGTTAGAACGTTATTCTTTGGAGTTGCCCTGCCCTGTGCACGTGGTGTAAATCGTTTTATCAATACTCCTTTGTGTGTGTTTGCTGAAATTATTTTCAATCTATCAAGATCCATTCCTTTGTATTCTGCATTTGCTTCCAAGTTGTCCAACAATCTGATGAATTCCTGAGCTGCCTTTCTTGGGTATCTGCCGGACATTACACCAGTGTCTGAGCGGTGACCAACCTCATTTTTGTATCGTCTAAATGGAACTGCTCGCTTTACTGCAACTACTTCTTGTAGTGCATCTCGTGCCTTTTCAATTGACATGCCTTTGATCATTTTTGCTACTTCACGAGCGTGTTTGTGTGAGATGTCTTTTTCTCGAACGGAAGCTCTAACGTGTTTTGTAGCGTCAAAGTTTTCAAATGCATAACCAAATTGCGGCATGATATAATCACTTTAATGGAACATACAGACTTGATCTTGATGCTCCAACGCCTGGTGCACCATGAACAACTCGTTTGTTTGTTCTAACATATTCGCCTAGATAATGGCCAATCATTTGTGGTGTGATTGTTACTGGAATGAATTCTTTTCCAGAAAATACGTTAACTGTAACACCTACCATGTATGGTAGTACAATCAAGTCTCGAATGTGTGTCTTGATTGGATTTTTTGATTTTCCTGCCTTTTCTAGTTTGATTTCCTCAATTAGTTTTCTTTTACCGTCAGTGATTCCACGAGTAAGGGATCGTCGTGCTCTTGCTGGGAATATTTCAAATAATTTTTCTAATGACATGTTTTGGAGCTGATCCAGTGGAATACCTCTATAATCAAATTCTTTAACCATTTATTGACACCTTTAGGATTGAATTTTTGAAGTCCATATTATAGCATTCCTATCTTTGTTGCAAGGTCTCGTGCTTTTTCCACTGTTTCGAACTTTACAAATGCCTTTTTGCCGGCAATGGTTCTTGCGGTGTTGATATCAACTGCATTTTCTTCATATAATGTTTTGATTGCTTCTTTGATTGATGCTTTGCTTGCGTCGCGGTCAACAATAAAGCAGATTCTGCTATCTTTTTCAATTAGTGAGAATGTTTTTTCTGTCACATATGGTCTTAGAACTATTTTTGTGGCTTGAGTGGTATTCATTGCATTACCTCCATTAGTTCCAAGTGACGTGATTTGATGTTACCAATCTCATTTATTGCGGATTTTGTGTATACGGTTAATCTGACCAAGTTAGATCCTGGAGCTAAATCCAAGACGGACAAATCACTTACTGCCCTAACATCAACACCGGGAAACGCGCCGGTTGCTTTAGATAGTGTTTTTGCATCTTTGGTTACAAACAAGATTGACTTGCCAATCTTTGTCTTTCTTCCCCTAATGACTGCTCGACCTGAACGTGCCTTTCGTTTTTCTAGTCTTGCAATGTCACCAGATAGTTTTAGTGCATCAAATACTTTGGAAATTTCTTTTGCTTTGGATATTTTCTCAATGTCGTCAGACACTACAATTGGAAATGATTGTATTCCATCAATGACATGACCGCGTGCAGAGACAAGATCTTTTGAGGTAGTTGCTGCAATCGCAGAGCAGAGCGCAAGTCTGTTTTCTTGTTTGTTTAGCTTTTTGTAAACTACTTTTTCAGATGTTGGTGGATGTGCTTGTCTTCCACCCCTAGTCATTGCAACTTTTGCTCCTTGACCTCTTCTTGGTCCACCGCCGCGGATTCTTGCAACTCTTGCTGCACCATGTCCTGTTGGAGGATCATTGGATGCTGCAACAGTATTTTGTCCAGCGGACGGCATTCTTCCTTGTCTTTGATAATGGTGAGAATCCAAATTGATATACGCTCTGTGAATCAGATCTTCATTGACTGGAGTTGAAAATACCTTTGGTAGTTCGATCTCGTCTTGTTTTGTTCCAGTGAGTGAGAGTGTTAGAGCCTTCATACCACAATCTCCAATATGTTTGGCTTGAGAACTTTGTTTGGAATGTTTCTTACTTGTGTTCTTAGTTTTACCATTCTTCTATATGTTCCAGGAATTGATCCTTTGAGAACTACGAAATCACCATTTACAAATCCATAGTGCTTGTATCCACCAGACGGGTTTATTTTGAAATCTGCTTTTTCAGTATTGCTCATGATCATAATTCGTTTGTTGTATTCTACTCTTTGATGGAATCCGCGTTGTCCTGCACGTGGTACAGTGTACATGATGCTAGATGGTGAGATTGGACCTAATGTTCCAAGAGCACGAACTGACTTTCTTGATTTATGCTGCTTTTTCTTTACACCCCATCTTGTAATTGGGCCTTCCCATCCTTTTCCTTTTGTGATGGATGCAACATCAACACTTGAGCCAAGCTCAAAGACTTCTTCTATCTTTACTTGTTTACCAAACAAACCTTTGAGAAAATCAAATTGTTTTTTGAGATCGCCACCTTTTACTGCTACTTCAAAGACATATGGTTTCTTTTGTGAGATGCCAGCATTGTTTGGCAATACTGCGACTACTGCAAATAATTCGCTTGTACGAGTAAGTAATTTTTCTGCTTTTTCCAAAGTTCCTTCTTTTGGTTTTATTGTAAATAATCTTGATACTTCTTTTGGCATGTCACTAGAATAAACATCAAAGAGAGCATGTGAGCCATCAATGTCTTCATAGTATCCTCGAATTCCAATTACTGAGATTGGTGGAGTTGCAACTACAGTACCTAAACTGACTAGTTGTTTTCCGTGGTTTGGTGTTTTCTCTCGATCATCTATACTGACAACTTGGATGCAACCAACTTTGAATCCTGCATAACCTAACAATTTTGGTTGTTCGGATGTAATTTCTGGCCAAGTTCTAATTCTTGGCTCCATGCTTTTAGCACGTCCTCTAGGCAGATATGCAAGACTACCACGACGTGGCTGGCTGTGTTTTCTATGGCCCATGGATAATCGAAAACAATTGTTAACCCCATTATATACCTAAAGGTAACGAAAGTTACGGATTTGCTAGTGTTTGATATCTAGTAAAAATTGTGATTGCACCAATTATCACACCAATAACACCAAGGCCAATTGCTATCAAAAGAAAATTCTTTTTTTCCATCAGATCACCCAGAATGCGCCATATTTAGGATCGACAAAATTCCAAGTAAGGATTCCTCCATTCGAACAGTGTCAGTTGCCTGATTTGGGAAAAAGTTGAAGGTCTTTGCATTTGGAACCTGGTTTATCTTCTTGCCCAAGATATCATACAATCCTCGATCTGGGGCCCCAAAGACAACTAGGATCGGCTTGTCAGTGTGGCCATATTCCTGGAGTTGTTTTTGAGTGATCTCTTTTCCTTTTCTTGAGGTCAGAATTATCAGTCCTTTCCATTCTTCTAAGATGTTAATCAGACTTGGGCGTTCTTTTACCTTGTAACCCCAATATTGTTTGATTTCGTGTTCTTGAATTTCTTTGAATGTGATCGGATCAACAGTTTTGATTTGAATGGTGACTCGTTTTTTGTCCCATTCTTTTCCAAAGTACGGAAGCATTTGATGTATGCCAATGTCAATGAATTTTTTTCCCTTGTAAAACACAATCGCGCCCTCCCTAATGTCACCAGGTTTGAGATTTTTTGGATTTGAGGATAAAGAGTGATGTGGGGTTTGCAGTGGATGCATTACACCTGCATATCGAAGATCATCCATTTTTGGGAAAATTGTTTTTCGTAAATATTGTGGAGTTTCTAAATATCGCAGAATGGTTGCAAGAAGGAATCTGTCAGATGTATCTCCCTTGCCTTCATCATAAATGAAAATTGTCTGAACGCCAAAGATTGCACATGCTCTTGCAATTATGGATATTTTACGAGATTTGTCTAATTTGGTCGATTCGTCCTGAAGACAAGAATCTGGTATTGCAATAGAGATATTCAAAAAAGGCCTACGCACTTGGGATTGGGAATTTTTGTTTTCCGAGCTTTGCATAATTTGCAATTTGCTCCTGTGTTACTTTTTCAAATTGTTTTGTTGATGTTTTTATGACAGACATTTTGATATGGTCTGTTCCTTCCTTTTGGTCGCTTGCCATATAGATACATGCAGTCGCGAGTGCAGATGCGTCATCTAGTGACATTTCATGTTTGAAGTTTTTTTCTAAAAAGTCATTTGCCTGTTCAGAACCTGCACCAATTGATACTGCATCATATGCAATGTAGGTTCCGCTAGGATCAGTGAGATATAGAGAATTACCGCTAGAATCAACTCCACCGATTATCAATGCAACTCCAAATGGTCTTGCTCCGCCAAACTGTGTATATTGTTGGCATTGGTCTGCAAGATGTTTTGCTACAGTTTCAACATCTACTGCTTCATCATAGATGATCCTATTGCTTTGTGAGAAGAATCTTGCATTGTCTGCTTGACTTCTTGCATCTGGTATGTATCCTGCTGCTGCAAATCCAATATGTTCATCAATTTGGAAAATTTTGTGAGCTGATTCTGAAATTTGTAATTTGCGTGGTTTTTCCTCCACTGCCATCACCACACCATCTTTGCTTTTGATTCCAACTGCGATAGCTCCACGTCGTACTGTTTCGATTGCATATTCTACTTGATACAATCTACCATCGGGCGAAAATATTGTAATAGCTCTATCATAGCCTTGTTGAGAAGGAAGCAATTCTGCTTTGAAGTCTTTGAAAGTTTAATTTAAGTCTAGTCATGCGTGATTCGTGCGATTTGAGATTCCATTTTCTGGTCATGCAAATGTACGAGCACATCACACAAGAACAATAGAGATCACAACCGAGCCCGATCTAACCATACAGGGTGATTGCATAATCGGAGTTAGTGCTGAATATGGGTGTAAGAAAATTCCGCAAGATCTAAAAGAAAAATTGAGACGATCAGATTCACAGATCACAATTACAATTTTGGTTGATGATGAGAGATTTGAGATTACTGGAAAAGGTCATCAAGATCTGAAGCTTGAGAATCCTCATGATATAGTGATTAGAAAAAGTAATTTTTTGTGTCCACGGACGCTTGCGATCGGATGCGACAAGGCATCAGATGACATACCACGTGAAATGATAAAAAAATTACAGAATCCAAAAACAAAAGGATTGTTTGTAATAGAAGTTACTTGATCTTTTTTTGACCAACTGTAAAGTCTTTGTTTTCTAGAACATTTGCCATTGCACGGTTTACAATTTCAGTCATTACAAATTCGTTGTAAGACGATTCGGATTTTTTTTGCAGTCCTGGTTTTTTTGCGATGCCTTCCAGAATTTTCTCAATTTTTACTGACGTAGTCTTTATCATCGAAGAATATTTTGAATCAAAATCTTTTGATGATTGATTTGAGATCAGCTTAATTGATGTGCCATAGAATTTTGCAATTGCTCCTCTTACTTCTTCAATCTTTACAATTTCAATCAGACCGGCTTCCTTTAGAATATCCAAATGATGTCGAATTGTCGTGATTGCTTTATTGTGTCCGCTTTTTTGTAGCTCTTTTCCTATTTGTTCTGTAGTGAGACGTTTGTGATACAGCATCTCTACAATTTTTGCCCTTGCTGGGTCCTCAAGTGCTTTAGCGTGTTCAACTGAGATTGTTACAACTCGGTTGACTCGAATTGGTTTTTCTAGTAATGTTGACATGATGTTTGCTTCTAATGAGTTTAGCTAAAAGATCCGAGCATCATATTTTTTTGTCCAATCGCATTAACTTTTTTACACTACGAAAAAAATCATAGTAAAACTGATTTGAGCTCTTTTACTACTAAAAATATAGTTGTGGTGACATAAAATTAGTAGTGCAATTACATAAGTAGTATCAAAACCAATAATTTGAAAAAAACTAAAATTTTGACAGCTCTGAAAACATTAGACCCATAACACGTGTAAAAACAGTAAATACCATCCGCTCCAACTTTGGATTCGAGTTGAAAATGAAAATCTATGCCTAAAGGTTGTTGCCAGTGATCAACTTGTAAGAATCAATGTATCTGCTGGACATCTTTTGAATTATTTCGGATGGTATTGACGGTGCAACCGGTTCTTGTCCTTGCTTTCTTGCATCTTCAAATTGTTTTTGATATCCATTTGCAGTAAGCCAGTCACGCAAAATTTGTTTGTCATATGACTCTTGGATTTTTCCTACAGCATAGGTTTCTTTTGGCCACATTCGATATTCATCAGGTCCGATTGAATCTCCAAGTGTTATGACACTATCGAGTTTACCAAACTCCAATTTTAGATCTGCCAGAATAAATCCTGCAGCATCTGCAATTTGATACATTTGATTGTAAATCTCAAGTGAGGTTGTCTCTAGGAATTGATATTCACTTTCAGTTACTAGTTTGCGTTCTAGTGCAATTTGCTTGTTTATTGGTTCATCATGTTCAGACTTGGTAGTAGGATCAAAAATTGGTCTGGATAGTTTTGCGGCAATTTCTGTTTTGCTTCCTTCAGGAATTGTTACTTCACCGGATTTCCAACGTGAAATCAAACTGCCATAAAAATAACCTCTCACAACACATTCAACTGGAATCATTTGCATTTTTTTGACAATGATTTCATTTCCAGAGACTGATTTTACAAAATGATTCTTAACTGGTAATTTGTTAAACCAGAATTCTGCAAATCTGGTAAGCGCTTCACCTTTGCGTGGAATTGGATCATGGAATTTTACATCATATGCAGAGACCCTATCGCTGAACTTGAAAAGTAGCGTTCCATCCCCCACATCATAGACGTCTTTTACCTTACCAGAACCTATGAATTTCAATTATTACTCAAATATGATCCCAGAATAGCCAATTATAACAATTTTTGAGTGGATTTTTAATCATGATATGAGTAGACTTGCCATGAAAGCAGTTTTTCTAATATTGTGTATCACAGTATCATTTTTGCCTTCATTGGCAAGCAATGCCTCAGATGGGGGATCAGATGGACCAAAACTGTATGATCAAAGTCTGACCGTAGAACGTTTTGTTAAAGAAGGAATACCAAACAGTCCAACCACCATGACGTTTGTAGGAGACGATATTTTGGTTTTGGAGCGATATACAGGACTGGTTAGATTGATTAAAGATGGGCAGTTACAGCCATGGCCTGTCTTGGATGTATCCGTTGCAAAAGACGGAGAACGTGGAATGCTTGGAATCACATCGTCTGGAAATACAGTGTATCTTTATTTTACAGCTGCAGATGCTGATGCAGGAAAAGCAATCGAGAATAGAATTTACAAATACACTTGGGATGGGAGCAATCTCGTTGATCCAATTTTGTTAAAGACATTACCAAGTGACAACTTTTACCACAATGGTGGTGCCATGACGAACTTTGATAATCAGGTTTATGCAGTGATTGGTGATAATGGAAATTACGGAATCTTGCAAAATAGACCATTTGAGTGGAAAAACGATACCAGTGTCATATTGCGCATAGACCCACCAGGCCCATATTACGCGATGGGCATAAGGAATAGCTTTGGCATAGCAGTAGATCCTCTAACTGGAAATCTTTGGGATACTGAAAACGGTGATGATGAGTTCGATGAAGTCAATTTTGTTCCAGAGAATTTTAACAGTGGTTGGGTTGAAATTATGGGCCCTGCAAACAATCAGACCAAAGTAGATTCACTTCCAAAGTATCAAAACTATGCATACAGTGATCCAGAGTTCAGCTGGCAAAGACCAGTTGCACCAACAGGAATTGCATTTGGAACAGAAGAGATTGGATATCCAAACAAAGTCTTTGTGAGCGATTGCAATAATGGGAATCTTTACTGGTTTACATTAAATCCGGAACGAACAGGTTTTGTATTTAATTCTCCAGAACTATCAGATTTGGTACTAAATGTAGACGAACCAATGGATGAAATTTTGCTTGGCAGTGGATTTGGCTGCACTACAGATATCGAACTAGGCCCTGACGGACTTTTGTACATTGTTTCATTATCAGATGGTGCAATTTATCGAATATCCCCATCCACACCAATAGAGCAAACACCAGAAACTCCAATAAAAGAAGAACTACCAATCCAATATATCGTAATTGCAATAGGTGCTGCAATTGCAGCAATAATCATAGGATTTGCATTAAAGCGGAAAAGATCTTAATCCAGTGATTTTGGCACACCGTGTTTGATTATTCCCATTCTCATCACACAAAAATTTATCAATGCAATTTTTTATTTGTGTATCATGCGCGACATCAACGAAATAATGCCAAAAATACCAAACATGAAATGGGGTGCACTCACCAACAAATACCCAACAAACAAGAACGTCAAAGAGTTAGACAAAATGTTACCGCATGATAAAAAATGGCACACCGTGTTTGATTATGAAGACCAAGTTTATGTCGACGATGTACAAATCCGGAAAAAAGACAAAAAAGATTGGACTTAGCTGCCCATCATTCCAGGCATTTTTGGTGGAACTCGGTACTCCTTAATCACAGCAATCCCATTGTCCGCAGTAACTACAACTTGATCTAGTGAGTTATCTTGCGGTGGTGAAAGAATTACTTTTTTGCCAGGATCTAAGGTCCCAAGCGGTTGAGATTGTCCATTCCCAAAATTCACTACCACGTTAGTGAGTGGCTTTGCGCCAGTGTTTTGAATCATTACTCGTGCAGTGACAAAGAGGTTTTGTGGATCTTTGAACGGGTCGACATCAATTTCATAATCTTGTGTTGCAATGGTTCCTTTCGTTAATGAAAGACCAAGAACTGCACCAATTATGCCAATTATTGCAACACCTGCAATTATGAAAAACTTGTATGCTGCCACCACACCATAATGGTAAATCTGGCTATTAAGATTATTTTCCGCCTTGTTCAGGTATTGTGGACAATGTTGTAGTAGATAGAACATTGTTTGTTTTTCGGATTTGCTTTGTTATGATATCTGATACGTGTTTGTGGTTAGGACCTACAACCTTAACAAAAATATCATACATACCATATGTCCCGTGTGCCTCCTTTACTCCATCAATTTTGAGCAAGTCTCGCATTACATCCATTTCATGCGCAGTTTCACATTTCACCAGAACAAAAGCAATTTCCATTATTATTCGCCCTTCATCTCTTCTCTTGTTTTGAAGGTTGGCTTTATGCCAAGTGTGTCATAGTTTCCAGTAGTGCAGGTAAAACATAGTGAATCATGTGGGATGCCTACTGCAGCGGCCAGATTTTGTGCATCATTGTATCCTAAAAAGTCAGCACCAATATCACTACGAATCTTTTCAATGATTTCTGCATCAGTTCCGTTTTGGTTAGCGCCAGTTGCAAGCTCTTCTTGTGATGGAAAGTCAATACCAGCATAACATGGGTATTTTATCGGTGGATATGTTATTAGCATGCTGATTTTTCTTGCACCTGCTCGTCGTAGGGCTTTTATGATTGCCTTTGAGCTTGTACCACGTACTAAACTATCATCTATTATGATCACGTGTTTTCCAGTTATGATTTCGGTGATTGGTATTATCCATCGATTGATTTCAACTCGGTCGGATTGATGTGGTTCAATAAAGCTGCGCAGTGGCCCCTTCTTGCTATATCTGTCTTTGAGCAATCCTTCATCGAATTGTAATTTTAATTCCTGCGCATAACCCAATGCTGCAGGTCTTGCAGAGTCAGGAACTGGTATTACTAGATCAGCATCAGTAATTGGAAATTTTTTTGCCAAGAATTGCCCGATTCGTTTTCTTGCAACATAGATGTTTGTTCCCTCCATCTTTGATGATGGGTGCGCAAAATATGTAAATTCAAACGAACAGTGCGCTCGTTGTTTTGGCTCAGAAAACATTTCAGTTTCCATGCCTGACTTGCTGAATTTTAGTAGCTCGCCTGGAACCACATCGCGTACCAGCTTTGCGCCAATTGCAGATATTGCAGACGACTCTGATGCGACGATAGAGACCTGTCCTTCTTCTTTAGAGCCCAAAACCATTGGCCTGAATCCTCTTGGATCACGTGCGGCATAAACTGCGTTATCATCAGATACAAAGGTAAAACAATACGAGCCTGCCATCTCATTTTTTAGTATAGATAGTGCAGAGCCCAACTTTCCATTAGTAGACATGAGTGAGACCAGACGCTGTGCTGCAACCATGGTATCACTTGAGCTTTGAGGAGTGAATGTACATCCGCCAACCATGTTTGCCAATTCCGCAACATTTGCAATGGTACCATTGTGCGCAATACACAGATCCTTTACCTTAAGCGGTTGAGCGTTTTCTAAGCTGCTTCTACCAACAGTTGAATATCTGACATGTCCTATTGCTGCAGGTGACGCATAGTCATCAGTTATTTTTTGAAATTCTGATGATGCTCCAGATACCAATCCAAGTCGCTTAACTGGTGTTTTGTTTGGCACTGCAATTCCCCAAGCCTCTTGTCCACGATGTTGTAATGCACGTAGTGCATCAATTACCATAGGTATGACATTAGAGCCATCACGACTGAAAATCCCAACTACACCACAATTTTCTTTTACCTTAACCATGAAGCACCAGATCCCTCAGTGAATTAAACCACTTTTCATGTGCCTTATCAACCCTTAGTTTGGCAATTGGTTTTTTCTTGTTGAAAAATATGATTTCATTTCCTTGGAATATACCAATATGAGAGTGAACAGTTTTGCTCTTTTTTAGATCAGACAGTACTGAATCTAGTTTTGATTTTTCCACAACCAAGAGATATCTGGAATGACTCTCAGAGAAAAGCAGTTTTGCAGAATCTAGTTTTTCTTGTGGGACTTTTTCAAGATTTACCATGCATCCAATATTGCTAGTAATCGATAATTCAGATATTGCAACGGCTAGTCCGCCTTTAGAACAGTCATGAGCTGCTCTAACTTTTTGTTTTTGTATTATAGATAGTACGGCATGCATGTTTTTCTTTGATTCATTGAGATTGATTTTTGGTGCATGTCCTCCGATGAAATCATGTACGTATTCATAGTATTCAGAACCTCCAAGCTCGTCTTTTGTTGTGCCAACTAGAATCAAGGCATCGCCTGATTCAATTTTTTGTGGTTTGAGTGGGTTTTTGTCAATTAGTCCCAAGACTCCAATCAGTGGAGTTGGTTTGATTGGTCCTTGTGGCGTTTCATTATACAAGCTAACCTTGCCACCAACACATGGAATCTCAAAGAACTTGCAAAATTCAGTTATGCCCTTGAGAGATTCTAAAAATGTCCAAAAGATTTCAGGGTTTTCTGGATTACCAAATTGCAAATGATCAACCATTCCAATTGGAGTGGCGCCAGTACAGACAACATTTCTGCATGCCTCTTCAAAACAACCCATCGCGCCATGCTTTGGATCCAAGTAACAATGTTTTGGATTACCATCAATTTTGACTGAGAGGTATTTTCCATTGTCCAGTCTCAGTACGGCAGCATCGGATCCTGGCTTTACCACAGTTCTAATGCCAACTTCGTGATCATATTGCCCATACACCCAGATTTTGCTTGCAATGTTTGGACTGGATAATAAATTCAGAATTGTTTTGGACAAGTCTTTTGATGAGGTCGGTTCTTTTCTTTTTTGTAGTTCTTTTAGGTATTTTGGCTCTTTTGATGGCCTATCAAGGAGTTGTGCATTTGCAACAACTTCTGCAGGCATTGATGCCAAAACAGATTTTCCATCAGTTACTTTCATGATTTTGTCTCCAGTCACAATTCCAATTACAGAGCAGCTGACTCGGAATTTTTTGCAGATTTGTTGTAATTTGGTCAGGCGTTTTTTGTCAGTTATGACTAGCATTCTTTCTTGCGACTCAGAAGTCATGATTTCTGAGGGCTTCATGTCAGGCTCTCTGGTGTGTACTTTTTTGATGTCAAGTTCAATTCCAACACCTAGTGCGTCAGCAGTCTCAGATATTGCACATGACAGTCCACCTCCGCCCAAATCCTTGATTGCTTTAATCAAGCCCTGATTTCGTGCCTCAAGTGTTGCTTCGATGATTAATTTTTCAATGAATGGATCCGGGATTTGCACTGCAGAACGATCTTCGGTTTCTAAAGAATCAGATGCAAATTGTGCACCTCCAATTCCATCGCGACCTGTGGAGCCGCCCATCAACACGACAACATCGCCTGCCCTTGCTTGATTTTTTATGAGTCGCTCTTTTTTTCCAAATCCAACTGAGGCGACATCAACTAGAGCATAATTAGAATAACACTTGTCAAATTCCACCTCTCCGCCAACTGTCGGTATGCCAAGACAGTTCCCATAGTCTGCAATTCCAGTTACTGCATTTTTGAATAACCATCTTGCATGAGAATCTTTTTGGATGTCTCCAAATCGCAATCCATCCAACAGTGCAATTGGTCTGGTACCAGCTGACAAAATATCTCGTATCACGCCGCCAACTCCAGTTGCTGCACCCCCATACGGCTCAACAGCTGATGGATGATTGTGAGATTCGATGTGCACTGTGACGACATATCCATCACCAACATCAAGCACGCCAGAATCGTAACCCTTTTCGTGAATTACTCGTACACCTTTGTTTGGCAACATTTTGAGGTGTTTTTTTGACGACTTGTAGGAGCAGTGCTCTGACCATTCAGCAGCTACTATGTGTTGCTCCGTATCATTTGGCTGCCGTCCGATTTTTTTTGCTAAATATTCAAGTTCTTCCTTTTGAAGACTCATTTTCTTGCACCAATTGTTGCAATTAGAGATTGGAATATCATGTTAGATGGCTTAGAATCTTTAGGATTAATTTCAGGTTCGACTGCACGCTCGGGGTGTGGCATCATGCCTACAACGTTTCCTTCCTTGTTGCAGATTCCTGCAATATCAAATACAGAATCATTGATGTTGCTACCATACTGAAAGACAATCTGATTGTTTTTCTTTAGTTTGTCCAATGTTGGTTTATCGACATAATATCGCCCCTCGCCATTTGCAATTGGTATTGGGATTTTCTGACCTATCTTGAATTTTGATGTAAATGGTGTGCGGTTATTTTGTACTATGAGTTCAGTCCAACGACACATAAAGTTCAGTGAAGTGTTTTTTAGCAAAACTCCAGGCAACAATCCAGATTCTACCAAAATTTGAAATCCATTACACACACCTAAAACTGGCATTCCTTTTTCTGCCATTTTTTTAATATCAGAGATAACGGGACTATGTGCCGCAATAACACCTGCACGCAATCTGTCACCATATGAGAACCCACCAGGCAAAACTACTGCATCCAAATTTTTTGGAAGTTTGTCTTCATGCCAGAAATATTGGACGTCCAATTTGAAGACATCCCGTAGGACATGATACATGTCGCGATCGCAGTTACTACCCGGAAATACGATTACGCCGACCCTCACAATCCCAATTTATCTTGCGCCGTTATTAAACCAAATTGCTACAAATGTTTTTTATCTAGAATTTTTTCATCCACAGTTATGGCCTATATCCGCGACATAATGAACAAACATGTCGTCACAATATCAAAAGATGCATCTTGTCTTGAGGCAGCAAAAATACTCCAAGAAAAAGACATTTCTTTTCTGGTTGTAACTGAAGGTGAAAACCCAGTCGGTATAATATCAGAGGCTGACTATGTCAGAAAATTAGCAGTAAATGACAAACGTGCGTCAGAGGCCAAAGTACAGGATGTGATGTCGCCCAAGTTTCGATGGGTAGAGCCAACCACCACAATAGAGGACGCTGTTCAAAAAATGCTAAACAATAAAATTCGAAGACTGGTGGTTCTGGAAAACCAAAAACTGGCAGGAGTTATAACTCAGACAGACCTTGCAGCACACCTTAGAAGCAGATTGTTAATTGATGAAACTGTAAAATCCATTAAAACAGACTAGATTGGTTTTGCAGAAAATGTCACCTTACTGACCATTGGGTTGTAGATTCGTAATTCATCACAGAGTTTTTTGACTGATGACTCTGCTGAAGACTTTGTGTTTGATGTGATTTGAAATTTTAGCATTTTAGCAGAGCGCACCTTTTTGACTGATCTAAAACTACCTTTTAGAACAAGATCATTGAGGATTGTCTCGCCTTCTGGATCGTTCATGCCCATCTTGTTTTCGATTATTACTTGGACTTCAAAAAGTGGCATTACTGCGTTTTGGGTTTTGCTGTAATATAATCTTCAATCAGTATTGAATTTATAGTGCATTATCAGACACAAAGCGAAATGAGTATCCGACACAGATACTGGAAGATTACGTCAGATGAAATCTCAAAGGCGGAGTTTGATCCAAACAAAGTCATAAACTGGGAAATCAAGGGAATTAAAGAACCAGAAGATGACGCAATATTTGTCGGAGTGTTTCTGTATAGAAAGGGAACACCTCGAGATTATGAGGAAGTAAAGGGGATCACGATGTATCACAATAATGTCAAAAAGGACACAGTAAATGAAATAGTGAAATTCCTTAAAGACAAATTCGGTGGTGATCAAAAAGAAAAAGGCGAGAGAATATTTTTGGAAGGATCCAAAGAAATCTATTCGGGAAAAGAAATTGGCGGCCTAGCAAAGGAATTAGAATCCAAGTTTAAGCTAAACGCAGTCATATCCATAGAATTTGCAGATATTACTGAAGAAGAGCGTAAGAAATCAGGTCTTGCAGATGCAAAACTATTGCCAATTCCAGGCAATCACCAGTCGTAACCTAAATAGAGTTTTGTTGGTATTGTAGTATAATGTCAGAGCTTGGCGGAATCTTTGCACATCTATCTGAGCTTCGTGCACGAATTACAAGAATAGTCATATGTATTGGTGTGATAATCGTGTTTTTGCTCTCATTTAGAGCAGAGTCATTTTGGTATAACGGAACGAAGTTGTATTATCCATATCCAGATCCAATGCATAACTTTGCAGCACAGATTACAAACTACATGAGAATAAGCTTAGTTCCAGAAAATGTCCAATTGATTCAAACTGCACCGGGTCAGGCATTTTATGCTCAGGTGTATGTCGCAGCATTAATTGGAATTGTTCTATCAATGCCAATAATAGTTCGAGAGTTAACAAGGTTCATCGCACCAGCACTATCTGAAAAAGAAGTCCATTCTGTACAAAAAGTCGCCATCCCTGCAATAGTGTTGTTTGTTTCAGGCGTAGTATTTTCATATTTTACTGTGATACCATTCATGCTTGATTTTCTATACCAATATGGCGAATCCGCAGGACTAGTCACATTTCTGAATGTAATGGATTTTGTTACATTTGTTTTGCAGTTTTTGCTTGCGTTCGGTGTTGCATTTCAGCTTCCACTAATCATGTATGCGGCAACTGCGTCCGGCTTAGTCGGAGTAAAGTTCTGGCGAAATAATATTAGATATGCAATAGTTGCTCTAATCATAATAGGTGCCGCAGTAACACCTGACGGAAGCGGAGTTACCATGTGGTTCATCTCAGGGCCAATGATCGGATTATACTTGGCAGGCATGATAATTCTCGAGAGACGCGAGCACAAAATTAAAAGAGTTAAATCAGAGAACTGACAATTTACAGTAAATGCTACAAAACATTGCGGGATTAATTGCAGGTCAAGAATGGATTTTTATTGCAATAGCGGCAGGCATCATAATTTTTGGTGCAAAAAAGATTCCAGACCTGGCAAGAACACTAGGTAAATCACGCGGAGAATATGAAAAAGGCAAGATCGAGTCAGAAAGAGAGCTCAAAGACCTCAAAGAGAAAAAAGACTAGGACTTTTCTGCAATAATACAAAATTCGTCAATTACTTTACTAAACTCGGATTGAATCTTAGATTTAGCAAAAAAACCCAAAACTTTCATCACTCCGTTTAGTTTTATGTCTGCAATTACAGTTATCTTGGTTCCCTGTTCCACTTTTTCATAAGTTTCTGAAATACGAGAGCCCTTTGCATCACCTCCCAAAACAAACACTTCGTGTGATTCTGGATATTTTGTAACATGTTTTGTAGTCATGACCAGTTCTTTTTCTCCTAGTCTGAGATGTTCTTCCACTATTGCGATGTTTTCTCTCACTGATCTTACTCGTATAGACGGGAAATATTTTGGCAGAATATTTTGAAAATTTTCATAGTTTGCCACAATGTCAAATACATGTTGTCGATCTGCTCTGATTATTTTTTGTATGATAATCTTTGGCAATAAATCCTAAGTTCCCCATCTTTTGTATAAATCATGTTCGATGTCGAATTGATCTAGACACTTGCCAACAGTGTGGTCCACGATTTGTTCAATTGATTTTGGTTTTGTGTAAAATCCCGGAACTGGTGGGAGTATGATCACCCCCAATCGTGCCAATTTTAGCATGTTTTCTAGATTAATTGCTGTAAGTGGGGTTTCTCTTGTCACTAAAACCAGCTTGCGTGATTCTTTTAGTGTGACGCCTGCTGCCCTAGCTACTAGTGTTTCATCATATCCGTTTGCCACACTGGAAAGGGTTTTCATCGAACATGGAATTACAATCATTCCATCATGTTTGTATGTACCAGAAGAAATACCAGAGGCCAAATTGGAGTCATCTGAATATTCAGATGCAAGCGATTTGAGATAATCCAGTTTGTGATCAGTCTCCATTGCGAGGCATTTTTTTGCCCATTCAGTTATTACCAGATGTGTTTGGATTTTGCACTGCTTTAGAATTTCAAGAATCCTTACACCATAGATTACCCCAGTGCTTCCAGTGATTCCAATTACTAGTTTCACGATCATATGAGGTAATTTGATTATTTTAAGCTGTAACCAAGATAGCATGAGTTAACACTAGAATCAGTTAGTGATGTACAAACTCTGTACTGCATACTAATCAAAATACATCATGAAAAACGATTTAGAAAAACACTAGTCAATAGAGATATTATATTACCAATATTTCGTGGAATGTCATTGATTAAAAAATCAGAGATTGCCAAAATAGCTCAAAACTATTCTGATTTTAGAATAGGAGTTTTGGGCAGTCATTCAGCCCTTGAGATAATGGACGGAGCAAAAGACGAGGGAATTCAAACCGTAGTAATATGCCAAAAAGGACGAGATATTCCATATAGACGATTCAAGCGAATTGCAGATGAAATCATTGTAGTTGATAGCTTCAAAGACATGGGATCTGCAAAGATGCAAAAACTATTCATCGAAACCAACACCATCATAGTGCCACATAGAGCACTCACGGCATATCTCGGATATGATACCATAGAGAACAAGTTCAAGGTTCCAATGTTTGGAAATAGAGCGTTGTTTCAGGCAGAAGAGCGCAGTTTTGCCAAAAACCAGTATTATTTGCTAGAAAAATCAAAAATCAGATTCCCAAAGCTGTTTCGAGATCCTAAAAAAATTGACAGACCTGTCATTGTTAAAGTTCAAGAGAAAAAACGCAAGCTAGAGAGAGCATTTTTCACAGCATCATCATACAAAGACTTTCTAGTAAAATCACAAGATAAAATCAAAAAAGGCATCATTGATGCACAAGATCTCAAAAAAGCAAGCATTGAGGAATTAGTAATTGGTACATACATGAACTTCAACTATTTCCACACACCAATATCAGATCAAGTTGACTTTATTGGAATAGAACGAAGACTACAGACCAACATACATGATTTCAATGCGCTGCCAGCAAAACAGCAACTAGACATTAACATAGACACTCAAAACATCGAGGTTGGCCATACACCGGCAAGTATACGAGAATCATTATTGGAAAAAGTAATTGAGATTGGCGACAAATTCGTTGCAGGTGTAAAAAAAATCTATCCACCTGGAATCATTGGACCATTTTCACTACAATCAGTAATTACCAAAGAATTAGAGCTAGTCGTCTATGATGTGTCATTACGTGTTCCAGGAAACCCAATTGTTGCAACCACATCACCATACACAAAATACCAATATGGTGAAACATTTGGCGTGGGCAGAAGAATTGCAATGGAAATCAAGCGTGCTCATCAAGAAGGCAGGCTAGAAGAAATTCTAACTTAGATGCTCTACCTTATCTTTTAGCAGTGTTTTTCTAACTAAAATAGGAATATTGTAAAATGCAGCAAGTGCCACTGCGTCAGACGCTCTATAATTTCTCAACACAGTGTCTTTTTTACCAGTAAAGTACAAGTTTGCGCGTAAAACACTTCCACTCTCATACACCTTAACCTTAACTAGAAGCATCTCATTTTCCTCACATATCTCTTCTATCATATTGTATATGGTCGGCAATGCGTCACGTCTTCCTTCTACAAATGACTTGATGTGACGGGCCACCTCTCCAGAAAAGGCCCTCATGTGAAACTCTTTTTTGTCATCAGACTGTAAAATGATTATTCCCTCCATTGCATACGGATCAATAAATCCAACGTGGGTAATTTTTGCAGAGGAATAATCTGGCTCTTGTTTTTGATTTATGTTCAATTATTTTTCATATGGATTTGGTTTCTATTAAAGAATACATTTGATCGTATGGATAACTTATCAGTTCTACGCGGCTCTTAAATGCAAAATACTCGTTGATGTGATCAATGAAAATAGACATACCACTACCATGTCCGGCATGTGGCGGAAAAATGTACTCAGTTGGGTATGATACCCCGCTGAAAATCTTAAAGGTCAGAACTTGGCACGTCTGCAAAGAATGCAAGTTCTCACGAAGTGTAGATGACTTCAAAAAATCGCTCTGCTGTGCATAGGTGCAGTGAGTAGGTTTTCTTTTTTCATTTTTTTAAAGACATGATTTAATTCTGGTATTATTACAGCCAAGCCTAAATGACTCAGAGGAATGGTAGGGCGTTAATAGCACTCGGATTTGTCTCAATTGCAATCTTGTTCTTGATCTATGCAAGACTTGGGAATTCGGAAATAACACCTTCTGCGTTATCGTCAATTGAGCGATTAGGTATTGCATTCTATGGAATGTTGATGCTAGCATTAGGCGCAATAGCATATGGATTCTATCAATATCACAAACACAAAGTGGAAAAAAACCAAAACGACTCATTCTCAATAATTGCCCAAGTAACATGGAATGCAAAGTCACGCAGAGTATTTGTTGCCACATCAATTGGATATGGAATATTTTTTGCTCTGACATCCGGAATTTTGGTGTATCAGCCAGATGTCACATTTTCATATCATTATAACGTCCAGGTACCATCAGCCCAGATTGCACCATGTTGTGGCGAGATTGGCTACGTTCCAAAGTTCATCTTTTACATAACAGAGCATGTCGGAATGCAGATAATTCCAATTAATCTAATTTTACAGATCACGGTATCATATTTGGTCGGTCTAAATGCCGCAATTGCAGTAAATGCATTTTCCATACTGCGCAAAGGCGCAGGAATTGGAAGTGTAGCTGCAGCAACAGGGTTATTTGTTGCATGTCCTACCTGTGCAGGGACATTTCTTTCATTGTTTGTGTCTGCATCAAGTGCAGTAGCATTCACATTGGCAGCTACTCAACTACAAACAGTATTGATTGCAATTTCCATACCACTTTTAGTTGTAACACCAGTAATAATGGCAAAAAAGATCAAAGCAAGTGGCTGGAGTTGCAAGACTAGCTAAATTTCTTTACTTCAGGAATTGTCCAGTTTCCAATATCATACCCATCTCGTCTAAGATACTTCAGTGTGAGTTTGTAGATTAATTCGTCATGATCTACTTTTTCCAGAATTTCAGTCCAGAGAATCTTGCCGTTGTGTTCAATGTGGTTTTTGAATTCAGGACTTAATGCTTCCGCAACTTGTCTGCACTGATCAAATGTTTTACCGTTTCGATATGCGCGGACTCGTCTATCGCAGCTTTCCATGTTATGAATTAGTCAGTGTGCAATAAAACACTATTTGTCTTTTCTTGCTTTATCTCTGCCTTTTTCCGCTGCATCTTTTCCAGCATCATATGCTTTGGTGCCAAGCTCTGCACCTTTTTCAATTCCTTGTTTTCCAAGCTCGGTGCCCTTCTCAATTCCTTTTTCCGCAGTATCCTTTAATTTTTTTAAAAATCCCATGACATCATACCAATTAGGGTATTCATAAGGAATTTGTTATTGGAAGGCCTTTAGTTTTTCGACTATGATTTTAAAAATTTCGTTGTTATCAAGCAGGATGCATGGTAGATTATTCTCTGCGCATGCTTGACCGCTTTCGGTGTCTCGTGTGATAAGGATCATGCCGTTTTCTTTGGCATAGTTTATCACGGAATAATCAGTGTGTAGTTTTTTTCCTTCAGTGATTAGTTTTTTTACAGAATATGCATCATGTCCAAGACTTTTGAGTTTTTCATCCCATCCATCATCCATCTCATCAACTAGAATCTTTACCACGTCAAAAATCAGAGATGTTCAGTATTTATTTTAAAGCTAGTCAAGCAAATAGCCAATTACAAGTGGAATGAATATCGAAAGTGCCACGGCACCTCCCAAAAGTGCCACAACATGTTGAACATCCATGAGATACGGTAAATTTCACATCATGTAATGTATAGTCTGTTCAAAACAAAAAATCTCTAAAGATGTGCGGTGATTTTTTTTGCCTTGTTTATGATGTTCATTTTCTTAGTGGCACTTACTTCTGGTTCTAGCGTAAAATAGACCGTTTTTCTTTTTGGGTAGATAACTAATTGTGTTACCTTTTCACGTTCCACTTGGACGTATCGTACCATACCCAATGATTTATTGAATTCCTGTCTCATTTTGCGTCTTTGTGCCACTTGTTTGCAAAAGTGCTCTTCTTCTTTTTGTGTTTTTAATGAGGTTTTTCCTTTTCGCATTATCGATTCCAAAATGTTTCCATTTAGATCAATGATTGCGGCAAACCTCATCACAGGATCGATTCCAATGATATCTTCTACGATTTCCATGTGTGTAGCACGTTTGTAAACATTCAATTTTCTAAGACTCGATCTTGGCCAAATATAATTGGTTTAGACTGACCATTGTCACTTATGGATCAATTTTTCAAAAAATATAATCTCTGAAAACATAGAGTGTTAGTTGAAGAAATCTATTCAAACTGTTTTGATGCAACTTGAAAAACAATCAATTTTGGAGAAAACACGTCGGATTATTACAGAGCCAGAAAAAAGAATGCTGGCAATAACTCCAGAAACCGCATGGTTTTATCATAAAATAATAGATGGAATACGAGCAAAAAATATTCTTGAACTTGGAATGTCTGTTGGTTATTCTACACTGTATTTTACTGACGCAGCACTACGTCACCATAAGAATCCAAGAATAATTACAATCGAGCAAAATCCAATTAAAATAAAGATGGCATTGGCTAACTTTAAGGCAGCACAAGTCTCAAAATTCATCAGAATCAGGCATGGATTAATTCTTGACATACTAAAGAGCATGCCAGAAAAAGAAATCTTTGATTTTGTACTAATTGATGCCGACAAGGAAAACGTCAAGAAATACTTTGATCTTGTTCTACCAATGGTAAAAATTGGCGGAATAATTGCAACAGACAACATTTTGCTGCCAGAAAAATATCAAAAATTCATGCAGAGATATACAAAACATATCAAATCAAAGAAAAACATAGTCACTGGAACAATACCGTTAGGATACGGTCAAGAGATTACAATTAGAGTCTCATAGTTACTGTAAATTCTTGCCAATTTTTTTAATCTGAGATGATTCAGTGTGGATTGCTTTTGCAACTGCTCTTCTTTTTCTTTCTAGTTGTTTTATTTTGGCTGTTTCTTTTTTCGTTTCCCTAGATATAGCTAGTTTTTGAGACCTGATCTGTTTTTCAATCAAGGTCTTTTCCTTTTTTATTGAGCGCAATTCTGATTGTGCTACACTAATGTGTTTTTCAAGATCTGCTCGTTGTGCTAATACCTCATCCAATAGAGCTTGATCTGACTTAATTTGAGATATCGATGGTGTAGTAGTTGCAAGTTTTTTCTTTTGTTGTATGATTTGTTCTGAGAGTAATGCTTGTTTTTGTTTTGATGATTCTAAGAGTTTTTCATATCTTGAAACTGTTTTGAGTAGTTTTGTTTGTGCTGCTAATTTTGTTTTTTCTTGTTTAACTTGCTCTTCTAATTGGCGTTCTTCGAATTTTGCCTGTTCTGTGATTTTTTGATTTTGTGATTTGATTTCTTCTAGTTGTTCCTTTTCTAACTGGAGTTTTTTTGCAACTTGTGCCTGCTCAGATAAGCGTGCACGCTCTAATTCTGCCTGGTGGGCAATTTCCGCTTGTTCTTTTTGTAGCTGTGCAATTATGATATCGCGTTCTTTTTTGGCAGTTTCCAATTCAGACTCTTGTAACTTTATCTGCTCGATTAGCCTTGTCTGTTTTTGCATATTTTGACGCTCTTGTTCGATTTGTTTTTTGAGTTGTTCTTGTTCAATTTTGACCTGTTTTTCAAATTCTTGCCTATCAAGGATTATCTGCATTATCTTTGATTGTTCTATACGGATTTTCTCTGCCTCGGTTTTCTCATGATCCAGTTTAGACTGTTCAGATAAGAGTTGTTTTTGTATTTGTTCGAGATTCGTGGTTTGTTCCTGCCAGCCTTTTGGTAACGTTCCCTGAGGCTTACGAATGTCAGGCTGAATGTGTGTTATTTTTTCATTGATGAGTGATTCGAGGTTTGTGATTTTCTGATTTGCCCAAGATACCTGAGATTTTAGATTTTCAATTGTTTGATTAGAGTCTTGCTTTGCAGGAAGGATCTCATCATAGTTTATTTTCTCACCTAACTTGGATTCTAGATATTGTTGATCAGTGCGGTATAGTGTTTTTCCTTGTTTAAGGAATTCCAAAATGAACTGCAACCGTCCAGTATCACCACTGCCAGATGAGATTAATTTTTGAATTTTTGTGAGTACGTCAACTTCTACTTTGAGTTTTTCTTGTAGACCAATTTCTTGTGCAAACTTGGCATCAAGATATTTTTGATCAGAGTTGTATAGAGTCCTACCTTCTTTGATAACATTTAGGATGTGAGTTAGTCGTCCAGCATCACCATTTCCAGATAACAATAGTTTTTCTACAAACGCTCTAGTTTCTGCTGGAGTCAATCTAGCCATACCTAGTTCCTTTTTTGTATGTAGGGCTGGTATTTTAAGACCTCAGAGATTTACTAAATTTTACAAATCAGGCATGTCTAGTCGCATTTAGCCTTACTGTGTATTGTTTTTTCCATTTTGATGTATTTTTTGAGGATTTGATTATTGTGATTTTATCAAAACTAAATGACTTTTTTACATTCAGAGATGCGATGATTTTTCTTTTTGTTGCAGAATCAAGATTTTTGTAAATTAGACTAATGTGTGGTTGAAATTTGTATTTAGTTTTGAGGTTTTTTGCAAAAATCTGATGAATGTTATGTAATGATTTTTCTTTTTTTATTCTAATGAATATGGTCTTCCAGACATAATCAGAATGTCCAATTCCAAATTTTTTTGCAGTTATGATATAGAATTGATTCGTGTCAATGATGTGTTTTGCTTTGTTCAGAGAACTGATTCCACTGAGTATAGTCATGTGTGCTTCAAATTTTGGCGCATTGTATTTTTGTGATAAATTTTTGATTATTTGGTTTAGACGTTTGGCATCGCGTTTTGTTGGCATCAACCAGATAGAATATGTCATGTCATTTTTTGTGTGACAAGGTTACGATATTCAGGATACTCTGTTGCAGAATAGTTTTCACCTATCTCTTCAGCAAATAAAGTGTCATTCAGTGCAGTAAGAAGATGAGCTGCCATTGATGGAACGGTTATCACTGCAGGAGCATGTATGATTTTGGTAGTTTCTTGATTTGTTTGGATGTTTTTTTCTTTGTATTCTATTGTCCCAGATAAGATATGATGCCTTGTTTCAAAGCTGTGATAATGCCCGCCACGAGAAAATCCTTTTTTTATTTCTACAATATTGATGCTTTTTGAACCATATTTTAGAAAAAGTATCGTTCCTCGTACATCAGAAACTTGTTTTTCAAAAATTAATTCCATGATATCAGACCTAAACGTCTTGTCCTGCGTTTATTTTCAGTAATAATGTCGGTGATAGTGCTGATGGATTCTCAATGCTTTCCCATACAAAGATGGTCGCCTCATATTTTCCAGCTTCAGTTGGTGTCCATGATAATGATGGGGAAAATGATTGTGCAGGTGCCAGTGTTCCAGTAATCCATGCCAAAGACACAGTTACACCACTTTCATTTTGTACTTGAACGATATATGCAAATTCTTGCTCAAAGTCTTGATTATTTTTTAGATCCGCCGCAATTTGGGCTTGTTTGCCGACCTCGATTGTCTTTGTATCAGGAGTTTGTCCTAGTTTTATTCCCTCTTGAGCATACGATATCCCAGTCAGGCTACAAATAAACAATGCAAATACGACATATCTGAGCATCAAATACAAATTCCTAAAACGATCTTGATAAACTAATCTTCGTCGTGACTTTCTACGTGTTTTACAGCACAGGTAGTCGAGCAATAATTTGATGCCCTATTTTTGAAATCCTTGCCACACTGCTTACATTTCATGAATTCAACATCAATATGAGATTAAGATAAAACTAACTATAAAATACCAAAAATGGAAACGTTCCATTATGATGGTATGACAATAAGACCAGATCTACACAATATCAGCAGGTGTGGATTTAAGGTAGTTGATCTCATCAATTATCGCATCGCGTAGTCGTTCTAATTCCATAATTCTTGATTTAAGTGATGTGTGCTCTACATTTTCAGTATCAAACCAATATGGTGGAAGCATTATCACTGAATCCGCGGACATGGTTAAATGGCACAAATATTTGCTTAAAAGATTCACTAATGATTTCTCAGTTGGATTTTTTATAGATGGGATGGCAATTACTTGCCAGAGTCCGGCATTAATCCCATCTACTAAGATAGATTTGTAAATTTTGTATTAAAGGCTCACGTAGAAATTATCTAGAAATTCCACATTTAACATAATATTTTTGGTGGTATTCTTCTGCTTTGTAAAATTCTGGTGCTGCCTTGATCTCAGTGACAATTTTTTTGTTAAATTTGCCAGAATTTTCTTGTTTTTGTTTTGACATGTTGGCAATTTTTTCTTGTTCTGAATCATGGCAAAATATTGCAGAGCGGTATTGTGTTCCAATGTCTGGTCCTTGCCGATTTAACTGAGTTGGATCGTGCGAATTCCAAAATACATCCAATAATTGTTCATAAGACAATTCATTTGGATCAAATTCCACTTGGACTAGTTCAGCATGTCCGGTTTCATCAGTGCAGACTTGTTCATATGTCGGATTTTTTGTGTGTCCTCCGCCATATCCAACCATTGTAGATTTAACGCCTTTTGTATTTCTAAAAATGTCCTCAACACACCAAAAACAACCGGCTCCAAACGTTGCCTTCATGATATCATATGTCACGAACCAGAATTAAAATGATTATCCAAATTATTTTTCATAGAGCCAGATCTCTAGTTTTGTAAGAGGTAAATTCAGATTATCGGGCAAAATGATCAACAAGCCAGAATCTTTTGATACGTTATTGCACGTACCAGAGAATCGCTCATAATTTGTACCAAAGCACTGGCCATCAGAATAATGCTCAAAGTTGCCATTGTTTTGATCAAAGTTTTCCTGCTGTTCAATTGATGGAACAAAATAAACATCAAAACCAACGGTATTGTCGTTGATTTTAACGGCATAATCAAACGATGTAACATTTTTTGAGGTGCAAATCGGGATAAACTGAGAATATCCGAATTTTATCTGTAATTCGTGTTCAGTTGAATCTTGCATGCTTGGCTGCGGATTATACAATACAATGTTTGGATCTGGGCTTGTTTGCACGCCACTCACATATTCTATTTGATGGCGTATAACATCAGCGCCAAACCTTGCATAGTGAGGTTCCCAAGAATCATGGCAGTTCGTATTACTGTTTTGCACAAGAATGTACGGCTTTTGGTGTGTATATCGTATCTCATCAACATTGTTTTGTTTTGAAATTTCCAGTCTTGCCTCAGAGCTGAGTGGTGTTTTTTCATTTTGTGACCAGACATTTGTTATCTCATATACAATGTTGCCAGGATAGCTATTCCATCCCGGCTCCAAATGCACGTAAACTGATTGTTTGTTTATTGATTGTTGTTGCAGAACAAACACAGATACAATATAGTAAGACACAATGACGCAAATTATTGCAATTACAACATAGAATACTTTTCTCATGTGTCTGATATCGTAGTGATGGGGTTTTTCAAACTTGTGATCACGTTAGTTGATTCCCGGTTTCATGATAATATCGATGCTCAATCTCCTTGAGACGCATCATAACTCTTGGATCATGTTTTTTGGAGATCTTTGCCTGCAAAACACGATATTCCTGAACTAGTTTGTTCAATTCAGATTTTTTCATTTTTTAGATCCCAGTTCAAATCTTGTATGATTTTATTATTTATCTGGATTTGTTTCCTATCGGCGATTTAGAATTACTTGTTGGTTCACGATGATTCTGACTAGAAAAATTCACAGATATCGAGTTTGGATCGTCAGCTGCAATGAAAAACTGGCCAGATTTACAAGAATTAGGCATTATCAGGCCCCAAAGAGTCACCTGAATCAAGTCTCTATCAGAGCGCAATTCCAGATCAGGTGAGTAAAGCTTGTCCACACCAGCACAAACTTGTACTTCCACAATATGCCAAATATGCAGGGTTCTTGATTTTGATATTTTTGTAATTTTGATTGATTTATCACCAAAAGTTGATTTTAATTCCTTGAGGTCATTTTTTACAGAGTGTTTTGACTTGGGCTCAATATTTGCCTCAACGTTATTTGCTGCAAACAGTGACATTGAAAGCAATATTACAAGTACAATTCCAATTATGCTCACGTTGGTACCATTAATGCAGAATGAGATTTAAGATTTCTTGAAATATTCGGTTTTGATTTTACCCTTGATTATAATAATTAAAAATGCTGGTACAACAAAGTAAATTCCCATATTTAGTAGAATAATTCCGATTCCGTATCCGAGCATTTCTTGCTCGGAATCAATGTCAACATAATTCAGAATTGATAGTGTTGATAGCATTGGAGTGATTGCAGTCTTTACTACTTCTTTGAACAGTGGGCTTTGTCTTTCCAAGTCTGCCACTGCAGGGCTGAATGTATAGTAAAAGTCGTTAAAGCCAGTCATGAATGTTGTACCTGCTCCGGTGCTGAACAGGACATTATCCCTTACCTCTCTGAGTAGTTGGACTTGGGGTGTGAGTTCAGAGTCATATGCCGCAGTTGCAATCAAACAGCCACCACCAAGAGGACCGTCATTTTTGTCCGCAACACAAACGCCTTTTTCAACATGTGTTCCAGCACCGCATTGTAATTCTGCTGGCTCTGGTTCTGGTACACCGACTACTTCATAGATTGTTTTTCCTGGGAAATTGTTGTCAAACCACGACTTGAATGCAGCCTCAGAGTTGTATCTCTCTACGTATGATTGTGGGTCTTTTGTTGGATCTGGGAATCCAGGAATATGAGTGGTCGGAGTTTCAGATTCTGGCTCTGGTTCTGGCTCAGTAGCAAGCACACATGTTTCGGTTGCATCATCAAATACAGTTCCTACCCCGCACTTTGTTGGATCTGGTTTTTCTTCTACTGGTTTTGGAGGATCGGCAGTTTTGATAGAGACTTCATTTGATGCAACACTCATTCCAGCGGGATTGATTGCATAGATTCTGTAAGAATATGTGTTTGCAAGTAACCCAGTATGTGAATATGTTGTGTTTGGTGTTTTACTAGTCAGTGTACGATACGAGTCCTGTCCTATTTTGTATTCAATTTTGTATCCAGTAACAGTAGCACCTCCAGTGTTTGATGGAGTTGACCAGTAAAGATTGATCTGAGTTGGGGAGGCAAGATTTGCAGATAGTGTCGGTGGTGATGGTGGTTTTGCGTTTATCGGCGGTGGAGTCTCTACAGTTGATGTAGTAGGAGTAGCGGAGGCTTCTGATGATGCAAGACTAGTTCCAGACGATGTGATTGTGTAAACGCGATAAACATGCACAGTACCGGTAACTAGATTGGTATGCGAGTATTTTGTGGTAGAGTTTTGTGTGCTCGGTGTAAGTGTTTCAAATTGTGCTGGACCTTTTTTGACCTCAATTTTGTAACCAACAACAGTATTGCTAGTGGATGGCGCATTCCATGAGAGATTGATTTGAGTTGGAGAGACTGCGGTTGCGACTAGGTTTGTTGGTGGATTTACAGTTGTACTAGTTGCTTGTGACGGCGGTGATGCGTTTGAGGTACTCAATGGGGTGGCTGAGGCATCAGCAGATCTTGGACTGGCACCGAGCGTAAAATACGCAGATACAACATAAGTGTAGGTTTTGCCTGTTGTGAGGCCTGTTATAGTATAACTTGTAGCAGTGCCAGCATTGTCCTGAATTACACTATAGCTGTCCTGAGCAATTTTTTCTTCAATTTTGTAACCTGTGATTGACTGCTTGTATGTCTGAGATGGTGCAACCCATGTAAGCGTGATTGCAGTAGGAGATATTGCAGTTGCAGTAACTGTTGGAGTAGTAGTATCTTTTGGTGTTGCCGAGACTTCACTTTGTGTTCCAGATCCCACAGAATTGATTGCAGATACACGATAGTAATATTGAGTTCCAGTGGTAAGACCAGTATGCGAAAACGAGGTTGCTGTGCTTTGCGAGTTTGCAACCAATACTTCAAAGGCACCAGAGCCCTTTTTGGCCTCGATTTTGTAGCCAGTAACTGCAGAGCCTCCATTATTTGATGGTGCACCCCACGACAGATTGATTTGAGTTGGGGAGGCAGATGTTGCTGTAAGACCAGTTACTGCTCCAGGTACACTTGATGATGAAGATGATGATGTTGGGGTGGCAGAGGCCTCACTTGATGTGGAGCTAGTGCCAATTGAATTTATTGCAGAAACACGATATGTGTAAAGCTGTCCTGATGTTAATCCAGTATGAGAATAACTTGTTCCAGTGGTACCGGTGTTAGATACCAGATTCGAATAGCTGCCAGATCCTATCTTGTATTCAATTTTGTATCCTGAAATTGCATAACCACCATTGTTTGATGGAATAGACCAAGACAGGTTGATTTGAGATCCAGAGATGGCAGTTGCAACTAGTCCAGTTGGTGCACTTGGTGTCCCAGATGATGAGGATGATGTCGGAGTTGCAGAGACCTCGCCTGATGCGGAGCTAGTGCCAATGTTGTTGATTGCAGAGATTTTGTAGGTGTAGGTTGTACCAGTACTTAGTCCAGTATGCGAATACGTGGTTGCAGTGCTGCCAGTATTTGACACAAGGTTTGAAAATGTTCCAGAGCCAGATCTTACCTCAATTTTGTAACCCGTAATTGACGAGCCGCCATTATTTGAGGGTGTATTCCAAGAGAGATTAATTTGAGTTGGAGATACCGCTGTTGCAGATACTCCAGTAGGTGAGTTTGGCGCAGTGAGTGCAGATGATGAAGTCGGTTGTACTACCACTTCATTTGATGAATTTTCACTTGTGCCAAATTGAGTAATGGTGTAAACGCGATAAACATAGACTTGGTTTGTGGTTAGTCCTGTGTGTGAGTATGTGGTGCCAGTGCTACCCGTATTTGACACTAGAGTAGAATAACTTCCAGAACTTATTCTGTATTCAATTTTGTAACCTGTAATTGGATAACCGCCTGTGCTAGACGGTGCTGTCCAAGAGAGATTTGCCTGAGTCGGAGATGCTGCAACACCAGTCAGACTGGTTGGCGCACCAGGTGCAGTACCAGTTGAGGATGATGTTGGGGTGGCAGATGCTTCTGATGAAGGATTGCCTGTGCCGATGTTATTGATTGCAGATACTTTGTAGGTGTAGGTGTTTCCGCTGGTAAGACCAGTATGAGAATAATATGTTGTAGGCCCACCAGTGCTTGCAACCAGAATGGAATAGCTACCAGATCCTATCTTGTATTCAATTTTATAGCTGTTAACTCCGGTACCACCATCATTAACTGGTGTAGACCAGAAAAGATTCACCTGAGTTGCAGAGACGGCGGTAGCGGTAAGATTAGTTGGTGGATCAGGCGCGGTTGCTGCAAATGCTTGACTGGCAGATGTAAATATGACAATGTATGAAAGTACTAGTAATAATATGCGTCTCACAGCTGTTTAAAATAATCATTTACAGATTGATAAACACTTGGACTAAATCATTAGTGATGATTTGATTGAATTTTCTTATGATATCAGACTAGTCGCTAGTTTCTTAAAATCGGATTCATACCAATTAGTTTTGTATTCGGTATTTTTTGAAGGCAAAATATTGATTGCAATATGAGAAAATATTGCCTTGCCAATAGAGCCATGAGTGTGCAGAGTGTTTTTTGGAATGTATACAATGTCCCCGGGATTTAGACGGATTGATTCTGTCTTGGTTATGCCAAAGTTAGCTTTTTTGTTTTGCTGTTTTTTGAATATTTCCAATATCCCCTTGCCACTAGTTGCAATTAGGATCTGATTCCCATTATGGATGTGAAGTTTTGTCTTGGAGCCATTTTTGAAATAAACATGATAGATGTTGTGGTCCTTGGATTGAATTGTACTGGAGATGTCTTTCATACTGGTTTGATTTGTGAACCAGTTTGGGTTTATTTTGCGCCTATTTCCTGATGAATAGATGTTTGATTTTCTCATTTTGATTTATTCCCAGATTTTATAGATATAATTCAATCAGGTTTTTGATTTTTCATATTCAGTGTATGAGATTTGTCCATATTGAGTAAGGCAGGATTCGCAAAATGAATCCCACTCAGTTATGCTTTGATTAGTGAAAAAATCTACTGTCCATCGGTATGGCGGTATCTTTCGGTATTGGAACTGCTGTATTGTGTAAATGTCTTTTTGCTGGAATTTCTGCAGGCATTTTTTGCATTGCGCGTCTTTCATGGATTGGTATTGTGTATGGTCTTTTTAGAGATTAAGAAAATTCCGCTATTCTTGCTAGTGCGGATTTGATGTTTGGCAGGTCTGCATTTGCCATATTTTTGTCTTGGATTAGATCAGAGTAAAATGAATCAGAGTCGATTTTTTGTATGTCGGTTTGATAACAGTTTAGGGCTTTCTCAAATAATACTAGATCAGATTCTAGGCTCTTTAGTGTATCTTGGTTTTGCAGTGCATCGCTGATTTTTTTTATCAGTGAGCCAACTAGTGGATATGCCTTCATTGCCTCTTGTTCGACTATTTGTGCAAACATTGGCGCATCTTTGATTTCTGGCGAATTCCTAATGTTGCGCAGTCTTTTTTTGTAGTGGTGTAATGAACGCAAGACAAGCGCATAGCCACCCTCTTCTTTTAGGTATATTCCACCCAGCCAGACTTTTTGAGACATCATCATACCACCAAACCAAGATTATTTGTAAATATCATTGCGAGCCCAGTATGCTAGCTATGACATCCAACACATGTTGATATTCTGGTGTTGCGGCATCACCTCGAACCAACAAGGTTCCGTTTTTGTATAATGTGGCCTTGATGTTTTTGACCCTAGTGAAAATCTTGAATGATTCCATGATTGACGGATCATCTGCTTTGTAAAATACCAGATTAAAGTCGGTTCGCAGTCTGTTTGTTATTATGACAAAGTCGTCTTGGTTTATTTTTCTGACAAATTCCAATGTGTCCTACAGTGTCTGCATAATTTGAACAACATATCTCTATTATGGTATTTTGTGGATTGGTATGAACATGGTCATAACCACACGCATGTATCATAAAATGACAAGCTCCGAGCCAACGATATCAGATATTGACAGAATTGACTTGGAATTAAAGGGCAAAAAGTATCTGGTGCAAAAATAATACTACCACATTCCGCCGGCACCGTCTTGTCCATCCATCTTCTTGGCAGGCAGGTGTCCGTGAGCTTTGTTGGTATGACGCTTTAGGCGCTCTGGGTCGTGCAGTTCCAGTCCGCATGTCTTGCATTTAGTTTCGTTTGTTTCTTCCTTCTTTTTGAAGAGGCCCATTGAATCTGGTTTTGAAAAATGTATTATAAATTATTCTGACTAGTTACTAGTATGAAATGTCAGTGTGAAAAATGTCACTGTAATGAAGAGTTTGAGCCAATTGATAAAGAGAAACTTCTGAATACCATACAGCATGGGCGACTAGATAAAAAACAGATTGAATTTGCAATGAGCCGGTTAGACAGCACAGTATGTGAAAAATGCTTTCTTGATAAACACATGTAGAAACTAGAAGTGGTATTGATCATTTTCAAAATTATTTTGTTGTCTTTGAGGGAAACAGAATGACCGTAGCCTTTGAGAAATTTTACATTGTAGTGATTTTTCTTTCCTTTTAGTGTCAAGATACACTAGACGAAAATTTACTATTCCATTCACGAGACCATTTTCGTATGAAACGAACTGGCAATGAAATGACTACAACGATCCATACTGCAAGTACTGTATATGGTGGAAAACCAAGCCAAGTAAACAATATGTTGGCTCCAAGTGTAATTCCAAAATCCATTAACAGGAGAACAAGGCCTAATCTGAGTTTTTCAATTCTATAAAATCCGTAAATCCAAGCATACGGGATAAAGATCATCGCAGTTTGCCATCCAATGCTTACTGGAGCCTGTTTAACCACAATAATAAAGAATCAATATTGTATTTATCAGATTTCCAACAAATCCTAACTAACGTCATAATCTAGTCATAACGAAATAGCTTCAGTTTTTGTGCCCAAGAGGGGGGGCTTTGCATTTTTACTCTTTGTCGATAAAAATGAGATCCCCCCGTTTTGTGCGGGAGAATCTGCTGTTTGTCGTAATGCTTATTGTTTGCAATTGATAATACTTGTTAATGGATAGGTATGATTTTGATAAAAAACTTGCAAAATTAAATGCACAATTAACTGTAGTAACAACTACTGGATCTATTATTGCGATTTTTGGAGCCTCATTATTTATTTTGGGTGTCACAATTGGCTTGGATGCTACTTCAAAGGCAGAAGAGGAGATAAAACTATTTACAATAATTGGTAGCGTTTATTCGCAATTTGGAATTTTTCTATTTGCAGTTGGGATGATTTTACTTGTTATTATACAACAACAAATCATTCGTAAAATCGACAAATTATAGACTTGACTTTAGGTGGTAAACGTAATCACTATAACGTCAAATTGCTTCGTGGTTATGGAATTTCTATAAATGTCAAAGATAACAAACTCATTCTAAAAAATGGTCAAAATGACATTACAGGAATCTCGAGTAAAGAGGAATGGTTTGTATCCAAAATTCCCTACGAAAAAATTGTAATCTCTGGAAAAGGCTACGTTTCCACAGAAGCAATCTCCATTCTAAACCAAAACAACATCAACGTAATTCTAACTGACACCTACGGCAATCCAGTTTCCTTCATGAATGGTGGAATGGTTTCCAATACCGCAATAAAATACAGGATGGGTCAGTATGACACATTTCGAGATCCAATCAAAGTATTGCAATTACAAAAATGGATTCTAAAAGAGAAAATCCAATCTCAAATCAATTTCTTCAAATCTTTAGAAAACCCAGAATTACAAAATGGAATCTCAAAACTGGAACAGTGTCATTCTCAAATTGATTCAAAGACAGACCTCAAGGAATTAATCAAGATTGAAGCCGGAAGCGGAAGATACTATTTTCTAAATTATACCAAACTCATTCCTGCAAGACATGGCTTTTCATCTAGGCGTGGCGGTGGTCTTGTCAATTCAAAACGCTATGCCTCAAATGTGATCAATGCGCTCTTGAATTATGGTTATACTGTATTAGCTGGTGAGATTGCCAAGTTTATCAATGGTTTGGGTCTTGATCCTTACTATGGGTTTTATCATAAACAAGACACCTCGTTTCAAGCATTAGTGTATGATTTGATAGAACCTTTTCGCTGGTTAGTTGAATATTCGGTTTACAAATTCTCTATTCTTGATAGGAACGGAATACGATTCAAGGATTACACTCATACTAGAGATGGAAATGTTGTAATGGATTCTGATCTGATTCGAAGGTTCTTGGAAGTATTAGAAAGGAAATTCCAGTCTGAAAGACCATATGAATTCAAACATGGATTGAAAAGGGAGGATGGGATGTCAATGTGTCAAGAAATTACTATTGTTAAAAATATGATTCAGGATTTTCGTAATTCTTGTATTAATGTCAATTTTAGATCATGCTTATAAAAATGAGATATATTTTAAATTCGTGGGATTATTTAGAAGGGATAAGCTCTGTTGTAAGAAAGAATATCCTTGGAGAAGTACTGATTTTTCTATGGATGGAGAAATTCCAACAATATTCAAATTTTCAAATCTTAAAGTAACAAAGAAAATTAATCGAAAAGCATCAGCGCTTGCAATTTTAATGGATGATTTTCAGTTTGATCAATGTAAGAGTGCAAAAATGTATGGATTCGGAACTATAGAAAGGACAATACATCTTAGACGTAGAGATAAAGTGTTAGGAAAGTTATATGCCTTACAAACAACCTTGATTGTTTTGGAGAATAATCCAAAGAAATTAGAAAAGTTCTTAGAACAAAATCTTGAAGCAGTCAATAAAGCGTTTGAATATGAGGAATCCATTGAAGAGTTGAATAAGATCTTGGACTCTCATAATGTTATGACTGAGGTAAAACCGGATCTTAACTTGGAGCGTTCAAATTGATTCAGAAAACAAGAACACGAATTCCAAAAAAATTACAATTAAAGATGTCTAAATTGGAAAGCAAAATTGATCGATTAGAATCATCTTTGAAGAATACTGAGATGGGAGCACCTTTTGATCTGCAAACAGCATTAAAACAAATTAATTATATGTTTGAAATTAAACGATATGACAAAATTCTTACTTTGGGCAGTAAGATTTTGCAATATGATCCAAATAATTTAGACGCATTACGTGGCATTGGAGTTGTATTCTCCAAATTGAATAAACCTGAACATGCTATGAAATATTTTGATCGTGTACTTATGCTCAATCCGCGTGATGTAAGTACATTATCCTACAAGGGAGTTAAACTTGGGGAGTCGGGTAAATTACGTGCTGCTTTGAAATATTTTGAAAAAGCGCTGAACATCAATCCGAAACATCTGAATTCGACAGTTAACACAGGTGTTGTATTATCTCGCCTAGGGAAAACCAAGGAGGCGCTAAAGTGGTATAACAAGGCACTGAAGATTAATCCTAAAGATGCGATCGTAATATCAAACATTGGACTCGCATTAGATAAACTTGGCAAACACCGTGAAGCCCTAAAGTGGTTTCATAAATCCTTGAAACTAAACTCAGATGATGCGATAACGGTCGGTGCTATTGGCATAGCATTAGGTAATCTAGGAAAACACCGTGAAGCCCTAAAGTGGTTTCATAAATCCTTGAAACTAAACTCAGATGATGCCATTACACTACGAAGTATCGGATTTGCATTGTTTAACTTGGGCAAACCTCGAGAGGCCCTAAAGTGGTATAACAAGGCACTGAAGATTAATCCTAAAGATATTACTACCCTAAACAATATTGGAGCTGCATTTGGGAGTTTAGGTATGCATAAGAAAGCATTAGAATTTTTTAATAAAACTTTGAAAAATGAACCAAAAAATTCAAACGCCCTTGCAAACAAAAGCACCGCATTACTTAAACTACAAAAATATGAGGAAACAATAATCTGTTCAGATGAGCTACTAAAGATCAACCCCAAAGATGCAACTGCGCTTATGAATAAAGGTACAGCTTTAGGTTATCTTCACAAAGACAAACAATCTTTGGTGTGGTATAACAAGGCACTGAAACTAGTTCCAAATAATTCAGTCCTAGTTGGCAACAAAGGTATAGCATTAGGTAATCTAGGAAAACACAAAGATGCAATAAAATGGTATAACAAGGCACTAAAATTAGACCCAAAAAATACCATGATCAAAAAATATCTTGTCACATCTCAAAAATTAATACGGTGATGTATTTGGACTCATATTTTCTAGATCATTATTATAAAAATCGAAATTAATTTGAAATGATGCAACACTAAAACGATTCATACTCGTGAATCTCTCGATCCTCGTTTACCTACTCTCCACATTGCCCTATTTGCCGTCTTGGAGCCATATTTCTGTCGTAAATGCCTCATTAGATGTGTCCGTACTCTGCCGAATCGGCGTCTATCTTCGATGATTGCTTCTTCACACTCTAAGTCCGCCTGATGATCCGGTATCCATTCTTGATTCGTAACGACTAGTTTTCTGTTATCTTCGTTTATTTTCCTATATTTTCGTACAAACCTGAACATCTTTGATAATGAAATATGCGAATGAATAGTATTTGATCTTTGATCTAAACAAAACCTTTGGTTCGCTCATGTCTTTTTAGTTTGATTCCGCGTGACACTTCCACATTTATCATGTCTTCCACTTCTTCTGCAAGTCGTTCATGAGCTTTTGTAGAAATAAAACCGTGTTCCCTAAAGAACTGCAAACATATTCGAATCAAGTCATGTGCCAAATAGGCCTGCCACGAATCATCCAAAAATAATTCTAATTTCTTTGCTGACTTGACATTACTTAGTGATACAACAGAACGATCCTGTAATATATATCGTATTACATCTTTGAATATTGGATGACTTCTGTAATACTGTTCCATTAATTCGAAATTCATGCTGTCTGGCATTTTGGATAATTCTGTTTTAGAATAATTGTTTGAAAATATGCTCTCGATTTCTTTTTCATTTAACGTGTCACATAATAACACAAAGTCAGTAAAAGCAGTTTTTGCACTCTCTCTAACCTCATAAAAAAACTGAGAGATCTCAGCATCTGACTCTTGCCATTTTCTGATTTTTAGCAGTTTTTCTTTTTCACTGGTTGATAGGAATCCACGTCTAGTGCGTTTTATGTAACCCTTGTATCTGGCTTGTAAAGTTTTGATTTGTTTTTCACTTAATTCTCGCGTATATTCACTAGATTTTGCCATTAGCTCTATCACTTCTTCATAGAGTATAGTACTATAAAACTAGTTAATGACTAAACTAGAAAAACTACGAAGCGAAATAGAACGAATAACAAAAGAAATCGAACGTCTCTCTGAATTTCGAGAGACTGCGTTTTTAAAAAAGTTCAGACGACAATTGGAAGGCGAAAAAAGTGTCCTTAACGCCAAGATTGCCAAAATGACCAAAACCACAGAGGATGTAATCCAACGATTAATCAAGGCAAACGAGAATCGCTCTGCCAAAATGAAGACATCTTGGAGATACTTCAAAGCAATCAAGGAAAATTATCCAATCGACATGTCGCTAAAAGAAATTCGTTCCGCATTCAAAAAGCACAAACAAGGACTGGAAACAGACATTCCAGATGTGGCTTGGCGCAATCCAAGTCCATGAATTTTTTTATTCCAATTTCTAATTATAGAACACTAGACGGAATCAGAGTTAGAAAACAAAATCGCAGTCCAAATCGAATTGATATATCAAGGGAAATAATTGGAATTGACACAGAAACTGACATTGGAAACATCTTTCTAATTGCCGACTCACAAGGAAATTACCTAGATCAAAACATCACATTTGAAACAATAGTGAAATTCCTTTTCAGGCATGAAGGACGATGGATTTTCTTTTACAATTTGGGATATGATGCAGAATGTATTTTGAAGCTATTGCCAAAAGAAATACTGCAATCATATCTATGGAAAAAAGAATTATGCTTTCAATACAATGGATTTAGAATTCATTATATTGAAAGAAGAAAACTCACCATTTCAAAAAATCATCACTCGATAAACTGTTATGACATTGCACAATACTATGAAAATGCTCCACTTGCTGATGCATATGCCAAGAATATCAAGAATTTAGACTCCGAATATCTGCAAATGAAGAAAAAACGGAATATTTTATCAAAATTCTACTATTCTAGGCACAAAAATCAGGTTAGAGACTATTGCATCCAAGATTGTATTTTTACGCGAGACTTGGCAGAACACTGGATTAAGACGTTTTATGATGTATTCCAATTTTATTCAGCAAATTGGATTTCGGCAGGTTATCTGGCAGAAAAAGTCTTGATCAATAATGGAATTAACATTCCACTGTTTAATGAAACAGAATACGAAGTCCAAGAAATGGCAAGAAAGTCGTTTTATGGTGGAAGATTTGAACTAATTCGGCGCGGGTTCATTGGAGAGTGTTATCTATATGATGTCAATTCTGCGTACCCATATGCCCTTACAACCATACAAGATTTCATTAAAGGTAGGTGGATTAGAGCAAACCGCGTTTTGAATAATGCAGCGATTGGATTTTTTTACATACATACGAATGTATCACCAAAGGTCAAAATTGCACCATTTCCATTTAGAAAAAAGAACGGAACGATTTGTTATCCGTCAGGACAATTCAAGACTTTTGTCACACTAGATGAGCTAAGAGCAATCAATGATCCGCAAATCCAATACAAAATACTAGAATCATATCAGTTTATTCCAAACAAAAATTCTATACGCCCATTCAAGAATTTTATTGAATCAATGTATCAAAAACGACTACATCTAAAACAACAAAACAATCCACTACAACAGCCAATCAAAATCATATTGAATTCAATTTATGGCAAAACTGCGCAGAAAACAAATCAAATGATGGGAAACCTGTTCAACCCGGTTATTGCATCATACGTAACTGGATTTGTTCGCGCGCAACTGTACTCTTTTGTTAAAAAATATGGTTTGGAAAATGATGTTGTGGCTTTTGCTACAGATTCTATAGCGTGTAGAAAGAAAATTGAAGGTCTTGACAGCCCAGAACTTGGACAGATGAAATTAGACAAATCTGGCTCGGATGCCATTTTTCTGTCCAACGGGTTTTATCGTTTTAATGGGATTTGGAAAAAGCGTGGAATAGGCTTTGACCATGAAAAAAGACAGGAAATAGAGCATATTGATTCCAAAATAGACAGGGACGGCCAGTTTTACATCCGAGTCAAGACCACAAGGACTACACATATCAAATCAGGGATTTTGTTCAATAAACTAAGCAAGGTGGGTCAAATCAAACCATATGAGAGGAAAATTAACCTAAATTCTGACAAGAAAAGATTCTGGTTTTCTGATCTAAAGTCTTTACATGATGGGACATTTTGCGATTCATATCCAATTCCTATTGATTTGGTCGGTAATATCATATCAAAAGAGGAAATTGATTGGTTTGAGGATGAAAAGTATGAGCCGGAAAGCGAAATATGACATGATAGTTGCTCATAAACTCTAGATGACTACATGTTGTCAAAATAGCACTAACCTAAGGTCAATAATCAGTCGATCGACAAACGTATTACCATCGTACTATAACTATCACTATGGAAGATAAAGGACATCATGACAAATTTCAGATATTTGTCAATGGTCAACATAAGACATGGGAAAAGGAGACAATAAGCTACACAGAAGTAGTTAACCTGGCATTTCCATCACATGGTGCAGATGAGATGTTTGCTGTCATGTACACGCATGGGCCTGACAATTCTAAAGGCACCCTTGTAGAAGGAAAGCATGTTAACGTAGTCAATGGAATGCGCTTTGACGTTCACAGATCTAATAAGTCATAATGATGATCTACAACAGATCATAAATGCAGGTTATGAAATCGAGATTATTAACAGTGACGTAGTTATTCATAACGTACCGTATGTGAATGCTAAAAAACAGATACTGAGAGGTTCAATAATTTCACATTCCACAATAACAGGTTTCAAAATGACTCCGAACGATCATCAAATATTATGGACTGAAGACTATCCCTGTGATCACAATGGCTCACAGATGAATAGTTTAGGAGGGGGCGCAAACAATGAGAAAATCAAAGAAGGACTTGTGGCTAAACATATTTTTTCACAAAAACCAACCGAAGGCGGGAAATACGAAAATTACTTTAAAAAAATTGAACACTATGTACATTTAATTGAAAATCAGGCGCGTGCCATAGATGACAGTGTGACTGCAAGGACGTTTAAACAAACCCCACTCACGGAACAAGAATCTGTCTTCAATTATTATGATACTGCCTCAAGTCGCGCAGGCATCATATCAATTAATGAAAAATTAAAAGGTCGAATCGCAATAGTCGGTTTAGGTGGAACAGGATCATACATCCTCGATCTTATCGCTAAAACACCAGTGGAAGAAATCCATCTTTTCGATGGGGATGAATTCCATTATCATAATGCGTTCAGATCACCAGGTGCACCCACCAGAAAAGATCTGGAAAAAGGTATGCCAAAAGTAGAGTGGTTTACAGAAATCTATTCCAGAATGCACCGAAAAATTTTTCCACATCCGGAATTTATTACTGAATCAAATGCCTCTAAACTAGATTCAATGGACATGGTATTTGTCTGTGTAGATAAAATTCCATCTAGAAAATCCATCGTGAGATATCTATTAGAAAAGAAGATCCGATTCATTGACGTAGGAATTGGCATTGATAAAACGAATGAAGTATTGACCGGCTCAACTCAAGTGACAACATGCACTGCTTCTTTTTATGAACACGCAAAAACAAGAATTCTTTCTGGAAGGGATGAGGATGATGAATATTCATCTAATATTCAAATAGCCGATATTAATGCCCTAAATGCCGTCATGGCAGTTATCAAATGGAAGAAAATGTGTGGGTTCTATGATAAATTAGAAAATGAGCACTATTCTACGTATAGTATTGGGTGTAATGAAATCGTAAATGATGATATTGAATGAAACTAAATACTATCAATCATGAATTTGTTGAATTAATTCCTGACGAAATAAAAGAAGGAATCCTGTACATTTCAATTCCTTTTGCTACATCTACACATAGATGTGCTTGTGGATGCGGTGAACTCGTTGTAATACCAATCAGGCCTTCTGAGTGGGAACTAACTTGGGATGGTGAAACAGTTTCAATCTATCCATCTATCGGAAACTGGAGTCTACCATGTCAATCACATTACTATATTACTAAAAATAAAATACTCTGGATGAGAAGATGGTCAATTTCACAAATAAAGGCAGGTCGAAAAAGAGACAGTCTAGTGAGAGACAGATATTTTAATAAATTCCAGAATGATGCTAAATCAAATTCTTAAGCATTACGACAAACAGCAGATTCTCCCGCACAAAACGGGGGGATCTCATTTTTACTCTTTGTCGATAAATTCGTCTGCTGTTGGTGGGTCTGGTGGTAATCCCTTTCTCTTTCTGGTTTCAGCAATCAAATTGGCTTGGATTGATTTTGGCATTGGAGTCCACGCCTTAAAGTGTGTATTCCACATTGCTTTACCGGCAGTCTGGCCTCTCATTACCTCAGAAATATCAAATGTCTCAGAAGCTGGAATCTCGCCTACTATGATGCTTGTGACACCTTTTTGCTGCATGTCCATGACTTTGCCTCTTTTGCCAGACAAAACAGATGCAACGTTTCCGATCATGTCCTGTGGTACTCTGACCTCGATTCCAAGCATTGGCTCTAATAGTATTGGTTGTGCCTTTAGCATTGCACCCATGCATGCGCGTCTTGCTGCTGGTGATAATTGTGATAGACCCCTGTGTGCAGTGTCCTCGTGAGGAACAAAGTGAGTAAATGTGAATTTACAATTTCTAACCTGCTCTCTTGCCAGTGGGCCTTCCTTCATTACTTCCTCAAATCCAGACAAAATAGAGTCAGTTGATTCTTGGATAAACTGGACACCTTTGGTGCCGTTGATCATAATGTTTCCTCTAGAGTCATATCTCATTACACGTTTTGCAGTATCAGTATCCCATCCTTTAGAGCGCAAAAGATTTTCCATCTCTTTTTTGTCCTTCATCTCAGATAGCTGACCGGCTCGTATCATGTCAGCAATTTCTGGTTCTAGTGGTTCTACTTTCATAAAGATCTTGTTGTGTCTGTTTGGTGATTTTGACATTACAACTTCAGAGCCGCTCTGGATGGTTTCTCTATAGTTAATCAAAGGCTGCGATGTTACAATTTGAACGCCGGCATCACCAATTAGCGAGGTAGCAATTTCCAAGTGCAATACGCCCATTCCAGCAATTACAGTCTCTCCGCTTTCCTCGTTGATTTTTACCACAAGGTTTGGATCCTCAATTGTAATTCTACGCAGTGCTTCCACAAGTTTTGGTAAGTCTTTTGGGAATTTTGCCTCTACTGCGATTTGTACGACAGGCTCTGAGACATATTTGATTCCCTCAAATATTGCAACATCTTTGACTGTAGCCAAAGTCTGTCCTGCTCTGGCCTCAGTTAGTCCCAATAAAGCTGGAATGTTTCCAGCACCCAGTTCTCCGACCATTTCTCTTTGGTTGCCCATGAAAAAGTTCACAGATTGGATTTTGCCTTCTCTTTTAGTATCAATTAGATGCACCTGCATTCCATCTTTTAGGGTTCCAGAGAACAATCGCCCAATTGCGACAGGTCCTGCCGCAGGGTCCATTGCCATGTTTACAATCATCATTACTGCCGGACCATTATCATCACAATTCAAAAGTGCTTTCCCAATATCAGACTCCAAGTCACCTTTCCAGATTTTTGGAATTCTGTATTTTTGTGCAACGTGTGGTGGTGGGTGGTGCTTTACAACCATTCCAAGTACTGCTTCTGCCAGCGGTGCTTTCTTTGCTAGATCATCAACGTTTGCGCCGTCTTGGTATGCTGCGTAAATGTCCTTAAATGAGATTCCTTTTTCCTTCATGATGTCGATATTGAATCCCCATCTGTCCTTTGCAGAGCCAAATGAAACAGAGCCATCCTGAATTGAGACCTTCCATTTTTCCTTGTATTCAGGTTCTGCATATGTGTCGATTAATCCATTAAAAGTAGAAACAATGTTTGCAAGCCATTCCTGCATTTTCTCAGGAGTAAGTCTTAGCTCTTTGATGAGTCTGTCGATTTTGTTGATGTATAAAACTGGTCTGACTCGCTCTTCTAGGGCCTGTCGAGTTACAGTTTCAGTTTGTGTCATTATACCTTCTACAGAATCAGATACCACGACTGCGCCATCGATTGCCCTGAGGCTTCTGGTGACACGTCCTGTAAAGTCAATGTGTCCTGGTGTATCAATCATGTTTACGACATATTCCTGACCGGCTTTTTCGAAAAGTAGTGTAACGTTTGCCTGAACAATTGTCATCTGACGGTCTTGTTCAAGCTTCATAGAGTCCAAGGCCAGCGCACGACCTGCAGCCTGAGGTGAGATGATTCCTGCATAGCCCAGCAAGTTGTCACTCATGGTTGTCTTTCCATGGTCTACGTGAGCAATTACACCAAAGTTACGGATGTTTTCCTTGTTTTTGATGATCTTTAGGATCTGCTCAGTTGCCTTGTACTTCATATTTGATTGGATTTCTTTTCGGAGGGGTATTAAATCTTATTAAAAAAAGATCGATTTTTTGAAAAATTTAGTAGATCATTGCAGAACTTGCAGCTCGAGTTTTCTTTTGCGTAATGAAATAACAATCCTTGATTCTTTTTTTGCGCGCCAAATACAATGAGATGAATTGCGAGACAAATGTGTAATACAAAATTTGATCTATTTTGTTTTTGGATGGAATTGACGGATTATGCACGTACAGTCCAAGTTTTCTTAGATTCGATACCAGAGACGCAATATGAGAATTTGTTTGCTCAAATATAATCACGGTATCGCCAGGTCTTGCAGAGAAAAGTCCCATGTGTGAGAATTGCTCTATTCGCTCATAGTGAGAATCCATTCCCAAAATCTCACCTAGTTTTGCAGATGCATACATTGCAATAGGGTAGGTGTATTGGTTGCCAAGAAAATAGATCTGATTTTTTGGAATGATCTTCTTTGTGTGCGATTTTGCAGATTGGAATAGTTTTTTTGCGTTTTGTATTTTAAAGTCATGCACCAAAGAGATGCACGTTAATGCACTTGCCAAAAACCCAATGCTGCCAGAGCTTAGAATCTGCGAGTCAACATAGTCAAGCAGTATCATACCATCACAGGTTTTGCCAAGTTTGCTGTGTGAGTTCCTAGTTATTGCAGTGGAATGACGCACAGTCTTTGCCGCACGAATAGTAGATATCGTATTGCCAGATATTGACACAAAGTAGGCGTGCTTTGATCTTCCCAGAGATTTGTTTTTTGCCAGTTCGAGTGGGTCATGGGCCCGTACCACATAATTAGAAAATGATTCAGCAAGCAGTGCTGCACATAATGAATCCCCGCTGCCGCAAAATATCACATTATTTTGTTGAATCTTTTGTGGTTGGAATTTTTCTAAAAATCCAAGCTGCAACTCTACATCAGAGGCAAACGCGTCAATTGTATTCATCAAGTCAGGTGATATATTGCGGCCTTAAGTGCTTGATCATGGAGACTTTGTTTGAATAAAATGAACAGCCTACACTATATCGCTCGGATTATGGCCAAGATTGCATTGCTAAGACAGAGATCACGCCACGAACTAGTACCTACTGCAGAAGATCTAATGAAATCACCAATATCAATTAATGAAAACGCTACAATATACAACGCTGCAGAAGAGATTCTCAGTAGAGACATTTCCGGATTGATAGTAGAATCAGACCAACCAAAACATATCTCTCAAAAAGGAATTGCCCAAGCCCTACTAACAGAGAATCAAAACATCAAATTCATCCCAGCATTAACAAAAACAAGAGAATTGACACTGGTGGACAGATTTGCACCGGTTTCAAATTGTGCAGAGCAAATGCTCAAGCTCCGAATCAACGCATTGGGGGTAAAAGACGGCGGCAAGTTAATTGGAATAATTACAAAGCACGACATTGTCAAGTATTTTGAGAAAAACATTGTGGATGAGACAAAGCTCTCAGAGATAATGTCAGTTGGTAGCTTTTTTGTTCCACATACCATGTCATTGTATGATTCATTAAACAAGATGCTAGATAGTGGGATATCGCGCCTACTAGTCAAAGACGATTCAGGCACGCCAGTAGGGATTGTAACTTACAAGAGTTTTTTGAAGACGGCGGTGTATCATTCCAATCAGACACGAGATGATGTCTTTGCCATAGGCTTTGGCAAGACCTACAAAATAGGCCAAATCATGACGAGGCAGATCATTTCAGTATCAATTAACACCAGTATTGCCAAGGTAGCAAAAATCCTAATTGATTATCGCATACATGGCGTGGCAGTAACACACAAGCAAAGAATAGTTGGTTTTGTAACAGAAAAAGACATCACTCGCCAACTAGCAAAAATGGCCTAGTTGCACATTATTATTACCATCCCATAAAAGCCCAATTCATGAGAATTACAGTTGGACACACACCTGACTCGGATGACGCATTCATGTTTTATGGAATGCTAACAGGTAAGGTACCATCAGTTGATTTTACAGTTAATCATGTTATAGCAGACATTGAGGAGCTAAACAAGCGCGCATTAAGTGAGGAGCTCGACGTTACTGCAGTTTCTGTTCACGCTTGTGCATATTTGCCAAATCACACAATACTGAGAAGTGGTGGAAGTTTTGGAATCGGTTATGGTCCAATTGTAATAGCAAAACAAAACATTGCGCCAGAAAAATTGCCCAAACTAAAAATTGCAATTCCCGGTAAAATGACATCGGCGTTTTTGCTGCTCCAGCTAATGATTGGCAAATTTGATTACACCGAGATGAAATTCAGCGACATTCCTGCAGCAGTACGCGATGGTACAGTTGATGCGGGTTTGGTAATTCATGAAACCCAGTTATCATACGAGCAGGAAAAACTGGAAAAAATCCTGGATGTTGGAAAATGGTGGGACGAGTCTACAAATGGGCTTCCAGTTCCGCTTGGCACAAATGTCATGAGCAACAGATTTGATAGAAAAACTATACAAAAATTCGACAAGTACCTTCATGATTCCATCACATACGGAATAGAGCATCAAAAAGAAGCACTAGAGTACTCTATGCAGTATAGCCGCGGCAAGCCAGTCGGACTAATTGAGAAATTTGTCAAAATGTACGTAAATGACGTAACTGTAGATATGGGAAAAGCCGGCGAGCAGTCCATCATACACCTGTTTGATCTGGCTGTAAAGAAAGGCCTAGTTCCAAAATTCAACATACAGATTAGTTGAGATAGGAGGAAGCTAGCACAAATGCGATTGAACAGGTCATCGCTTACTAGTCAAATGTCAATTAACACCTTTGATATTTGCTAGCTTGTGTTAGCTTCGATATAGTATTGGTGATTTTAGAACATAAAGATGATCAAAGGCAAACTTGTAATTTGTTTAATTGTGTAATGATCTTTAAACAAATGTAACGAAACAGCCAGGTAAGATCCAAGATTTCTTAACATCTGTTTGAGTGCACGATTTGTATAATAATGATCAACTCGCAATATATGGCATGGTCCTAGACAAGAAAATTCTCAGCGGGGGCCTTGCCATGTTGCTAGTCGGAATTGGCTTGATTGCATATCTAAATTCTACCATGCCAGTTGGTGATGCAAGCATGACAGACGAGCAAGCACTAGACCTAATGAAACGAGAAGTGGATCACAAAAACTATTCGACACTGGCTGCAATGCTTGCAGGTGTTGGGTTTTTGCTTGTCCTGATAAGCTTTGGAGCTAGAAGGAAAAAAGGCGGAGCAAAAACAATAGAGAAAAAGCCGCCAGAGATATCCTAAAGATTTTAACTAAATTTATACAACCAAAATAATGGTTACAGCCGAGATTAGTCTCTATCCAGTTGGAACAGACTCGCCAAGCCTTAGTTTTTACATTGCAAAGTCAATTGAGTCAATCCAAGACATCACCCAGATCACATACCAAGTCACACCGATGGGAACAGTCCTAGAATCAGACAGTATGGAAAAAATTTTTGAGGCAACCAAAGTCATGTCAGAGACAATTCACAGATTGGGAGTAAAGCGATTAGAGATAATTCTTAAAATCGATTCCAGGACAGACAAAAAACAATCCGCTCAAGACAAGATGGATTCTTTGAATAAGCACCTAAAAGGTGCGTAAAGTCTTGAAAAACGTATTTCGTTGAGCAGGCTCACGCCCAATTTCTTTGACCATCGTGGCCAGTTCCAGCACAGAAGAGTTGGTTGGTTTGCCTGCAGCTCGGTAAATCTCTTCTGAGAAGGCAGTACCGACCAGGTCACTGCCGCCATTAGATAGTGCGACCTGAGCAAGCTTTTTGCCAAGTGCTACCCAGTATACTGAAATGTTGTTGAGCACACCAGCAAGCATCAGGCGAGATATTGCAATTATTTTTAGATCATAAATTGCAGACGATTCATGATTTACCAGATTTTTTTGTTCTAGTTCGGTGTTATCCAGCGAGAATTTCAATGGGATGAATGTAATAAATCCGCCAGTCTTTTTTTGTAATTCCCGTATTTTGATTAGATGATCTACAATGTGTTCTGGCTTTTCAATATGGCCATACAACATTGTGACGTTGCTTTTGATTCCAAGATTGTGGGCTTGCTCTATTGTATCAAGCCATTCCTGACCGGTGCATTTGCCGCGAACTATTTGTCCCCTAATTTCAGGATGGAACAGCTCGGCGCCCCCGCCAGGCATAGAATCAAGACCGGCTGACTTTAGCCTAGAGAGAATCTCCTTGATTGATGTTTTAGTAAGCTTTGATAGGAAAAATATCTCGGCTGCAGTGAATGCCTTTATTGTCATCTCTGGATGATTCTTTTTTATTATTTTCATCATGTTTTCATAATAGTCTAATTGCAAACTTGGATGAAAGCCTCCAACTATATGCACCTCTGTTGCACCAAGTGATTTTGCAGCAGCTACTCGTGACTCTATTTGCTCCGGACTAAGTGTGTAAGCGTCTGATTCATCTCCTTTGCGATAGAATGCACACATCTGACAGCTAGCAGCACAGAGATTTGTATAGTTCATGTAGTATGATGCCGCAAATGTTACCTTGTTGCCAACCAATCTTTTTCTTGCCAGATCAGCAGTGGCACCAACAACAAAGAGATTCTCAGCATTCATCAATTCCATCCCATCATTGTATGAGAGTTCTTCGCCGGCAAGGGATCTATCGATTGCCTTGGAATCAACAATCAAGTCACGTAACATGTGTTGATTTTGAAAAATTTGTAAATATAAAAGAAACGTACCGAATAGACAATCTATTAGGATTATCTATTTGCGGTTGTAGTGGATTTGACCGTATTTGTCTTTTTTAATTGCTGCTGCTTTTGCGGCTTCTGCTTTTTGGGCTTCTTCTTTTGATTTTTGATCAATTGCACCCAAGTCTTTTTGAGTCTTTGGTACTTTGACCTGTTCATCAAATGTTCTCTTTACATCTTTTTCAGGAGATTTTGGGAGATATTCTTTTTGAGCCTTTACCTTCATTGCAAATGCCTCACGTTCTTTTTCTAGTGCAGTTTGTGATTCACTTGGGCCACCTGCTGCCTTGCGTGCCTCAATTGCTGCTCTTGCATCTTCTTTAATTTTTGCAAGAACATCTGCTGCTGTTGGAAGATCGTTTTTAGCTAGTGCTGCATTTCGAGCTGCAATCATTTCTTCGATAGCTTTGGCTGTTGCCATTTTCTTTGCCATCATTGCTGCTTTGATGTCTGCGGCCTTTTGCTTTTGGGCTTCTAGTCGGTCTGCTCTCATTTGATCAAACGCATCTCTGCCTTCTTCGTGTTTTGCCTTTGCTGCAGCTGCAGTATTTGCGGTCTGAGCATAGGATAATCCGATTGGGCCGATAACGACGGCTGTCAAAAGAAGTATTGAAGCTAGGATACCTAGTTTTTGCATGCTTGTGCAACCAAGAAATCGATATAAAAATAATGCGACTCTATTTCACAGTTTTTGTGATAGTTTAAGCAAATAAGACTGATTTTTACTCTCTAGCATCATCCAAAGCTGGCTAGGACGATTTTTTGATGGCTTGGGAGGCTTTAGCCTGTTTTATCTTTTCTAGCTGTTGCTCATAGTTTTTCTGCGCTTCTTGTTTTTCTTTTTCTGCCAGGGCCAGTCTTTGTTCTTTTAGTTCCTTTTCTGCGGTTTTGCGTTTTTGTTCCATCATTTTTTGGATCTCTTTTTGCTCAGAGAGGACTTTGTCTTTTGCTTTTTTTGCCTCAGATGTAATGTTGATTTTTGTTTTATCCAACAATTCTTTGGTGTTGGTGGATTTTTGTTCTGTTACAATCTGCTCTCTAAGCTGCTTTAGTTCCTCGACTTGGGCCTGTGCCTTTTCTTTTATTGCCTTGATTTCGTCTAGTCGTTGTTGCCTTTTTTGGATTACCTCTTGTCGCTGGGCTTCACGTATTTCCTCCATTTCTTTGCGTTGTGCCTCTAGGTCTTTTTGGGCTTGTTTTCTTTTGTCTAGCGTTTCTTTGCTTTTGGCCGCTGCGTCCTTTAGGGCCGCCATACGTTTTGCCTCAATCTGTTTTAGCTTTTCTTCCTGCATTTTTTCAAATTCAGCAATTCGCTCTGATGCAGTTTGTGTTTTTGACTCACGCTCTGATACATCAGAGGTTTGTGCAAATGATTGTGAATACGGTATGAAAACAACAGATGATAAAAGAATCAGAGCAGAAAACAGAGCCTTGTTATTCATGGTGTGATTGAACCATCATACTATAAAATAATAACTGATGATTAACCCAAAAGAAAAAGAAATTAACTGTTCAGCTTATGGTGTTCCGTCTGATGTTGAGCTTGCTGTGGAATTTGTCCCAGTGCCAATATCAGTACTGGTTTCAGAAGAATCAGAACCCGTTGAGCTAGAATCAGTGTTTGAACTACTAGTGTCTTCAGATGGAGTCTCTGCAGGTATCTCTACTGCTGCTCGTTTTGCTTTGAGCTGAACTTTGGCGTTGAATTTGGCTTGTTTGTCAGCCATCTTTTCGTCAAATCTCTTTTTTGCATCGGATTGTCTTTCTTCAAAACTTGCTACTTTTTTGTTTAGTTTTTCTTCAAGTTTTGATTTCTTTTCTGCAGCTTTTGTTTCCACTTTGGCCTTTTTGTCTTCTATTTTTTCTTCCATCTTGGTTTGTTTTTCTTGGAGTTTGCCAGATTTCATTGCTCGTTGTTCTTCTAAGAATTTTGCACGTTCTGCTAGTCTGTCATCATATGTTTTTGATTTTTGCAGTGCACGCTCTTTGAGTTTTTTAATTTTCTCATCGATGTGTTTGACAAGTTTTGCCTTTTCTTGTGCAATCTTTAGTTGAATTCGCTCCTCATCACTTAGCGGTTTTGTTTGCTTTGGAGCTGGTGTAGTCGTAGTTGTGGCAGATGTAGTTTCTGCAGTTTCAGTGGATGTCGTAGTTTCAGTTGTCTCTGTACTTGTGGGATCTGTCTCAGCGGTTTGCGCAAATGAAAAACCGACTGGTCCAACTAGTGCAGCACTTAGTAGTATTATTGATGCTAGGATTCCTAGTTTTTGCATATCAAAATTCCGATTTTGAGTGTATTTAAGATTGTGGAATGATTCGTCAGTGCCTCTCAGTAATTGTGACGGTTCTACCATTTGAAAAGTTTAGTTAGGCACGATGCCATAACATACTATGGTACTTCCACTAATTGATGAATACAAACCAAAATGCTATGTCTGCAATAATGCATTTGATACCATTGAATCTCTAAGAGAGCATCAAAAAACACAGCATTCAGAGTTTGTCGACTATCATGAAAACCAAAAAAGAGAGCCAGCGCCTGGCGATGTCACCGTATTTTAGAAATGTCAGATGATCACGCCTTAGAGCAAGCCAACGAGTTGTTTTTGGCAAAAAAATTCACAGATGCCATAATATCATATGATGCAATCCTAAAAAAATCTCCAAACAATCTCGCTGCATTAAACAATAAAGGGTATGCACTAGGCAAACTCAAAAAACATGCAGAGGCAATATCATGCTATGATGCAGTACTTGGTATTTACCCAAATGAGAAAACATTACTAGTAAACAAAATATCGTCGCTCAGAAAGATCAAGTCATATGATATCGCATTACACTATTGCGATATGATCCTCAAATCAAATCCACATGACAACATAGTCTTGTACCATAAAGAACGAATCTTGCTTGCCATGGAAGACCACGTCAATGCGATCCAATGTTGTGACAATATCCTGACGGACTATCCACAAAATGCCGAGGTATTATTTGACAAGGCAGTCGCACTATCAAGAATAGGCAATGTCGCCGAGTGCATTTTGACTCTAAGTCACGCAATACAGTATGATCAAAAAATAAAGATCAAAGCAAAAAACCACAGTGCCTTTTTACAACAACAGACCAATCAAGAGTTTTTGCGTCTGCTGTCCTGATTTGATTCTTGTAGTAGTTTTTCTGCAATCTCTTTGCTGATTTGCGCCATGTCATAGTCCTTGTCTATGTCCAGTGCTTTTTTGAAGCAGTCTAATGCGTCATTTATGAGCCCTTGTTCACCAAATGATAGTCCTTTGTATGCCAGTGCCATTGCGCATTTTTTATCCAGGGATAATGCCTTGTCATAGCACGATATTGCCTCGTCAAATTTTCCCAATCCATGAAGTGCAGTTCCTTCATTTAGAAGCGCAGTTACATTTTCAGGGCTGAGTGTAGTTGCCTTTTGAAAACACTTGAGAGCTTGCATGAATTTACCAAGGTTTTGCAATGCGACGCCTTTGTCAATTATTGCATCCAGATGATTAGGATCAGAGCCTAGGATTTTATCATATAGTGTGAGTGCTTCCTTGAATTCTCCTTCCAGACATAACTCTGTTGCCTGATTCAAGATTTTTTCCAAGTCCTTCAAGGTATCATTGTATGATATGACAACTGTGGACATTAGTCTTGCTATAGAATCATTTCCAGTTGTATCTATTGATACGTCAAGTATAGATCTCTGGTCAGCTGTATACTCATCAATTCCATTTTATCCAAAGCCAAACACAGAATATCATGTCCAATCGATGTGAAAAGTGCAATCTCGATTTCTATTCTGCTACAGGGTTAAGCGCTCACATAGAGAGGACTCATAAGATAATAGATCAAAAGGACAACCGAGTGTTAGATTCGTTTAGCTAGCCATTGCACGATGACAGTTGTTCCAAAAACTCTTTTAACCAGATAATTCTGAATTCAATCATAGCCTTGTCAGTATCTTTGATACTAACTTGGGTTTGAAACATAACCCAAGCATTATTCTATTATGATGCAGTTCTGTCTGATGGTTCCAATTCAAGTGCGCGATTAAAGCACTCTAATGCATCATCGTATCTTCCAAGGCTTCTAAGAGTAACTCCTTTTTGATTCCAAATTTGGTGGTTTTTTGGCTCCAATACCAAGGCTTGCTCAAAAAACGACAAGGCGTCATCAAAATTACCCTCATTTAGGAGGGTTTTGCCTTTTTCTAATAACTCTAAAACACTAGCCATATCACACAATACACACTCTGGCCTTTTGTGACTTTCTCATTTGTCTGTTTGAAAAGAACATACGAGTATTAATGCCCACAGAATATGATTCAAAAGCAAATTGAACATACTAATTGCAGAAGACAATCAATTCACAGCGACTCAATATGATAGAATTTTACGAAAATATGGGCACAGTATCACAATAACTAGAAACGGTACTGAGTGCCTTGAGACATATCAGAGCCAGTTAAAAAAGACGGAATTTGAATCAATTGATGATAATCCATTTGATGTTGTGGTATTGGATCAATCCATGCCAAAGAAAAGCGGCTCTGAGGTTGCAACAGAGATTCTTAGTGTAAAGCCAACTCAAAAGATAATCTTTGCATCTGCCTATGCACTTAGTGGAAGCGAGGACAGTAAACGTCTTGAAGACAAGGTGGAATATCTGCAAAAACCATTCTCATTGAATACATTTATTCAAAAAATACAAGGCTAGAATCTAGTAAATTTTTGACACTCGCATTTGCTTACAAGACATGATTCATAATTTCTTAGATGGTCATGCATTAGATGTCCACACGTAAAATTATTGCAAGTCCTTAACTTGATTTCTTTTAGTACTATTTTTTGTGCGATTTGGTTTGCCAATTCTTTTGGATAGTGTTTTTTATCCAAATAATACCTCACCAATCTGCCATACAGTTTGTTAAAGTCAAATCTTGATTCGATCATTACAATGATATCATGTTCTTGGATGAATTTATCGCCTATCAGAAAGAATCTGTAAATATTTTTAAAAAAACAAGATAACCTTTAATATTTGTAAAGCAAATATCATACACAGTGATTTTAGATAAAACAGATGTAAAGATTCTCAAAAATCTTCTAGTCGATGCTCGATTATCTTCACGTCAGCTCGCACTAAAGCTAGGAATGTCAACTGTTACCATTCTCACTAGAATCAAGAAAATGGAGCAGGAGAAAATAATCAAAGGATATACTGCCATAATCGATCATGAAAAATTGGGATATGATCTTACGGCAATAATTGAGATATATACAAAAAAAGGCAAGATGGTCGAAATTGAACACGATATTGCAGGTCTTGAGAACGTTTGCGCGGTGTACGACGTGACTGGCGAATCAGACACGGTTCTAGTTGCCAAATTCAAAAACAGGGATGAGCTAAGCAAGTTTGTAAAAACACTGTCATCCAAGCCAAATGTAGACAAAACCATTACCAATATTGTACTAAATACCGTAAAGGAAGACTTTAGACTAGTTTAAGCAATATTAATAAAATTTTAAGAAAAACCAGAAACAAATGAAACGATTTTTGATATTGGCTTTGATTGTAATGCCAATGATATCGTATGGACAAACACCGACAATACTAGAAAAGCGTGGATCTGAAGAGATTTCCGAGTACTATAATCCAGAAGATGTCAAGCTTGCAATGATAGGCATTGCAATAGCAGTCATTATCTTGTTTTTGTATCTAGCTCGTGATGTGATATTACGAAGAAAGTCAGAATATGAGAAAAAAGAATACGAATCAAAGAAAAACAGAGACTATGAAAAATATCATTCCGAGTGGAATGCTGAAGACGAGGACTTTTTCGGTGAGAGAAAAAAATCCAAAGAATCACAAGAATTCCGCAAAATGGTGCAGGATTCAAGCCTGCCAAACTATTACGCAATACTGGGCATACCAAATGATGCAACTCAGGAACAAATTAAGATAAAATTCAGACAGCTTGCAAAAGAACATCATCCAGACAGGACAAAAAATGAAAAAAGTGCTGAAAGATTTGCAGAGATTAATGAGGCTTATGACGTATTATCAGATATAGAAACCAGGGCAGAGTATGACAAATATTTCAAAGCATCATTTGGGTAAAGTTTCAACTATTATCAAGTTCAGTTCAAATCCCGTACCTTTTTGAACATAGTTAGTCAAATTGGCAAAAATTTTCAGTTTCACATCAGGGTTTGAGATCATTTCGATTTGTGCAAACTCTTGGTTTGGCCCAAGCATTGTTTTGGACAAAATCCCAGACAATCCAAGATCAGATACAACCACTTTGGCTTTGAATGCCATAGTGTCAGAAAAATAAACACCACCACGAGTAGTGGGCTTACTTACTGGAACATCCGAGTATGTAACAGATGATGAATCAACATGAAATTTTTTGTTATGAATTATGATTTCTGAAATTTGAACGTTATCTTGAATAAATCTCAAAAGTGCTTCTTTATCAAGTGGCATGATATAAAAAATAAAAAATCACGTATTGAATCTTTAGAATTCAATTACGCCAGACTGTAAAGCCCGAAGTTTTAACATCAAGTCTATTTTGACTTGCTTGCAGGCAAGTCTTGCCTCAGGCTGAGTTATACCAAATTCTGCTTGTAGTTTTTTGTAGATTTTGGTTTTTTCAGTTATTCCTTCATCAAGGATATTCATAATTGAAGATTTTATTTTAGCGTGGCTTTGTTTTGCACTCATGTGACTATCAAAGCCAGAGCAGAGTAGATGACTCTGTGTGTGTACAGGCAATCAAAAGACCTGTTTGCACATCAAAAACATACAATCAACGATATTGCATAAGATCAGACAAAAAACAAATTGTTTGAAAGAATTACAACATTTGTTATAATTTTTACAAGTATGTTCTAGCTACAGATTTAAAACTGGACTGACCATCGGTACACTAATGCAATTATTTGCAAACCCGCAGACATTACGCAATGAAATACTAAATTTAGCAGTATCCTGTGGGTTGGACAGTCCATGCTATACCAAGATGTTGGACTATACCATCAAGTTGTTTGAGAGTCAAGGACTGGGAAAGGAATACTATGGTTATCACAACATCACACATGAGCTTGAAGTCACCTATGTATCACTAATTGTTCTAAAGTGGAAAAGCATTCTAAATAACATCAGAGAAGAAGACTTCAAGTATCTTTATGCAGCTGCTCTGTTTCACGACTTTGATCCACAAAAAAGCGTAGACAAACCACACGAGGACAATGTCATCAGATTTCTAACGCATGATCAAAATGTAAAACAATTATGCCAAGACGCAAAAATCGATATCGACATCATCAAGGCCCTAATTCTGAGAACCACCTACCCATGGGTCGGGGAGCTAAAAGAACATGCAGGGCAACAAATTGCCGAATGTTTTGCAAATTCTCCAATCACAAAAGACAATCAAGAAATGCAGGATTATTACACGAGATTGGGCTGGCTGTTATCTGTAATTGACCGAGTAAGCGGATACTCATTAGGAGATTTTACAAAAGCAATGGACATGGCAAAGAAAAATGCACATGCCCTGGCATGGCATCCATCATACATTGTAAGAAGGGCAGTCGGATATTTTGAAGATTTACTAAATGAAGAAGCAGAAATGTGCGATACGGTTTTGCGTGCATTACCAAAAGACATGAGAAAAAATTTCATGGACACGGTAACAGGATTCTTGAATCTACGACAACAAGAGATCAAAATTCAATCAGATTACCTATATGAAAATCTGAGACTAGTTCCAAAAATAGAATCAATGCGTTCAAGATTAAATGAGGAATTTCAAACCGCACTTTTTGAAATATTTAACGAATTACCAACACCACTACAAATAAACCGTGAAAGTTTTGTAAAAACAGTACAAGACCCAAAGACAATTCTCAACACATTACGAGTCGGTAGTTCTGATGGCCCAATCATTGGATTTGCCAAGGGTGGACCTCTAGAGAGTTATTCACTTCGTTCAGAAATAGTTGATGAACACTTTGGCAAACATAACACTGTGTTTTTAGAACCAATCGCACTCAAGATGGGGTATTGGGGATTACAAGGTGGAAGCGAGATGAGGCATTTGTTTACAATGCAGGCGCACTCGATGAACTATCAATATTTGACTAGCTTTGCATTAAGGGATGTAATACAGCGAAGAATCGAGGGGAATGAAAAGGCAGAATTTGTAACCAAGTTCGACCCAGAACGCTGGGATTACTATAGAATTGAATTATAGTTTAGAACTCAAGCAAACTCTTTAGTACTGTATTATTTTGTATTGTTTCGTGCTAAAATTAGCTGCCATTTTTGCAGTATGTCTTTTGTTTTTTGCCTCGATTGGTAACGTATCTGCATTAGATGGAACACAGCGCGCAGAAATCAAAAATCCACGCCTAGTCAATTCATTTGGCGAGCCAATATCTCAGAATGTGAACGCCAACCAACAAGTCCAGATATCAGCAGATGTCATAAACAAACAAACAACTTCGCAGACATTTGTCTATATCGTCCAAATTCTAGACAATAACGGCCTAACACACAAACTAACATGGATTTCAGCATCATTAAATTCGCAACAAACACTATCACCAGCAATATCATGGACTCCAACAAGGCCTGGAACATACACTGCACAGATGTATGTCTGGGACTCGATAAAGGATGCAAATGCTCTAGCTGTTCCAATTGAGCTCAAAATTATTGTTAGTTGATTTTACAACTAAATAGAGCCAATGTAAGTTCAGACTTGTGAGTCTCACAACTCAGCAAAAAAAGATTGCAGTTGGATCATTTCTTGGTTGGTCACTTGACGGATATGACATAGTTCTGATGTTGCTAGTAATTCCATCAATTTCACAACTCTTCTTTCCATCAGAGAATCCCGCGTTTAGCATAATTGCAACATTTGCATCGTATACAGTTACTTTGATAATGAGGCCATTAGGTTCCGTGATTTTTGGGATTTATGGCGACAAATTTGGTAGAAAAAAATCAATGATAATTACCATTTTAGGATTCTCAGTTGCAACATTTGCAGTCGGATTACTCCCAACATATGCAATGATTGGGATTTTAGCGCCAGTTTTGTTAATCATGGTAAGACTGATTCAAGGAATCTTTGCCGGTGGAGAGTGGGGAAGTGGTGCAGTGCTCACAATAGAAAGTGTTCAAAAACAAAAACGCGGACTAGTGTCAGGATTTTTACAGAGCGGATTTTCGTTTGGGTTCTTGCTTGCAGCAATTGCATTTCAAATTATAACTATCACATATCCAGGTCAGGCCTTTGAAGAATTAGGTTGGAGAATCTTATTTTTTACTGGCATAATCCCAGGCTTTGTGGCATTGTTTGTCCGATTCAGTATGAACGAGTCTCCTCTATGGATAGAGAAGAATAATAAAAAGAACCTAGAGCACTCACCACTCAAAAAGATAGTATCAGGAGTACACAAAAAAGAATTCATTTTGTGCGCAGCCATAATGACTGGGTTAGTCTACATGTATCACGGCTCTATTAGCATCTTGCCTACATACTTGCAACAGTTTGGAGGATTTGACAAGGATGAAATTGCAAAGATCATGATCTATGCCACAGCGTCATCATGGCTTGGAATGATACTAACAGGTTGGCTATCACAGAAAATTGGAAGAAAAAAAGCAATCACGATCTTCTGTATTACATCAATTGTAACATCCATTCCACTAGCTAGTATGATTTTAGAGAAAGGCTATTTGTTGATTTTATTTGTGATTACATATGCAGTTGTGATATCTACTGCATCAGGTCCAATTCCAGCATTTTTCTCAGAGAGGTTTCCAACGGTTCTACGAAACAGTGCGGCAGGATTTTCATATAACGCAGGTCTGATTTTTGGGTCATGGTCACCACTAATTGCATTACAGCTAATGTCAAGTGTTCCAATCAGGATGATTCCCATAGCACTTGGAATCAACATCGTAATTGGTGCAATCATAGTGATAATACCAACAATATTGAGTCGCGAGACCAAGGACTTGGAATTGAGCTGATAAGCATTGCTCCTAAATGATTCGTGAAATTAAGATCACCACTCCACAATTCGGTTAAATTATTTTTACAGCCTTCCGCTAATAGAAGATCTTTGCAAGTGAGATCATCATGATAGGCTATTGCGTAAAATGCAGAGCAAAACGAGAAATGGCAGGCTCAAAGCCAGTTACAATGAAAAACGGCAAGCCTGCAACAAAAGGAACATGTCCTTCATGTTCAACAGCTATATTTAGAATTGGAAAGGCATAAGCCTTTTCTATCTTTTTTCAACTCAGAAATTCCATTCTGGCGTAATTCCATTCCACAGTGATTTTAGTGGTGTTGGGTCTTGTCCTATTTCTTCGGTGATTCGGTTTTTGAGTGCAAAGAACATGTTTTCAAGCGCGTCTGCACCACCATCTGCATGTAGTTCTTTTCCAATCTCCACAATTCTTGCCTTTTTTGAAGAGGTTTCATTAGAGGTGGGGTTCTGAAGACAAAATGTCAGCAAATCAATCATCTCTTCTTCGAGCATAAAGTCCATGTGAATTTTATCTGAAAATTTCTATAAATAGTATTTTGAATCAATTTTATTTCCGGTTCACCATAATCAAAAACAATGAAGATTGATCAAATAGATTTGGCATTTTTACACCTAGCCATGTCAAAGAACGGTTCATTCAATGAACAAGACATGGCAGGATCAGACTTGGCATATCTTGGAGTCGGGCGAACATTGGACAAACTAGCATATCTCAAAGAAAAGAATCTCATCAAGTTAGAAAATGCGTCATTTTCCATAACAGATGAGGCGAGGCATATTCTTTGGGACAAAAACACGCCACTTAAAACAAGAATTCTAAATCTACTAGCAATAAAATCATTTGAAGAATCAGATGTATCAAAATATTTGCTAGAACCATACGAGATAATTCAATTAGAAATTGAAAAGCTCAGAGTTCAGGGATTACTCATGTTTACAACAATCAAAAAAGACGACAGAATAATCAGAATTTGCGAAATAATGCATGAAGGAATCAACCACATACAAAGTCAATCAGATCCGGCAAGAGTACAATTACAAAAATCATTAGACGAAATTGCCATCAAAACGAACAATACAAAAATCGATAATGTAAAAATAAAAGAGGTTCTTGAAAAATTAAGAATAATTTCTACTGAGTTGGATTAGGAATCGCGCGCAAAATAGATTTTACCTTGTCTTGGATTTGTGCCAAAATGAGTTCTGCTTTTTCTTTGTTCTCAAATGATTCTACTTTATTGTCCATTATCGCATCAATTTCGTAGCTCTTATCCACCAGGATTCTTGCAACATGTTCATCTAGTGTTCCATTTCCAATCAAATAGTATGCAAAGACAGTATTTTTTTGCCCGATTCTGTGCAGTCGGTCTTCGGCTTGCAGATGTATGGCAGGACTCCAATCAAGCTCTGCAAATATAACATATTTTGCCCGGGTCAGATTTATGCCGACGTTTCCTGCACGTAGCCCTGCAATCATTAGTTTTGTCTGGCCATTCTGGAAAGCATCAATACTGTCTTGTCTTTGTTTGTCGGATTGTCCACCAATTATTGATGCAGGTTTGAATTCAGAGAGACTCTGATGTAATAACGAATGAATTGATTTATGGTGACAAAATACAACTACACTTTCTTCAATCTCCATTATGTTTTTGACAAAATTGATCACATGTGGGAGTTTTGCCGCACCTGCTGCCTGTCTTTCACTTTGAATCGCTCGCTGATATGCACTGGATGCGTCAAATGCAGTTTGTGCCTCTTTTCTTTCATCTTCTAGTTTTTTCCAGATTCGTTCTAACTCCTTGTTGTAATAATTGGTATCAGAGTCAATGATTTCCTTGTAACGGATTTTCTCTTTGAGCTCAGATAGGACATCGCTTTTTTTGCGCCTGAGCATTACGTGTTTTTGAAGCATGTTTCTAAGCGATTCACGTTTATTTTCTAGTACAATCGCCTTTCCTTTTTCATTGATATAACAGAAATATTCGCAAAACTCTCTAAAACTTCCCAAAAGACCAGGCCTCAAAATATCGACAATTGGCCAAATCTCAGAGCCACGATTATAGATTGGGGTGCCAGAAAGCCCGACTCGATATTTGACGGATTCTAGTGCCGCAAGTTTTTTTATCGCATGGTATTTCTGCGTGGTCTTTGATCGTAGGTTTTGCACCTCATCACATACGATAGCACGCAGATTCAGCTTTGCCAGATCCTTGTAACGCTTGAATAATAGCTCATAGTTGATTATGTAAAAATCATACTTGCCCAAATCTTCTGATTTTCCAACTCTGATAATAGTCGAGGTTGGAGGTTCGTCTTCAATTAATCTGCCATTTCTGCTTTTGCGCATCATAAATTTTTGAATCTCTCGCTGCCAGTTTTGTAGTGTAACCAGAGGTGCAACAATTAGTACTGGAAATGCGTTCTTCTCAGATGCCAGATATGATAAAGACTGGACTGTTTTACCAAGGCCCATTTCATCTGCAAGTAATGCGTTTCCTGCAGATTTCAACAAAAAGTCAAGGCCCTCTCGCTGGAAATTAAGCAGATTTCCTCGAAATTGCTTGCCAGGAGTTGCAAGTTGTAGTCGCTCAGTCTTTTTGGGTTTTTTTGGAGCTACTTTGGCAGATGGTGGTAATTTTTTTTGCCATACATTTTTTGAGAGAATCTCTAGTGGATACCTATCCATAATCCATTTTATCTGTGCAACATTTTTCGGATCATCTGGAACAATGGCTTCAAACTCACCATCACCATACCATGATTGTGGTATTATACGAGATACCATAGCAACTGCCCTCTCGCCAGTTACCTTCCAGCTCCATGTGCCAGAAAACTTGTCCATCACATATTCTAGGGTACCAAAATTAGTCATAGGCCTTGTCGATCCCCGTTGGGTTGTTTTTTTCCTTTATGAATCTTCAGTTACATGATCGATAGTTTGTCCTAATTTTGCAAAAAAATTTGTCAAAACCATACATAGTACGATTAATTTTACACAAAAAGAAACGGTTTTCATTATTATTCCAAAATTAAATCAATCTTTGCCAAAGTTTTAATCGACTATACCATCAATTAACATGATGAAGTTTACGCAAAACAGTGAACCTGCAGTTGAAAAACCGCTCATTATTGCAGCGCTTCAAGACATGGGAAATGTTGGAAATATCGTAATTGATTTTCTAAACAAATCAAAAAAGACATCACCATTTAGACGTGCAGAGTCAACAGAGTTATCATATGTCTTAGACAAGGGTGGACATATTGAGATCCCAAAAGAAGGATGGGATTACAAATACAGTAAAAACTTGATAATTTTTGGAGGCGGTGCAGGACAACCAAAAACATCAGAAGAATTACACGAGTTGTGCCAAGATGTTATTAGTGTGGCAAAAAAATACGAGGTCAAATTCATCTATACTGTTGGTGGTTTTCACACATCGAGAATCATCCAGGATGAGCCAAAAGCATACATCACCACAACATCACAGGAACTATCAAAGCAATTAGAGAAACTTGATGTTTCCATGACTCCAACAAGATCAGTCATTACAGGATTTAATGGGTTAATACTTGGCTATGCAAAGCTAAACGATATTTATGGGATTGGCCTATATGGAGAAATAAATGAACCATCCATTCCACAATACAGATCAGCAAAAAGTGTTATCAAAACACTTGAAAAACTAACATACCAAAACTTTGGTTCAACGCAGGAGCTTGACATATTGGCAAGTGATGTTGATAAAAAACTACGCTCAGATTGGAAAGTAGATTACTAGTGCTTGTGCATCTCTGAGTTTAGATGACAGTCACATGTGCACAATTCAGTTTTGTGGTCATTTTGACAGTCAATGCATTCATAGTGCTTGTGTTTCTCGCAGCTTGAACAGATCATATCTTTAAGGTATGGTGCGTGATAGTCATATTTTAGGACTGCGTCATAGATCAATTTCGCTTTTTTCTAAAATTGATGCAGTAAGATCATAGTATACAGTAGGATCAACTTCTTTTGCAAATCCCTTGTCTATGTTTATCAGATATATTGAATCCAATTTGGCATTGGCAATATCATCATATTCTATTGGTGGATTTTTGTAAAACCCATCACAGACGGATTTGATCTTTTTGATTTCATTTTGTGGTCGTAATGATGGCGGGTTTAGGAAAACTTTGTGAATTGGAAGCATTCCAATCACAGGAGTTGCTAATGAAAACTCGTCACAGTATTTTGAATATCGTGCAATCTTACTTACAATTCTGGAAACATAATAATCGATTGTATCTAGTGCATGTTCAGGTGGCGTAAAGCCGGTTTCGATTTCTATTATGACAGTCTTGTTGTCTTTTTTCCCATATAGATCACATACTAGGGAATTAGTCAGTGGTTTTTCAACATCAACTGCAAATCCTTTTGCCACCAGATTTGAAGCACATATGAGTTCCAGAACAGAGTGATTGATTTTGACTAGGTTTTGTTGATATAATTCTATTAGTCGTTGTCGGACAAAATTTAATTTCGGGATATCATCTTTGGCCAAGTTTTGAGCAAGCCGATTTGTAACAGTATAGACATCGTCTCGAAATTTTTCTAAATCCAAAATTCACTATTAGTGTAATATTGTAGGTTTATGAATTTGATGAAAGTAAGAGATTATTGTGCTTCTCTCACTGTCTTGACTTTGGCAATTGCAGTTGGAGCACCGTTGATTGGGTCAACTACTACAGTTACACTATCCTTTGCAGTTCTGCCGGTACCATCACTGACGGTGATTTCAAAGACCAGTGTCTTTGTTTCACCGTTTGCTACTTCTGGTGCTTCAAATGATGGCTTTGCAATATTGGATGATGATAGTGCTACTGACTCACCAGAGATTTGTCTCCAGTTGTATGATAGCACATTCTTTAGTGGATCCTTGCCAGAGCCAAAGAGTGTGACATCAGAGTGTTCTGGTACTCTTTGATCCTTGCCAGCATATGCAGTCAAGGCTTTTGCCAAAGTTCCTTTAACTACAACATCCACTGTTGATGGTTCGCTATCTGATTGTCCATCATTTGCAATTAATTGGAATGTTAACACGGTGTCAACTTCTACCTTTGGAGCTACAAATGAGGTCTCTAATTCAGTTGATGTTGAGAGTTCAACTGAGTTGCCAGAGATTTGGTTCCACAGGTAAGTGAGTGGTTCTTCATCTTCATCAGATGCTGTTCCTACAAGTGAAACGGTTGCGCCAATATCGACGGTTTGGTCGTCACCTGCATCAACAACTGGTGGTGTGTTTACCGGTAATACTGTGACTTTTGCAATATCTTTTGTTGGGAATCCATTCTCATCTGCTACACGTAGTTCAAAGACGAGTACTTTGATTTTGCCATTTGCGACTACTGGTGCAGTGAATGTTGGTTCTGCTTCATCAGTTGAAGATAATTCGACGGATTCACCACCGACTTGTCTCCATTCAAAGGTTATTTCCTCACTGTCTGGATCAGAGCCAGAGCCTGCAAGTGTAACTTCGGTTTGCTCATCTACAACTTGATCAGAGCCAGCATCTGCTGATGCTCTAACATTATCAGATACTACTGTCACTGCCATTGTATCGGTGTCTTCTCCACCATATGGGTCAGTGACTGTTAATTCGAATTCTAATTCAGTTGAGGCACCGCCCGAAACTTCTGGGGCCTTGAATCTTGCCTCCGGGCTTGTTGGATGTGCAATCACGACATCATCTCCACCGACTTGTCTCCAAGTGTATTTTATGATGTCTCCGTCTGGATCAGAGCCAGAGCCTGCAAGGTATACAAATCTGTTTGATGCGGTGTTCTTGTCTGGTCCTGCATCAGCTAGAGGATCATCATTAATTGGTCTAACTCTAACAATAACTACATCGGTTGCAGTTCCGCCACCATCAACTTGGCATGTTAATCTAAATGCAGTTGGAACAATAGAACCGTTTGGAATTTCTGGTGCGGTGAATGTTGGGTCTGGATCAGCATTTGATGATAATTCGACAAATGGTCCAAGTGTTTGAACCCAAGAATAATTGGTTTCTCTATCTAGTTTATCAGTACAGACACCATCCAATTGAACGATTTCACCTTCATCTACAATTTGATCAGGACCGGCAGCTGCTGAGATTAGTGTTGGCTTGCCTGCAGTCATTTTTATTATTACTGCATCTCTTGCTAAACCACCAAAGCCGTCAAATACAGTTAATTGGAATCTGAAAACGCCAGTACTTCTTGTTACGCCAGAAGTATCAAATGAAGGATTTTGCGATGAGGGGTCATCTAGTTCTATTACTGGACCATCAATTTGTGACCAGCGATATGTCAGGAAGTCACCATCAGGATCTGTACCCGAACCATCAAGTGTGACTTCATCGCCTTTCTCCACAGTTTGGTCTTGGCCGGCATCTGCGGTTGGTGGTTGGTTTCTTGGCATAATTGTGACTTTAACTAAATCAGTATCAATTTCCCCATAAGGATCTTCTACGGTTAATTCAAAGGTTAAAATTTTGACTTTGCCATTTTCAACTTCTGGTGCTTTGAAGGTTGGCTCTGCAACAGTGTTTGATGGAGTCAGTTCAACTTCCTCTCCACCAACTTGTGACCAAGAGATTGTCAAAGAGTCATCATCAGGATCAATGCCTTCTCCGGTCAAAGTTACAAAATCGCCGGATTTCGCAATGTTTTGGACATTTTCTTTAGATGGTGTGACTGCAGCAAATGCTGGAGAAATAACCATGCTTACAACAAGTAGTGCCATCAAAACAGTGGTGTATTGTAGTTGCAACGTTTTTATCGTAAAAATTACGGCGATTAAAAGCTTTCGTTCAAATCAACACACTTTTTGGATCAATTTTTTGTTTAGAGATCATTTGTTTTATGATCTGTCCCAAATCTGATCAAATATCGATCTTTTGATCTGATCTTATACATTTAGATCAATAATACACAAAACGATCAAAATCGCTCTTTTGATCATAAAACTACTCAAAAATAACTGATCTAAAACTTGTTACAAATTGATTTTCGAGTTTTAACAAAAACCACACAAAACCACAGTATTGCGACATATCATAATTTTCCTGTCACTGGTGATGATTTTGATCGTTGGTAGTACATCGGTTTTTGCGGCAAAACCATGGGATTTAGTCATAAAAGCACAATTTGAACAGGATCAAATCGAGGTAAATGAAAAGCCAGTAATTTTTGGCAGTGTCACAGACCAAGCAGGAAAACCGCTTTCTGGAGTACAGATCAAAATTCGCTTTGCGGATAACTCGATAACGACAACAACGGATGACGAGGGAAATTTCAGGCATGAGTTTGTTGAACAACGATCACAGGGGGTGTTTTCTGTCAGTGTTTCTGCCACAATACATGATCTTAAGGGATTTACAACAAATACAATAAAGATTGGAAAAGAGGTCAGTACGTTTGATGATATCTATTATGCCAAAGATTTGGATAAGGGTTTCAATAGCAAAAATGATCCATACAGTGCGCTAAAACAAAAACAATATCAAAAGTTCATTGAAGAACAAAACAAACGTAAACTAAAACAATATGAAATTGATGCGCAAAAGTCAGCATTCCAAGATAAACGCGACATAGCAAGCCAAAAGCGCAATCAGGCCGTAAATTCAACCAACCCAGGTGCGGGGGTTTATTCATCAGATGATCAGGAGAGATACATTTCAAAACTAGATCCCCGTATCAAAGACACAATACGAACACAGATGGATTATACCAGGCAAATCTACGAAGAGGCAAAATATGAGATGAAAAAAGTTTTAGAGTCAGGAGGTTCACTTGCAGATGCAAAGAAGGCCTATTTTGATAAAATTGCAAGCACGCAAGATCAGATTCAGAAAGTCGGCAATGCGAATAATACTGAGAATCACTCTAAAATAAAAAAACATGACGACTCTAAGATAAACAGCAAAAAAGTAAAAGGGTTAACGTATAACAAAAACCTCAAGTAATTTTTGATAAAACGAGATGTTCCAATTTGGAACTGACAAATCCGATCAATTTCCGCCGTAGATATAATCGGAGATAAAGCATGTCGGGCATGATGTCCACAAGCATCAATCTAGGCAAGGGAATAGGAAGACATCTTTCATCAATATTAGTAGATGAGGAAGGTGTCTCACTTGAGAACATTTGGCAGACCATTACGGACTTTGGAATAAACAGGGAGGACCTCAAAAAGATAGACCCAACATACAAGGAGCTTTTTGAGATTTACTCTGCAATCAGAGCATACAGAATCAGTGTCAAGTACCTCAAAGACCTCAAAACCAAGATCTAGTCGAACATCCACAGACGGGACAGTGATATTGTATGGATTTGATCGACTTGAAGGAGAAATTAGTCATCTTGGGATTTACCCTAGCAATATTTCTGCCAATACGATTGTTTGTAGGACAGTATCTTCTTGAGAATTGGTTTGGAATGCTTGGAATAGCGTCATCGGTTTCAGTAATTTTGATCATTCTAGTAAAAAAGGAAAAACTTGGTAGGTTGGGACAGATAATCAAAAAACAGACAACAAAGACACTTTGGGGCAAGCCCGTAAAAGCCATAATTATAACGCTGATCTTGTTTTCCGCATATTTTGGTACAACTATAGTTCTAGTCGATAGAGGTAATGCGTTATATCAACAAGACAAAGAAATCATCGCCAAAAACTTTGCAAATGGAAGTTTTGATAAAAATACACTAACAAAACTTGCAGGTCCCCAAATTCAAGACTACGGCATTATTGGGTTGGCACAGATACAATATTTGGAGTACATTTTTGCAATTTCCTATGCCACGCTAAATGATTCCAGTGACGGCTGGCTAGTTAATTTGCATTTGATTTTGCTAATAGAGCAAATCGAGACGTTGGGATTGTTGTGGTTTTACAGACAATCATTCAAACCTCAGATAATTGTCAATTAAGCCCTGTTTGTTCACATTGAACAGACAAATTCAGAAAATAACGCCCAATTCCAGAACATATATTGCAAGCATTACATGTCATTTTAGGATTGGTATTGGTTGGTATTACACAGTATGCGTTCGCTGAAAATTATCAAGTCACAATTCTAGACAATACATCGGATCAGAGATTAAAGATATACCCAGAAGTCTTGCCATTCAAACAAGACGACACTATAACATGGAAAAATGAAGATTCTGTTATACATAGTATAACAAGCGGAATTGGAACACATCCAGAATATTCCGGCAAGTTTTTTAGAACAGGTGAAATTGCGCCTGGTGAGTCAGGAAAAGTGAAATTTGATGTCAGAGACAACTTTGCATTTTATTACTTCTGTGAGATACATCCATGGTTGTCCGGAAAGCTTGTAGTAGAGACAGCACCAGAGTCACAACCAGAGACCACCAATACGATATTGATAGATAGTTCACATGACAAGATTACAGTTTCAGGACAAGAACACTATGATTTTAGAAAAACAGCTTATGACATCCTGATGTATCATAACCAAGACGAGTTAATAGATGTAAAACATGGACTGCTTGATGAGTCAAGTACATTCAGCGAAGACATACCGATAGGCACCATAAATCCTGGAAAGTACACGTTCAAAGTGGTGTATGGATTACCAACCCAGGTGGGCATAACCGACATTGAGATCACTTCACAGATAAAAGAGTCAATCCCAAAATGGATAAGAGTAAAAGCAACTGAGTGGTCAAATGATACGATATCAAATGCAGAGTTCATCAAGGCAATAGAATATCTTGTAAAAGAGAAAATAATCAAAATTCAAAAAAATGAATCACTCGACAATGCGAAAACTATCCCTTCATGGCTAAAATCAAATGCTGGTTGGTGGTCAAACGGTCAAATCTCCGATGTCGAATTTACAAAAAGTTTGCAATATCTAAGCGATGTCGGAATAATACAGATCTAGTCCTGAAGAAATATCCTGACGGCTTCCAAGTGTGAACAATTCGCCTTGATTCCTTTTCCATGATGAAACTTGTAGAAGTTTTTGAAACCAAGACAGTCACATGAATCTAATGTTACCATGTATGATTTATCAGGATCAGAAGACGAACGTACCTGAAACAAGTCATCATCTATTTTTATCACATTTCCCTCTTGTACAAGTTTTTTTGCTTTGCGTATTGTGCTTGCACTCATCACATTACTTTGATCGCAGAGATTAGAATAGATTGCGATCATTGCATGTTTTTGGTGCAAATAATTTACTCACAGAACACATAAGGAATATCAACTAAATTTTGATTTGACTATCCAGTGGAGCGAAAATTCAATCAGACACCAGGAGACACGAATGTTGCCATCTTGGGCTATCTAACAAAGATTGGTACATGGATGAACCTCAGACAGATCACTACTGGGACTCCAGGATCGGACTTGAACCGAGAACGACTCAGACTTATTTTGGAGAGTTTTTCAAAAAAAGGGTTTGTCGAAATTCGCGAAAGTCAAAACCCCAAGGCAAAATTTGAGTATAAAATAACAGAAAAAGGCAAGAATACGTTTCTAAAATGTACTGATTTTGATCCGGATGTGAGATATGTTATGGGCTTACGGGATCATAACAGAGACTAGTTTATCCACAACATCGAGTAGCCTTGTTCATCCTCAAAAATCAAATCCATATCAAAGTCCAGATTCAGGCCTTGCATTATTGTTGCAAGTTTTGTAGATTGTAATTCATCATCAAAGTTTTTTGATAAACACAGAACTCTAAAGAAAGGTTTGCCGGACTTTGTGAGGTTACTTGCAAACTGTTCTAACGATTGAGTGGACACAGTATCAAAGAATTTTACTGCAAAATAGCCTTTTTTTGTAGATACCACGACATCCATCATTTCATTCCCCAATGATTGATTTTGTTTGTAGGGAATCTTTTTGCCCTCCGGCTTTACTTTGCGCAAGATTGCTTGCAGTTCCGGAAAGACAAGACTAGAATGATTTAGAATTCTATCTATCTTAGTATCGCCTTCAGGTAATGAGGTTTCGAAATTTACAAGGTATGATTGGCGAATCAATTGTCCTTCAATTGATTTTAACTCTTTTTTGTATGCTTGCCCACGTGATGTTATCCACAAAAATAAAAACGACAACAACCCAATTACAACGCCATTACTTGCCATGAGCCAGACTTGAGTAGTATACAATTTCAGAATACTTTCAGTGGAAAACACAATTTCAGAGTTTGGGACAAATGCAAGCCCCACTTGTCCAGATTTTTCATCTTTGATTTCCTTAATTTCGCCATATTTGTTTATCTCTTCTTGGAAGTGATATTGAGAAAGAGAGATCACCACTGAAAGAGAGAGCAAGCCGATTATCACCATGATAAGGGTCACCCTATACCAAGTAGAAAGATTTTCAATTGCCGCATCGAGTTTTTCTGCCAGAGACCTGTCGCCGTTTTGTGACAACGTCATTGAGGTTTTTTGTGCGTATTTAATGACTTGTTACAAACTGTAACATGATACAGTTTTTGCAAAATTGCTTTTATATCTAAAGCAGAGAATGTTTCATGGAATCCACCCAAACAGTAGTACTTGACACCAATGTAATCATAAAGGAAATTCAAGAGGGAAGAATACTCAAACCAATTGCAAAAAGAATGAAAAAATACAAGTCAAGGCTTGTCATACCTGAAATTATCCTAGGTGAAGTGGGCAAGATAATTGGTTCTGATCCAATAACCACGATGGAGCGAGTATATCAGTATTGTAAGCATCCAATCATGGTTGACAAGACAACTGAGATTGTATCAGAGTCTCAAAGAATCACAGACAAGTATTACGAATGTCATAAATCAGATAGTCTTATTTTGGCCACTGCCAAGATTACTGGCTCTACTTTGGTCAGTTTTGACAGGGATTTGTTACAGACAGCAAAGATGGAAGGCGTCCAGGCATTTTTACCAAGAAACTATATTCGGTGGGGATAGAAAAAATGAAAGCATTGGTTTTAGAGCAAAACGAGAGAATAATCCAACTATACAAATCCATATTCATGCAGAAAAAATACGAAGTAGAATTTGTTTCAGACTCATTATCATGTATTGACAGATTTGTTGCAAAAAGCAGTCAATATGATCTAGTAATACTAGAAAAACCAATCAGAACTAATATTGATACAAATCTAGAAGATGAGATAAGGGTTGTCAATCCAGACCAAAGAGTATTTTTCTTATCACCATACATGACACCAAGAGAAGAAGAATTCAATTCAGTCAAAGAAACACTTGATCTAATTGATAAACCATTTGCGTTGGTAAATTTGTTATCTCAACTAGAGATAAAACCAATGCTTGGAAAATAAGATTTTAAACTAACTTTATAACATTACACCATGGGTCTAAAGCGCTATTTTGTCAAGCGTGGCGCAATTTTGTTTGGAGTACTTGTAGCAACATTGCTTCTTACAGTACTATTAGTTGGCTCCAACATGGATGTAATTCTAAAAAAAGGAATTGCAATACAAGTAAGATCAGAAATAGTTGAAAATAAAAAACTAGTATCTGGGTTTGCAGGGACAGATGAGTTAAACGCATATGTATCTGACCAAATAGATAAACGCACACATGCACTAGGGCTTGATGCGCCATGGTATTCCCCAAACAGAATAGGACTTGCAATGTACAAGATCTTAGTTTTGGATTTTGGACATTCCGCATTTTTGACAAGTGATTCCGGATCTACTGCAGTTGGCGACATCATACTTGAGAAACTCCCACGAACCATTTTGTTATTCACCACGGCAACTGTAATCATATCAATAATTGGAATATTTGTTGGAGCAATATCTGGCAGCAAAATTGGTTCAAAGACAGATAAAATTACATCTTCTTTTGCAATAATTAGTAGTAGTTTTCCAGTTTGGTGGATTGGATTAATCATGATATTTACATTTGCGTTTTCGTACAATGTGTTTCCAGCAAGAGCAACACCACATGTATCTCCAAATGATCCAGGATATGCCGCAGCATTACTTTATCATATGACATTGCCAATAATCACAATTGTTCTAATCGGGTTTGGAACTTGGGCATATTTGGTAAGAAATTTTATGGCCGGAGTAATGAAAGAGGATTTTATTTTTGTCAAAAAAACAATCGGCATAAAACATCACAAGATAATTTTTGGTAGTGCGCTAAAGAATGCAGCGCCGCCAATTATCACCATATTGGCACTTAGTCTTTCAGGATCACTTGGCGGAGCAATAATCACAGAGGCGGTTTTTGATTGGCCTGGGATGGGTCGACTTTATTTTGAAGCAATAACGCTGATGGACTTACCAGTGATAATTGGTGCTACATATGTTCTGACAGTGTTTTTTTTGATTAGTATTTTTATTTCGGATTTGTTGTATGGGTATTTGGATCCAAGGATCAGGACCACATAATGGATTATTCTGAGATAAGATCTAGATTTACAAAAAGCAAAACAGGGTTAGTTGGACTTGCTATGCTTGGAGCATTGATCGGATTATCAATATTTACCATCATCACCATACCAGTAGACACATACAAACAGTGGAACAATCCTGCTAGATGGACAGAACTCCCAAAATCCGCACTTCCAATCTGGGTAAACTGGATCTCTGAGAAAAAGATACCAGAACATAGAATACTTGATGACCCAGTCAGTGCACTGAGAAAAAGCAATTCAGAGTCAACAATATTACAAAAACATATAGTTGATTACAATTATGATTTTTTTCCAAATGAATTTTTACTTCAATATGACGCTAAATACTCCGGTTCACCAGTGTTAAAGATTACAGTAACTAGACCAGATGGTGTATCTTTTGAGTTAATGTCATCTTCACTTCCACACATGGCCCAAAAAACAAACTATAGTGATAAGATATTCTCAACTAACGAGTCAATCAGAAAGAATTTGAGATTAGAATCAGACAGGTTTTCCTACGAAATACAATCAAAGACTGCAAAAGAAATAATATTTGCAGAGACTACGCAGTATGAACTTCTAAAAGGCAAGTATGAATTTGTTATTGTACTATCTGGAAATGATATAGAGTCATTTGATTCAAAGATGATTCTTGGTGGTAAAGCATTCGGTCTAGTTGGAACAGATGAATTAAGACGAGATCTCGCCATAGGGTTGCTCTGGGGAACCCCAGTAGCTCTATTCATTGGCGTGGTAGTGGCATTTGGCTCAGTGATATCAGGACTAGTTCTTGGAGTGTATGCCGGCTATAAAGGCGGAAAAACAGACGAATCCATGATGAGATTCAATGATGTGATCTATGCGTTACCAGCATTACCATTTTTGATAATTCTCTCAGTTACAACATCAAACAACATATTGTTGTTGATTGGATTTTTGATGATTTTTGGATGGGTGGGAGTGGCCAAGGTTTCAAGAAGTATGGCACTGCAAATCAAGAATCGTCAATTTGTTGATGCTGCAAAAGTAATGGGTCAAAAAGATGTCAAAATAATATTTCATCACATAATACCGCAGATAATGCCATATGCTCTTGCAAGTATCGCCATTTCAGTTCCAGCTGCAATAACAACAGAGGCGGGACTTAGCTTTTTGGGATTAGGTGACCCAACATATCCAACATGGGGGCAAATTCTACATGATGCCAAATCTCACGGGGCAGCTGCGCGTGGATTATGGTGGTGGATAATACCACCAGGAGTAATGGTTGCAATAACAGGTCTTGCTTTTGTCTTTATTGGTAATTCACTAGAATCAATAGTCAACCCAAAGCTTAGACGTTAGTTTTCTAGTTTAAATTCACGAATTATTTTGAGTGCCTGATCATTTAGCTTTATTGTATACGCGGCAGCATTTGGATCCGTAAGCTGTGCCAGAATTTCCGCAAATTTCGATTTGTCCTTTCCTCGTTCATACATGCCGCCAGTTTCCTTTATACAGAGTGGGAATTTTTTGAGATTTAGGCCGTTTTGTAAAAGATGTGCGATGAACTTTTTATAGTGTTCAGTCTCGTACCAATCGATTTTTTTTTCTTCACATGCAGCAATCCAAGTGTCAATCGAATTCTGATAGATTGCCTTCGTCCTTAGATCTTCAAGAGACATGAAATTAGAAATCTGCGCGCTTCATCTTTGAGCCACATCTTGGGCAAGTAGCTCCCTTGAACTTGTGATTACAAGTTAGACAGACATACTTGACTCCGCCTCCACCTTCAGAGTTAAAGCCAAAGAATCCGCCGCCAGAAGACTCTCCTCCATAACCACGCATTTTACTCATTTGACTACGTCGAATCCAAATTGGAAGCAAAATGAAGACTGCCAAAGCTACGGCAAGACCAGTGTATGGCGGAAATCCCAGTGATGAAAATAATATTTGAATGCCGATACTAAATGCAAGTGATGCAAATAAGTAAATCAGATATCGTCGATAACCAGGATACAATACATTAATTGCCTTAAAAAAGGATTTAAAGTTTTGTCAATTTTTTTGCTCATCATCAGACTCAAAAATTATTGGGATTGAATTTGCCTGACTATCCCATGCAAAGATATCATCAGTGTCATCATATGGTGATTGGACTATTATTGAGACCAATCCAAAGAAATTGTGTAGATCCGTAATTGATGGCTCAGCTGAGCCACTTGGATGGGAATGTGCAGTACCAACATAAGATAAATCCAGTGGCAGAAATGATTGTGGAAATCCTGCAAAGGTTTGATCACTATACGAGAATGGAGGAATTGTCAAGCTATCAACTGTAATGATTCCTTTTCTTGACTTTCCCTTGAGTATCAGAATACCCTCAGAGGGGTGTTTTATTTTGCAATATGATAGGATCCCATTCCAAACATCCTTTTTTAGAATGACTTTACGTTCTAGATTCGGTTTCATGAGATATCACTCTAATACGATCTCATATTTTGTACCTAGTCGTTCAAGTGCAAGTTCCAGATCTGAAACGAATTTTTGTTTTTGTGAGTTTTTCTGCACTAGATCAGACTCGAGGTTTTTGATTTTAGACTCAGAGTCTTCTTTATCAGATTTGGATTTTGTTTGTTGTTTGTCTAGTATTTCTAATTTTTTATAATCAAAGGTACTGATTTTTTGCTCGAGATCATGAATTTGAGATAAGAGTTCATTTTTCTTTGAGATCATACCATCAAGGGCAGATACTAGATTGGCGATATGATCAACTGACTTGTCTGTTTCCTTGACAGAGACGGTTCCAGAGACAATTCCTTTCATACAAGATTCCAATATTGTAACAATAGAGTCTTTGCTTTCAGTGACAATGACCTGTGACGGTCTCTCAACTAGTCTTTCCAGAATGGATTTTAGAGACTTATCAAGGGATGTGACATAGACGTATTTACCAAGCGGTCTTGATGCCTTGAAGAACTCGTCATCAATGTCTTTGTTTAGTTTTTCTTCTTGTAATTTTAACTGTTTTATTTTATTTTGAAGTTCCAGAAATGTAGCATATTCAACAGACGCATACGTATCAGATAGTTGTTTTTGAGTTAATTGGTATAGTTTTTCTGCATCATTTTTTGATTCTTGTAGTTTTGTAATATGGTGTACGATTTCTTTAGTTTCTTGTGTGGAAGCATATATTTTTGAGACTAGATCTTTAATCATATCTGCAGACGATTCTAATGAAGAGTAATCTGAGAGCATTTTTGTCAATATCAAGTTATTTTTTGTTATAAGCCCCAAATGATCCTTGAGATCTTGTGCATATTTTTTTGCAAAAACATGGATTACTCTGCTATGTTTACCTAAGACATCACCAATTTTTTTTAGTTTATGAGACGCAGTGTCTGCAGTTTTTAGAACATCATCATATGTAGAAATTGGCGGTAACGAATTTGTTGATTCTTTAGTTATCACGTCGATTACCTCAGTTTTGCTTCGAACTACCAAGACTCGGAGTATTTTTTCAATGTCGTCTACTTTGAGGTTGTCATTTTTAAGATGATCAATAATTTTGTAAATGGAATTTAATTCATTTTGCATTTCAGAAAATAATGGTTTTGACTGTGTGATAATTTTTTTCATCTTTGCTTCCTTATGTGAGGATAAGACAGAATCAATTTCGCCTAATGTTATTCTAGTTTTTGTTTGATCTTGTAGATCAGTTATTTCTTGCTTTTTTTTACCCCATCCAAAAACCATCTTAAATTTGATAGTGTGGATATCAAATGTATATCTGTCGAATCTTCTAAAATTTAAAAACCAGACATATTACGTCCAGTACATGAGTAGAACTATCCTGAGTCATAACAAAAACGGAAGTTTTTCTGGCACAGTCAGTCAGTCTATTACAATTAATGCTTCTGTAGCCACCATATGGAAGGAAATTAGCAATTTTGTCGGACTCACAGATTGGGTAATGGATGTAAAAAAAACAGAATTTTTATCTAAAACCAGAAACGGTATTGGTGCTGCAAGGAAGATAACATTTATCGATGAAAATCAAGTTATCGAGTACGCTGTAGGCTGGAAGGAAAAAGAGTACATATCATACATTGCAACAAGCGGGTTACCGCTTGATGGATATCATGCAACACTTGCCATTACACCAAATGGTAAGGCAGGCAATCTTACATGGTCGTCATTTTTAATCAGTAACAATTCGGATAAAAAACAGTTTGAGGAATTTTTGACCTTTATGGAATCATTTTATGAAAAATCACTGGTATCCCTCAAGGAAAACTTGGAAAAAGCAACATAAGTTACCACATCACACAGTAAACATGAGTGATATCAGACTTACATTAATTGGAATTGGATTTATTTTTGCAGGATTCGTAGTTTTAGGTGTATTTGGTCAGGATCATTATAATTCGGCCATACAAGTACAAGAGTTCGGAGATTGCTACAAGTTTATTGATGGTGAACAGGTTGAGATGAATTGTTCTGCAGCAATGCAGGATAGAACTTTGTTTTTTGGATTGGTGTTGGGATTGATTAGTGTTGGAATATTTTTTCTGATCAAAGGGATTCGCGGAACATGGGATCAGGATGTAAAGCCTCAAGACAAGGTTGGTCCAGATTCTTCTTTTCCAAGCTAAACTACAAGGATTCCATTCTGAATCAAATATTGAATTCCTTTAACAAAGTCCCCATCGTGGATTTTGCCTTCTGACCACCATTTTGCATTGGTCTTGATCCAGTCAGGAATTTTTTTCGTAGATGTACCTTGTTCAGTTTGTGGGATTTTAATCACATTCTGTTCAATAAGATACTCAATCCCTTTTATGAAATCAGAGTCGGTTATTTTGCCTTCTGACCACCATTTTGCATTGGTCTTGATCCAGTCAGGAATGAACATTACGTCCAAAGAATCAGGAATTGACTCTAACATCACCATGTTGATGTGATTGGACTTTAATTCTGAGAAAATAGCCTTTAGTAGAGATAGTTTTTGGAAATCAATTTCATTTTCAAAGGTATCTGTTTTTACAGCCAAGTCAGACGGCTGTAGACTGATTACGGCAAATCCATGCTGAGCTATACTCATCTGAATTTTGGTCAATGCTTTTTGTGTAGATGTACCAGAGAGGAATGGATCATCATCAACAAGATTGGTAAACGTAACAGTACTTGGCACATGTTTTATCGAATCTTGTGGGAAGGGTCTTGGATCCTTTGTTATACTTGAGCTAAAATAGAGAATCTTGGCATCTTTTAGAGCATCTAATGTGTCCTTGTTGAACTCGTCATACGGTGGACTAAATATTACATTGTTTTTACCAAATATTTTTTTTATCTTGTCATTAGTTTGCGTGATACTTGTTTTTTGTTTTTCTTTATCATAAGAGGTGTGATCAACATACTCCCAGCCTCGATTTGCAATCCTAATTTGAGACTTGTTTTCAAATTTTTCTTTGATGTGATCAACTACTTTTGGATCACTGCCAATAAACTTGCCAAGTACAGTAAGAGTTAATGGGATTTTATTCTGATCAAAGGTATCAACTAATCCGTTTTGTACGTCATTTAACCAGAAATCCTGAACATTATCCAATCTAAACGCAACACAGTTACAGTTAGACAGCATGTCAGTAGTGTCATTTTGTTTAGTATTGGCATTGGAGTTTGGTAAATCAAAATTCTGAATTGCATCAATTGTAGATAGTGTATAGCCCTCAGAACGTACTTTGTCTATCAACAGTCCCAGATCATTGATTTTTGTCATGTTTGGCTTATTGGAGTATCCACCATTTTCATAGACGGAAAACTCGTATGGGTGAAGCATGACCACTGCATAACCATAGTTAAAGATGCTGTCGTTTATCTGATCTATTGTTTGCGTGTTTGACAGATGTTTCCAGTACCCAGTATCAGGATTTAATTTTGCAGTGTATGCAAATGTCGGAAATTCATAAAATGATGACTTTTGGAATTTTTTTGGTTCTTCTGTTGCACCGTTTTCACCAGAGCTAATGTGTGTAAAACCATTGGAGTTCAAAATAGAGAGAGTATCATTGTTGTACAGGTTTTGAGGTGGAATGAATGTTGTGGTGGTAACTCCAAACAACTCTGAGATTTTTTTATTTGTCTGCATAAGATCATCTTGTTGCTCAGATCTAGTCATTTTTGTATACAGAGTATGTCGCCAGCTGTGATTTGCAATCTCAATTCTATCAAATGCCAAAGCATTCTTAATTGATGAGACAAGTTTTTGATCAGTACCAATTACGCTTCCAATCACCCCAATAGTCAACGGTGCTTCTTTTTGATGAAATACAGATAGCACTCCTACTTGGGCGGAAGACAAAAAGTAGTCTTGTACATCATCAAGACGGAATGCAACACAGTTACAGTTCAGATAATCATTATTCAGATTTTGGTTATTCAGATAGACTTTTACTAAATTTAGATCATCAGTAACTGTGATTTTTTTACTGGCGATTGTTTTAAGGGCGCCAGAAGAGTCTACGGTTTTGATGTATAACGCATAGTTACCAACTTTCAGCTTTGCAAAATATCCAAGACCCTTACCAGTGATTGTAGATTCGGCAATTTTCTTCTTGTCTACACTGTACAATTGTGCTATAAAATTGCCATCTTCTTTTGTAACTTTATTTTTTGTAGTATTATACACCTCAACTGTTATGAGTTTGTCTACTATCACTGGCCATTTTGTAACCACTTTAAGATCTTGTGCTACACCCTGCAGTAATTTTATTGGAGTATACGTATATTTCAGATTCTGACCAAGAACGATTTCTGCATAGTAATATTCATCAGGTTTTGTTGGAGGATACAACCAAGCTCTTTCTGTTTGCCCAAGTGCATCAGTCTGCGTAGAATCCCACAGTTTACCATCATGTGAACGAACCAGAACTCGGACATTGTCAAGCGGTGTTTGAGCATCATTATAGAATACATTTAATCGCAATCCACCAGCATTTTTAATGGTTAAATCCACTTTTTCCTGATTTTTTTGGAGGTCAACAAACCCCACGTCCGAATACATACTATTTGCATAGATTTCAATTTTGTATCTGTGTCCTAACGGTAACGATGAAATTGAGATTGGGTTTTGTTCTAATGGGTTTATTTCTTTAAGTGGTTTGCTTTCCAGATCTTTGAATATTTTTATTGACATCCCAACTGGGGCAACTCTATCACCATTTGTATTTTTCACAAATACATCAATGGAGCCAGTTTTTTCCTGTGCAAACGCTTGTGGGATTGTAATCATGCACACGAACATCAGAACTACAAATAGATTAACACTGATCATTTACTGCTTTACTCTCTTTGCACTAGTCCATATTGCTTTTTTGCCGAGAATTTCCTCAAGCACCGCCTTAACTTGCATCCAGTCAGTGATTTGTTTGTAACCAATTACCAAGAATACGGAGTAAAGTATCATTTTTTTGTCATCATTATCCATTCTAACTGCCATTGCAGAAAGCAAATACTGTAACGTGATGTATAGTCCAAATGTATAAACTACGAATAGATACTCACCTAAGATTAGCTGATAAATTGCAAATCCCCACACCAGTAAGCTTGCAAACGGAATGACTAGCATGTGTATTGCCATAAGCGGATATGATAGCTTGTGCAGATAGCCAAACCTCGGGTTGAGCAGAATATCAGAATGTCGTCTTAGAACTTGTAGGTTTCCTCTATACCAACGCTTACGTTGTTTGTAAAAATCCACAATAGACTGTGGAGCCTGCGTATATGCAGTTGACTTGTTGCTTCCATTCACTATCATTCCAGAGCGCAGAACCTTCATTGTAGCATCAAAATCTTCCACAAGTGTTTCTTTGTGATATGAGCCTGCCTCTTCTAATTTTTTCTTCCTAAATGCACCTAGTGCGCCAGGAACTATTGTGATTGCACCAAAATAGTCCAGTCCACGTCTCATTATTTGAATGCCAGACAGATATTCTAGAGACTGACACCACGTAAGCCAATTTACCTTGTTTCTGATTTTGACATTGCCTGCAACGGCTGCTACATTTTCTTCAGCCATGGATCTTGCAATGTGTTTTAGTGATGAATGTCCGATTATTGTGTCAGCATCAACTATAGTTACAATATCGCCAGTCACATACAATAATCCTTGATTTAGTGCGGATGCCTTGCCCCCATTTTCTTTGTGTATTACTTTGATCCTATCCTTGTATTGTGATGTAATTCCTAACGTATCATCCTTACTGCCATCATCGATAACTATGATTTCTTTATCCGGATAGTCAGTTGCGAGAAGGGATTTGATCGTAGTCTCAATTACTTTTTCTTCATTGTATGCTGGAACTAAAACGCTGATTTTTGGCCATATGGGCGGATCCTTAAGCAGAGATTCGCGCGCAACACTACGAATTGCAAGTGGAACAAACAGCATTGTCTGCCAAAACGACAACGTGAGTGACCAGACGAATATTGCTTGAATCACTGCCATCACACCATGCTGTCCGTCAAATCGATTTATCGAGTCAAATATTGTGTTTGTATTCAAACTCCCAAATTTTTCAAGATCTACAATTGGTCCAAATGCACCAATCACATCAATTGCGTTGATCACGCCAAATGCAAATGGCATTATCAGAACTGCAATAGAATAAAACGATGCACCCTTTGTTTTGTATTGATATTGTGTATGCGGATCCTTTCTCGATAGAATATGATAAAATGCAATTGTTCCCGCAATACCTATTGATAAAACACTAAGCAGAGTGTAAATCGAATAGGCTGCAAAGAAAAGCAAAGAGAAAATCGCAATTGCGAGGACGACAAGTACAGGATCGGGTCGTATTTTTTGTGTAGATTTTGATGTTGGTTTTTGTACTGGCTTTGGATGTGGGATTTCTACTGGCTTTTTTGTGGATATCAGAAGTCGTGGTGTTTGCTTTAAGGTTATTTTGGGTGAGGTTATTTTTTGTGGGAGTTTGGAGGTATTGTATACATGTTCAGAAAGAACAGTAGTTTTGTAGATTGTAGGTATAGACGGAGACAGTGTTGGAGAGATTTGCACGGGTTTTATCTTTGGAAGTAGTATCTGTTTGAAACAATCAGCATGAAACCATTTGTCTTGATAACGAATGGATTTTTGTTCTAATTTTAACTCCATATGACAATAAGTACACTTTATCAGTCTAAAATTATCCAAGAGCGACAGATCTAATGTTTTGTAATTGTTGTACATTATTGTCACAATAATTGACTCCAGAGATCAAAGAAGATGTACAGTGAACAAGGCCAGATTTGTGTTATTGCCCTTCATGACTCATCTTTTTTGAGAGAGATTCAAGGGCTTTTGTTATACTTCCAGAATCATCCTTTATTCCGAGTTTTTTTAGCTCGTGTTTTATTGTAAGAATTGGATCATCTTGTATTTCTTCTTTTTTCTGCTTTTGTGTAATGTATGAAAGTTCTTCTTTGAGTTGTTCTATTTGTTGTCGTTTTAAGTGTAATTCATTTTTTGTTTTTTCAATAACAGACTGTTCATGTTCTAGCTTCATTTGCATTTTAGCATAATCACCCTCCAAATTTTGTATGAGCGATATCGCGTCAGATTCTTTGATGTATTTTGGGTTTATCTTGTCAAGTTCAGAACGTGGTTTGGTAGCATTCTGGAAAAAACTCATTTCTTCTGCAAATCTTTTTTCATTATCTAGCATTTTTTTGACGTTTTTCACTTTTTCTTGTAGTAAGGTGTTTACAAATTTTTGATATTGATGAGTATTGCTAATATCATCTTTGAATATTTCAGATTGTTCTTGCACAATCTCTTGTTTTGTTTGAAGTTGTGGTTTATTGGAAAAAAAGATAGCCCTATCTACAACATCCAACGCATCATGAGAATCAATTTTAGAGCCTACACCAGTTATGTGTGACCACTCATCTGCAGCGTCAACATTTTGATTATAGTGCTTTTTTAGATCTTCGTCTTTTGAGACCCTACTGATATGTTTGGCCAACTATTTGATGAAGGTTTTTGTAAATATGATATCTTTGTTGGATGAATCAAACAAACAATCCCCAAAATTTTACTAAGAAAATCGTCAGATTGAATTATCGTTTTCTTTTGGAAAGCCAAGAAACCACTATTTGTTGTGCCAGTGTTTCTGGGTCTTCTTCTCTATATAGAGAGATTCGTTCCAATCTTTTTGCATATGTTTTGGGTAGTGTGACAGGCACAGTCTGTCTGACTGCAAGTAATCGTGCCTGTCGTAGTAAAGTAGTATGATTTGCGCGTGGGTGCCTTGCAAGTGCTTTTAGATATGTGTTTTGAGTTCTTGCATCCAGCCTTGCAATTCGATGCGCAATTTTTATTGATTTTTTGACGTTGGGTACAATTTCATGTAGTTTTATTGCAACGCTACTAGAGATAGTTCCTGGAACCATACTTTTGATTGGTCCTGGTAAAGCTGCAAATCCGACATATTTTTTGAATGTTTTTCTAGATATGCCAAGCGAGCTTGCTCCCTTTGACACGCCCATTTTTTCTGCCAAAAAGCTGCAAGAGTGAGCCATGTCTTTTGGATTCATACTCTTTCTGTGTAAATTCTCAATAACAGATGCGGCCTTGGCATTTTCTAGATCATAACCCTTTGTCAACACCAAAACAGGGATTTTTTTTGCTCTAAGGCGTTTTAGAGCTGCAAGGCGTCTTTGTCCAGACATTAAAAGAAACTGGCCCTTTCCATTTTTTTGGACCATTGGTGGATTTTGTAAACCCTCATTTTTGATTGATTTTGCCAGTTCAGCAATACCTTCTCTATCAAGAGATCTTGCTTGCGCCTCATCCCAAACGTGAATCTTTTTGATGGGAATAACTTTTACTCTGTAGTGGATTTTTTGGCGATATCGTTGAGACATCAGTTGACGTTATGATTGAAAAGAAGCTAGTAAAGGGGTTGGTTAAATTGAATTTGCCTTTGTGTGACAAATTTTTCTCTGGATTTCGTACAAAACAGAACAGAAAGAGCGCCGGGTAAGGGATTTGAACCCCTGAGTGCGAATGCACAACCGCTATCCTGTGAGTTGATCTCGAGGCGGTCGCCGTACCACTTGGCTAACCCGGCACCACAATAGCAAACAGAATCGTCCCTAATATAGCAAATCGCACAATACAAAAACAAGCAAAATCAAAACCATACCAATGGGCTTAGACCTAAAGGGATTGATCACTAGGGAAAAAACGACGTTGGAGTCTTTTGCATCCAAAGTAATAGCTGTTGATGCATACAATACAATTTACCAGTTTCTCTCAATCATTAGAGGTCCAGACGGAATGTTGTTATCAGATTCCCAAGGAAGAGTCACAAGTCATCTTTCAGGGTTATTCTATCGAAATATCAATTTTCTATCTTTGGGTATAAAACCAGTTTACGTCTTTGATGGCAAATCCCCATCTCTAAAGGCAGCAGAAGTTGAGCGGAGAAGACAAATAAAAAAAGAAGCCACAATAAAATACGAAAAAGCATTAGCTGCGGGAAACATGGAGGATGTTAGAAAATATGCTCAGCAAACAACATCAATGCAGGACGGTATGGTTGAGGATGCAAAACAACTCTTAGGTTTATTTGGAATACCATGTATTCAGGCGCCATCAGAGGGAGAGGCCACTGCGGCACATCTCACCAAAACAGGTTTAGCATATGCGTCTGCAAGTCAAGATTATGATTCCATATTGTTTGGAGCAAAAAAACTGGTTCGTAACTTTACAAACTCTGGAAGACGAAAGCTGCCAAGCAGGAATACCTACATCGAAATAGAGCCAGAAATAATAGACACTGGTAAAGTCCTATCTGAGCTCGGCGTCACACCAGAACAACTGACAGATATTGGAATTTTGATTGGGACTGACTTTAATCCAGACGGATTTGAAAGAATCGGACCAAAAACGGCACTAAAGATGATAAAAGAACATGGTAGGTTAGAAGATATTCCACAGATTCAGGACAAGTTGATAGACACACCTTACAGAGAAATCCGTAAGATCTTTTTAGAACCGCAAGTAGCCAATGTAACGGATCTGAAGTTTGGTGAACCAGATTATGCAGGAATAATAAAATATCTCTCAGAAGAGCGAAGTTTTTCTCGTGATAGGACGGAATCATCTTTGAACAGACTACAAAAAAGCACGATAAAGCGAAGTCATACTCTTGAGCAGTGGTTTACCTAAGATCAGGTATAATTGATAAGTAATATTTTTTAATCATATCAAAAAACCTCAAATCATGAATAGACCGCTTGTTGCAATTACAGCACTTCTGGTATTGCTAGCATCAGTTACATTGGCAGACAATGTCTTTGCACAAAAATCAGACAAGGTTGACGTAAAGAGCATCATGACCACATATCAGAAAGCAATCCACAAGGCACAAACAGATTTTACAGCAGCGATCAAAAAGGCAAATTCAGACGCTCGTGAAGCAATCTCAAAGAACATACCAACAGATCAGATAAATGCTGAATCAAAGGCCGCCATATCAAAAGCACGTACAGACCTCAAGATTGCAAAGGACATGGCTCAAAAAGAGGCCAAAAATAGTCTAGCAAAGCTAAAGGCAGCAATCAAGCCTTAAAACCAATTATTTTCTTGTTTCGCAGATCACACATTTTAATCCACGTGTAAAGCTGCCACATCTTGTACAATGTAAAGAGAATTTTTCATACTTTCCAACATGACTGGATTTGTAATATCCATATAATGTAACTAGGAACATTCCACCCAAAATCAAAAACGGTACTATATCCGCATATGTATTGATCTTGTAGTGAACATCATGAACGGACTTTGTAGATACTGCAAATGATTCTATAGGTATAAACAAAATACAGCTCAAGACAAGGATAATTGTCGTAAGCGATAATATCACAGTACAGTAATACTACGCATAAATTTTAACAACTTGTTTGTTTGAAAAAAACGAGCAATGTTTATTGAATTTGCTTTTTTAGATCTTCAAACGCAGTTTGAATTTCAGAGACCGCAGTCCCATCCTCTAGGGTACTGATATCGCCAATATGCTCATTTGATGCAATTGCTTTTAATAATCGCCTCATTATTTTACCGCTTCTGGTTTTTGGAAGTCGTGATACAAAGTAGATAGATTTCGGGGTTGCAATTGCACCGATATCTTGTCGTATTGTTTCTATTACTTGCGATTTCAATGCATTAGTGATCAGTACGCCTTCCTTTGGTACCAAAAATGCAATGATTGCCTCTCCTTTAATATCATCAGAGATTCCACAAACTGCGGCTTCTGAAATGAATTGATTCGAGACAAGACTGCTTTCAATCTCTGCAGTTCCGATTCGATGACCTGCAATTTTTAGAACATCATCTGCCCTACCTAACAACCAGAAATATCCATCTTTATCCTGCATTGCATAGTCGCCAGTATAGTATGAGTTGGGATATTTTGACCAGTATACGGTTTTGTATTTTTCATCATCTCCCCACAAACTAGTCAACATCCCAGGCCAAGGTTTGCGAATTATGAGATGTCCTTTGGTCTCCGGTGCAACCTGGTTGCCAGATTCATCAACTATTGCCAAATCCACTCCAGGTATGGCAAATGCCCCAGATCCAGGTTTGAGTGGTATTGTTTCCAATCCCGGCAATGGTGAGATCATCATACCACCAGTTTCGGTTTGCCACCACGTATCAATTATTGGGCATTTTGATTTACCAATTATTCTATAGTACCAGCGCCACACTTCAGGATTAATTGGCTCACCAACGGTTCCAAGTAATCGCAAACTGGAAAGATCATAAGAGTTCGGGAGTGCATCCCCAAATTTCATAAACATTCGTAGAGCCGTTGGAGTTGTGTAAAATATTGTAATGTGGTAACGTTGAATCAGATCCCACATTCTTGCAGGGGTTGGGTAATCTGGTGCTCCCTCATACATTACCTGAGTTGCACCGCAAACTAGAGGACCATATGCCACATAGCTATGTCCTGTGACCCATCCAATGTCTGCAGTACAAAAGTATACATCTGAATCTTTGATGTCAAATGCCCATCTAAATGTGGCAGAGACATGTGTCAAGTATCCACCAGTATCATGTAATACACCCTTTGGCTTTCCCGTTGTTCCAGAAGTATACAAGATGTATAACGGATGGGTTCCATCCAGCAGATTCGGGGCACAGATATTTGACACGTTTTGCATCACATCATCCCACATCAGATCTTTATTTTGTATGGTGATTGGATTTTGAGCTCTTTTTAGTACAATGACATTTTGGACAAAATCCAATCCAAGTATTGCAGAATCAACTACATCTTTTAGCTTGACAATATTTCCGCGTCGATATCCACCATCTGCAGTTATGATTATCTTTGATTGAGAGTCAACAACCCTATCTCGTATGGATTGGGATGAGAATCCAGAAAATATCACAGTATGGATTGCGCCAATTCTTGCACATGCCAAAACAGAGACGATTAGCTCAGGCACCATCGGCAGGTATATCGTAATTCTATCACCGCTTTTGATACCAAGGGATTTTAGCACATTAGCAAGTCGTTGTACTTGATCCAATAGTTCACCATAGGTAATTATCCGACGATCTTGGTTTTCTCCTTCCCAAAATATGGCTATTTTATCAGGATTTTGTATGTCCAAAGCATTGTAAGAGGCATTGATTTTACCCCCAACAAACCATTGCGCAAAAGGAGGAGTCCATTTTAAAGAGGTAGTCCACGGTTCAAACCAATGTAATTTTTTTGCTTGTTCCTCCCAAAATCTAACGTAATCAACAGAAGCAGATTGACGGGTTTTGGTGTCATTATTTCCAAGACCAATTAAAAAGGAATCCACGAAATTGAATCTAGTTTTAGTTATTTCTAAATTTTTAGAAAAAAGGGATTTTGTGCCCCTTACTGTGCTTCCATGCCTGCAAACCAGTCTGATCTCTCAGTTGTTTTTACAGCGCCATTTGTCGTCGGTGGCTGAGGCAAATTTGCACTGGCTACTTCTTCCCTATTTTCGGCCGGAGAAGGTGTAGAATGTGCAAAGATTGGCTGAACCTGTGAAGGTGCGCTGTGATTTGCTTGCTCTGAAGGTTGTGCTTCAGGTGAATAGGAAGGTGCACTTGGAGTTGGCTCTACTTGTTGTCCCTGTGTTGTGTTTGTAACAAGATATGAAACTGCGGATTGCTGGATTTGGACTTGCTGGTTCACATCAGTGCGAACGCCATCCAAGGAAAGATCCGTAATTCTGCGCTGAATGTTTAGGATTTCTGCCTTTTCATGGTCGATGTGTTCCATTATCTCACCAGTGTGTGTCTTTATGAGATCATATTTTGCTTCAGAGATTTCGTTGCTCTTGAATTGTACTTTTGCGTCAAACAACAGTGTCTTTACAGTCTTTAGCTGCACTCCTAGCTCGTCGAGACGTGAGCCAAGTGCCGAGGCGATTTGCTTTTCTGCATCCTCTAGCGTCAGCAGTTTTGACTTGTATTTTTCATGGATGATTTCTGCGTCATCTTTCATTTCGTCGTTTTCTGAGACAATATCGATTAACGCCTTTAGTCGTCTAATTGTCAGCCCTTTTTCTCTGAGGAATCGTTGTGCGTCGAGTCTCCATTTCGGTATGTAGATTACGACTTCGCCTTGAACAACTAATTGTTCAAATGGGACCTGAGTCAGTCCTTGCAGACCACAGTCAACGCCCACAGTCTGTATGGAGCCATCAATGTCGGTTATAGTACCGATGACCTTACCCATTTGGGTGCCATACATGTCTTTGACTTGCTTGCCAATAATCTCTACTTCGTCCTTGTTCATTGGTAAAACTTGAGTGTTGCATATAACCGGCAAAATGTTAACAAGTCTTCTAGTTTTGGTAAGAACAATTTAACAAAGCCAGTTTGAGGCGCAATTTTAAAATTTGATTTGTTTTGGAATCACACCATGATAGACAAGGACGGCTTGGATCAAATCCTGAATTTTGTTTCAAAGCGCTGGATTGAGTTGTCACGAGACCCAAAAAATAAAGCATTGCAAAACCTACCATCGGACTTTTGGATGAATTCTGTTGGTGGTAAAGCAGGCGAAAAAGGACATTGGATGACAATGCTACTATACACTGAAAATGAGGCCGATGCAGCTGCGCTAAAAGAGGTGTTACTCAGATGGCAATCAAAGGGATCCACCCCAAAAACAGATCTGATTCAAATAAAGCGCAAATAGTTATTTAGATTTGAAAAAATGAAAACTTGTTGAGCGAGTTTACATCAGAAGAAAGAAAAAATCTGTCAAAACATTTTTCAAATTCAGATGATTCAGTGTTTGCCATCATAACCCCACGGCAAGTAGACCGAGGAGCTCTCATGTCACGTTATTCCAGAACGGATAAAAGTATGAGACGGATTTTTTTGGACGAGTTTTTAGCAAACGAAAATCGCGGGGAGGAATTCTACAACAAAGTTCTCATTGAGTATGGGGATGATTCCGTTGCAGAGTTAGGCATTGCACAAATTGCAATAGAAGGAATATCAAACATTGCAGTCAAAAAAATAGAAGACCGCAGAATTGGTTTGTCATATTTGGAAAAATCATCCAGATATGTATCATGGGATAAAAAAATAAACGGACAGTACAAATTTTTGCAAGAAAAAACAATCATGCAATCAAAGTTTGCTGACGCATACTTGCAGGCCTGTAATTTCGATTTTGAGATTTATTCCAAGAACATAGAACCGATGCTCAGATTTGTACGAGAAAAAGAACCAATCGAAAAGCTGAAATTCAAAGAGTCTAGTTCAGGTAAAGAAATTCCATTTTCCAAGTTGAAAAACGAATCAGATGTAAAATCTGCAACATTCATCTATAATGCAACAACAAAAGCAAAAGCACTAGACATATTGCGCGGATTGCTGCCAGCCTCAACTCTAACCAATGTTGGAGTATCTGGGAATGGTCGCGCCTTTGAATATCTTTTGACCATTCTATTAGGCTCAGAACTAGAAGAAGAGAGAACAATTGCACGTAAAATAAAGCACGAATTAGATACTACGATTCAGTCTTTTGTTAGGCGCTCAACTGACAAGTATGGCCTTGCAATGCAGAACTATCTAAAATCATTACAAAAGACTGCACTCTCACTATCAAAAAAACATCAGATCATACCAAAACATAGAGGTGAACTAGTCAGACTAGTTGACTTTGAATCAGAAGCAAAAGCGCAAGACAAGATAATTGCTGCCATTCTATATGAATCACAAACTATACCGTATAACGAAATCCTATCAATGGTAAAAAAACTAGATCATGCTACAAAATTAAAAATAATTTTAGATTATGCAAAGCTTCGAGAAAATCGAAGACATAGACCACCACGAGCCTTCGAGATGACAAACTATACTTTTGACATAATTGGAAACTTTGGAATGTTCCGTGATCTTCACAGACATCGAGTACTCACATTAGAACGACAGTTATTAACTACAGACCACGGATTTATCACACCAATAGAAATAACCCAGCTTGGAATTAAATCAGAATATATCGAATGCATGAAAAATACAAAAAATGTATTTGATTCAATGAGAATGAAACTGCCACAACAAGCTCAATACGTTGTGAATTTTGCATATAACTATCCATTCTTTATGAACATGAATTTGCGAGAGGCAACTCATCTAATTGAATTAAGGACAATACCTCAAGGACATGTTGACTATCGACAAGTTGCACAAAAGATGTTCGTAGCAATACAAAAAACACACCCAAATCTATCCAAAATAATTAAATTCGCAGATCTAAAATCATACGAATTAGAACGATTCGAATCTGAAAAAAGAATCGAGGAAAAAAGAAAATCAACCAAATAGGAATAATCCTATAATATCACAACGACATAAAACAGTCATGAATAAAATAGAGAAATCATCCGAACAGTGGAAACAGGAACTAACACGGGAGGAGTTCGAGGTTTGCAGAATGAAGGCGACAGAGCCACCATTCACTGGAAAATACGCCTATTGTAAGGACGATGGCATTTATCGATGCACTTGTTGCGGTAATGAATTGTTCAGTTCTACAACAAAATATGATTCAGGTTCTGGCTGGCCAAGTTTTTGGGAGCCAATCAATCAGAATAGTCTCAAGTACGAACAAGACTCCAAATATGGAATGATTCGAACTGAAGTAATATGTGCAAAATGTGATGCACATTTGGGCCATGTCTTCGATGACGGTCCAAAGCCAACTGGGAGTCGATTTTGTATCAATTCCATATCACTCAAGCTGGAAAAACCATAGGTTAAACATCATTAATAAATCAGGATTAAACCAAATCTGAAGTAGAAAATGAGAATCATACTTTGCGGATTTGGAACTGTTGCTCAAAGCTTGGCGAAGCTTCTTGTATCAAGATCTGATGATTTGTATGCAAAATACGGAATCGTTCCAAGAATCGTAGGTGCATTTGATACACACGGAGGGGCAGTAGAACAATCAGGCCTTGACTTGAATAGATTAGTTGAGATCAAAAAAAAATATGGCTCCATCAAAGATTATGACAAATCAAAAAAGAGATGGTCTGGACTAGACATAATAAAAAACATAGACGCAGATGTTCTAATAGAAACCACGGCAAGCAACTACAAGGATGCAGAGCCAGGCATGTCTCACATAATAACGGCAATGAAACGAGGGATGCATGTCATATCAGTGAATAAAGGGCCGCTGGCAATTGCATTTCCATCACTAATGGAGCTTGCCACATACAATCAAGTCCAATTCAGATTTTCAGGGACCGTAGGCGGTGGTACACCAATTCTAGATTATGCAAAGAATAGCTTACAAGGAGAGCAGATAGTATCGTTTGCTGGAATTCTTAACGGTACTACAAATTACATTTTAACCAACATGACACATGGCATGAGTTTTGCTCAAGCACTAAAAGATGCAAAATCACGAGGATATGTAGAAGCAGATGAGTCACTGGATTTGGATGGATTTGATGCAGCAGCAAAACTAGTCATCTTGGCAAATTGGATTATGGGAATGAAGGTAACAATGCCAGATATCAATAGGACCGGAATCAGAAAAGTGACAAGCGAGGATGTTAAAAAAGCTGCCAAAAAGAAGATGGCAATCAAACTAATCGCATCGTGTGATAAAGAATTAGTAGTAGCCCCAAAAGAAATTCCAGTTGATGATCCATTGTGTGTGAATGGTACACTAAATGCCATATCATTCACATCAGAGCACTCTGGCACTCAGACCATAATAGGCAAGGGTGCGGGTGGAACAGAAACTGCAAGTGCCATCTTGCGAGACTTGTTAGACATTAGAAAGGAAATCTTACGAGATTGAAATCAAATCTCATATCAAAAACAGAGACTGCCGAAGTACTAAAAGAAATCATATCACAGTGGAAGATTGAGCTACCAAAAATAAAAAATCTTAAAATTTATGAATTTGATGACGGGCAAATGATTTTCGGTGAAGGTCTGACTGCCATAAAAATTGGGCAAAACTATTTACCGTTCCTATCAGATTCTGCAACACTTGCAAAATTTCCAAGCGTTATGGTTGACATGGGGGCAGTCAAGTTCATGTGTAATGGTGCAAATGTAATGCGTCCTGGGGTTAGAAGTTTTGGTGAATTTGAAAAAGGACAAATCGTATGCATCATAGAAGAATCTCAGAAGAAAGCACTAGCTGTTGGGAGGACGTTAGTGTCAAGTACTGAAATGTCTGAAATGAATAAGGGAATTGTCATAGAGAATCTACACTATATTTCTGACAAGTACTGGGAGATTAAAAAGTCGATTAAAGATTAGAGTTTTTCTGTAAATTCTCTAGAGCCAGATTTGGTAATTACAAGCACATCGATTCCGTCGCCAGAAAATGAATCTCTCATTGTTGCTGCTTTGACGGATTTTACTGCCAAATCAACTGCCTCTTTTTCCGGCATTCCTTCTTTGAATTGATGATCTAAAACTCCCAAAGCCATTTCTGCACCGGTTCCAACTGCAGCATAATCATCCGGTAGAACTGAACCTAATGGATCTAGTGTGTAAATTGCTGGTTTTCCAACAACACCGCCTACGATTACCTGAGTCAAAAGTGGAAAGAAACGTCGCTCATACATCATGTTGGACATCATTTTTGCAATAGAGTTCTGTGGAACGTCACGTTTTAGCTCCATTTTACGAATCTTTGCCAATGCCTTTATCTGTAAAACCAAAATCTGCATGTCTGCAACAAGTCCTGCAACACTTGTACCCACCTTATCAGTTAGCGTGAATGTCTTTTTCGTAGTCTTGGATACCAAAAAATTGCCATAAGCGATTCTTTTCTCACTTGCAAATACAACTCCGCCATCAAATGTTATTCCAACTGCTGTTGCACCTGGCATGTACATAGACATGTTTTGGTTTGATTTGGATGCACTTTAAAGTCTTTTCTGGACACACAGGCTCAGAAATTACTCATAACTAGACACATGCATTTTGTTGTTTTCTTGAGTAGATCGATTCTTGCAAATTCATTTGGTGAATGAATCCTTGCAAACATGTAAGTCGATCCAATTGAAACACATGGTGCTTTTAACACATTGGCAAATGAATGCATTGGGCCAGTACCAGCATTAGAGACATTTACAATATAGCTTCCAAAGGAGTTTTTTGCCGCGGATTTGATATTATTCACAAATTGACTGGATGGATCAGTTCGTGATGCTGCCTCGCCGTGGTACATCTTGATTTTGATATCAGAAAAACCATGTTTTTTTAGATGTGTCTTTAGTCGCAGCATTTGTTTTTTTGGGTTCATTTTCGGTACCAATCTGAAATCAATTTTCACCATTGCCGATGATGGGAGAACGGTTTTTGCTCCCTGTAAGGTGTAACCAGACAGCATGCCGGCAATATTACAAGTAGGATCACCGGCAAGCGATTTTTTAATGGCTATTCCTTTTTTTCCATTTACAAAATCCTTGATCCCATATTCAGATTTGAATCCAGATTCATCAAATGGTTCTTTTGACAATAATTTCAGGTCAGCCTTGCTAAACGGTATGACTTCTTTGTACCAATCTTTGATCAGAATTTTACCGGATGGATCACGAAGAGTTTTCAATGCGTCAATTAATCGCCATGCGGGATTTTTGATTATCACTGCCAAACTAGAGTGAGCGTCTCGATTAGATTCTCTTGCAGATAGTTCTACATAAAGAAGTCCTTTCATACCAAGTCCAATTATTGGTCTGTTCTTGGCATCAACATATCCAAATTCCCAGATTACCCCATCACATGCGAACTTTTTTTGATATTTTTTTAGATAGTCTTCAATGTGTGCACTGCCAATTTCTTCTTCACCTTCGATTACAAACTTTACATTACATGGGACATCGTCAGTTTGTTTTAGAAATGCCTCAACTGCTTTGATCCTAGTAATCAATTCACCTTTGTCATCAGCAGCACCTCGACCAAAAATCTTGTTCCCCTTTATTTTACCGCTAAATGGAGGATCATCCCAGAGATCAAACGGTTCTGCTGGTTGTACATCATAATGATTGTAAAATAGAATGGTTTTGTTTGGATTTTTCTTTGATTTTATTTCCCCATAAACCAGCGGTGCCGCTCCCTTTAGCCTTAGAATTTCTGATTTTATTCCAGATTTTTTTAACATCTTTGCAACTAGTCTAGCACATTGTTCAATTCCTTCATTTTTTGCAGAAACACTTGGTTGTCTAATCAAAACTTGAAGATCAGTAACCAGACTTGACATGTTACTATCTATGTGTTGTAGGACTTTTTTCATCGAATCACTTTGTCAAGTGGTTTCATGACATATGGAATGTTATCAATCAGATCCGTTGCTACGATATGAAATCCCTTTTTGTTTTGCGCTAGTTTTCCCGCCAATCCATTTACAAATGATGCTGCAACGGCAGACTCTAGGGAATTTCTATTTTTTGCCAACAGTCCTGCAACCAAGCCGGACAAAACATCACCAGTTCCGCCAACAGTCATAGATGCAAGGTTTTTTTGATTTATGTATGTCTTAGTGCCGTTTGATATGACGTCGGTTGCACCCTTGAGAAGGATGGTAACAGAGTGTTCTTTAGCAAACTTTTCAACTAAAGTGATTCTTTCCTTGATTTTATTTGGCGGTAAAACTCCAAACAGTCTCTGAAATTCTCCCGCATGTGGTGTTAGAACGACGTTTTTACCGGACAGTAAAGGCAAGACATAACTTGTCAATGCGCTTGCGTCAAGTGATAATCTGACATCTTGATCCAGTAGTGATTTTATCAGATTTTTGAGACCTTCCTCATCTGCAACTGCAAGTCCCATACCTATTGTTGCAGAGTCAAGGCCTGATTGAATTTGACCTAGTAACTTGTTTGCAGAACCGCGAGTTAGCTTGGCATCAACCATCGGTATGACTATCAAGTTTGGCGAGATTGCCCTAGTTGCAGAGGCATTGATCTTTGGAACCGCAGTATACACTAAATCAGAACCAGCCCTTAAAGCAGCAAGCGACGCTAAAACAGGTGCACCGTGATACATGTAGCTACCACCAACTACCAGAACCTTGCCATTTTGTCCTTTCCGAGAATCTTGTTTTCTACCAGAAATGAATTTCTTTACTAAAACATGGGTAAGTTTTTGGGCCATTATACCACTAGATATGATTCGGATAAATTTTCTTCGATTATTGTGATGTTTGTTTTGCTTCGTTTTGTATCATTTGACGTATTGTGTCTAGGACTTCTTTTGATCTCTGTTCCACTTGTTGCGCAAGCCAATCTCGCTCTAATCGTAATTGTTCCTCTGAACTCTGTAATTTTAGTAACGTTTCCTGTAATTTTTTATTTAGATCATCAGATCTAGCTTTTTCATCGATAATTGCGCTATTTGCTTTTTCCAGCTGTGCAATTTTAGAGTTTAATTCAGAATTTAATCTCTGCAAGACAGATTCTTTCCATTTATCCTCTTGTTCTATTTTTTCAAATTCACGAATTCTATCATTTAACAAACAAGACAAGTCCTCAAGCATCTTTTCTCTCTGAATTGATTTCATTTTTCTAATATCATCTGCAAAACCAAGTTTTTCAATATCTTGTTTTGTTACATGATTCTCAGGATGAATTACACCAAAATCATCCACACTTTTGCGTGCTTCATCCAAACGCATTTTCCTATCGGATTTTTTGTGCTGAGATAGCAAATCAGAACATACAATCTAATCTAAAAAAGACTATTAGATCGTGTTTGTGTGTTTAACTCAAACAGTGCACTAGATAGAGTCTTGCTTTGCTTCTGGTTCTTTTTCATCCTTTTTGGATTTTCTGTCATAGAACGCCTTTCTTGCAAAGGCAACATACGTAGTGTGACCTATCCCATAGAAAGAGTGTCGCGTTTTTCCTTCCCTTGCCTCAATAGTTCTTAAAATGTGTTCTGAGCACTCTATGTCCGTAAACTCGTTTTCAACCAGTGATGAAGTCAACTTTTCAAGTTGATTCATGGTAGGGCAGATTGCAATAAATGCGCCAGAACCCTTGAGCATTTTTCTTACCTGCGGCACTACAGTCCAAGGATCACCTAAATCAACTACGGCCATATCTACATCGGATAGTGGCATCTTTTTTGCCACTTTGAGATCCAACTCATGCATTGTAACATATTTTATCATACCAGCACGTGTGATGTTCTTTTTTGCAATCTCCATGAAATCTGGCGCCACATCAAATGTGTAAACATGCCCACGCGGCTTCACTATACTAGCAAGAAATGTGGTCAATGCGCCACTTCCAGTTCCAATTTCCAGTATGGTTTGTCCCGACTGAACTCCTGCCCTAGCTGCGATATATCCCAAATCCTTTGGATAAACTATCTGAGTACCATGCTGGCTTTTCATTACATAGTCATGTATGGTCGGTTCCAAAAGATAGACATACTTGTCCTTGTTTGTTCTGAGGCGCGAGCCATATTCTTTACCTATTGCATCTTTGTGTTTTATTACACCCACATGAGTGTGTAATGATTGTTTTCTGTCTATCTTGTTTAGCCATTTTTTTGAATCATTATAGAAAAACAAAACATAAGAGTTATTTTTTATCTTCATAATCTGGCACTTTACAAATCGAATAATAAGCTATCTAGAAAGTCTTTGCCTTTTGGATCTTACGCAGTGCTTCAAGATAATCACGAATTTGTGCATGGGTCGGATTCAGGTCCATTAAATTTTGCACATTGACATTAAGTTTAGCTAGTTCTTCATAGATATTTTTATCCTCTATAGTATCCACCAATGCTTGCAATGAAAACGGCTTTTGCAGTAACTCTACAATCTGCTTGAGATTTTTAATTGAGTCAACTAGAGTTTCTTGCACATATGCAGATGCAAAGATAATTCGCTGTGATTGGTGTAATCCAAGAATTTCTTTTGCAGTTTGCAATCCATTGAGTTTTGGCATTGAATAGTCAAGTACCACAGCATCAAACGGATTATCGTGATTTTCTGCCAAAGCTTTTGAGTATTCCAGAACGCATGATTCGCCATCAAGTGTTGTCACTATTTCATGATCACGATCTGCGAGGATTGTTCGGTATTGAGATAACAAATCTGGTTCGTCATCTGCAATTAGTATTTTCATAGTATAATATCAAAATCCGACAAATATAGTGTTTATTGCGTTAGCGTGAGGGTTTGTTTGTAGACTTTGTGGATGGTATCAATCACACTATCAATTTCATATGGTTTGTAAATCACTGCTGACGCGTTAAGATCTTTGAGTTTCTTTTCAGTATCAAATGTAAGATCTGCAGTGACCATTATTATTTTTGCATCCGGGTTGATGTTTTTGATATTTTCTAATCCATAAAATCCATCATATTCAGGCATCATAACATCAAGTAATGCAATGTCGGGTTTGAATTTTTCATATAGCTCAACGGCAGTTTTGCCATTATAACCACGACCCACAACTGTTATGTCTTTGATTTCCAGATATTCACAGAATACCTCTACTGTATCAACATCATCATCAACTACGATTACTTTGACCATTTTTTATCACTCAGTTCGTCATAGCATTTTTGGTGGTACCATTTCTTGCCACATACTGTACCTTCAGGGATTTGCATCACATTCTGGCAAGCAATACATTTACTGTCTAAATGATTATCACATACTTGTGCCATATGAATAGAGTTTTTTGTCGTGAATTGATAATATCCCCTAGTTTGTTCAAAACAAACGAACTACATCCTAGATGGTGTACCTATGCCAATTAACGCTAACGCTTTTTGCAGACAGACTTGGAATGATTGCACGAGGCAGATTCTTGCATTAAGCAGATTTGGTTCTGCATCCAAAACTCGTACATGTTCATAAAATGCGTTAAAGGCAACTGCTAACGAATAACAATATTTAGCAATGACTTTGGGGGACAGATTGTTTGCGGCATCTTGCACAGCTAAATCCATCTTACCAATTACTTTCACTAGATTCGATTCGTATTGATCTTGTAGTAGATCATATTTTGCATCAAAGTCAGGTATGATGTGCGATTTTTCTATTATTCTACTTGCTCTGGCATATGCATATTGGATGTATGAAGCAGTATCACCTTCAAGACTTAGTGATTTCGTAGTGTCAAATGTTATGATCTTATCCAAATCCTGCTTTATCATTTCATATCGTAGTGTAGCTACTGCCACATTTTGAGCAATTTGGCGCAAGTTTTGCTCCGATAGTTCGGGGTTACGCTTTTTTGTCTCATCGAATGTTTTTTGTTCTAGAGTATCAAGTATTTTATCTGCATTAACATACAATCCTTTTCTACCAGACATCTGAGTGTTTTTTCCACCAGTATCAAGACCTAACGAGTTTGCAGTATCTGAGGACAAGGTGACAGATTCATAGCTTAGATGTACGTACTCTTTTTTATTAGAGCCGAATTTTGTCATCAGTGTAGTTATCATATTTTGTAATCGCGCCTGACGAGAATCAATTACTGTGATGACTTTATCAGATGAATAGTTATGTTTTGGAGAATCGTTTGGTTCAAGTGTCGTCTGGTATAGTGCTTTGTTATTTGGCTGAATGCCATATTTTTTATAGTAAAACGGATCCTCGACTAGTCCCAACTTCCACGCAGCGTATGGAATGTCTTTTGCAATGTATGTTGCAGTTCCATTACTTCTAACTAGAACCTTGTCTTCCTCATCTTGGGCAATTATTACCCAACAGTTTTTGTTTTTCCCATCTGATTCATATTTTATCAGATTCATCTGTTTTAATTTCTCAAAGATTTGTGGCCATAATTTAGAGCGAACAATTTCAGATTCAAAGTTTAGACAGTCATATGACGCACCCAATCTCCAACAGGTTTTTAATTGTTCAGACAAGACTCGCGCAGTTATTTTTGATGCAAATTTGGCAGTTTCTGAGACACCGTCTTCAATTTCTTTTAGTATGTTGTTCCTGATTTCTTGTAATTCTGGTGAAGATTGATATTTTTCAGTAGTCTTGACATATACTTCATCACCGCAATAATGATCAAACTTTTGAGTTGTTGGAGGATCTTGTGGAAATCCCAGATGTTTAAAACCAAGTAAAATATCAGCTACTTGCAATCCAGAATCATCAACATAGTTTAATGTTTGCACCAAATAGTTTGCTTTTTGCAGGATTCTAATTATTGAATCACCGACCACTACATTTCTCACATGTCCAATGTGTAATGCCTTGTTCGGATTTACACTAGTATGCTCTACTGTGATTTTTGTACCATTTCCAATATCAATTGAGCCAAAGTCATTGCGTTGTGATTGTATGATTACAATTTTTGCCAGCTTGCCATTGTCAGCATAGAAATTGACATATCCTGATGGATGAGCCTCGACTTTGGATACTAATTCGCCAACAAATTTTTCATATTGACTTGCAACAAGTTGTGCTATTTCGTTTGGTCTTTTCTTCAGAGTTTTTGCTGCTAGAAATGCAACATTACATGTTACATCGCCAAAGCCCTCCTTTGCAGGCTCTAGGGTAAATGAAAGATCAGGAATTTGTTGCGCTTGTAGTATGGTAAGGAGATTTTTTCTGATTTCATCTAATAAAAGTCTAAAACTCATGATTATAGCTCCGAGAGATTTGGGGCTATTTTGTCTAGTGCCTCAATTACACCATCACCTGCATGGGATGAGACTACCAAATTTGCGTGTGACTTTACATCATCAAATGCATTTCCCACAGCAATACTAAAGTTAGCCAGCTTGAATAACGGAACATCGGTTTCACTATCGCCAATCGCAATTACATCCTCAGAGTGAATGTCTAGTTTTTTCATTACCTCTTTGAACCCCGTTGTCTTGTCAATGCCAGAAGAGTTTATGTGAATTGCATATTGGCTGTCTGCCAAGACTACGTCTAGTACCGAGTTTTGAAGAATTTTTTGTGCATCCATAACATCAAATGTTCTCTCCAAGACTACTTCAGTCATTCGTGGGAAGACTGGTTTTTCTTTGATATTAACAATCTTTGAACGAATCAAAGACAATGCCTCTATACATTGTTGCTTGTCGCCAAGTAAAGTATGATCATTTGACCCATATGTAATACACCCTCCATTCTCACCAACCCCAATTGCATCCAATCCACCAAAAACTCCAAGCAGGTAAGCTTCAATCGAGGATCTTCCTGAAACCAAAATCACATTATGTCCTAATCGTTTCATATGACGCAAAGAATTGAGCGCACCAAGATGAATTCTTCCTCCGCCATTTTCAGTTATTGTACCATCAATATCTACTGCAAAGGTCTTGCGCCTCATGTGGTGGATTGTGTTGTAACCTAGATAATAATCAATCAAAAGATTTTATTGACAAACCGAGATCTCTTAATTGAAAACAAATGGGAATTCCTGAAAAAATCAAAGCTATTCAAGATCAAATTCACTCCACTCAACTAAACAAGGCAACAGAACACCATGTCGGTCTGCTTAAAGCAAAGATTGCAAAGCTAAAACGAGAACAAGAGACCAATCAGGTGAAAAAATCAGGAATTAGTTCAGACGGTTTTGATGTAAAAAGATCTGGTGATGCAACTGTTGTATTTATTGGATTACCAAGTGTTGGAAAATCCACATTACTCAACAAACTTACTGGCTCTCGCTCTGCAGTTGCAGCATATCAGTTTACCACACTAACTGTTGTGCCAGGCATGATGGAATATCGTGGAGCTCGAATTCAAGTTTTAGATTTACCTGGAATCATTGAGGGGGCATCAAAAGGTAAAGGACTTGGAAAAAGAATTTTGTCAGTTGCGCGCAGCGCAGATTTGGTAATCTTGGTATTAGATGTTTTTCAGCCGTATCATGAAAATGTTTTGCGAACTGAGCTTGGCAATATTGGAATAAGATTAGATCAAAAACCTCCAAACATTGTAGTGGAAAAGGCGGCAATTGGAGGAGTTGCAGTAGCACAGCAAGTAAAACTGACTTCAATGTCTGAGAAATTGGTGCGTGAGATACTCAATGTATATGGCATTACAAGCGCACGGGTAGTAATACGCGAAGATATTACCTCAGAACAGCTAGTTGATCATTTGACTGGCGATAAAAGTTATGCAGAATCACTTACTATTTTGAATAAAATAGACTTGGTTGATCCCAAATTTGTCAAAGAAGTCAAAACAAAAGTAAAATCAGAGGTTATACCTATTTCAGCAGATTCTGGCCTAAACATAGAACTAGTCAAGGAGAAAATTTACGAAAAATTAGATTTTATTCGATTATACATGAGGCCAAAAGGAGGAGAGACGGATTTCAAAGAACCATTAATCATCAGAAGAAATTCTACAATTGAAGATGTATGCAACAAACTACACCGCAGTATGAAAAAAGAATTTCGTTATGGTTTAGTTTGGGGCAAAAGTGTCAAGTTTGGCGGACAACGAGTTGGATTACAACATGTTTTACAAGATGAAGATGTTTTGACAATCATCAAAACAAGATAAAATTACACCAACATGGATCAAGAAACAGAGAATCGTTGGTGCAAATACTGCATGAATAAAACAAAACAGGAGATTATTTTCATTGCAGTGAATGCAACTTACAAGCGTAGAAGACAATACAAATGTACAATTTGTAATCATACAAGTTGGTTGCAAGGAAAAAGACCATCAGCTGAAAGTGTTTATTGAAATTTTTGCGATCAGAAATTTTTGTTGTAAAAAAAATCGTGTACATTATGTAATCAGTTGGTGTAATTTTGTTTAGTATTACTATAGAAAAACAAGCAAACAGCACTTTTTGTAATGGCTACTAAACGTAAAGCAGCAGCTAAACGTAAAGCTCCAAAGCGAAAAGCAGCTTCAAAGAAGAAGGCAGCTCCAAAACGCAAGGCAGCAAAACGAAAAGCTCCAGCAAAAAAGCGACGACGATAAAAAGTCGCATCGCGTCAATCAAATGATTGACGCAAATTTACTTTTTCTAATCTAATTTCTAACTAAACATCTGACTTGGCGGCGGTGGTGATTGTTTGTCTTTGAGATTTTTCTCAACAGAAAATTTTCTATCATTTGGTATGACAGATATTTTCACTGATGTATTGATTGCATAATGTGGTGTACCGTCAGGATTTCTATGATTAGTTGCAATTCCTACACGGTCTAGATCAACTTTAACTTTGACGAGTGTGCCATCTTCCAATTTGAATGCAACAAAATCTCCACCTACTCGTTCATAGTCAAGCATTTTAAAATCAATTTTATTTTTTGGCTCGCTCATTGTCATCCCAGAACTAATACAGATAACTCATCAATTTTATCTGTTCTTCAGTTGAGATGATGTTTTTTGTAGTAAGAACTTCAAGTAGTTCTTTGAATAGTGCTTTTTGCTCATCAGACATGCCAGTAGCCCCTGGAGGTCCCGGTGGACCTGGTGGACCACGTGGTCCCTTGTCTCCAGACGGACCTTGTGGGCCCAAAGATCCTTTGTCGCCTGCAGGACCTCGTGGACCTGCAGGGCCACGCTCACCTTGTGGGCCTTGAATTCCCTGTGGGCCTTGTGGTCCTTTTTCGCCAGGTAGTCCTTGTGGGCCAGGCTCACCTTGTGGGCCTTGTGGTCCAGACGGACCCTTATCGCCAGGCAATCCAGTTGGACCGGTTAATCCTTTTTCGCCAGCAGGTCCTTGTGGGCCACGTGGACCACGCTCACCTTGTGGGCCTGGAACTCCAGTTAATCCTTTTTCGCCAGCAGGTCCTTGTGGACCTTGTGGGCCTTTATCGCCAACATCACCTTGCGGTCCCTTTGGACCTTTATCACCAGGTGCTCCCGGTGGACCAAGAGGGCCATTATCGCCAGCAGGTCCTTGTGGGCCACGTGGGCCACGCTCACCAATTGGGCCTTGGATTCCCTTGTCTCCAGGTTGACCATTAGGGCCTGTAGGGCCCTTGTCTCCCACAGGTCCAGGAGGTCCGATTACACCTTTATCGCCAATAATTCCTTGAATGCCAGTTGGTCCTTTCTCTCCCTGAGGCCCAGGAGGACCAGTTACACCTTTATCGCCAGATGAACCGATTGGTCCTTTGTCACCTTTATCGCCAGGTGGGCCAGGTGGTCCCTTGTCACCTTTATCGCCTTTATCGCCAGTAAGTCCTTTGTCACCTTTTTCTCCTTTATCACCAGATGGTCCAGTCGGACCACGATCTCCTTTATCACCAGATGGTCCAGTCGGACCTTTCTCTCCTTGTTCACCTTGTGGGCCTGATGGTCCCATTGGTCCTTTGTCACCGGCAAAACCTTGTGGTCCCATTGGTCCAGTCGGACCACGTTCGCCTTGTGGGCCCATCGGTCCAGTCGGACCACGTTCGCCTTGTGGGCCTGGTTGTCCGCGCAAACCGCGTTCCGCTCTAATAGAACGATCATCGTGAGGTAAAACTTCAGGCTCTCGTTCTCGTTTTCTTTTCGATATCACTTCTGGTACGTCAACTGGTTCAATAGGGGTTTCAGAGGGAGTATTAATTTGAACTTCAAATATTGTGTGTAATGATGAGAATTGATCGCTTACTATGATCCAGATTGAGGGCAAGTCAAATGCAGAATCAGGAATCGGGTTTGAATCATTACCGAGTGTTTGTGTGAATTTTGAATCCTTTACGTGTAAATGAAAATGGTCTTGCCAAATTGAAGTAAAGCGTTTTGACACGATTTCTTCAGTTGTAGGCTTGCCAGAACAAATTGAGATTTGAACTTCATATACGCCCGATTGTTTAAATGGTGCAGAGCCGGAAACCTCGATTCGTTTAATCTCAGTAGACATCAAACAGGTTGTAATCTGCAAGTATTTTTGTATTTTCTATGTTTTGTCTAGTTTTTTGCTTGTAAATGATCAGGATGGTATTTATTCAAACCAGATGCAAAAATGGCTAAATGAAAAAGAATTTGGAGGATGTACAAGAGAAAAACCTAGCAAAGATAGCAGATGAGACTGAAACTAGCCTAGTAAAGGCAGACTATCAACAGTCTAAGCTATTCAAAAAAGGCATCCACCTAATGGCAGACGAGCGCCTAGAAGATGCAGTGAAGATCTTTGATCAGATACTACGAATAGAGCCATCCAATACTGATGCGCTGCTCAAGTTGGGATATTCTAAATTTCACTTAGACGACTTTGTGGGGGCCCTAAAAGCATACGATCGAGTTTTAGAAATTGATGTTGCAAATTCAGAGGCTTGGAATCTAAAGAGCTTAGTTCATTATCAGCAAAAAAATTATGCGAAGGCTCTTGATTCTGTAGAAAAATCAATCGAATCAGATCCAACGTTTGGGATGGCTTGGTACAACAAGGCATGCTATCTTTCAATGCTAAATGAAGTTCCAGATTCATTGGAATCACTAAAACGTTCAATTGAGATTGATGTCAAAAATGCAAAGCGTGCAGTACGAGACAAAGACTTTGCCAATGTAAAGATCGAAGAAGGATTCAGAAGGATTGTAGAACTTGTAGTTTTTGAATCCATCAGACAGGGGTATCATACAGTTGGAGCAATTGTATGGACTACATTTATCAGTAAAATAGAGGTGGAAGATTCACTCAAAAAACTTCTTGAAAAAGGACTCATAGTGAAAAATGAAAAACGACAAGGTCTGAATAAAATTGATACTTATGATATAGAACCTGAACTTGCTGACAAAGTTGGCGTTGAGAAGAGAAGCCTAATTGGCACAACTAAAAAATTACCAGGTGCAATAAAATCTCTCAAAGGAATTAGTGAATCAATTCAGAATACAAAAATTGCAATTGAAGAAGAAAATGTTGAGAAAATCATCAAAAGTTTGGATTCGTTTATTGATACAGACAAAGTTGGCGGAATGATGATTGAACAATTCCTAGAGGAACATAGGGAGGTAAGATTACTCAAAGTCAGACTAGAGGACAAAGGATTGGAATACCTCAAGGAAAACAAAGAAAAAATTCTTACGTTATTTGATAATTTAGAAGCAATAATTACTAAAAAGCTACGTGGCCAAGTATAGCTATTCTGCTGACAAATCCCAATAGTTTGCGTTTTCTTGTTTTGTTATCGGTTTGTTTAGGCCCTTCCATTCTTTGAAGGATCGAACGTACAGCTTAACATTCGGATAATCTGCGGATTTTAATGCATAATATGCCAAACCAGAAAGAGTTCCAACACTTCCGCAATAAGTTATGATTTCAGAATCTGCTGCAATGTTTCTGTTTTGGAGAAGGCGTTTGAGATCGTCTTTTTGTCGTAGAATTTTATCTTCAGATGCCAAGGTACGATACGGTATGTTGATTGCGCCTGGAATGTGTTGTTCCAGATAGTTTAATCGTTCACGATTATCAATCACTATGACATTTTTTCCATCTTTTACTTTTTCCAAGTAATCTGCTGTTGCCAATATTTCAGGATGTAAATTCACAGAGTGAGTCTTCGGTGTTGCGATAGTTTCAGTAGAATCAGTTTCAAGTCCTAGTCTCTTCCATTGAGAATACGTCATATCTAATAATGAAACATCAGAGTGGCCCAAATATTGCAGAGTCCATGCAACACGAGATGCCAATGCACCAAAAGTATCATCATATATCACGACCTGAGTCTGATCGTCAATTCCAAGATTCTGGGCGATTTTCAATACTTTTTCTGGAGAATCATCTGCCAATAATTCTGCCAACGGGAGATTTACAGATTTTGGAATGTGATCCTTCTTGTAGTCTTCTGCGCGCCTCACATCAATTACTCGAACACTGTTATCACGAATTTGGCCGCGTAGGTTATCAGCATCGATCGTAGATTTACTCAAGCTGCGCATTCTCCCTTGCCAGTTCTTGCATGATAGTGAGAATCGCTTCCATAGTCAGCATAGAAATCCTTGTCTTCCTCAATTGATGGTGCTTCAGTGAACGGCAAGAGAATTTTTTTAATATCATCAATTGATCTGACTGTTGAATCCGCATGACCGGTGACAACCTTGTGAATCCAAGACTTGAAATCCTCTCCTTGTTTTTTATTCGCCTTGAATATTTCTACTAGTTTTAGTGTAGCTGGAATTACTCGTTTTGCTGGAATTCGCAATAATGTTAATCCAAGCATCGTCTCACCGTCAGATCTTCCACCAAGTGACATTTGGTATATTGGATACATGTCCTTACCGGCACGTCCACCTCCACCAAAGAATCCCAGTGTTGCAATTTCATGCTGACCACAGGAGTTAGGACATCCGCTGATTTTGATAGATGCATCTCTCAAATCTTCATCCTCATCCAGTTTTAACTCGATGAATTTTCTCTGAATTTCTTTTGCAAGTCGGTGGGAGTTTGTCAATGCCAGATTACATGACGTAGTACCAGAACATCCAATTGGATGCACCATAGTAAGAGAGCCAGGATTTGCAAGTCCGATTTCCAATAATCGTGAATACAGTCGTGGCAAATCAGATTCTGCAACCCATCTCAGGTAGATGTCTTGTACAAAACCAGTTCGCGCATATCCTTCTGCAGAAAACTCACGTGACATATCAGCAATTGCCCGAAGCTGATTTGCGGTAATGTCTCCTGCTTCCAATGTTATTGATACTGAGTAATAGCCTACTTGTTTTTGTGGTGAGGTATTTCCTTTGCGCCATCGTGAAAATCCATCTGGAATAGATTTGCCATCAAACCCGGAGATTCTTACATGTGAATCGGTTTTTTGTGAATTTTGGTCAACGGATAATTTTACAATTGCAGATTGCGTCATTCGTACCAATGCACGTTCCTTTAGAATCAAATTCTGGAATTTTTCCCAGCCCATCTCATCAACTAGATATCGCATTCTATTACGTGCCATGTTCTTTCTATCTCCTAATCTATCAAAAATTCTAATTGTTGCAATTGATGTATACAGTAGATCTTCTTCAGGAGTCCAGTCTTCTAGCTGGTGTCCAACAAAAGATTTGTTACCAAGACCACCTCCCAGAAACACCTTGAAACCTTTCTGCTCTTTTCCATTTATGATTTTAATTTGTGGTATTAGTCCAACATCTACCATTCTTGCCATTCCGTGTTTTTCACAGCAAGTGAAATTGAACTTGAACTTTCTTGGTAGTGATTGATTTAGTGGATTTCGCAGGAAGAATTTGGCCGTTGCGATAGCATATGGTGTGACGTCAAATTCTTCTGCATTACATACGCCGGCAAGTGGACTACACATTACATTTCTGACTGCATTACCACATGCTTCTCTCGATGTAAGTCCAACTTCAGCCAAGCTTCGCATTATTTCAGAAACATCTTCCAGTATGACCCAATGGAGTTGCATATTTTGTCGAGTTGATACATGTGCACTACCAATCGAATATTGTTCAGATAGCATAGCTAATCGCTCTAATTGGTGAGGGTAAACTTCACCTGCTGGGAGTTTTACTCTCACCATTGCATAATCATCAGTCATTCTAGTACCATATGCACCATGTTGAAGTCTGAATCGTCTAAACAGATCAGAGTCAAGTTTACCCTGTCGGAACTGCTTGACAGTGTTTGCAAAATGATCAGCCTCCTCTACGCGTGCCCAGTTTACCTTAGGCTTACGACTTTCCTTTGGCTTGTGTACAATGGTACTCAAATCAACTAACTTCCTCTAAAATTGGATATAAATTTTTGATAAAAATTAGAATTTACCGACATAGTAAAAACAATGGTAAGATTTTCCGGCTTACATTAGTGTCACCTAATGTGAATTAATTGTGAGTGATTAACAATAAACTATTAATGTCTTTTAATTTGGGTTAATTTTGTGCAAAGCGCTCAGACAAAAGAAAAAACAAAAATTTTTGCAGATGTAAATGAAGCAAAGATCACTGAAGCGATTGCTGATGAATTCTTTGCAGTCTTTAAACAAAGAATAACATCAGATGTCATAATTATTGGCGCAGGTCCAGCAGGTCTGACTGCAGGTCGAGAGCTATCATTAATGGGTTACAAGGTTCTGATAATAGAGCAAAACAACTATCTTGGTGGCGGGTATTGGCTGGGTGGATACATGATGAATCCAGTGACAGTACGTGCACCAGCACAAAAGATCTGGGATGAGCTTGGAATTCCATACAAACAAGCAGGTGAAGGACTATACATCACTGCAGGTCCACACGCAGTCTCAAAACTGATTGCGGCCACTTGTGATGCAGGAGTGAAATTTTTGAATTTAACAAAGTTTGATGATCTGATTCTAAAATACGGTAGAGTTTCAGGTCTTGTTGTAAATTGGATGCCAGTCTCCGCATTGCCAAGAAACATCACGTGTGTGGATCCAGTTGCATTGGAGGCAAAAATGGTAATTGACGCATCTGGTCACGATTCTGTTGCAGTGAAAAGATTGGTTGATAGAAAACTTGTCGAGTGGAAGGGAATGAATCCAATGTGGGTAGAAGAAGGAGAAGACAAAGTAGTTGAAGCCACGGGGGAAATATATCCAGGATTGGTTATTGCAGGCATGTCAGTTACAGAGACACATGGATTGCCAAGAATGGGTCCAACCTTTGGATCCATGTTATTTTCAGGAAAGAGAGCGGCGGAGATTACTGCTCAAAAGTTAAAAGAGTTAAACCGAACTTAGATCGTGAAGTTTTCTAAGATATTTCTCTATGATGAACCATCAGTTCCAGAAATAAAACTAGACAAATTAGCAGATTTTTTAAAAAAAACATTTCATGTACAGATTCAAAAAAGAAAAAATATCTTTGCAGGTTGCAATAAAGAGATTGCAGAATCACTTGCTACAACTCGCATCTTCAATTACAGGCAAGAGTTTCAGAAACATACGCCAACACAAGAAGAGATACAATTTGAGATGGAGTCGTTTGAGAACTCTGCAAAAACTGAAAATATTATACTATATGATGGATTTGAATTTCAAAAAATAATCTCCACATTAATTCCAAAAGAAGAAAATACGTTAGATAATTTGCACATAATATTTACAAACAAACTTACTTGTACGTTTGATAGTTCCGACTCTAGATATCATGGTAGAACATTGATTGGTTCAAATCCTTCAATCATATCAACTACCGGGATAATAGAGGCGCCAGCAAAACCACGAGAGTATTATTTAGATTTGATGACAAATTACGGTCAAGGTCTAAACATCGATGTCATCAAAGAGAAATACAAAGGACAATACCTGGAATATCATGATCCAAGACTGGACATCGTCATACAAGGTTATGCGTTACAGGCAATATTCTATCACATTACAGGAGAACCATTCTGCGAACTGCTCAACTGCCGACTTAATAATGCACATTGGCAACGCGATCTCTTATTTTCACAATTGGAAACTGGAAATCTGTGCGCACGACATGAGAAAATTCTTGTAGAAACGGTTTCAAATCTGGTAACCAAGCACAATATTTAATTTTGAACTGTGAGGCGCAACAGTATGAATCGCACATCAGATTTGGTTATAAAAAAATCTGTGATTTTAGCTATAAGTACAATTTTAGTGGCGACAATTTGGTTTTTGGTTTGTGTTCCAGAATTTGAAAAAATTCCAGACGAATTTCACCTATATTTAGAACAGGAAGGGAAGGATCAAATTGCAAACAGTATCAATGGTGAATTATCTAATCCATTCAAGCTAAAAGAATCACTAATTCAAAAAGCAATTAATAGTGATGGAAACTTTATCACAATATCGTCAGTTATTAGCGGCAGAGATGAATTTGCCGAAAAAGAAATCTTCCACTTGGATGAGAAATATGAAATCAATGTTTATGACTACACATACAAAGAGGATCCCAACAAACGGTTTTGGTTCAAGCCGGGTGTACAAAAACAAGATTATCAGTTTTATCACCCACTAGTTTTTGCCAACACGCCACTTGTATATCAAAAAACGGAAAAGATTGAAGATCTTGACACGTATGTATTTCGAGCAATTACATCTAAGAATGATATCAGTGATAGATTACCACAGTTCAGTGGCGTTACGATTCTATCCGATACTACATCGGATTTCTGGATAGAGCCAATCACAGGTAATTTAGTCAAATTTGAAAAAAACTGGGAGGATTATACAATTGGAGATAACCAAGAAAAAACCATATTACAAAAAGGCGGAAAAAAGACAACAGAATATTCGGTTTTCATTTTATCAGACATTGCAAAACACAGAATTGAAAACATTAATTTCTACACAAAGATAATACCAACGCTTTTGATGTTGCTCACAATTGTAATTAATCTAATCATAATATTAAGAGTCAAAATAAGACAAATCAATGAAAAGCTACGAAGAAATGAAAAACTAGCTGTAATTGGCACCTTTGCCGCAAGACTTGCACATGATCTTAGAAATCCATTGACTGTGATGAAGGCACAGCTTGGAATCATGGCATTAGAAAAGACTCAGGATGAAAAAATTGTGAATGGAGTAGCAAGACTCAGCGGAGTAGCAGACAGAATGAATCGCCAGATTAATGAGATAATTGACTTTGTAAAAGAAAAACCATTGAAAATTGAAAAATTTCAATCAAACAAGCTAGTGGAGTCTGCTCTTTCAAACACTTTAATTCCAGAGAGGATCAAAGTCATACTACCAGAAGTAGACATTCCAATACATGCTGACTTTACACAAATAGAAACTGTCCTATCAAACATTATAACAAATGCTATCCAAGCAATAGAAAAATCAGGAACCATCACAATTTCCATCAAAGAAAATTCAGATACAGTCATGCTTAGCATATCTGATTCAGGACCTGGAATACCAAAACAAGACATGGATGAGATCTTTGAACCATTGTTTACTACAAAACAAAACGGAACGGGTCTTGGTTTGAGTAGCTGTAAGACAATAATGGAAAATCATCGTGGAAAAATCACTGTACAAAACAACCCAACCACGTTTACATTACACATACCCAAAAAACAACCAAACCTCACAGTCAGTAGTTGGTAAGGCTCATTTTCAATTTGTAATTTTATCAGATATTATGCGGATCAGAATATGATTGGTCTTGTATAGCTTAAATTGTTCAAATAACTAGTCACAAATATGATGGCATCAGAAAGCGGATCTACGGTAATGATGGAAAAAGAGTTTCCAAAAACAGAGAAAAAGAAGACAAAATACGATGTAATAATTATTGGTGCAGGTCCAGCAGGATACACAGCGGGAATTTACTGTTCTCGTGCAAGACATGACACATTGATTTTGTCAGGAATTTTACCTGGAGGACAGCTAGTCAACACCACAGAAGTTGAAAATTACCCAGGATTTGAAAATGGGATCATGGGTCCAGATCTCATGATTACAATGAGAAAGCAGACAGAGCGAATGGGCACCACCATAATAGACGACGAGGTAATTGATGTTGATTTTCGACACAAACCATTCAAAATTCTCACGTCATCAGAAGAGTACGAATGTAGAGCAGTAATCATTGCGACGGGTGCTACACCAAGAAAACTCGGCCTATCAGGGGAGCAAACATTTGGTGGAAAAGGAGTTTCATATTGTGCAACATGTGACGGACCATTTTTTAGAAATCAGGAAATAATAGTAGTCGGTGGCGGAGATTCAGCAATTGAAGAAGCCACATTTTTGACGAAATTTGCAAGTAAAGTACACTTGGTACACAGAAAAGATCAACTTCGAGCTAGTAAAGTAATGCAAGAACGAGCAATCTCTAACCAAAAGATCCAATTTCACTGGAATTCTCAAGTAACAGACATTACAGGTGATCAAAAGGTGCAGACTGCAATACTAAGCGACGTCAAGTCAGGACAAAAAACAACTCTACCAGTTGGCGGAATCTTTGTAGCAATAGGGCACGAACCAAATACAAAGATCTTTGTCAATAGTATAGAACTAGATGACCAAGGGTATATCAAACTAAGAGACCATACCAAGACCAACATACCCGGAGTATTTGCTGCAGGTGATGTTCACGATCATAGATATAGACAAGCAATCACGGCAGCTGGTTTTGGTTGTATGGCAGCAATTGATGTTGACAAGTACCTAACTGAGAACAAATCCTAGTTCGTTCGATTCAAACAAACAATTACAGAAACCATTCGTTATAGAATTTGTAATTGTGATAAAGTGATCAGTGAGATCGATGTTTGAGAAAACCAGTCTGAAAATCAGCGGCACTGTCGGAATCATAATACTACTCTTAGGAGTGACAATCCTGTTCGGTACTTTCCAGATGTCAAAAGTAAGCTCCGAGATCATAATGCTATCAGAAGCATACAAACCGTTGCAGTCCAGTCTAAACAAGATTGAGCTATATAATGCAGGTCAGACAGCAAGTTTTGAGAAAATCATACTATTGCAGCAAAACAATTTGGATTCAGAAAGTGCAAGAGAAGAATTTTGGTCAAAGACAATACTAATTCAATCAGAAATAGATCATGCTAGAAAAATCACACAGAGTGGATTTTCTGTGGCACCAGATCCAACTCAGGTGAATTTTAGACTAATACATCAAATGTTCTCAGAAATAGAACGAGATCATACAGAATACGAAGATCTTGCAAAATCTACTTGGGCATCACCAGAAAACGATGTTTTGTTAGAACAAACTAAAATCAAACATATGCAAATTCAGGACAAAATCAAATCCATAACGCATGAGATCGAGTCATTCAATGAGCAATCAATTAACGCAATAGAAGATCATGAGAGAGGATGGCTAGTTGTACAGGTTGGAATAATTCTCACAGTTGGCGTGATCGCAATTACACTAAGACACTTCTTTGGTCAGATTAATTCAGAATTAAAAAAAGAAATCGAAAATAAGACTCATGAATTGTCTGAGGCAAATAAAAAACTTCAAGATCTAGATAAAATGAAAAACGAATTCATTAGCATCGCATCACATGAACTAAAAAGCCCAATTCAGCCAATCTTTGGTTTTGCAGAGCTCGCTCAATCAGGAGATATTGATCAAAAAGAAGCATGGGACGGGGTAACATTACTTGCCAAAAAACTGCAAGGTTTGGCAAATGACGTGCTTGATGTGACTCGAATTGAGAGTAGTCGACTCACACTCTACTCAGAAGAAGTATCACTAAATGAAATCATACGAGAAACCACACAAATGGCAAAAACAGGATTGACAAAACAAATCAAGATACTAGAAGAATTAGATGTAGACGTCACAATATACGCAGATAGGGTACGACTAGACCAAGTATTACGAAATCTCATAAACAATTCAATCAAGTTTACGGATAAAGGATACATCAAAATAAAAACTACAATAGATAGAGAGCAAGTTGTCGTATCTGTATCAGATACAGGACTTGGCATCCCAGAAGACATTCTGCCAGAAATATTTGGCAAGTTTGCAACAAAAGGTCATGAGCGAGAAAACCAATCAGGGAATGGGTTAGGATTATTTTTGTGTAAGGGAATAATTGATGCGCATGGTGGCAAGATCTCGGCTAAGAACAACAAGGAATGTGGTGCGACGTTTGAGTTTTCTTTGCCAATCATATCAAAAACCACTATTCAACATATGGCAAATTAGGTTTGCACTAATCGAACAGACATGCACTCAAGTACAAATTTACAAAAAGTTACTCTAAATGAGTCTAAAGATACTAGTAGCAGAAGACAATGTGTTTACTGCCACTCAATATACAAAAATATTGGAAAAAAACGGTCATAATGTACTAGTTGCGAGAGACGGTCTTGAATGTCTGGAAGCATATGAGATGGCACTATCCGAATTTGAGGCACTAGACAAAAACCCATTTGACATTGTGTTACTAGATAACAATATGCCAAAGAAAAGCGGAGTAGAGGTTGCAAAGGAAATACTTGACAAACGACCAAATCAGAGAATAATCTTTGCCTCTGCATATGATATCAACTCATTAGTCAAGTCACCAGGAATAACCCCAGAATCAGTAGAAATCCTAGAAAAACCATTCTCACTGAATACGATGATCAGTAGAATCCAGAGTTAAAGATAGGCAATTTTTGATAGATTTTTTGCTCGTTTTAGATTTGCGTCGAATTCTTCTTCGGTGAATATTTTTTGCTGGATATACAGAGACTTGAATTTTCTAGCATCGTCTGCAAATATTCCAACTACGATTCCTTCATCAATAGGATAATTTTTCATTCCAGCATATACTGCCGCAGAAGATGGTGATACTAGCATGCCATCTTTTGCAAAGATTTCCTTTACTGCCGCAAATGCAGTTTCATTGTTAATGGTAATCCAATCATCAACCACCTGCTCTCGCCTTAGGAATAGATCAGGCTTGGCAGATTCTTCAAAATTTCGTAATCCTTGAATTAGATGGTTTTGTTGAGGCTGAACTCCAATCGTCTTTAGTTTCGGATTTTGTTCTTTAAGATATGTCGAGATTCCAGTAACTGTCCCGCCAGTTCCAACACCAGTAAAGAAATGAGTCACCTTACCTTCAGTCTGTTTCCAGATTTCAGGACCTGTACCCTTGTAATGACCCATGAAATTTGCCTCATTTGCATATTGATTTGGAGAATAATACTTGTCAGGACGGGATGAGGCAATAGATGTTGCAAGTGCAATGCTTTGATCAGTACCTGCACCAACTTTTGGGCATAAATCATCACTCGTTTCGTATAATTTTGCTCCAAGTTTTGAAATTATTTTTTTTGTTTCCTCAGATGCCTTTTCTGGAATCACTATTTCTACTTCATAGCCAAGCAGATTTGCAATCCCGGTAAGTGCTATTCCGGTATTGCCAGAGGTTGGCTCTATTATGATGGTGTGATTTCGTTTTAGTTTACCTTTTTCTTCTGCATCTTTGATCATCCAGTAAGCAGCCCTATCCTTTACTGAACCAAATGGGTTATGGCCTTCAAGCTTTGCATAATACTGAACTTTGTTATTTGATAATGATTCTAATTTTACCAGAGGAGTGTTACCAATTCTATCTAGTGTGTCTGCATCAAGTACAACTTTGGCCAGAAATTATTTCACCTTTTTTATGGAAAACTCTAGCTCAGTGTCTTTTTTTTGTAAGGACAAAAGTTCGTGCCCATTTCGTTTGACCCAGCGTGAGATGTCTTCTTCCGCATTTGGATCATCGGCCAGCACGGTAAGTGTTTCTCCTACTTGCATTCGTTCCACTTCGATTTTTGTTCTAAAAACAGGCTCCGGACAGAATAATCCGCGGGCATCTAGTTTTTTTGCGGTAGTGCTCATTAGTATTTCTCAAAGGTCGATTTGTCATATTAAAATCTATTTAGGATTTTTGTGCTGTTTAGTTTTAGCTAACTTCTGGAAATTCATTGAAAAACGCATTAGATCAATAATCGACTTTGCATATTTTCCCATAATCTTATTAGTCTGAATGATTCTATTATTCTGAAGATGGGAATCATACGAATTGGCGGTAGAGGAACATCAAGAAGAATAGCTGAGAGAGAAGAGGACAATTGGTCCGGCACACCATTCAAAAAATACAGTGAGCAACAAAAAGAAGCTGCAAAAGACAGATTCATTTCAATGGGAAGGGGTACTGCAAAAATAAAATTTAGTGATGTTGCGAGTACTGAGGCAAAATCCTCGAAGGGAATGTGGGTTGGAACAGGTCGCGGAACTGGCAGAAGGAAGCTAGACTAGTCTACCAAAAATAATCAAAAATAAGAAAAAGACGGACTTATCTAAAAGTCCTGATCTTATTTACTACTTTTTTGTGATCAAATGCAGAAGTTGTAGTTATGAAGAACAAATGGTTTCTTCCAGCAGGCATTGTAATTCTTTTTACATTACCATATTCAGCTATTACATACTTGCATGCGCCAAGCTTTCTCTCTAGTTTTTTTCTTACCTTCCATGCACGTGCGGCCGACTGCAACGACATTTTGCTCTCCTGTTTTGAGAGAAGTAATTTCACACGGCGTGAGCGCGCAGTAAAGAGCACTTTCCCATTTAGGTCACAGATAGTTACAACTCGTACTGACGGGCTGAGATTCATTAATCTCTCAGCTGCTTGTTGAACTTCCATGGGATAAGCAGATGATTCTGATTGATAAAGATTCTGTATTAGATTGCCATCTTTAGCATTGTTGCCAAATCTCTATCATGTAGTTTGGCAGCATCATATCCCTGCATGTTGATTTTATTAGATATTCTCTTCATTAGATAGACTGCAAGCTTGTACATTATTGACCACAAATAGCTGTTCTGATTTAGATCGTACATTTTTAGCAATAAGGACATCATCCATTGTGAGTTCGGATAGTGTTCTCGAATGTATTCTGCTAGGTAATCTTTAGAATTATTAATTTTGTATTTGATGTGTTCCAATGTCTCTTGCTCTTTTGCATAGCCAGTTTGATGAATCGATAGTTTCCCGTGTTTCATCGCAAATAATGCATCGTCAAGCGTATTTTCGGATTCAATAATGTTAACACATCTACCAAGTGTGGATAAAACATGTGAATCACTACCAGCAACCCCAGGTTTGTTGTGCTGTATTGAAAACTGCGCTGCTCGTGCATTTGATATCACATCCACATTGTTACTGTTAAAGACCTCGATCATATCGCATTTTTTTGCATCATCGCGTAAAGCATCAAGTAGACTAAATGGGTGAGGTGCACACGAAATTGCGTTTTGTTTTCGTATTTCATCTACTATTTGTTCTAACGGTAATCCGGCTGGAATTTCTTTGTGAATTCCATATGCAATCACATGTGCACCAGTGTTTGTTGTGATTTCTTCTGCCTGAAAAACTTGGATTTTTTTGTATTTCTCGTGATCATTTTTGTATTGCAGGATTTGCTGGTATCCATCCAGAGTATTGTGATTTGTAACAAATATTGCTTCAAGGCCCAATGCATGTGCTTGCTCTAGCTGTTGCGGTATAGTTATATCACAATCATATGGCGCATCATCTTCGCCCACATGAAAATTCGAGAATGAGTTATGACAGTGAAGTTCTGCTTTGAGATATACCAAGCTAATTGCAATTTTTAGTGCAATGATTATAATCTTTTGTCGGATTATCGAAACAAATCAGTTTGTTTTGATCTAAGAAGAGTTTGTATGTTATCATGAGTGGAATCAAATTCAAAATTTCTAATTACTGCAAAAGGACAGTTTGCGGTTTTCTTCATTACTAATTCTGCCGCTCCACATAATTCATCGACTTGAGCAATAGCAGTAACACGTAAGATTCTTCCATATGTGTCTCTTTTTCCTTCATAATTGTCAAGGGATTTGATGCCAGAGATGCCTATTGCAACATTTGTTTGACCTTCTCTGAACGGCCTACCAAATGTGTCAGATATTATGACTGCTATTTTTTTGTGTGATTTATCTAGAATCTTTTGTGCAAAATTTGATGCGGATTGATCCGGATTTTCTGGAAGCATTGTGGCAAACCCAAGTTTGAGATTACTTTCATCCACTCCAGAGTTTGCACAGATGAATCCATGCTTTGTTTCAGTTATGATGATGCCAGACTCTAGTCGCACAATTCGATTTGCCTCAGACAATATGACTTCAATTAGTTTTGGGTCCTTACCATATTCAGATGCAAGCCCCACAGATAGCATTGATGGTATAACTTGTGCGAGCTCAATTTGTTTCCCTTCCTGTTTTGACACTATTTTTTGTGCTATTATGACAATGTCACCATCTTGTAGGTCTTTGAATACTGAAGTGAAAAGATCAACCAAATCATCACCTTTTTGAATTTCCTTTTTTAGAGGTACAGGAATGATTTGTAGTGACATACGATATCACAGTACAATTCCAATTTAACTTCTAGTTTTGTACCAAGTACGTTTGATTCAAACAAATAATTTTACGAGAACCTTAGATGATCCCATATCATATTACATACCATGATGCCAGCAAATCTAAACGAAGAATCCCTTCATCAAATACATGAACAAATCTACGGACATGTAAAGACCGACTCACCAATTTGTGTTCAGCTTGAAAAACTAGACCGTTACATACAAGCGAACAGAAAGGGTTTCAAACCAGACACATTTGATACGTTACAATACGCGTAGAATCACATTATCAGAATTACGCTAGCGTTTGTAACTCTAAATCAAGATTATACTTTTTATTGATAATTGGAATTAGATTTGTAAGATTCTTTTCATCCACTATGACGTTTGCTTTGTCTTTTACAATATCTTGTGCACGAAATGCCACACCTAGTCCACAAATATCAAAAAGCGTCAGGTCATTTGCACCATCCACAGTAACTACGATATTATCTTTGGATTCCTGCCATTCTGCAATTTTAACTCGTGCGGATTTTGCCTTATCAGATGTAACATGAATGTTCACACCATCTAGTTTTCCATCTTTGAATAACAATTCATTAGAATAAACATAGTCAAGGCCCAATTCTTCTTTTAGTCGATCAGTCATTATTGTGAATCCTCCAGAAACGGCCATTATCTTCCATCCAGCTGCTTTTAGTACACGGCATGTTTCTTTAGCTCCAGTCATGATCGGTAATTCATCTGCTACTTCTTTGCAAGTCTCATAGCTTAGTCCCCGTAGTGCTTCAACTCGAGTTCTAAGTCCCTCCTCCCAGTTTATCAGACCTTGAATTCCTTTTCTAGTGATTGCCCAGATTTCGTCTTGTTTGTTTATTTTTTCGGCAAGAATTGGCAAGTATTCTGCATCAAATAGAACTCCTTCCACATCAAAAATGGCAAGCAATTTTTTCTATTTTTTGCACGAAAACCAATCAATATAAAAGTTGAAGTCCGTTGTATGATCGCAATCGCTAATATTAAATCACGGTAGACAAAACCTCACACAATGGGCGAGCTTGAACACAAATACGAAGTAGAAGTCAAAGTTGCAGAGAAAGCGCAAAAACTTGGAGATGAGATCAAATCCGAGCTCAAAGCGTCAGGTATGATGGATGATAAGGGAAAACTCAAGTTAAAAGGAGTTAGTCCAAAGATGTTAAAGCGAATGAAGCAGGAATATGTTGAATGCCCAGTTCTAAAGTCAGATGCAGGATTCATCCAGTGTTTTGTGTGTCCTAATTTTCAAAGTAGAGTAATGGGTAAAGTTTTGTGCAAAGGCGCACCATTAAAAAAATAAATTAAAAAAGAGAATCATTATGGTCTGGTTCCCCAGCCAAGTTGTACTAGTCTTTCTGCAGTAGTCGATGTTACACATGCTGGTGAGCCGTTTGATTTTTTCATGATCAATTCCATGTCTCCGCTACATTCTACATCTTCTGGTGCTACACCAGATTCAATTTGTTTTAGTGGTGCCATGACATAATCATTCTCCTCATCATGTTCCTCATGTTCTTCCATTGGAAGTAAGCCCTCTGCTGATTCTAGTTTTTCTAGAATAGAATCAACTTGCGAGTCAATTTCATCAGATGGTGCTCCTGCCTTGATCATATCGCGGAGTTCTTCACGCATCATGACTTCAATTTCTTCCATGAGTTCTTTATCTTGTTGAGCAATCGGTGCTTCTAGAAATTCATAGTTATCCAAGTATGCCTTAGTAGCATGAGATAATGCTGCATCAGAGTCACCGGCAGCATAAGTCTCTTTGACTTCTGCTAGGTATTCTTCAATTCCTTCGAAGTATGTATGAAGGCTATTTTCTTCTGACTCTTCACCCATGACTTCCTCTAGTTCATGTATGATACCATTTGCTAGAGTTGCAACCTCAGATGGGTCTGCTTTGTTGTCATATGCTTCCCACAAATGCTCGTAAAGCTCTGCAATTTCATCTGCTTCGTGTTCTGGAAGATCAGAGCGTATCTCTTCAAAGACTTGCTGAGTTCTCCACACAAACGCAGAGCCATCTTGGAATTCTGCCATCATTTCGACTTGTCCATTTTTGACACCCTCTTCATACTCAGCAATTGAAGTGCTTAGCAATCCAATTACGAGTTTTGCCTTAAAGTTAGTGTCATTACTAAGATCATCACCTACTACGATAGCTCTTGCTTCTGCTATGATTTCTTTAGCTTCATCTATTGCCATTTGTGCATCTTCTCTTGAGACATCAGACCCAGTTTTTTTTCCCAAGTCCAGCAAAGTCTGCTGTACCTTGGCATCAAATTCCGGATTTGCCTCTTTTAGCTCGGGTTTCATGGAATCATACAATTCTGCAATTGGATGTGTTGCATGAACCAGTGCCAGTTCGGCATTATTGTCATCAAGATTCTGTTCGATTGCCCAAAAGTGTCCAAGAGTTTCCTCAAGTGACCCAGCAAAAGACAATTTTTCATCATCTTCTGCATGTGCAAAAGAAAATCCTGCTGCAAAAAGTATTGCTGCAAAAACTGCAGTAATTACTTGATTCATGTAAGGACAAGCTAAGACTAGTGATTTAAACGGATTAACTATTCTAGAATCTTGGAATATATCTTTGGGGCAACTAGGAAACGCTCATTTACTCAAATTTGCAAATTGAATTAGTTGAGTAAGGAAAGTCCAGGCATCACAGTATCAAAAAAGGATGATTTTTCTGAATGGTACACGCAGGTAGTACTAAAGGCAGAACTAGCTGATTATGCGCCAGTCAAAGGCTTGATTGTTCTTAGGCCAGATGGTTACGCAATATGGGAATCAATTCGCGAGACATTAGATAAAAAATTCAAAGCAACGGGTCATAGAAACGGATTTTTGCCAGTCTTAATTCCAGAATCATTGTTAGCAAAAGAATCCGATCATTTTGCTGGATTTAATCCAGAGGTGTTTTGGGTAACTCATTCTGGTGAAAATGAGATAGGCGATAGACTCGCATTACGCCCAACATCAGAAACTCTTGCATATTCAATGTATTCCAAATGGATTCAATCATGGCGAGACTTGCCATTAAAGATCAATTTTTGGAATACTGCTTTGCGTGCTGAAATTAAGGCGACCAAACCATTTCTTAGAACATCTGAATTTCTATGGCAAGAAGGTCACACCGTACACTCAACACGGGAAGAAGCAGAAAAAGAAGTGATTGATATTTTAGAGATTTACAAAAAGACAGTTCAAGAAGAGCTCGCCATACCAGTCATCACAGGTAAAAAAAGTGACAAGGAGAAATTTGTCGGTGCAGTATACACAACCACGATGGAGTCCATCATGCCTGATGGCAAGGCATTGCAGATGGGCACATCGCATTTTCTTGGTCAGAATTTTTCAAAACCATTCGAGGTGAAATACTTGGATAAAAATAATTCCGAGACATTTGCATGGCAAACATCTTGGGGAGTGTCTTGGAGATTAATAGGTGCAATGATAATGGTTCATGGAGATGACAAGGGCTTGGTCTTACCACCAAGAGTAGCACCAATTCAGATTGTCATAGTTCCAATTTATTATAACGACAAAGATGCAGACAGAGTAAACACAGAAGCAAATAGAGTCGAAAAAATACTCAAAGATAAAGGACTACGAGTCCACGTCGATAGACGTGACCAGTTGACTCCAGGTTTCAAGTATAATGAATGGGAGATGCGTGGAGTACCACTTAGAATTGAGATTGGGCCAAAAGACTTGGACAAAAATAAGGTAATGTATGCAACAAGGCATATCAAACAAAAACTAGACCTGCCAATGGACAAAATAGAATCTGAAATCGATAACATATTAGAAAAAATTCAAAATGAAATGTTTGAAGCAGCAAAAAAAATGCTTACAGAAAAGACAGTAAAGACTTCAGAGTATTCAGAATTTAGAGCTGCCTTGGAAAAAGGCTGTTTTGTTGATGCAGGATGGTGTGGTAAAAAGGAATGTGAGGAAAAAATCAAAGAAGACACCATGGCAGATATCCGCGTTATTCCATTCGGATCTGAAAATAACACTGGAAAATGCGTATACTGTAAAAACGGAAACATTACCAGCGCAATATTTGGTCGCGCCTACTAATTGATATACTGATTTTGCGTATTTGTGGTAATTGAGTGAAATTCTCCGAGTTGAAAATCTTAAAAAATATTTTGTAAAAAAGAGTTTCTTTGGTAGAGAATCATCCACAGTTCGTGCAGTTGATGATGTGTCATTCGTGGTAGAGGAAGGGCAGACATTAGTGTTGGCTGGCGAATCTGGTTCTGGAAAATCAACAATTGCTAAACTAATCTTGTATGCAATATCACCAGATTCTGGGAGAGTAATTTTCGACGGTGTTGAGATTTCTAATGAAAAAGAAAAACTGAAAAAAATTCGAATGGGTGTCCAAATGGTGTATCAAGATCCATACGATTCAATAAATCCACAGATGAAAATTAAAGACATCATATCAGAGCCACTAGAAATTCACAGAGTAGGGAGTGCCAAAGAACGAATTGAGCTAGTACGACAAGTTTTGCACGAAGTAAAGCTAGAGCCAGTGGATGACATAATGAAAAAATTCCCACATATGTTATCTGGCGGTCAAAGACAAAGAGTCGTGCTTGCACGTGCATTGGTTCTCAAGCCAAAGATGATTATTGCTGATGAGCCTGTTTCAATGCTTGATGTTTCAATTCGTGCAGAGGTTTTGGAGTTAATGGAAAGTTTGAGACAAAAACACCACATTTCATTTTTGTACATCACGCATGATTTGGCAACTGCCAGATATTTCGGGCAAAAAATCGCCATACTATACAAAGGAAAAATTGTGGAAATCGGCCCAATCGAGAAAGTATTGTTTTCTCCAAAACACACCTACACACAAGCCTTACTTGATGCAATATCAGAACCAGATCCAAATAACCTCACTCGAGTGAGAAAAATTCGAGTTGATGATTTTTCATAGATGTGTATGCTAGCTTGTAATTGACGGTATACGCTTATCTTTGTATGTCACAACATGAGACACGCCATTCTTTGGAAACACACCATAAATCAATTTGGCTTTTTGCACTACAGAGTCCTTCAAAGATACCATAATGAATTGATTTCCAGCAGAGCGTTGTTCAATGATTTTTGCAAGTTTTTCAGAGTTTGGAGCATCCAAGTGCGCATCAACTTCATCAAACAGATAGAACACTGAGGGTTTTAGTTTTTGTAATGCTAATACAAACACAATCGCTGCAAGTGTTTTTTCTCCACCAGATATTGATGTTGATTCTCTTTTTGGTTTGTTTGGAAATTGGATCAAATACGATATGCCGGAATTGAAAATATCATCTTCGTTTTGGAGTTCAAGCCAGGCCTCACCACCAGTCATGGTGTGGAAGGCCTCTCGAATTTCTTTATCCACTCTATCAAACGCTTCCAAGAACGTCTGACGTTTGTCTCTATCAATTTCCTCAATGAAACGAACTATTGCATTTCTTTCCTCTTCGAGTTCATTTTTTCTATCAGACATGGAACGATATCCAGTCGAGATTTCCACAAATGTCTGCGGTGCAGTTGCATTTAACATCGATGCAAGTGAGTTTAGCTCTGATTCTAAAGGAGAGAGTAGTGTATCAACTTCAAATGTTTCAGTGATTTCCTGATAGCCGTATTTTTCCAAAACTTTGTGGATTTTTGCCTCATTTTCTATAATGTCTTTGATATCGCGTGATAAAGAGTCAGATTGACGCTCTATTGCATTTATTTCTCTAGTCACTATTCGTTCTTGTTCATTTAGTTGAGATAATTTATCATCAAATTCTTGCAGTTTTGAAATCGATGTTCCAGAGGTAGCAATCAATGTCTGCTCTTTTTCCCTTAGTTTTATCAGATTTTCATTTGCCTGTTCTTTGTCTTTTGCAAGCTGATTTAACCGTGATTCTATATCGTGTTTTTCGTGATTTAGCGAGGATTGTTCCTCTCTTAGATTCTGCATTTTGGTTTTCTCTCCAAGTTCTTGTGCAGACAATGTTGCAAGCTGAGACTCTTTTTCCCTAAGATCATTAATTATTGAAGATTGATTTGCCATGAGTGCAGAACGTTTCTCATTTAGTCGATTCAATTCTGATGCGATTCTATGGTTTTCGCCGTCTGCATAGTTTTCGTTCATTAGTGTTATTCTTTCATCCAATGATGCAATTAGTGACTCTTGTTTTGCATGTTCCATCGTTATTTTCTCAATATGCTTGTTGAGTTGAGATATTCTAGACTCTAGTTGGGATTTGGTTTTGTCAATTGTGAAGATCTTTAGTTTGAGATCAGAATAGCTAGCATCTGCATTTGCAAGTCCTGTTTCAGATATTGATAGTCGATCTCGATAATTTTGAATGATTCCATCCACTTTTTTGATTGACATTCTTTTCTTTAGGACGTATTTTCTGAGTAATGATATTGATTGGTTAAGGCCCTCAACTGAAGTACTCATTGAGATAATTTTTGTAACCTTTGATATCTTGGAATTAATGTCAATTATTACCGCAGATGCCTTTGCCTCAAAGAACTCGCCATCAATTGTTACTGTTTTGTAGCCAGACTTTGACAGCCGAAGTGCAGCGTCTTGGCTCTTTACCAGTAAGACATTACCAAACAAAAATGTTGAAAGTTGGGCATATCTTGCATCGCAACGAACAAAGTCAGACAAAACTCCAAGTACGTCAGGATCATTGGGCACAGTCAATGAAAATTTTGGTATTGCTTCCAGTGGGATAATTTTTAATTTTGGCAACTTTTTTGCACGTGCAACCTCGGCAAGACCAAGCAAAGTCCCAAAATCCTTCACAACAAATGCCTTTATCCAATCAGAGCCAGCAGCTAAAATTGCGCGCTCATATTCTTTGTCCCATGACATCATTTCATAGGATAATCCTTCAATTCCAAGCTCCTCCCTATGCTCCTTGAGATTTGCAATGGTGTAATCCTCATGCATTATACTTTTTACAATTCTAATCTTTGCATCATATTGAGCAGCTGCCTTTGCTGCTTTTTCTAGTATGATGTTCAATTCATCCATGTCGTGTTCAATTTTTACATGTCTTCCAGTCTGCTCAGAAATTCTGCCGCGCAGTTCTGAAATTGTGTCCTTGTGATTTGTAATGATTGATTCTAATCGTGACTTTAATGTATAAAGTTTTGAGGATTCTTCAATTATTTCGGCCAAGCGTTTTTTGTTTGTATCAATTTTTGATTTAGAATCATTGATTTCAGACTCTAATTTTGCAAATTCGACTTTGGCGTGGTTTAGTTTTTGTGTCAATCCTTGGATTTTGCCATCGATTTCTTTTCGTTGTGAAATTACTTGGGATTGTTGTTTGTATACTATAGATAGTTCAGACTCGGCCAATTTTATCTGCTCATAGATTTGGTTTTTGTCCTCCCGTATTTTCGATAATGTTCCACGTTGTTCTGCAGTTTGTGATTCAATGAGTAATCTTGCTTGATGCAATTGTTCCAGATCACTTGCAATTTGCGGCAATCTAGAATTGATCTGTTCAACACGTCGAGATTTTGTGATGATTTCAGTATTTGCGGATTCGTATACTTGCATTGCGGATGATAATTCGGTATCGATTGTCGCCTTTGCTTGATTGTAGGCATTTGCTTCTGCCATAAAGGTGAACTTTTGTGATTCCAACTCAGAAATCTCTTTTTTTATTATTGCACGTTCCTCGTCGAGTTTTTTAGATTCCGAGACCAGTGAATGCATTGAACGCTCTTTAGATATTTTTTCTGTCTGAATTACCTTCATCTTGTTTGAGGCAGATATTGCGTGTAGTCTACCTAGTTCAAAATTGATAAATTCATGCCTGAGTTTTTGGTTACGTTCCACTTCCAGTTCATCGATTCTCTTTTTGATCTCATCCATTCTTGCCAGTGCAATTTCCAATCTTCTATCAGCATCCTCTAGCTGTTGAATTGATTCGGATTTTTTCTCATCAAAGTATGCAAGACCGATCAAGTCCTCAATTACAGTTCTTTTCTCTTCTGCGGTAAACTCTGAGATTCTTGTAACGGTTCCCTGCTGCACTGCATTTAGTTGGTTAAGACTGGCGTTTGCCACTTCGAGCAAATCAAGAATTTGATTTCTGTTGGTTTGTTTTTGATTCAAATAGTAAACATTTTCACCACTCTCGTCCATTTCTCGCGTGATTACAACTGCATTGGAATCAACTGGAATCTTTCTATCAGAATTATCAAAGTGTAAAGAGACTCGCGCCATCTTCGTACCACGTCGGGTTCCCTCAATATCATGAATCAGGGATCTAAGCTTGTCAACTCGCATGATCTTTGGTTTGTTCTCGCCTAGTGCAAAAATGATCGCATCCAAGATATTGCTTTTACCAGATCCGTTTGGCCCAGATATCGACACTAATCCAGGTTCAAAGTTGACAGTAGTATTGGTAAATCCAAACGACTTGAATCCAAAGATCTCTACTTTTTTGATATGGACCAATGGATTTGTTTGCTAGATTGGTTTGTTAATCAAATATAGACAAGTTTAGTTGACATGCAAACAAAATTCTTGTAATGCTATGAAAAATTTTGCACCAGTCATTCTTAGCTTAAATTTGGTCATTATGTCACAAGTGTGATTGATAAAGATAGGCATAGGTCAAACCATTCAATACGAATCCAATGAAAAGGGCATTATCCAGGTTTCACGGTTACTTGAGAGATTAGGTAAAAATGAAGCAGAAATAGCGTGCCTGCCTGAGCAATATCTTCCAGATAGTAGAATCGACGATTTTGAGGCTGTTTTTGCACCACTTGCAAAAATCGCAAAACAATATTCCATGTGCATTATTCCAGGCGCATTTTATACAAAGTCAGGCACAAAGCAAACCATTTCTGCGCCAGTAATTGATGAATCTGGTCAGTTCATTGGCGTACAAGACAAGATTCATCCATTTGACTATGAGAAGAATACAATCAAGGCTGGAACCGAGACCAAAATCTTTTCCACAAAGTGCAAGTTTGGAATCATAATCTGTTACGACATGGTGTTTGCCGACGTTGCGGAATCATTGGTTAAAAAAGGAGCTCAAGTATTGTTTTCACCATCTCGAATAGTTAGACAGGGCATACACCCATGGCACATATACTGTCAAACCAGGTCGCTAGAAAATCGAGTACCTGTTTTGGCTGCAAATATGCAAAGTGCGAGATTTGGCGGAAAAAGTATCATAGTAGATCTAACTGAAAACGACGGAATCATCACGCCAAAGACAAAGATTACAGTCGGAGAGGGAATCAGACTAGAATCGTTTGATTTAAAGAAATACGAAAACTCACGAAAAATTAGATATTCGGATCACAGAAGATTTTTCTAAGCGTATTCTTGTGAATGAAGCGCCATGATGTGAGCCTCAAGGCTTCTAACGGCTATGATCTTTGAGCAAAAACCGCATTCTACTTCAAATCGTTCCGCCTCTTCTTCAGCGATATCTCTTGAAGCCATTATCTGCAGATCATCATATTGTAATGCCATTTTCTTGCCAGATTTCAGTCCAGATTTAGCTTGATAAGTTTTCTGATGCAATACCAAATTTGGAAATGATCTTCTAGATATTACAATATGACCATCCTACTAATTTGTTCATTATTGAGTTAAACTGGGCGTAAAACTTTACAGAAAAGACATTTCTAGAATCTCAAAATTAGGCACAAATCAAGTCCTGACAATTTTATAGCCTTGATCAGAACCCAGATTCATGATAGAAGCGGGCAATCCAGTCAAAGATATCGCTATCACACAAAACATGAAAATCGATGAGATCTTTGATCAAATGTCAAAGTCAGGCGGATTTGAGTCCAGAAATCTGGCAGAGGGACTAGACATATTATCATCGATGATCTCCGATAAGGACTGCCTCAAATTTCTCTCCTTTGTTGGTGCCGTGGTATCAACTGGTACACGCGGCATAATCAAAGACATGATTTCAAAAAAATGGTTTGATGTTGTAATTACTACTTGTGGAGCACTAGACCACGATATTGCAAGACATTTCTCAAATTACAAAACCGGAAGCTTTACCATGGATGACTCGCAGCTAGCAAACCAAAACATTCACAGACTTGGCAACGTCCTAGTGCCCATGGAAAGCTATGGTCCACTAATTGAGGAAAAGATGCAGCAGATTCTAGAAGAAGCATACAAGAGTGGTAAAAAAGAAATGTCAACAGCAGACATTACAAATGAAATAGGTAAACATCTAGGCGAAGACTCATTTTTGTTTTGGGCGCAAAAGAACAACATTCCAGTCATAGTGCCAGGGATAATGGATGGTGCGGTAGGATCACAAATCTGGCTCTTTTCACAAAAACATTCTGATTTCAAGCTAAACATGAATGCAGACGCAGATACACTATCGGGATTGGTATTCAAGGCAGAGAAATCTGGTGCACTAATGCTAGGTGGTGGAATCTCAAAACATCACACATTATGGTGGAATCAATACAGAGAAGGTCTTGATTATGCAGTGTATATCACAACGGCTCAAGAGTTTGATGGTAGTCTCTCTGGCGCACTAGTCCGTGAAGCAATCTCATGGGGAAAGGTAACGCAGGAAGCAAAACAAACAACCATCCATGCAGAAATCACCACATCATTGCCATTCTTGTATTGTGCACTATTATCAAAAATCAAATAGACAAAGTATATCAGTGATTTTTCTCAAAGTTAGTTATGCTTCCCAAACTTTGGGTAAAGGAAACAAAACCAATCAGTATGGAAGGCGGTTACATCATTGACGGATTTCCATCAGTAGGATTCACAAGTGCAATTGCAAGTGAATCTCTGATGCACGGTAATAACTATGAGTTGGTGGGGTTTGTTGATTCTGCTGACTTTCCAACAGTATCCATACTAAAGGATGGAGTGCCAAACTATGCTACCCGAATCTATGTCAATCCAGATCTAAAGGTCGGAGTGTTTTCCTCATTTCTTACAGTTAATGAACCGTATCCACGTGCCATTGCAAAGATGATGTTATTGTGGGCAAAAAAACACAAGTGCTCACTAATTGTAAGCTCATCTCCCATGAAACTAACAGAGGATGACAAAAAGCAGGTGATTGCCGCAGGAAGTACAAAAGAGGCTCGCGATAAAATAAAACAGGCCGGTATGTTGGTTTTACAAAACGGCACCATACCAGGAATTCCCGGAGAGCTTCTAAACCAGGGAATGCTGCACGGTCAAAATGTAATCGTTGTTTTGATAAATGTTGACGAGTCAGGACCTGATTTTAGCTCAAGTGTTGACTTGTGTATGGCAATGTCAAAGATTTTGCCCGGTGTTTCCTGTGATCTGAATATGATGCGAAAGCAAGCAGAAATAGCAGAAAAACAGATCAAAGAGACTGAAAAGGAAACACGGGTGCTTCGCGACTCGATGTACGGCTAGATGGAAGAATTTCTTTCATTTTTTGTAGCAGTAATCGTAATTTCTGCATCAGGAGTCATGACGCCGGGTCCACTATTTGCATCAACGATATCAAGTGGTATGAAACAAAAAACTGCAGGTCTCAAAATTGCCCTAGGCCACACAATAGTTGAACTGCCATTGGTGTTACTAATTGGCCTTGGAATAATATCACTAGATGTGTTTCCCCAATTTAGGATCATAATTTCAATAGTTGGTGCTGCAAGCATTTTCGGATTTTCAATATTGCAGATTCGTACTACGTTAAAGGGTGCAAACAGTCATGATGTGAAATATGGTCCATACATCACAGGGGTTTTACTCACGGCATTCAACCCATTTTTTTTGGTATGGTGGCTTAGCATCGGAGTAAAGCTAATCTCAGATGCAGTGTATCTTTGGTCAATTTTTGGAATCTTTGTAATGTTTACATTACATATTTGGATGGATTTTGCATGGCTTGGCTTTGTGTCAGCAACATCATCAAAAGGCACAAAGTTGCTTTCAGGTAAATCCTACAAAATATTCATGATTGCAATCAACATAATATTGATTTATTTTGGAATTTCGTTTATTGTAGATGTGATCTAACCACATTGAATTGTTTCAAGATTTGACGGGCATTCTGAATTTAGCGTTTCAATTTTTTGAGCAAGTGAGACACACATAGAGTAATCCATTACTTGTTCATATTGTATAATTTCGTCAATTATTGAGAATTGTCTTGCAGGACAAGAGCTAAAATTCTGAAACAATATCAATGATGATATTATGACAATTCCGCAAATTACCGAAATTTTGTAATAATTATTCCTTTGAAATATCAATTTCAATGGTAGAAACATTTCTTGTTTTGCCGTCTTGGGATAATAACGAGTCAGATGCAATTCGTACGTCTTTGATGATGTATCCCACAGTGTTCATTCGTTTTACTATCATTTGTGACACATCGACTGCTTGTGTGATTCTTTGTCCGCGCGCTTTGATTGTAACAAACGGTTGATTGGATAGTTGGGTCAGAGTTGCAGTAACATATGTCATAATTGGTTTTACTCCAACGAAAATGACATCACGTGTCTTTTTTTCCCCCTCATCTTCATCAGTATGCTTTAGCTTTTGTGATTCTTCTAGAATTTCTTGTGCATCTGTTGGTTGATCTGATTCACTCATGATTTGTTTGACTTGGTTCTCTTTTGCTTTTATTTAATGCTTGATATCTTGTTTTGCCAAATAGTCTGCAATTATTTTTTCAATATCATCTGGATTTTTACAATCCTTTACAGAGTCAACAATCTCTTGTTCTTCAATTTCATAACAGTTAAGAAATTGTTGTTCATCTTTGTAGACAAGCATCACTTTGTTGTTGTGATAACAATAATACATTTTTTCTGGCTCCATCTCTTCTGCTATGATTTTGATTCCCTTTTCGTCAGGGATTAGAGGATAGCCCATGTTTTGTGTGCAATATTGTGTTATTTAGACTCAACCAAGGCCGATATTGTAATAAGTATTTTTTGTGATACATATTCATTGAGAGTTATATTTCATATTGATTTTGATTATTTCTTTGCCCAATGTGAAGAGATTAGAAACCAAACTTTAAAGACAAAACCTGTGTGTGTTTGTATTTTTTCTGACAGAGGTGGAGACAGTGGTGCAATAGCTACTGCCAATTACATTGCAAGAAAGTACGGTGTAAAGTCAGGCATGCCAATAAAATTTGCCAAAGCTAGACTCAAAGATATTCCAGAATCAGTGTTTTTGCCTGCAGATTTTCCATATTATGCAGAGATATCACAAAGAGCAATGGAGATAATGAAGAATCATGCAGATATTTTCGAGTACGTGGGGCGCGATGAGGCATATTTGGACGTCACAAAAAGAACAGACGGTAAGTTTTCCAATGCCACTCACTTGGCGCAGCAATTAAAAAATCAGATAAGAACCGAGCTCAAAATGACCTGCACTGTTGGGATATCAGATAACAAGTTAGTATCAAAAATTGCATCTGGATTCAAAAAACCAGACGGATTAACCGTGGTAGAGCCAGAAAAAATTGAATCATTTTTGAATTTATTAAAAATTGGCGACATTCCAGGAATTGGTAAAGTGACTGAGGAAAAATTTGCAGAGATGAATCTCAAAACAATCGAAGATCTAAGAAAATTGGATGTGTTTACGCTAAACAAGATGTTTGGAAGAAAAATATCAGCATACATGTACAATGCTGCTCGTGGAATTGATGAAGAACCAGTTGCAGAACGCGCAGATACAATACAGTATTCAAGAATAATAACACTAAAACAGGATTCAAAGGATTTTGGTTTTCTATCAGAAGCAATTGATGAGATTTGTTTGGATTTGCACCAGATCATACTAAAACACAAGAAAATGTTCAAATCTATCGGAATTCAATTTGTCCAATCAGATCTAACAAACAAAACAAAATCAAAAACACTCAGAAATCCAACTGCAAGTCTTGATGAATTAAAGAAAACTGCCACAACACTGCTTCAAGAAGCCCTAATTGATCAAACAAACAACATTCGAAGATTGGGCGTTAAAGTATCAGATTTATCAGATATGGAAGGACAAAGCTCAATTACGAATTTCTTTTAGGCCGTTTGTTTTTTCATGCGTTTTGTCTCTATTGCGGCAACTGCAAACAAGAACGCAAAGAGCCACGGTAAAAACATTATCTCACCTGCAATTCCGTGAAATTCTTCAAACTTTACTGGATTTGTTGAAACTTTGAGCACAAATAACGACAATGAAAATATTCGAATCATGTTAACACCGATAGTTCCTGCAATTCCAATTGCAAAATACATGGCCTTTCGTTTTGGCGCAATGTTCATTTTTAGCAAAAACGCCATCATGACCAAAGAATAGATAATTATGCTATGCACACCTGCAGATGGCCAAAATACTTGTAGCGCCATAGAGCCATGCTCGCCTTTTAGGAACATCAGATTATTTCTTGCAATGGCAGTACCAAGATCAAAGAAATTGATTATTCCCACGTTTACATTGACTAGATACGGTACAACATACTGAAGCGGTCCCAATGTGTCATATGGGAAAAATGCATCAAGTGACAAAATAATTGCACTCCCACAAAGAAAAATCGGACCCGCAGGTGCGATTCTAATCCAGCGCTTCCCAAACAGAATGGTTACTGCAGCAATTACAAATGCAGCCATCACAATAAAGTCCCACATCCAAGTCCACGAATGAATGAGATTAACATCATACATTTTGGCACCACCTTGAATGTAATCACGCAGTCCAAAGTCAAGGGATATCAAATAAGCAAAAACAGCAGCTGCAAACGGTATAGTCATCAGAACTCTTTTTTGAGATACAATTAATTTTACTCCAATCAACTCTGCTGCTACAAATGCCATCGCAAACAAGAATCCGCCACGCCCCTGATTCCAACTAAGAGAGAACGAATCCGGATGATAGGCCAGTGCAAACAAAACAGGACTTACTATTATGACAATAGCAAGCATGAGTGTTTTATTTTGCAATGATTGGTTTGAGCTCAGTATTAATAAAAACTAATTATTTTTTCTTGATAGTTAAGGTTTTTTGGATTTCATTCATGGAGCTGATGAATTTTTGTTTTGCCTCATACTCATTTGTTACTTTGACGATTATCTCAGTGGAAGACAATAAGACATCTTTTACTACAAGTGGTGCAGAAAGGCCCAAAATCTCCGAGAGAAGATCAAACAGATTGTTAAATTTGGTTTGGTTCTTGTATTGATATTGAACTCGCCCATCCTTGAATGTTGGTTTGGGGTCAAGCGGGATTATTAGATCAGGCGACGTCATATCATTGATGAATTTTGCAGTGTCAGTTTTTATTGCTGAGGAGAGCTCGTCACGTTTTGCCTCCAGATTTGCCTTTGTCTTTTCCAGTGTTGCTTGTTGATCATCATATTCAGTTCCTATCATTTTTGCAAATGCTGATTCTGTCGGCTTTGTTAATGGAATCTCATGTAGTTTCATATTTACAATTTTGAGCTCATCTTCGATTTGGATTAGATATTTCCTGTTTGCCTTGACTTGGCCAGCCAGTTCCTCAAGATAGGCAAAATCAGACATTATCTCACCTAACTAAACTGATGTACTACATCCATGAGTGACTGTTTGAAATCTTCAGTGGTAAGACCCCATCTGCCATACTCATCCTTGTATCCATCCCAGGCCTCCTCTGCTTCTCTGGCAATTTCTAATATTTTTGGCCCAATTGCCTTAGTGTTTACAAGTATTGTTATGTTGGCCTGTTCTTTATCCATGATTGGAATCTTGATGAATATCATTCTAGAGTCTTCAATGTTGAATCTTTCTTTGATCAAACGTTTGAGAATTTCCCTTTCCTTGATGTCAAAGTCGCCTTTGACTTTGACTAGAGCACAGCATGAATCTTTTGGTCCACCATGATTTCTAATGTCAGTCTCATCAATATCAAATAGAATCGCATCTTGTTTTTTGTTGATATTGTCAATGATACTATCCATTGTATTGTGTTTGTTACCAGATAATGTGTTGAGGTTCCATTGATCTTCATCAGGCAATATTGGAATAACCCAAGGAATTGCAAACTTGGGGCGCTTTGTTGCAAGCCAGGTTCGATAATTTGACATATCCCATTCTGTTTCTCTGGCAAATGATGATATGAACATGGAAATTGCATTTGCGGCAATCAGATTCATTCCCTTGTAGTCCTTCCATCCAACCTCGTGTTCTTTTGGTAGATCATCTATGATTGAAGGAATTTTCTCCACTCGTTTTTCGTATTTGTGGGCTACTTCACGTAGTCTTTTGTTTGCAAATAAAATTGAACAATCAGAATATTTGATTTGGTATTCCAGATTCATCACAATGTTGATGGCAGCTGCTTCCAAGATGACTGGGTCCCATCCGAACTCTGGTAGTAATCCTAATGTTGCTATTGTTGCATGTTCTTTGGTATTGCTTTTAATGAATTCAATAAAAGAACAAGCAAATGAGCTTCCAGTTCCGCCACCCATTGCAAATGGTACTGTATAGCCACGTACTGGTTCTGGCGATAATGCGGATAATTGTTTTGCAAAATCCCACTTTTGTGTTACTTCGTTTTTGAATCTTGATCGTCCTTCCGCCCAGTTTCTTGCAGCACCGCCAGCTCCATGAATTACATGTTTGTCCCGCAATGCGAACAAATCCGGATATGATTGCAAGATTAGATTTGCAGCCCTCGGATCTAGATCAACCAGTAAGGCTCTAGGAATTAGTGGGGTTTCTCCACCAGTATATGCACCTGGAAATCTAAGTATGGTACTGCCATATCTTTTCAAAATTCTGGATTCGTCTTTGGTGTCTTTTAGAACTGGCTTTAGTGGGTCTGCGCCAACATCTAGCAGCAATCTACGGTAAGATTCTGCTCCAAGGCCAATCCCACAATGACCAAAACAGGTCATAAGAACTGGCGCTGGTGGTAATGGAGCATTAGGCTGCGACATGTCTAGATGTGTTTCCCTTGGAGTTTAACTTGGCCGACTAAACAAAATCGAGTGACTACTTGATCGTTGTAGACATGCTTCATGAGTGTAATATTGCCCGAATGAATTTAACCATTAAGTAGGAATTATCCGTAATATACGAAGTGTAGAATCAGAAATAATCAGTGATTGATTTTTGTTTTAACATTTTTAGAATGACTCCCTTTGAGAGCCACTCATTTTTGCTAACACTCATCTGTTTGCAGGCCGTATTGATTCCCTGATCTAGAGTATCTGCCAAAATTGGTATTTTGTTCATGGCAGAACGGATTGCCTCGCGCACCTGCCAAACTCCAACAGGTACTGCATAATCAGGACGAATCTCTCGTAAAACTAAAACTCCCGCTTGTCTTTTTTTTCTTGCAAGATATTCAGATACACCAAGCTTTGCAGCATAGTACGCACCCGCAATGCTTGGATAATGATCAATCCCATTTGCATCTTCGGCATCGGCTCCAAATCCAATTTGTCCTTTGTCTGTATGCCAAGCCTCCTCCATCTCAAACATCCAACGATGTGGAAAAAGCAAAACAGAAAATAAATTTCCAAGATGTTCGTGAGTGAAAACAAGAATAGAGTCAATCTGCGAATAGTGTAATATCTCAGAGACCAAACTATTTGATATCATGTCATCAGTTGCAGTAATACTCCATCTAGTAGGGACCAGTTTGCGTTGTTTTCCAAACATTCCCATGGAAAAACATTTTTGTATTTTTGAAATGTCTATTCCGGAATTATACAATTGTAGTACGGCATCTTCTGCCTTGAGATCGGTATCATAGTATGTCTTCTCTATCGGTTTTGATGTAGACATGCCGGAAAACTTTGCAGACCTTATCTCACCAATCGGCCCAAACGGTGCAGATTCACCGTCAATTGACGTTATTGGAACAGTGTTTTTGTGAAATGTAATATCTGAATCAGGGGTGTTTTGTGACATTGCAAGCTCTTGTAGATTTTCAATGTATCGTCCCTGTGGATTTATCACTGAAACATTTTGTGTCCCTCTAACCAATTTTAATCTAAAATTAACAATTTCTTCCAAAGATTTACCAAGCCATCTCTCCGGTGCATCTAAAAGGCTAGTATCGCCATGAATTGGTGGAACCATCGGACCCACACCAACTTTCGGATATCCAAACGAGCCAACAAACACTGATGGTGGACTAGAGCCAGAAAGAGAATCAGATGAAAAGAGATTACCATATTTTGAGAGATATTCATTCCAGTGTTTTTCCATTGCTTTACGAATATTTGCAGCAGTGGAATCCATGAAAAGATTTTGATTATGTGTTATTTAGCATCATTTATTGATCGAATGTTACGCAAAAATGACATATTATAGAACAGTGTACAAAAAATAAATGAGAATAGTTTCATTTCTTCCCAGTGCTACAGAATTGATATTTGAGCTTGGTGCCGGAGATGAACTAGTCGGCGTCACACATGAATGCACATACCCAGAGCAAGCAAAACTAAAACCCAGAGTGATAAACTCTGTTTTCAATCCAGAAACAATGACATCATTACAAATTGATGAAAAAATAACAGATCTGGCCAAAACTGGGCAGCCAATATTTACAGTGCATGAGGAAAACATCAAAAAAGCACAACCAGATCTAATAATAGCTCAAGGAACATGCGCTGTCTGTTCTGCTTACACTAATGAGGTAAATCGAGCGTTAGAGATTTTAGAAAATAGGCCTCTAATCGAAGTATTAGATCCTCATAGTGTTGATGACATTTTATCAAGCGTTGAGACAGTTGCAAAGAAAATTGGAAGGGAGTCGGAGGGGAAAAATCTGATCCAATCATTGCAAAAAAGGATCAACCACATAAAGAGCAAACAATACTCAAACAAACCCAAAGTTTTGTGTATAGAATGGGTTGAGCCATTTTTCACATCTGGTCATTGGATCCCACAGATGGTGGAAATTGCAGGTGGGCAAAACCTAGTCAGTAAAACTGGCGAGCACTCTAGAAAAATGACAATTGATGAGGTCGTATCAGCAGATCCTGACATCATAGTCATGATGCCATGCGGATTTGATGCAAAAAGAACCATAACAGAATGTACTAAGTCTCTGAGAACAAACCCAAAATGGCAAAACCTTCGTGCGATAAAAAACCAAAAAGCTTATGCAGTTGACGCAAACTCGTATTTTTCAAAGCCTAGCATTAGAATCGTCACAGGAATAGAGATTCTAGTAAAGATAATTCATCCTGAAGAATTCACAATGCTGAGCACGCCAGATAACGCATTTACAAAAATTACCTAGTCCTGTTCAAAGCCATCTAGATCATCAGAGTCAAGTGTCTTTTTGCCAGGCCTTGTTGGTACAAATAGTATCGTCATATTTTGATATCATTCCAATCTAGATAATATCAAATCCGGAGTAAAAAAATTCACTTGATATGTGATTTGTTGTTCAAGCCAAGATTGTGGTCAGAATATTAACTGAGGGTTTGTGCAAATACAACACACAGCATCTGATATTGAACTGTGTGTATACCATACTAAGAAAGGCCTGATCCAATCCATCTTTGGTCCTATCTCGTGGCTTCCTGTCTTCTGTGGCTCAGGCAGTTCTACTTTCTTATCTTACAGTTATCATTCAGAGATTTTGTGGTACTGTAGTAAGCATATCCGAGTATTCCAAGTGACATGACTCTGAGTGGAATCTCATATGTAGTCAAAAATGCAGTCGTTGTTCCACCAATTGTTCCAAATGTTGAGATTATAGAAAATCCAACAGGTCCACAACTACATGCTCCCGCAGATGCGCCAACAAGTGAGCCCAGAAATCCCCCGCCCACTTTCTTTGCATTTCGTATTACCCTAAGCAAATAGACATTCATCGGCATGACAAGTCCAGAAAGTACTGATACTGCCACAATCAATACAAATCCTACAATTCGATCATCTGGCACATAAAAAATAAAATACGGTTCAAAAAATACAAATTCAGATAGTGCTGAAATCACCATAAACAGAACAACAAAAACGGCACATGCAATCCAGACATAGACATAATTTGAGAATACCAGTTTAATTGTACTTGCCAATTTCTAGATGTTTTTGAAAATGAGTTAAAAAGATTGTTCCAATTATTTTCTCTTGAAGAGTTTTGCAATTTTTTGCGATATTACATCTAGTGGACACACATCACATGATACCTTGTCTGTTTTTTCTTCCACGATACCAGTATGGCTTTGTACGATATAAGAAATTCTCAAAGGACAATCCTAAATAGCAAATAGCATAATTTCAAAACGATGCTAGACAGGATAATCACAGGATTATTCGTAGGAGTGCTTGGTATGGTGTGGTTTTTTACAAGACAGTGTGAGGTTCCTCGTCAACACACTGTCATTGCATACGATAAACATGGAAAACAAGTAAAACTAGAAGGACTGAGAACCAGATTCAACACGCAGGCAGTTGCAATTAGCTTTGCAAGGCACTACAGGGAGATATTTCCACAGTATGAATTCATATCAGAATCCAGTCTTCTGCACATTCGACGTAAGTTTTTGATATCTTAGAAATAATGTATCTTCATGTGGTTTTGCAGTAAAACCTCGTATGGTGTAACATAGCCACAATGAGTGCATGAGAACATGGAGTTTGTTGGTTTTGCCTGTTGAGGCGTCCTTTCATGTAGGGATTTTATCATAATGAGATTGTCTTTTGGTAGAACGCCATAGTTTGCAGTCTCACCAACGGAGGCAAAAAACTCCTTTATTGCCTTGATTACGTGCTCAGACTCTAGTTCTGTATCGTCTAGCGTAGATAGGACGAATTCGTGAATCTTCATCGTCGGTATTGCACCAAGCCAGTCCGAGGTAAATACTGCCAACTCATGTTTGAGATGCTCTATTTCACGGCAATCAATTGTGATCAACACATCACCTACGATCGTGGCGTATTTTTAGATGTATATTTGTCGTTTTCCCAAACTTAAGCATTGCTAAGAAGTCCTATCAAATCCCTAAATACAAAACACCACATCACGAGTACTTGATGGCAAGAAATCTTGTTATGTGTGCAATGTTGTTGAGTTTTTTTGTCATCATATCCACCACACTACCAATTTTTGCAGACGAAATCAAAGCAACTGATCAAATAAAAAAGAATCCTGCAATGATGGAAATGTTAAAGAAAATAGAATTATCAAAAAAGATCTTAGCTCAGATGCAAGAAGGAAAAAAAGTTGACAATGCAAAATCACAGCAAATGCAGGAGATAAGAAGCAAGGTCAAAGCAAATCTTGATGAGCAGATAAATAGAATGAATAAGGATTTTGAAGCATATAATTCACAAAATGTATTTTCAAGATTTATTGCAAAAAAACCATCAGAGGTTCAGCCAATATACCAAGGTATGTTTGATTATCAACAAGAAAAGATTAATTCCGCAAAAGCAGAACGTGATAGAATTTTGGCAAACGGTGGAAAATTTCAAGACGCATGGGATGCGTATTATAAAATATCTGCAACAAAGAAAGTCAAACTAGTTCAGATAAATCGTGACTATAACATCAAATACGTAAGCGCGGACATTAGTATCCAAAATACATTTGATGAAAAAGGTAAGCTGCCAAGAATCGACTAAGATAGAGTCTTCTCAGACAGCCTATGATGCAAGTAGAACCTAAAGAGCACAATAGAACCAATCAGAATAACAGATGATGTGACAAATGTTGCAGTATAATTCCAATATACAGTGACAAAACCGGCAGTCAAAGCACCTCCAAACACGCCCATTCCAACCATAGAGCTATTCACGCCAAGATATGTTCCCTCAAATCCCTTCGGGATGGTCTTGAACAGCAGTACAGAGTTTGCCGTGGTAAATATTGAAAATCCGACCACCATAAGACACATTGAAAGTATAGCAAATGCCAACAACACAAATCCTGAAAACAAGCTTATCAAAAATCCTGCAATCAGAACCCCAAGAATTCTTGGAACATATGCAACCATTGTTGATTTTTCCTCGCCAACGCGAGTGATCAGTTTTGGTGCAATAAAGAAGATCCCGGCCATCACACAAGTCTGAATCAGGTATAATGTGAATACAGTTGAATCAGAAAGATTCACACTCTTCAAAAATGGAGTTAGTGCAGTAAAGTAAATGTTGCTTCCAAAATAAAACAAAAGATTTGCCAAAAATAAAAATCCAATTTCGTGTGAGACTTTGCCATTTAGAATTGATATGATGTGCTTGTAGTCATGAATACTTGGAATTTTTGGAAAAACAAAATGATGGTGCATTCTAAAATGGCCAAAGACATGCTGTATTCCATGTAAAGAGTGAGCTATAGTGTGTCGCTCTATATGAAAATTAGATTTTGTCATTTGTGAGCTTATCACAAGTGCGACACCGGTAGATATTGCGCAAATCATAAAGTATTGTCTGCTATCAAAGTAAAGACTCCACACTGCACCAATCAACATCGCACCAAGACTTCCAAACGTCGAGAGAATTGAGGTTCTTGCGAAGAGCCTGCCCCACTCATTATTTTTGCTAGTCTCCATTACAAGCATTTGAGTTACCTGGCTTCGTGCAGTCAAAAAGAAACCAGCGATTGGAGAGATGATAAAGATTGGCTCAATTGTAGCAGTAAAGTACAGCCACACGCAGCAAAGCAGGATAATTGAAAACGATGATAACAGTACTGATTTTTTTGCGTGATATTTATCCAGTATTTTGCCCCAAAAAATAGAGCCGAGGGCGGCTGCACCATAATGAATTGCAATTATTACAGAAACTTCGCTTATGCCACCGCCAAGATGAATCACAAATAACGGGATTGCTGTGTGTAATCCTTCGGCAGCGATGTTGATAGGCAGAATAAACCATATCCATTTCTTGCTAACTGTATCCAATTCCAGAATTAGGCCAGAACCGACACTAATTTACGATACATTGAAAATTCTTGTACAGAATAGTCGAATTGTTTAGTTTGCGCCCATTTCCATTGCTTCGCTGAGCTCGATGGCATATGACTGTGGGGTTATTTCAGTACCATTTCCAGTAGCAGACTCTTCCTCCATGTCAACATCTTCTTCCATTACAATTTCTTCATCGCTTGTGTCTTCGACATCTTCAGATTCTGTCTCTTCTACTTTTGGCAATCCATCCATCATCGCGGTTAGTTCTTCATGAGATGGATTATGATCAGATGCCCATCCTCTTTGTAAAAGAACTTGGTAACTTGATTCCTTAACACATGCAGGATGGAAAGTAATTGCTTTGAATACTAGTTGTAGACCAGAGCCACATTGAATTTCGTGTGGGTCTGTGCCACTCAATAATTGTTGTCTTGGTGAAATCACAACATCCTCCATCGTTGTCTCCATTTCATCTTCCATGACTTCTGTATCATCCGTTACAGTTTCCTCTTCCATGACTCCAGTATCATCTGCTACAGTTTCCTCTTCAATTACTTCTGTCTCTTGAGGCACTTCTTCATCAGTTACCTCTGCTTCAGGCGTATCTGCCTCTTGTGCAAAAACAGATGAATCAAATGCGAAAAGTGTAGATGCCGTAATTGCTAGTAACAAAAGGAATGCCAGATTCTGCATTGATTAATCTGATTTGACTTAGAATTTAACCTTTTTCAAAGTCATAGAATAAGTGTAGATCTACAAAAGTCAATAATATGAAGATGGATTCTGAGACTTTTGGTATAGAAAAAGGACACGGTCAAGAAGCAATAGATTGGCTAAATGAAGAAGCAAAAAAAGACAATCTCAAATTCGAGGCAAGGCTATACGGTCAAGATATAGAGACTCAAAATTTTGGCACATTTGAGATGTTTTCATGGATTGGAGATGTTCAAACTGCGCGAAAAATGACAATCAAAGTAAGCAAGAGATTCAAAATCAAAGTAATTGAGGGCGGCTACAAAACCAAGGAGAAAATTTTCAAGATTGCAAAGCAGGATTACGGTGTAGTGAGAAAGGGAGACAAAGTGATTGGTCATTTGGCGTTTTCTGCTCCAAGATTAGGTGGAAAATGGCAAGTCTCAGAAGAAGAGCTTCGCTAAGGCACAAATAATCAGGCGTACAAGTTTTTTTCATGAGAGTTGGCATTGTCGGTACGGGATTACTTGGCAATGCAGTAGGCCTGAATCTGTTAAAAAAAGGTCACACTCTTACTGCATACAATAGAACCAGATCAAAAACCAGACAATTAGAACAAAACGGTGCAAAAATTGTCAATTCACCAAAACAAGTATCTGAAAACTCGGATATTGTATTCACCATAGTGAAAAATGCAGATGCTGTGAAAAAAGTTGCATTTGGGGATGATTGTGTTGCATGCGGAAAACATGAGGGACTAATCGTATGTGACATGAGTACAATAAATCCAATTGCATCAAAAGAAATAGCTGCAGAATTTACAAGTAGAGGAATTCCATTTCTAGACACTCCTGTGATGGGAGGTCCAAATGTTGCCATTACCGGAGAACTAGTGATGATGGTGGGTGGAGAAAAAACAACATTTGAGAAATGCAAAAAACTATTTGACGATATTGCAAACAAGGTTTTCCATCTTGGTCAAAACGGAACCGCACATTCAGTCAAATTGGCAATGAATCTACAAATAGCGATGATATCACTTGCTCTGGCCGAAGGAATTACGCTTGCTCAAGGCGCAAAAATAGAACCTGAGGTGTTTTTGCAGATTTTAAATTCAACTTATTTCAAAACAGGAATGAGTGAGAACAAAGCCTACAAAATGATAAAAGGTGACTATGTGCCAACATTCACTTTGGCAAATCTCAAAAAAGATCTAGATACAATAAATGAGGCAGCAAACGCATTTGGTTTGAATCTTCCAATGGCCACAAAGGCAAACCAAGTATACCAAAAGGCCGAAGAGATGGGATTTGGAGAACTAGACTATACTGCAATTTTGGATTATCTAAAAAAATATGCTAAATCAAAATGAAGGATCAGATCTTTTTTTGCGAACATATACACGGTAAGACAATCCAACCACTGCCAACAATACACCAGTAATTGCAGACCAAGTAACAAATGGAATGAACTGGAGATCTGCCATATCGTTTGATTTCACACAATAAATAAATAGATTTGATGATTGAGCAGCTACATGCCAGAGATAATCTGCGAAGAATGTGGAGTGAAAATGTTTCATGAGAATGAAGACACCCTCAAGGTAGAAGAGGCAATTCACAAAAAATTCTGCAGAAAGAAAATGGGCGAAACTCATAGTTTTATGCACCGGGATTCAACACATATGTCCACCTTTGATTCAGAACGTGCAATAGATCAAAAAGGCAAACCATTACTCAAGTAACTTGAGTGAAGCAGTTTTTGATTCTGCAATTATCGAATTCAATTTAGGAAATTTCAAAAAAGCACTTGCGTTATTTGAACAAGTATTGATAATCGAACCACTTCATGTAATGGCTCTAATTAAAAAAGGCAGTATTTTGGGAAAATTTGCAAAGTATCACGACGCCATAACATGTTACGATAAAGTGTTAAGTATTGAGCCACAAAATAAGCTGGCACTCATAAACAAAGGACTTGCTCTTCATTATTTACAGAGATACGATGAGGCAGTTTTCTGCTACGACATCATACTTGGATCAAAGCCAGACAGCACCATTACACTATACAACAAGGCATCGAGCCTCGTAAGAAAAGGAGAGATCGCACAGGGATTGAAGATTTTACAAAAAGCAATCGATTATGACTTTTCCTGCAAATACAAAGCTCGAACGGATATTGATTTTGAATCAATACAAAAAACTAATGAATTCAAAAAACTAGTTTTGTAAAATTATAATATGATAAAATAATGAAAAATCATAATGACTCAAGAGTTAAGATATGATATTGTGGTGGTCGGAGCAGGCCCAGCCGGATCATCTGCTGCATTTTCTGCTGCCAAACTAGGCCATCGAGTAGCATTGCTAGAAAAAGAAGAGTCAGTAGCACAAACAGTTCGAACAAGTGGAGTCACATGGATGGATAGCATACGGGAATTTGAAATTCCAGAATTTTGCTATAATCCAGTCAAAAATTATGGATTTTGTTCGCCAAACAACGAGGTCATGATATCTGGACAAAAAGCAATGGCTGCAGTCTTGGATGTAAGAAAAACATATCGATGGCTTGCAGAAAAAGCACAAAGGCAAGACGTAGAATTATTCTTAAACACTACAGTCACTGGTGCTTCCAGAACAACACAGGGGATTACATTACAGGCAACATCATCCAAAGAAGAGATTACATTTCATTGTAAGATAGTAATTGATGCAAGCGGATTTCAGACAGTTGTCGGTAAATCTTTGGGCCTAACTACACAATGGAAACGTTTTGGTGCGGGAGCTGAGTATGAAGTAGAAGTAGAGAATTCAGATCCAGATACATGGTGGTTAATGGTTGGACAGGAATATTCACCTGCAGGATATGCGTGGATTTTTCCACTAGGTGGAAAGATTGTCAGGATTGGAGTCGGCGTTGGCAAGCCAGAATCAACACTAGATCCAACTGAGCGACTAAAACAGATAATTGAGAAAAAGCTTGGGCCAATTGCCAAGCTTGGCAAGATAACACCAATTGAATTTCATTATGGGTTGATTCCAAATGATGGATTGTCAAGAAAAACAGTGTACGATAACTTGATTTTAGTTGGCGATACTGCAGGTCAGGCAAATCCATTGGTCTTGGAGGGAATAAGATATGCGATTCGTTTTGGTCTAGTAGCTGGCGAGACTGCGGCAAATGCAATTCTCAAAGGAGATTTATCAGAAAAATCATTAGCACCATATGAAGAAAACTGGAAAAAGGCGATTCAATCCAAAATAAACTCAGCATCAAAAGTCCAATCAAGATGGATTGGCCTATCAGATCAAGAATGGGATAAAGAACTAGACATTATCAAAGAATTGAGCATCGAGGAATTTTTGGATTTTATCAAAGCAGATTTCAGCCTATCTAGCATTGTGAAAATGGCAGTCAATCATCCAAAATTAGCAGTAAGACAGCTATTCAACATGGTAATTGGCTCAAGAAAATCCTAATTCACTTTAAAGAAATCAGATACTATCAGATCATGATATTCCAGCTGTGCGACATAGACCCCTGGACCATATGATTTGGAGAGAATTTGGTTAAAGTGCCCAGACGCATTATCTTTTAGTGGAATTTCATCGACTCGTTGACCAGACTGATCAAAGATGTCAATGTAGATGTCCTCTGGGAATGCCACAGTCTTGTATATTGCACCGGAGAGGTATAGCTTTCCGTCATCTACATATGCATCCAATATTCCAACCTTGGAACGGCTAGGCAAATACCTCTCAATCATGGACTGCAATTCCGAGATCTTTGATTTTGCAGAGGATAGATCCTTATCGTGAAGTGCATTTCTAATATCAGATATCACTCCATCAAATTTTGCCTTGTTGGAATTATACCCAGCACTACCAAATAGTTCAATGAAATTTTGCAAATCCTCAAACTGACGTGCCAAGTCCACATTTTGGACATAGTCTTTTGATGGAAGTGGAGTCTTGGCGGTTTTGGTTGATTTTTCTGCAATATCAATAATTTGTGTTGCAACTGCGTTTCGCCACTGTAATTTTACAACATACAGCCCAGGCTCTGTTGGTGCAAACCATTGGGTATAGAAATCACCATCTTTGGTATCAGAGAATTTTAATGTGCTGTGTTGGTTTCCTTGCATGTCATAGACTGCAAGATACAGATTCTCTCGCCTATCAAACAATTCTTTATCCACAGCACCATTCATTATCCAGATTTGGCTTTCTGGATTGTATGAAATATCAAATAGGATTTTTTTGTGATCATCTTCTAATTCATCAGATACAAATGAACGAATCTCATCAAGTTTTTTCTCTGCATCGTCCCAGTTGCCATAGTCAACTAGCTCATACGCATCTTCGATCATCGTAAGGAATTCTTGTGAGTGTGTATCAAAACCAGCATTATAGAATGTGTTAACAAAGGTAGAGATTTGTTCTAGTTTTTTTCTATATTCAATTCTTTTAATTTCATCAAGCGAATATCCTTCTTCTGAACCAAATGGATCCTCTGAGTATTTCTCAGACACCTGTCGCCATTCATCAAATAATGCACGGATTTGATTATCTGCCGCATCAAGATCTTTTTTGACTACCAAGTCTCGTGCCTCATCTAATCTTACTTTCATGGAATCAGTAAAGTCAGTATATCCTGGCAAGAATTTGTTGTGTCGCTCACCAAGCAAAATTAGATTTTCTATTGATTTTGCACGTTGTAGTATTTCCGATGCTCGAATCTTGTATGCGTCCTTTGAATATGAGTCAAGTTTTGCGCGAATTACAGAGCTTTGTGTGCTGTAATAGTTTAGCAAGACTTCAATTTTGTCAATTTTATTTATTGTTGGATTGCCCTTTTCTATTTCAATTGCAGTCTCAATGACCTTGAGTGCGCCAGCAATAGTGTTAAGACTTTCATAGTCAGATTGTAATTCAGCTTTTGACTTTAGTTTTTCATAATCAAACTTGAGAACTGATAGAGGACTGCGCTTCTCTCTAAGATCATTAATTGATGACTCGTAATCAGAGACTATGCTGAGAATTTCATTTAATGTCTGAGCATCCTTTACTTTGTCCAGTAAGATTTGGAATGAGTCAATCATGGATTCATTTCCGGAATTATTGTTTTTGGCAAATGTAATAGTGCTCGAAATACGAGATGAGATCTCTATTACATTTTTCATGTCAATTATTTCTTGTTGTGAATCAATGATGTCTTGTGGAGATGTGGCACTGGAAAGTTTGCTCATTAGCGAATCAAGCCTTGGTTTGATCAGTGTAGCAAGTTCAGAATTTTCCGTATTATCAGATGAAACAAATCTATCCACCTTGTCCAAGTGACGCAAAAGTAATGTAGCCTCATGGAGACGATCCACCTTTGGTTTTGCCTCCAAGAATTTTGCCAGTGTTTCTTTACCAAGCAATGATTCTCGTAGTTGGCTCCACTCTGTTCTAATTAGCCTAGACAGATTGTCTTCTTTTTTGAGTGTACCATCAAGCAGTCTGGCCTCAGTTAGCAGATCCACCAGATCATTTAGCTCTTCTGTGTATACTGGGCCTGTTCCCCTAGCAAAAATAAAACCGATTTCTTCTTTGACTAGACGGTTCATGATTGATTGTGATTTTGTCATCAAATTGAGCAGTAATTGGTTGAGTTCGGAATAGCTTAGCTGTTTTTCTTGTGAGACTTTTTGTGGGTCCACATTAGTTATGGAAACATAAACGTCACTTAGCTCCTTTAATGCGGATTTGGCATCATCAATACCAGAATAAAATACAACTCCAATAGTTTGTCTGTCAATTTTCTGTGCTTCAGTTGCATCCAGTTTTGATTCAGAAACTAGTGATCTTGTAGTTTCAAGTGCAGTCTCAACTGCAGGCCTTATTCTGTAATCAAGGTTTAATGTGTCGGCTTCTGCAGGATATGCCAAAAACAGATCAATGTACAACTCTTTTAGCTTTGAAATATCACTAGTTGTTTGTAAATCAGAAAATCTTGTCTCATAATCACTAGATATTGTTGTTTTGGTGGATGCAATCTTTGATTCAATGAAAGACAGTGCAGAAGTCAGGTAATCTTTGCTTGATTTTTCTTGGAATTTTTCATTTTTGACAGTAAATGAGCTTGATGCAGTGTAATCACCATAAAATACTCTGACATCATATTTGCCGCTCAATCCACAAATTTTCCCAGTAAGTGGAATTGGATCAGTAACAAAATTACCATTGGATAATGGTTTTAGTTGCTGGATTTGGCATAGATCTCCATTTGGGTTTACTATCTGAGTCACCACGTACAAATCAGAGGAAACCTGTGCTATCTGTCCAAAGACGAATACGTTTTCACCTTTTTTGTAATCGCCAAATGTATCGAGTAGTGTAATTCTTGGAGAGCTTTGCGAAAATGCATTGGTTGGTACAAGTAAAATTGCAAATAGTACCACTACCACACCAACTCTACGCATAGATGAGATCAGGTCGGAAAAGAGTACTTAAGCGTTAGGTATGACTTCTACCTAGGCTACAAGAATCTGTTTTTGGAACATTTCTTTTGGGAGTAATGTTGGCTCTTCAATTTTTGGAATTTCCGCCATAAAGCACAGTGCGTGAACTTGCTCTTGTGTTCTCCTGCCACACTGTATGCAAACTAGGCTTACTGCATCTCTGCATTCAGCGCAGATTGTGCATTTGCGCAATGTTCCACCACAGTTACGACATGATTCGTCTGGCATTTTATCTTCAAAGACGGTTTTTGTTATTTTGGATATAAGACTGTGGTAGAAATTCTATGTACGATTTATCAGTGAATTAGGCGTCGTTTTCTTGTTTTTCTAATGTACAGAACTATCCCAATTACTATTACGCCCATAATTATGAAAATTGGACCGTAATCAAATTGAGTGTTATTTTTTTCTTGTAATAACATGGTTTCATTAAATTCATCATCGATTGAATCCAGAACCAAAAAGCTTGTTGTGTAAATATCCGGCTTTAGTACAGAATCAGAAATTGCATAAACTTTGAGATCATTGCCATCAGACATGAAAGATGTTATTTCTGGAGTGAGTAAAATCTGAACAGTGTCATTCTGGATTGGCAAGATGCCACTTGTAATGGTAGCGCCAGACCCATCATTTACAAAATAATATAGGCTTGTTGCATGAGTTGTTTGAATTGGGATTTCTAGTGCGGTACCTTTTAGTATTTTTTCTGGAACATTAATTTTTGTTATCTGTGGAAGACTGACATTTTCAAACTGACTCCAATATCCTGCCTTGTACGGATAAGTCTCATCATCAAATGCTTTCACTGTGATGGTTCTTGCCTCAGGGGAATAGCTGTCCAGATAAAACGGACCGTTGCTAATTACCGCGTGATTTTTTTGTTCTATCCATCGAATTGAGCTAGCATATCTTGAATCAAAATAATTTGGATCATTGTCAAATCCTGCCAATGATTTTGGAATAGTATTAGATTCAGAAAACTCTTCCAGATATTGCCTAGTCAACATAGCATCTCGCGGTATGATAAGTGAAAACCAGTTCAAGTTTTTTGCCTGAGCGTCGGTTCTTGAAAATGCAGCCTTGCCATCAATTACTGCCTGCTCCATTGCAGCCATTACCTCCCAAGGCATCACTACCCAAACGCCACCCCAATCAGCAATCTCAGAATCATCAAAATGCCAGAAATCAACATACACCTCTACAGTATTGTCATCAATTGGTCTGATTGCAACCAATGTTTTTGCTGCTTGGCTGGCAGTTGGTGTATATTCAGGATCAAATGTCTTGTCATTTTCAGATTGTGTCGAACCCCATTCCTGAGTAAAGTAAACAGAGTACAGCACATCATTCATGTCCATTTTTTGGCCATTGTGCCAGTTGGACCATAACAGATCATATGTTATCTTACTTGTTGCTGTTTTGCCAACACCCATCGAAATCCATTTTTGTTGTACTGGATCCCAATTGATTGCATCAATTGGCACATTCAGTTTTTTATTTGGTCCTGCAGTCTCTACGTCCCAGTTTTGTCGTACTGCAAAGTTTTGACCAGAATATGGATTTTTGAACATCCCAGGATCATATAGTACATCCCAGATGTTTTTTGAATACGCGTCTGCTAGTCCTCGAACTGGATTCCACGCACCTTGATAGATTTGTTTGACTCCAATTTTTAGATCAGTGTCATTTGTTCTAGAATTAATTGGTGTGAATCTAGTTTGAATTCCTCCTCCAAAGTCGTTGATTATCCCATCAACGTCTTTGTTAACCACAAATGGATCAATTTTTGCTGCCAAAAATATCCTAACAGATTCATTTACACCTTCAGTAGTTGCCTTGCGAATAAGATCTGCCCGCTCATCATATGAAGTATAATTGCTAGAATAGATTTTCTGTGTAAGATCATCAAGTTTGTCATTTTTGTAATTCCAGTATTGTGGATTGTTAAATCCAGGCATGTTAGAATGCCACGGAGCATACATTTGTGCAAGACCTAGCGGATCATATTTTACAAATGCAGAACGTCCGGCATAGCCTTCAGTGTAAAGATTCCACGTAAGATCAGCTGGATCAGAGCCATACACCAAGACATACGCCTTGTTTAGGTCTCCAAAGTCTTTTTTTACTGTGAATCCAATTTTTTCTAATTCTGATGAAATGACTTCTCCAATAGAGTTACGTACAGGATCATCATTTCGAATAAAAAACGTAACCGTGATTGGCTTGTCATCATACACCCACTTGCCATCAATTTTTTTTGCACCCGCCTCAACTAGCGCATCAGATATTATAGAATTTGCAAGTTCTGGATTGTACCTAAAGTGGAATTTTTCAATCTCTGAGACTATGAGTAAAAAATCTGGATCAAACGGACCGTAATTCGATGACATTGTCACCCCATATCCAGACATGAGTTCATCCACTATGAGCTTCCTATCTATCAGATAATTTAGCGCAAATCTCGCCTTTTGCATTGAAAATGGATTGAACTCATCACCCTGTGCAGGATTAACCAGTATGCTAAAAGAGCCACCAGTGGTGTAAAATATCTGCAAATTCTGCGTATCTGTGTCCTGAATTAGTTCTGCTGGAATTCTAGAATAGTAAATGTCAAGATTTTTCTTTTTTACTTCCTCTATTGCAGTGCTTTCATCCAAATATTGGATGAACTTGATAGTATCAACGAAAGTTCCTTTTTCTGCAAATGCAACATTAGTTCCAAAAATCAAAACAAAAAGAAAAACAAGTACAAGTTTCACGTACTTGGTATTGGTGTAATCTAATTTAAAGCTCCAAAGATTACAAATGTAATATTAGATTGGTGTAAATCGTATGCAATGCTTTTAATTCATAAAAACAAAAACCATACTAGTTGAGCTCCAAATTATGGCTTGATGGAATAATGGGTATAATCCCAGGAGGAGTATCCGTGGAGGATTTTGCAGTAGTTGCAAATACAGACAAGAACACTGCAAAAAGAATGCTGCAAGAACTAGCTGCAAACGATATTGGTAGGTTTGATGGCGATAGCATAGAATTTGAAGAGGGTGACAAACTTCGAGCAACAATACTTGCATTAAACAAAGGAATTCCAGTGGATGAGATTGCTAAAAATCTCGATTGGCGTGATTTTGAAGGCCTAGCGGCAAAAATACTAGAAAGTCGAGACTGTGCCACAATGAGAAACTTGATTCTAACAAATCCTCGCATGGAAATAGATGTAGTTGGCATCAGATTGGGAATTGCCATGTTAATTGATTGTAAGCACTGGAAAAAGACTACGCCGTCAGCACTAGAGGACATAGTCCAAAAACAAATAGAACGCACCAAAAACTATGTTGCAAAAACCAAGGGCGCAATTGCAGCTCCAGTCATAGTAACCCTATACCAAGACAAAATAAGCTTTGTAGGCAAAGTACCCATCGTTCCAATCTTTCAGCTTGCATCATTTGTTGATGAGTTTTATGGAAATTTAGAAAATGTTGAGACTATAGAAAAAGAGATCCAATAAAGAGCAAAAAGCTTCCAATGGCAAATCCCTTGGTTAGTCTCAATGAATTATCCAATGCGCGTGAAAAGTCCTCAATGACTGCAGTTCCCATCACATTGACATCTGCCTTGTGCTCTAGAATTTCAAATGATGTCGGAGCTAATTTTCCTTCTGCTTGTTTTGCTATTGTGTAATACCATTCCGCTATAGCGTCAGGTGTTGCTATTTTGCCAAACGGATAGTAGCCCGTACGGGTTCGTACCACTACGGAACTAAAATGAGTATCAGATGTACAAAGCTCAACTAATGACAGGCCATTTTTTGCAAAATAATTCACAATGTGTTCTCTGAGTCCATTTTCCATATTATTAGAGTCAGACCAACCAAGGAAATATTTTGCACCATTGATTTGCAAGCACAACATTCCAAGACCGCCAGGTCCAAGATCAGGCGTACTCAAATTCATTCCATCAGAGTTTGCATATCCAAATTCTAACTTGTGTGATTCTTTTGTAACTAGGGTTTCAAGTGTCGCTTTTGCTGCTTTTAGCATGTCTTGAGAATCGGCCTCGCCTATTTCTTCACCCATTGCATTATGGCAATCAACTACTAGAATTCTCTCAAAATGTCGATTGCTACCAAGCTGTTCAATTTCTTTTTTGATGTGACTTGGAACATCTTCCATCCCATGCGGGGATAATGACAGAAACAAAATCGCAGTCTTGTCAAATAGTATGCCAATTACACGTGCCTTGTTCACTTGGACAGTTACTGGTTCGGTGCATACTGCTCCTTTTTTTAGAACCGAATTGTTTGCAAATGTTCCAAGATAACTGTCAACTGCTGTTTGTGACGGAAGATTTAGAGTATGATCAGATACGCTGTGCATTACCATAGCAGAGGAGTTTAGTGTCTTGTAGATTCTATATGTGATGTTGCTGCCGCCAATAGGATGGTACGGTCCAGGGTGCACTTCGGGTAAAACCATTCTAAAATCATTGTTGTTTGATTGGAATCTAATTTGTGATGTGATGACACTTGATGGTTTTGAGCGAGACTCTATGATTGATTCGACTTCTTCATAATTTCCTTTTCCGCGAGATGCAAGGTATGCTTGAATCAGCTCGTGTGTGCTGCGCACTCCAGGACGTCCTGCTCTGTCAGTAAGATACGACCAAATTGACGAGATTGCTAAAAATGAAGCTCCAATTCCCATGACCATAGGATCAAGTAGAGATGATACCCACTGGTCTTGTGGTATCAAAACAAGATACATTGCCATCGGCTGAATAAAACAAATCGCCCATGCCTTTTTCATAGAGGCGCCAAGCGTTGTAGTGAGTATACCAAGACGAAAGCTTGTAAAAATCAGCATTCCTTCTGCCACGTATAATGTGGAAAGACTGGACTTGGACAAAATTGTAAATGCGCCTATCCCTGCCAGAACAATTGCAAGCCAAGATAGATTGCCAAAAAGCGACATGTGTAGTGCCTTGGAATATTCCTTGTTTCGAATAAGACGTGAGTCAATTATCTGCGTTATCAGCAACACAATAATCAAAATTGAAAGACGTGGTACGAGCTCATCTTGATTTCCATAATATGATGTAAGTATGATAAATCCCGTGATTGCTGCAACAACTGCAGAAAACAACAAAGAGTGATACTTTGATGATGGTGTAAGTAATGTCAGCGAATAACGCTTGTGTATTTTGGATACATCATCGTATGATTCAGTCATTTTTGATCTATTTCACTAAGAATAGGTCAAGTAACCAAGAGACTACAATCAGGCCAACTGGTATAGAGACTACAATTCTTGGATCTAATCGGTATCCTTTTGTCTCATCTTCAAAGAAACGCAATAAACCTGCAGATGATGCTGGTAATGGTGCGCTTTTCTTTTTGCTACTGCTGCTCATTTAATGGTGAAGCTAGGAAATTAAGATAAAAACTTTATCATTTTAGGTTCTGTCAAATTCATGGCTCACATCTCAAAATCTTAATCGTGTCAAGTATCGGCTCATTTTGAGATGTCGTGTTGGGTAGAATCTCTATACTTGCATTTAGGGCAGTTCCAAGTCGTGACGTATGATATCTTATCCTTGGAATGTGCAGTAAAATACCCTTTTTCCATTTCGGTTTTACAGTTGGGGCAATCCATAACTTGTTTACGAGAAACTTGTTTATTTGTAAGTAGGAGATCGATCGATTAATGAGTTTGAGAATAATTTTTGGATTAATATTCATGTTTGGAGGAATAACTGGTGTTATCTGGGTATGGTCACCATATATGCAAATGCCACCAATACCACCGCCAGAATTTGGATCTGATGAATATTGGAGATGGTGTTCAACTCAACAATTTCTGGTAGCATTGCAGTAATAGGAGCTGTACTAATCGCTAGTGGACGCAATTCTAAAAATTCCTCCTTTTGATTTTATCTTCTCTATAGTAATAGCCAAGACAAAAACAGGCAGAACCAAACAGGAATTGTAATAAAATTTCAAAGACTGGCATTTTCGATTAGAGTCCTCCACTTGTCGTGTCCTTGTATGATAATCCCTGCACGGTCTGCTGGAGTTTGGCCATCCAGACTCATGTGAGGTCTTACGTAGTTGTGATAAATCTGATAACCAGATAGTAAAGGCGATTCTGGTTTCTTTAATCCCCCGATAACCTTTTCACGATCTCAAAACACTTGGTAACTAATGACCAAGATTTGATGTGTGACTAGTATCATTTTTCATGGATTCGTATAGTCGTGATTTTAGTAATTTGAGCATGGCTTCAGAACATTCACGAGTACAGAAATTCATTACTCCACATTCAAACTCTTTTCCACAATTCATGCATTTTTTGCTCAAATCAATAATTCAGAATCAAAAAACAGTATATGAATACAAATTACTGTTTTTCAAAGGTTAGCACTAGGGATTTTCAAGTCATGAATTGGTTTCATTGTTTCCAAACTTAATCCATTTTATTTCTGCGCCTTTTGTACAGTCTCCAAAAGCAAATTTATCGATTTTAGTATCTGTTGTTGACGCTCCAAGTCCTTTTCAGACTCGAGTTCTTTTGCCAATTCCTCTAGCTTTTTGTTTAACGAGTCCAAAAGTGAGGCGGGTTTTTGCTCTACTTTTTGTGGTTCTATGGTTTGATCTGGTTCTTTGCCACAGCTAACACATAACGCATTACCATCTTTCATCACACGGACTCCCTTGCAATACGGGCAAGGCTCTGCAAGCAATGTTGCACCTTTTAGCAACATTTCAACTGCTTTTTTTCGCACATCTTGCGACATGATGTCTTTGTGCAATTGCATTGTAAAAACTTTGTAAGAAATCCAACAAGGCTTAATAGTCGGCTCAAAGACAGATCACTAGTAACTAATGGCAGTAATTTGCAACACATGTGGACTACCTGAAGATTTGTGTGCTTGCGGTGATCTCAATAAAGAATCAAACAAGATCGTTATACGACTAGAAGAACGCCGATTCAAAAAGAAGGGAACCATGATTGAAGGCCTTGACTCCAAGCTAAATGATCTGGACGGTACACTAAGTGATCTAAAAAGAAAATACGCGTGTGGCGGCACTACAAAAGACAACTACATTTTCCTGCAAGGCGACCATAGAGACACCATGAAAGAGACCCTAGTCAAACTTGGATTTTCAGAATCCAGTATCGAAGTTCACTAGGTTTGCAAGGCCACAAGATCCTACAAGGCATAGCAATTCCATATTCTGCACTGATTTCAGTAATTTTTGGGCTAATGATATTATCATTCCCAATTGGCGCATATATTTTCTTTAACTCACAGATTGGAAAAAGCATCGACTATCAACTACCAATAACGGAGCTGGAAATTGCCAGACATTTCGATCTTGGTTCATTTTCATGGCTAGGAATTGGAGATGTGTTTATTGTGTTATGGGCAACGTTTTTGATTTTGTTTGTGATTGCAAGCATGGGCCCAAAAAAGAACTTTTTGAAAATCCTCTCTCCAATAATGTCTGGTTCGTACGAATCCCAGACTGGGAATTATCTAATTCATACAATAAAGTGGTTTTCAATCATCATAGTATTATCAGGCGCAATAGATGCTGTCCAATCAGGACTTGGAATATCCATAAATCCACCAGCATTTGAAAACGATCTGATACAGTTCTTTGACGTTACAGTTGCGCCAATAATTGAAGAGTTTGGTTTTAGAATCATATTGATTGGAGTTCCTCTCTTTTTGCTTTATTCTCATAGGGCATCAGCAAAATTATTTTTCAAATCATTATGGAATCCATCAGACAATCTACCAATTACCAATTCAAAAAAAGCGATGATTTTGATAGTCATAGTCGGAATTTTCTTTGGCGCAGCTCACATTATGTCTGATCAGTGGAGTAGCGGCAAGTTTTCACAAGCAGTAATGTCTGGAATAATCATTGGGTGGGTTTACTATCGATATGGATTTGTTGCAGCACTACTAATCCATTGGGCAACAAACTATGTTGTGTTTTCATACGGATATTTGGTATCAAGTGTAAACGAGACTAGGATCACTGATGCGTTCTCTCATTCTTTGATTCAGACAATAGAGATAATTTTGCTAATTACAGGCATACTTGCAATAATACTCATGATATTAGAGTACAGAAAAAACAAAGTCACGACAATAAAAGATTCTAGTTTTAATTAAGACTCAGATGGTTTCCAGTCTTTTGGCATAGAGCCACGATTGGAACTTGGTTTTGGTTCCTCTTTTGGCTTTGTGCCTGCTGGCAACGAGCCTCGCTCATAGACACTTGTGTGTTGTTTGTGGGTGGAATCATCTGTTGCAAGTTCTGCTTCTCCACGGTTGGTCTTGTAACCACCAGATGCTTCGCTGGTATCAACGCCTCTGAGGTATTTTGGATCAATTCCAGTTTGAATGTATTCAGAGTCTTTCTTTGCCTTTTTGTTGCTCCACCAAAAGAATCCTACTGCTCCAACTGCTGCCATACCAGCCATTCCATATATGATGAATATTGGGAAAGAGCCAGAGGATGTTTGAGCGCCAGTTGATGGTGCGACAGGTGATACTCCTACGACTTCGCCTCCACCTAGTTTGTCAGGTGATGCATAGCCAGCTAGGAAAATATTTCCAGAGTCACCAGACTCTACTGTTCTTACATGATAAGTTTTATCAGATGTAAATGTTGCATCAAATTCTTTTTCTTTGATTTGTCCTTCACGGAAGCTGCTCTCACCCATTGTAAATGATGATACTACTACTTTGGCACCAGAGAAGCCGTATTTACTAGTCTCTGCAACTATTCCAGTTGGGTCTGCCAAAAAGTGCCAGCTGCCAATGTCTAGTCCACCAATGCCAGATGCGTCAATTAGTGGCATCGTCATTACGTCTTTGGCCTCACCAGTAATTTGTGATGCTATCTCTGGATAGTTCATTTCGTAAAATGATAATGGTTGGTTTATTTCGACTGGACCAAATTCCTCAGTAGTTATGACAACTGGTCCATTGATTGTAATTCCTCTCCATAGCACATCGAATAGTGCTGGTGAGTCTTGTGTGTATGGTTTGATAAGATATCCATCAATTGTTGGAATCATGATTAGTCTATAATCAACTGAAGCATTATCGCCTCTTCCAGTCATTGATGCATGATAATCAATTGTAAGTCCAGTTACACGTGCAGAGCTCTTTAGTTCTGCCAAGTTATCATTGATTTTATCGATTAAATCTGAAACGCCCGGAGTAGAAGAGTCTGCTGAAAATTCAACAGTTGTGTCATGTCCACGTAATGCATCAGCGATTGCTCCCCCTTCATCATATTCAATGAAGGCGGTTCTTTGGAACTTGAATTTTGGAGTTTCTGCAGTCTCTGGAGTCTTTGCATCCCAGTTTAGCTGTGCGGCAAATGCTGGAGAAACTGAACCAATAACTAGAACTGATAAAACGAATAATGCTAATAGAGAACCCCTATTCACGCAGGGATTCCGATCCGGCGCAGTAATAAATCTTGTCTTGAAGTATGAAAATCGATAAAATAATTTTACAAAACAAATTTTCCTTGAATTTTTTACAATTTTTGTTTGTGATTTTTGTTTTGTATTGTTTTGAGAAATATTGAAAAGGTAATATTGACCCGAGGCTTTACACAAAAAGGGTTTTATGATAACAATTCTTGCAGGCGGCACAGGTTCTGTTAAATTTGTTCGAGGTCTGATCTCTCAATCCAAAGATGTCAACGTAATATGCAATGTTGGCGATAATTATTGGCTGTATGGTTTGTATGTGTGCCCCGATATTGATACCATAATTTACGGACTGGCAGATATTTTGGATTACGAAAAAGGATGGGGGATTCGTAAAGATACTTTTGGTTTTCTAAGACAGATGGAGATTTTTGGAGAAGAGACATGGTTTAGAATTGGAGACAGAGACGCTGCAACTCATCTGATTCGAACAAACATGCTCAAGAACGGTAAAAACTTAGGCGACATTACAAAGTGGATGTGCGAGAAATTTGCAATAGAGGTCAAAGTCATGCCAGTAACAGACAACACCATCGAGACAAGGATTACAACAAGCAAGGGTGAAATGCACTTGCAGGAATTTTGGGTCAAGTACAAGGGCAGAGACAAAGTTGAAGGAATACAGTACATTGGTGCAGACAAGGCAAGACCAAATCCAGAGGCAGTAAATGCAATTCACGATTCAGAAATGGTAATAATTGCTCCAGGCAACCCATTGACCAGCATAGGTCCAATGCTACAGATCAAAGGAATTAGAAAAGAACTATCAAAAAACAGACGAAAAGTTGTTGCAGTTAGTCCGATTATTGGTAACAAGGCATTTTCTGGTCCTGCTGCAGAATACATGGCAGCAGCTGGAATCGACGTATCACCATACGGCGTTGCACAGATGTATTCAGATGTTTGTGGAGGTATTGTGATTGATTCCAAAGACAGACTACTTACAAAGAAAATTCAAAACCTAGACATGAAAGTGTACGATACCAGCATCAAGATGAATAACAAAATAGCAGAAGATGCGCTGGCATCATTTGTTTTAAAGAACGCCAGATAGATTGCAAATAGCATCAATTATTCCAGTCAAGACATTCTCAAAGGCAAAAAGCCGTCTTGGATTGTCACAAGAAAAAACACAGCAGTTATGCAAAATAATGTTAGATGAGGTATTATCTGCAATATCACAGTCCAAGATAAACAAGACAGTCATAATTTCACGAGACGAAGAGGCATTCGAGATAGCAAAAAAATACAATACATTCCAGATCTTTGAAGAAAAAGAAAACGGAGTAAATGCGGCAGTTGCAATGGCAGAAAAATATCTCATTGGGAATAATTTTGATGCATCAGTAGTGTTTCCCCAAGACATTCCATTGGTGAGGCCGCAGGACATTGATGCGTTATTACACTTTCAAAAGACTGCCCAGTCTTTGCTTGTAGTGCCATCCAGAAAATTTGATGGTACTAATGCGTTATTGCGCAGCCCAGTCAACATAATGGAAACTCATTATGATGAAGATAGTTACAAAATTCATCTGACCACTGGCAAGTCACGCAACATTCCTACATCATTTGTCCTGATCAGCAGAATGATGTGGGATGTAGATGACAAGTCAGACCTGGAATTTATCATGCGTAATATTGAAAAGCCAGATCTGTCAGAGAAGCTCAGAAGCATACTATGATACCACTAATTGGAGTATTTTTGGCAGTAACACTCCAAGCAAGTACGGTTCTAGTTCCTGGTGGAACGGTGACATTTTACGTTCATGATGATGATCTAAACACCAGTCATCGTGGAATTGATGAGATTTCCACTAGTGGGTTATTTCAATTCAAGTTGGCTGGAACTACGATCTCAGGTCCTTCTACAATATACGAAACTGATGTAGATTCAGGAGTGTTTGTCGGTAAAATTTCTATTCCAACTACAATCAACGGCAGGTCCGTAACTCAAGGCGACGTTCTAGTCATAACATACAACGACGAATCAGATGCTTCTGGAAATTCGCACAGCGTATCAAAATCAGTTGCTGCAAAAAGATCAACGACAGCACTTGAAACATCTGCAAAGAATATTCGAATCGGTCAAACATTCCAAGTAAGAATTTACGATCCGGACTTTAATTTTGATTCAAGAGTTGCAGACAATATCTCGCTGAATCTAATAGAATTCAAAGGCTCCAATGGTATTCGAACCACGCTAGCAAATTCGGCATTTGATGCAAAAACAACCTCGCTTCGTGAGACTGGCGATAACACAAACCAATTTGTTGTGTCATTAAAAATGCCAAAAGAAATTGACGGAAAAAGAGTCAAGATTGGCTCTACAGCTCAGCTCAAGTTCACAGATACGACATCACCATCAGGCACTACAGAGACACTCAAAACTAACATCAAAATCGGCCTACGATAATCGCAGATAGTAAAAAAATGCGTGCTGGCCGTAACCCTCCTTCTGTTTGTAAACGACATTTCGCTTTGCAGCCTACCTGAACTATAGGTGCAGATCCAAGTTCTGTTTGGCTTTTCTCTGTATGGGACAGATTTTTCATTCCGGTTTTTGCTGGAAAGCTCAGGGATCGCCATCATTGTGCTCCAGCTCGGACTTTTTCTGTTCTGTTGCCTGCCATCTCTGGCTTTGCGTCACCGCAACACACATCTGCATTGAGGGAGGAGTTTCCTCTGCTTTCGCAGTAATCGTCCACCAGCTCGCATAGAATACAGGTATTATCAGATATTTACACTATTGTTTGAATTTAGAGTCAAAGTATTCTTCATCATATCTTTCACGTGTCCTTCTTTCCTTAATTGAATAGACAAGATGCACTATATCGACATAGATTTTGTACAGATGACGGTTCTCGCGCATCCTAGATGAAGCGATTCTCCAGAATCGTCTTGCATGGAATTCAGAGAATTGGTGATCACGAATAATAAAGATTGATTTTTTTGTCTTGTCAACTACCTCTAGTGTTTTTGGTGAAAATGCAGAATCTGCTTGATTGCCAGCACCCAAGATTATTGTCTCGTTTGATATCTTCTCAAAGCTTTCCAAGAGGGTCGGTGCTACGTTTTTTGACTTTGGGTAGACTTTTTCAAATTGGATCTTTTTCATGTCAAGATCAAACATTATTTCGTTTATTCTGTTCATTATTTCGATTTCAGTTTCCGGTTTTTCTACAACACCTCTAACCACACGGATTCTGCTGGAATGAACTTTTGATACTGCGTGTGCTATTCGAAGACCCAGATCAGAGTGACGCCCTTTGTCATATGATACAACAAGATTTGCAAGGTCTTGCTCAAAGTTCACACCAAGTCGAACTCCGACAAAATCACATGTGGATAATGAAAGTAGTTTTCTGTTGTTTCGTAAAAATGAAAAGTCAATTATTACCAAGTTGATTCCCTGTTCTTCTACTGTAGATAGAATAGCATCAGTTTCATCATGAGATACTCGAACTAGATACCTATGTCGAATTGATTGTGGGATTTCTTTTTTTAGCTCATTGAATTCTTCAATTTCAGATTCGGCAACCTTGTTTGTTGCAGTCAATGGCAAATGGACTGGGATTTTTACTACGCTCAAAAATGATATTTCGCCTAGTTTTTCCTGCACAATTGCATTTGCTACCTTGTAATAATCAGCAACATATTTTGGATGATAGATTATCAGGACTCGGTATTCTTTGCGTTCCTTTGGTCCTTGGTTATACACCAGTGGGGCATAGTGTTCGATTTCTTTTTTTGATGTATATGACTTGTATATGATAAATCCAGCTACAATCCAAATTATTGCAATTACCCATGAAATCGGCTCTGTAAAAAGCAAATACACCGAGAGTCCGATTGCGGATAAAATTCCAAGAGTTGGAATTATAGGAAAAAACGGAGTTTTGAATGCATAGTCTAGCTTTTTGCCATACAGTCTTCGAATTGTAATTGCGGCATAATTTACTTGAGTAAACAAAAACAAGAACATGACACTTGCTGCAAATGCGATTGCGGTAAGGTCTAATGCCATTGCCATGACAAGCATTATGATTCCAGATGCAATGGTGGAGATCACAGGCGTTTTGTATTTTGGATGAATCTTGCCAAAAAAGTGCGGCAGGTTATAGTGTGTACCCATCGCATAAGACACACGACTTGAGGAATACGTTGTTGCATTAAGTGCGGCAAGGGTAGATACAAATCCGCCAGCCAAGACAATCAGTGCACCAAATGGCATAAAGTTCTTGGCAGCCTCTATGATTCCAAGCTCGCCAAAGCTGCCAATGAATTCCCACGATGGCTGGCCTACCTTGTCAGATGATAAACCACCAATGAACGAGAATGTAAAGAGAATATAGATTGCAATTACAACAAGTAATGAAATGAATATTGCACGTGGTATGTTCTTTTTTGGATTTTTTAGCTCATTGCCAGTTTGAGCAATTACCTCATATCCCTCAAATGCAATAAAGGTAAGACCCATTGCAACAACAAGCCCCGATACACCATTTGGGAAAAAGTCAGTAAAGTTTGCAGGCCAGTTCGGGTTGGTAAATGCCATTGCAGATAGTGCGGCTACAATCAAAAGACCAATGATTGTGATTTGTGTGATTGTAATTGCATTGCCAACTTTGCTTGTTGGTGAGGTTCCACGAACATTGATAAAAGTAAAGACGATGATTGCTACTGCTGCAAATCCTTTTTCCAAGAAAACAGAGGATTCTACTATTCCTGCAGTGTCTAAGAGATGTGTGAAAAACGAGGCAAATGCCACAGCATAAAGACTTCCAGCTATAGTATGAGCAAACCACGACATCCAACCACTCAGAAATGCATTAGGTCTTGGCATGCCTTCGCGAACCCACCTATATCCGCCGCCAGTGTCAGGCAAGGCAGAGCTGAGCTCAGCATATGTAAATGCCGTAAATATTGTGATTATCCCATTTATCAAAAATGCAATCATTAGTGCAGGTCCTGCCTCTCCCATTCCAGGACCAACCAAGACAAAGATGGCACCACCGATCATTGCGGCAACACCCACCATTACCACATCAAGTAATCCTAGATTTCGTGCAAATCCAGTCGGTGCTTCAGAAACCATGTTTATCTACCGCTCCCAAAGGGTGTTTGAATAAATCTTTACTCTGAATAGCTTATTTGCTACTCAGTCAATATTTTGTACAATTCCGTATTCTTGGAGCAATGGTTGAACCTGTTCTTCCAACTCCAGTTTTGAATAATCGTGAAGCAAATCGTGATTTAACTCATAAAATGTATGTCCCCAGTTGAATTTTGATAATAATTCCTGCGCCAGATCTTCATATCCCAAAATAAACACCGCGCCTGCGATTGCCTCAACTGTAGTTAGCTTGCCAAGTTTGGAGTAGTTTACAGGATTACCTGCCAAAAGCGGTGGAAGCTTTCTTGGAATTCCGCCGAATCTTTTTGTGAATGTATTTTCTGCCAGATTCCAAGAGCAGTCGATACCAGTGATAGAATCAGCAAGTTTTGAGTCATGGTGAAACAAGGTTTGTTTTGCAAAGGGATTCAGAATTATTGTGCCTGGTGTAGTTTTTGTGACACTCTTTGCCAGATTGAATTTTACTAGTTTTGCAGCAGTGCATTTTTTTGGATCATCTTGACGAAACATCAATACCTGAACGTGCATCATATCACTCCAAATGTGGTAGAATATTTTCTTACTGGATTTGCTTGTACACTAGCTCATAATATAACTTTGTAGAGGTGGTGTGATTATCTATTTGGATCACCCAAGTAGAGTCCGGAATTACATCCTCAGCTAGTTCTGGCGATATTGAGAATTTTTCTAGAATCTGGTCATGCCCAGAATATGTCACTTTGTATTGAAGTCCTGCGACGGTGACTATTTTGTATGCAAGTCCATTCTCCTTTGTTGGTCCTGAAACAAGGCAACCTACGGCTTGGCCTATTATGCAAGAGCCATCATCTGCCATAATAGTCAGATTCACGGTTTTCTCAGATCCCCTAGGCGCAACCAAAGATCCTTGCAATACACTTGGTGCGACTAGAACTTCGTCTTTTGTCTGCTCAAATAACCCAATTTCGACGATTGGTTCCGTTATTCGATTAAACTTTTCTGAGATTTTTGTTCCAGCATCACTTGTCTTTTTGGCGAGCTTGCTCACCACATCAAATGTTGTGGTAAATGTTCCAAAGTCAGTGTCTGCTTTAACATCATATGTTCCAAGTGCAGAATTTGCAGGAATCTTGTAATCATAAGAATAGTGCCCATTAGAATAACTATTAGCAATATCAATTTGCTTTCCACCAAGACCGCAATAGAAATTACCACAATCAATTGCGCCTTCTTTTTTGAGGTTTACAACCAAGTCAAGTGGATTAAAGAGTGCAACCTTGTTAGAGGTGGCAACAATGTGAACAGTGTCACCTGGCAAGTATTGTTTTTTGTCAGTCTCTATTATCAGAACAGCCTTACCAGTGCCTCCAAGTTGGATGCTATTTTTGATTTCAAATGTAGTCTCTGCTCGTAGTTTTTGATATGTTGCAACTACTTTGTATTTTCCTTCCTTGAATGTAGTTAGAGGTAGATCATACGTAGATTTGAACACACCACCACTATCCAAATCCAAAGCAGATGTGTAGAGGACTTTGTTTGACATTGTTCTAATGTCTACACCAACTCTGCCCTTGACTGTACCAACAGATGTATCTACGTTGCTTTGTCTGTCTATTGCAGCGCCAGTTACCAAAAGTTTCTCCCCTGCAGCATAAGTTGCTCTGTCGGTTTTTACCTCAAGTGGTTTTATTTCCAGAGTGTCATTTGCAGGATCCTTTGATAATTTGAAGAAAAGATCAGTGCGCTCAGATGTTGCAATTACTGAAATTTTGTAAACACCAAATACAGACGGTCTTGCTTGTCGTGGGTCACGAATATCTCCCAATTCATAATCCTTTTGTGGAGCAGTCCAGCTCCAAGTAAATCTACTATTGTCAAGCTTTGCGCCATAATTTCCGGACTTGCCATCAGGTTTAGTGAGGACGATTTTGACTGCAGATTGTCCAGTGACCAGAGTTCCCTCCAGTTTCACGGTCTCCCCCAAGCCATAGACTTGCTTGTCAGTCTTTGCCAAAATGTTGCGATTGGCAATGTCAATGTCACTATTTACTACAAATGTTGTATCAGTAAGGCGTTTGTCATAGCTTGCCCGAATTGTGTATACACCAGGTGTAAATGATGACGGGTTTATTTTGAAATCAAGCTTAAAGTTTCCTGCGGCATCAGGAATTGATGTAAAGGAGTAGGTAGCACTCTTTGTTACTACCTTATCTTGAACTAGTTGCTTGTTTGAAACCTGAGATGCTATTTTGATTTGTTTTCCTTGATCATCCATTATTGTTACATAAATCGGGACGACTTCGTAGCTGCTTCGCTCTTTTCGATCAACATGACCGCTTACATTAACGGTATCTCCTGCAACGTATTTTTCCTTGTCTACTTTGACATAATATTTTGCAGTTGCAACATAATCTTCGGGATTTTCTACAATCCAAAACTCAGTTGTCGCTTTACCAAATTCTTTTGATACTGTGACTTGGAAAGTTCCCATGTTGGCCTGTCCTGAAGGGACCTTGAGTTCATATCGGAATGTACTATCGCCAGCAAGCTTGACTTGGTCTTTAATCTTGAAAACATTATTGACTGTCTTTCCAATAGAGCCACTTCCAGTTTGAATTACTTCCAGATCCAGTGCTACAACATACTTGTTACTTCGTCCGGAAATTACAATTGGTTCGCCTGGCGCATATGCATCCTTGTCAGTAACTAGAATTATTTTTTGAGTGTCTTTGATATCTTTAACAAGATCAAATGATACTTCGGCGTGCTGTCCACCATAATCCGCGATAATATCCAATGTTCCATAAGACGGCTTTGTCGGACTCATGTAGACATTGCCAGTAAATTCGCCTGACTGGTTAGGAAACAGCTTGCCTGAGAATATTTGAATGCCATTTGCATCGTAAACAGCATATTTGAGGCCCTCAGATGGAATTATTTTGCTGGTACTAGCAGATATCAGCACAGTTTGACCTGGAATGTAAGCAATCTTGTCCGTGGATAGCGAAAGTTCAGTTGCATCTTCTTCTACTGATGTTGTCTTTTTCTCACCCACTGAAAATATCGAGGCATCGCTTGCCGTGCCATAGTTCACATTGACTCTATAAGTTCCCGCAGCTGCACCCAAAACCTTGTCTAGTTTTATCTGGGTTTTGTATTGGAGATTCAAATCAGGATAAATTGTAATTGTTCTCTGGAATTTACCAGGACCACTTACATCAATTAGTAATTGGGTTTGTGTAAAGGATGGTTTTTCCTGATAGATTCGCTTTGATACGTTTCCAGATATTATAGCAGTCTCATCAAAGGTGTAATTTTTCTTGTCAGATTTGACGAATACGGTTAGTTCATTTGATTCGCCGCTTGTTGTCGGCATTTTTCCATTGGATGAGCCAGCAGAAGATGACTTGAATATCCATACATTAGAATCAGAAACCACTCCGTCGTACTTTCTTTGCCATGATTGATAGTCATTTTTTTGATCAGTGATCACTTGGGTTTCATCGATTAAATTTCCCTCTTTGTCTTTGAGTTGAACTTTTTCAGAAACATCAGTAAACCACAGACTCTGATACGAGTAGACTAGGAATTGGCCAGCCTTGATGGTTGTGCCAACAGGTAAAGTCAGTGTCTTTTTTGTAACAGTTGTGGATGCAATTTTCCATCCACCGATATTTACATCCTCACTAGTAGGATTGAACAGTTCAACCCATTCAGATACTGATTTAGAGTCATCACCAGCAGGATTTGTATCAATTTCATTAATCACGACATGGTCTGCCAAATCATCTGTTGCATAAGATACGCCAAAAACTCCAATGAATAGTAAAGCTGCAAATACGCCAGCTAGGGGCAAAGTACTCATTTTTTCTACCTAAGTGATTTGGCTCCAGATATCATTTTAGATCTAAATTGAGCAAAAGTTGAGCAAGTTGTGAATTGGGGGTGCATTTTACACAAATTATGTCTCAATTGCTAAAAAAGTGTGCGCATGATTCCTATTGTATGCCATCACAGTTTGGGCATTTCCCGTCCAGGATTTTTGCCCCACAGTGAATGCAGATTCCTTCTGGAAGGTCTTTGGCAATTTTCAGCTTACTTCGTCCAACATAGATTTTGACTACAACATAGATTCCAACTGCAATTATTACCGAGTAGATTAAGGCAAGCCCTACACCCAAAAGTCCAATCATGAAAAGCAAAATTCCTGCAATTAGAATCCATTCACGCTTTGCACTCAATTACACCATCAAGATTCAGGTCGATTAAAAATCATGGTATTAGTAGAAGTGGGATCGGCCGGATTTGAACCGACGACCTCAGGTACCCAAAACCCGAATCATACCAAGCTAGACCACGATCCCGATGTGTCTGCAGATTTTTTGCCCCAATTTAAGCTGCATGATTTTAAATAACTATTCTAGTCAATGCAACCATTGCAGATAGATGATTACATCAAGGCAGGCAAAATAGCATCAGAGGTTCGCGAGCTTGCAAGAAAAAAAGATTGGGTCGGAAAGACACTTTACGAAATATGTGAAACAGTAGAATCTGAAATAAAAAGTCGTGGTGGAAAATGTGCATTCCCAGTAAATTCCAGTCTAAATGAAATTGCAGCTCATTACACTGCTGAACCAAATGATCCCAAAGTTTTTGGTAGTTCTGATCTTGTCAAAATAGATCTTGGAGTACAAATCAATGGATACATTGCAGACACCGCAGTTTCAGTATCATATGATCCAGAATCATCCATCTTAATTGACACCGCAGAAGAAGCACTAAGAGCAGCCATGTCAATTGTAAAAGAGGGAACAAAATCAAGTGACATTGGAAGAACCATACAAAAAACCATAACACAATACAACCTAAAACCAATTGCCAATCTGTCTGGGCATTCCTTGGAACAGTACACAATTCATGCTGGAAAATCAATTCCAAACATGTGGTCTATTGGATCATTTTCACTATCCACAAAAGAAGCATACGCATGTGAGCCATTTGTTACAACATCAAAGGGATTGGGATTTGTCAGGGACGGTAAGACCAAAAACATCTTTGGTCTAGTATCTCGAAAAAAGACGAAAAATGAAAATGCAAACAAGCTAGTAGACTACATCTGGGAGAACTTTAACACATTACCATTTGCACTGCGATGGCTCACAAAAGATCACGAAGAAAAAGAGACACGCGTATTGTTAGACGAGTTAATCAAGAGCAAGATTGTTCGAGCATATCCGGTTCTAAATGAGGCAAACGGCCAGCGAGTCGCACAAGCAGAGCACACATTCATCCCAACGGAAAATGGTGCAATAATTACTACTCTATAGCCTGTCCAAAAATCTTTGAGATATTTGTCGGAATTTTACAGGAATCACACTGTGAGCCAGTTGCAAAAAGACAGTCACCTTCCTTGAATTTTCTTTTAGATTCTTTTTTGCATGTCGGGCATTTTTCTAATGTATATGCAACAAGTGTTTTTTCTTTTTTTGAGAATATCATTGCTGGACTCCCAGAGTGTTACCAACGCCAATTATTAAGACAGAGTCTCCGGAATTGGTATTTTCTTGTATTGTTTGATAGATTTGCGATTCAACCTCATCGGATTTGTCTGCAATGTCTTTTGTCATCAATGTGATTGCTTCTTTGACGGATTGTTTTATGACAATAGCATAAACTGGAATATTGTGTTTTGTTGCTATTTCTTCTATTTGATATCGGTCAGTCCCAATACCGCCAATTGCTGCACCAAATCCATATGCAATAGTGCCAGAGGTTTCACCCTCAAGTTTTAGGCCGGCATCAACCATGACTATAATGTTGGGTTTTTTTTCTGCGACCAGTATTTCTGCAGCATCACCAGGCCTACCAACTGTCGCTAATGGGCCTTCTGCTTTTAGCAGATACATACTCCTACCCTCAAATTTGGACTCTGAATATACAGTTTCTAGTGCAACTGTTTTTTTCTGTGTACCAAGCATCATTTTTCCTATAACCATTGGGCCGATTCCATCACCAATCGGTTGGCCTTGCTTTAGTGCAGGAACTGCACCCTTTAGTGCATCTGCCTGCTCCATGATAAACGGTATCATCATTTGTAGTGGTAAAATCAAAGGAAAGTTGTTTTGTCTTTTTGCAGTGAGATACAAATGTCGAACTATTTTGTGGAGTAAGTTCAAGGATGTTACAACTTCTAAAATATTTTGAATTTTGCTTGCCTCTAATGGTGTGATGTTTTGAGCCAATGAGAAAACCTGAGTTCTGGTATAATCCTCCCGCGATCGTAAAAGATGTTTTATTTTTGGCATTATTCCATTTGGATCAATGTCCACAGGCATTATCGTAAAGTATTCCAGAAATCGGTCTACTTTTTTGTCAATATCTCCAGTCGCATTTCTTTTTTGTAGATAATCAATTAGATCTTTTCTTGTTTCTTCTTTGTATTTTTGCAGTTTTTCGATACTCTTGTTTATTTCACTTGAGGTGATGAGTAATTGTATTCTCTGACCATAGAACACAAAAATTACAATCGGCACTATCCAAATTACCCACATTATTGGGTTTGACGAGTCGCCCCCAAACAGATTATCAGTAGAAAACATCTCAGTATAGTTCAACTGTACTGGAAGGCTTTGCTTACCAATTAATGGATTTGTGTAGTATAATTAGCAAATCAGAGTCAGATTTCAAAGAAATTGGCTGCCGGGTAAACAATTAGAAAGTGCTCTTTATATAGCCTAGATAAGTCAACTGGTAGCGTATGCCACAAACAAAGCCAATAGTAAGCATCGAAAATGTAGTTGCTTCCGCTTCAGTGGATCAGAAAATGGACCTCAATGAGATTACTCGTAATTTTCCAGATGTAGAGTACCATCCAGATCAATTTCCAGGTTTGGTCTTTAGACTAAAGAGTCCCAAGACTGCAACTTTGATTTTCACTTCTGGCAAGATGGTTTGTACTGGTGCAAAATCTGAAGAGATGGCACGAAGTGCAGTCAAATCCGTGGTTCAAAAGCTCAGAAAAGGCGGAATCAAAGTCAAAAAAGATGCAGTGGTAGACATTCAGAACATCGTTGCATCAATTAACTTGGGCGGAAAAATTCACCTAGAGCAAGCAGCAAGGACATTACCGCGAAGTATGTACGAACCAGAACAATTCCCGGGGTTGATTCACCGAATGCTTGATCCAAAAACAGTGATTCTACTTTTCTCATCAGGAAAGCTAGTATGCACAGGTGCTAAAAAAGAGCCAGACGTGTATCGCTCTGTTAACAATCTGCACTCACTGCTTGAAGAAAAAGACCTAATGATCTACGACTAGATCTTTTACTTTTATTTTAAGAAAAATTATTTTATTTTCGTTCCAAGCGGTATTGACTCATCCACTGTAAGCCAGTACGGTTTGTCGTTGAGATCTGCTGCCAAAAGCATTGCGTTTGATTCTACACCGCCAACGGTCTTTGGCTCTAAATTAGTAATGGCAATCACTGTTTTTCCAATTAGTTCTTCTGGTGCAAAATATTGAGCACCGCCAATTATCAGATTACGTGTTTCACCGCCCAAGTCTATAGTTCCCTTTATTATCTTGGTTTTGCCGGGGATTTTTTCTGTTGCAATAATCTTGGCTACTTGAATATCCAGTTTGGCAAAGTCATCATATGTGATTGTCATCAGATTGGGTTTTTTGCACCAATTAAAATGAATTTCGCATCAGATAGTCAGACTTTGTAAAATATTCTTTGTAAAAGGTGACAATACTACCACACAATTAATTTATGTGAAAAGATTGCACAAAATCCGTATGGGTCAGTTTTTCACAGATGACATTGACGCTCTCCTAAAATCAGGACATGGGGATTCTGCTCGATTAGGCAAAATAAAAGCGGAATTTGAGACAACCAAGCTGGTGTCAATTGATGATAGAAAGTATGTTGAAGGATTAATTGCAAGATATCTACAAATCCCAGTTTCACCAAAGCCAGAAAAAACAGTCAAAGAACCAGAAAAGCGCATAGTTCCACCACCTCCACCGCCAAGAAATCCACCAACATTGCTTGAGGTGAAACAAAAACCCAAAAAAGAAGAAAAAATTCCAAAATTAGATACCAGTAAAATTAAGCTTAGAAATGTCGTAATAGCGGTTTGTGCCACAGTGTTTGCGGTTTTGGCTGTATCATTTGTTGCAATGAGTCAAGATGAGGAATCAGGAGTCACAATACCAACAGTATCAAAAAGCCTCGAAGTAGATTCTGCATCATACGTTCGCGGAGACATAATTTCAATTTCTGGCAAAACAAAAGACATCACACCAACAGTAAGACTTGCAATCAACAATCCATCAAACGTTGAAGTCTGGAGTGAGACGGTGACTGTAAAACCAAGCAAGATGTTCTCCACCCTAGCAATTGCCGGTGGTGATGGATGGGATCAGGCAGGCAAATACACAGTAACTCTAACGTATTCTGGTACAACAGAGAATCTGAGCTTTGAGTTTAGTCCAAGTGAATAACTAATCAAGACTAATATTCACGACATCAAAAAATACATCATGGCTACAATTGATGCAGTAATCATCATAAATGCATCAGCAGATAAGGTATGGGATATAGTATCAGACTTGGATAATGAGCCAAAATTTTGGAAGGGGACAAAATCAATTAGGAATATCTCACGCGATGGCAATAGCATAACGCGTGAAGTCACAATTGCATTCAAGGATTCAAAATGCATGCAAACAGTAACTCTACAACCAAAGGAGAGAATTTTTGTAGAATTCACAGAGGGAATCATAAATGGCACTAAAACAATTCAGCTAATCCCGGAAGGCGACAAGACAAGACTGGAAGCAGTTTGGGATATGAAACTATCAGGTATGATGGGCATGTTTACAGGCATGATAAAAAAACACATCAAATCAGGAACCGAGCAAGCCCTACAGGCAATAAAACAAGAAATCGAGAAAACATGATACTAGATGTAATCAATTACATCTTTGCGGCAATTCTAATTGGAGTTGCATTGGCATGGATTTTACTAATCAAGTCGATGTTTGTTTCATTTCGTCATACCCCAATTTTGGATAGATTTGAATCAAAACCACATCATACTCCAAGGGTCTCAGTAATTCTGCCAGCAAGAAATGAGGAAAAATTCATTGGAAAATGTCTTGACTCGTTAATTGCCCAAGATTACACAAATTACGAGATAGTTGTAATCGACGATTCATCTGATGATTCCACAGGTCAGATAATTGCAAGTTTTGCAAAAAAAGATCCCAGAATAATCCACGTTACTGCAGACCCAAAACCAGAAGGATGGATGGGGAAAAATTGGGCCTGTATGGAAGGCTACAAAAAGGCAACAGGGGATCTATTACTATTCACTGATGCAGACACCAAATTTGCAAACAATGTAATTTCTTTATCCGTATCACATTTAGAGTCATTTGGATTAGATGCGCTTACTGCAATACCAAAGATGATCTGTCTTGATAACTGGACCAAGATTACGCTGCCAGTACTTTCAACATTTTTGCACACCCGGTTTTCTGCCATTCGTGTAAATGATCCTACAAAAAAGACAGGCTACTTTTTTGGTAGTTTTTTCATAATAAGAAAAACAGCATATGATTTAGTTGGAACTCATGAAGGAGTAAAACACGAAATAATTGAAGACGGTGCACTAGGAAAAAAAGTCAAAGAGGGAGGACTCAAAATGAAGATGGTCAGAGGTGACCACCTAATTGACGCAGTCTGGGCCCGCGACTTGCACACTTTATGGAATGGTTTGAAAAGACTCATGATACCGCTGTTTTTGCAAAACGGCAAGATTGCAGTAGGCATATTCTTTGCAGTTTTGTTCTTATTGTTCATGCCATACGTATTTTTAGCATATTCAGTGCCATTTGCCACTAGTTCTGATTCATTTTTTGTAGTGTTTATGTCTGCAACAATATCATCATTGTTGTTGTTTTTTGCATGTCTGGTTGACGCACATGCATTACAAATCAAGGCACATCATGCAATCTGTGCACCACTTGGAAGTTTGGTCGTGGTTTGTGGATTTTTGGCAGGATTACTACAGGCAAAAAGCAACGGGGCTGTATCTTGGCGCGGTCGAAACTATTCCATGAAAGACCACACTCCGGATTTCATAAATGTCTAGGCAAAGATTATAGGCTCACCGAAGACTGCTCAATTCATTGACTAGGTCAACAGCTATTGTAGGGGGATTACTTGGTGTAGTGGTTATCCTAGTGGCATATAGTATTTTTCTAAACCCACCAAACCAAATTCCAAGCATTGATCAAATTTCAGGCAATACAAAAAACGCCATAATTGCTGAAGACGGCGCATCAAAAGATCTTTCACTAGTAGAAATCTTTGAGAAAAGTGAGGCTGGCGTAGTTAGAATTAATGTAAAGCGTCCAAATACAGATCCGCGCGGTATTGGTGGTGTGGGTTCTGGATTTGTCTATGACTCACAGGGGCACATCATAACAAATGATCATGTAGTTGAGAATGCCGAAAAACTAGTGGTCACATTTTTGGACGGAAGATCATACAAGGCAAAAATAGTGGGTCAGGATGTCTTTACAGATTTAGCAGTAATCAAAGTCAATGCAAGTTCCGATGTTTTGCAATCATTGCCTGTAGGGGATTCCTCAAAACTAAAGGTTGGGGAAACAATTGCAGCAATCGGAAACCCATTTGGACTATCAGGCTCAATGAGCTCAGGAATCATTAGTCAAGTAGGTAGATTGCTCCCCTCACAAGACAGAGGATTCCAAATTCCAGATATCATTCAAACAGATGCTGCAATAAATCCTGGAAATTCCGGCGGACCATTATTGAACATGCATGGGGAAGTAGTTGGAATAAACACAGCTATACAATCAGAGACTGGAGATTTTGCCGGAGTGGGATTTGCAATTCCTTCAAAGACAGTTCAAAAGATCATACCGGTATTAATTGAAAATAAGACATACCATCATCCATGGGTCGGGATCTCTGGACGAGATATTGATCCAGACTTGGCAGATATTTTAAAGCTCAAAGACGCTCGTGGGTTTTTGGTAATCAATGTATTAAATGACAGTCCTGCAGAAAAGGCAGGCCTTCGTGGAACAAACGAAACCAAAGAAGTTGACGGTTTTAGATATCAAATTGGCGGAGATGTAGTTTTAGCTGTGGACTCCAAAACAGTTAGAAAAATCGATGATATTCTAATTCATCTCCAAAGAGAAAAGACAGTCGGTGATCAAATGATTTTGCAAATTTTGCGCGACGGTAAAGTTAGCGATGTTGTGATAACTCTAACTGAGAGGCCCACATCAAACATCATGTTAAATTCAACAAGCACTACAAACTCGACACAAAGATAAATACTGCAATCAAAGATTAACCACGTATTGAGTGATCTAGTGCTGGCATGTGAGCCACTAAATCGCATTTTAGACGGAAAAGAAATCTCGAAAAATCAGGCCTACGAGATCTTCGATCACACCAAAAATGATGCAACTGAATTATACAAGACTGCAAGCACATTACGAAATCTTCACAAAGGTAAAACCATCACATTCTCAAAAAAGGCATTTTTCAATTTAGTAAATTTGTGCCGTGACACTTGTGGTTATTGTACATACAAAGCAGATCCAGGCGAGCAAAAGATCTCACTAATGAGCAAGAAAAATATCCAAGAGTTGGCAGTTTTGGCAAAAAAATACAGATGTACTGAGGCATTATTTGTCACAGGTGAGCGACCAGAACAGAAATACCAAGAGGCGCGAGAATGGCTAAAAGAGAACGGATTTGTGACCACTGCCGAATATTTGGTTCATGCATCAGAAATCGCATTGGATGAAGGATTATTCCCACATACTAATGCGGGAAATCTGACAAAATCTGAAATCAGTGAGCTCAAAAAAACAAACGTCAGCATGGGTTTGATGCTTGAGAATTCTAGCGAACGATTAATGGAAGAGAAGATGCCACACCATTTAGCACCAAGCAAGAGTCCAAAAGCAAGACTAAGAGTTTTGGAAAATGCGGGTGAGCTCAAAATGCCCATGACTACAGGAGTCTTGATCGGAATTGGTGAGACTCCATACGAGATAATTGATTCATTATTTACAATTAAAGATCTGCATGATAGATTTTCTCACATTCAAGAAATAATACTACAAAATTTTCAGCCAAAACAGGACACCGTGATGAGGGATTCTCCATCTGCTGAAGAAAACTATTTCAAAACAATGGTTGCGATATCAAGAATAATCATGCCAAAAATGAACATACAGATTCCGCCTAATCTATCACCAAATTCTTATCAGTACTTTTTGGATGCAGGAATTAACGACTGGGGAGGAATATCTCCACTAACACAAGATTATGTGAATCCAGAATTTGGCTGGCCACAATTAGAGTTTGTAGAGAGAAACACAAAAAATTCAGGATTTGCATTTAATGCAAGATTCCCGGTATATCCAGAAATGATGAACATGGTAAATCCAGAACTATACCAGAGAATGTCCCAAATAATGGATGCAGATGGTTATGTTTCCCAGGAGTATTGGAGATGAGTTACATCGATAATCTGCTAAAAAACGCAGATCCATTAATTGCGGAGGCACTGGACCATGCACTCTCTGAAAAAGAAGTCACAGTCTCAGAAGCTATCAGACTGTATGACGCAAAAGGACTTGACTTTCACTTGGTCGGAATGGTGGCAGATGAATTACGAAGAAGGCGTGTTGGAGATTTAGTAACATTTGTAGTAAATAGAAACATCAACTTCACCAATGTGTGTATCAAACAATGTGGATTTTGTGCATTTAGTCGCGATTTCAGAGAGGAAGAGGGATATTTTTTGCCAACAACAGAAATCGTCAGACGTGCAAAAGAAGCGCATTCACTTGGCGCTACAGAGGTTTGCATACAAGCAGGTCTTCCACCAGACATGGACTCAGATACATATGAAAACATTTGTCGTGCAATAAAGTCGGAAATTCCAGACATTCACATTCACGGATTCTCTCCAGAAGAAGTACTGTACGGGGCCACACGATCCAAGGTATCCATCAAGGAATACCTGATGAGACTAAAAGACGCCGGTGTCAATACATTACCTGGAACGGCAGCAGAAATTTTAGATCAAGACATGCGAGATAAAATTTCTCCAGGTAGAATTAGTGTCAATGACTGGATTAATGTGATAAAAACAGCTCACAAACTCGGAATCAATTCCACATCGACGATCATGTTCGGACACATTGAAACTCCAGAAGATAGAGTAAAACACATTGCAAAAATTCGAGAAATTCAAAAAGAGACAGGTGGGTTCACCGAATTTGTTCCATTGAACTTTATTCATTCAGAGGCTCCAATGTACAAGCATGAACTGCACGAGGGGATTCGAAATGGCGCATCTGCAAACGAAGTATTACTCACACATGCAATTTCCAGAATCATGCTGAATAACCACATCAACAACATTCAAATGTCATGGGTAAAGGAAGGTCCTAAAATGGCACAAGTCCTGCTGATGTGGGGCGCAAACGACTTTGGCGGCACGTTAATCAACGAATCCATTTCAACATCAGCTGGTGCTCAGCACGGGCAATTGCTCAAGCCAAAAGAGATGAGAAGACTCATTCGAGAGGTAGGAAGAATTCCGGCGCAAAGAAGCACGTCATACAAGATCCTCAAGCAATACGATATAGAGTCCGCCCAAGATGAGCTTGACAAGGTACAGGACACATCCCAGTTTGGCTCTTACTTTGAGCTAGTCAAGCTTGACAAGTACAAATACCAAAATCCAAGGTCAAACTAGTTGTCAATTTGCAGTGAGGTAATTTCTTTTGCGCAAAAAAACGGCGCAGATGAATGTGAGTCAGTATTTTGCGCAAAAAAAACAATAACCATACGAATTACAGACTCTGAAATTGCAGAGATAAAAGAAAATCATGAAAAATCAATCGGCATAAGACTAGTAAAAGACAAAAAAATTTCATCTGCACAATCCACCATACTAGATCTTGGCAAGATAATTGAAGAAACAATGAAAAATGCAAAGAGTTTAGCTCGACGAGAATTTTGGGGCGGATTTGCACCAGATAGAAAAACCATCTCAATAGAGAAGACAAACGATTCCAAATTATGGGCACTTGATCCTATGCATGTATCAGAGATTGCCCAAATCATGATAGACCATGCCATGCATGAGAAGATCAATCGCATTTCCGGTTCTCTGAATTTGGTATGCGATGATTTTGAGATTCAAAATACATCTGGACTGTACAAGGCGGAAAAATCAACATACATTTCTGGCGTGATAAATGCCGACTCGGAAATTGGCATTCCAGTCTCAGGAATCGGGCAAGCGAGTTCAAGAACACTTGATGGGTTTAAGGCGCAAGAGATAGGCTCAGATGCTGCACAGATGTGCATAAATTCGATAAACCCAGATGCTGCCGACGCCCAGACAACTAGCATAATTTTTGAGCCACTAGCAATTGGCGAATTGTTGTTTTTCGTTATTGGTCCAAATTTTTCTCTTAAAACATATGCAGAGAAAAAGAGTTGTTTTTCTCAAAAGATTGGAAATAAGATTGCAGTTGATGAGCTTACTATAATCGATGATCCACATGTGCCAGATTCCTTGGGGGCCAAATCATTTGATGACGAGGGAGTGCCAACAAAAACAACATACCACATTCAGGAAGGAATGTTTCATTCAACATATTCTGATATGTATAATGCATTCAAGGAAAAAACCGCCACGTCAGGCAATGCATGTAGACTTGGGATTCCACTTGGAAGATCAAGTGATCCGATACCCACATCTTCGCCACATAATCTCACCATTGCGCCAGGCAGTAAAAGTCATGACGAAATAATCAAAGATACAAAAAATGGAATTTTAATCAGCAGGCTATGGTACACGTATCCAGTGAATCCCATTAAAGGTGATTTTTCATGTACTGCTCGTAGTGGAATATGGATGATAAAAAATGGAGAAATAACAAGCCCTGCAAAACCAGTCAGGATAATTCACAATCTCCCCACACTACTCCAGAACATTTCTGCAATAGGTAATAATTCAAAAACAGTTTTGCCATGGGCCGGTATGCCAGTAACATGTCCCACCATACGTTGTAATGATGTAGGTATTGCACCAATCTAGAATAAATTTAAGTAGCAAAAAGGTCCAGCATCACCATGTGTGAGACACTTGATGAGATTCACGAGATGCAGCTTGCAGCAGTCATCGCAAAGATGCGAAAAGAATCAAAACAGGAAAAGCCAGTTCCTGCAATAGCATAGATGTTTTTAATTTATTATAATAGTCAAAAAACAGGCTCAAATTTAGCTCAAAAAAATTCGCACTAGATCAACTAAATTGCAAGCTAACTTTAATAAGGTAAAGTACGGTACTCTTACTGTACAATGAAAGCACGACTAACATACATCCCGCTTGAAGTAGCAGATCAACTCGGGGATTTTATTATAAAACGAGACGATCAAGTCTTGGATGCAGTGAGGGCACGGGCACGTGATTTCAGCACTCTGACTTTGATAAAGCTGCTATACCAGCTTAGCTGCCACACCATGACATTTTCAGATCTGTATAACAGCTCAAAAATCAGAATGAAGAGATCATTTCTGAACTATTTGCATTTGTGTATCGATTATAATTTTGTAAAAAGAGAGGCAGTCGGATCCTGTGTACAATATTCCATAACAGAGCGCGGCAGAACAATGCTGAATCTGTTTTTGCAGAAAAGTAATTAGACAGACAAAAACTGAAACATTTAGTGGTTAAAAAAATACTAGACGAGTCAGTTCATGAAATAAAAAAGATAACAACCAAAAGCCCAATTGTTTTTGCAGGATTTGTTGGGCCTGGCCTTGCCGGACCACTCGCAGTCGGATTCATGATAGAAAAGCTGAAAATGACTGAAATCGGGTATCTACACTCGAGATATTTACCACCATCAACAGTTTTCATCCAAGGAAGACTACGTCATCCGTTTCGATTTTACTCTAACAAAAATGGAACGATTTGTGCCATAATATGCGAAGTTACACTAAAGATGGATGGATTATACAACATAGCATCCATCATACTGGATTGGATTCAAAGTAAAGGATGCAAGGAATTAGTTATCTTGGACGGTGTTGCATCAGATGGGCATGACAATAAGATATTTTGTGCTGCAGAAGAGGACTTGTGCAGGATAATGCAGAACAAGGAAATATCCATGATTTCCCAAGGATTCATCACTGGAATTCCAGGCAGCATCCTAAACGAATGCATCATACGCAAAATCAGAGCAATTACGCTTCTAGTAAAGGCAAGCCACACAAGTCCAGATACACTTGCCGCTGCAACACTAATTGATGCAATAAATCGAGTCTACGGAACGGTAATTGATACCACAGAACTTCGTAAACAAAGGGAAAAAATTGGAAATGAATTCCAAGAAATGTCTGAAAAATACAAAGAGCATCGGCAGACAGATTCTGGTATGTATATGTGATGATGTCTGTAACATATTGAGAATTTTCATTGCCTAGTGTTTCTTTTTTATCGTCCAGACTACCATTACACCATATATGATGTTACGAGAACATCTGGACCATGTTTAACTCAGCTAATGACGGATTCAGAAAAGTAAAAATCAAAAAACAATGCAAAATCAAACCGGATTTTAAAATATTTTAATTTGAGAACAAATTTCAGACGCGAGATTAACAATACATCCTAGTTTTTTTCAGGATCATAGTATTTTCTTTCAATCGCATAAGAGATGGTGTTGTTTGAGAGGCTGCAATGTACAGGTGCGCCAAGCTCCTTAAACGCCGAGTCATAATATGTCTGAAAATAAATCGACCACTTGATGCCCATATCGTGCTTCATTACGAATTTTACATGATCATCCTCGACAATCTCGCTAAAATGAAATCCTGCTGCCTTTGCTCTGCTTCGAAGAATTGATATCCATTCTTCGACGTTTGTTTTTCCTCGCATTGCCAAAAGCATGTCTTTTGGGACGTGTTGGCCTGCCAAGTCTGCAACCTCCATTATGGTTTTGTCGTCAAGCTTGTCAAAATATGCCATCAGGACATCCTTTGGGATTGGAATCCATCCTGTTTTTGCCGCTACAACATCCCAGTCCACGGAATGTGAGAGGAGTTGGTTTATTGCAGAGTTGATGGTAATGTTTTCGGATTTTGCGTATGACCTTATCTTGTCTAGTGTTTTTTTGCTCACTCTTGCTGTGATCGTTTCGGTTTTTTCGTTTTTTACATATATTGACATAAAATGCCAAATTGTATTATTTTTTATCATTAAAGAATTTTTGTGAAAAAATGATTACAGTTGATTACAGTTAATGGAAAATGAGTCAGTCATTTCAGCACATTTAACAACGATTGGAAAGATCTGTTTGCAATGTCCGCAAGGTTGCAGGAATCCGCATGGTCTGAATACGAATCACCGCGATACGTACCATATACCCTGTTCAATTTCAGAGAGATGCCACAGATTCACAATCTCTCAAAAGAAAAACAGTTTGAAATGGAAGTTGTGGGAAATGTCCTACCTTTTAAGACCAACAATTACGTAGTGGATAATCTCATCGATTGGAGTGAACCGTTAGTTGATCCGATGTTCATTCTCACCTTTCCCCAAAAAGACATGCTAAAAAGGAGTCATTATGATGAGATGGCCTCTGCGCTTCAAAATGGCAGTGACAAAAAGACCATACAGTCCATTGCAAACAAGATTCGTCACCATCTGAATCCGCACCCTGCAGGACAAATCCACAATATTCCACAGTTAAAGGATGGAACAAAGCTTTACGGAATGCAGCACAAATACAAAGAGACGATTTTGTTTTTCCCAAGCCAGGGCCAAACATGTCATGCATATTGCACATTTTGTTTTAGATGGCCACAATTTGTCGGAATAGAGGAGATCAAGTTTGCAAGTAAGGAAATTGAGTTGCTGATAGCATACCTCAAGGAAAACCCCAAAGTGTCGGACGTATTATTTACTGGTGGAGACCCATTAATTATGAAATCACAGATCCTTGCAAAATACATCGATTCATTGCTTGATGCGGACTTGCCAAACCTCAAAACAATTCGAATAGGAACAAAGTCACTTTCATACTGGCCATACAGGTTTCTATCGGATGATGATGCTAATCAGGTTCTGACATTATTTGAGAAAGTGATCAAAAAAGGAAAACATCTTGCATTTATGGCCCACTTTAACCATCCAGTAGAGCTTTCCACCAAGGCAGTAAAAAGTGCCATTCACAGAGTACGAAAAACAGGAGCGCAAATTCGAACACAGTCACCTGTCCTTGCACACATAAACGACGACCCAAAAATTTGGGCAGACATGTGGCAAAGACAGGTAAATCTTGGCTGCATACCATACTACATGTTTGTGGCAAGGGATACAGGCGCTCAGGAATATTTTGGCGTACCACTAATTAGAGCACAGGAGATTTTCAGGGATGCATACCAAAAAGTAAGCGGTCTTGCAAGAACGGTTCGGGGTCCAAGTATGTCTGCAAACCCAGGTAAGATCCAAGTTCTTGGAACAGTGGAGATTGGTAAGAAAAAAGCAGTGGTACTCCGATTCTTACAAGGAAGAAACCCAGAATGGGTGCAGAGGCCGTTTTTGGCAAAATATGATGAAAATGCAATTTGGATTGACGAATTGAGGCCGTTTTCTGGAAAAAAATTCTTTTTTGAGGACGAGTTGTACACAGTGTCCAACTCAAAACAACAAAGAAAAAAGCGCAACAGAAAAACTCGTATCGTTTACTCAATAAACAACGTAATGAGTCACTTTGAAGATAGAATTGGTCCACATCATTGGAAGTTCAAGGGTAAGTTCCCATAGGTTGTACTATATGGAATTGGAAAATGTTTGTGAATTGTGTGACGGTCAAATAGGAGTCTTTACCACATGTGGCATATGCATGCAAATAACACAGTACATTTGCACGAAATGTCTGAATGATAAGAAAACTCCTTGTATGTGTTTTTCAGTTCAGCAAAAATTTGACTTTCTGAGATGAAATGTCGGTGAATAATAAAGTGAAGACAGAGATCAAATCAAACAATATATTTTCAGGTTTTGGTCAATACCAAATAGACGGCAAGACAACTCGGAATCTACCAAACCACACCATCACAATACAAGATATTGGCAATGGTAAGTTTTCCTACACGCGTATTTTTGGCGAAACAATCGTTAAGAAAATTATCCAGTCGGATACGCACAAACGCCCACAGTTTGGGAGATTGCGAAATATTCAGACATGTAAATCAAGAATCATTTTTCAGATCTGGATCCTTTGGAATGTTCGATTTTGCCCTAGTTAGCGCGATTGTGGTAATTATTACAGAGGTCAGTATTACGATAAAGACAATTTGTGGATAATATTCGGCATTTGGCAGGCCCATGGTTAGTGGAATTGTTGCCATCACGGCAGCTGCCAGTCCACGAGGAATCATTGCCATTGTAACACGATTATCAAACTTGGAGAATTTTTGTCGGAGCAGTCCGGCAACGAGTGGTATTCTTACCACATAGAGAAGAAGTCCACCAATTACTCCAAAGACGATAAATTCCAGATTACCTAGTGTTGCAAGAAGCCCTACAAATACAAAGAAAAATGATCTTACCAGAAAAGTTAGCTGGTTATGCGTTGGATCATCAGACGATATCTCAGGGAGTTTGAACTTGAGATATTTAGAAAGAATTTGCTTATTTCCAAGCATTAAGCCGAAGATAAGCGGGGCAAGTGCGCCTGTTCCGCCAAGTGATTTTTCTGCAAAGAATATCACAAATAATATTCCGATTGTTAGCATGTAGGAATGCTGAACATTGTGGAATTTTGTAGTTACATATGCCCAAGGTATTCCTATTGCAAATCCAAGCAAGAGGCCCACTCCAATTGATTTTGCAAATGAGTTTATTGCAAGATTTGGATCAAATATTCCTGAGACAAGCATCTCAATTAGAACAAACGCGGTGATTGTAACCAGAATGTCAGTTACTGCAGATTCTAATGCGAGCATTGACTTTGTCTGATCAGATATTGGAAATCTTCGAACTAGGCCAAATACAATAATTGAACTGCTTCCACCAACCATCACTCCAAGTAAGGCACTTTGAACTAGTCCCCAGCCGAGGCCATAAAAGGCAACAAACATCATTGCAATGATCGATGCAAAAAATCCAAGAACTGACAGAACTAGTGCATAGTGTGCTGTTTTTACCACGTTTCTGATGTCCAGATTCAGTCCGCCGTCAAACATGATCAGAATTAACGCAACTGCTGCAAAATACGGTACAACTTCAATTACGGTGCTTGTCGGTATGACTCCAAGAATTGGCCCTATGAATACACCAAGTATCATCAAAAATGCAATGTCTGGAATTCCGGTTTTTTTGAAAAATGCTTCTCCTGCAACGCCTAGAAAAATTATGATTGCACCTGCCAACAAGAGCACTGGTGCGGACATTATCTCCCCAATTAGAGGTTCAAATTTAGGTACCAAATCCTGAAACTTGAACAAATCCCCAACCTGAAAATTTAGGATTTGATCAAATAGCATATTGTTTTGTATTGTTTATTAGATAAAAATCTAAAAAATCTGGAATGTATATGTAGTGACTAATAAAGATACAGAGACATGATAACCTACAAGTCTGCAGGAGTTGACGTCTCTAAAATCAAGAAAAGCCAGTCGGCCGTAGGAAGAATAATTGCGTCGACTCATTCCAGAACGGTAAAATCTGGATTTGGTCATTATGCCGGACTGGTAGGAATTCATGGTGGAAAATATTTGGCGACTCACACAGATGGTGTTGGTACCAAGATCATAATCGCTAATCTGCTAAAAAAATACGACACTATAGGTATCGACTGCGTTGCAATGAATGTCAATGACATAATATGCATTGGTGCAAAGCCAATCTCATTTGTCGACTATATTGCTGCAAACCGAAACAATGAGCATGTCTTTGTAGAAATTGCAAGAGGGTTAGCTGCAGGTGCAAAAAAATCCAATGTTCCAATAGTAGGTGGTGAGACAGCAATAATGCCCGATCTATTTGAGGAAAAGAGATTTGCGTTTGATCTGGCAGGAATGGTTGCCGGATTGGTTGATAAAAATAAGACAATCCTAGGAAATAAGATCAGAACAGGCGATGTCATAATAGGAATTACAAGTACCGGAATCCATTCTAATGGTTATTCTTTGGCACGAAAGGTCCTGCTCAAAAAATATTCCATTCATGACAATGTCAAAGGTGTTGGCAGGATAGGCCGCGCAATGCTTGAACCTACTGAAATCTATGTCAGACCAGTATTAGACATAATATCAAGATGTGAAGTGCACGGCCTAGCAAATATCACGGGCGGTGCATTTACCAAGCTTTTGAGGCTAAAAAAGACAGGATTTGTCCTTGACATGATGCCTGAACCACCAAAGATAATGCAGTTAATCGAAGACCTCGGGGTCTCATACAATGAAATGTATAAGACCTTTAACATGGGTGTAGGATTTTGTGTGGTTGCTCCAAAGAAGGAAGTAAACAGCATAATGTCAATTTGCAAAAAGCACCGACTTGTCTCATATGAGATTGGTCACATCTCTGAGAAGACTGGCGTCTTTTTGAATGACAAAAAGATAGCATAATTAGACGGAGCATCATTTTTAATCACAATTAGTCTATAGAAACAGAAGAAAAATGGAATCGCATTTTGTTCAGGTTATAATTTCAGTTTGCCTGTTATTGTTTGCTGCCAAGATCATGGCAGAGTTGTTTGTTAGAATCCGATTACCGATTGTTTTAGGTGAGCTGCTGGCAGGAATGATTGTTGGCCCGTTTGCAATTGGCGCGTTTTTGATGTTTCAGGGAGAACACCTAATCGTATTATCCGAAGAAGTAAAGATTCTCGGAGAGATTGGCGCAATTGTGATTTTGTTTATGGCAGGTCTTGAGATGACTCCAAAGGAATTCATCCGAGGTGGTAAGGCATCATTTACCGTTGGAACACTCGGGGTTGTGGTTCCGTTCTTTGTGGGATTTTTCATATTCCAGTTCTTTGGCTTTGATGCGTTCCAGGCAATGCTGGTTGCAACTGCACTTACTGCCACAAGTATTGCAATTTCCGTGCAGGTATTAAGCGAGTTTGGTAAGCTCAAGACTCCAGAGGCCCGACTAATCATAGGTGCTGCAGTAATTGACGATATTTTGGCAATTGCGGTGCTGTCTGTTGTGACATCAATTGGTGGAAGTGTAGATGGAGTGGACATTACAGATGCAGTATTTACCATATTCAAAGTGCTCGCATTTTTTGCAGCCATGGCAATTGCGGCAATATTTTTGGTTCCTCGCCTGGTCAATTCGAACATGTGGAAGGCAAGTGGAAGTATTGAAGGAATTGTGACTGCTGCGTTCTTTGGTACTGCAGGCCTTGCAGCATGGATTGGTCTCTCTCCAATTCTCGGATCATTTGTTGTAGGAATGGCGTTATCAACTACCAAGGTCTTTGAAAGAGTCGAACACTATATTGGAAAATTAGGACTAATCTTTGCACCGTTGTTCTTTGCAATAATTGGGGCGCAGGTGGACTTTCGCGGGATAAACTCAGAAGTATTACTGATTGGCGTGATAATAATCGGAGTCGCAATATCGACAAAGCTTGTTGGGTGTGGTCTTCCAGCATGGTTGTTTTTGAAAAATAAAACACAATCAAAACGAGTTGGGATTGCCATGATATCGCGTGGCGAGGTTGGTCTAATTGTTGCAGGAGTCGGACTATCAAGTGGTGTACTGATGCCAAACATATACACCACAATTGTAATAATGGTTGCAGTGACCTCACTGATTACTCCAATTTGGCTGAAATTAGAATACAGAAAGGACGTCACACAAGATCAAGCAAAAGTCTAGACATTGGAAAAATATTAAATTAGACTGAAAAGCTTGCTCATCGTTGAGCGCTACAAATTTCATTGACATGTGCGCAGTTTGCAAGCAGGGAGTGTCAAGGGAGACCATGACGTATCAAAAAGGCCGCGTCTTTCATCAACAATGCTTTGAGAAACAAGGCAGTTCATTTCCTATAATAGATTCAGAGCTTGCGCAATTATCTGCTAGAACCAGAGTTGAGCTAGTCCAGATGAAAAACCTCAAAGTGAGATCAGATGCCGGAGATCTTGCAACACCAAGGCTAAAGTCTGCTAAAAAACCCAAGAAAAAAACAATAAAAAAATCCAGGGTCAAAAAAATAAAGTCAAAATCAAAGGCCAAAAATACCAAGAGCGTAAAATCAAAAAAACGAACTACAAAGAGACGCCGATGATTTTTTGAACGAATTTAAAGCCGCGGAATTATTTTCAGAATAATGCCCAGTGCCATATTTTCCCAAGCATGTTCGGAGATTTCACAGAATTTACTTGCAATACAGGGAGCCACAAAAAACCAGATAAAATCCCAGATAAAGCAAATCTGCACTAAATACGCACTGGAGAGAATTCCAAAGAATCACGAGATACTATCCACCGTGACTGGTAATGATTATACAATTTTGCAAAAAATATTACTAAAAAAACCAGTCAAAACCGCATCAGGTGTTGCAGTTATTGCCCTCATGCCAAAGCCATACGGATGTCCGCATGGTAGATGCACGTATTGCCCAGGCGGAATAGAATTCAACTCGCCAAACTCGTACACTGGAAACGAGCCTTCCACAATAAATGCAATTGAAAGTCAATATGATCCAAAAAAACAGATCATCTCAAAAATTGAAAAACTTGTTGCGTATGGTCATGACCCGTCAAAGATGGAGCTCGTGATTGTTGGCGGCACATTTCTTTTTATGCCAAAGGACTATCAGCAAAATTTCATAAAATCATGTTATGATGCTCTGAACGGATTTGATTCACCAACGCTTGAAGAGTCAAAACTGATCAATGAAAAATCACAAATTCGAAGTGTCGGATTTACAATAGAGACCAAGCCAGACTATTGCAAGCAGGAACATGTAGACATGATGCTAGATTATGGCATAACAAGAATAGAAATTGGCGTGCAAAGCTTGCAGGAATCAGTTTACAAAATAGTCAATCGTGGACACAGCTATGCAGATGTAGTAGATTCATTTCAAATATCAAAAGATGCAGGCTACAAAATAGTTGCACACATGATGCCAGGACTTCCAACAGTTAGCCCTGAAATAGACATTTCAGATTTTAAGAGATTGTTCTCAGATGACGACCTTAAACCAGACATGCTCAAAATCTACCCGTCATTAGTACTAGAGCACACCCCATTGTATCAAGAATACATCCAAGGCAAATACGCACCATACTCTGATGAGGATATGATCCGAGTCCTGATAGAGTTAAAGAAGAACATTCCAAAATGGGTCAGAATCATGCGCGTACAGCGGGAGATATCACCACAAGAGATTATCGCAGGTCCAAAATCGGGCAACTTGCGACAGATTGTTTTAGAGAGGCTCAAAAAAGATGGACTTGCATGCAAATGCATTAGATGTAGAGAGATAGGATTTGCAACCGAGCCACAAAGTGAAGCCACACTACATCGAGAGGACTATACATCATCTGGTGGAGATGAAGTCTTTTTATCATATGATGACTCTGCAGATAGAATTTACGGGTTTTTGAGATTACGCAATCCAAGTCAGAAAGCACACAGAAAAGAGATCACACCAAACACATGCATCGTTCGTGAGCTGCATGTTTATGGCAAGTCACTCAAAATTGGAGAACATGAAGATGGACAAATTCAACATTCAGGGCTTGGGAAAAGACTCATGGGTGAAGCTGAAAAAATATCCAAAGAGGAGTTCGGTGCCAAAAAACTACTTGTAATTTCTGCAGTGGGAACACGTGAATATTATCGAAAGCTTGGATACACTTTAGATGGTCCATATATGGCAAAAAAACTAGAGTGAGTAAAATGTCAGAAGAAGAAAAAATAATCATAGGCAAAGGAACCTGGATTGACAAACTAGCATCAGAGATGATAGAGCGAGAAAAACATCTTGGACGAGACACCAAACTACTCAAAGTAGAGTCTGGCCTTGGAGCATCCGGGATTCCACATATTGGAAGTTTGGGGGACGCTGTTCGTGCATACGGAGTCAAGATGGCACTTGAAAATCTTGGATACAAGTCGGATTTGATTGCGTATTCTGATGATTTAGATGGTTTAAGAAAGATTCCAGAAGGTTTGCCAGACTCGCTTTCTGAGCACATTGCAAAACCTGTTTCATTAATTCCTGACCCGTTTGGATGTCATGATTCCTATGGGATGCATATGAGCAGCATCTTACTTGATGGTCTTGACAAGCTTGGAATAAAGTATAATTTCATTCGTGCTCGCGATACTTACAAAAATGGACTGCTCAAAGACCAAATCCACACAATTCTGATAAATTCTGAAAAAATTGGAGACAAGATTGCAGAGTTAGTCGGGCAGGAAAAATACAAGAAATTCTTACCATATTATCCAGTTTGTGCCAAATGCAATCGTCTCTACACTGCACAGGCATACGAGTATGATCAAGACAAAAGAGTAGTCAAGTACAGATGCATAGAAGCCGAAATTGGTTCCAAGATGCTAAAGGGCTGCGGACATGAGGGAGAAGCACACATTGCAAAAGACTTGGGCAAGCTTGCATGGAAAGTAGAGTTTGCTGCAAGATGGCATGCGTTTGATATTAGATTTGAGGCATATGGTAAGGACATCATGGATTCAGTAAAGGTAAACGATTGGGTTGCAGATGAAATAATGAATCACCCACACCCACATCATGTAAAATATGAGATGTTTTTGGACAAGGGGGGCAAGAAAATTTCAAAATCTGCCGGAAATGTGGTGACATCACAAAAATGGTTCAGATATGGAACTCCAAAATCCATGCTGTTATTACTATACAAAAGAATTACAGGTGCTCGTGAGCTTGGGTTTGAGGACATTCCTGCTCTGATGGATGAGTATAATGAAATCGAGGATGTGTACTTTGGCAAAATCAAGGTAGACAATGAGGCAAAGCTGCTAAAGACCAGAGGACTGTACGAATACACAAACCTGCTAAATCCACCAAAAACACCCTCCATTCATGTTAACTATAGACTGTTAGTCGAGTTGTGCCGAATTTTTAAAGAAAACAGAGCAAGCCTGGTTGCAAAAAAACTTGTAGACTATGGAACAATAAAGAATTCAGATCCCTATGTTGAGCAGTTAATAGAGCTTGCAGGAAACTATGCTGACGATTTTGAGGAGGAAGAGCCCACAAAAATCGAAATAAACCCAGATATCAAAAAGGCACTAACACAGCTAATTGTGGTTTTGGAATCAGACAAAGAGGTCGAAGATCTGCAAAACGTCATTTACAATATTTCAAAGGAAAACAATGTGCAGCCAAAGGACTTTTTCATGATATTATATCAAATAATCATAAACGCTAACCGTGGTCCAAAGATTGGGCCATTCATAGTAGACATTGGACGAAAAAAAGTCGCACAGATATTATCAAGACATATTTGATATGGCACACAGTGAACACAACAGACCAAGAAAAAGTGGCGCATATTTTTTGATAATTTTAGGGGCATTGTTGTTTATCATCACACCGACATGGTTTTCAAAAGAGCCACAGACAGGCCTAATTTTGATCATATTAGGATTCATAATCGGCGGTATTGGATTTTTCTTGCGCTTTGTTCGCAAATAGAAAAATTCATCTGGACATGATTCAGTGATTAGACATGGGACTCTTCAAGCGTGCAAAAAAAGACGAAATCTTTGAACCTGCACCAGAACAGATCAAAATAAAGAGCCCAGAAGAAATTGAAAAAGAACGTATTGAAAACGAACTTCAATTTGTACGATCAGAATTACAAACAAAGACAGATCATCTCAGTTCCATATCTGAAAAACTAGAGAAAGTAAGATCAGAATATGACGAAATAGTTGGAACTCTAATGGCTACAAAAAGAGAAGCAAATGAGAAAAAAACAGAGATGGATGCTCAAAAAACGCAACACCAGCAATTACTAAAACAAGTTGAAGCATCCAAGATGGAATTAGAGACAACCAAGAGGCAAATCGAGGAAAAAAAGGCAATACTGGTAGATCTAAATCGAGTCAAGACAGACCTTGAAATTGCAAAATCAGAATATTCAAAATACAAATCAGAGACAGAAGAGGTAAAAAACAACCTACAGACAGTGCAAAAATCATACGAACAAAGCAGAAAGGTGCAAGAAGATGCAAACCGAGAATTACTCAAGACAAACTCGGATCTTGAATCTGCAAGACTAGAGATTTCAGAGATTAGAAAAGAGCGCGAAGTTAGTAAAAAGGAAATCGAACTGGCAAAAAAGGAACTCAAATTTATTGAAAATCAGATGTCAAATGTAGGAGAGCGTTCAAGTCAAAAAAACGTAGTCGCTGCTGCAAGCTCTGTAGTATCATCACTTAACGCAAAAATTTTGTCAATGCAGAAGGAGATGGAAATAATCAAAACCACTTTACAAAGGGAACGAATGGAGCACCAAGAGACAAAATCAAAGCTGGAAGAGAACCTAAAATCAAGAGAATGATTACTTTAATCGTTTGATGATTTCTTTTTTGATAAATAAAAACTCCTCATCAGATAGAGTTCCTGTGTCGCGTAGCACCGCAAGCTTGGCAAGCTGATCAACTATGCTTTCTTGTCCTACAGGCGGAATTACTGGTTCTACAAGATTTGGGGCAGATTTTACTGCAATAGATTGAGAGTGAAATTGAGGAGAGTCACCTACCTCTTCAAGATAGGTATGGCCCGAACAGCCAACAATTTGCATGTGTTGAGTTAGCTCCTCTCCTGCAAATTCTATTAGAGATCCTATTGCAGATCTGTAACCACACATATCGCAGACAACTAAGAACTGACCCGAGGCAAGATTGGGGATTGAATTTGCGTCAGATTTGCGCACATATTCGGCATATCTTGTCTTTCCACACTGGTGATTTTCAGTTTGGACGTGCTCGTCACAGAACTTGAATCCGCAGTAAGTGCACTTTGTGGGCGCTTTTAGCGCATCTCCACAAAATAAGCACGAATTTGCTTTTGTTCTTGGCTGCGATAGGCTCAATCTCACGACAAAATGCAAGTAGATTATTAAAAAGAAGTAGCTCGTCTTTGGTGAAATATTATCACAGTCAACATGTGTTTTTATGCTACAAGTCAAAAACTAGCTCGATGTACAAAACAACGATTGTGATTCTTGCAATCATCATTATCGGGGTTTTACCAGTGTTTGGAGAAGTTGCAATTCCAGAATGGTTTTACAAGGTATACCAGTACTGGAAAGATGACAAAATAACGCGCAGTGAGTTCTCTAATGCCATATCATATTTACAAAAAATCAATACACTGAAACTTGAAGAGGACTCAGATCCAATTACAAGTTTTTTGTTGAGTGACTCTTTGATAAGACAAAACGAAAATCATCACGGGTTGTTTTCAAACTGTACTACAGGATGGTACATTACAGGATATTTCACTCCGATTGAATTGGATTACTCTGGAAAATTCATTGACGTTTTAGTCGATAAAAAACCGTACAAATTCAAAGAAGATTTTGTAACAGAAGTAAAGACGGAGGGTTGGGGCAAGACCATATCTGGGAATTATCTTGGGTGGTATGATGAATCATTCCATCTGTCAGACGTTCCACTTGATGCAATGGGTGGGAAACTGGAGATAAACTCAGTAGCAGTAGACCCATTATTGATTGTTGCAAGTTCCAAAATAATAATACCAAGCTTGCCAGATCCTTGGAGCGCATTTACCTTTACTAGTTCCGATACTGGAACTGCCATAATTGGAAAACATATTGATGTCTATACTGGTGAAGGCAAAACAGCATTGAATGAAACATATCGGATCACTGGACATGACAACATGGTTTGTCTTGAGGTAAACTAATTGGCAATTTTACGCACAATTGCCAAGGTTTTTGCATTTATTGTAGTTGGATTGGTTACCATAATTGTCGGTGCCTTTATGCTACGTGGAACAATGCACATGTGGGACAAGGACAAAAAAGATGACGAGTCCAAAATGGACTAGTCTAAATAATACAAGACCCAAATCATTTCATGGTAGGTCCAAAAGACGGAGGATTCGGCTTTGATCAGTCCAAGAAATACTCTGAAGTTGAAAACCTAGAACAGATTTGCGTGCAATGCCAAGCAGGCCAACATGCAAAATGCCTCGCAAAGGCCAAGACCATTCCAAGTTGTGAATGCGAACAGTGTATGATCTTTGGTTAAAATGCATCATCTGTGACGTTTACCTTTGAGGAAATTTCTGTATTTTATGAAATTTCAGCAGAACCAAACAATACTGAGAATTGCTTGCACCAAACAAGAGCCGTATCATATTTTGTTAGATCAGTTCCTTGCGGAATTTCATAGTTTTGATTCCCAATGTTTGCCTTTAGCTTACCAAGGTTCACATATTCTTGAGCAGTTTGGTCAGTTGCCAAATACACATACAAATCAGGTCCATTTGTTGCTTTGAAGTCCTCTAATCTGAGCAGCTGTTTACCATCCATTAGCTGCACTACTTTTGCCAAGCCTTCCGCATTATGGATTCCGTCATTTACTCCAGTGAATTGTCCTGATGCTATCATTTGTGGTATTTCTGTAACAGATGTGGTGGTACCATTAGTAAATGTCATGGTACTTGTAATATTTGGCAGCGGTTCGTCGGTTGTAGTATCAAAGAATAATGGCGAGCCAGTATAAGCTGCAATCGGAAGAATAATTCCAAGGACTATCCCAATGAGGATTTTTTTATTCATGAATTAATTCCAGTATAATACATTAAAACAGTTATTCCAAATCTGTTCCAATTTGAAAAGTTTGGGCTCCGATTCACTGAATCCAATCATGTTCGATTCTTTTCTCTAACTCCTCGTCATCGCCCGATCACAACAGAAAAAAGTGAGATAAGAGTTTGCTGGAATAATCAGAGCAGAAATCAGAGCAGAAAGTATTCGATTTTCATTCAGATTTTATGAATTTGGCATACGCGTAATACAAGTCAAATGGCTTGCTGTAAATTATCAAAACATTGTATGTATCGTGATCAATTGATGTGATGTCATAGTTTTGATCCCCTTGGGATGCCTTGAGTGGGCCAATATCAATGCCGGTTTGTATTGTTCCATCTTTTGTCAAATATAGATGCTGATCAATTCCACTTGCAATTCCAAAATCTCCCAATCTCAAAAATGTCATATCATCAGATACAAACACGGATGCCGTCCCCTGCGCATCATATCCCTTTACACCACTGATCTGTGTAATCTTGATCATTCTCAGATCAGACGAGCCAGATTGTTCTGTGATCAAGTCCTTGCTTTCCGCCGCAAAGCTTGGACTGTTACGGGCCTCATCCAGTATTAGAGACCTTGTGCTAAATGGTATGGTTTGGATTAGAAAGGATTTTTCATCTTCAGGTAATGCAAGAAATTTTTCATATGTCAATCCAGGCCGAATGTTAGATAATTCCATGGCGAGTTTGTTTTGCTGTTCTGGTTGGATATATGATGCCGCCACAACATAATACGAGCCAATGAGAAAGGTTCCGATTATTACCGATATAGTTACGGTTCTTAGCATTTTAGGCCTCTGCAGATATTGTAAATTTTGTTTTTGATTGTATTTGTACTGCAATTGCAAAAAACACACCCATCACAACTCCAAATACGGCGTGTAGTTCTATTGAGCTGATCATTATCAGATTAGAATTTGCAAGAAGAATTCTGGATTCGTCGGTGGCAACACCAGACTGTATGGTTGGCATTATTACGAAAACACTAATCGGTACAAAAAAGACAAAAAAGACAACCATGCCAGTTATGCCTCCTGCCAATGCGCCCTTTTTGACTGAGAAAATGTCCAGTTTTTTGTGCAGACCAGAACCAATGCCAAAAACCGTACCTATCAAGGCAGCAGTTAACATGTGAGACAGCATTCCAAGAAGCGTTGCTTCAATACCAGATGAACCAACTGCCAAGCCCACTATTTTGTAAAATGCGCCTTGGCTTGAACCCATTGACAAGTCAATCACAAAGATGCTAACAAAGATTGCAAATCCACCTACCAGTCCCGCTACACAGCCAATCTTTACTCTCTGGATTACAGAGAGTGTTGGATCAAAACTGATCATGTAGATGGCCAGTGTTCGCTCTCTGATTTTTCCCACTTTTCTCGTTTTTCTTTTTTACCCTTGTCTTTCATAGAATAATCCTCATGCAACATAAATGAACAGAATAAGCCCATTATACATCCATACAGAGCATGCAAGATTAGCGAGCCCCACAGGATATCACCAGATGTTTCCAACAAGGTTTTTGCAATCACCATCTGTTCTGCAGACACCAAAGACGCTCCAGATGCTTGATCAGATATCATTGGAAGCATCAGGTACAGTGTTATTGGCATGAAAAATATTGCATATACTTGAATTCCAGTTACAGTACCACCAATCATTCCCTTGGAAACACTGGAGATTCGTAAGAATTGGTGTAATGTAGAGCAGATGCAAAAAATGGTGCCAATCAGTGCCGCAGTCAACATGTGCATAAAGAATCCAAATACTATTGCCGAGAGCCCGTCTAGCCCCACTAGCATTCCGACAATTTTGTAAAACGTGCCAAACGGTACACCGATGTTGCTATCAATCCAAAAAAACGAGCTGAAAAGCGCAAATCCACCTACCAGTCCAGCAATACACCCAGTCTTGGCCATCAGGTAGATTTCTGCACTGCTAGTTATCGCACATCACCTAAAAGGACACTACATTTGCATGCGCTTTTCAACGGTATAGGTGTACATCAAACAAATATAATCATCATTATTGAAATTATGAAAATTTGTTTGTTTTTTGTACCAAATAGATGAAAATTGTTCAGAAATTATCATACCAAAACATAACAGTAGAATTCAGGATAGTATTGCAAGCAGTGCTCTGAAACTAGAGTTTCAAGCCACAGACCCGGTACGAGCGCATCAGTGTTCCCTTGCTTGTTGCTATCCTGAATCAACCTATGCCACATAATCAATAAAGATGATCAGGCATTATCTGAACATTTGTCAGAATTAGAATCCTAAAACAAACAGATGTTAACATATCAAAAAATTGCTTTTGTATCCAGTAACATCTAATACTTATTTCCAAGGTTATTTTTTCTTGAACCACTTGAATCCAAGCTTAAAGCCAGACTCTTGCTTTTTGCCAATATTATCCAAATACTCGTATGTTATCTGCCTGCCATGACCAACCATGTTGGATGTTTTTAGATCACGTAGTTTGAACCATTTTCCATTTTCTAGCTTGATCAACGCATCATCAGATAATGCAAATCCTGATCCTTCATCATGGAATGTTATGGTGCCACCTGGTAGCAATTCGATTTCACAGTTATAATTTACAGTTGCACCAAATACACTCAGGTGCTTTGCCTTCACTTTTACATTATTTACTAGATTAGTTACTACCACCGTCTCCCCGTCCAAAAATACAGTCTCTCGTGCAGTGCCGACAATTATCTTGCCTCTTGGCGCATGGAGTTCGGTGAAATGCTCTTTTATGACGTATATTCCCACACGTCCATGCGGATCTTGTAGTGTTTCCTTTATCCCAATCACATTACCTGCAATGATATCACCGTTTTGTGCAGTTATCTTTGCACCATGTTCTATTGTAAAATTATTTTGTAGAGGATCGACTAGAACAAAATTGCCGTTTGTCACTATAATTTGCGTCTTGTTCTCATCAGCATATGCAAAATACGGACTGGTAATACTGCCAGACATGTTTATCGTACCATCATACACGAATTGGCCTGCCCAGAATTTTCCTTTGATAGATAACTCGCCTGTTTTTTTTCTCTCAAACTCAATTTCACCTAGTTCTTTGGAGCCAAACAATTTGGACCCCGTCGCATCATCGTGTTGAAGTGTCGAGGCCCAATCCTGGGCAACTTTCATTTCTCGTGCAACATCACCAGACAGAATCAGATTACGCCGCCTTCGCTCTTCTTCTGAATCACCAGTGTACACTTTGGCTTTTTTTAGACGTTCATCATCAGAGTCAGGATATGTTTTTCCAATCTTGAGATCCTCGTAGGCTTGGATGATTTTTTTGACTTTTTCTTCATCCCCGCCCCTATCGGAATGATGATCTAGTATGAGTTTGCGAAATGCATCTCGAATCTCTTTTTGTGTAGAGCCTTGTTTTACTCCTAAAATATCATAATTGCTTTCAGTCAAACTAATCTCTAAATCAAATCTTACATTATGTATTTTTTGAGCTAACCCTTCATGCCAAAACCGACCAGTACTGAATAACAGCCAAGGCCGCAATCTTCACAAATCGGTTTCATAGAGTCGTTTTCTGCACTCCCAATACAGCATGGTCTTTTTTCTCGCCCCATATGATCCACAGACAGAATTGCCCAAGTCGGGCAATCAACTGGGGTTGTACCCTGGCCGCCCCAGTTTTTCTTCATTAATTCAAGCTGACTGGGAGGATTTATGATATAGTCTTTGTATTTTTCCCGCATCGATATTATTTCATCAATTACCGCCGTACGTTCCGGCCCAAATGGCATCCACAGTGGATCTCCTTTTGCAAACGGTGTGTGAAACTGGAATCCAATTTTATTAGAATACGGCCTCCATTCATCTATTACATTTTTTACAGTCTTGTAATTTAACGAGTTTATCGTCATTGTGATCCAAATATCCTTGTATGATTTTGGTCCGTTATCCTGGATGTAATTTATGACGTTTTTTCTTGTGGTCTGATATGCATTATCTCCACGAATTTTATTATGTATTTTCTCATCACCGTCAATTGAAATCCAGTAAAAGTAAATGTCCTTGTATTTTTTCAAAGGTATAGTGCCATTTGTAACAAGACAGATTCGTTTTGGGAATTCTTTGATAAACAATTCGACGACATCTGGTCGTAGTGTGGGCTCACCACCAACTAGGGTTATGATGAACACGTGATTTTTCTTGAATTTTTCATCAATGATTTTTTTCCATTGTTGGGTTGTGAGTTCCTCGTTTTCCTTTCTGTTTAACCACCAATAGCAATGTGTACAGTGAAGATTACAGATATTGATGATGTCTGCAGAGCCATACAGTGGGCTTTTTTTGCCAAACAGTCGATATCCTGCAAATTTTGTCAATATGTGAAAATAGCACGGCGATTCTCGAAGAATTTGTCGAGCTCCCCTACCCATTATCTCCAAATTCAAGCCCTCTTTTGATAACTCAAATCAGGAATAGGTGCGTATGCGAGTGTAATAAAGAATGGGAATTTAGGCACAAATCCCTATCTTGTCAAAAGACATGAATCCATCCATTCATATCCATGATATTTACCATACACAATGACTAACAGTCAAGAATGAAAGTGGAGGTGTAAAAATGAGCTTTAACGATAATTCCGAACGACGTGGAGATAATCGACGTTTCGGTGGAGGATACAGAGGAGGTAGCGGAGGAGGTAGACGTTATAACAACGATAGAGAATTCGACGACCGACCAAAACCAGTAGAAACTGGCAAGGAATACGATGTATCAATTACTGAAACATCCAGACAGGGCGACGGAATAGCAAGAGTAGACGGATTCGTCATATTTGTGAAGGGTGGACAACCAGGTCAAGAGACCAAAGTCAAAATCACACAAGTTGGCAGACGTTTTGCAACTGCTGAACTAGCACAATAAATTATTTTTACAGAGTAATCTGTAAAGAAAATTTCTGAATTTTTTAATTATTTTTCTAATTCTTTGGTATGATCATAACCAGTTTATAGCGTACGGGTATTGATGTGATGTAATGCTGTCATTGTTTCAGCTTAGTACGCGACAATATGATGCGGAGATCCCACTAGTCCAAAAGGCAATGACGGATTTAGAGAACAAATGCAACATGAAAAATGGATACAAAATTGGCAAACCGTTTAATCGAGCCGGTTGGACATTTTTTGATTTAGAGATCAGTGTAGAGATGACAGAAATAATTGAAAAATCCGGCATTATGGAAGGAGCACTGGGATTCACAATTAGTGAGCAGCTCAAAAACTTTGTCGGTCATCACTTGGAGTCATATGGAAGTCAGGTCAGGATTAAAAAAATAGACTATACCTAGAATCCATCTGGTGGATTTTGAACGAACACGTTGCATACTAGAATATCGGTTTTTTTGTCTCGGTATTGGACATTACAAGTTACAAATTTTCCCTTTAGTGCACGCTCTAGATCCAACGTGGTGCGCTCTTGGTTTGATGAGTTTTCTGAATTTTCTATTTTGGCAATCATTATTTTTTCTGTTTTACTGTATTCTTCCTGATTGTCCTTTCTAAAGTGGGTAACATACATTTGGAATATGTTCCCTGAGAGGCATCCCATTACTGGTCCACCTATACCATCACCCATGCAGATTCAGATTAGAAATGTGGGCTATAATTGTAGAGTAGATTAGAAGCGGATCCGGGGGGACTCGAACCCACGACCTGACGCTCCGCAAGCGTCCGCACTATCCAAGCTGTGCAACGGACCCACTAAATTGATTCAAAACAAATTTGTAAAAAACGTTTGCAACTATGCAGAACTTGTCTCTGCCTTTTTGACAAAGATGTAGTTCATTATCAATCCAGCAATTATTCCGCCAATTATCGGACCTGCCCAGTAAATCCAGTGAAAGTCCCAGTATCCAGATGCAAGTGCTGGACCCAATGTCCTTGCAGGATTCATTGATGCGCCAGTTAGTGGAATTCCAACCAAGTGTAACAAGAAAATCATGCCACCAATCACCAGTCCATACATTCCGGCTGGTGCTTTTTTGTGCACCGCAGTCATGAATATCACAGTAACCAAGAAGAACGTGAAAACAAGCTCTAATGCAAATCCAGACATTGCAGAATTGCCAAGCAAAGCGCTTGGACCACCCTGCGTACCAAAGTTCACCTTTGCGCCAAGATCTGGCAGTATTGTCTTTAGTGTAAATGCGGCAATTATTGCGCCAATTATCTGAAATACAATATATCCAATACCATCTATGATTCCAATTCTTTTTGTAATCATCATAGGAATGGTTACTGCTGGGTTGATGTGTGCGCCAGAGACGTGGCCAAATGCATAAACCATCAATCCAATTGCTCCACCGTGTGCTAGAGATATGATAAGTAATCCTTCAAGATTTAATGTATCGCCAAACATCGTAGCTGATACTATGATGGACAGAGGTCCAAAGAACACCAGTGCAAATGTACACAGTGCTTCTGCAAACCAAGCTCGTCCTGCGACCATCAAACGTGGTCCCTTCCAATTTCAATATAAAATATGCGGCCGATCCATCATTCTGAAATAATTATAGGTAGTATAACCAAACCACATACAATGATAGCAGAAGGCGACAAGGTCCCAAGCTTTGAGTTGCAGGATGCAAATGGAGATACTGTAAAATCATCGCAATTCAAGGGCAAAAAATTTGTCGTCTATTTCTATCCACGCGACTTTACGCCAGGTTGTACAATAGAAGCAGATGAATTTTCAAAAGAATACAAGAAATTCCAGAAGATCGGAGTTCAAATAATTGGAATATCAACTGATGATGTCAAGTCACACAAAAAATTTGTCGACAAGATGAAAATCCCATACATTCTGCTATCAGATCCAGAATCCGAAGTATCCAAGAAATTCGGCGTCTGGGGAAAAAAACAGTTCATGGGAAAAGAGTACATGGGAATTCAAAGGAGTACATTTCTAATTGATGAAAACAGTAAGATCTTCAAGGCATATCCATCTGTCAAGCCAAAGGGACATGCAGAGGAAGTACTAGCTGTTCTAACAAGCTAAAATAAAGAGAAAAGAGATTTTTGGATTTTTAGAAGCCTTTTGGCAGAGTGCCTTTTGGTTTTGCTGGTGGTGCCGGAGGTGGTGTTGGTTTGAATCCTGCTGGCAGAGAACCCCTAGTTGATCCACTCGGTTGTGGTGGTGGAGGTGGAGCCTTTGCTTGTTCTTGTTGCTGCTGTACTCTTGCAAGATATTCTTTTTCATATGCCTCTAGCTGTTCCTTTCTTGATGCATTGCCATTTCCACTAGATGCTTGTTCTGCTGGTTTGCTTCCAGCTGGTAAAGATCCTCTAGTTGGGTTTGGCTTTGCTGGTGGTGGAGGTGCTGTTGTTGTTTGTGCAGAACCTGTAGCAGTCGATGCAATGTTGTATCCTGCAAAGTATTTTTGTCGAGGATGGTATGCAAGTTTTTCTCGTGTTGCAAAGTATTTGTTCGAAGGTTGAGTATAACCTGTCACTTTTGCCTTTTGGAGATTCCAATCAGATGTTGGAACGCTTGCTTGCTTGACATGCTTGCTTGCAAAGTATCGATTTGGTGCCGGTGAATATCCAGTTACCTTTGCTCGGTATGCATGGAAATCAGTCATTGGTGCGCTCTTCCATTGATCCCAAACTGGAACAATTTCTGCTGCTGGTTCCTGTGGTTTTGGTGGTGGAGCTGTTGTTTGCGGTGCTGGTGGAGGTGTTTGAACTTGTGGTGCTGG
>CAZTUP010000005.1:0-157109 GCA_964616415.1 uncultured Candidatus Nitrosotenuis sp. | reverse complement strand
CTATCATAAAGTTATCCAGTGTTGGGATTTCATAATGAGTGTCAACTATCATCCTTCGAATAGTTTCAACATCAACACCGTGTGGATGCGGTTTGATTATTGTTGGTGGCGGTGGCATCATGTCCACAATTCTTTTGTAGTGGAATTTTTCTCCCTTGGGATCATCAAATGTTATTGTGGCATATGGCGTGATTAGTGAAGTCTGATATACATAGTCTCGAATTTTTGCACCGGCCTTGGAGTAGTCACCCTCCAAGGTGATGCTGACATTTAATCCCTTTTTGTTTGTCTCCTTAGTAGAATGTTTCATGATTACGGGTTTATTCTTTTGAATGTCAAGCATCATCGAATATTCATGAGAGTCTTTACCATCAACTGAGCTTGATACTACAACGGGTTTGTTTGTGGTAATTTGTCCATACAGTATTGCCATCGTAGCTCCCAGTCCAAACATTCCCCTTGCCTGCTTTAGGCCAAATTTAGAGCCATAAAGAACAGTTCCAAATGCAAGCGGGATTTGTTTTGAATCCATTCCAGGGCCGTTGTCTTTTACTGTTAGAATGTACGGTTTTGGGTCTGGTTTTTCTGGGTCAACTGCCTTGATTATCAGATGAACATCAGGTAGAATTCCCCTCTGATCACAGGCATCTAGCGCATTTTCCACAAATTCCCTAACTGCCGTGTATAACGAACGTGTAGGGTTGGAAAATCCTGCAAGGTCTCTGTTTCTATAAAAGAACTCGCTTGGAGATATTTGGCTAAAGGTTTCTTTAAGGGACATCTTTGTTTTCCCACAGCTGCATTCTGTCTTGTTTTTGTTTTCTCTTGTTCGCCTCAAGCTTTCCATAAACTGAGCCATGTCTGCTACCACTAGAAATTGATGAAAGTGCAGATACTGCTAGTTTTATCTGAATTGGTTCGCCAATAATTGAAACAGTTTTTCCATAAACGCAGATACTAGTATTAGTAAGATTCTCCATGTTTACTCTCGCCCTACCTCCCTCTCCAATTATTCTTCCTTTTATCCTTTCAATTTGTTGGGAGGATTTTCCTGCAAAGTCCCTAAGATCCATCACATGCAAAACATATTCTTCTTTTAATAATTTCATTGCACTTTCAGGTGAAAAGCCACGACCAATCGCAGATACCAATTCAGTTGCCTTGAATGGTTGAATTTGGCTAATGGATCCATCAGTAATTATTTCAACTTCACCGGTTTCACTATCAATTTCCAGTTTAACAAAACATGCTTTTTCAATTTGTGATTTTACTTTTCCAGATTTACCAATTAGCGCACCTACACGGTCTACTGGAATTCTTACTATTTTTTCAAAGCTCATGATATTATTTTTGATAGGACGTCAGATGGGTTTTCAACTGTTAGTCCTCTTTTTGCAAAAAAGTAAGACACATTTTTAATGTCTCTTTCAAGAAAGTTTTGAGTATTTGGGTGCATTGTGTCAACTGCAGACCCAAAGTCAAATAGAATTAGGCCATTTTCCGTCTTAAACACGTTATATTCAGAAAGATCACCATGGACCAGCTTTGCTTTTTTGTACAGATCTGCAATCAACTGGATTAACTGATGATAGTCATTTTCATCCACGTCGGTTTCGTGAAGTGTTGGTGCAGGAACTCCATTTTTTCCCACAAACTCCATTGCAAGTACATTCTTTGAGACATGGATTGGCCTTACTACAGGTAGGTTCTTTTTTGCGCATAGTCGGAGATTTCGGTATTCCTTTTGCGCCCAGAGATACACCATGTTTCTCGTGCCTTTTTTGAGACGTAAAAACCGTGGATCCCCAAGTATGTACGGTGCACGTTTTTTGAAGCTAGAAGTCGTAGTCAGGTATACCTTGAGTGCCACATCATTTCCTTTAGAGTCAACTGCCCAGAACAAGACAGATTCCTTGCCTGCTTTTACTATACCATTAACATACGCGATTATCTTGTCATTGATCATCTCATACATTGCAAACATGGTAGTTTTGTCGAGGACTTGGTTGACTACTTTGTTTTTATTGAATCCATCTTGCGGAGATCGTCGTTTTTGTTTTGGGAAAATTTTACTAAATTGAGCGTCAAGGTCCTCAATGTTTTCAAGCCCGGAAAAATCATCAGATGACAATTTATTCCATTATATCATACAATTAGAAATCTTTTGGAAGATGATCATTGGCTTTGAGCCATTCAACTTGAGATAGTGTAAATCTCCATATTATGTCACCACGATCGTCTTGTTTGAAATCCCATGGTGCAAGTATTACAACATCATTGTCTCTAATCCAAATTCTTCGTTTTAGTTTGCCGCGAATTCTTCCGCGTCTAGTTTTTTCATCAGTGCACTTGACCAGAACTTGATCACTTCCCAATAGTTTGATAACTCTACCCAAGAGCTCACCTTGCTGTGGCAGCTGAATATCTTTTAGCTCACTTTCATTTAGAACCTTACGCTTTCCCAATCACTAAGATAGTAGAATTTTTGTATATAATTGTGTGCTTTACATTTTGAAAACAATCAAAAATGGAACATCATCAATTGTCTTGACGCCTTGTCTTGAACCAATGTTTAATTTGACTGACATTTCAATCGTTTGTTTTCCAACCAGATTTAGAACTGAACTATTTTTCATTAACAATTCTGCTTCAGATTTTTCCACCAATCTTTGTCCATAGTAGCTTTGACTGATATTGATTTGCAGATTGCCATTTTTTACTACTCGTCCAAGTAATTCTTCATCACACATGTTCAGCATGTTGCTGTTTTGATAGTTCGATGTTCTAACAAAGAATCGCATTTATGCGTATTTACCTTTAAGTGATGATTTAGCGCCGCATGCTTCGCAGACCAGAAATGTGATTCTATTTTCTCTCTCTACTTTAGTGTCGGGGCTCTTGCATGTAGGGCATTCAAGATAATCTTTGACATAGATTGAAAGCAGACTTACAAAGTCATGAGGCTCTCGTCTACCAACAAAGATTGCCTTATCGCCACTTCTCTCAGCAGGTGTTGCAAATTCTTTTGCCAAGTATTGTAGTACCTTATCTGGATCTCGTCGTAGTTTTTTTGAAAAGTCCATAAAATTTCTCAAAATAGTACGCTGTCCCTCCCACATCACATCAGGTGATGGAAGCTCAAATCGTTCTCCAGTATCGGTTTTTTTTACAGAGATTTTGTCTTGAATTCGTTTTAGAAGATTTTCATAGTCAGATTTAGTCAATGTTACACATAGACTAGTCTACCTATATGAGCTTAAGTCAAAAAGAAAGAGTGGTTTAGCTTAAGGAGCGCCGATTCTAAAGACGTTAGTTCCACATTTTGGGCAAACGCCTTTTACAGCTGGACGACCATTCTTTAGCTTTGTTACTTTAGGATCTTTAATTTCCCTTTTTGCTCTGCATTTTACACAGTAAGCTGTAGCCATGATGTTGGGTCTACGAGGTGCGTGTATTTAGCAAGAAGCGGTAAAAATTATTTTACTATAGTATGGACGAGTCTACATTTGTAATGTAAAACACATTGCGAATTTCGACGTATTTTGTAATAATTTGTATTTTTGACCAATAAAGACACTTAACGCTACAAAATACAAAATTTTAATGGAAAACAAGTGTAAATGTTGTGAATTTCAATTATATTATAAGCAGCAGTTTTTCTAACAAGTCAAGTTGCAATCAAAAAAAGGATTTATCATAACAGCAGTAGTACTTGCAGCAATAACTGGAGCAAGTTTTTCAATTTGGTTCATACCGCAAGACACTCAGACAAAGATTGTCATTTCTAATCCAAAAGAGGATCTTGATGCATTGATTGATCAGCAAAAAACCATTGCAGATTCAGACAAGGAGGAATTTGAAAGAATGATCACAGACCAGATAACTCATGACAATTACATTGGAATTGCAGAAGTATCTTCAGCTCAGATTCGCTCCATGATAATTAGCATAACAGAGCCGGATGTTTCCCAAGAATGGCATGCCAGTTATTTTGCACTAGCAGAATCCCTGCGCGGCTACAACACATATCTTAGAGAAACTATAGTGGTTGCAGAAAAGCTAAAGGCTGACCCAACAATAGACATCACTCAAGAGCGTGCAAAACTTGACCAATATCTAGTACAAGTGCAGGAATCGCTTAATGCATCAAATGATGCTCGCCCGGCATAACCACGCCTAGATTCCTATTTGTAATATTTTCAATCGTTGGAAATCGTTAATAGGCAATTTTTCAAGATAGAGTGGTATTGTCCCAAGACTCCAAGATTGAAAAGAAACTAGAAGCCCCACTGACAAGTAGGCTTTTGGTCATTTGTGTAGACAGAGACAACGACGTTGGAGACAAGGCGGGTGTTTTAACACCGGTTGTTGGAAGAGATTCCTGCATAGAAGCGGCGCAAAAGCTTGCACTACAAGACCCAGAAGATGCCGATGCAAACTCAATTTTCTTTGCAATAAAAACATATGAGGATCTACTCAGTAAGGGATACCAAACCGAGGTAATCATTGTAGCAGGAGTTGGAGATAGGGGAGTGCAAGCAGATGAGAAAATCATTCGCGAAGTAAAGTCAGTTCTTTCTAGTTTTTCTGCAAATGGTGCAGTAATAGTATCTGATGGTGAAGATGATGAGAGTGTAATTCCAATTATACAAAATGTGGTGCCAATAGTTTCAGTCCAGAGATGCGTAATGAAAGTAAGTAGAAGTGTAGAATATTCCTATGCCGTCTTTGGCAAATATCTAAAGATGATTGCATATGATTCAAAATATTCTAAATTCTTTTTGGGGGTTCCAGGAATCTTACTCTTAATTGGTGGAATTGGAACAATATCAGGATACACGCAGGAGATCTTTGCAGTTTTAGTTAGTATTTTGGGTGGTGCGTTTTTGATTCGCGCGTTTGATGTTGACAGGGCGTGGGCCAATTGGGCCAAGCCAACACCTGCAGGTCTTATCAGAATGTTCACAATGGTAACCGGCGTGATAATTGGATTGGCATCAATTCTGTCTGGATTTTCTGCAATTCACACAAACATACTGGATCCCCAAGTCATAGGATCAGGTGTTCCAAATATTTTTGCAGACAGAATAACACTAGGCCAATTTATCGCAGGAGCATTACCATTTTTGTGGATGGGGATGGGTGCCATTTTTGGCGGAATTTTACTCAGTAATTGGCTAAAGGGAAGCCTCAGGCAGATTACTGATATTTTACGAATGATCGTACTTATTTCGCTATACCCAACGGTGTACCAATTTACCAATCTACTCATTAACGATGAGAATTCGTTCACGTTGATTCCGCCATTCTTGGCAGGCCTTGCAATAACACTGATATCTGCCACCTTCTTATTCCGGAAATACAGGAAAAAGAAGGGAGGAGAAGTCTTATCGGAATAGAAAAAGCGGCACCATACCTCGCTTACTTTTACAAACTATATACACAAAAATTAGAAAAAGAGATCAAACGAGGCACCATACCAAACCACATTGCAGTCATACTAGATGGCAATAGGAGATGGGCAAAAAAGGCACTAACCGTTAACAAGAATGGCCACTTTAGAGGGGCAGATGCAGTAGAGAATTTTTTAGACTGGTGTGAGGAATTAGACATCAAAATAATCACATTGTATGTATTATCCACAGAAAACCTAGACAGAAAAGACAACGAATTGGAATATTTGTATGAGTTGATACGGCAAAGACTAGAAAAACTCTACATCGATCCACGAATTCATAAAAACAGGATGAGGGTCAAAGCAATGGGTAGAACTGAGCTCTTGCCAGACTCCATTAATGATGTACTCAAGAGACTAGACGAGGCAACAAAAGAATACGACAATCACTATCTAAACATCGCAATTGCATATGGCGGACAAAATGAGCTTGTTGATGCAGTAAAGAAAATAGCAACAAAGATCAAAGATGAAAGTATCAGCATTGATGATATCAACAAGGATGTGATTGAAGCAAATCTATACACTGCGCATTTACCTCAACAATCACCTGATCTCATACTGCGAACATCAGGCGAGCAAAGAATGAGCGGGTTTTTGCTGTGGCAAGGAGCATATAGTGAACTTATTTTTATGGATATTTTGTGGCCTGAATTTAGAAAGATTGATCTGCTCCGGGCAATCAGGACATTTCAGAGAAGAAACAGGAGAATTGGAAAATAATGCAAGAGGTTAATGAAAGATCTGCAGGAATTGTTTTGTTCAGAGAAGACAGTACAAAAAAACTGTTTTTGCTTTTGCATTATCCATCAGGACACTGGGATTTCATAAAAGGTAGAATAGAAAAAAATGAACAGCTAAAAGAAGCAGCCTTGCGTGAAGCTAAGGAAGAGACAGGCATCACAGATATCGAGTTCATTGATGGGTTTGAAGAAAAAATCCAATATACATATCAGTATGGTGGAAAGATAGTGAGAAAAGAGGTTGTGTTTTTTTTGGCAAAAACAAAAACTGCAGAAGTCACGTTATCTGATGAGCATCTAGATCATGTTTGGTTAGAGTTTGATGATGCTTCCTCCAAAACAACATATCAAAACGCCAAAGGACTCTTGAGAAAATCAAAAAGACTAGTATTTACTAGCTAGATCAAACAATTCTTGAGCTGTTCTTTTCGGGTTTTTAGAATTTAGGATTGTTCTTCCAACAATAAGATAGTCAGATCCTGCAGATTGTGTACTAGCGATGTCTCCACCTTGGGTCCCAATGCCAGGAGAGTAGATGTTCAGATTACCACCACTTTGTTTTTTGCAGTATTGTATGATGTCTGGAAATGTTGCACCGACTATGACTCCATCCGAGGATAGTTTTATGGCCCAGTCCAAAAACAGTTTGTAGAGTTGTGTGCTTTTTGAGCCCATTTTGACGCCTAATTCGTAGGTAACACGCGCCTCAGGAGAACTCATATGACACAGCGATATGATTCCCTTTTTGTTTTTGTGTGAAAACGAGATTAGTTTTTCTAGATTTGCAGGTCCCATCATCGGATTCACTATGATGCAATCAAATCCCAAATCCCAAAGTGTTTGTGCCGCAACAAAGTTCGTATTTCCAATGTCATTTAGTTTGATATCAGCAATCGTTTGCAGGCCGTGTTCATGAGCTGTTTTTGTGATTTTGAGGATTTGTTTTTGTCCCAGTGGTAACAAGACATGAAAATTGAATTTAATTGCACAGATGTATTGATGCAAAGTCTTGATGTTTTGTAGTGTTCTTTTCTCTAGATTTTGTTGATCATCATAATCATTTGCAAGTATAAGCGGACTTTTTTGTGCAGATAATTTTCGAATTCGTTCTTTGAAGCTATTCATAGTGAATTAATGGATGTGTCTCGATTAGTTTTATTATTTTGATGTAAGAATATCCATGATCGTTTAGATTGTCTGTGAATACTGGAACATTAGCAGTATACATTGCATATTTTAGAAATGGTTGTTTTGGTTCAGAATCAAGTGCCACATGGCAGAAATATGAAGGTCCATCTTCATTGAAATTCATAAAGACGCCAATTAACCACTTGTCCTTGTGAGGGAATGAGAAAAGTGGAAACGGTGCTTCATCGTATCCATAGCTGATCTTTGCAAGGCTTGCCAAGTCCTCTAGTTCTAATAATTCGTATTTTTCTAGCTGTTCATCTTGATATTGTCTAAGCGATGGTGGAAGTTCCTTTATCTTGACTATTGGTGAGTACAATCGCGTAGATTCAGATACTGCATCAACTACAATTGATTCCTCTTTGCCATTTTTGAATCCATATGAGATATAGTGTCCATTTTTGTCCAACGGAACGTAATAGATTACTGGTCGCGCTTTTAGCAAGTCCATCTGAATCGAGAGTATTTTTTTGCCGTCGTGTTCATGTTGGAATGATACTCGCGGCGTACGTTCGAGTGCAGAAACTAGGCGTGAAAATTCTAATTGTGAGGCAAGTTGAATATATTTTGGTGATTTTGGCTTTTCCACGAGTCGGATAAAACGATTGGCAAAATAAAGTTTAGCAAAAATAATTCAAACAATTATTCACGCAGATCAATAATGTCAGTTACGCCTGGGCCAGTACCAATGAGCGTGACAGGCACATCTAGGGCATCTTCTATTTTTGTGATAAATTGTTTTGCCGCACTACTCAAGTCCTCAAATGAATTTTTGTGCGTACAGTCTGAGAACAATACATCTAGTTTTGTCAGGCCAATCTGAGTTGCGCTGTTTAACATGACTGCTCGCTTTGCAAGATCAAAGTTAAATTCTGCAGCACGTCTTTGCCTTCCCGTAACTGTTCCTACTTCTGACCAGCCACGAGATGCAACCTCATCCATTGGTAATTCTTTTTCAAGCGTGCCTGTACCCACACGTGTAACATAAGATTTGAAGACAACCATGACATCGTCCACGTTTTTTGGCCCAAGTCCAATATCAGCACATATCCCAGATGCGGTGACATCCTTTGAGGTCACAAATGGATACGTTCCATGCCATAGTGAGAGAAAAGTTCCCTGTGTGCCTTCTACTAGCACATTTTGGTCTGCATCGAGTGCCGTGTGGAGTTCTTGCGCCACATCAATCAGGTATGGCTTGAGCGAGGGTATCTCTTTTGCCATCTTTAGTGTACGCATGGCTCTATCAGCATTTGCAGGGCCTGTTCCAGAACCAGTACTACCAATTTTTTCTTTTAATCGTCCACCGGAATCTGCATCTGTGTGTGTTTTCTCAATAATTCCACAATTGTAATCAACAAATGATCTTTTAGAAACTCCAAACTCATCAATTTCTTTGTGTAAAACATCAGGATTCACCACGACGCCAGGTCCAATCATAAGTCTTGCATCCTTATTCAAAAATCCACTTGGGAGCATTCTTACTTTGTATTTTTTATTGCCATCTTCAATAGTGTGTCCAGCATTAGGTCCTGCTCCACCTCTAACAACTATGTTAGGATTGTCTTTTTGTGCCAGATACGAGATGATCTTGCCCTTGCCCTCATCTCCAAAAAATCCACCAACTACGACAGTCGAAGGCATCATTGGATAAAATTTTGAACTTTAATTTAAGCCAAGTTATACCTAGTCGATCTAAATTTTTAATCTGGGTTAAACGGTGAAAGTCATGTCGCATCCAAACTTTGCAGGTAACATAATTGTAAATCTGGCAAATTTGCCCGATTTTCTTCGAAGGCCAATTTTGAAAAAGAGGATGGAGGAGTTTTTTTCGCTGCCAGAATCTGATCGACTAGAAGTAATCAACAATGCTTTGGAGGCAGGACCGACCATCCCATTTCCAAATTTTGCCAAGCTTTTTGCCACATGGCTTGAGATATTATCGACAATGCCTGAAGAAAAACGGATCATGCTAACATCAGCATACATTTTTGAGATTCTAAAAAGCCCACAAAAGATAATTCTGTTCAATCTGGATGGAATATTAGAGATTTTTACTACACTAGACAAAACACATCAAAATGCAATTGCAGGCTCTGTTGGAAAAATCATCTCAGTGTTAACAAGTGAGCAAAAAAGACAGATATTTCTGATAATTCCACAAAATGCAAAAGACAAGCTTGGGCTTTAGGTCATTGGCTTGTCTGGTTTGCGATTATCCTCATTTGCAAAGTCAACTACGTCGCCCTGAGGAGTCAGGACTCCAACAAAGATCTTTTCGTTCTTTTTGAGAAGCTTTCTGTGATCTGGTAAAGACATGTCCAGTCTTAGCTCATTCATTACCATTATTCGATATGTCTTCCATTCTTCCCAGCACTTTGTACAACATGGATATGTTCCACCCACTGCATCAAGTTGCTCAGAGTCAGGAATTTCTGACTTACATTTTGTGCAAGTTTTTGCCATGCTATCGATGATTTGTGTTGTCAATTTATTCTTTTTTTGGCAATGAATAATAAAGCAAAATCACAATAGATCGTGTGAAGATCAAGTGCCCAAAATGCAAAGGATCTGCCGAGTTGGAACCTGACTTTAGTTTGGTAAAATGTCAGAGTTGTGATCTAGAGATGTCATATGGAGAATATGTGAAATATGTTGCACATAATGATGTCACGTATTCCGATATTTTGGGAGATTATGCAGGATCAACTGAAGGTCAAACGGCTGGAAGCCTTGATGAGTGGGACTAACTTTTAAAATCAATTCACACTACACCAAGTGAATGGCAGAATTTTTTCTTGATAGCATTCTGAATTTAGTTGGGTTTGCAGTAGGAATAACAATTGGGGTAATTTCTTACATTGGATTTAGAAACACTGGCAGCCCCACACTGTTTCGACTAACTCTCGCATTCTTTTCAATAGGGATCGGTTTTATGATTATGTGGCTTGGCCTGACACTGGACATGTTTGTATACAAAACAGAAGAACCGCAAAGATGGATTCAGACAATAGGGATAGCAGTACAGACACTTGGATATTTTTTCATTGCATTCTCACATACAATCAAGTCATTTTTTCCAAAATCAAACTATCTTAGATCAATAGGTGTAGTACCATTGTTTTTGATCTCGTTTATTTCGATTGAAAACATAATCAGATCAATTTCATTTATTTTATTGGTATATGGTGCCATCGAGACCATAATGTCATACTTTGAAAGCAAGCGAAAGACTGCAATTTTTGTAGCTGCAGGCCTTGGCGCGTTGGCATTTGGAGAATTTCTGGGCTGGTATTATTTCGTATTTCCCCAGTCCATTTTGAATATCATATCAATTTCAACAAAAATTGCTGGTCTTGTGCTTTTGTTCATTCCGGTTACCAAAGTACCACTAACTAAGATAAAATTCGACGAACAGCTCTAATAGCACGCCTGAATCTAGTGTAATAATATTACTTTGTCAAAAAATTTTATCCCGTCAATATATTGAAGAATCTTCCAACCACTATTTTGTCGATTATGCAAGTCTACAGAACCCACATGAAAATAATTGGAGATATTCTTACCACAACTCGAGACGAACTACCAGATGAGCAAGGAGCAAGTATCACATATCTGATAAGAAAAGCGAATATCTCTCATGGCAGAATTTCAAAGATTTTGGGCACTCTGGTTTCACAGGGATTACTAGAGCAAACAAGCTCTGATGGAGCATGCAAGTACAAGATAAGCAACACCGGTAGAGAATTTCTCCAAGCATACAATACATTCAACAGGTTTGCAGACAGTTTTGGTCTGACTATCTAATCAAAATCATCGTCTTCTATTTCTTCATCTTCTAGATCATCAAAGTCATCTTCAAAATCATTTCCAAGATCAGGTTCTGCACTCATCACCTATGAGATACGGTTTTGTTTATTTAATTTTTTAAAATCATGTAATCAAGCTAAATATGTGAATGGACATGGTCTCAATCAGTGAATCTAATCATTACTTGTCCAAGACACTTTGAAGGAGAGACAGAAGATGAGATCAGAACCATACTGGAAGAATGTGGAGATGAAAACCCTCAAATCAAGATGACGGAGTTTTCTGGGATTCTCTTTGTTGATACAACAATTAACCCCATTGACGTAATAAAAAAAATTCGCCAAAAACTAGAAGATGAGCCATGGACAATTCGCTACACATCGAGGGCTATTCCCTTATCAGAGATAACAAAAACAGACATACATGAAGTAGTAAACTCTGCAATAAAGCAGTCAAAAATATTTGGGCCAAGTGAAACTTATCGAATTACAATAGAGAAAAGAAATTCAGATATTTCTTCAGGCCAAATAATCAGTCAGATTGCAGATCACATACCAAACAAGGTATCAATGGAAAAATATGATTGGATAATCCTCGTTGAGATTTTAGGTGCAATATCTGGCATCTCTGTACTCAAAGACGAGAATGTTCTTAGTGTGGAACGAGAAAAACGTGGCTCACTGGACTAGAATAGATGCTTTTTCAGCCAGAACATCTTCTAGCGGGAATTTAGAGTCTACAGCATCCAGGTGTTTTTGAGTGATTTTGAATTGTTTTTGCAAATGTTTCGAATTTTTGGCATAATTGATTTGTGCCAAGTTTGATTTTAGCAGATTATGTAGATTGTCAAGCGATGATTTGTTTCCAATTGCAATTATGATGAAATCATTTTGTTGTTCAATGCCCAGCAACTTGATTGCAAGTGATATTTGTGTAGTTGCCGCAAACCTCAATAAAATATCAGTTTCAAGCTTTTTTGAAAGCAATAATCCATGTTTTTTTGCATAAAGCGACAATGAAATTATCTTTTTTGCATGCGAGATGCTTGCTAGGCTTTTAGACGAGAGTCCAGCCAGTAGGATGTTTGGAAATTGTTTTCTGATGTCATCTAAAAACGCATAATTTTTTCCCTTGTGATTTTTTACGCAATACAATTCGACATTGTTTGAGCTGATCTTGAATTGTAGTCTTGCACCACCATGAATCACAGGTATGATACTCACTACGTCACCAGAGTGCAGAATTGTCTCGTGTCCAGACAATGCGGATGAATCAGCGCCATTTACTGCAATTAGAATATTTTTTGTATCAAGATCTAATGTGTTGTCAGGTTTTACCGCCAGCAGATATTCCAGCAATTTTGCAATTGTGATATTGTCATGATCTGTTTGAATCAGGTCTTTACCAAAGGATTTTTTTGCTCCACCTAAAAGCTTGATTACGATCAATTTAGAATGATTTGAATTTAGCTTGCTTCTTCGCCGGACTCTATTGTTATTTCTTGTGGAATGTCAGATTCCAAGGATTCTTCTGTTGCCTCTATTTCCTCTTCGACTGCTTCTACTTCTTCCTCTTCCACATCATATTCTTTTGATTCCTTTGTATCCTTTTCACGCTTGATTAGCTTTGTAATATAGCCCGCCATCTCGTTTTTGAGTCCCTTTGAGCGCACAATAGCTAGTTGATCTAGAAGTTTTTTGTTACCTGCAAAATCCATTGTGAATTTAGATTTGTGTTGTTCAAGGACCTCCATTGAAAGTCTCTTTATTCTATCCACGGTGAGAATTATTTTGGGGGTATATTATACCTATATTCCGAGATAGTTTTTTGAATTTGCTTCCAACAACAATTCAGCCTCATCATATGAAATTCCTAGTATTTTTGATACACAAAAAACAACACTTGGAATAAAGCTTGGATGTGCGGACTTCATATCAAAACATCGAGAGAATCTGACAGGCCCATCTGTTTCAACTAGAATTCTATCTCGTCTAGTATTAGATATCAACACTTGTTTGTCCTGTGAGTACACTGCTACTGGGCCATATGATACAAAACATCCAAGATCCATTGCGACTTTGAGTTGCTTTTTGCTTCCTGCAAACCAATGCAACAAGAATCCAGATATTGTGTATGACGGAATGATTTCAAAAATTTCATCTAGCGTTGCACGCGAATGAACTGAGACAGGTTTTTGTAATTTTTCAGATGCTTCAAGTAGTTTTGTGAAAACATGTTTTTGTCTTGCAAATTGTTCATCATTTGTGACGTATGTTTTATCTAGTCCAATTTCTCCAATTCCAGAGATGTTTTCTGCGTTTTGTGCAATCAATGACAACATCAAATCCAGATCATCAGATGCCTTTTCTGGGTGGATTCCAATGAATGGCAATACATGGTTACTTTTTTTTGCCAGATCAAGCGTGATATGTGAAGTATGATTGTCCATTGATACTGCACATGCCTTGAGTCCAATTTTTTGTATTGAATTTATGACTAGTCCGATATCATCCTGATATTCAATATCAGATAGATGTACATGTGCATCGTAAAGCATAGATTTTTGTGGATTTTTGTTCATACTTAAGTGTGCAGAAATCCATTAGTGTGTGGAATTTTTTAGCTCATAATCCTTTATCATTGGAGAAAATCAACTCCATTTTGATATGAAGTCATCCGAATTGGGTTTGTCTGCTATGTATAGAATATTAAAAAAGGCAGGCGCTGATCGGGTAAGTGACGAGTCTGCGGACGAACTAAGACGAGTCCTAGAAGAAATTGCCACAACCATTGCAAAAAGCGCAGTAGACATGTCAAACCATGCAGGACGTAAAACAATTCGTGGTGAGGATGTCAAGCTTGCAGCAAAGACATTCACCAAATAAGTAAGAGTTTAATTCTGTTAGATTTGGTTTTTTTCTGTCGGTGAGGTGGCAGAGCGGTTATGCGTTCGCCTGCAAAGCGAATTTTATAGGGGTTCGAATCCCTTCCTCACCTCTTAATTTACAATTATTGTTCCTTCCATCCACGGATGCAATCTGCAATAGTAATGAAATTCCCCAGATTCATTAAAAGTAAATGAAAACTTTTCAGACGCTGCAATTTGATCACTTTCAACCATTCCATCAGGTGTGTCATAATATCCAGTAGTTACAGTATGAAATCCCCTGTCTTCATTTATCCAAGTTACAGTTTCATGTGGTTTGATGGATAGTTGTGTTGGTAAATAACATCCCGCAGATTCACATCCAGGCCTTGAAGACGACATTGTAATCACAACTACTGATTTGGATGTGGTTTGTATGGGCTCTTCAGATACGGTATCATTTTTTAGAGCAAATATGATACCTACAATGACAAGAGACATCCCAATGCAGATCAAAGCTAGAAACTTTGTTTTCATGAAATGATCTGATTCAATACAGTATTTTTGCCTACGCGTGAAACCAGTCTTTGAAGTTATTATGTAATTACCAGCTTTTCTAAATACCCAACTTGCTCTAGATATCATGGCAGAAAGAGGTAATGGATTATTAGAATACATTCCAGGCTCACAGTCACTTTTAATTCAAAAAAAGACGGATCAGCCACTAGAAGGCTTTTCTGAGAACATCAGAGACAGCATAACCGAGTATGCTGAAGACGCAAAAAGTGATGTAGAGAAAGGATATAATTTTCTTCATTGGGTTTTGACACGAGTTTTTGAGGCAACAGAGGACGATGCGGCAGATTCCATAGTTGATGGTGCAAATGATCTTGGAATTGATGCATATTTGCCAGTTGACTTTTCTGATAATAAGATAAGATTATTCCAATCAAAGTATGGTACTGCCCATTCTAATGAAGCAATCATCAAGTTCAAAGAAGATGTCAGACGCTTGCTGAGTAGAGACGTTACCAAGATGAGACCAGAGCTTGCAAACCTGGTTACAAAGATTCAAGAGAAAAATCTCAAAGTTGAGTGTTGTTATGTCACAAATCAGACAGTAGACTATGATGGAGATGATACCATCGAGATAATAGACATCAATAAGATCATTAGAAATCTCTGGGATCGAATAAAAAAGCCAGCTGCTGGAAAGAAGTCAAAGATACGACTAGAGGAGAGAATTCGCTACAAGAATACGGTTTTGGGCATATTGAAGTTAAGAGAATTGACAGACTTTGTGACAAAAAACCGAGATTACGTGTTCGAGTCAAACATAAGACAATGGATGCAATTCAAGACAAACGTAAACAAGGGAATTCGAGATACCCTGCATAGCTCACCTGACAAATTCTTTTACTATAACAACGGGATAACAATCGTAGTAAGCGATTTTGAAGAGTTAGAAGATAACAGTTTGATCTTGCACGCACCACAAATAGTGAATGGTGCGCAGACATCAAACTCTATTGTGGATCATGCAAAAAGGACAAACAATTTGGACGGAAGTATTACAGTCACTATCATCAAAGCAGATGATGAGCATGATCAAAACAACATTACAAAATATCGCAACTCACAAAACTCTGTTCGTGGAAAAGACCTAGTCTCTTTGATGGATTTTCACAAATCAGTCAAATCTCAGCTTGAGAATTATGGTTATTTCTATGAAATTCAGGCTGGTTCTTTTGATAGTAAGACAAAATCACATCAATCTGAATTCAAAGGTGATTCAAGCTACAATCGATATCTTCCAGACAATCACAAAAAAGTAATTGTTGCAAAAGATGCAATACAAGCATTGGTTGCAGGCATTGAACAGAGGCCTACTGAATCATACAGCTCACCTGCACAGTTCTTGCCACGTGGAAGCAAGTACGATGATGTCTTTAATGAAAACCTAAGAGATGATTACAGATTATTGCTCTACCCATACTTGGTAAAAGAATATGCCAAAAAATCACTCGGGTATGGAAAACGTGGTGGTCATAAAACAAAACGATATGCAACATTATTCTTTGTTGCAGTCTACTTCAGGATAATACACAAAAGTATTCTCGGCACAAAGGGTGACTTTAAAGAAGATATTGTAAATGTGGAGCCAATCTTTAAGAGCCACAAGCTCAATGAGCGAATTCTCAGATTAGCAGACGGCGTAGCAACAAGATTTCTTGAAGATACAGTTGTAGAAGATGAAATTGATCTGGCAAATACAAAACACAATTTCTTTTCACATCATGTTTGGAACGAGGCAATGCTTCGAGTTGTAGATAAGAAGATACGTCAAGAAGAAGAGGAAATTGAGAGTATCAAGAAACTAGTAAACAGTTTACTGTAAAGTGCGATAGCTGTCAAGCCATGTAAAAATTGCAGGAGATTTACAATGGCCAGACAATCTACCGCGGTTTTTTCTGACACATACCATTATTTAACAAATTTTTTACAGCTAGAAAAAATGGCCATGATTTTTATATAGACACAAAAAACTTTAGATTGCTTGGCTGAAGGAGAAAAATGCGTTTTGTGCAAAGGCCCAGTAGCATACAAATATGCACCAATGAAAGAATGGGATATCAAAGGTGTATTGTGTAGTAAATGTTATTCAAAGAAGATCTTTGAACACTATCCAGGCGAACATGTGCGAGTTAATCTAGATAAGAAATAGTATCAAGTGTTTTTGTACTTGTTTACATAAAGACAATTCCAAGAAACCGAATCATCCTTGACATCTTTTTCTTCCAAGAATTTGATATCAGTAATGGTCTTTTTTTTCTTGAATAGTCTGAGCTCAAATGTCATGAATTTATTGCAGCCGCAATTCTCAACACGACATTTGCCATCATGATCTTCTTTTGTGTGTGTACAGTTGCATACCGCATCGTCTTTGACATCTTTTGCTTCCTTTTCAGCATATGTTGCAAATCTCAAATATGCTTCTCCAAGATGTCCCTTTTTGAATCGAGTATAGTTTTCTGATTTTGGTAACAATTTGAAAAATCCCAAGTTATGATCAGGACGTCTTGTTTCAGATGCCAAAATGAACCAATATTGATCACCCGTTTCTACAAATCTCACTTTTATGTCATGATCAGCCCACCAATGGATATTTTCATTCCATAGATCTGATGCTCTTTTTCGATCAGAAAACAGTGGAACTGCATTCATTCTAAGATCAAAATACCTATAGGCTACACCAAGAAAGTCATCATACCATGGAATTGAAGCGACTGACACTTTTGATTCAAAGTCCGCATTCGGTTATTAAGCAATCGTGAGAAAGGTTAATACCCTTATATCTCAGATTGATACTCGATTAGTAAATGGCCATATACCGTACCAGTATGCAAATTGTAGCAGATCTGCTAACAGCAACTGATCAGTGTGGCCAGGAAGGAATCAAGGTAACAAGCCTACTAACACAAGCAAATCTTTCACATTCAAGACTTGCCAAGTTTATTGAAAACTTGACAGGTGCAGGACTAATCAACAAAATAGAATTTGATGGTAAGAACACCTATGTCATCACATCAAAAGGAAAACAATACCTAGAATCATACAAGCGATTCCACGACTTGGCAGAAGGATTCGGTCTAGATCTTTAACGCTTCTTTGTGTCTTTACGATTTTTGAAGGTAGAATAACCAATTATTATTATGGCACCTGCCAGTTGCGCATAGAACAAGACAAGATCTGGATTTTGCATATCCTTGAAAACAGAGAACGCCATGCCCAAAACCAGAACAATTAACATGATGAGAAGATACTTGTCCATATCAACACATTACAAACAAACAATATATCTTTTCGAATATTTGGTTTAATGTGAGCAAACTCCTAGAACTGATTGGTTTTGCATTAGTTGGCGGTACGATCTATTCTTTTCTTGGGATGGCAAATGATCCGCTCAGGTGGCCAGTGTTTTGGGGTTGTGCCGGTGGCGCACTTGCAATTATAATTTACAATCGAACCATCAAAAAACGAAAACAAGTTAACTGATCTAGCTTAAGGCCCAACTATACTGATTTCAAACCGACAGATCTATAAGGGAGCATTTTATGATATTTTTCGGGGAGTATGTCAGAACAGATCAATAAATGGTGGGAAGGGCTCGCCAAAGAACTTCAAGTAGACATTGAATCCCTAGATGAATAATTTTTGTTTTTAATTGTTAAAGCCTCGAATGGGATTTGAACCCACGACCTAATGTTTACGAAACATTCGCTCTGCCGGGCTGAGCTATCGAGGCATGGAGAGCATTGTTATCAGAGTTTATAAAAAGCATTTCAGGTCTTGGTACAATTGAAAAAATCCATTTCCGGAATTCGTGGAATTGTTGGGGAGGATCTTAGTTTAGATGATATTTTGAGATTTTGCAAGAATTTTGCACCAACGATCAAATCAAGAAAATGTGTAGTTGGAAACGATACAAGACCATCAAATGACATGGTAAGAGAGGTAGCAATTGCAGCACTAATTGAGCATGGAATTGACGTGTACAATTTTGGTATGGTTCCAACTCCAGTCATGTTCAGAGAAGCAAAAAAATACGGAGCTGGGTTAATTATTACATCATCACATAATCCGATAGAATGGAACGGTCTCAAATTCATCATAAACGGTCGCGGTCCTAATGAAAAGGAATTCGCTCATATTCTAAAAGAAAAACAAATACAACAAACAGAATTTGGTGCGGAAAGTAAGGTCGAATCCAGATACGTAGATGAAGCTGCAATGATAATTGGGAAGATAAAACACAGACCTAGAATTATAGTTGATGTCGGCGGTGGCGCAGCATCTTTGGTTGCACCACAATTACTAAGAAAACTTGGATGTCAAGTTGACATTATTAATGAGAAATCAACAAAAAGAGGCCCAGATCCTACGGCGGATAGACTAACTCAACTCGTATCAAAGAGTAAAAAGTACGATATTGGTTTTGCTTTTGATCTTGATGGTGATAGATTAGTTGTTGTCAAAGATGGAAAAAAACAATCACCTGACACTACACTAGCACTTGGCATTATCAAAGCACTACAACTAGGATACAAAAAATTCTGCCTCAGTATAGACACCAGTATTGCAGTTGAAAAATATATCAAAAATCATGGCGGTAAAGTGATACGATCAAAAGTCGGTGAGGCAAATGTCATAGATATGATGCTAAAAGAAAAATGCCAAGCTGGCGGTGAGGGAAGTAGTGGCGGGTTCATACTACCAGAATTCAACATGTGTCGTGATGGAATATTAACATCAGGACTAATTGCCGCAATGACTGGAAAAAAAATAATCGATGATGTGATCAAGTTTGTATCAGAATATCATCAGCTTAGAACAAAGATCGATATTGAGTCAAATCTTCACGATAAGACATTATCCAAGCTAAAACATAAACTGAGAAGAGAATTTGGCCAAATAATTACAATCGATGGAATCAAAATCATAGTTGATGAAGATACTTGGGCACTAGTGAGAAAATCAAATACAGAAGACATTATTAGAATTTCAGTAGAATCAAACAATCTACAAAGGGCTCAACAAATTCAGAGACAGATAACAACCCTAGTAAAACAAAGCTATGAACAAATTAGATGAGAAAAAAATCATTGATATTTTTCAGAGAGAATTTGTTAATTCTCGTCACAGTGAGGATGTTGAGATATTTAGATTAGGTAAAAATTTTGGTGTAATTAAAACAGACACACTAGTTGAGAGTACAGACATTCCATCACAGATGAAACCAGAACAAATTGCAAAAAAAAGCATGGTTGCACCATTAAGCGATTTTGCATCAAAAGGTGTAAAACCAAGACATTGCATAATTTCAATTTCATTGCCTCGAGACTATCCAAGATCAAAACTAGTTAGATTAGCAAGGGGTTTCAAAGAGATATCAAAACAATTTGGGGTCAAGATTCTTGGAGGCGATACAAACGAAGCAAAGGAGATAGTGATCTCAGTCATGTTGTTTGGCGTTGCCAAAAAAATTACGCCAAGAAATGGTGCAAAAACAGGCGACATCATAGTAACCACAGGTAATTTCGGTAGAACTGCTGCTGGATTAGGTATATTATTGCACAAAAACAGATCAAAAGGCAAGTTTAGAAAACTAGCTAAAGACTCAGTTTTGTCTCCAATGCCGAGACTGGAATTTGGAATCTTGGCGGCAAAATACATGAGATCATCAATGGATTCTAGTGATGGATTATCAACTACATTAACAGAAATGGCAAATACTAGTAAGAAAAAATTCATCATCACACAAATACCAAAAGACAAAGAATTAGACGAATTTGCAAAGACTAATCATCTAAGAGTAATGGATCTTGTGTTTAATGGTGGTGAGGAATATGAAATTGTTGCAACCATTGGTCCAGAAAATATTGAAAAAATAAAAAAAATTGCAAAATCTAAGAAAATTAATCTAATCCAAATAGGCCATGTTCAAAATGGCCATGGTGTGTTTTTTGAGTCTGCAAAAAAACAAACTAGGATTAAAAACAAAGGCTGGACTCATTTTTCATAGCCAAAATCCTGCTCAGAAATCACCATAGCTTTTTAACCCCACCAAACTTTGGGTATCCAATGTCAGAAGCACAAGTCGAAAAATGGGGTATTGCTCATATCTATAGTAGTTACAACAATACTATAGTACACATGACAGATCTCACAGGCGCAGAAACCGTGGCAATTAGTTCCGGTGGTGTGCACGTTACTGCTGACAGATACGAATCATCTCCATTTGCTGCAATGAAATCATCGAATGCAGTAGTAGAAGCAGCAAAAGCAAAAGGATTCACTGCATTTCACATTAGAGTGAGAGCAGTTGGAGGCGTAGGTTCTCGAGTTCCAGGACCTGGTGCACAAGCAGCAATTAGAGCATTAGCAAGAGGAGGATTCAAGATTGGAAGAATTGATGATGTTACACCAATTCCTCATGACACCACACGAAAGAAGGGTGGAAAGAGAGGAAGAAGAGTCTAGACTTCAATCATTTTGATTTTAGTTTTACAGCCCTTTGATTGAAAATAGTCTGACATAAAGTTAGTAAATTTTTCATCCACGTTAGCACCTTTTGATTTTTTTATCATATCAGCAAATTTTCGAATTATTTCTTCTTGCAAATGTGGTTTTATCCATAATTTGAAAAATGTCCAACCAAATCTAGACACAGGTTCACCAAATGTGAAATCATTTTGCATTCTAAATTGTGATGCCATATCAGATAATGCGTTATTGATTAGACGTTTATCTTCTAAAAAATCAGTGGAGCTTACCTCAAAGATTTTCATTTTCTTCAGACTCTGTTTTGCTTAATTTATCAGATAGTGAGACAAATTTTCCATCTTGCTCCACATTGATCTTTGTCTGCATTCGCACGTGGATTCCCACAGATCTGAACAAAGCTAAAAGCTGGCCCCCATCAAGATCTTCGTTGATTTCACCAGAGTGAAATAGTTGTCCAAGTCTGTCAATTACCATTTTAGACTCATTTGGAAATTGTGATTCTGCATTTTGTAAAACTTCCATTCCACGGTATCCAAGACGAGAAATCACTATTTCCCGATATGATGGTGGGCTTGGAGTTTGTTGCTTTTTTTCTTCTTTTTGAGATTGAGATGTAAGATTTTTTTTCATTTCTGCTAGGCGTTTTGCCTTGAGCATTTCTAGTTCTTTGTCGTCGTCGCTCAACCTTTGATCACGCCAATTGGGACAAGCTTTGCTACTTTGGTTGCAATTCCAAGCTCGTGTGATACATTTACCACTGCGTCCACATCCTTGTATGCCTCTGGTGTCTCCTCAACAACACCATCCCTAGTCAACGATTTTATGAAAATTCCTTTATCAGTTAGTGATTTTTTCACTTGTTCTTCTGTGAAATCTCTTCGTGCCTTTGAGCGAGACATCATTCTTCCTGCACCATGTGCAGTTGAACCAAAGCTAAGATTCATTGAATTTGGTTTGCCAAGCAGAATCCAGCTTCCAGTTCCCATTGAGCCAGGAATCAGCACGGGTTGTCCCAAGTCTCGATATTTTAGTGGAATCTCATCCCTATTTGCAGGAAATGCTCGTGTCGCTCCCTTTCTGTGAACTACAACTGATTTTTCTTTTCCATCAATTTTGTGTTTTTCAACTTTGGCAATATTATGTGCAACATCATATACTAGTTTCATGTCAAGATCAGACTCTGATTTTTTGAATACACGTTCAAATGATTTTCTAGTCCAGTGTGTAATCATTTGTCTATTACTCCATGCAAAATTTAATGCTGCAAACATTGCCTTGCGGTATGATTCACCTTCCTCAGATGTATTTGGCACACATGCCAATTCTCTATCAGGTAAAGTGATATTGTATTTTTGTAATGCCTGCTCTGACACACGTAGATAATCTGAACAGATTTGATGACCAAATCCTCTGGATCCACAATGAATTAAAACGGTAACATTTCCTTCTTGAATTCCCATTCTTTTTGCTGCTTCCTCATCATAGATTTTTTCAATTCTTTGAACTTCTAAGAAATGATTGCCAGAGCCAAGACTCCCAAGTTGCGGTGCACCTCGCTTTCGCGCAGTATTAGAGACTTTGTTCGGATCGGCATTTTTTATTTGTCCGTTTTCTTCGCAAACATCAGCATCATCTTTTGTTCCATAACCATGATCAATTGCCCAATTAACTCCTCTAACTAGAACCTCATCTAATTGCGAGTAGTTTAGTTTGATTGCACCTTCAGAGCCAACACCAGACGGTATTGAGTTGAAAAGATCTGTAACTAGTTCTTTTAGTTTAGGTCTTACCTCTTTTTCAGATAAGTTCAATCGTAGTAATCTAACACCGCAGTTGATATCATAGCCAACGCCTCCAGGACTAATCATCCCTTCTTCTGCGTCCATTGCGGCAACTCCACCTACTGGAAAACCATATCCTTCATGCCCATCAGGCAATACCACTGCATGTCCTTGAATTCCAGGCAAAGTTGCAACATTCATTGCCTGAGATAATGTCCTGTCAGTCATCATTTTAGAAATCAGATTTTCATCTGCGTAAATTGTAACTGGTACTTTCATTCCCTTGCTCGAATCAGCTTCAATTCTATAGACTCGGTCACTGATTTTTTTGGGGGTAATAGAAGACATTACCGGTTAGCCACCTTAGATGCAATTTAAATCATAAGTAGATTTATTTTTGATACATCTCAAAGTCAATTATTGCCTATTTTACCAATTGATGGAGGCCGATATGGCACAAAAGAAATGCTTGCTGTTTTTGATGATCAGAAAAAGATAGACTATCAACTACAGATTGAAGGTGCCGCCGCAATATCACAGGGTGAGATTGGCATGATTCCGAAAAAATCTGCACTTAATATTTTCACTATCGCAAACTCAGGTAAAATCTCTGCAAATAGAGTAAAACAACTAGAATCAAAATCAGATCATGACACCGCTGCACTAGTGGAGGCATTAAGTGAGAAATGCCAAATCAATGCAAGGCCATGGATTCATTATGGCTTGACAAGCAATGATTTGGTTGATACAAGTACCTCAATGCAAATGAAGGATGCATTATCCATAATAGAGCCTAAAGTTGCAAGACTTGGTTTGCTTTTAGCAAAAAAGGCAGTTCAATACAAAAATGTTCCTGCAGTAGGGAGAACACATGGACAACATGCAAGCATCATTTCATTTGGATTAAAATTTGCAAATTGGGCTTCAGAGATGGAAAAACATGTTGAACGAATTGAGGAAATTAAGAAAAGAATTCTCATATGCAAAACACTAGGTGTTGTTGGCACTGGATCTCTAATGGGTGCAAAGGCAATCGAGGTGCAAAAAAAAGTGGCAAAAAGATTAGGATTATTTCCGGCAGAGGTGACTACACAAATCATACCACGCGAGAGATACGCGGAATTTGTTTTTCAGCTTGCCTTGACAGGTAGCACATTAGAAAAAATTGCAATAGAGATTAGAAATCTGCAAAGAACTGAGATTGCCGAGGTAGCAGAGCATTTCAAGGAAGGTCAGATGGGAAGTAGTGCAGTACCTGTAAAAAGGAATCCAATCAAAAGTGAGAGAATTTCATCATTATCAAAACTATTACGCAGTCAGATGAGCACATCATTTGAGAATATTCCACTATGGCATGAACGCGATTTATCAAATTCTGCAAACGAACGATTTACCATACCAATGTGTTCCATTCTACTAGACGAAATGCTAGAGACAATGCTTCGAATAATTGATAGGTTACGAGTAAACACTGAACGAATTGAGCAAAACTTGTATATCACAAAAGGTCAGATCTTTGCGGAATTTGTTCTAGAAGCACTAATCAAGAAAGGCGTTCCAAGATTTGTTGCATATCGAGACGTTCAACGAGTTGCTTTTAAGGCACATGATAATGGAGTTGATTATTCGGATGCAATAAAAAACGACAAGGCCATTTCATCAAAACTCACAGAGATTGAAATCGACAAAATATTCACTCCGCAGAGTCACTTGGGTGCAGCACCACAGATAATTACAAACGTGAATAATACCGTAAATCGAGTCTGCAAAAAATTTATCTAGATTTTAGCAGTGTTTTGTGAATCATAGACCCATATTGCAGGGCCTTTTTTCTTGCATTTGCAGACAGTTCAGGTACACCGACTTTGATTGCCAGTTTTCTTATGAGGTGTTTTCTTTGTAGATCATTTTCATCTATGATTTTTTGATCTATTGGTATGGTTTTCGCATATTTAATGAACTCTTCTGATAATAACGGCTGAATTATTTTGATATTAAATTCAGAGCAAACATGATTGATTGCCTTCATCATTTTGATTTCATTGTCTAGTTTTGTATTCATTAGTTCCATAACAGCGTCATTTCCCTGCTTTATTGCATCTCGATACCCATTATAGCCACAAAATAATTCATCAATGCCATTTGCAGTTACCACAACATCCAATGCAAGGCTTTGTGCTAATTTTGCCACATGATAAAACGCGATACTATTTTCATTCCAAGATAGATTATCAGTGTTTATTGTGTTGTAAATTTTTTTAGAGATTGAATCGAACTCTTTAGGATCAATTTCCAAAATCTTGTGCGGTAGTTTTAATGACTCGTTTACTTGTTTTGAGAACTGTACATCATGGGAATCTGCAAACCCAATTGTCAATAATGTAACATCATAGTTCATTTGGTGACATAGTTTTGCAATCAGAGTACTGTCAACTCCACCAGAAAATGCAATCCCAATTTTCTTGTTTTGTATATTTTGAGATATTGCAATTTGAATTTTTTCTAATAAAGTATCAAGATTCATATTTTTGCAATCAAAACCCCATACAAAGAAGTTACTATTTAGAGTAAATTGGTAAAACTATTATCCAAATTTGTTTTGAATAAATCATTGAGACCAATCGGCCTGACTCATGAACAACTCAAAAACGAGTTAAGAACGCTAAACGGTTGGATCATACAAAACGGAAAACTGCACAGAGAAATCACATTTAGCGATTTTACCCAGGCATTTTCATTTATGACCAAGGTCGCATTACATGCAGAAAAAACGAATCATCATCCAGAATGGTTCAATGTGTATAACAGAGTAATCATAGATCTCATGACGCATGATGCTGGAGGCATTACATCAAATGATGTAGAGCTTGCAAAATTCATAGAATCTGTGATTTAGTCTTAGCCTCAAATCTCTATTGAATATATATGCAGAAAACAGAGGAATTTTGCAAATGACGCTAACCAATTCCACCATACTGGACTCGGATTTCAGATATATTGACAGAAACGGTACTTTGCTCAAATCAAGAATGGAACTATCAATAGCTCAAATGTTATCATTTTTAGGACTTTCATATGAGTATCAACACAAGATCACACTGTCAAATGGCAAGACTCTTACAGTTGATTTCAAAACCAGTGATGGAAAATTAATTGAAGTCATTGATTCAGAATCAGACATTGTAAAATACAAGGAATTAAAATCTGACAGTCACACTATCATGGCAATTGGCCATCCGCAGTTTGCCGCAAAGCTCAAAGAATTAGACGAAATAGTATTCTATGACACCAAGGATGCACAATCAGGTTCAATATTCATAGAGGATCCATCATTTGCATTCGATTATGCACATATTTTACCATTAGTGGAGAAATGCTCCATTTTGCATGGCCACACATCCACTGTTTTAGTAGAGTTAGTTGGCGATATGAAAAACAATTTGCTAATTGATTTTGGAGAAGCAAAAAAAATCATAAAAGAAGTCATTGGAATTTTGGATCATAAATTCTTCATAAATAGAAAATACCTTAAAACAGAAGATGAGTCACATTTTCGAATATCATTTGAGGGTCCAAAGGGAATGTTCGACATGCAGGTACCAAAACACACAACATTTCTCTTAGAGGGAGAAGCAACAGTCGAAAATCTATCAACTGAGATAATCAAACTTCTAGTTCCCAGACTACCAAAAAACATAGAGGCTGTTGGAGTGTATGTTTACGAAGGCTATAACAAAGGTGCACACCTAATTTCCAAAATTTCAAAATTCTAGACCATGGAGCCAAAGATCAAAGAAACTGCATGGAATCCTGAGCTTGAAGCAAAAATTCTCAAACAGTGGGTAAATTCAGGATTGTATGATTTTGTGCCTGAAAACAAGAATTTTGTCATAGATACGCCTCCACCATATCCTTCCGGCAGGCCATGGCATATTGGAGCTGCAGCTCATTATTCTCAAATAGACATGATCGCACGAACTGCTCGAATGAATGGAAACCATGTGTATTTCCCTATTGGGATAGATAGAAACGGGTTGCCAGTGGAATTGTACACCGAGAAAAAACACAATATTCGCATGCAAGAAACTGAGCGAAGTAAATTTCTAGAGTTGTGTAGAAATTCCTTGGATGATCTAGAAGCAGAAATGCTACAAATAATGAAGAGTCTTGGACTATCTGGAAACTTTACAAACTATTACAGAACTGATTCTGAAGAGTATAGAATTCTGACGCAGTCAACATTCATTGAATTATGGAAACGTGGGATCATTTACAAGGCAACACGTCCAAATAATTACGATTGGGTCTCTGGCACTACAATAGCTGATGCTGAAATACAGTATCAAGACATTCCAACAAAGCTTGTCTATATGAAATTTAAAATAAAAGATTCCGATAGGGCAATAACTATTGCAAGTACTAGACCTGAATTATTATGTGCATGTCAGACAGTTATAGTAAATCCAGATGATGTAAGATACAAAGATGTTGTAGATAAAAAGATCATAGTTCCAGTCATAAATAGAGAAGTCATCATCAGAACTCATCATTCTGCGCAAATGGAGTTTGGTTCAGGTGCTGTGATGGTTTGCTCGTATGGAGATCAAAACGATGTTGCATTATTCCGAGAAATGAAGCTTGAAGAGATTGTTGCAATTGGAATGAATGGTTTGATGACAGATGCTGCCGGAGCATATGCAGGTCTTAAAGTAAAACAGGCAAGAACTAAGATAATCGAAGACTTGCAAAATGCAGGATTACTAGAAAAAACAGAGGAAATTACACATCGTACGCCCATTTCCGAGCGTAGTAAAATTCCAATAGAGATAATTCCAATGGAGGAATACTACGTAAAACAAATTGATGCCATTGAAAAAATTCGCAATCTTGGCCAAAAAATAACATTTCATCCAGATATGCACAAACAGATTCTGATGAATTGGCTAGACTCTATTAGCATAGACTGGCCAATATCTAGGCGTAGATACTATGGTACTGAAATTCCAATATGGTATTGTAAGAACTGTTCTGAGCCGCATGTGCCAGAACCTGGAAAATATTACAAACCATGGACAGATCCTGCACCATTTGAGAAATGCATAAAATGCGGCGCCAAGGAATTTGTTGGAGAAACCAGAACATTTGATACTTGGATGGATTCCAGTGTATCTCCACTATTCATTTCAAAATACAACAAAGACCCAGAATTTTTCAAAAAAACATACCCTGCAACTCTTAGACCGCAAGCAAAAGATATCGTTCGCACGTGGTTATACTATACCATATTGCGATGTGAGCAGCTAACAGGCACCAGTCCATGGTCTGAGGCTTGGATTATGGGATATGGTCTTGATGAAAAAGGAATGAAGATGAGTAAAAGCAAAGGAAATGCAGTTGATCCACTGCCAGTAATTGAAAAATTTGGTGCAGATACTTTTCGATTCTGGAGCGCATCTGAGATCAATCATGGTTATGATTTTAGATGCTCTGAGCAGAAAATAGAAACTACCAAGAAGTTTCTATCAAAACTTTGGAATGTATCAAGATTCATTTCCAGTTATCATATTGTAGAAAATGCAAATCCAACTACAACCGATAAATGGATTTTATCCGAGCTGAATAAAGTCGTGCAAGAGTGTCAGAAGGGCTATTCAGAATACAATTTTTTTGTGCCTGCAATTGCTATTCGTGAGTTTACTTGGAATTTGTTTGCGGCTCATTATATCGAAATGGTAAAGGCGCGTGCATATGGTGATGGATTTACCGAAGATGAGAAAAATGCAGCAATCTATACACTACACAAGGTTTTATCCACAATCCTGCTTTTGCTTGCACCAATTTCTCCATTCATCACGGATTACATGTGGCAGGAACTATATTCTAAAGAAACAATTCACAAACAAAACCATCCAAAACCAGAAAATCTTGCAGACATGAGCCAGTACACAAAAGAAATTGAAGAATTTAACTCCAAAGTGTGGAACGAAAAGAAATCAAGTGGATTATCATTAAAGGATTCCATATCAATTGAGATTCCAGAATCACTAAAGCAATTTGCAAGTGATTTGATACCGATGCATAAAATTACAAACTAGTTGTAAGGTCAGCTAAGAATCGAGTTATTTTTGTGGTTTTTTAGTTGGTTTTATCATGGACACAAAATACTTGTGCCATGAAATATCACTTGTCAACTCAGGATGAAATGCGACACCTAAGATGTTTCCTTGTTTTACTGCAACAACTTTTTCATTGAATTTCGACACTGTTTGTACATCTTTCCCCATTCCCTCTATGGAAGGAGCACGAATGAATACGCCATGAGATTTTGCAATTCCTAGCGATTGAGCAGAGATCTCTGCCTCAAATGAGTCACGTTGTCTACCAAAGGAATTGCGTTCAACTCTGACATCTAATAAATCCAAAAGTGGTTGATCCATTTTGCCAACAACTCTGTCCTTTGCATTTTTTGATAGCAAGATTAGGCCTGCACAAATTCCAAATACAGGCATGCCTTTTTGGATTTTTTCTTTAATTGTCTTGATTGCGCCATTTACTAGAGACATTTGGCCAATCATTGTGCTTTCTCCGCCAGGTATAATCAACCCATCAAGTTTTGAGATTTCAGATGGAGTCTTTACTTGTCGAACAGTCCCTTTCATTCCGGCTCTCGCTAACGCTGCACGAGTAGCAACAATATTTTCTGCGACATCTCCTTGCATTCCCAAAACTCCAATGTTTACACTCATGCTGTACTTCCTCGCTCTTGCATTCTTAATTCTAGATTCTTGACATCTAATCCAAGCATCGATTGTCGCTCATCAATCATCCTCTGCGCCTCTTTGACCTTGTCTGCATCCTCCCAAAATGTAGTAGCCAACACCACTGCTCTTGCTCGCTCTTTTGCATCTTCTGCCTTAAAGATCCCAGAACCAACAAAGATACCATCACATCCAAGCGACATCAAATATGCAGCATCAGCAGGAGTTGCAATGCCACCAGCTGCAAAATTCACAACTGGCAATCTACCAATTTTTGCAGTCTGTTCTACTAGATCATATGATACTTTGAAATCTCTTGCAATTCTAACTAAATCTTGATGATCTCCTGAATCATAGACAGATTTGATTAATCGTAATTCATCATTTACTTTTTTGATGTGTGTAACTGCCTCTGCAACATTTCCAGTTCCCGGCTCTCCTTTTGTTCGAATCATTGCTGCACCTTCTTCTATTCTTCGCAATGCTTCTGCTAACGATCTTGCACCATTTACAAAAGGAGTTGTAAAATCCCATTTCCAGATATGATGTGTTTCATCAGCCGGGGTCAATACTTCTGATTCGTCAATCATGTCCACGTTGGTCTCTTCCAAGACACGTGCCTCATAGACATGGCCGATTCTGCATTTTGCCATTACTGGAATTGTTACTGCATCCATGATTTCTTCAATTACTCTAATGCTCGCAGTTCTTGCAACGCCTCCTGCCTTTCTAACATCTGATGGAAGCTTGTCTAGAACCATAACAGACACTGCGCCTGCCTCTTCTGCAATTTGGGCCTGCTCTACAGTTGTGACATCCATCACTACGCCATTTTTTAGCATGTGTGCAAATCCGCGCTTTAGTGTGGATGTTCCTCGCATAGTTGAAAAAGAGCCAACTTTTTCATTGATCCTACCCTTTGCATTTGGTAGGTCTCCGGAAAGCGGAATCATAGATGAAATAGTTGAATTTGCATATTTATAATACGCGAAGCATCTTTGCTTCTAAAAACAAATTCAGACAATAGATAATTCAGAATTGGTGTTTTTCATTGCCCGATGAATCATTCTTACAAACAAAAACATACCTGCAAGTATTACAAATCCAGAGATTCCAAAGACTAAGCTAAACTGCTCATGATTTGAGTAACTCAAGAGGGCATCACCTATGGTTCGAATTGCTAGTGCAGATATAATGAGTATAAGCGGGATGTGATTAAAAGATAAAAATCTAATTGATTTTTCAAGAATTGGTGGGATCATTATAGGCAAATACAACATTATTGTAATCCCAATAAAACCAATTGCAACATAATGAATTGTCAGATCATACACTGCAAAATTTACCAAATCCAACGTGTGCAATGTACCAAGGATTAATCCTACAAATAAGAATCCAAATGCAATTCTTGTGTGCAAGATTATGGTATGATATCGTTTCTTTTTTTCGCCAGAGATCAGCTTAAGAATCTCAGTGTTGTTAAAGCCTCCAAATATGTATAACGATAATGCAAAACAAGAAACCATGCTAATCAAGGCAAGGTTAAAGGCAACTCCCAGTACCATCGACGGAATTATTGATACTGTAATTCCCAATATGCCTGACAAGATTGCCAAAACTATTGAAGAGATGACAAGTTTTCTTTTTGGTCGAATAAATCCCAAAAACGACGGTAGTGTTTTGTACTCTATGGCAAAAATCATCAAGATTGGGAAAAACAGCCACATTTGTTTTTGTATTAACAAGTTTTGTTGTACATCAAATAGCGATACGACTTGTGATGCAATCAGTAACGAAATAGAGATCGTAATGAAATAATCAGATTCGCGTAATAGTTTTGGAGCTATTCTTAGCATGTAAAACATCAGCCCTCCAAAAATCGAAACCCCAATCAATCTCAGAGTTGTCGCAATTTTAGAATAATCAGCAGACATCATACTTGCTGTAAAGTCAACTCCAATAGAAGATATTACAAAAAGATAAGAGATTTTTGCCAATCTATTTGAAGGCGTGAGTTCATTTCGCATCCTAGGTATTATCATATAACCAATTCCCATTATCATCAATGTGACAAACCCGTTTAGCTGAAAGATTCTATGCATCTGAAATATTGACGCGATTTGCTCCGGTACAGAAACTCCAAAAAATGTAAGCATCCAAATTGAGCCAACAGTTGTGCCAATAAATGAAAGAATGACGCCAGTCATCAAGAATGGCTTACTCACAGGGGTGTAGTTAATGACGCTCAATTCTACTGACTGGTTTGATTGATTATCTTTTCGAGCTCAAACTCTACATTTGATACCAGTGGTGGAATAAATGACGAAGTGGCATTCTGTTCAGGCCACTGAATTTGTTTTGTTTTGCCATTTAATGTTACTTTGAGTGAGAATTTTGTATATTCTGTCTTTGTCTCATCTGCAGAAATTGAATCAATTGGCAATTGCATGAATCCAGTTTCTTTGACCAATGCTGTGAGTTTGGTTATCTGAGATTTATCAAGAGTTGTGGTTTTTTCTATTGGTGTAGAGTCAGTTGTGGAAATGGTATACTTGGTTGATCCGTCATCAGATATGCTCAGAATTTCTGATTTTTGTGGTGTAATTCTATCAGTCACACCAAGTGAGATTTTTTTGAGATCGTATTTTATCAGTTCAATTGTGATTTTGTCGTCTGCATTTGCTGCAGAAAACGGAATTTGTGGATTAGTCATCATTGGAATTGCAATCAGAACTGCCAAAACCACAGGAATTGATGCTGCAATTATTAGAATAGGCCTTGCCATTTGTACGATATCATGAGATTTTGGATTTATAATAAATCTAGTTTTTTGGCAAAATACCAGTTAGAATAAATCCAAGTCTGAATTTTTGTTACTTGTGGGGTCGTAGCCCAGCCTGGCAAGGCGACTATGATTCAAAGTCATCGCTAGAGGCTCCAGAAGTAATACAATCCAAACTGATTTCACAAGATGATGTGAGTTTGGAGCTGCAGTGACCTGTAGATCGCCGGTTCAACTCCGGTCGGCCCCACGTTACTTGTTTTTATTGCGCAGAACGTTTAGTGCAGAACCCTGTCGGAACCAATCAATTTGGGAAGAATTGAAGGTGTGAGACAATAGAATTTCTTCTTTTGTTCCGTTGGAATGAGTTATGATGCATTTTACTGGTTTGCCGTGTTCTAGTTTGTTTAAATCCAAAAAGCTAAGCTTGTCTGTTTCTTGAATTTTATCATAATCTGACGGATTGGAAAATGTGAGTGCAAGTAATCCTTGTTTTTTGAGATTTGTCTCATGTATTCTTGCAAATGATTTTGCAATTACTGCGCCGCAGCCTAAGAATCTAGGAGTCAGTGCAGCGTGCTCTCGACTACTGCCTTCTCCATAATTCGTATCGCCTATTATTACCCATTTGAGGCCATTTGCCTTGTATTGGCGCGCAATGCTTGGAAATGACTCTATAGAATTATTCAGTGTGTTCTTGCCCTTGCCTACCTCTCCGTTGAATGCATTTACTGCACCAAGCAGTAGGTTGTCACTTAGCCTATCTAGATGTCCTCTATATGATAACCAGGCACCAGCAGGCGAAATGTGATCAGTGGTACATTTTCCCTTTGCCTTGACCATAATTGGCAAATCGACATAGTCTTTGCCATCCCAAGGCGTAAACGGCTCTAGTTTTTGCAGTCTAGTGCTATTTGGATCAATTAATACCTGTATAGAATCAGGATCCGAAGACGGTGCAACATAGACATCAAGTCCAGACTTGAATCCAGTCTTTGGTACGTCTGGTGCAATTTCTGGTGGAGTAAGCTTGAATTTTGTTCCATCTTTTGCTGTTAGCTCATCAGTAATTGGATTAAACGACAATCTTCCGCCAATTGATAATGCAATTATTAGTTCAGGACTTCCAATGAAGTTCATTGTGTTTCTTTTTCCATCATTTCGTCCCGGAAAGTTTCGGTTAAATGATGTAATGATTGTGTTTGGGTTGTCATTTTTGAGCTCAGGTCTGCTCCACTGACCAATGCAAGGACCGCATGCATTTGCAAGAACTGTAGCTCCAATATCATCAAGCATTTGCATTTGTCCATCACGTTCTATAGTTGCACGGACTAGCTCAGAGCCAGGTGTAACAAGCAATGGGATTTTTGCTTTTACTCCTTTTTGTTTTGCTTGTTTTGCCACACTTGCGGCACGAGACATATCTTCATACGAAGAATTTGTGCAGCTTCCGATTAGTGCGACGGATATCTCATCAACATATCCATTTTTTTTCACATCTTCTGCAAGCTTGGAAATCGGTCTTGCCAAATCAGGCGTATGAGGACCTACAATGTGTGGTTCTAGTTTTGAGAGATCAATTTCAATTACTTTATCAAAATATTTACTGGGGTTCTTTTCAACGTCTTCATCTTCACATAACAAGTCTTTGTGTTGGTTTGCTATTTCTGCAAGCTCACCACGCCCAGTGGCTCGAAGATAATTTGCCATTTTTTCATCATATTCAAAAATAGAACAGGTTGCACCAATCTCTGCGCCCATGTTTGTTATTGTCGCCTTACCAGTACAGCTGATTGTTTTTGCTCCAGGTCCAAAGTACTCGATTATTGCATTTGTTCCGCCAGAAACAGTAAGCTGTCCTGCGACATACAAGATGATATCCTTTGGTGCAGTCCATCCGTTTAGTGATCCTTTGAGATAGACGCCTATTCTTTTTGGATAGAGTAGCTCCCAAGGCATTCCAACCATTACCTCTGCTGCATCCATACCACCTACACCAACTGCAATCATTCCAAGGCCTCCAGCATTTGGTGTATGAGAGTCAGTTCCGATCATCAACCCGCCAGGAAATGCATAATTTTCCAGTACCACTTGATGTATGATTCCAGCACCAGGCTTCCAGAATCCTGCACCATATTTTTTTGCGGCAGATTCTAAAAATGTATAAACTTCATTATTTTCATAGATTGCAAGTTTTGTGTCCTCTTTTGCGCCAATTTTTGCCTGAATGAGATGATCACAGTGAACAGTTGTAGGCAAGCTGACTTGTTTTAGTCCTGCCTGCATGAATTCCAACATTACTGTTTGTCCCGTTACATCTTGTAATGCGACACGATCCGGTTTCAAAAAGACATAGCTTTTTCCTCGCTCCGATTCCTTGTCATCAAATTCTGCTAAATGTCCCACAAGAATTTTTTCACTAAGTGTAAGCGGACGATTCACCACTTTTCTAAATTTAGAAATATTTTGCTCTAGTTTTTTGTAAACATCAAATACAAGTTTCGGTGTTGTTTCAATCTCCACGAATCATCACAGCAAGTAATCATGTTCTATCAATTAGTTATAAATCGTGTCAGAATTTTGATTAATTTTTTATTTTGATTGTGGATTAATATTGAAATTTCCTTAGTTATTCCTAACAGTTATAAGCAAAAACCGACTTTATTGTATATGGTACGAGTTATGGTTCATCATATGTTTCTAAAGGAGGTCCATCTGCATGGTCAATAAGGGCTTTCCAACTTTTGGCATGTCGCAAGCAGGTTCGTACATTGCCGCACTGAAAAACTATAATCTTCCTGATTTTATTTTGAAAAAAATTGCAAAAGAATGCGGCTCTAGTCTTTTAGAGCGAGGTCGTCTTGATGACAGATTGCAAAGCATGAACGACACAGCACTAACAACATTACATCGTATTTTTATTGACTGTGAAAGTGACTCTGATGGTAAATTTGCAGATTATAGATTCTATGCATATGTTGCAAGCATGTACCACAAATGCGATATTTTGATCAACGAGGCAATCCCAGGAGCTTCTGGTAAAAACCACAAAGTTCCAGTTGCAGTAAAAAACAATGGCATGTACATTGCAGTTGCATTCAACAAATCAACTGGAACACCGGTACAAAAGAGAGAGGCAATCAAGTTTTATGGCATAGTAGAGGATGTCAAAAAGGGCGACCATGGAACAATGCTGACCGATGCAATCTTTGGAACCTCAGTTGGTTTCAAAGGAGATTCACTAGTAGAGCTGGAAAAACTCAGCAAATCAAGAAAAACAGATGCTGAGAACAGACTAGAAATCAAAACTGCAAACTTTGAAAACAGAATCTATTCTGTGACAAAATGTAGCTAAATCCACTGCACATTTTCACTCTCATAATATTTTGTCTTTGCCTTTGAATGTCTTGGCCGTACATGTAAAACAGATTTACAACACGGACACTTGATGTCTTTCCATTTTAGATAAACATCACATACGCCGCATCTTTTTTGCCCATTATACTTGAGTGATACATCACCGAGGAACTCCTTGTATTTTGTTTTACAGTATCCTCTGCAGGTCAACATCAATAATTTGTATTACTAAACAAATTAAAACTGCTGGTGATTGTATTATGACCGAAATTCCGATGCATCAATTGTTAGAAAATATGGTTGATCTTTTGTAGATTCAAAATTTTTCCCATATTGTTCAAATGGCAAGTCATTAAAGGTATGTTTTGACCAAACATCATGTACTATTTCGTATTGTTTTTTGAATTTTTTTTGTCGCAATAATTCGTGCGATATTTCATGAGATACCACAGTACAGTTTTTCTGGCAAGTAAAAAGAAAATCATCTCCCTCTTTTGGTTTTTTCCACAAAGTCATTGCAAAGTTTTCCGCATAATACCCCTCACAGGTACAATCAGTCCATAATGGATTGAAATTACATAAATAGAAATGAAATGTGTTGGCGTCACGGTTTTTGTGATCCTCAACTAATACCGCAGTATCTAGTCTTCGCAAAAGGCTTTGATTTGGTACGATCATTTCATCACATTGGATCTCAACATCAACGGAAAATGTGTCTTTAATCCATTTTTTGTAAAACTGTCCCATTTGTTGTATGTATTCAAATTCCTTAGATCTTTTGTCCAAATCATCCTTGGTTACTAAAAAGATGAAATGCAAAAGCATGATACAAGAAAAAGAGAGTGTGTGTTAAGATTGACCCTCAATACCCATCAGGGTTAATGTAGATCGGATTTTCTCGATTTTACGAATCTTCCAAGTTATGGTTTCGCGTAATGCCTCAACTGTTGGAGACTCTATTTTGGCCAAGATGTCGTACGCGCCAAATGTACCGTGAACCTCTTTTACACCATCAAGTGACTTTAGTTGTTTAATGATGGCCTCTTCTGATCCAAGTTCACAGTTTATCAAAACGTATGCTGTTGCCATGATTAACGTATACACCTCGGGATATATCAATAAACCTATTGGCAGATTCTATTTTTGAGAAATTTTGAGTATTTCATCCCAAATTTTAGATGGAACTGGCATAACAGAGAGTCTTGAGATTCTTAATAATTCCCAGTCTTTGAATTTCTTATTTGATTTTATCTCTGCAAGTGTGACTGGTCTATTTAGTCGCTTTTTGTATTTTACATCAACTACAACAAATCTCGGATCTTTTTCTTTTGGGTTTGGATACGGATTTGAGGTTATTTCCATTATTCCAACAATTTGTTTTTGTTCGCCTGTGTGATAGAAAAATCCCAGATCTCCTTTTTTCATTTGTGTGATATATTTTACTGCCAAATTATTGTGAACGTCATCCCATATTGTGGTTTTTTCTTTTTCCAGTTGTTCAATGTTGTAAGTGCTTGGCTCTTGTTTGCACAACCAATAATTTGCCATTGTAAGATGCTGGTTTTGTAAATCTAATATTTTTTGCTTAAATGATGTACCCCGGCACTGACTCACACGTTCTCATAGGTATTAGCCATATCCTCAAACATGCTCTGTGTCCGGGGTAGCCCCATGTCGCACACCTGGGTGGACCCGAAAATCATGTTTTAGCATCATAGTCATTCCAGTCCGTCTGTGTGCCTTGTTAGGGCAAAAACGGTGAGAATCTCTCAAATATTAAGTCAGACCTAAAAAGGAAAAACACGCTCAATTGTTGGGCAGACTTACATTTGATGTCAATTATAACACAGAGTTCTAATGTCTATTTTCTACAATATTGAATCAGAGAGAATTATCTCAAATCCAGAAACTGGCACACGTATTTTGAAATTCTCAATCACCTTTGAATCAATCTCTCCAACCGTGCCTACTTTTTTCCCATTAATTATGACATCTGCTGTTTTTCCTTTTGCAAACATTGGATTTTCCGAAGTTTTTGTTTTACAATCAATGTTTGCATCAGTCTTTAGTAGAGATTGTAAAGTAGATTTGATTTCTGTATAATCAGTATCTTTGTGTGCACTAAGACAAGCAAGACAAATTGATTCTTTGATTGGAGAGCCATCTGAAAAAACCACCCCAGTCTCAAAGAATTTTTGAGGATATGTTTCGTGTATGTTTCTTGAAAGATTTTCAAGTAATCCAGGTAAGATAGAATCTCGCAGAATAGTATATTCTTGACTTTTTGATTCTGCAACCTCGATTAGATTGGCTGGATCACGATTTGTGTAATCATACAAGACTTGTTTGCTTGTAAGAGAGGAATTAAGTACCTCAGTAAAACCAAGACCTATCAAAATTTGACTTAGATTATCAAGTCGTAACGTGGTTTGGCTTTTTTGTCCAACACTTGTTGATGCTGGAAGTGTAGGTCCAAGATTTTGAATTCCAAATCCAAGTGCGACTTCTTCTACCAAGTCCATTGGGCCAAAAATATCAAATCGAAATCTTGGAATTGTGCACATAATTTTTTTACTTTTTACGACAGCGTCTAGCCTACATTTTTGTAACATGGTGCATATTTGCGTTGGAGATAGCTGCAATCCAAGTGTTTGGTTTACAAGAATCGGATCCAAAATTATTGTTCTTGTCTTGAGAAGATCTGCTGAACTTTTCAAATTAGCTTTAAGATCATACAATACAAAACCCAGACTCTGTAAAACTGAAGCAACTACTGATAAGGTATCTGCTACTGCGCTTTGATCATTTCCAGTTACTTCAATTAGCAGATTCCTAGTCTTAGTTGACACAGTGGTTAGAGCAGAATTGATTATAGGTGGAAATGAAATGGTGTTTCCTTGAGAATCTAAAATCATCGGTACACTTTGGCTACTTCCAAGAATTGCCGAATAGTCTTGACCCACAGCCGTATTTTCAAGAATTTGTTTTACTGACATTTCATTTTGTGTTGCAAGAGGAACAAACTTGTGATCCTTTGAGACAGCAGTGTATAGAAGTGGTAGTTTTATTGCATCAAGATCGTGTATTCCAATTGAAGTTTTTTTACGTTTTCTGCCTATGCCAAAATGTAGATCTTCCTGTAGTGCAATAAGTTGTCTTATGGATTCATCATCAAGATTCCCCCCCTTTGCAATCAATCCTAAAACATATGGACGGATTTTTTTTATTGAGGGATTTATTTTGATGAAAAAGGTTTTGTCTTTTTGTTTTTTGATATCAAGTTTTGCAATTCCTTTTTTTATTCCAAGCAAGCCTTGCAATCCCGCGGCAATACCAACATCTGTTGCATAATCTGGTCTATTCGGACTGTATTCTACACGAACATATTGCTCAGTTTGCTCTTCAATGTCAAGACCCAAAAAAGGCAGTACGTCAACAATTTTGTTTTTGTTTGTCTTGCCGATTATCTTTTGTAGTCTTGAAAGATATAATGTGACTACTGGCATTTTGGAACATTCCTCAACCAGTTTAGATTATTGTTGTAAAATTCTCTCACATCATCTAACCCATATTTTAGCATGGCAATCCTTTCAATTCCTCCACCCCATGCCAACACAGGCCTTGTGATTCCAAAAGGCTTTGTCACTTCAGGTCTAAATATTCCCATTCCAAAGAGCTCTACCCATTTATCCAATCGCTCATTATACACCATAGTTTGAAGCGACGGTTCAGTATACGGGAAAAACGTTGGCCAGAACTTTATTTTATTTAGGCCCATCTTTTTGTAAAATTCTGTTTGAATACCCATCAAATCTCGTAGTGAGACATTTTTTCCAACAACAATCCCTTCAACTTGATTAAATTCCACTAAATGCTTGTAGCTTACCTTTTCATTTCGAAAGACTCGCCCAAGTGAGAATACTCTTGCTTCAGCTGGTTTGTTTTCTGCCAAATACTTGATAGTAACACATGTGGTATGAGTTCGAAGAACCATTTTCTTTGCAGTCTCTTGACTCCATGCGTATTTCCATCCCTTTTTGTGCGAGTCTGAGACTTGTTTTATCTGGGATGCTGTTGCAAAGCTTTGCGCTAGTTTGTCTTTAATGTAAAAAGTATCCTGCATCTCCCTCGCAGGATGATCCTGCGGAGTGAATAATGCATCAAAATTCCAAAAGCTTGGCTGTGCAAAGTTTCCGGATATTTCTGAGAATCCAAGGCTGACAAAGACTTCGCGTATTTCGTTTATTGTATCTTTTAGTGGATGAGTTCTTGCGGCATAAACTCGCGGCACGTCAGCTTCTACATCTATTGCACCAAAATCTGCAGATTCAGTATCAATTGACTTTGCAGGTTCTGTAAGAGAGAGAATCTTTGTTTTTATCGACTCCATCACGATATAATCAGGTCTTTTTTTGAGCGAGTCTAGTGCAGATTTATCACTAATTTGTTCTAATGGGATTTTGTTTTCGCCAATTTGTGCAAGGATTTTTTCTTCATTTGTAGGTTCTGGGTTTTGTTTTAAAGACACAATGCTTGTAGATTCATTTTTTGATATCTCTATCCAATTATTTTTCTTGGCGTTTGCAATTGCCACATTCATATCATCAAGCAATTTTTTTCTCAGATCATCAAACGGAATTGGTCTATTTGCTACCAAATTGACTAGTTTTCGCTCTGGTAATCCTTCTTGTTTTGCTACAAGACCATTTTTGCCAAGGGTAAGAAATAATTTTTCTGATTCTTCCACAAGAGCTAAATTCTTTAGTCGAAGCCATTCTATTCCACGTCGAATCTGATCAGCTGTGAGTTTAGTTTTTTCTATGATTTGTTGTTCGGTTAGATTTTTTTCAGATTGTAATAATTTGATCATTGTTTTCTCAATTGGATGTAAGACTTGAGACAACAGCAAAACGACCCGAAAAGACTTTTTAAACCTTAACCTAACTTGATCATGAATGCCTTCTGATGAATTCATTGTCACTCCATGGCATGTCGAGGGAGAAATTGACTATGATAAACTCATCAAACAGTTTGGCACTGAAAAGATCACATCAGATCTTCTAAAAAAAATCGAAAAAATTACCGGTGAGGCTCATTTCATGCTAAGACGCGGCATATTTTTCTCACACAGGGAATTAGGAAGAATTTTGGATGATTATCAAAAAGGCAAAAAATTCTTTTTGTATACTGGACGAGGTCCTTCAGGCCACACCCACATAGGTCATTTGGTTCCATGGGTCTTTACCAAATGGTTACAGGAAAAATTTGATACAAATCTGTATTTCCAGCTAACAGATGACGAGAAATTTTATGCAAAGCAAGATCTTACACTTGAGCAAACTCGTAATTTTGCATATGAGAATGCCTTGGATTTTGTCGCACTTGGTTTCAAACCAGAAAAAACGAAGATCATTATAAACACAAAAAACATCAAAACTCTATATCCAATTGCAGCGCAAGTTGCAAAAAAGATCAATTTCTCAAACACAAAGGCGGTATTTGGCTTTACAAACGAGACAAACATAGGTATGATTTTCTATACGTCATTGCAGTCAGCTCCATGCTTCATTGAGAACAGGCCTGTTTTGATTCCGCTTGGCGTGGACCAAGACCCACACTTTAGGATAACACGCGATGTTGCTCCAAAAATTGGCAGAGAGAAACCAGCACTAATTCACAATATTATGATACCGTCGCTTTCAGGACCCGGCGGAAAAATGTCGGCATCTGAAGAAAGCGGTACAATCTACACAACTGATCCGCCAGAGGTAATAAAAAAGAAGATAAACAAATATGCATTTTCTGGCGGCCAGGCAACTGTAGAAGATCATAGAAAGATAGGAGGGAATCCAGACATTGATGTATCATATCAATATCTAAGAATCTTCTTTGAGCCTGACGATAAAAAACTCAAGACGATATACGATGATTACAAATCAGGCAAGATGCTCACAGGTGAGCTAAAAGCAATTCTAATTGAGAAAGTGACGGAATTTTTAGTATCACACCAGCAAAAACGAGAAAAAGCAAGAGACCAACTAGAGAAATTTTTGTACGAAGATCAATGAAAGTGCAAGTGAGTTGTCAGGACAAACATGAGGCAATCAAGCTTGCAAGCTTGATCTTCATAAAAGATGGAAAAGAGACATTCATTTCATCAATTTTAAACGTGTATGAAAATGAGGTGGTCATAGCATTAAAGGACAAATCCGCACACTCTATTGTATTCAAGGACACAGACCAGGTAGACATTTTCGTTGACTTCATTCAATCTGTTTTTGATGGTGTAAACAAGATAACAGATGCCAAGGTAATTGCTGAAACAGTTGAAATCATCAAAGGCTAGACAAGTGATTTATCCATTTCATTAGACAGAGTCTCTTGAACTTTTAGAAAGTATAGTTTTGTTGAGCTTGGCATTTTATGCAGGTTATCATCTACTGCCATCATAAAATATCGAACTGCTCTTTTTGATATATCCAGGTTGAATTTCATAGGCAAAATTGGATCTTGTTTTACATTGATTTTATCTACAAGCCAAGCAGGCGCCATATCTTTTGCTTCTTTTATTATTTCAGAATACCAAAATGCTAGACTTTCCGGGTGCAGTCCTTCTTGAAGTCCTGTTACATCACTGGTGAACTTTTTTGATAAATGATTAATCAGGGTCACGAGTTGTGCTTGAGAGTTTTTGTTTTATTTAGATGAATCAAAGATAGACAAGCACTTTGTCAACTTATAACAAGTTCCCCTGCGTATCGATTTCAGAATTTCTGATTCTGGTAGTTGATATTCTTGTACCATCTTGTGCCAGAACCATAGGTATCGTGATTATTTGTACTGGTTGAAGTTTTTTCTCTTGTCGTAATTTGTTAAGTGCATCTCCTTGGTGTTCGGTTTCTCCACTTACCACTAACGCTTCTACATTTTCTTCAAGAACTGCAGGACCAAAGTCATTGTCAAGTTTACTAATCACATAGGACCGGTTGGGGAATTTTTTCTCAATTATTTCTCTTAGAGAGTCAAACCGTTGTGAATACGTATGGTTTAGTTTTTTGCCCTTTTTTTTGGCAAGATCATCGCTAGTCAGTCCAATTATTACTTTGGAGGAAACAGAAAATGCGCCTTCAAGCAAAACAAGATGTCCTTTGTGGATAATATCAAATGTTCCGCCCATTGCAACTAGCTGAAATTTTGCCATTATACAGGAATACACCAAAGATGGATTTATGGAATTACCAAAATAACAGAGACTGTTTTACTTGGTGCAGCAAGCGCTATTGCATTTGGATCCCAAACATATGTCTCTATGAAAAATCCACCTTCATGCTCAGGAGTCCAACTTACTGTTGCAGTTTGTGGTTTTGCAGAATCAAATTCACCTTCTGCAACTCCTAAGAATTCCACTGGTGCTTTATCGCCAAATTGTTTTACTTGTGCATAATAGACATACGGTTGTGCAGGACCATTTACGGCAGAAAATTGTATTGATAGATCACTTGTGATGTTTACAGTATTACCTATGTGAATTTCTGATACTCGTACGCCATCAGAATCTAATACATCCACATCATTAATAGTGATTAATCGAGTCGGAGCATCCAATGAAATATCATCTATGTTTGTGAGCTTTGATTGATAGTTGTCTGCTTCCGCAATTATCTTAAATGATGACGCTCGAGAATCCATCACAGCATCAAATGTAATGTCTGCACTTTTCTTTGATGAAATATCGCCTACTGAAATGGTTTGTATTCCAACTATTCGTGGAGGACTAAACGAATCATATCCAATAAGATGCGCTTTTACGTTTGTTGTTTTATCTTGTCCAGTGTTTGTTATTTGTGCATCAAGCATTATTGTTTCACCAATCAATAGTGTATCTGGTTTTATTTCCAAGAGTTGTTGTTTTTGTGTTGCAGAGTTAAAGCCAAGCATGTTTATTGCAACTTCAGAAATTTCAGGATCTGGCGTTTCAGATGTCACAATAAACGGTGATTTCCCCTTTGCAGGTATTACTCCAAGTAGGCTTGTACCAGTTACTGTTTCAAGTGGTGATTCGCCTGCAGGTCCAGATGCTTCGCCAGAAAAGAATCCTACCCAAATTTTGACATTATTCACTGGGAAGCTCTTTGTATTTTCAACCTCACCTATCACAACGGTGTATCCCTGGTCGTCTTTGTAGATGAACGGTGCAGTGTTGGTTAGTTTTACTCCGAGCGTGGACTGTGTGTCAGTTACCTGTGCAAGAACCTGGCTAATTGGGAATAGTAAGAACAATAACGCAGATACCAAAAGTAGACGTTTCATGATACCTTTGCTACACAGGCGGTATTAATCACATAAGGAATTTCATATTGTAAACAATGTGGACTAGAAGGTTTTACAAAAATTAAGAATAAAAGATAAGAAATGAAGGTTTACTTTCTATTTCTCATACCAGTGATAACAAACCAGTATACTAATCCTGGTGCTAAACCAACAATCATTGGTATCCATACAGCGATTGCACTGTAATCTGACATGTGAGTCCTGCCCTAATTATCATATTTAAATCCATCTCTTGGATTCAAATTTGCAAAAGATCGATGTAAGTGGACTGAAGGGGACTTGAACCCCTGACCTCCCGCGTGCAAGGCGGGCATTCTACCACTGAACTATCAGCCCTCAGAGAGTAGCTTTGTCGCGCAGATTTTAATTGTTGTCCTCAGAGCAGGCAAGAATTTTTATTTGTAAAACAAATGGCGCAAAACATGGTTGTAATGGAATCTCAAGTTGTCCTAAAAAAGGGCGATTTGGCGCCAGATTTTGAGCTTCTTGGAGTAGATGATAAAAAACACTCACTTGCAAGCTACAAAGACCACGACGCAGTACTTGTCATCTTCATGTGTAACCACTGCCCATATGTCAAGGCCAAAGTAGACGCAATAAATGAAATCCAAAACAAGTTCAATGGTAAGCTTGCAGTAATTGGAATTAACAGCAACGATGCAGTTGCATATCCAGACGATAGTTTTGATAGCATGAAAATATTTGCAAAGGAGAAAGGCATTACATTTTCATATCTAGTGGATGACACACAGCAAGTTGCAAAAAAATATGGAGCAGTTTGTACTCCAGATCCATTCTTGTTCAACAGAGAACGAAAGCTAGTCTTTCATGGAAAGATAGACAATGCAATGAAGCCAGAAGATAAAGCAACTGAAAAAACTATGATTGGAGTAGTAGAGAAATTACTTGCAGGCCAATCAATACCAAAAGATTTTGATCCGTCAATTGGTTGTTCAATAAAGTGGAAGAACTGACCACACACTTTTAAGACCGTAGTAATTGGATTTTTTTAGGGCCGGTAGCTCAGCTTGGCTGGAGCGTTCGACTGATAAAACAACCTTTCAGACATCGAAAGGTCGAGAGTTCGAATCTCTCTCGGCCCACCATTTTACAAACCAGAAATAGATTCAATCCATTGTAGTACGGATTCGAAATTATCGCTCGTAAATTCCGCCTTGGCGCTTTGTTTTTGTGTTCTGGTATGGACTGTAACATGTAGGTTTTTACCAAATTTTGGCTTTATTGCGTTGGCAGATTCTGAAAAGAATTTTGCTCCTTCCTCTGTTGCAGAAAATATTGCAATTATCATAACTCCGGTCTTTTGTTTCCAGATTTTTGCAATGAACTTTTGCAAGTCTAGATCATAGAGAACATCGATTGCATCAGACATGTCACCTAGTGGCCACACTTGCCAGCCTTTTGCGGCCAGAGAACAAGATGCGGCCTGTGCATAAAGCGCACTTTGGGATTCTGCAGAGAGAATCACTACGTTTCTTTTGGAATCGGCCTCATTTTGGGGATTCAGAATTTGAATGGAATTTGAAATTACTCCGCGAAGCATTTTTGCCTCGGATTTGCCAATTTTTGCTTTCAGATAGAGATCATCAATTAATGCAATTGCTGGTAGGATTATTTCAGTTATGATTTTTGATACATTCGCTCCAGAATGAAATGCATTTTTTATTAGATTATACGCTTGGTGTTGCTGGTTTGCGATTAGGCATTCTTGAAATTTTTCTTTGACATGGAAATAGTCTGCTGGGAATTGGAGTTTTTCTGTTCCAGACTCTACAAACCATAGATTTGCATTGCCAATGTTTTTTTGCTGAATTATTCCTTCGGCTGCAAATACATTAAGGTATTTTGCCATCGTTGCTCGATTAATTCCAAGCTTTTCTGCGATTTCTACGCCAGATAACCCAGTTTTAGATTCGGATAAAATCTCAATTAGTTTTTCTTGTATTTCTTCTGATTGATAGCCTCTTGTCAAAGCTGCATTTGCTATGGAATCTAATTATTTATGCTATCATTAATTTACGAATCAGTGGGATTTCCATGGTTTATGTGAATACCAGATTTGCCACAATTACTTTAGGCCACATCCAGGATGGAAAGACATCAGTAGAAGCTAACGGTGTGAAAATTGAAGGCCCGAATAAATGGGTTACTTTAATTCAAAATGCTAGTAAAAACTTATAATTTTTCTATAACTCTGTCTATTTCTGCTTTCAGTTCAGCTAGATCCTTTTTACTTGTTGAAAAAACCATATGCTGAACTAGTACTCCATAATTACGTATTCTTTGATAAACCCTTTCTAACTGCACTAATGTTTCTCCATCAAAAACCATTACCTTCATTTCAGTTGGAACTGCATTGTAGTTAAAAATAGAAAAATGTGCGTAAGGTACTCTGGGAATCACTCCCGATAACATTATTTCAGCTTCATCATGTATTGTTTTATCCCTTATTTCCAAAATAGAAACTTGGTTAGGATCTATCTGGGTCAGAAACTTACCCATGAAATCACTTAAATTTTTCAATTCAGATTTGATTGCTGTCTTGACACTTTTCTTATAATTAGCAGATTTTACACTTTCAATGATTGCATATCCAGCAAAACTAATTACCAAACCAAGAACCGTTCCTATTGCAAAATCATATGATGGAATAACCAACAGGAACCATAGAAATTTTATGATTTAAAAGGACTATTTTTCACCGAAGTGTAACAGAGACAATTTTTCACCTACAAAGTAACAGAACCCATTTACAAAAAACGTTAAATAGTAGAGTACCTTAAAGTACGGTAACAGGTAAGTAAAATGCCAAAAGCAGGTTTCAAATCAATCACAGTATCTGAGCAAGTATACGACAAGTTCTTTGATGTCTTTGAAAAGAACAAGCCAGAACTAGTGATGAAAGGCATCAACAGCTTTTCAGGTTATGTGACATACATGTTAGAGGAGATGATGCAAAAGGACAAGACCTTTGCAAGATATGCTCCAAAGATTGAAAAAGTTGCAGTAGATGATGACAGAGTAGTACTAAAAGATAATATCAAAAACAGAATTGCCGAAGTTGCAATCCAAAAGGGAGAGCTCTTTTGTCAGCTTTGTGAGGAAAAAGACTGTGTCCATGTCGGATTTGTGTTTTCACTTCCAGACGTTTACGAAGTTTTGAATTCTCGCGGAATTAAACATCCGAAATAAAAAAGATGCAGGAGGTGGGATTTGAACCCACGAACCCCTAAGAGACGGGATCACCCATTATTAGATCTTAAGTCCCGCGCATCCAAAAGCAATTTTTTGCTTACTTTGGCCAGGCTCGGCTACTCCTGCAAAATAGCTAAATTCTGGCTGAAATTTAACAGTTAGTGTTTTTGCAAAACTTTCCTTAAGTATAATTAGGATTTGAATAGAAAAAAATCATGCTTCGATAGCTCAGCCTGGTAGAGCGTTACCTTGGTAAGGTAAAGGTCGCGGGTTCGGATCCCGTTCGAAGCTTTTTTAGTAATTTTTTATCAATAGTTCTTTTTGGCCGGTTCTTTTGGTGGAATCGGAGTTGATTGCGCGGTTTACTGAAACCTCAGTTATCTTCCAGTCCTTTGAGAACAGTTCCTTTACTTCCTTGGAATCAGAATTAGAGTGTAAGACCTTGCATCCCTTATCTGAGAGTTTTTCTGATACTTTTACTAGATTCTCCAGGTCTTCGTAAGTAAAGTCCTTGTTTGTGTAGCTGGTAAAGCTTGCAGTTTTGCTTACTGGTTGATATGGCGGATCAAAATATACAAAATCGCCTTTTTTAGCATCAGTTAGCACTGCTGTAAAATCACGGCAGATTATTTGGATTTTTTTTGACTGCAAAATACGGCTTACAGAAAGCAGATTGTCTTCATTGATAATGTTTGGATTTGAGTATCTTCCAAGCGGTACGTTGAATTTTCCTTTGCTGTTTACTCGGTATAGTCCATTAAAGCAGGTTCTATTCAAAAATAATAATCGTGATACTTTTTCTATCTGGTTTTTTGGTTCACTCTCTCTAACACCATAATAGTAGGAATCAGGATTTTTGTGATAGTTCTTTGCATGATTTTCAAGTGATGTGATGAGTTCCTCTACTCTATCACGGATTGTAACATACGATAATACAAGATCAGAGTTCAGATCAGATACTCTGCATTTCATTTGTGGATTTTTTCCCAGTAGGTGAAGTAAAACTGCTCCACCTCCCAAAAATGGCTCAAAATATGTACCAAATTCAGACGGGATGTGTCTATCAATAGTTTGGATTAGTTGTCTTTTTCCTCCTGCCCACTTGACAAATGGCTTTGGTTCAGTTGATAGTATCTGGTGCTGGCTCAATAATATCAGATTCTACAAAATCATATCCAAACACGAGACAACAAAAGATCACAAGCTGTGCAATATTTTTTAATCAAGCCTATCGGCTAGCGTGAATCAAAAACAAGAGAAAAGAGGGTTGTAGGGTTTTAGTCCCACTTGGACCAAGCTGCCATCCACCTGTATGTCCAGGTATTCAGTTTACATCCGAGAGCGGCGAAAGTACATGCTAATACAGCACCTGCGCCTGCACCGAGTGCAACTGGACTATTATAGAATTTGCCCACTTGGGGTTCTATAGGAGTCATATATGGAGGCAAAGTTGGTCTTGGATATTTGAATGCAGTCTCCAATGGATCAGCCACGGTAATTAGATTGACCATGTTGAACAATGGCAGTGACATTCCACACAGTACACCACCGAAGAGTATCAGTGAGTGCTTGTTCTTCTTTGTTGCCCAGTATGCCAGATCAAGCAACATTGCTGATGGCAACCAAACTGGTGTAACAATGAAGTCATATGGGTAACCTAGTGCGAACCATGCGCCTTTTGCGATCCATGTATACACGGTCATAATAAGCGCGTAGTACGTTGCGGTTCCTGGAACTCCAGTGAATGTTAGATAGTAAGTTGCACCTACAACTAACATCAATGTCTGTGATATAGAGAACACGACAAATGAAGTCCATGCCCAGTCAGTGTAGAAGATGTAGTCTCCTGCGTTAATTGTAAGCAGGGTTGAATTGACTGCAACGACTACTATGAATAAGTAGTGCGTACATCGTCTAAGCCAGACCATTAATCGGTTAGGGTTATGGTGAGTATATAAAATTTTAGACAATTACTGAGATCGTTAATGAATCGATCAGACTATTCTCTAGCAGAAAATGAAAAATGAAAATAAGAAAAAGTCAGGAACTTTCTCTATACTCCGACGAATAGAGAGATAATTATTGTTCCAGCAGCGGTTGCGCCCAATGTTGCGCCGATGATTCCGTTGCTCTTCTTTTTGGTACCTTCTTCCATTACTTTTACACAGAAGAGATAACCAATTGCTTCAATGATTGTCAGGACTATGAAGGCATAGTGACCACTTGGTGTTGGATAAGCCCATGGATAATAGAAATATCCAGCTGCTGTTCCGCCAAAGGTTGCAAGCCATGCTGCAATGTATGATAATGTGATTATGCCAGTCATGTTTTCAACACGTCTGCCAATCATCTTCTCTACATCAGCACTTGTTGCGCCACCTGCGCCACCTGAACCAAATCCTTTTGGTAGAGTCATTTGAATTGGTAATCGATAAATGGCTTTTAAGTCTTTCTTAAAACCCCAGGCTAGGTCCGATCTAGAAAAATAAGAGAAAAGAGAGTTTTATGGGATTGCTCTGCTGTACAGTTTGCCTTCGAGGGCCATCTTGTACATTTCTGCAACATATGGGTTCTCACCTGGTGTTTCTGCACCTAGTTCGACAAGTCTTGCATATACTCTTACGACATATGCAAGTGCACCCATGAATGCTACAACTACACCCATGTTAAACATCCAGTGGTTTGGAACTGCGAAGATCTCCTCTACGAACCAGAAGTGCCACATTTCATTGACTCCGATTGTGAACATGGTTGCTAGGTAACCTAGAATGGTCATCTTTAGACCGGTGTTCATGGAGTTGTTTGGACCTCTGAGTACTGGGACCTTTCTATCATAGATTGCTACTGAACCCCAACCTAGTGGTAGTGCCACAAAGTGTGAGTAAAGCCACCAGTGAGCTGGTGTGAATGCAGAATCTCTGATAGAGGTTTGATGTAAGGAACCATCTACGAAGTTGTCTACTTCCACTGATGCTGCTGTGGATCCCATTGCAATAACGATGAGCCAGATTTTCTTTAGTCTCTGGATCTCAACTTCTTTTGGGATTAATGCCGGCATCTGTGCCATGATACCACATGGAGAATTTCAATATATAAAACATGAGTTTATTTTTTGCCAAATTTCTTGAAATTATTTCAATATTCATATGATTTTTCTCTATGAATCAGTTGAAATTATCATATAATGATAAATTTTGTAGGTGTAAAAAGTAGTGATTCATATGTTCAACATAGATGTTGAACTATTGGATCAAAATTTGTGCGTGATGTTTTAAGTTTCACTACTGATTAAAACGGTAAAACATATATCATTCTATGTAGGTCGATGATTAATTAACGGGATAACTATGGTCGACAAGAAAGTATTCGTAGTAGCACTCGGAGTGATTTTAGCACTCGGCACCTTTGGTCCTAACTTGGCCCAGATGGTCCAGACTGCAGAAGCACACGGTGTTCAAGCACAACTCCAGAGTCGTTTCGTAAAGATTGAAGACGAGACTTTTAACAGACAATCACTGCAAACCGGTGAAGAATTAGTCTTATCAGGCAAATTCGTCAGTCTTGTTGAAAGAGACCTCAGAGGATGGAACTCTATATTCTCAGAGTCCACCAACGCAGGTAACAGATGGGAAATTCTCGCAAGAAGCCCACCAGGAAACGTCTTTCAAATCCCAGGTAACGCCGTACTCGATTATGAGATAAGAGCAAAAGCTCTTGAACCAGGCGTATACCACGTACACACTCAGCTAAACGTTGCGCAAGTTGGACCAGGATTAGGCCCAGGACAAACAGTAGTAGTAACTGGCGAGCCAATACTCAAACCAATTCCATATACCAACATCATGTACCAATCAATTATCATTGGCGTTGGATATGTAATCACATTTGCAACTCGCCCCTGGCAAGTAATCTAGACCAACACCCTCTCTTTTCATTTTATTATTCTCAACCTAGAGAAACGACTTTATGTCATAATCATCACGTTTGACTATGAATTGGCCTGGCTTGGGCAATCCTGCCAAGAGGAAAGGTACTATACGATATTTGATAATAACTGCAGCAATTGCCATATCAGTTGGAACTGCCAGTATTTTTGTTCAGCAATGGTTGAACTTGGATAATCCACTTAGAGTATGCATCAATGACATTGAGACAGACTACAAGATTACTGCCACAATGGAATTGTATGTAGACAAGCAAAAAATCGAGATACCTGCAAACATTGGGAATAATGACAGATGCAGACATTCGTTATACACTTTGACAAATGATGGTACAATTCACGCAGAGTGGAAACAGGAATATCCATTTGAGATAGGCCATTTCCTGTGGACTTGGACTACATACCATGAAAACGGATTCCCAATGCGAGACATGGACGAGACTAGATCAAAGGTCTATGTAGATGGTAAAGAGTCCTCAAATCTTATCCGAGAGCCACTAGTAAGTGGAGCTCATTATCGTGCGGAGTTCTTTACAAAGAACTACGATGAATCCAGCGAACATGACTTTTTACCGCCACAATAATCAGTCAAAAACATCAAAGTCCGAGAAATAACTACAGAATTCAGATTAAAGAAAACTAAAAAGAATGAAAAAAGAGGTTTTTACCAGTACTTGCCGTTATCTGGTATCAAACCGATACCTTCTCTTTCAAAGTGTCTGTCTAACTCGTCAACCCATCTTTCGCGGTTGTCTTTGTATGACCAGCCATGTACTCTTAGCCAATATGAAATGATTCCTAGAAGGAATACAGTAAACATCATTGTGCCAAAGATGTAGACCATGACATCATAGAACAATGGGTCATAGTTTGGTCCCAATTGTCCAAATACGGTAGACAGAATACTGAACACTGTACCGAATAATGGAGTCATTAAACTAATGACCTCATAATGTGCGATATATACATTTCCCTGATACTCAGAACAAAACGATGATCGCGTACCGCTAGGGTGGATTCAATAAAATGGAAAAAGAGAAGTAGGTTTATCCTCTTCCTTGAGCTGCGTATCTTCCGGTTCTTCCTCTGAAGAAAAATGCTGCTGCAATTCCTCCAAAGACAGCTGCTGCAATAGCAGAAGCTCCCAAGACACCATCAGCTGCTAGGTATGGAGTGCCAGAACCTGTTGATGGATTTTCAGCTGCAGAAGTAACACGTTCTCTTTGAAGTTTTAGTGCTTCTTCGAGTGTGTTTTTGCCTGTTTTGCCGGATTCCTGATCAACATTACCCATGTATTGGGCAAATGCTTGTTCTGTCAGTCCCATTGATATTACGGCTGCAGCGATAATTGCTGCTCCGAATAGTGCTTTATTCATAGTGTTTACCTGTGTTTTTGGGGCTATGGTTTCTATTTAACTTTTTTCTAATCACCAGCTTTGGTGATTGTTTTGTGGTAACGTTTATGTTAGTTCTAGGATCAGACCCGCCATGGGACGTGTACATACCCACAGACATGGACAATCACACTCTACAAGGCCGATTACGCAAAGAGTTCCATCATGGGTAACAACTACTCCAAAAGAAGTAGAAGAGTTAGTTGTAAAGTATGGTAAAGACGGTGTTCCAATGAGCCAGATAGGAATAAAGCTTAGAGATCAGCACGCGATTCCATTGGCAAAGACTATTGCAAAAAAATCAGTCAAAAAAATACTAGAAGAAAACAACATCATACCAGAGATCCCAGAAGATCTAAACAACATCGTCAAAAAGGCAATCAACTTGCAAAGACATCTAAAGACTAACAATTCTGACAAGCGAAATGTCAGATCGCTTGAGTTGGTAGAGGCAAAAGTGCACAGAATTTCTACATACTACAAAAGAATTGGCGCATTGCCACAGAACTGGAAATATAAGTCCGTAGTAGCCCAACTTGAATAATGGGAAAAACCCTCGATCAACATTTATCAAATTTTAATGATGTAATTTCAGATCTTATCAAAAACGGCAAAGACATCTCCGTTGTAACTCATATCGATTGTGATGGTTTGACATCAGGTGCCATCATAACCAAGGCCTTGATTCGTGCAGGTGCCAAAGTAACTGTTAGAACTACAAAAGAGATGAGTACACAGACTATCAAAAACATGCAATCAGACTCTCGTGACTTTCATGTAATAACAGACCTTGGAGGTGGATTTGCAAGACAGATCAATGAGGCATTAGAGCAAAACTGGTTTGTCTTGGATCACCACGAAATTCCAGAGGAAGAGCATGACAATGATTGTGTGATAAATGCATGGAAGTATGGGATCAACGGTGGAACTGAAATCTGTGCTGGCGGAATGGCGTTTTTGGCAGCCAAATCCCTTGACAGAAAAAATCAAGATTTGGCGTCAATAGCAGTTGTCTCTGCACTTGGTGACAGACAGGATCAGGGGGAAAAGAAATCATTTTTGGGGAAAAATTCAGAGATAATAGAAGAAGCGAAAAACATTGGTGCGCTAAAAGTAGACATGGATTTGCTTTTGGTTGGGCGTGAAACAAGACCGCTAGTTGACGCGCTTGCATTTACGTCTCAGCCATTTATTGAAGGACTAACTTGGAATAGGGATACGTGTCTATCTCTTTTCAAATCTGCTGAAATTGACCTCAAGGATGGCGGAAGATGGAGAACACCATCGGATCTAACAGATGACGAAAAACGGATACTAATTGAATCAATTACCAAGTTTGCAAGCTCACAAAACGCCACTCAAATAATGGAAGAGTTAATCGGATACACCTATACATTTCCAGGCGAGGAGCGACGGAGCTTTTTGCGTGATGCCAGGGAGTTTTCCACGATGTTAAACTCTTGTGGGAGAATCGGTAGATCAGGTGTCGGAATATCAATATGCATGGGTGATAGAAACAAGATACTCCTAGAGGGCGAAAACATCCTACTAGAATACAGAAAACTGATCCGAGACTACATGAATATTTTGACAAACGAGCGATGGAGAATAAGCGATTCGTCAAGATACGTAATGGTAAACGGTGAGGGAGTCATCCCAGAAACCATGACTGGAACAATTTCATCATTATTAGCAGGATCCCCAAAGAATGCAGGCAAGATCATCATACTTCGAACCAACAGTGAGGAAAATACCATAAAGTTTTCATCACGCAAATCAATGGGCTGTAAAACTGATGTCAACCTTTCAGTATTGATGAAATCAGGTGCGGAAAAATTCAATGGGATTGGCGGCGGTCACGATGCAGCAGCAGGGGCAAAAATAACAAAAGACAAACTCGATGGCTTTTTGGATTACCTAGAAGACGGCGTCAATGGAAACCACAATCAAGATAGCAATTAATCAGATCACAAAGAAAAAGGCTGACGCAATACAAGCGGCCTTGGAGCCAGATAATGTGAGCTTTCCAGAAGGACTGTCATTTGAGATAGAAAATCTTGATAATGCACTTGTTTTTAATTTCCACAGTACAGGTAATATGAAAACACTAACTGCTACAATTGACGAGGTTTTGGCTCATGTGCAAGTTGCACTAAAGGTGATGGAGTAATGCTGGATCCAAAACTGATCAAAGAAAAGCCCGAGATCATACGCAAGATGCTATCTGACAGGCACGTCCAATTTGACTTGGATGCCCTAATCAATACTGATTCTAAACGACGAGAATTAATCATAAAAACAGATGAGCTACGGAAACAGAAAAACACAGTTGCTGCTGAAATTGCATCCAAGAAAAAAGCAGGCCAAAATGCAGATGATGTGATTGCCAAAATGCAAACAGTTTCTCAACAATTACAATCACTTGAAGCAGAACAGATCAAAACAGAGACAGAATATAACAGACTCGTAATGACGATGCCAAACTTGATTCATGAATCAGTTCCAATTGGAATGGATGATTCCGGAAATGTGCAAGTTCGGAGCTGGGGTACAGTTCCAAAATTTGACTTTAAGATAAAAGATCACATTGACATAGCACAAGACTTGGGACTAGTGGATTTGGAACGGGCTGCAAAAACTGCAGGTGCGAGATTTTACTATTTGAAAAATAACTTGGTAAGACTAAACCAAGCACTGATTCATTTTGCATTAGATTTTTTGGCAGAAAAACAATACGGATTGATCCAGCCACCATACATGATCAATCGCAACTCCATGGAAGGCGCAATCATTGCGGATGATTTTGAGAGTGTGATTTACAAGGTTCAAGACGAGGACTTGTTTCTGATTGGCACATCAGAGCACTCTATTGCAGCGATGCATTCTGATGAAATCCTAGAAGGAAAAGATCTTCCAATCAGATATGCTGGCGTAAGTCCGTGTTTTAGAAAGGAGGCAGGAGCTCATGGTAGAGACCAAAAGGGAATCTTTCGAGTACACCAATTTGAAAAAGTAGAACAATATGTCTTTGCAAGACCAGAAGAATCTTGGAAAGAACATGAAAAAATGCTTGCAGTGGCAGAAGAATTCTACCAGAAATTAGAAATTCCATACAGAGTCATGCTATTATCAAGTGGAGACTTGGGAAAAGTTTCTGCAAAAACATATGACATTGAAGCGTGGATGGCAGGCCAGAACTCGTACAGGGAAATAGTGTCATGCTCCAACTGCCTTGACTTTCAAGCAAGAAGACTAAAGATAAGATTCCGAGACAAGACCAACGAACAAACACAGTACCTTCACTCATTAAACAGTACACTTGTTGCAACCACAAGAACACTTGTTGCAATAATGGAGAACTTTCAGACAAAGGACGGCCACATTAACGTCCCCAAGCCTTTACAGAAATATCTCGGATCAGGCGTGATTTAGTTAGTACAATTATATTTTGGGTTCAGGGTCGCTAGATAATTGGCTCGTAGAAAGGGTGGAAAAGTAAAGGACAAATGGCGTGAGAAAAAATGGGTCACAGTAATTGCCCCAGAGTCGTTTAACAATGCACCACTAGCATACATACCAATTACTGATGAGCAAAAAGCAATCGGACGTGTAATCGAGGTAACACTCTTTGATATTCTAAAAGGAGATCCTTCTCAGTATCAGTACAAGATTTACTTCCAGATTAACAAAGTTGACGGAGACAAAGCATATGCCATATTCAAGAGATATGAATATGCCAAAGAATTCTTGCGAAGCCTCATTCGACGTGGCTCTAGCAAAGTAAGCTTTGTGATGAACGTAAAGACAAAGGACAACTATCTATTCAGACTCAAAGTAATTGCATTGACTCATAAAAAACTCAACACGTCACGCAAACATGCACTAAGACTAATTGCTAAAGATGTAATGAATAAGACCATTCCAGAAATGACAATTGATCAATTTGTGCAAGCAACATGTTATGGAAAGATTAACTCCGATATCATGGCTGCAGCCAAAAAGGTCATTCGCATGAGACATGTAGGTCTAGAAAAAGTAAAGCTAATCAGAACAGCAGAAGCTCAAGTCACATTACTAGAAGCATAATCTACTCATGGAAAAAAGACTTGAAGTAGAGATTCAAGTTATCATACATGCTACTGAAGATGCTCAAAAGATCTTTGACTCGTTTACAGAAATGTTTGACTTGGAAAAAGACGACTTTACAATACAAAATCTTCAAGGGCATTATGAGAATCCAATCGCTCTGATACACAGCAAGATAAAAAAGAAAAAGGCAACACACTTTGTCAAGACCATGATATCAAATATTCCAAAAAAAGAGATAACGGAAATTATCGATGATTTGGAGAATCGATGCGATGGTTCTGGACTATACATGAGAATTTCAAAACAATCACTTATTCAAGGAAAAGTAGAGCCCGCTGATCAAGATCCAATAAAATTGAAAATATACACACCAATTTACACACAAAAGGATCTCATCAAGACTTATTCTGAAATACTCACAAGCACAATTTAATATCATTTAGAGTGATAATTAGCTGGGAATGAAGAGCTACAAGCCGCTCCAGTCTGAGCAATACGCAAGCTGTGAAGACGCCGCGACGATCTGACCCAAAAAATAATTCAAGATTGTTTTAAATAATGTCGTTTCAGCTGTCTCATAGTGAAAGCCGATTACGACTTGATTGTAGCTGGTGGAGGACTCGCAGGAATGATAGCTGCACATTCTGCTGCTCACTATTCTAATCAAAAAATATCAATTCTTGTAGTAGACAGAAATCCACCAATATTGCTTGGCAGAAAGTCAATCAACGGTTGGGTTTGTGGGGATGCAGTATCAAAAGAAGCAGTAGACTACATGGGAAGCCACATCAAGGTTTCATGGGGCGCACCAGAAATCGAGCACAAAGTAAAGGGCGTGATGGCATTATCCCCAGACAGAGAGACATCAATTCCATTTGACGGGGATGGATTTTTACTAAACAGACAGCAGTTGCCTCAAACTCAGTACAAGGAGGCATTAAAGCGCGGAATTAATGTCGAATTTGAGATAAACTTGACTGGATTATTGTATGACGGAAACCAAGTAATCGGTGTAGAGGGCATGGACAAAAAGACAAACCAGCCCTACAAAAAAACTGCCAAAGTAGTAATCGATGCAACAGGTGTTACATCAATGCTCAGAAACCAAATCAAAAACACCACAAGAATGGAAAAGAAAATCAATAGAACGGATTTGGAATCCACTGGTCGACACATCATGTATTTTGATCAGGGAGAAGATGATTTATCAGAATTTGATCCGGATTATTGTTTGATTCATTTGGACCAAGATATTGCGCCAGGTGGATATGGATGGGTGTTTCCAAAGGGCAAAAACAAGGTCAACATTGGCCTAGGCGTTGAGAAAACCATACTAGATAAAAGAAACAAGAGACTCGGCAAACATGATGACGTGACTGGTCTGATCAACCAATATGTTGCAAGAAACAGAGCAATCAAAAATCCAAGACTATCAACTGATCCATCAGATGCACACAATGCAACTGGAAATTTCCAAGTGTCAGTTAGAAGACAAAACGATTGTATGGTTGCAAATGGATTCATGTTAGTTGGCGATTCTGCATGGATGCCAAAACCACTTGACGCCGGAGGAATCGGTCCTGCATTAATTGCAGGATCCATCATTGGCAAAAACGCAGTTGATGCAATAGAGGCAGGCGATGTCACAGAAAAGGGATTATGGCAATACAATGTTGATTATGTAAGAGAATACGGTTACAAAACAGCAGGCCTTGAGGTCTTTAGAAGGCTATTACAAATGCTGACAAATGATCAAATCAATTATGGGATGAAACACTTTTTGGGAAACATGGATGTTGAGGCAATCAGCAAAGGCGAACATCCAGACTTTTCCATGGTGGGCAAAATGGGAATGCTCATTCGTGGTGCACTAAACAAAAAACTTGCAGATGGATTACGATACACCACACAACAAAATAGATGGCTCACTGAACATTATAGAAATTATCCTAGTACTCCAGATGGATTTGAGGAATGGAATAAGAAACTCCTCAAAACAATGCATGAATCCTATGAACATCTGGCAAAATGGGAAAACTAGTGATAATCAGACGAAAAACTAGTGCATTTTAAATAAAGTATAATCATTTTCAAAAATCATGTTACAGGCAACATCTTCATACCTTGACTGGAACAATTCTTTGGATGTTTTGAGTAAAGCCCATGATGCAGGTCTTTTTGTTTTGATAATAGGTCCAAAAGGAACTGGTAAGACATCACTAGTACGCGAATTTGCGAATAGAAAAAATGTGAAACTAGAATCAATTAATTTCAGCCTCAGAACTAGAGAGAGTCACCTGATTGGCACCAAAACACTCAGTGACGGTACAATAGGATTTGATGAAGGAATTCTGATAAAATCAATGAAAGATGGAAATTTTCTATATTTGGATGAGCTGAACGCAGCAGAGGCAGATGTCTTACTAAGACTTGATGAGGCATTAGACGATAGAAGGCAAATTGTTCTCAAAGAGTCAACTGGGGAGACAATAAATGCAAATCAGAAATGGTTTGTCATAGCAACCATAAACCCACTTACACATGTTGGAACAAAAGAGCTTCCACCGCAACTACTAAGTAGATTTCCAGTTAGAATTAGATTAGATTATCCTCCTGAAGAAACTGAATTTGAAATAGTAAAAAGACATGTTGCTGGCAGCTTCGATGACAAGTTAAAACAGGGGATAAAACTTGCAAACACACTAAGACAGGCAGCAGCAGTTGAAGAACTGTATTATTCTCCCAGTCTTCGCGAGACAATAGCATACGCAAAACTTTTGGATTCAGGTCTTGATGCAAAAAAGACAGCCGATATTGTTTTTGGAAATGTATATGCGCAGTGGGGAAGTGTGGAATACCAAAAGGTAAGCGACATCATCACATCCATGTTTGGCAGATAATGCAAACATTACAGCTTAGAAACGATACATTAGTTGAGATTGCCACATTTTTGGCAAGAAGATGGTCTGAAAAAGAAAAAATAATCGTAGAATTTTCAGATAAAAAAGAAAACGCAACTAAACTAAAAGAAAACAAAGTTAGTCTTGTTTCACCTGAAAAGTATGCTGGAACGGATTTTGACAAGTATAGGCAGTTTCGAGTCTCAATTTGGTACGAGTCAATGAGAATCAAGTACTGCAAAAAAATTCTTTCAAATGATCATGCCTTTGGATTTATTCTAAATACTCTAGAGACAAGACGCGTTGAATTGCTTGGAAGAAAGATCTGGCGCGGGATGGATGAAGAATTGATTTTCAACTACACCTATTCATGGCTATACAGGCCTCAGCTTGGAAACATTTTGGGAAAATCAAGAATTTTAGAGGCGTTTTATCAACAGTTTTTGCTAGGCGACATCAAAGGTGAGCTTCAACCAAGCTTTGCAGAACGCGTTTCTTTAGCTGCAAGTCGTGCCAAAGAGATCATAACGGAAGCAATAGAGAAAAAACATGACACTGAATGGTTAGAGAAAAAAATTCCAGAGATTCTGAGTGTGTTAAACATTGACGCATTAACAACTGTTCCACTTGCTGTCCCATGGAAGGGGCCTGGTTTGATGATCACCCCTCAAGACTTTACAAAGGCAATGCAAAAGATTGCGCAAAACAAAGAGGCAGACTTTGGAAAAATAGACATTGATAATATTTTGTCTGGTAAAAATATTGCAGAAGAGTTCAAGGTAATAAAAGAAGAAAACAAAAAAAATGAGAACAAAGGCCTTGGAAATGAATCAGTTGGAATTCAGGTACCAGGATCCACAAATGTTGATGAGACCAAAATCTATGATCAGGATTTGATCAGCAATCTGAAAACTAAATTCAAGGAATGGAAGACCAGTTGGAAAGAACAACACGTGTCATCTGGTGAAGAGTTTGATGCAGAATCCCACATTGAGGGATACAAGCCATTTGTTACAGATATCAAAAAATCAATCAAATCAAAGATCGTAATACTGCTTGACCATTCATCAAGCATTACGGATCAGCAGACACAATACAAAAAGGCAACACTGGCACTATGCGAGGTATTATCATTTTTGAAGATAAAATTCTCTGTGTTTGCATTCAATACCACACAAAAACAGGTGATATGTTGGATGGTAAAGCCAGAAGATGTAAAATGGAATAGTGCTAGTGCAAAAAGACTGGCGCAGATTGAAGCAAATGGTGGAACACCATTGGCAGATGTATATCAAAAAATGCATCCTGTCTTAAAATCAAAAAAACCAGATATTTTCCTGACACTGTCAGACGGTGAACCCTCAGATCCCGACGCAGTTCGCGCCATGGTGAAATCACTGAAAACACTCGGGATTAAGATGGTCGCAATAGGTGTTGGCCATGACACATTTAGTGCCACCACAATTGCAAACAATCTCAGATATTTGGGATACGAGAAAACGCTTGCAGTATCAAGACTGAAGGATATCCCAAATAGAGTCCTTGCAGTTTTAGAAACTGGCTAAAGCAAAAATTCTAAATTTGGCCCCAAATTCAACGTAATTAGATGAACATAGAGATCACAGGAGAAGAACTATCTCAGGTTTTACAATCTAAATCCAATGCATTGATTCTAGATATCAGAGCGAAGGAAAACTACATGAACGGTCACATAACTGGTGCTGCAAATGCAGTCTGTAATTCAATGCAGCAAAAACAGATCATAATGTCAAAGCTTCCACCAAGCATGAAGATCATTCTAGTTGATGATGACGGAACAACTGCAAAGGAAAATGCCACGATGATGGCACGTTTTGGATTTGATGCCCATTACCTCAAAGATGGAATCAAGTCTTGGGGCGGAGAACTGGTAAAAAGTACTCAAGACACTGTAATTAGTGGCGATAGTCTCTGGGACTCTATCAAAAAAGACAATGATGTGTTTTTGTTAGACGTTCGAGAGCCATCAGAATTTGCAGAATTTAGAATTCCTGGTGCAATAAACATCCCATTATCACAATTATTTACACCAGGATCACAATCACAGTTGCCAAAAGACAAGAAAATTGTCACCATATGTTCTCATGGAAATCGCTCCATGGTTGCAACATTTGCACTGGCACAAAACGGATTAGAGGCAACATCACTTGTTGGCGGAATGTCATTGTGGAATCAAGTGCTTAACGGTACAACCCTAAAAGAAAATGATCTTACTATAATCCAAGTAGAAAAAATCGGCAAAGGCTGCCTGTCTCATATCATAGGATCAAATGGGGAGGCAGTTGTGATTGATCCGACATATCCACCATCAAAATATGCAGAGTTTGCGCAAAAAGAGGGCCTAAAGATCACAGGAGTAATTGACACACACCAACATGCAGACCATGTTTCTGCTGCTAAAGATCTCTCACAGATGACAGGTGCAAAACTATACCTCTCCAAGCTAGAGGAATACAAACTTGAATCCGAGAAAATTGAAGATGGAAACACTATATCATTTGGTGCAAAACAACTCAAGGTAATACATACGCCTGGACACACGCCAGGCAGCATGTCATTTGTTCTAGATGACAAGTATGTCTTTTCTGGCGACATTTTATTCGTAGAAGGAATTGGAAGGCCAGACCTCAGAGATCAGGCAGAAGAATTTGCAACAAAACTATATGATACATTACACAACAAATTACTCAAATTTGGAGACGATGTCAAAATATTTCCAACCCACCATGATGAGGGAGTCAATCCTACCAAGGACGGAATATTTTACACCACAGTCCAGAGTGCAAAGAAACTACCTCTGCTGGACTTGGGCCAAACAGAGTTCGTATCCAAAGTAGTAAGCATTACAACTCCAAGGCCAATGAACTATTCAATGATCATAAAAATCAACAAGGGTATGATTCCAATCTCTCCAGCACAGATTCCAGATTTAGAGATGGGCCCAAACAGATGCAGTATCAGAATGTAATTGAGCACCTTCAAATGTCTATCAGTTTCGCAGCCATTTGCTGATCTAATAGTCAAAGGTAAAAAAACAATCGAGCTGCGGCACTGGAACACAAATTATAGAGGAGAATTTCTCGTTCATTCGCCATCAAAAATCAAAATACATGACTGCAAAAGACTTGGAGTGGATCACCGCACTCTGATTACTGGTGCAATTATAGGCAAGGCCACCATATATGACACAAAAAAATACCAAACCAGAAAAGAACTGGTCATAGATCAAAAACATCATCTTGCAAATAGTGATTATTTTTCAAACAAAACATTCGGGTTTTTTCTAAAAAGTGCAAAAGAATTCAGGATTCCAATTCCGGCCAAAGGCAAGTTAGGATTTTTTGATATTGATCTAAACAGTACAAAAGCCATGGACAACGATATCACATCAGAGATTTTTGATGAGGAATATCGTACCCAGTGGATAAATCACCACTAGCCAGTTACACTATATATAAAGCGGGTATTTAAAAAACCACAAATGCCACAAACAAAGCCAATCGTATCAGTTGAAAATGTAGTTGCATCTGCCTCAGTTGATCAGAAAATTGACCTAAACGAAGTCACAAAAAAATTTCCAGACACTGAATATCACCCAGATCAATTTCCAGGCCTAGTATTTCGATTAAAGACGCCAAGAACCGCAACTCTGATTTTTAGAACTGGTAAGATGGTTTGCACCGGTGCAAAATCAGAAGAGATGGCAGTAAAGGCAGTACAGACTGTGGTAGAGCGATTACGTAAAGGCGGCATCAAAATAAAAAACGATGCAGAGATTGTTGTACAAAATATAGTTGCTGCAATCAACTTGGGTGGAAAAATTCACCTAGAGCAAGCAGCTAGATCATTGCCGCGTAGCATGTATGAACCAGAGCAGTTTCCAGGATTGATTCACAGGATGCTTGACCCAAAAACAGTCATTTTGTTATTTGCATCAGGAAAACTTGTCTGTACTGGCGCAAAAAAGGAAAGCGATGTGTACCGCTCTGTTAACAACTTGCATTCATTATTAGAAGAAAAGAAGTTAATGATTTACGATCAGTAATTAACTAAAACCTGCACCAAACTTGTCTCCATCTTGGAGAGGATCTATGTCTTTTGCATTCTTCAATGTCAGGTACAGGAATGTCTCATTAACTAGGTCCACAGAATCATCACCAGAAAGACTGAACTCCTTTTTTGCATAGTCATAGTATTTTTGTAATTTTCTAGGATCTTGCTCATTTAGAGAGACCTTGTCTTGGATTAAGAGTTCAGATACTTGCATTATCTGAAAATTACGAGCCTCATCGTCCATGGTATCATAGAATACGGCCTAGTTTTTAAGTAATTTTAGATAAATCTACTTTTGGCTTTGTTTTAGTTTTTCCCAGTCTGCCAAAAATGCTTTGAGTCCATTATCAGTTAACGGGTGTTTTAGCATCTTACCTAGGACGTCTGGTGGTAGTGTAACCACGTCTGCACCAATCTTTGCTGCCTCTACTACATGCATCGGGTGTCGAACACTTGCAACCAAGATTTGTGTTTTAAAATTATAATTTTGAAATATTTGTTTTATTTCTGCAATTAGCGCCATTCCGTCTTGACCTACATCATCGAGGCGCCCAATGAATGGACTGACATATTTTGCACCTGCCTTTGCAGCCAAAATCGCTTGGTTTGGAGAAAACACTAGTGTTACATTTACTGGAATGCCTTCAGATGAGAAACTCTTGCAGGCCTTGAGTCCGTCTGCAGTCATTGGTACTTTGATTACAACATTTGCACCGTATTTTTTAAGACGATGTCCTTCGTCCATCATGCCAGCATAATCAGTTGCAACAACTTCAAGGCTAACATCGCCTTTGATTATTTTAGTAATCTCTTCCATGGCCTTTTGTGGATCTCCACCTTCTTTTGCTAATAATGACGGATTGGTAGTTATGCCATCCAAGAGACCCATATCATTGTAGGATTTTATTGATTGTAAGTTTGCAGTATCAAGGAAGATCTTCATTTTTTCTTACCTATGATTTCTTTGACTGCTTTTGCTATATTAAGTGATGTTATACCGTGTTTTTCCAAAAGTAATGGAATTTCTGCATCACGCGCAGATTCTCCAAATTTGTCATTTACACCAACGCGTTTGATTGGAACTGGATACAATTCTGATACCACTTCTGATATTGCAGAGCCAAGGCCTGCCATTATGTTGTGTTCTTCACAGGTAACAATGCAACCGGTTTCTCTTGCAGATTTTTCCAATAGTATGGTATCAATGGGTTTTATTGAGAACACGTCAATTACCTTGCAAGAAATTCCTTCTTGTTTTAATGAATCTGCTGCATCTAGGGCCATTTTCACTGTCAAACCACATGCTGCTAGGGTACAGTCAGCTCCCTCCCGTAGTGTTATTCCCTTCCCTATCTCAAATTCCTGCGAATCCTGATGAACTATAGGTGATACGGATCTAGTTAATCTCATGTAGTGCGGTCCATACCTTTGTGACATTATCCAAGTTAGCTTTGACACTGCAATAGTGTCAGCTGGTATGAGCACAGTCATGTTTGGCATTGCCCGCATTATTGCGATATCTTCCACTTGTTGATGTGATCCCCCATCTGCACCAACTGAGATTCCCCCATGAGACACTACAAGTTTTACATTTAGTCCCTTTTTGTCGCCAGGTGATGGGTATGCAATTGCGTTTCGGATTTGGTCAACACATCTTCCAGGCAGGAATATCGCATATGTGCTTGCAAATGCAGTTTTGCCGGAAATTGCAAGACCTGCAGCAACAGATACCAAATTCGCTTCTGCTATCCCAACATTAAAGAATCTGTTTGGAAATTTTTTCCCAAAATCAGCAGTCTTTAGCGAATCAGTGGTATCTGCTCCCAAAACCACAATATTCTGGTTTTGCTCACCAAGCTCAACTAGTGCATTTCCATATGCAGTGCGCATATCAGTCATATCTCCAATCATGTGTACCCGAGCTCCTTTGCTATTGCAGTTAGATGATTTCTCTTCTCACCTATGGTATGAAGATCAATCCACTTGGCCACAAGATCCTTTCCACCCAATTCATGTGCCTTTTGGATTAGTCCTTTGCGCCTAGCATAAGCAATTTTGTTCCTAAACTCCCTGATTACTCCACGAACATCTTGCTGTCCAATAATGGCACTTCCACCAACAAATGCCCGTGCGCCATCTGCAAAGCACAGACCTATGTTGTCCAGTGTAACTCCGCCATCTGCTTCAATGTATCCATCAAAGCTATTCTGCTCTAAAGTTTTGATTAGTCGTCGTGTTTTTTCATGTGTTGACTCGATGTATTTTTGTCCCGACTTGCCAGGAATCACCGACATTACAATGATTTGATCTAATTTTGAGATAAACGGAATTGACCACTCTGGTAACTCTGTGTCTGGATTTATTGCAAGTCCAACTCCCACTTGGTTAGCTTTCAAAACATCATAGATTTGTCCAAAGCTTGTTGCATCACATACTTCAGCATGAACTGTTATGATGTCAGAACCAGCATCAACGTAGTCCTTGACATACTTTACTGGCTCATTTATCATCAGATGAGTATCAAATGGGATGACGGTAAGAGGTCTGAGCTCACGAATTTTGTTGTGATCAAAAGTTTTGTTTGGAACAAACATTCCATCCATGACATCCAGATGGATATAGTCTGCTCTGCCGTTTGTACATCTCTTTACTTCGTTTTCAAGATTTGTCATATCACCAGCTATAATTGATGGTGCAATCATTGCCTGAGAATCAATTTCCATGTCAATTATTGGGACGAATTCCTTTTTTGGAGCCTGGCCATGCCATTTGGGGTTGTCCTCCATGTGTTCAACTCCTTTACCCTTGATTGTTCTTGCAATGATAATCGATGGAGTGCCTTTGGTTTGTGTTGCCTTTTTGATTGCGTTGTCTAACTGTTCAATTCTGTGGCCGTCAATGTCGATGACATTCCATCCAAATGATCTCCATTTGTCACCAGTTTTCCACCTACTTGCGTCCTTCCACATCTCAGATAGATCATCGCCCACTAGTTCCTCATCAAGCGGCATAATTTTTTCTGTGTAGGAATCCTGTTGAATGAAGTTTCTATCCAATATGGCGGTAAGATTATCAACTTTGTATTTTGCACCAGTCATTGCAGCCTCCCAAACTTGGCCTTCATCAGTTTCTCCATCACCCATCACCGTAAAGACGCGAGTTGACTTGCCATCAATTCGTGCTGCAAGTGCACTACCAATTGAAAACGACAGTCCAATTCCAAGTGAACCGCCGCAAAATTCCACGCCGGGACACTTTAAATCAGGATGTCCTTGGAGTCTGCTACCAAATTTTCTTAGTGTGTCAAGTTCTGATGGATCAAAGTATCCTGCAAGTGCCATGTTTGAGAAAAGGCCAGGCGATGCATGTCCTTTTGATAGAATCAGCTTGTCACGTTCTTCCCAGTTGGGGTTTTTTGGATCATACTTGAGATATTTGAAGAATATACAGCCCATGATTTCTGCCATTGAAAAAGATCCTCCTGGGTGTCCAGAGCCCGCAGTGGATGTTGCACGAATTACAAGCTTGCGTGCTCTTCTAACATTTTTTTTAATTTGATAATAATTGAGGCCCATTTTCAATCAAAGTTTACAATTGGCAGTGCAGCCACAGTCATGTTTTGAGGCTGCTTGCAAATTCAATAAAAAGCTATTTTCCCTCAATCCTTTAATCTCGATCTGCCATACTGATGTCATGAATCTTGACGGAATGGTTCCACTTGTCTTGTATGACAATCAGTGTTATCTTTGCACCAAGTTTGCAAAAGCCATCAATTTCCTAGCAAGGGGAAAGATGTTGTTTGTAGGACATTATACCGAGCTTGGAGAAAAGCTGCGCAAGCAAATTCTTGACTCCAGTGCACTAGAGATGTTTTGGTTTATAGACGGCAAGACAGCGTTTGGCGGACGAGCTGCCCTAGTTCCATTGATCTGTGCGATAATACAGTCAAATGGTTCTGGAAACAAAGGATTTGAGCATGTTAAGACATGCAATACGGAATGCAGGAATGTAAAGGCAGTGTTTGTCAGATCTGCCAGCCTTATCACAAACAGCAAAAAAATAGCAATCAGTATGTGAAAGCCATATAATTTCACCAAAAGATCTAATCCAATCAAACATCGTTTTGCATATACGGCCCCAAAGCTTAGATTGTTGTGTCAGACAAACCAGAGGAAAAGAAAGGATTCATTGCAGAATTTGCGCATTTTCTCAAGACATTTGGAATTATAGGCCTCGCAATTGCATTTGTAATTGGTGCAGCAGCATCAAAACTAGTAACAGCGCTTGTCAACGATATTGTCAATCCAATTGTCGGTCTAGCTCTTCCTTCAGGTGATCTAAAGACTTTACAATATTCAGTAACGAATCAGTTTACCGGTGTCACAAGTGATTTTAGATATGGTGATCTGATTGCAAATATTATCGACTTTTTGATAATTGCGGCAATAGTATTCATGTTATACAAACAACTATCCAAGTTCAAGCTCGTAGAAGACAAAACAAAGTGATCAGGTATTTCCGCAATATATTTTCGTAAAGTTAGGGCTTTGTATCAGAAAAGAACCAACAACATACTCAGAACAAGTATTTTAGAAATTAATTAAAAGAAAATGAATTAGTGGTGATGTCCACCGCAGCCACAGGAACCGTGTTCCATGTTACCCATGCCAGAATCTCCGTCCTTTTTGGAACAGATATTGCATTTGTTATGGCCTAAAGGTGAAAAGAAGCTTTTCCCACAGGATATGCATTTTGTGCTTGACATGTTTTTGTGTTGGAATATCCTGTATTTATCAATAAGCCCAAATCTTAATAGAGACAAAAAAGACGAGCCAAAACTGTGTTTGTGAAAGCAGAAAACTTGGATCCTGCCAAGAAAAAAACAGGATCTCTTTGTTTTTTTGTTGTGGAAAAATCGGAATTACCGCTTGGGTTTCCAAAGATCAATCAAAAATTAACAGATGCAGTCAAAGAAGCAGTTAAAGAAACCAAGGCAAAACTTGGCGCAATTTCAATTGTTCACACTCATGGATTAACTCCCGCAAAAAGAGTTTTGGTTGCAGGTCTTGGGCCGCACCACAAAATAACACATGAATCGTTAAGAGTTACATCAGGCAAGATAGCCAAAAAAGCAAGTGAGATAGGCCTTGATGAATATGTAATAGTCATCCCAAACAACCTGCCAGTTAATCTCAAAACCACAACCAGTGCGGTTGTAGAGGGTGCAAGACTTGCATTATATTCATTTGACAAATATAAAAAAGACAAAAAATTAAAGATTCCAAATCTCACATTGTTATCTTCTGATCAAAAAGTACCACAGATAGTATCAAAGGCAAATATTGCATCTGATGGAGTTTTGTATGCAAGGGAGATTGCAAACTTGCCACCAAATGAATGTAATCCAGCACAATTGTCAGGCTTTGCAAAATCACTCTCATCAAAGAACAAGATAAAGTGCACAATACTATCAAAGTCAGAGCTAAAACAGAAAGGATTTGGGGGCATAACAGCAGTAGGCCAGGGAAGCAAGAATGAGCCAAAGTTAATCATACTAGAATACAACGGCAAAAAAAATGAAAAACCAATAGTATTGGTAGGAAAAGCAGTCACTTTTGACACTGGTGGAATTTCGATAAAACCAGCAGACAAAATGGATGAGATGAAGTTTGACAAGTGTGGCGGTTGTACGGTTTTGGGAATAATGAAGGCAGTCTCTGAGTTAAAGCTGCCAGTCAACCTAGTTGGGATCATACCGTCAGTTGAGAACATGCCTGGTGGTGAATCATATCGACCTGGAGACATCATCAAGCTATATGACGGCAAGACAGCGGAAATTCTCAACACCGATGCAGAGGGACGCCTGATTCTCTTTGATGCATTATCATATGGAATCAAGACATACAAACCAAAGGAGATCATTGATTTTGCAACGCTAACTGGTGCATGTATTGTGGCCCTTGGTGCAAATGTTGCAGGACTCATAAGCAATAACAAAAAAATTGCAGACAAGCTAAGCAGATCATCTCAAAACACAGGCGAGCAAGTATGGCAGCTACCAATTAACGAGGATTACATGGACATGATAAAATCAGATTATGCCGATATTAGAAACACCGGTCCAGGTAGAGTAGCTGGAACAATTACAGCTGCAGCATTTTTGGCAAATGCAGTTGGCAATACACCATGGGCTCATTTTGATATTGCAGGAACTGCATGGGTACAGGGAGGATCTAAAGAAAAATCATACAATCCAAAAGGAGCAACAGGGTTCGGCGTCAGACTAATTTTGGATTATCTTAGTAGCCCCTAGAGTTTCTATCTGGAGTTCCAACGTTAGAATTTCGAAATCCGTGTTTTTCCATCATATGGTTCATGAAACGGATGTCATTTTCAAGCTGTTCTCCACAGACTGAACAAATCGGCATGAAATATCACAATAATTCTCGTATAATAATTTGATTAAAAGATGCCAGCACCACTACTTCCCAAGGGCTCTCGCACCTTAGTAACACAGTGGCGACATTAGGTTTGACTTCCAGGTTCGGAAAGAGACTGGGTCGCGCCCTAACACTATGGCCGGCTTGATAGTCATCCAACAATTGTTCTGTATTAAGATTACGACCATGCTCCGAATGAGGTATAAATTGACCGGCCCAAAGATACGGTTGTGACCCATCGAGTGGCGGTTTTGGACAAAGAGTTGTGCCAGCCAAAAAAATGCGGCCTTGAGTGCATCAAATATTGTCCAGTAAACAAGTCCGGCGCAGATTGTATAGTAATGAATGAGGAGATAAAAAAAGCGCAAATCGATGAAGACATCTGTAATGGGTGTGGAATTTGTGTCAAGGTGTGCCCGTTTGAGGCAATCACCATAGTAAATCTAGCAACTGAGCTTGGAACTGACAAGATTCATCAGTATGGCAAAAACTCATTCAGATTGTATCGCCTTCCAACTCCAAAAAAGGGCGAAGTGGTTGGGCTTCTTGGCAGAAATGGAATGGGAAAAAGTACGGTTGTCAGTATTTTATCAGGAAATCTGAAACCAAATCTTGGCAATTATGAGAATCCTCCAGAATGGGATCAAATCCTAAAGAGATTTGCTGGAACTGAGCTAAAAGATCATTTTGAAAAAATCAAAAATCAAACAATAAAGGCCGCAATAAAACCACAGCAAGTCTACAACATATCTCAGGTCTTTGATGGAACTGGTAAGGAATTATTGGATAAGTATGATCAAAGAAGTGTTGCCACTGATCTGATAAAACAATTGGATCTAAAGAACTCTATTGAGCACCATGTAAAAGAACTATCAGGTGGTGAGCTGCAAAGAATATCAGTAGCGGCTGCAGCATCAAGGGACGCAGATTTTTACTTTTTTGATGAACCATCATCATACAATGACGTATTCCAAAGAAGAGGGGTTGCAAGAGTAATTCATGGTTTGGCAAACATTGGCAAATCAGTAATGGTAGTAGAACATGATTTGACGCTGCTTGACTTTTTGTCTGATTATATCGAGATTTTGTACGGAGAGCCAGCTGCCTACGGTATTGTGTCTGGAATTTTGTCAACCAAGGTAGGAATCAACGTATTTTTGGACGGATATTTACCGAATGAAAACGTACGATTCCGAGACAAAAAATTTAGTTTTGATGTTTCCTCATCGCAGGATGATTTTGAGAAAGGCGAAGTTCTGATCAATTACCCAGCACTGAAAAGAAAATATCCCGCATTTTCAGTATCAGTTGAGCCAGGCCAAGTAAGAAGAGGAGAGGTCATGGGAATAATGGGCGCAAATGCACTTGGCAAGACAACAATGATGAAAATGATTGCAGGTGTTGAAAAACCAGACGAGGGCACAATAGACAAAGCAGTCACAATATCGTACAAACCACAATACATCCCAAACGACTATGACGTAGAGGTAATTGCAGTCTTGGACAAAGCAAACGAAGGTCCAATTTTTGGAAGTATTGAGGAAGAGCAAATAGTAGACCCACTCAAAATCAAAAAACTATACAATAAATCAATCAAGAATTTGTCTGGTGGTGAGCTGCAAAAAGTAGCAGTAGCTACGTGTCTTCTTAAAAAAGCAGATGTCTATGCATTAGATGAACCATCTGCATTTTTGGATGTTGAGGATCGCATTGCAATTGCAAAATTCATTCAAAGATTTGTCAGATCATATGCAAAGTCGGCAATAGTTATCGACCACGATATTCAGCTAATGGATTTAATCTCAGACACAATGGTAATTTTTGAAGGAGAGTCTGGAAAGGAAGGTCACGGTACATCCACAATGACAAAATCAGCTGCAATGAATAGATTCCTGAACTCGTTGGACATTACATTTAGGCGAGACGAGCACACCCTAAGACCACGGGTCAATAAAGCTGGTAGCAGATTGGATAAACAACAAAAAGATTCTGGAAACTTTTACTACAAGAATTGACACGAATGCTAAAAAAGGCACTGGAGGGAGTGCTAACAGAGCAAGAGGCCAATAATCTATATTCTGCATTTGACCAAATTGGTGATATTATAGTAGTTAGAATTCCAGATTCCCTGCTATCAAAGAAGAAGATAATTGGTGAGACGCTTTTGGAATCGGTCCATCCAGCACGCTCGGTATTCTATCAAAGCTCTGATGTCTCCGGAGATTTCAGGACAAGAAAACTAGAGGTAATTGCAGGTGAAGACAATACAGAAACTGAATATCGTGAATATGGTTGCAGATTCAAAGTAGACGTGGAGAAGGCGTTTTTTTCTCCAAGGCTTTCAACTGAGCGAAAAAGAATAGCAGATTTGGTCCAGGATGGAGAAGTACTCATCAACATGTTTGGAGGAGTTGGCATGTTCTCCATAGTAGCTGCAAAAATGAAGAATTGTACTGTTTACAATATCGACTTGAACCCATACGCTGCCAATCTATGTGAGCAAAACATCAAGCTAAACAAAAAGATGAAGGGAAAAATCATCTCAATTAATGGCGATGCGGCCCAAGTTGTAAAAGAGCAGCTTCAAAACATTGGAGATAGAACACTGATGTTATTACCTGAAAGATCTGATGAATTTTTGAATTCTGCAATACTTGCAACAAAGTCAGGTGGCGTGATTCATTATTACTCTCATCAACATGCAGACAAACGTCAAAATGCAGTGGAATTATCAAAACAACACTACCTAGAGGTCAGCCCAGTCAAGTCTGAGATTCTAGGTGGCAGAATGGTTCGTGCAGTGGGCCCGCGATACTACCAAACAGTAGTGGATGCTAAAATCACAAAATAATTACTTGTCATCAGATAAGATTGATGATGGAGAAGATTTTGTTGTTGCCATCATGTATCCAATCCAAGAAATAACTCCCAAAATACCACCTGCAATCATCAACACAGACAGCTGTAATACTATTGGACTCCATTCAGATAACATCAACAAGTACGCATATACAAAAAATCCCACAATACATGAACAAAAAATGAAAATTCCCATCATTTTGCGTTTTGTCATTTAGCTAAACACTTTATCCAAAGTATATGAATCTAGTATGTAAATTCAATTGCCATCAAAAAGGCATCCTCTCCATCCCGGTAGTATGCCTTGAGTCTTTGTTTTATGAAAAATCCCAACTTTTCATACAGTCTAACTGCGTCAGTATTACTACACCTCACTTCTAGATACAATTCGTCACAACGCTTTGATTTGATTCCCTGAATGCATTCATCAATTATTGCTTTGCCAAGGCCTTGTTTTCGGTATTCTTCTAGGACTGCAACAGAAACAACATGTCCTTTTTTGACAAATCCAAGTTTTTTAAAATTTGAAAATCCATATTCTGTTTTGCACATGATGTATCCGACCAGTTTTCCCTGATGTTCTGCAACCAAAAATGCTTCAGGTAATTCTGCAAGCAGAGATTCATAGAAATAATCAGAATAATGCTCAGGCAGAGTTTTTAGATTTATCTCCATCACAGGTATGAGATCACCTGGCTCGCATCTTCGTATGATGTAATCGCCTGTCTGATTGTTGATTATCTGCATTGTAATAATATCCTCATAGAGTCGATATTTAACATTAAAGTAGAAAATCATACAAATCAATTAATCCTTACTTTGGGTTTTGATGTGTGATGAATGAGCCCACGCAAGAGCAGGTAATCTCTATTGTGTCATCGGCGTTTCAAGTTCAGGCAATAACAACTACACTTGAAAAAATGGAATTTGAGATATCAGATGTAGATTTTAAGGAAAGATTTGTCACACTAGCACAAAGGCTAGAATCAATTGGAATAATCTGCTTTGTTCAAAAATCAAGTGACAGAATAACAATTCAGGTAAACAGACTTCCTCCAGAATCAAAAAAGAAGAAATTACTCTCTCGAGCATGGATTCAGAGAATTCTGTTTGCAGTGGTGGTGTCATTTGTGATGGTTGACGGGTATTACCGAACGCTTGGAGTAAATAGTTTGATCCACATTGGTGATCCTTTTGATTTTGCAATTTTGTATACAATTTCATTGGTTGGAATCTTGGGTGTGCATGAAGGTGGACACCTAATTGCAGCCAAAATACACAAGATTCGTACCTCTTGGCCATACTTTATTCCAGGAGTGCCAGTAATTGGACTTCCTACGTTTGGCGCAATGATCCAATCACGTGGATTGTTGATAAACCGAGATATTGTATTTGATATTGCAATAGCAGGGCCATTAGCAGGCCTTGTAATTGCAATTCTGGTTTCATTTTATGGTGCATATACATCACCAATTTTGGATCAGGTCGTTGCAAACAATCTACCAGACGGAGAATTGCAAAAATTAAACGATAGTATATTCATGACGCTAGCTTTGGCTGTATTTGACAAAGCTGGACCAGATGTCGAGGTGTTGATGTCGCCTGTTTTGTTTGCAGCATGGTTAGGATTTTTGATCACATTTTTGAATTTGCTTCCAGCATGGCAGCTTGATGGGGGGCATATGGCGCGTGCAATTTTTGGTCAAAAGATTCATCGAATTGCCACATATGCAAGTGTTGCAGTTTTGTTTTTGCTACGATATGAGATGATGGCAATCTTCATTTTGATATTCAGTATGAGAAACATGAGTGTGAGACCACTTGATGATGTCTCGCCATTATCAAAGAATCGAAAGATGCTCTACATTCTGGTTGTAGTATTAGCTGTTTTGTGTGCACCCTTACCATTCTCAGTTTGGCCCAAGTAAGATTCTTGCTCCATCCAATACGATAGAGATCTTTTGTCTTGCACCTTGATGCTTTAAGATATACTCTAGTGTTTCTTTTACACCATCAAACGGTATCATGTTTAGTTTTTTGATATAAAATTCAGGCAATACTGAGACTAGACCAATTTGCAATTTCTTTTGAATTTCCGATAAATACAACAGATCTTCCATTCCATCTACATATTTTGCCGGCTTTTGAAGTCGCTCAACGCTCATCCTCCCCTCAATGTATTGTCGTATTGCCTCAGAGCCAATTCCTGCTCTGCACTCTCCAAGCAAAACTGCCATTCCATCATCACGTATTGCAGTGTAAGAGTTCCAAAGGGAGTTCAGTGATCTTCCAAGTGTGTCATTGCTTGCATCTTTCCCAGTACTGATTAACAGAGTTCTGTGTTTTTCGATTGATTTTGTAAATGTACTCATAGTTTTGCAGATGGACATTGTGTTTGATGGATGTCCAATTGAAAGATCAGCAATTCCTTTTTGGTTTGCGACAAGCTCAATTGCAGATATCTCAAATGTGTTTGCAAAGCTTTTTGCAACCTGAATGCTTTCTATTTCTTTGCCAGGATTTGGTAGATTTCCCTGTCTTTTCTCATATGCTGAAAGCATTTGGTCCTTGCCAAATCTGCGCAAAAGTTTCGTTGCTACGGTGTCAAACCCAAACAATCCATCAAACTCCATTTCTCCAACGAACATCAAACTAGAATCAACGCTTTCAATTCCATCAAAGGCAAGAACTTGACTTTCTGGCGGAAGGTTCGCCCTTACCAGATTCATTATCTGCTTGTCTGCAAAAACCTTTGGCCGTGGGATAGATTTTTGCGTGCATTTTTCAAAAATTGTTGAAAGTGTTTTTTGTATTGCCGGCGTATGATTTAGAACTACAAGAGTGAGAGGTTTGCTCAGATCTATTGCATCCAGTCGCTCAGAGATTTGAGATGCATCAAGGACTGGCGCGTCCAATTCGATTTTTTGGTCCAGATTTTCTGCTTTTATATCAAGAACCACATCCGTCGCCCCATAGTTTAACCAGATTTCAGGCACATGTACCCCACAAAACAAAGCAAAATAAATCCAGTTTAGTAAATTTTGGTATGGAGTTTGTAAAAGAGTTTGCAACGTTTTTGCATCAAAATGGAATAATCAAGTTCGATGATTTTACCTTGGCAAGTGGAAAAAAGAGCACATATTATGTAGATTTACGACTAGTTCCAAGCTATCCACATCAATTCAGACGCATGATAAAGCATCTTCAAAATCTGATCTCAGAACAAATCGGCTTTGATAGTATAGATTCTGTAGCCTCTGTTCCAACAGGAGGCCTAGTTATTGCGTCATCTTTGGCATATGAACTTGTAAAACCCCTAGTTTACGTCAGATCTCAGGCAAAGCAGTACGGGACCGGTAATCTAGTAGAGGGTATTGTAAAGCAAGGCATGAAAATACTGTTAGTTGATGATGTTGCAACCACCGGCGGATCTGTCATAAACGGTATAAAGGAGCTAAAAAAGGCAGGTGCTCAGGTTACGGATGCTTATGTTATTGTGAATAGGCTAGAAGGTGCAGATGTTGCACTAGAAAGAGAAGGTGTGAAGTTGCATCAGATTTTAAATATTTTAGAGATCACAAAAATATTGCACCAAGAAAAGTTAGTTGATGATTCTGTTCTAGATAAGGTCAAAAAACAAGTCTCTGGAATCTAGCTATCATAAATCATAAGATCTTTTTCTTCTAGAATGTTGTGTAAATTATGCACAGATCGGTACACATCGCTTTCCTTTTTTGCGCCAGTACAGACGAGTTTTCCTGATGCAAATAACAAAATGACTGTTTTTGGGTCAAGCATCCTGTGAATCAATCCTGGAAACTGCTCTGGCTCATACATGCTACGCGGCAAAGTTCGTGCTGCTTGCTCTAGGTGAATTTTTCCACATAGATTTCCAGAGGCCACTATGTTTTGTACTGTTACAATTGCCTCGTTTTTTATTTTAATGCCACCTTTTCTTAGTTGTTGCACTACAGTACGAACCGCCTTGACTGCCATTTCTTCTGACTTGCCACCAGTACAAACCATCTTACCAGATGAGAAGATCAGGGTTGCAGTCTTGGGAGTCTTAATTCTAAATACTAATCCTGGAAATTGATCAGGATTCCATTCAGTGTCTGGAAATTTTTTTGTAATTTCATTTAGATCTACTTTTTGCTCAATTGTTGCAGATGCGACAACATTTTCAATACTAACAATTGGTTTTGTTTGCGGCATCTTTTTGCTTCTTATATATCGCTTGTATTTATACTGAAATGATAAAACAAAAAGTTGGCAGCTCAGTCAAATGCCTTCACATCACGATTCAGATATAACTCTGATTCTTCATTGCGGCCAACAATTCTTTGATGTGACTTCTTTTATTGATTATCATGATTCTAGACTTTTCAATTCAAACAAAAAATCAGTGAATTTTTGATTGCAAAAGAAAATTTTATGGGCCCAAAGGGCTTCGATCCCTTGGCTCACCGGTTATGAGCCGGTTACTCTACCAAGCTGAGTTATGGGCCCTCAAAAAACAGATTTCTTTTGTGTATAAAAGTTATAGAGCTGTGCAATAGCTTTCGTAGCAGCTATCCAAAAGATGATTTTGTGCATCCAGTGATTTTTCTGCAACTGCTAAAAGGACATCGTGTTTTTCTTCAGGAACTGCATCTAAGATTTTCTCCCATGTAGCTGCATGTCTAATGTCCGCTTCCATGTGTAACCTAAAGTATTCTGTTGCATCACTAGATGTGATATTATAGAATTTTTCCAGGCCATCTAGTTTTGTGTGACTGATTTTTGGAATCTCTTTTTCAAATGCATACATTGCCGCAGCGCCTGCTTCAAGTGAGGTCATCAAACCAGATAATTCAGATACTGCATGATTTGTTTTTTCCAAACCAGAATAAGTGCCAAGATTCTCAACACCCAAAGACACCGCAAAGTGAGCCCATGGTTCGATGTGTTCTGCCTCTTCTTGTTGATTTGCTTTGATTTCATCAATCATGTTTTGCGGTACAAATTTTGCAATTTCTCCAACAAATGATGGAACCGCCTTTACCATTTGGAAATATTCTTTAGAATAGCCAGCAAGCATTTCTGTAGATAATTTACCGTCACTCCACATTTGGTAAAATGGATGCTTTAGCAAGCTTTTTTGTTCTATTAGCTGATCAATTTTTTTTGCAAGAGAATTCATATCAATTATCACTTTGTGCCAATAAAAAAATCTTTCATGTCCAAAAGATTTTAAGTTCTAGATACGGCGATGCAAACGGGCTCCTGTGGTGTAGTCCGGTCAAGCATGTCGCCCTTTCAAGGCGGAGATCCCGGGTCCAAATCCCGGCGGGAGCACCTACAACTATTAATACTGTAAAGAAAGAGGATCGCCAGTGTAGTTTTTTGGATCGAAAAAATCTGAAAATCAATCCTTTACTTGATACATACAAAGAGTATATCCAAAAAATAGACAGTGCTTTAGAATCTGAGCTATCATTATACTCCAAATCAGAATTCATGCAACCACTAATGTATGCAATAGAGGGCGGAAAAAGAATCAGACCACTAATCTTGCTCTTGGCAGCAGAGTCAATTGGAAAAGTTGATGAACGCGCATATACTGCAGGCTGCGCCGTAGAGTTTTTGCACACAGAATCAGTAATTCATGATGACATCATAGACAATGAGACTTCAAGACGCCATAAGGACCCATTTCATATCAAATACGGATACAACACTAGCATACTTACTGGCGATTTCGTTTTAGGACTGATTCTAAATATTTCGTCAAGACTGGACAATCCAAGAATCACACGGGATTTGGCAAATACTGCAATGTTGATGAGTGAGGGCGAGGTACTAGAAACAAGGCTGGAAACAAGTCAGGATCTCACATTTGACGATTATCTAAAGGTAATAGAATACAAAACTGCCACCGCATTTGAGGTCTCTGCAAGACTTGGTGCAATCATTGCAAACGGAACAGAAGACCAAATTGTTGCACTATCAGAATATGGTAGAAACATCGGAATCGCATATCAGATTAGAGACGACTTGATTGATTGGAAAAACGAAGACAAGCTCTTCAATTTGCTAGTAAAGCGAAGCTTGGATCCACGTGACATCTTTAATCACATGGAAAAGATGCTCAAGGATTATGCAGGTAAAGCAGCATCTAGTCTTAGAATCATATCAGACAATGATGCAAAATCACACTTGGAGTATTTGCTAAGACTGACTACGTTGAAGGTGTAAACGTAGTTCCAAGTACTGGCACTGCGTTCTTTGCAAATTCTATGACGGGGTCTGGATAGACACCAATTCCAACTAGGAAGATTATCGAAAATATCATCACACCAATGATTGCTTTTGGTTCTTTGATTCTCTTTTCTGTTTCCCCTTCAAAGTACATTTTTCTAATTAGCCAACCATAGTATGCTACAGATAATGCAGAGTTGAGAACGCCGGCTATTGCAAGCCATCCTGCCCATGCTGGAAGTCCTGGCTCCAATGCAGAGCCAAACAGTAAGAGTTTACTCCAAAATCCAGCAGTTGGTGGGACACCTGCCAGTGCAAGTAGTGATATTACAAGGCCTAACGATGTAATTGGCATCTTTCTGCCAAGCCCTTTGAGCTTGTCTATGTTGGTAACACCTATTGTTGTTACAATTCCTGCAATTGCAATGAATGCAGCGCCCTTCATGACAGAATGATTCAAAACATGAAATAGTGAGCCTTGAATGCCTAGTGCAGTAAACGGAGCAACTGCCAAGCCAATTAGGATGTATCCTGCATGTCCAATACTAGAATAAGCAAGCATTCTTGAAATGTTCTTTTGCATTATGGCTGCAATGTTTCCTACAGTCATGGTCATTACTGCAATTACTCCCAGTGCAAATGTCCAGTCTACATTTAGTGCAATTGTCCCCATTATTATGACTCTGAGGGCTGCTGCAAATCCGGCCTTTTTGGTTCCAGCTGCCAATAAAGCAGTAATTGTTGGAGGCGCACCCTCGTAGGTGTCTGGCAACCACATGTGGAATGGCACTAGGCCCATCTTGAATCCAAATCCTGCAATGAACATGCCAACTGCCAATAGTGCAAGCGGCATCATTGATGGATCTATATGTGCAAGCCCAGTCATCACCTCTCCAATGTTTGTAGAACCAGTGAGGCCATATACGATGGAAATTCCGTAAATTATGATTGCAGACGATACTGCTCCAAACAAAAAGTACTTGAGTGCCGCTTCATTTGAGCTTGGGTTCTTTTTCATGAATCCAGCCAAGACATATGTTGGAATTGACATGAGTTCCCATGCAACAAAGAGCATCACAAGATCTGTCGAGTATGCAACAAGAACCATTCCTATTGTAGATAGTAAAATCAGAGAATAGTACACTGGAGAGTGTGCCTGATTACGCATGAAATTAAATGAGCCAGCAGTTGTGAGAATTGCCACAATCAGCATTGCAATTGCAAATAATCCGCTAAAGGAATCATTTGCGAGAACGTCTCCTGAGAATATCGCTGCTGGTGGAAGTTGGTTTGTAAATATCTCATAGCCAACATAACCAATTGATGCAATTAATGCACCAAATGCAATTGCTGCATAAAACGAGTTGGAGCCTTTTTCTTTTCTTACTATACTAATTACTGGTAACAACATTCCTATCGAGCCAAGAATCGCAATCAAAATTATTGGAGTCGAAGTAATCTCTATCATGATATTTCTCCTATATGAACAGGAATAATACTATGAATAGTATTCCTGCTCCAAATACGTAAAGATATGATTGTGCAACTCCTGTCTGAGTTCTCTGGATTACTTTGGCACCCCAGCCGACTGATTTTTCCAGTCCAACATTCATACCAAGATCAATTGCATATCTCTCAAAGTATCTCCAAATTCCTCTTGCAAGCCATAGTGGTGCTACAACAAAGCACCAGTATACCATCGCATTGAGATACCATCGGTTTAACATGACCTTGTGTAATGCATAAAAGAAAATGTTTGAATTTACAAACTTGACTGGGTCTACAAATCTACCAATATAGAACACATAACCAAGAGTGATTCCAATTGCAAATGCTGCCAATGACGCCATCAGTGCGACGGGATTAATTCCTGCCAAGAACGATGGTAGACCATTGTCTTCGGATACTCCATGTTCTGCCTCAATGTGGAAAGTATGACTAAGATATTCTGTGAATAATTCATGTATTCCATGTTCTGCAGTAAGACCAACAATACCAATTCCAATTGTCAATACTGCCAAAATTCCATATGGAATCCACATTGACATGCTTGCCTCGTGAATGTGGTGTCCTTCTTTTTCCATGTGCTCAATGTGTTTGGATTTGTCTCCAAAGAAGACCATTCCAATCATTCGTGTAGTATAGAAAGTAGTAATCACGGCAGTAACTACTGCAATTGCAAACAAAGGCATTGCCCAAGTGTTGCCAGATTCATAGACAGCTCCAAAGATTGCATCCTTGCTCCAAAATCCAGTTGTGATAAATGGTGCGCCCATCAGGCCGAGGCCTGCAGCCCACATGAATGCATATGTCTTTTTCATGTGCTTGCGTAGTCCGCCCATATCAGTCATGAACCTAGAGCCCACTACATGTAAGAGAGATCCCGCAGCCATGAATAACGATGCCTTGAACATTGCATGAGAAATCAAATGGAAGAATCCTGCAGTATAGCCATCAACGTATTGATGAGACAGTCCAGCAATTCCCATTGCCATCATCATGTAACCAATTTGAGAGCCAGTTGAATATGCCAGAACTTTTTTGATTTCAGAGTTCACCATTCCCTGTGTTGCTAACAGTAGTGCAGTAATACCACCAACCCATGCAATTATCTCAAAGAACTGATCCATAGCAAATCCAGCAGCAGCTAATGCAAAGAACAATGGCCCTATCCTTGCAACCAAGAATACACCTGCCTTTACCATTGTTGCTGCGTGAATCAGTGCAGAGACTGCAGTAGGTCCAGTCATTGCCTCAAGTAGCCATTCGTTTAGTGGAAATTGTGCGGATTTGCCGATTGCACCGCCAAATAGTAAAACAGCTGCTGGAACCAACAAGCCCTGAGCTTGCATTGAAGTAGCCCAAGCAGTGTCATGCATTAGTTCGCGGAATCCAAAAGTTCCGGCAAATGCGAAAATCAAGAACATGCCTGCAAGCATCATTATATCACCGACTTTTGTCATGATGAATGCCTTCATACCTGCATGTGTTGGTGCATAATATTCCTGCAAACCAAGTACAGTTCGTCCCTGAGTTCCGACATGGTCTTTGCTTTTGTCCCTATACCAGAATGAGATCAGTGCATAGGATGCAAGTCCTACACCTTCCCATCCAAAGAACATCATTAGTAGATTATCAGATAGAACAATGATTTGCATCGAGCCAATAAAGAACATCATCCAGAACCAGAATCTTACAATGTCCTTGTCACCCTTCATGTAGCCGGTGCTGTACACCATGATCAAAAATGAGATCCAGCCAACCACATTTGCCATTATTACCGCTAGTGGGTCAGCTAGTACGCCAGCCTTGATTCCAAGTGTACTGATCCAGCTAACTTGGTCATGAACTTCATGCGATTCTAATGCGCCAGGAAGTAGAGTTGCTGCAGAAAGTGCACTCATTAATGCAAATGCAACTGCCACCCACCCAGTGGCTCGTTTTGATGCTTTACCAACAGCTGGTACAATTAGGGCTGCCACAAATGGTAAGATCCACACAAGCCATGCACTAGTTGGAGCAAAGTCAAATGCAAGACCCATCAGGTTAGATTCGACCATTATGCACCAAGCACTCCTTTCATGTATGGAATAATATCCTTGAAGAACAAGTCAGGGTATAATCCTACAACAATTGTAAATCCGGCCAACACCATCATTGGGGCAGTCATGTACCAGCTCGCCTCTTTTACATGAGATAGATGTTCTGGTAGCTTTCCAAAGAAGACACGCTTTAGCATCCAAAGCATGTAAGACATTGTGATCACTGTCGCAACAAGACCTAAACCAAACGTAACATAACGTAAAGTATCTCCAGTTGCAGCATTAGCTTTTACTGCAGTGTCTAGAGCACCTGCAAACAATGTCCACTCTCCCATAAATCCGCTTGTTGGTGGAACACCTGCTATAGTTAAAGCGCCAATTACACCACAGACTGCAGTGATCGGCATTTTTCCTGCCAATCCGCCAAGCTTTGTCAGACTTCTAGTACCACATTGTACAATCAAGATTCCAGCAGTCATGAAGAGGAGTGCTTTGCCCAATCCATGGGTTACATACATGAACTCTGCACCAGCAAGTCCAAGCGTGGAATAAGAGCCAATTCCAAACAGAATGTAGCCCATCTGGCTCACACTGGAATATGCAAGTAATCGCTTTACATCATCTTGCATCAGTGCCATCGCACCACCATAAATCATGGTGGCAAGGCCCCAAATGTGCAACCAGATTGCCATCTCAGCGTATGTATTTGGTAAGAATTCTATGATTAATCTGAAAAGACCATAAGCGCCAATTCCGATCATTGCAGGAGACAATAATGCGCTGATTGGTGTTGGTGCCGCACCGTGAACATAAGGCAACCATATGTGGAAGATGAATGCTGCAAGCTTTACTGCAAGGCCTAACACAATTGCAATTGCTGCTAACATCAAAACGTCTTGCGGAATTTTTGCTTCTGAAATAGCAGCAAAGTCAAAGCTTCCAACTGCAAGGCCGATTGTCAAAAATCCTAACAGCAGTATGACTGCGCCAACATGAGTCCAGAATAAGAACATCAATGAGATTCTTCGTCTTGGACCATCACCCCAGAATGCAACCAGGAAGAAACCCGGAATCAGCATTACCTCAAAGAAGACATAAAATTCTATCAGATTAGTTGCAAGAACAGTGCCAAGCATTCCCATTGCAAACACCAAGTACAATGCAAAGTACAGTCCAGACTGTTTGTTGACATAACTTGACATCTCAGAAGATTCCACCAGTGCAGTTGTCTGTCCAGAATGAGATTCAGAGTGGTGTACGTGTTCTTCGTATAGTTCGTGGAACTTGTGTATCATGTATGGCTTTGAATACAGAGCAAGTACGGTGCTCAATACGTAGATGATTACTGCAAACGGAATTGCAAGACCATCTAATTTGAATCCGAACTCACCAAATAGTTTTGTCCAGACATAGTGCTCAGAGTAATTCCCAGACAGTGCAACATCGATAACTAGGAATGTGCAGTACAGCAATAATCCAAATGTAAACCAAGTTGCCACTGTAGGGCCCATCTTTCTTCCAAGAATGTAGGCTATGGGTGACAATAACAAAGGCAGGAAGACTGCCTGAAGTAGTGCGTATTCCATTAGCCCTTCAAGCTCCTAAATTCTGCAATATCCACATTCTTGTACATCCTATATGCAACTATTATCAGTGCTAGTCCTACTGCCACTTCTGCCGCTGCAATGGCTATTGAAAATAGTGCAAATGTTTGTCCATGGCTGGTAGGTAAGAATCTACCAAACGCAACTAAATTCAGGTTTGCTGCATTAACTATCATCTCTATTGCAAAAAGCATTCTGATCGCGTTTCGTTTTACAGATACTCCGTAAATTCCAATTGCAAGTAATGCAATTGATACAATTAGAAAATCAGTTATTGTATTGGTCATTTGTTATATCCTCCCTTCTTGCCAAAGTCAATGCTCCAATAACTGAAGCTGCCAAGATGAATCCCATCAAAATTAACGCAGGCCAATAATATGTCAAAAAGTCTGCACCGATTTCTCTAAAGTCAACTGGTGGTTCATCTGTCTGAATAGTCTTAATACCAGAACCAAGGATTACGGCACCAAGTGCCATCATCATCACAAGCATCAATCCGATTCCAGCATATCGTCTTCTTGGATCTTCTATTTTGATAAAGATCAACTGTCGTCTAACAAGCATCACAGTGAATAGAATCAAAACGGCAATAGAACCAATATACACAGCAATCTGAAACATTGCCACAAATGGTGAGTCCAATAGCAAGAAGAATCCAGCAATTCCACCCAAGGTTCCCATTAGTGCAATAGAGCCGTAAATCAGAGAGCGGACCTCAAGTGCTGCAATTGCAGAGCCAATTGTCATTACTGCCAGCGCTAGAAATACTGCATCAGCCATGTGTAGCACCTCGCGGGTTGTCAAACTTCAGCTCAACGTCTTGCGATATGTTTGGCTTGACCTGCAGTTGAGCAGGTGTGTAAATCAGACCTTCTTTTGTAAATGATGATAGTTCGTAATCATTTGTCATGTATAATGCATAAAATGGACATGCATCAACACACAAACCACAGAAAACGCATTTTCCATAGTCGATTTGTGGCATGATCGCCTTTTTGTTGTGTTTCCATTCTTCAGGAACTTTTACCATTGCGATTGCTTCTGCTACGCCTTCACATGCAATAGCGCAGAGCTGGCATCCTGTACAGTGATCATGGAATAACATGTGTCGTCCTTTGTATCCAGCAATTCCAACTCCTGTGTTTGGATCGTATTGGTATCCGTCACCTACAAGTTTTAGTTTTTGCTCTGGATATCGTAGTGTGAATCTTTTTACTGCGAGGTGTTTTATTCCAGAATTTAATGCCTTGATTATTCCTGTTGCTGTTCCCATTTTACAAAATCCCTCCCGGACCTAATACCCCAGCGTACACCAAGGCGAGTGCTATAAAGATGTTAACGAATGCAAGACCGATTAGTTTGTACCAACCAATGTGCAACAACAAATCAATTCTGATTCTCGGGAACACACCTCTAGGTAGCAGAATGAAAAAGATAACGCCGCCAACTTTTACTACAAACCACAACACATCATTTAACATTTGTTGATCTAACAACGGCAGACCTGGCAAATGTACTGTGATTGGCCCCATCTCAATTCCTTTTTCAATTATTTCTTGTGGGAATGGCGGCCAGATGTTTGGTCCACTCCAGCCTCCAAGGAACAACACGGTAAATAGTGCTGCAAATGCGTATAATTTGAGATAAGAGCCTAGTTGAACTAGTCCATACATCATTCCAGAAAATTCAGTTAACCATCCAGCCACAATTTCGCTTTCTGCCTCTGGTAAATCAAACGGAATTCTTTCTAATTCTGCAAGCATTGCAATGAAAAACACAATTGCGCCAATTGGCAAAAAGACAATCCACCAGTAAGTATACTGAGATTCAACAATTTCAGTCAGATTTAGCGTACCAGTCAATATGACAACACCAAGAACTGATAAGATCAATGGAATTTCAAATGAAACCATTTGGTGTAGTGCTCTGATTCCACCAATGAATGGGAATTTGCTGTTTGCAGACCATGCAGATAAGACGGTAATTACTGGGAAGAATCCAATTATGGCAAACACTGCGAGCAGTCCCACATCAGCATCTGCAACCACCCATCCGCCACGGGCTGCCGGAATCAATGATACAAACGCTGCAGCTGTTGCAACAAACAAAACTGGCGCTGCCCAAAAGATTGGTTTGTCTGCCTTTGCAGGAATGATGATTTCTTTTGATAACAGTTTGATTCCATCACTCATTAATTGTAAAATGCCTTCAATTTTTCCACAGTAAAACGGTCCTACTCTAAGCTGTAGTTTTGCAAGCATTTTTCTTTCAACAAAAATTGTTCCTGCTGCAAGCAATGCCGCAAAGCCAAATCCAGGAAATGCTGCGATTTTGAAAAATTCAGTTTGCATCAGAGACTTGATCAGTGGAATCTGTCTCGATGGGTCTGCTATTGTGGTAAATGCGAGGTATGGATCAAACAGTCTGCCATTAATTACTGGCAGCTCCAAATAAAATAACAATGTCATGACAAATGGCAGCCCAACTAAGGTGAGCAGTGTTACTGCCCAGAATGCATTATCAGTAAGTGACTTGAGAAAATAGCTCAGTCTGAACTTTGGAGCAATCGTAGACATTTTACCTGTCAGCCTCCACTGGCCAATAGTTAAGACTCCAGTACACTGCTGGCATGTTTCCAAGTTTTTCTCCTTTGAGCAAATATGGCAATCCAATTAGGTTTCTAAACGAACCAACACTCATCTTGACACGGTATGGTTCAGGTTTGCTCTTTGATACAATATAGCATCCAAGTGATCCACGTCCTGATTCAACGCGTTTGTAGACTTCGTCATTTCCGCCCTTTGGATTTGGCTTTAGTTTTACTCTAACAGAGCCAGACTTTGGCATTTTTTGCAGTGCTTGTCTAATAATATTGCATGACTCTAACATGTCAAGCCATGGGATCTTTGAGCGGGCATATGCATCTCCTTCTTTGAGTGTGTTTACTTTGACATCTAGTTCCTCATACACATCATATGGCTCTTTGACACGTAGATCATAATCAACTCCACTTGCTCTTAGTGTAGAGCCTGTGGTTCCCAATCTAATTGCATCCTCTCGTGAAAGAATTCCAGCATCTCGTGTTCTTGAGATTAGAATTGGATTATCATAAAATATTGCAGCGTATTCTTTGATGCGTTTTTCAAAATAGTTGACTCGCTTGAGCAACATGTCCTCAAAGTTTGCAGGTACATCATTTCTGATTCCACCTGGAACAAAGTATGCATGTGTTACACGTGCGCCAGTCATCTTCTCAAGCATGTCGATTAGTAGTTCTCTATCACCTGCTGGCCACATGAACATTGTAGAATGACCCAAAAAGATTCCGTAAATTGCAAGCCAGTATTGTGTGTATACACATCGATTCAATTCAGACGCAATCACTCGAATGTATTTTGCGCGCTCTGGTACCTCGATGCCAAGCAATTCTTCAACTCCAAGGCAATACGGATACAAGACATTACATGAATCATGAATTACAGGCCTCTCAAGGTGGGGAATATTTTGGATATAGTTACGGTATTCCGCCATTTTTTCCTCTCCTCGGTGCACATAGCCAGGATCAGGATCGGCATTGACAATATAATCACCATCAATCTGCACAATAATTCTCATGTGTCCAGAACCAGGATGTTGTGGGCCAACGTTGAGCGTCATTATTCGCTCGTCAACTTTTTCCATTTGCAGGCCTGGCGGTAGTGGAGTTGTACTCATTTTATCGTCCCTTTATGTGAAAGTCCTTGCGCATCGGTGGTAAATCAGCCCAATCTTCTGGAAGTAACAATCTTCGATTGTCTGGATGACCAGTAAAGTAAACTCCAAGCATTTCAAAACATTCTCTTTCGTGAAATTCTACACTGTAAAATACATCTCTAAGACTTGGCAATCTGGTGTTATCAGATCCTGGATTTGGATTTTCTTCTCTTGGCGCCCTAGTTGCCAAGGCCAAAACCTGGTTTGCAAGTTGGGCATCAGTGTAAGAGCCCAGATGATATACAACTTCGATCTCTTTTGCATCTGGATAATCAACGCCAGTTACAGATTCAGCATGATCAAAATGCATCTCATCTCTGAGGAATTTTGCCACATCTAGTACGTCTTCTTTTGATACTTTGACTCTAATTCGGTTTAATTTTACAAACTCTATTGTAGTCTTTGCGCCAAATTTTTGTTCTAATTTGTCCGCAATAGATTTCTCAAATTTAGGGAGCTCCTTTACTGGCTCAGGTTTTGCTACTGGTTTTGTTTCTTCTGTGCTCATTGATTATTACCTAGCCTTTAGCCTCTTGATTTTTTCTTGTAATAACATGCATCCTTGTATGAGTGTCTCAGGTCTAGGCGGACAGCCTGGTACATACACATCAACTGGAAGTATCCCATCAATCCCAGGTAAAACATTATACGAATCAAAATAGAGCCCGCCAGTAATTGCACATGCGCCCATGGCAACGACGTATTTTGGTTCAGGCATTTGATCATAAACTAGTCTTAGTCTTGGAGCCATCTTTCTTGTGATTGTACCCTGTACTACCACAAGATCACACTGCCTCAATGACCCAAATGCTTCAATGATTCCAAATCTTTCTACATCATATCTTGGACTAGATGCCGCGCCAAATTCCACACTACAGCATGCAGTTTCAATATGCACCGGCCACAAAGACCACAGTCTACTCCAGTTTATGGCATATCCTAGTGGTTGATCAACTGCTTTTACTAGTACATCGCCTAATTTACCTATGAACACATTTGCGTTTTGTGGTGTTAGTAGATCTTTTAACAAATCAATCCCTTACCTATTTTTTTTGCCAGAGTGATATTAAGACTTACCATATGTTTCGCCTCTTTGATTGATATAGTGCAAAAGCCATTGCTGCAAACATTATTCCCAAGAATGCAATTATTGGCAGTGTTGCAGTCTTTGGCAAATTCAAAAGTGAGCTTCCCCATGCATACAAGAAGATTGCCATCACATCAAAGACTACAAACATTAGAACGTAAGCATAATACTGCATCATAAAGTGAGTTCTTCCCTCACCTTTGGGGACTTGACCTGCTTCCATTGGAAGGAACTTCACAGGATTACTAAGTTTCCTTGGCGAAATCATGCGTGATATTAAAAGTGCGGGACCTACAGCCATTATGGCAAAGCCAAACATCAGAAGAACATGACTATAGCTAGCCGCATATTCCCCAACCAAATCAGCTTGACACCCGTTTGTTTATATAAAAAGCTATGCAAAAAATTAAACAAAAATTTGCGATCACAAATTTATTTCGACATCATTGATATACCACTATTCAAATTTTGATGTATGGTAAATGTTGGAGACAAAGCTCCAGAGTTTGAACTAGTAGACACAGATCTAAAAATGAGAAAGCTCTCCGAGTTTAAGGGTAAAAAAGTAATCTTGTCATTTTTTGTTGCCGCGAGTTCTCCTGTTTGTACAACAGAGATGTGTACATTTCGAGACAGATGGGATGAGATCTCTGCACTTGGAGCACAGGTAATTGGAATATCAAATGACGGTCCATTTGCAAACAAAGCATTTGCAGAAAAATTCCATTTCAACTACCCAGTGCTTGGCGACTATAAATCAAAGACAATTCGAGATTACGATATTTTGATGCCAGATTTACTGCATGTCAAAGGATATGATGCAGCAAAGCGCTCAATCTTCGTTGTGGATGAAAACGGTTCAGTCACATACAAGTGGGTATCTGAGAGTCCCCTAGTAGAGCCAAACTATCAAGAGATAATTGATTTCCTAAAGAAAGGAAAATAGATTTTTCTTTTATTCTATTTCTGCCAAAACATCATTTTTTGCAACTGAACCTGTTGTCTTGACCTTGATTTTCTTGACGACGCCGTCTTTGTGAGACTTGATCGACACTTGCATTTTCATTGATTCTAAAACGCATACAACATCGCCTTTTTTGACGCTGTCGCCCTCACTCACATTAATTGATACAACTTTGCCTGGAATTTGGCTATGAAGTGCAGTTTGTGCGTCACCAGAGTCACCTCCACCAGTGTTTTTGTAAACAATTTCGTTTAAGGTATGATGCATGTTAACAGTAAACGGTGTTCCGTCAACTACCAATTTCATTTGGGCAGTTCCGGCATCAAGGTATTTGACTGTGTGAAATTGTTGATCTAAAATAAATTCAATGCCGCGTGTGTTTATGTTCAGGATTTTTAGTGTGTGTTGAGCATCATTGATCTTGATGAGGTAATCAGAATCTCCAGTTTTTTGTATTATTTGTCCGTTGAATGCAGACTCGATGTCTGAGATTTTGTATTCCATGTTATCTTCTATCCATGTGACTCTTCCAGCGATGGCTTGGTCCGGTTGTGGATTTGGCTTTACTTCTAAAGTATTCGGTATACATTATAGCACCAGCAATTGCCGCATCTTGTTTTTGGACTTGGTCTGCCTTGATGTCTTTGGTTAGCTTATCAATAATCTCATATCTTTTCAAAAAGTCTGTCGAAAGATTTCCCTTTTGGTATTCCTCTGTCTTTAGAATTGTTTTGTAAAGAGGAATTGATGTTTCTACTCCCTGAATATAGAAATCATTCAGTGCATTAAGCATTCGTAGTCTTGATTCTTCAAAGGTTTGCCCCCATGTGACCAGCTTTGCCATCAAGGAGTCATAAAATGGAGAAACAGTACAGCCAGGATACAGGTATGTATCACATCTAACTCCAGGTCCAGATGGAATGGTGACGTCTGGAACTGGTCCAGTGGATGGTGCAAAGTCCAAAAATGTGTCCTCTGCATTTATTCTGCATTCAATTGCATAACCATTCATGCGTAGATCCTTTTGCTGGAATGGAATCGGCTCACCATTTGCAATATCAATTTGTAGTTTTACCAAATCTAATCCAGAAACAAGTTCCGTGATTGGATGTTCTACTTGCAGCCTAGCGTTAATCTCTATAAAGTAAAAGTCACCATTGTCTGCTCTGAGAAATTCCGCAGTACCCAGATTGGTATAGTCAACTGCTTTAGCTGCACTAACAACCAGTTCACCAATCTTGTCTCTGGTTTTCTGATCAACTACTGGTGACGGAGTCTGTTCAATGAGTTTCTGATTACGTCTTTGAATAGAGCATTCTCTTTCAAATATGTGTACGGTGTTTCCATGCTTGTCACGTGCTAGTTGATATTCTATGTGACGGATTTTTTCAAGGAATTTTTCAACAAGAATCGCAGACTTGCCAAATGCGGCAATTGATTCACCAGTTACAGTATCATAGGCTTCGCGTAACTCTTTGTCATTGTTTACTAATCTAATTCCACGTCCACCACCGCCATAAACTGATTTTAGCAAAACTGGATAACCGATGTCATTTGCAATGTCAAGTGCTTCTTGAGCATCTTTTACAAGATCCGGGCTTCCAGGAACTGTAGGTACTTTGGCTTTGAGCATCGCTGCCTTGCATCGCATTTTATCTCCACACAGATCCATTGATGCCGCAGATGGTCCAATGAAGTTGATTTTGTTATCTTCACATAGTTTAGCAAAGTCAGAGTTTTCAGAAAGAAATCCGTAGCCTGGATGAACTGCGTCTGCACCAGATTTTAAAATGACATCAATTATTTTTTCTTGGTTCAAATAGCTTTCTTTTGGTGCAGCTTTGCCAATGTGATAGGCTTCGCTTGCTTGTTTTACATGCAATGAGTTGTAATCTTCATCAGAATATACTGCAACAGTCTTGATGCCAAGTGCCTTGCAAGTTCGAATTACACGCAAGGCGATCTCCCCTCTATTGGCGATTAGAACTTTTTTTATCATAATATCACAGGTTTATGTTTCCGTGTTTTCTTGGAAGTTGTTTGTCTCTCTTGTTTGCAAGCATTTCAAGTGCTTTGATTAACATTGGTCTTGTCTGAGCAGGATCAATTACGGTGTCAACTGAACCAGTAGATGCCGCAACGTATGGATTTGCAAACTTTTCATTAAATTCTGCAGTTAATTGTTTTTTGAGTTCATCTGGGTTTTTTGCTGAATCAAGATCCTTTTTGTTCATGATTTTGACTGCGGCTTCAGAGCCAAGTACAGCAATCTGCGCAGTAGGCCATGCATAGTTGATATCTGTTCGAAGGTTTTTGCTGCCCATCGCTATATATGCACCACCATATGCCTTACCAATTACTAGCGTGATTTTTGGAACAGTGGCCTCACAATATGCGTACAAAAGCTTGCTACCATGTCGTATGATTCCATTGTGTTCTTGGTTGGTTCCTGGCATGTAGCCTGGTGTATCTACAAATGTGATAATTGGTATGTTGAATGCATCACAGTATCTGATAAAGCGCGATGCCTTGTTTGAAGAGTCAATGTCTAATGCACCTGCCAAATACATCGGCTGGTTTGCAACTATGCCAACTGTTCTTCCATTCATTCGTGCAAATCCAACAATTACATTTTGTGCAAATAATTCATGTACCTCAAAGAGTTGGTGATTATCCACCACGGACAAAAGAATTTCCTTCATATCGTATGGTTGTAAGGAATTTTCTGGAATTTTGTTTATTAGATTATGATCTACACGGTTTGGATCGTCATCAGTTTGCACGTGTGGTGCTTCTTCGGTGTTATTTGATGGAATGTAAGAGAGTAAAGTTTTGATTTTATCAAAGCAATCATATTCATTTTTTGCAACAAAATGTGCCACACCAGACTTGGTTCCATGAGTCATTGCGCCGCCAAGGTCTTCAAATGATACTTCTTCACCAAGTACGGTTTTTACTACTTCTGGTCCAGTCACATACATTGTTCCTGCTTTTTCAACCATTATTACAAAGTCAGTCATTGCAGGAGAATACACTGCACCGCCAGCCGAAGGTCCAATACTTGCTGTAATTTGTGGTACAACTCCAGATGCCAACTCATTATGGTAGAAAATATCTGCAAATCCATCAAGACTCAGTATTCCTTCCTGAATTCTTGCCCCACCAGAATCCGCAATACCGATTATTGGACATCCGGTACGTACTGCATGATCCATGAGTTTTGTAATTTTCTTAGCACCCATCTGAGATAATGTACCTCCCAAAACGGTAAAATCATATGCAAACACAAAGACCTGTCTTCCATTAATTGTACCATAACCAGTTATGACACCATCTGTGAAGAATTTTTTTTTCTGCATATCATATTCATAATAATGATGAGTAGTCAGCGCGTCAATTTCTGTAAAGCTTCCTTCATCCAAAAGTAGATGAATTCTCTCTCTTGCGGTAAGTTTTCCTTTTTCATGTTGAGCTAAAATTTTGTCCTGTCCACCACTGGTGAGAGCAGTTTTTTGTTTTTCTAGGAATTTTTCAATCTTATCAGTATGCATGCCAGACCCCGCAACAACTGAACGCAGCAAACGCTATATTAATTTTAGATCGTAGGTTTGCAGGAATTATCTGATCGCGTTTGATTTTGTAATTTATTCTCGTATTTTGTCTCTGCCACCCTTGGCAGTTCTAAAGACATTCATTCCAATGTTATAATTTTCATAGAGTGTTTCCAGTTTTTTGAGGTCTTCTTCGGCTTGTTGAATTTGTATCAAAGTGGATTCAGGATTTTGTCGCAATTGTTCTAGTGCCTGTGCTTTTTCTTTGAGCATATCTGTCAGACCCATTTCATAGTTTGAGGTTCCCTGATATTCCGGACTCAGTATATGCTGAGGCTTGTACGGGGGTATTTGATATGAAATTTCTTCTTTTTTTGTCTCAATCTCAGTACTGTCAGTCAACGAGTAGTTCCATTTGGGCTCAAATTTTAAGATTTAGTAACGGATAATTCTTTTTTACTGCATTTTGATAATCCAAAAACGATTCTTTAGAATCACCGCATTTTTTGCAAATGCAGAGTTCAGATACCAGATTTCGATCACAGTCATCAGAAAACTCACACTTGGTACATCCTGCAGGTCCCCCACAAACAATGCATTTTAGCTCTTTTATTTCCTGATTTGCGCATTTTTCATGTTTAACGCCAAGTCCTTTTGCCCAAAGGCCGATCTCGTTTATCTCAATTTTTTGATTACATATCATACAGGTTCCAGGAAATTTCATTGGAATTTTGCGCCAGCTCATTTTATTAGATCAATTTCCTTTTGAATTACTTCCAAGTATTCTGGATTTATCTCCAATTCTAATTTTTTATTTTTCATACAAAACAGAATGTATGGAAGGTAAAATGTTGCAATTGTGCTTTGTGAGACATGAAATCTTTGTGCAAGATTAGCTGCTAAAGACTTGATTACTTTTCCATCCCATCTCAGTTTATTCAGCAGCGGCCACGACAAATTATACTGCGAGTATTGAATTGAGATATTTTCAGAGTATAATCTGAGCAAAATATTATCCAAATATCGAAGTAATCTCCATTCCTGTGTTCGCATTATTTTGCCATACAAGACATCTGCTTCTGACATCACATCCAGCAATCTTGCCATATCTTTATTGGAAATATTGCTTGTCACAATGCTGGAATAAAACGCATTAATTTTTTCTCTAGGATCAATTCTAAGAGAATACAATACGCTTTGCGCCTCTTGCTTTGTTTTTGCCTTAAAAAATGCGTTTATGCCTGCCTCAACATCAAGTGCTTCAAATGATTTTTCAGATAAAAGATCAAACCCGCCCATTTGGGCTTGTGCCATGTTTAACATGGAGCGAATATCACCCCTGCAGTCCACAATTACTTTGATTGTAGTGCCAGGAGAGAGTTTTGCCCCTTCTTCTTTGAGAACTTTGCCAAGGTACAACCCTAGTAATCTTGGTGGAACTGGTTTTAGGTAGACTACCTTGGAAGTTTTTTTGATGTTTTTCATCTTGTCTGAATCATCTGAATTTGCAGCTAGAATTATTGGAATAGTTGGCTCTTTGAGAATTTTTAACAAGGCCTCAACACCCCCAAAGTCAGATCTGCCATGAATGCCATCAACTTCATCTATAAAGATCATAGATTTGCCAAGCAGACTGGTGTTACCAAGTAAAGGCGAAAGTAATTCTTCAATGTTTGATTTGTTTCTCACATCGCTTGCGTTCATACCAATCAGATCATATCCAAATTCCTTTGCTGCAAGCTGTGCAAGAGTAGTCTTACCAATTCCTGGTGGGCCTACAAGTAAAATTGGCTTTGCTCCTTTTTTCCATTTTACTATCCAGTCAGCAAATGATTTTCTAGCTTCTTCATTGCCAACCATGTCAATGATTTGTTTTGGCCTATGTTTTTCAGACCACATCATAGTAAGATCACTTTGGCAGCTTTGCGGAGAACTCTGACCATAGGTTGACTTTGTCTAGTTGATTATACCAGTATTGGTTATAGTGTTCTACAGTTAGGAACAAAAATTCCAAAAATTCAGTATGCGAGAAATCCTTTGGCAACAACTCTAGTGCAAGTCTTGCATCAGACAAGTACAATTCACTTTTTTTCATGGTGTATTCAAATCCCTTTTTCACATCATTTGTCAAAAGCGAATAATACAGAGGCCAAGACGGCACTTTGACAAATTTGTTTTTGATCGAGTCCTCTATTTCATTACCACACCCAACACCTTCTGCAGCACGTGCCATCCCCAAATAGAAAATCTCGCCTAGTGGATTTTTTGATAGTGCCATGTTTCTTCCAGCGGTGCCCATTACCGCACGATATTTTTTGTAGCATTGATTCATTTGCTCTTCAGTGATTTTGGTCGGCGTAGTCTTTAGTTTGGTATCAATATATTGTCCAAGACGAGCATCCTTGAACCCATCTTCAAACTCTTGCAAAACTTCTTCCCCACCTTTAGCAATTTTGTCTCGTGCAAGCTTCAAGATGTAGGGATTCATGAGTTTGTAATCATCCAAATACTCCAGATCTTCATCCTTGTCAACAATTCTATCCATTGGCTCTGAAAGATCTATGGCTATGATGTGGCCATCTACCATATCTTGACGCATTTGTGCAGATTTGTTTTTTGTGTAATCTGATGCTGCATCATACAGTGCACAAAACACTGGTAATGTCATTTTGACAAAATTAGAATTTAGAATTCGTAAGACCCTGTCTTTGAGTACATCTGGATTTTCAAGTTTTGATTTTATTACAGGAATTTCCGAGTCTTGTAAGATTATTTCAGTGGTACCAATTTCCTGTGCAAATGTTTTTTGTGTGGACGATGGGGAATGGTCATTTTTTATTTCCCTTAGCAGATCATCCGTGAATCTTTGTGCAAATTTTGGAAATTCAGCCTCTGCTTCTTCTTTGTAATGTTGAAATAACTTGAAACCTTTTGATTTGAATAGTCCTTGTTTTAGGATTTGTTTGCCAGATTTTGTAGACATTAATGCTTCTTTTGAGATTACGGATTGGTCCTTGCTACTCACAGAGAAACAGCTTTGTTTTGATTATTTATCCTTTCAAGATTTCTTGACTTAAATTACGAAAAAAATTCAAAGCACTTGTGCAAGTAATTGAAATTCTAAGAGAAGCATCAAAACAGGTCTATGAAAACGTAAAAAACTTGGCCGGAACAAAAGCGGCTGCAGAAGATCATGGCATAGGAAAGGGCGGAGATATTTCTCGTAAAATTGACATCGTTGCAGAAAAAACAGTACTAGATTATTTAAAAAAAATAAAATTCGACTGCATTGTACTAGGAGAAGAATGTGGCAGAGTAGAACTTTCAAAGAAACCAAAAGGATTTGTCATAATGGACGCAATTGACGGTTCGGCAAATGCGGTGAGAGGAATCCCTTTCTTTTGTTGTTCCTTGGCATTTGCACCAAAAAACAAGCTAAGCTCAATTACGGATGGAGTAGTAACTGATCTATCAAATGGCGACATGTATTGGGCTACAAAGGGAAACGGTGCATACCTAAACAAGAAAAAGATAACAGTGCACAAGCAAAATCCAGTCTACAAGATTGTCGGAATAAACGTGTCAGGTGCAACCTCCAAGTTAGTCAAAAAGATTCAGCCGGTTTTTGAGAATTCAAATCATGCAAGACATCTTGGCGCAAATGCATTGGAATTAGCATTATTTGCTAGAGGTTTGATTGATGTTTACATAGATTTGAGGGAAAAAATCAGAGTCACTGACATGGCAGCAGCTTACATAATATCAAAAGAGGCAGGCGGAACCATCTTAGACCAAAAACTCAGACCTCTTGATTCTGATTTATCATATGAAACAAGACTGTCATTCATTGCAGCAGCAAACAAACAGATTCTTTCAGAGATTACAAAACAGCTAAAATTATAGCTAGCCACAAGATCTAGAGTAAATTTGGAACTAGGTTTAATAGCCTAATGAGGACTCAATATTCGATGAATAAACCAGTGTTCGCTATTCTTCTTGCAGGAATCTTGGTAACATCAGTACTTGCACAAGAATCGTTTGCTGAGAATTCAAAATGTGATGGTGATTGTGAAGCCCCGACATTCGGAACACTTGATGATGGTAAAATAATAGTAGAAAAAGGAATATCGATTAACGGTAAGTCATTTGACATTACCGGATTCAGTCAAACAATTCCAACTCAGACACTCATTGTAGGACAAACAAACACAATAAAGATAATTGTGTATGAAAATAGTGGAGTAAAATCACTTAGATACGTTTCACTTGCAGTATCGGATTACAAAGGTGAACGGGATCAAACCGAAAAAGCAAGAATTGCATTAACACAAGACTTTGAGGGAATTCAAAAATTAGATGTCTTGGATTTTGACAAACTATTATCCAATGTACGATACAATGCAACTCAAGTTGATTCATTCACGACTGTTATCTATTTTACTTTCGATTTTGCAAAACCAGTAGATAAATCAACACTCATAATTGAGGCATGGGACGATTCACGAAGCTCAAGAAAAAACATTCTCCTTGATGCAATCAAAGTAGAAGAAAAGAGCATGGAAAAAGTCAAAGAAGAGAAAATGATTGAAAAGAAAACAACTCAGAAAAAAACACCACTCAAAATAGAAGAAAAAAAGGATGAAAAATCTGAGAAATCAAAGGAAAAATCCAAAAAGAAACCTCAGATCGCAAAAGGCAAAATAACAAAAAAGCTACCTCGACAGTATCAATAGAATCTAAATTCTATTTTCTTTAATTTTTACATCGTACAGCATAGAAAAAGTGAAAGCGCCCTTGGCGGGATTTGAACACGCGTCTCAGCCGTGACAGGGCCGAATTCTAGACCGGGCTATACTACAAGGGCTTGAATTTTGATCAAGAAATTTCCTTTTTTAAAGTTTGCATCAGGTTGAATATCATTAGCCAAAGACTAAATTATACACGATTTTCAGAATTTGCGAAGGGTTCGTAGCTCAGCCAGGTAGAGTACCGGACTTTTAATCCGGCTGTCCGGGGTCCGAATCCCCGCGAACCCGCTGTTAATTACCTGCTCATAGTACGTACTTTGGCAGACAGTCTCTCAATTGCCAAAGAGACTTGTGAGCTTCGCTTGGCCATGTTGCGTTGATATTGTTTGATTTTTGATTTGCGCTTTATTATCAGGTGTTTTTGCTCAGAGATTCCAGCAGAACCAAGTGAAGATCTATTTTTTAGAGAAGACTCGACATTAATTGCAGATATTATTTTGGCTAGTTTTTTTGCATCAAATTCCTTATCTGAGATAGATTTTGCCACTTCAGATGCAGTGAGTTCGGATAATGAGATTTTAGACTCGTGCGCAATTTGTACTAGCTTGCCCACTATTTTATGAGCACTTCTAAATGCAAGTCCTTCTTTTACCAAGGCTTCTGCAATGTCTAGTGCGGCTAAATAGCCAGAGCCTGCCACTTGATTCATTTTTTGTTTGTTTACCTTGAGTGTAACAAACATGGAATTTAGAACTACAAGTGCAGATATTGCAGTACGTGAGCTGAAAAACACAGATGGTTTGATTTCTTGCAAGTCGCGTCCATATCCAGATGCAAGTCCTTTAAGGTTTGAGAGTATAGCTACAAGGCTTCCAATTACACGTGCAGTCTTGCCGCGAGTCAGCTCCAAAATATCAGGGTTCTTCTTTTGCGGCATAACACTTGATGGGGATGAAAACTGATCAGAGAGTTCCACAAATGAAAATTCCGATGTGGACCAAATTACAAGATCTTCCGCAATTCTGGAAAGATTTGTCATAAGTATGGCAATATGTCCTACATATTCTGCTACCACATCCCTATTGCTTGTAGCATCAATTGAATTTTCAACAATTTGTGAGAAACCAAGCATCTTTGCAGTGCTGTTTCGGTTTATTGGAAGACTTGTTCCTCCAACAGGACCTGCCCCAAGTGGAGATTGGTTTACTCGTCCAAATGTGTCATACAGTCGTTCAAAGTCGCGCAGTAATGCATCAGCATAAGATATCAAAAAGTGTGAAAATGTTCCAATTTGTGCCTGTTGTAAATGCGTGTACAATGGCATTGCTGTACTGGTGTGTTTTTCTGCAAGCAAGACCAAGGTTTCCACCATATCCAAGATGCAGATACAAACTGTGTTGATGTCATCTCGGATTTTCATACGTAGATCTAGTGCAACTTGATCATTTCGTGACCTAGCAGTATGCATTTTGCCACCAGCATCTTGTCCTATTTTTTTGATAACCAGAGTTTCAATTAATTCATGAATGTCCTCTGCGGAAGAGTTTGCAGATAGGTCTTCCTTTTTTATCTTCTCTAGTGCAGAAAGAATTTTTTTTAGTTCAACTCGATTCAAAATTTTATTTTCATACAGCATTATGGAGTGAGCCTGACTTCCGATTATATCATAAAGCGCAATTTCCGAATCATCGGAAATAGACGAGACATAATTGAGTGTGTGTTTGTCCAGATTCTTGTCAAGTCGAGACCTGTACATTCTCAACTAGGGATTATAATGGTTATATATAGCATAGACGATTTGCCGTTTATGTCACAAGATCTACAAGAGTTAAGAAGAAAAATCTTTGATGAGTTATCTGGAATAGTTGATCCTGAAATAAACACATCAATTACAGATCTAGAATTAGTAGATAATGTGGATATTTCCGACTCTTCAGTAAAAGTCGATTTACATCTAACCAGTCCATTTTGCCCTGCAGTGTTTGGATTCAAAATTTGTCAGGACGTTCATGATCATTTGTTAAAAATTGATGGAGTGAATGATGTTAAAGTGAATGTTTCAAATCACTTTATGGCAGAAGCAATCAATAACCAAGTGAACAACAGCCCAAACCCAAAAAAACCAGCGGCGTAGATATTATTTTCTAAATCCCAAGAGATATCCTCTGAGCATCTGTATTCCCATTGCAGGATCAACTCCCTTTGGACAAACCTGGCTGCAAGAGCCAGCAAAGTGACATCTCCAGATTCCATGAGACTCGTCAATTATTTTCAGTCTAGAATCCTTTCCCTTATCCCGGTTGTCTGCAACATACCGATATGCTTGACCTAATGCCTGAGGTCCCAAAAATGAAGAATCAGTTGCCATTGTAGGGCATGCGGAATTGCACAGACCACATTTGATACAGTTTGCAAATTGGATATATTCTTCCAGTTCTTCTGGGGTTTGTTTGAATTCTTTTGTTGGTGTAGTAATTTCAGTGTCTTCACGAATTACATATGGCTGCATTTTTTTGTGAGTCATAAACATTCTCTCAAGATTGACAACCAAATCCCTTACAATCGGATAGTTACTCATTGGCTCTACTGTTACAACATCAGAGTTTAGCTCCGAGATTTTTGTAAAGCACGCCAGACGTGGTCTTCCGTTGATTTTCATTCCACATGAACCACATGATGCCTGTCTGCAGGAATAACGTACCGCTATTGAATGATCCAGATGTTTTTTGACATCCAAAATAGCATCCAATACTGTAGTCCATCGCTCATATGGTACCTTGAAATCAACAAACTGCTGACCAGACTCGTGTTCTGGATTGAACTTTGCAACACGCAACGTTATGGTTTTTGATGAGGAAACTTCAGTAGATGATTGCTCTTCTGCCATTGTCTGAGATAATTCACTCATCTATGTCATCCCCATGCTTGCCATCAATATAGTTCTTGAACCATATGCGACAAGTCCTATCATTCCAGCAATGCATCCATATGAAACTGCTTTCTCATAGGATTTCCCTTGTTTTAGCTCAAGCAATATGACGCGCAGTCCATTAAACCCATGAACTGAAAGTAATATCAAAATTAGCTCTAGCATTATTGCATATGGAAGATACTTGTAGTTTGCAAGCACATTTTCATATGATAAAGAATCTTCATAGCTCATCATAGTTATCCTGAACAAGATGTGTACTGCAACAAGCACTACAGCTCCAAGTGCCGTGCCATAGTGTATTTTCATTATCGTACTTTCGCGCATTTTATTCACCAAACAATACGGATAAGCCATACATCATTGCAAGTGCTGCAAGGCCAATTGATGCATAGATGCAAAGCTTGTGCATGTTATTTTGTGATGCTGGCAGATATGGATAGTCAGGTCGAGCTGGCTTGCCAACCCCGAATCCACCATGTCCAAGCATTACACGAATTCCATTTGCGGTATGAAACACGCACATTCCAATTACCAACGTCAGGACTACATGTCCCTCAGTAGTTTGTGTAAGGCTCAAGAAATTTTCCCACGCAGTTTTACCATTAACAATATTGCTTGTCTCATATACATGTCCAATCAGATATGCAAGTAGACCAAGTCCTGTAATTCTCATTAACCAATATGCAACACGCTCGATTCCATAACGGCCAGGATTTGCCATACCCTTGATTCCTTCCTTGTTTTCGTTTCGTTTCATTCTAGTATTTTCGCTCCACAGGTTGATACCTAGTTATTGTTACTGGATGCTTTTTCATTATTGGCTCCTTTGGATCATAGTAAGCAAGTGTATGATGTAAAAAGTTTGCATCATCTCGGCTTGGATAATCAAGTCTTGCATGTGATCCTCGTGATTCACGTCTGTTGATTGCACCAACAAGTACAACTTCAGCAACTCTGAACATTGAATCAATCTCCATAACATTACTAAAGTTTGTGTTGTATTCTTTTGCCTTATCATCCACATGTTTCCAAGATCTTGCTCTGATTTCACGTAGCTTCTTTAGCCCTTCGACTAAATCTGCTTCTGTTTTGTAGACATATGCCTTATCATTCATGATATCGGTCAACTCTTGTCTTATCTCGTATGGATTGTATTCTCCCTGTCCTCGGAATATTCCATCATAGATTCTTTTTTCTTCCAGTGTAACTAGATGATGTGGAAATTGTGATGTTGTTTTCGAATTCAGAACATATTCGGCAGCAATCTTGCCAGTAATCTTTCCCCAAACAATACATTCTGAAGTAGAATTTGCGCCCAGACGATTTGCGCCGTGAACAGAATTACATGCAGCCTCACCTGCTGCCCAGACTCCTTTTAGCTCCGTTGCACCATCAATATTGGTGTGGATTCCACCCATCATGTAATGACATACTGGTCTGATATCAATTGGTTCTTGTGATGGATCAATTCCAGAAAATTTGATAGAAATTTCACGGATTGCACCTAGTTTTTCTCTAATTACCGCATCTCCTATGTGTCTCAAATCTAGTTTCATACAATCAACACCTGTTTCATGTTTAAATCCACGTCCATCACGGATTTCACTCATGATTGCCCTCGATACAATGTCACGCGGTGCGAGCTCCATTTTGCTCGGAGCATAGTTTTTCATGAATCGTTCATCATTGTTGTTAAGAAGATAGCCTCCTTCTCCCCTAGCACCTTCAGTAATCAGAATTCCAGATGGCAAGATTCCAGTTGGATGAAATTGGACAAATTCCATGTCCTTTAATGCAAGACCTGCTCGGTATGCCATATCAATCCCATCAGGAGTTGATGATAATGCATAAGTTGAAAAGCTGTAAATTCTTCCAGCACCACCAGTAGCAATGATTAATGCCTTTGCGCGAATTGTGTAAAATGTTCCACTGGATAATTCGATTGCAGTTACTCCCATGAACTGCTGACCATCATGTATTATTGCAGTTACAAACCACTCATTGAGAAATGAAATATTATCAAATTTGAGACATGTGTCATACAGCGTCTGCATTTCAAAAAATCCCACCTTGTCTGACGCATATGTTGCACGTGGAAAGCTATAACCTCCAAAGTTTCGCTGGCCAATGCGTCCATCTTTGCGTCTGGACCACGGCATTCCCCAGTGCTCTAGCTGATAGACTTCTTTTGGCATTTCTTTGCAGAGTCGTTCTGCAACATCCTGATCTGCCAAAAAGTCGCTACCCTTTACAGTGTCATAGATATGAGACTCGATGCTATCCCCATCTTCCTCAAATAGTACTGCGGCAGTACCACCCTCTGCAGATACAGAATGTGAACGCATGACTTGGACTTTGGAGACAACACCTATTTTGAGAGTCGGACTTGTTTTTGCCGCTTCTATTGCTGCGCGAAGTCCTGCAAGGCCTGATCCAACTATAATCAGATCATATTCGATAGAATCAACCATCTGCTACTTTGAACTTTAAAAAATCGGATAAATATGTATTCAAAAGAAAATGTGCAAAATTCACGCAAGTTCTGCTACAGAGATGATTGATTCTTCTTCATGCTGCATGTCGACTGATGATTTTTCTAAAAAAGATCTGGTGGTAACGACTGGAAATAATTACCAAAAAGAACCAACATGAAGATCAACCGAACGCTTTATTAACTAAAGAAGCAAATGACCATTATGCAAATGACCAAACGACCAAGGTGCATAAAAAAGTGAGTCGAAGAACAATAACAATTGATGATGGGAATGAAAGGAATCTCAACCAATTACGTGGATGGCTCCTAACAAAAGAGAATTTGGAAGTTGATTACACAAGTGCTGTTAATATGGTGATGGCTTTAGGATTTAATCGAATGGCAGAAGGCAATCTTACTTCTACTGAAATCGAGATTTCAAATAATTACATTTTGGGTAAATCTTTGCAAGCTGAAGCGTTAGATGATCAGCATTGGAATTATTGGATTGATAGCGTCTATCCTAAAATGATTAAACGTTATAATGAATTAGAAAGAAAGGAATCTCATCGTAATAGTGTAAAAGGAAAGAAGAGTCAAGATATCGACGAGCCCGCATAGTCTTCCTATTTTCTAAGTGCCAGCTCACTTCTTCCTTTGCACTATTACATTTAATCTTCTATTTTTACTTTCCACGAGTGATAATCAACTTACCATAATGAGAGAAATGCACAAAGCTGAGTCTGCACAAAAGCTAATTGAAGTTATGACGGTTCATTACAATTTTGTAAGACTATTTTCAATTTTAGGTAAAACACCAGCGGAACAAGCTGGAGTTAGATTAGAGTTTGGACGGAATAAAATTGAAAGTCAGATTAAGGTGGCTTCCAGTTAATATCCATTCTTTTTTAGAAGTGGATTTTTCTTGATAGTTGTTTTTGGTGTTTCTTGTTTAAAATATGACGATGATGTTACAGGTGGCTTTGTCTGTGGATTACATTGATTACAATATGGATAGATCCAGTTATTTTGAAAATGGTAATAACGAGTTGCAGATTCGCCGCAGACACAGCATTTCATTTAGGATATTTTCAACAGTAACCCGTTTAACATTGTCGGCTTCTTTTTGTTGGCGGCTTTATAAAGCAATTATCAGTTGGTTTGTCGCAGGCACGAAAATCAGCCATATAAGAAACAGAACTTTTGCGCATAATTCTTATATTTATCGCTAGTGATATCACTAGTGATGGTAACAGAATGGTTTCAGAGAGTAGGAAGCGCAATTCCACGGGGATTCTCAAGATGCTATATTCTTGAATTGCTTGGAACAAAGCCACATACCGGAAAAGAGATCATTGATGCCGCAGACTTGCAAAGCGAAGGTATGTGGAAGCCATCGCCAGGTCTGATCTATCCGCTCCTAGGTAGGCTTTTGGATGAAGGATTAATCGAGGAAACCAAGGATGGAAAATACCAAATCACAAAGAAAGGTAAAGCAACATCAGATGATCTAGAAGCAATGAACAAGATAGTAAAGAATCAGCTTGATGTTTTAATGCGAGTTAAAAATGTCGGAAGATTTGTTGCAATGGACCTAATTGAGAGAATGAATATGATGGGCACATTGCTTTCATCTAACGTATCTAAGATGACAAAAGATGAAATGCAAAAATATAGAAAATTTCTTCAAACGGAGCTGCAAAAGATAGATAGTCAAGAATCAAAGCAAGGAAAAGAAATCAAAATAGACTAATTTTTGAGTATGTTATGAAGCCAGGCCCATATTTCTTAGCATGTCAGCCGTATATGTAGAGACACAGGCTACTGCGCCATTATTACGTGTGATTTTTTCCAGACCATCACGACATTCAACTTTTTGTAAAGACACTTTGTTTTGTAGTTGTTTTAGTGGTGGTGGCGGGATTTTTGCAGGCTGTACAGTTTTTTGTATGATTTCTTTACCATTTACCTTGATTGCATCATAGAAAACATTAGAGCCAGTTTCTTTTTTTGCATCCATTGTTTGTATGATAAGATCCGAAGCGGCGAGTGGTTTGAGTACCTTAAACGACATAACAATACCAGTCCTATACGAATCAATTTCTGAGGACTTTATCGTCACATCCGTGAGCAATCCATTCGGATCATCAACACTTGTTATTTGTGAGACATCAGATCCTGAAACAAGTGGACGCCCCAAAGCGGCAGTAAATGGCTGTTTGAAAGACATTGTTGCCAGTATGTTTTTGTGTCTATCATCATCATATTTGGCTATAGATAGTGAAACATCTCGCAGATAAGTAGCGCCACTGTTTTCATAGACAATGAGTTTTACATTTACAGATTGTCCTGTTTTGACATTAATAGTTGGCAGAGTTTGTGTTAGTTCTGCAACATTGAAAGATTTTTCATTAATAGTAAGACCATTTTCAACTACTCGTTGGCCAGTGTAAAGAACCCCCAGTGTTGGTGGTTCACAATCTCTGCGACATCCAGTATCAGCAAAACTATACGAGAATAACGAAACAGATAACATGATAAATGCAATTATGATCAGATGAGATTTTATCATCAGTTTCAGGTAAAACATGAGATAAATAAATTCTATGTAACAACTAGTACGATCATACTCACATAGAATGTGCAAATATACAATAAAAAATCAAAAAGGAAAAGTGGTTTTGAATTATTTATTCAACCAATCCCCATGCTCTCAAGATTTCTGCTGAAAATGGATAAACACATGCTGGGCTTCCAGTTGTGCGAATTACTAGTTCAAATCCTTGTCTGCATTCTACATCTTGTGGAGCAACTCCATCATTTACTTGTTGTAATGGTGGAGGGACATATGGTGACTGTACAGGAACGTATTCAACGATTTCATCGCCGGTTGCTTTGATGGCATTAAGAAAGACATTGCTTCTTGAGCTTTGTTCTGAATCCCACATTTCAACAACTAGAGCAGATGTATCAAATGGCTTTATTGCTTTGAATGAGAAAATGACTTCAGTGCGCCACTGATCAAGAGCTGTCGCCTTGACATTTACATCCTTTACATAGCCTGCCACATCCGTGACATCAAATGACTGTTCTCCAGTAAAGTCTTGGTCAAATGAGATTAGGACTTTGTCGTTTTGGTTTTTGTCGTCTTGATAGTCAGATATTGCTAGTGAGGCGTGTCTTAGTTCGCTAACACCGTCATTTTCATAAATCATGAGCTTTACCTTTGCAGTGTTACCTGTAGTAATTGTCATGGTTGGGTTTGTTTGAATTTGGTTATTTACCTCAAAAGTTCTGCCATTAATTGCAATTCCGTTGTCAATTACTCTTTGTCCGCTGTCCGTAACACCAAGTGTTGGTGCTTCACAGTCTCTGCTACAATTTGCATTTTCAGATGCATATACATTAGCTGTAAACAATGAGATTGAAAGTATTCCTGCTGCAATCAATACTTGTAATAGTTTGGTCATTAGTTTTGGTTCGATTCTGGCGATAATTAAATCCTATGTAGAATAAGGAGTACAACATAGTCATTTCCTAAAAGTATGGAGCTATTCATAAATAACAAAGTCGACCATGTTTTTTGTTGAAAACGCTAAAGCAGCTAATCAATGATCCAGCAAAACCACTTGTAATTCCAGGTGTCTATGATGCGATTGGTGCAAAAATAGCTCAAAAGGTTGGATTTGAGGCGATGTTTCAGACAGGCTACGGAACATCCGCTACTTTGTTTGGAATGCCAGATTATGGATTTGTTGGTGCAACCGAGACAATAGAAAATGCAAGAAGAATTTGCAGAGCAGTTTCAGTTCCAGTAATAGTCGACTCAGATACAGGTTATGGAAATGCACTTAGTGTTTGGAAACTAGTAAACGAATTACAATCAGCAGGAGCTGCCGGAATCTTTCTTGAGGACCAAAGATGGCCTAAAAGATGCGGACATATGGCAGGAAAAGAAGTAATTGGAAAAGAGGAATATGCTGAAAAACTCCAAGCCGCAATTGATGCTAAGAAGAATAGGGATTTTATCATAGTTGCAAGAACTGATGCACGTGCCACAAAAGGTATTGATGACGCAATAGAGCGAGCAAAATACTACAGAAAAATTGGTGCAGATGTTGTCTTTGTCGAGGCTCCAAAATCTATTGATGAAATGAGAAGAATTGGAAAGGAGATCAAAGCGCCACTTGTTGCAAATATGATAGAGGGCGGCGCCACGCCGATTCTTTCTGCCAAAGAACTACACAGGATGGGTTTTAAGATAATCTTGTACCCACTTTCTGTTCTTTATGCCAATACATATGCATCACTTGCAATTTTAAAAGAGCTGAAAAAGTCAGGAACTACTACAAAACTTCAAAAAAATGTAGTGAGTTTTGATGAGTTCAATGATATTGTTGAGCTAACAAAATTCAGAAATCTTGAGAATCGTTACAAAAGAGAATAAATAAAAAAGTCCAAGTAAAGAAACATTCTAAGACGAAGTGTTTCTCTTTACTTCGATTTCTATCGTGGATACGTTTCGTGACTTGCCGTCTTTTGATTCGAGTTGTTCAGAGCCTATCTTTATTTGGCCAATAGAATATCCAGCATTTTCTGTTTTTCGTGAGATGATTTGCGCTACATCCACGGCACGTCCAATGCTTAGTCCTCTGGCTTTGATATACACTGATGGAAGATTAGCCAACTGAATCAGCGTAGATGTTACATACGCCATCAATGGCTTCTTGCCAATGAAAATTACGTCTCTGTTTTCGGACATGTCCTCCTAGACACATATCGATAATTTAAAGCTAAAAACAAAATGCTCATACAAAATTCAAAAATTTCTTATTAACTGAGTTGCTCAAAATAGACTAAAGATGATGTCACCAGAGCAGCTCAGAAAAATTATGCAAATAGGCTCAAAAGAAGAAAAAATCAAAATTCTAGAATCATCATCAAATATTTCAGATCCTAAAATTATTGAAGTAATAATTTCAGAGTTAGACGATGAAGATATTGAATTGAGAGGTGAGGCATTTAGTGCCTTGCTGTTAAATGATAATGACATATCAGAAGTTTTACTTCAAAACCTAAAAAACCAAAATAAAAACATTCGAGGGTATTGCGCCCTTGTTTTGGCAAACAGAAATGAAAGAAGGGCAATTTCAAAGATAATCCACCTCACGGAAGATCAGAGTGCAATGGTACGCTCTTGCGCAGTAGGAGCCTTAGGTTATTTAAAAGCAAAAGAGGCGACTTTAGCAATACAGAAATGTCTTGATGATCCAAACATAGAAGTAAAAAAAAGTGCAATCAAGTCTGCCATAGACGTCAAAGACAAGTCATTGTTATCAAAGCTGGATGTACTTGCAAGTCAAGATGATCCTGAAATAGGCAAGCTTGTAATTTTTGCCAGAAATAATTTGTAAGTGGACCGGGAGGGATTTGAACCCTCGATCTCACCCATGCCAAGGGCGTATCCTACCAGTCTAGACGACCGGCCCACAAAACCAGAAATAGATCTGATCGTCTTTCAAGTTTTCAGATTGATTATTAACGTTTAGCTAGAAAAAAGAAATTTGATTATCATTTAACATAAAATATTTAACCGTCATGTGACAGGTCTTGATGTGGTAGTAGAAAACAAAGCGACCATTACTTATGTTCAATTACTAAAAGAAGACTTAGCAATTTTCAGGTTGGTTCCAAATGACGGAGTTATTCCAGAATACAAAGCAGGTCAGTTTTTGACAATTGGGATGAATGTGCCAAGCGAGGGCAAAGTAATCAGAAGGGCATATTCCATTGCATCACATCCAGAGAACAAAAAATACATTGAGCTTGTAATACGATGGGTAAGAAAACCACTGCCAGGAAGACTTACCACTCAACTGTTTAATGCAAAAGAAGGTGACGAGATAACTTGGATTAAACCAACAGGTGCCGCATTACTGATTAATGATAAACTTCCAAATGGCGAAAAAGATGAACGGAGAATTGTTTGTCTTGGTGGCGGAACTGGAATTGCACCATTTGTAAGCTTTGCACAACATTTGCATGCAGTAGGTGATAAAAGAGAGATAATTGCATTACACGGTTCAAGCTATATTGATGAGCTCAGCTACAAGGACCTGTTTACCGATTTAGAGATGGAAAGCATAGACAGAGGCCGTGACAAGTGGAATTTCAGATATCGTGCGGCAATTAGCCGACCACAAGAATGGTTTAATCGTTCTTGGAGCGGACAGACCGGAAGAGTTGAGACATTTCTGAGATCAAAGGACGGTGAACCATCACCATTAGAGCAAATGATTGGTGAACGAATAACTCCACAAAATACAATGTTTTACATTTGTGGCTGGCAGGGAACGATCGACGGTTGTATGGATTATCTTTCCGCAAAAGGATTTGTCACAGAAAGAAACAAGCGCCCAGACGGCGGATTTGAAGTAAAGTACGAATCTTACGGATAACTCAAAAGTAATATTGTTTGGTTTTGTCCCAGCATCGGGGACGTAGGTTAGCTTGGTATACTGCCAGCCTCGGGCGCTGGAGATCATGGGTTCAAGTCCCATCGTCCCCACATCAAGCATTGAAATAGAACCAAAAAATACTCAATTCGTTTGAGCGTTGCAATCTATCTTGCACATCTAAATCCACTAACAAACGCACATGTGGAAATCATCAATGATTTGAAAAAAGACAATGTTACGGTAATGCCTGTTGTTTTTTTGGATCATGGTATCGAGATAAACAGTAAGAGCTTCCCATTTAGTTATGAAATACGAAAGAAAATGCTAGTCTCAGTGTTTGGTGATTCCATAAAAGTTTCGTCAAATTATACATTTCATGCACCGTTTTACAGGTATTTTCCACCCATACTATCCCCATACTCATGGAAACTACGTTCCCAAATTCTAAGTGAAATAAACGGTGATTATTACACATACACCGGCGACAAAACAGAGGGATTGATGCTCAAAGCATACAGACTCAATCCACGAGTTGGAGCAAGAAAAGAGATCTCCGCATCTTCAGTCAAAGATAGGATGTACGAGTCGGTGCGCGGAAAACAAACTAACTGGCAAGACGATGTTCCAAAACAAGTAGCGGAAATAATTAAAGAAAACTGGGGTGTTGTTGAAAAATATGCAAACTCACAGGATACAACTACACGAATTGCTGGAATGAAATTTCCAAAGACAAGCCTCAAGACAAGATAGATTAATGCCATAATTGAAAACAGACTATGAAATTTGATATTTCAAAATTTGTTTGGTTTGACGGTAAGTTTGTTCCACTAAGCAAGGCAAATGTACCAATTACAACGCATGCGATTCATTATGGCACATCAATTTTTGAGGGAATTCGTGCATATTGGAATACAAAAAATTTGTACATTTTCAGATTAGAAGATCATATCAAGAGGTTCAGACAATCAGGAAAATTCTATTCAATTTCACTGAATTATTCTAATAGACAGATAATGAATGCCATAATTGGTTTATGTAAGAAAAATAATATGAAAAAATCATGTTACATTAGGCCATTCTATTTTGTTGGACAGTATGGAATCAACTTGCATGTCAATGATAATGCACCAACGCATGTTGCGGCGTTTATGTTTCCATTTGGAGATTTGTTTGATAAGAATGGAATCAGTGCTGGAATATCATCATGGAGAAAATTTAGTGATCAGTCAACACCGCCTTTAGCAAAGATGGGTGGAAACTATCTAAATTCAATTTTAGCTACACAGGAATGTAAACGAAACGGCTATGACGAGGCGATCTTGTTGGATTTGCACGCAAATGTAAGCGAGGCGCCAGGCGAGAATATTTTTGTTGTAAAAAACAACACCGTGATGACACCACCGCTAGAATCATCTGCATTAGAGGGAATAACACGTGATTCGGTAATGCAAATTGCACAAGATCTCAACTATAATGTTGCAGAAAAGACAATCACACGCAGTGAGATCTATTTGGCAGATGAAATATTTCTAACCGGGACGGCTGCAGAGATAACTCCAGTTACAAGCATCGACGGTAAAAAAATTGGATCTGGTAAATCCGGTAATATTACCAAAGAGATTGTTTCATCATATTTGGACATTGTATTAGCAAAAAACGACAAATATTCCAGCTGGCTAACGCCTGTGTATTAGTTTGAAAGTAGCACAAATCGGAGTTGGTGGGTGGGGTAAAAACCATGCCAGAGTTTTATCCCAGCTTGGAGTATTGGTTGCAGTTTGCGATGCGGATCAGACAAGGGCCAAAGATACCGCACAAAGATACGGAGTAAGTCACTACACATCACTTGATGTTATGCTGGATTCTGAAGAAATTGATGCGGTTTTTGTATGTACACCAACAATCACCCATTTCGATATTGCCACAAAGATAATCCAGAGGAAAAAATCTGTGTTTGTGGAAAAGCCAATGACTTACAATTCAGAGGAAGGTATCAAGATGACAGAGCTTGCCAAAAAAAATGGCATCATACTCACATGCGGATATATTGAACGATTCAACCCAGCAGTAGAAACAGTAAAGGAGTTTGTGAAATCAAAAAAATACGGTGAGCTCATCATGTTAGAATTCCACCGAGAAAACAGAATGCCACTTCATATCAAAGATGTTGGAATTATTTACGACACATCAGTTCATGACATAGATACCGCAATGTGGCTTTTTGATGACACGCCGCAAGTAGTTTTTGCAAGATCTGGCAAAATCAGACACGACCATGAAGATTTTGCAACAATCATGCTTGGCTTCAAAGACAACAAGGTGGCAGTGATTTCATCAAACTGGATAACACCATCGCGTGTCAGACACTTTAATGCAGTATGTACTGAAGGGATAATTTCTGGCGACTTTGTATCACAAGAAGTAAAAATAGAGAAAGATCAAGGCTCTGAGATTCCAAGAAAAGAAAAACAAGAACCACTTACAGTTGAGATCAAGGCTTTTCTTGAGGCAGTAAAATCAAAGACCATCCCAAGAGTACGTCCCGAGGAGGCAGTAAACGTAACAAGAATAGCAGAAGCAGCATTATTATCTAGTCAAAAAGGAGTTCCAATCTATCTAGATCTAAAATGAACAAAAAAATGATGGACATGCTTGTGTGTCCAATTGACAAACAGTTTCCTTTGGAATTGTACGAGACAGAGTCAAAACAAGAAATCGTACTAGAGGGTGCATTATTTTGCTCCAAATGCACTAGATTCTATCCAATTATTGAGGAAATTCCAATAATGCTGCCAGATGAGCTGCGAGACAAAAAGCAAGACATTGACTTTTTGGAAAAGAATAAGAAAAATTTGCCTCAAAAAATAATTAAAGACGCAAGTCCATGGCATCTGTAGTTTGGTAACCAATTTTATATCAGAAAAGGCAAAAATCGGGAAAAATGTCAAGATTTGGCATTTTGCATATGTCGGAGACAATGCAGTACTTGGCGACAATGTAAAAATCGGTTCACTTGCTCATGTTGATTACAATGTAGAGATTGGTGAAAACACCATGATTGAGGGCCTAGTATACATTCCACCACTTTCAAGAATTGGCAAAAATGTATTCATCGGTCCAGCAGCTGCTCTAACAAATGATCCATATCCGCCGAGCCAAAAGATGATCGGTGTTACCATTAAAGATGGAGCAATAATTGGATCTCGCGCAGTCATAAAGGCCGGTGTAACCATTGGAAAAAACAGCGTTGTTGCAATGGGTGCGGTTGTGACAAAGGATGTTCCAGATGACACAGTGGTAGTCGGCGTTCCTGCTAAGGCAAAATACACAAGATCAGAATATGATAAAAAACAAGCCAAGTGGAAATCTTAGGCTTTGATCTGCTTTTGAAATATTTTGTTTTTTAGCTTGATCAGAATTAGAACCCAAAACACCACAAGTACAAGCGCAATTGCTGCTTTGATTATAGATGCAATGAAAAAGTCCATTTGATCCCCATATCCAGAAATTGAGATCTTGGAGACTAGTGTCACAAGTATGCCTCCACCTGCAAGAATTAGAATCCACATTATGCCAATAAATGCAAAAATTAAGAGTTGGGCCAAATTTGTACTCCTGTCATAAATGCGGTGATTATTGCCAAAATTCCTGAAAATATTGCCAATTTGAAAATCGTAAAGCCAATTTCTTTTTCGGTTAGAGGTTTGCTCGCAACAATTAGTCTGACTAGTGTAATTGGTGCATTAGACTCTTTTGTAGTAGTTATTTTGTGATCATCCGTATGTATCGTAGGCCCTTTGACTTGGCGGTGTTCAACTATTCGCTTTACGCTAGATAGGAACAAAAATGAGTTTATTATTGCAGGTAAAAGCGCAATCGCTGCAATTACCTCAACGCGTCCAAGTATTGCAATTACTCCATATGCAGCACCAAGTACTAGTGCTCCAGAGTCACCTGGAAATATTTTGGCTGGGAACTTATGGTACCGATAAAATGCAAGGGATGCAAATGCTATCGGCAGAGTCATTATTGCAACTGAATAATTTTGTAAAATAAGCAAAGCAATTGTAAGTGAAAACGATGCGATTGTCATGAATCCACTTGCAATTCCATTCATTACATCAATAGAGTTTATTGTATTGCCAGTAATTGGAATCATGAATATTATCAATCCCAAGTATAATGCTGGAATTTTTACCTCACCAAATAATGGAAATTCTAGATTTGGTTCATATGCACCAAGTGCAATTATCGGTATTGCGGCAATCACCAAAGCAAGTGGTTTGAACCAACCACTCATCACTTTTCTATCATCAATAAAACCAACAACAAATGCAATCGAAGTCGTAATCAAAAGTGCAGTAATTCCCTTTGTCATCGATACTTCTGGCGGCAAGAGAAAGTAAAGTGATGCTTCAGATACGATTATGCCAGCAAGTATTGCAGGACCACCAGGTCTTGGAATCATTGCTCCGCCCAATCGATTCACATCCTTTACTGCCCAGTTTTTTTTAGTTAGATTTTTTATCAAAGGTGGAACTAGTCCAAAAACGACAAAGAATGCAAGTATGGATGCAACTAGACCTGCAATGATGTAATCTTGCAATTATCTCACTTTTTTGAGTTGGGATTTAATATTATCTGCAATGGTTGGACCAATTTTATCAATTCCAGCTAACTTATCAACAGAGATTATCTGAAGGTCTCCAACGGTTTTGATCCCATGATCGAACAACTTTCGTGCACGGACACGCCCAATTCCACGAATTTGGACTAGATCAACTAATTCTTCCTTGATTCCATATGCTATTCTTTTTCTCATTACCGCAAGCTCCTCCAATAGATCTGATCGGTCGACTAGCTTTGCAAGCTCATACAGACAGTATACAAGCCAGTCTGCAGTATCTGCCATCCTGTGCATGTCGCCAGACTCTATTCCCAGATTATCAGATAGGTGAATTTCTGAGGATTCTGATATCCAAGAGTTTAATGCCAAAAGGCTTCGAGAGCAATCATACTCTGATATCGGTTCGATTAGTTCAGAAGATTTGCTTTCAATTAATATTCCAAGTGTCTCATAATCCTTGTTTCGAAGTGAAAACTTTGGAAAGAACTCTTCACAGCTTGAGATCAGATGTAAAAATCCGAGTGTGTGTCTTTTGTTTTCTGATACAACTTCTAGGCCGCGCTTAAAGTAAATTGCAGTGATTGGATCAATGTACAGCATGGATACTTTTTTGCCAAACTCTGTTGCTGCAAATCTTTCCGCCTTTTGCACTATGAGGTTTTCTCGAATCAGAAATTTTTTCGCAATATCTATTGAGAATTTCAATGTATTTTTTCTAGTTTGTAGTCCTGCCAGCGTCTTTTGAAAAAACTCGAAAATCTCCTCATCCTTTATTCCTGGATTTGATACTACATGGCTGAGAATGTGGATACGAAGTGCTTTATCGTCGGTAAGTTGTGATTCAATTGGTTCTGGCGTTCCATTGACATAGTATTCAATTAGGTCTGCGGCATTTGAATTGCCAACTATGATTGCCTCGCCAAACTTGTCATATTGTGGCCTTCCTGCCCTTCCGCAAAGCTGTTTGTATTCCAGAATGCTAATTGGTTTGTTTGTGCCTGCTTTTACATCATATCTTGCAATGCTCGATATGACAACTCTTCTCGCTGGAAGATTAACTCCTGCTGCAAGAGTCGGAGTTGATGCCAAAAGCTTAATGTTGCCATTTCTAAATTCTGTTTCAATTATTTCCCGACAGTTCTGGTTTAGGCCTGCATGATGAAATCCAACTCCTTTTTTTAATAATGTAGAGAGTGTCTTTATCAGATCAGTGTGCTCGTTATTGTCAAGTATTTTTTGTGATATGTCTTCGAGATATTTTTTTTCAGAATCTGATAGAAATTTCAATACGGCATCAGAGCCTTTTGCAGCAAGCGATGCAGAGCGAGTTCTTGTTTCAGCAAAAACGAGAGACTGTCCACCATTTTTTATCGTATCAAGGCATAGATCTATTGGTGGTCCTCTGATGCTTGACTCTATTTCAGCAGAATCGCCATTATTCCACAATACTGTTCCACCATCAAACACTCCTTCAGTTAACGGTACTGGTCTCCAATCACTTGATACCAGCTTGCAGCCAAGCCACTCTGCTAGTTCTTCTGAGTTTGTTATTGTTGCAGAAAGACCTACTATCTGTGGTTTTGATTCTAGCTCTTTTAGTTTTGTTAAAATGACTTCAAGTGTTGGTCCACGATCTTTGTCTCCAATTAGATGAACTTCGTCCGCTATTACTAGGCCAATTTTGTCTATCCAGTCCACACCATGACGAATGATGGAATCCATTTTTTCATTTGTTAGAACAATAATGTCTGCATTTTCAGATTCCTTATCTACAGAATCAAAATCACCAGTAGAGATTGCCGCTCTGATTTTTCTGCCTAGATCGATTTTTTCCATTTTTTTAAATTCGGAGAATTTTTCTGCTGCAAGCGCCCTAAGTGGTGTAAGATAGACAATTTTGCCAGTTTTTGTGCGCAAAAACTGCATCATCGCAAGCATTGCAATCAGAGTTTTTCCACTAGCAGTTGGCGCTGCAACCATAATATTTTGCCCTTCAAGCAATCCTGCCTTTACGGCATCTGCTTGTGGCGGATACAGTTTTGTTATGTTTTGTTCAGCTAAGAATTCTTGCGCGGAAGTTGCCAGTCCAAGGTCTACTATTTTCATACACGATTATAGTGACCAGGCTTGGATTCATAAATTGATGCTTCGCGAAGCATTCTTCGAATAAAGTTTCTTGCCTCTTCTTCTGTAAACTTGGTAGTCTTGGTCAACTCTTTGACAAAGAGTTTTTCTTCAACTGGTGTCTTGCTGTCTCCTTCAAGAGACTTGAGAACATCCATGAATAGTTGTAATTTTGATACTTCACTGTGTGGTCTTCCCTGTAAGACTCCAAGATCAACTTTACCAGTGTTGACATCAACTCCAGCATCTTCCAACATGCTTTGAATAAGAAATATCGCTCGTTCTGCATCTTCTGCTTCCACTTGGTCTTTCATTAGCAATCTTGCCCTTGCAGTTGCAAGTCGTATCAAGCCTCCAAGCTGTCTTGGTGTGACTGTGATCATTTCTTCGGATTCCACATTTCTCATCTTTAGATAATAATCAAGAATTTTTTCTTCAGCTTCTGTGGTTAAAGACGGATCGGACCTTTTACAATAGGCCAGGTATTTTGTGAAAATGTCAGGATCAATTAGTGATCTGGTATCGGCTGCAGATTTTTTATGTAAACCAATTATGTGCTGTGCGATGTTGCGGTCTTTTTCTTTTGATGGTATATCCCTCACCACAAAAATAAGATCAAATCTGGTCAGCAATGGAATTGGTAATGCTACATTTTCGGTGATGTTTTTGAACGGATCATATTTGCCATACATTGGGTTTGCCGCAGCCAAGATCGAGGTTCTTGCGTTTAGTGTAGCCACAATACCACCCTTTGCTATGCTTGCTGATTGTTGTTCCATTACCTCGTGCAATGCACTTCTATCTTCTGGTTTCATCTTGTCAAATTCATCTATACACACCAAGCCTTGATCACCCAAGACGACTGCGCCTGCCTCTAGCATCATTATGCCAGTCTTGTCTCTGACTACAGCGGCAGTCAGCCCTGCCGCAGTTGATCCTCTACCAGACGTGTAAAGCCCTCTTGGTGCAAGTCTTGCACAAAACTTGAGCATTTCTGATTTTGCAGTACCGGGATCACCTACCAGAAATACGTTAATGTCACCCCTGATTTTTGTGCCATCATTCATCACTCTTTGCATGGAGCCAACCATCAGCAACAAAATTGATTCTTTGATAATTGCATGTCCCTGAATGTGTGGTGCAAAAGAGTTTATCAGTCGTTCATAAACGTCAGCGTTTCTTGCCAAGGATTTGATTATTTTTTCTTCTTCTGGCGAGATCTCTTCTCTTTCAGATCGTCTAGAGTTCTTGCCCCCACGACCGCCTAAGAATTCAATGTTATTTCCTTCTATTCTTAATCTGTGCAGTCCACTGTTTATTCTGGTTCCAGTGATTTGTTCCTGCTCAATTCTGACAATACCGGTAAGGATTATTCTGTCACCAGGACGTGCATTATCCACTAGATCCTGTTTTATTGTTACATCTACATAGTGAGGAAGTTGTCCTGGAGGAAGATCCTCTGGAAGTTCTTGCAAACGGATGATTTGAAAATCAATAAACTTGCTTTGTTCTGGATCAATTCGAATGTCTCTGTGTGCACACTTTTCAGTTGAGCATTTGCTTGGAGTGTAAATGCTTAGGCCTCGCTCTAGTGGAACTTCGGTTACATGTCCTTCTGGACATTTGTATACAACATTTTTTGCAAGTGGTTTTACCTCAGAGGATCGAACAACCATGCCTGAAACACTAGTCATTTTACCAATCACTTCGGCGTTGATTTGTCTGAGGCTTCTCTGAATTGGATAGTTTGCAATCCTTACTCTAATATCGTCGGAGATTTTGGTGGCATAGTCTGGAAATCTTTCCTCCAGAATGTTTTTGATTGCACCAGAAAATGCGTATAGTATCTCATCTGGTTCTAGGTTGAATTTTACCTCAATGTCTTTGTGAGATACAATATCATTGTAATCAACTACGATGAATTTTGCCTGCTTTGCCATCATTCGGTCTATTTCTTCAACATATTGGAATGCACCAGACTTGTCCTTAAATGAGGACAAAAAGTGTTGTACTTGATCAATTGTTGCACTTCTAGACTGTGTTTCTAGTGTCATTTGTTCTCACCAAAGATTTGTTCGAGGAATTCTGTGCTGTTTTTGTGGATGACATTGTACAGTGAACGCTCCTCAATTGAAAGTTTTTTTGCCAAGTCAGCAGTTAATTCCATAGAGTTTGCACGTGGGATTAGCTTGCCCAGTCTTTTGCGAATCAATGTGTTCAACAAAGATTCAAGCCTATCACATTCTTTTTCTGATTGTCTTGCCATGTATCCCTTGACTTTGATGTAAAAGTCAGGTTCCAAGTGGGACAATTCTTCACCTTGAAAATTTTCTTTTGATATTGATTGCGTGAGTTCTATTCCCATGTCTTGTTCTTGAATTTCTGCATGTGTTTCAGATTCTAATGTTTGTGCAATCCAGCGCGGCATGTTAATGACCTCACCTTGTTTCCCAGTGATTACAACATTTGAGACGTTTATCTTGAAATCATGATTTATGACAGTCTTTACGTCTTCTACCTGATATCCTATAGTGTATACTTGCAAAAGCTCGTTTATTTTCAATGGTTATCAAACTTGATTCAAGGATTTAATGGATACGATCGATCAATTGTGTTTACCAATAGCTTTGATCATTTGATCCTCAGGCGTGATTTATTAATAATGTAATCTAGAGTTTATCAATGTCAGATTCCATAATGTGGGTCGAAAAATACCGCCCACAAAAAATAACGGATCTGGTAAACCAAAAAGAAATTGTAGGTAGCCTAACTGCCTTACTAAAAAACGTCTCAGAATTACCTCACTTGTTATTTTCCGGATCAGCTGGTGTTGGAAAAACAACACTTGCAATGTGTCTTTGTAGACAAATTCTAGGGGACGGATGGAAAGAATACACACTAGAGCTAAACGCATCAGATGAACGTGGGATAGGCATGGTTAGGGAGCGAGTCAAAAAATTCTCCAGATTTGCAGGCCTTGATAGCAATATTCCATTTAAGATAATAATTTTGGACGAAGCCGACGAGATGACATCTGACGCTCAGACTGCACTACGTAGAATCATAGAAGATACTGCAAAAATATGTCGATTCATCCTAATCGCAAATAACGTCTCAAAGATAATAGAGCCAATACAAAGCAGATGTGCAGTATTCAAATTCACCAGAATTGCCGAAAAGGATGTAATTGCGCAAATAAAGGATATTGCAAAAAAAGAAAAAATCAAGGCAGATGATGACGGTCTAAAGGCAATCTATGACTATACAGAAGGAGACCTCAGACATGCAATCAATCTCTTGCAGGCATCATCCAGTCTAGGTGCCATAACAGAGGAAAATGTCAAGGCGTCTGCTGGACTAACAAAAACTAAAGATGTGGATGAGGTTCTCAAGATGGCACTTGCTGGAAAAATAACAGACGCCAGAAACAAAATGATTGAGCTCATCAAAGTTTATGGTATGTCAGAATCGGATTTTCTCAAGTACATCAATGAAGCAATGTATAGAACAAAGCAAGCAAACATTATAGAAATTTCTGAAGTAATTGCAAAATACGATTACAGAATTTTGTCTGGCGCAAATCCCGAAATACAATTGTCAGCATTACTTGCAGAGATTAGTAAATTCGGAAAATAAGCGCAGAGAGAGGGATTTGAACCCCCGGATGCTTGCGCACACAGGCTCTCAAGGCCCGCGCCCTACAGAGCTAGGCGACCTCTGCAAAATTCGATGAAAAGAACTGCTTAAAATTTGTTTAAGTAAAAATCAAAAAGAAAAGAAAAAAGTTGTTTTTCTTTAGTCGTGTGCGTGTGGATTTTCTCCGCCTTTAAGGTTCATGAAAGTTCCTGCTGCCTTCTCATGGTGCTCCAAGTTTGATTGATCAACCTTGATAGCTAGAGGTGGGCAAACTGAAACGCAAGCCATGCACCAGATGCAATCATGTTCTCTGATTGGATCTGCCTTGTCGGTTTTGTCCAAGCGGTGTTCTTTTTCTGAAGATCCGGTACCTGCAAATGTCTTTCCAACAACATCTTTTGCTGGAATATCCATCTCAGTTCTGTACCACTGGAAAACTTGTACTGGGCAAGCTTCAATGCATGCACCATCTGCTACACAAGAATCCCAGTCGACTGCGACCATTGTACCACTAACTCCCAATGGAACTTGTGTTTCACCGCGAGCCGCATATGCTGAAATTACTGCTTCATCACTGAAACATTCAGCATCGCTTCTACCCGGACCCCACATGAAGTGAAAATGTTCACCGTCAGCGTGGAGAATTTTTCCGATTGGTTTTAGTCCTTGTGGGAAATGCTCATCTATTGGCATAGGACTGCTTTGATGGAATGTTATTTAAATCTAAACAAAATTAGTGGAAACTAAATTAGAATTTTGTAGGATCTGCAAATTATAACACTGTTTGGGCGGTGATTGTACCTTTACGTTCATATCTTTTTGATTACAAAATTGATAGTTGGATATTTACAAATATGATGTGTATAGGAGCCCAAACATCGGCATCTACAGTAAAGTAAATGATGATTTTCTTTTCTTGCCAAACGGTTTTGCCGATACAAAAGCAGAGACACTTGCATCATACCTCAAAGTAGAGCACCTGTACACATCTGTCGCAAGTACACGAGTTATTGGCATAATGATGGTCATGAATAATTCTGGAATATTATTGCCAAGCCTGTGTTCGCAATGGGAGATAGATGTTATGAAAAAAGCTACAAAGCTCAATGTTGCTGTTTTAGATACAAAGCACAATGCTCTTGGGAATCTTATTGCTGCAAATGACAAAGGCGCCATTGTCTCCCCAAAGATTCCAAATGAAATGGTCAAAACAATAGAGGACACGCTGGGAGTTGAGGTCATTCAGAAAAAAATCGCAGGATATCATCAAGCCGGAGTCATGGTTTGTGCAAACAATATTGGTGGAATAATTCATCCAGAAACTGATGAGGAAGACATCAAATCAGTTTCTGATGTTTTAAAGGTAAAGCTAGAACCTGCCACCATAAACGGTGGAATTCCATACATTGCATCCGGAATTTTAGCAAACAACAAGGCAGTCGTTGTCGGACACTTGACAAATGGTCCTGAAATAATGATGCTTACTCGTGCATTCACAGAATAAAGAGAGATTTTGCATTAGAAAATAATGACCCTATTGGTGTGACAGCTTCTTTTCCATCAGACATGTTTTTGATTATTACTTGGCCTGAAGAATATTCCTTTGGTGCTACAATAACTGCAAATTTGGAGTTTGACGCATTCTCCATTTGTTTTTTAAATGATCTGCCAACAAGATCAATCTCTACCTCCAATCCACTTTCTCGTAGTTTTGATGCAATATTCATGGCGGGATTTAGCATGTCATCATTTACAAATAAGATTGAAATTTGATTTGTTTTCTCCAAGGTTTGTAGTCCTTGGGCCTCAAGTGAAAGAATAATTCTTTCCACACCGCCGGCAACACCGGTTGCTCCAATGTCATCCCTACCAAAAGCCTTTGGCAGACTATCATAACGCCCCCCACCAACTAATGCACCAATCTCAGACGAGTTGTCAAACGCTTCAAAGACTACACCGGAATAATAATCGAGGCCACGAACTATGCCAAAATTGATTCGAATATTTGTCACTCCCCTGTTTTTAAGAGATGAAAACAGAGACTTCAGTTCAATCCATGCTGGAATTTGCACCACATCAAAGACGGCCTCTACCTCGGTAGGTTGTCCCTTTATTTTGGAGAATTCAAGAATTTTTTCTAGTTTTTCTTTTGGGTAACCTTTTTGCGTGTATTCTGAGAGAATCTCATCTTTTTTCTTTTTCTGGATTTTGTCAATTGCACGAAAAATATCCCCAATCATTTGTGGATCTGAAGATTCAAAGATTTGTCCTACAACAGATTCAACAAGCTTTCTATGAGAGATATCAATTGTTATATTTTGTAAATTCAGCTTTGAGAAAAATTTTGATGTGAACTCGATTATTTCTGCATCAGATTCAAGGCTTGGCTTGCCATAAACTTCTAGATCCCATTGGTGAAAATATCGGTATCTCCCCTTTTGTGGTTCGTCATACCGCCACACTCCACCAAATGCTGAAATCTTTGCAGGCATTTTAAGTGATTTTTGTTCAACAACGTATCTAGTTAGACCGACTGTGAAATCAAATCGCAGTGCTATTTCTCGATCTCCTTTGTCTTTGAAAAAATAAATTTCATCTCGTATAGCAGGTCCACTTTTTGCTTCAATTACTGATACTAATTCCAGTGGTGATGGCGACATAAAATGAAACCCAAATGATTTACAGGTCTCAAGAAATTTTTCTCTTACAAATTCAATTTTTGATTGTTCAGCCGATTCAAAATCCTTCATTCCCCTTGGCAGATTCAACTTGGAAAAACTTTCGTGTTAATGGATTTAGATGTTGCTCTGAATCATTTTGTCTTATCTATTAATAATAGAAAAATCAACTTGTACCAATTGAGCTACAAGAGTCTAGAACATGCGACAGATGCGATTTTTGAAGTCACTGCGACAAATCTGGAAGAGGCCTTTGTTGTTGCAGCAAAATCAGTAATAGAGACAATTTTAGATATCACAACTATAGAAGAAAAACAAGAAAAAACACTTGTCGTATCAGGAAAGGATCTAAGCTATTTGCTGTACAATTGGCTTGAAGAAGTAATCATACTTACCATAACTGATGGATTTGCTGCAAAAACAATCACACTCAAAATAGAAAAAAACTCAGAATACAAGATTTTGGCCAAGTTTCAAGGAGAACAAATCGACATTAAAAAGCACCACTTCAAAGTAGAGATAAAGGCCCCTACCTTTCACGATATGGAGATCAAACAGAATGATACCGTATACATGAGATATCTGCTTGATCTGTAGGAATTAATATTTCAGACAAGTGGTATAATCATGGAAGATCCAGAACTTGAAAAAATAAAGCAGAAAAAGCTTGCTGAAATGATTCAGCAGCAACAAGAATCAATTGCGCAAAGCCAAGTTCAGGTAATTGATCTTAATTCGACAAACTTTGATAACATAACATCTCATGGATTGGTCTTGGTTGATTTTTGGGCAGAATGGTGTGGTCCATGTAAAATGATGCATCCGATATTTGATAGAATGTCAAAAAAATATCGTCACATTAAATTTGTGCGGGTAAATGTTGATCAAAACCAAGACATTTCCATGAAATTTGGTGTACAGTCAATTCCCACTTTCATAATGTTCAAAGATGGAAAACTAGTTGACAAAATGATTGGTGCAGTAGGTGAGCCCGGAATTCACATGATTGCCAAAAAATATCAGACGTAGCCGTAAGACGCGTCTTTTTTTCTCTGGATTGCCACGATTTCATTAAACACTGTTTGTTGTTCTGGGCTTAGCTTGTGCAGATATTGTTCTAGAATTATTTTTGCCTCACGAGAATTAAGCATTGAATAGAATACGTCTTCTTCGACAATTTGGCGGCCTATTGTGACATCTTGAATGGAGCACGCTACCTCTTGGCCCTGTGTAGCAGAGTCTATTGATTTTTTTCCATCCTGTAGTTGGTGGACTTTGCCAATCTTTTTTCCAGACACATTCATGATTGGTATTTTTTGTCTTACCTTACCAACATCAACCCTAATTCCAAATACTGCAGGGCCGCTATTTCGGAAAATATAGCCCTTCAAAAATGTAAATTTGCAAATTGGAGTGATTTCTGAAAACACTGCATTGTCTTGGTTTGCAGTATCTTCATCAACCCATAATGTGTATGTGTCAATTAGACTGTAGATCACTTGGTCATTGAAGATTTTGATGTGGCTGTTGTCTGCTTCTTCTTGTGCATCAGGCAGTGTTTTTACATTAAATGCCAAAACTACGCCAAGATGTCGGTCATTTTCTTTTATGGCTTTTGCCTCCATCACATCACGTCGATTCACATGACCAATGTCGGCTTTAGCTACTGGGACTTGTTGGCGCCTAAGCATTTCAGTTAGTGCTTCAAGTGAGCCAATTGTATCGCATTTTAGTATGACGCCATTTGTCTGAGTATCAATAAAGACGGATTTCATCTCGGATTCAATTATTTTTTTGAATTCTTCTATCTTGGATTCATCATTTGTTACATATACTGTACTTCCAGGTAAAACTCCTTCCAGATCAGGTGATGCAATTTTAATTCCAGCAGCTGCTTCCACTTGATCTACTGGTTTGAATTTATCTCGAGGATCTCGCATCTCGTCCAGTGGTTTTGGCAAAAGTAATGCCTTTGGCTTTGTCACAATTACAGAGTCACGTTTTGCTACAACCACAGAGTCGCCTTTGTTTATTTTACCATCAATTAGGATCATGTTTGCAGTGGTGCCAAGACCCACCTCATCGTTTACCTCCAGTATAATACCACGGCTTTGTTTTTCTTCCTGCTCTAGTCTTTTTTGCATGTATTGCTGAGTCAATCCTACAAGTACAGTCAACAGTTCAGGTATACCAACACCAGTTCTTGCGCTAACTGGAACAATTGATACTTCTTTTCCAAAGTCTTTTACTCGGTAGAATGCCTCTGATTGGAATCCGAGAATGGATAGAGTGCCAACTACGTTATAGATTTGCTCATCAAGTGTTGTCTGGATAAACTGATCCTGTTTTTTTATTGCCAGTGAAACGTATGGAGTATCTGAGGGGCGCCAACCAGAGATCATGTCAACTTTGTTCAATGCCACAACAAATGGGACTTTTCTTGCTTGTAGAATTTTTAATGATTCGTTTGTTTGTGGTTGAAACCCTCGATTTGTATCCACTACCAATATTGCAATGTCTGCTGCAGATCCACCACGGGTTCGAAGATTAGTAAATACTTCGTGTCCTGGCGTATCAATTACCAAAAGCCCTGGGACTTCGTGTTCGGTTTTGGTGAGTTGTGAGTATAATTGTCCGCACATTGTTTTGATGGTCTCAGTTGGCAGAAAACTTGCACCAATATGCTGTGTAATTCCGCCTGCTTCTCTGCCCTGAACCCCAGTGCCTCGAATTTTATCTAATAGAGAGGTCTTACCAGAATCTACATGGCCTAGAACGGCCACTATTGGCTGTCGAATTCGCAACGCTGCTCACTCGAATACTACCTTTGCTTCCTTTTCAAAATTTTCTTTAGAGTCAGATGCATGTATGATATTATCAGAAATTCCAAGGCCATAGTCGCCTCGAATTGAGCCTGGTGCTGCCTCGTATGATTTTGTGGCACCAACCAAAATCCTGGTGGTTGCAACTGCATTGTTTCCTTCTATTACTGCAACAACGACAGGGCCTGATGTGATAAAATCAACTAACTCGCCAAAGAACGGTTTTGTGTTGTGGACTGAATAGAATTCTTGTGCTTGAGCTTTTGTAAATGTGAACATTTTTAGCTTTAAAATTTTGAATCCTTTTGTCTCAAATCTTGCAATGATTTGTCCTACAAGTTTTCTAGATACTGCGTCTGGCTTTACTATGAATAATGTTTGTTCGGTCAATTTGTTCCAGAAATTACTTTTTGATAATTCCGCCCTTTTGGTATTTTTTGGTCCATTTGAGAGTTCTCGGATCTCGTTTCAATACCAACATGTTCTTTTTGCACTTTGGTGAACAGAACCACAGCACAGTACCGTCATTTTTGACTAGCATTGTACCAGATCCTTTTGACACTGGTCTGTCACAAAAACTGCATGGTTTAACGATTAGACTCATTTAATCACCTAATTTTTTTGGCCTCGCGCTCTGTCTCTCGAAGCATCAAAGTATCAGACATTCTTACTGAACCCTTGACATTTCTTGTCAAGATACGACCCTTGTCGCGACCTCCAAGAACCTTAACGCGCACTTGAGTGATTTCTCCCGCAATGCCGGTTTTGCCAACTAGTTGTATTACTTCGGCTGGCACTACTTCGTCAGTTTGGGAAGTACTCACTCTTAATTGCCACCTTTAAGTTTCTTAATTGAAGCTACTACTTCTTCGACAATGTGGTTTGCGTCTCCAGCATCCAAGATTGCAGCTGCTGCAGAAGTCACATCGATTCCAAGTGCTTTACCAAGCTCTTGTTTTGATGGAACGAATGCATATGCGGCATTTTGCTCTTCACAGATAATTGGAAGATGCGCTACCACCTCTGGTGGCTCTACATCTTCTGCAATAACTATGAGTTTGCTTATTCCGCGCTCAATTGCTTTTGTTGCTTCATTGGTGCCTTTTCTGACTTTGCCGCTAGTCGATGCAACTCTGACTGCTTCCAGAATTGGATTGACAAGATCAGCTGGTGTCTCGAATTTTACATAGTAAGCTTTACCCAATTAAATCACCCGTAGGGATCATCTCCATTCCTTCAGTCGTTTGGAATCGCCTTATTAGTGTTATCAGCTGCTAAGAATATCCTTGACTCTTTTGATGTATTTTGACATGGTTTGCTCAAGTCTTTGTTCCGAGTCGGCCTCTGCATAGATTCTAGCAATTGGTTCTGTTCCACTTGGCCTAATCATCACCCAGTTTTTCTCATCAAAGATAATTTTGATGCCGTCACTAGTGTCATAGTTTTTGTGTTCTTTTTTGAGCGATGTGATGATTTTTTTGGCCTGCTCTCTGGTACAAGTGACTTTGTCTTTTGTTGTGTATGATTTTGGTATAGAATCAATCTCATCTGCCATGGACTTGCCGGAGCTTGCTAGAAGATCTAGTGCCAGCGCCAATGTCATGCAACCATCTCGAACTTCATTATGTTTGCCATACATAAATCCGCCATTTTCCTCAAACCCAATCAATGCCTTTTGTGGGACCATTTTTCTTGATACCTCTACACTGCCAACTTTGGTGCGAATTACTTTGGATTTTGTTTTTGCTGCCAAAGTTTCAATAGCAGAACTTGAATTAAGACATGTTACAACTTTGGATTTAGGGTTTTTACCAAGAATGTAATTCGCCAACAACAATGCGGATTTATCTCCTGTGAGAATTTTTCCATGATTGTCACAAAAGATACTACGATCTCCATCACCATCAAACGCAATTCCAAGTACGGCCTTGGTTTTAAGAACCATTTTCGATAGTTTTTGTAGATTTTGCGGAGTTGGCTCTGATCCGCGGCCTGGAAACTTGCCGTCAATTTTTTCATTTATTAGAAATGTTTTGCAGTTGAGAGTTTTACACAAGTATGGTGCTGCAGCCGCCTGTGCTCCATTTCCTAAATCCAGCACAACTTTGAATTTTTTTGATTTTATTTTTTTAGAATCTACTTGTGATTGTATTCCGGAAACATACGTCTGAATTACTCTTGACTCTGTTCCTGTTTTGCCAATTTTTTTGAACTTGGGCCATTTTTTCTCAAAATAGATCTTTTCAATTTTGGCCTCATCTTCCCTAGAGATTTCAACACCGTCTTTTGCCACTGGCTTGATTCCGTTGTATTGTGGTGGATTGTGAGACGCCGTAATCATTATTCCACCTGAGTAACCAAGCTTTTTTGTTGCATATTCCAGTGCCGGTGTAGGCACCAATCCTCCTAGATTGCAGTCCAGGCCACAATAATTAAGCGTAGAACAGATTACCTTGGCAACAATAGGACTGGAATCTCGTCCGTCATAGCCTACAAGAATAATCCCCTCTTTGAAATAAGCGCCAAGGGATAATGTCAAATCATGTACAAATTGTAGCGTAAAATCTTTGCCAAACACTCCACGTACTCCGTTTGTTCCAAAGAGCTTGCCCATTGATTGTGGTTTTGAGTGGTTAGATTTGTGCTTTGTTGGAATGTGGTTTTTTTGCAATAAAAGTGCCAATCCCAACAATCACAATTGCTGACACTAGGAATAGAATCCAATCATAGTCATTTAGAACGACTGTTTGATTTGAAAATGGTATCAAGATCGGAAATGAGCTACCAGATTTACCAGATAAAAGAACATCAAAGGAGATATGTGATAAAACAGATGCAAACGATATTGCACCAAGACGGTAGTCCTTTTTTCCCAATAGATACATCATTATTGGAACAGAGATTACGGCATAAACAAAGGAATGACCCATTCTGGGAATTGCCTCTAAATTCAAGAACTGAATTAGATGATCTGCGTCAAGTGCAATTGGAAACAATCCAGCTATAATCACATACCGAATTCCAAGTGCTGCCATGCCAACAATCAAACCAAACACAATATGGCCGACCACATGCTCAATTGAAATTCCGCTAACCTCAAGCGGATTACCAATGATGTATGGCTTTGGTAGAGCGTCACCAAATATCGGTATTAGTCCGATTACAGAAAATGCAGTAGCAAGTACGGCATACAATCCACTAGAGACTAGGATGAATTTGGGTAGATTCAATTTGCTTTTTCGTTTTTATCCCTTAATTTTTAGGAATTGGCTTGTTTTGACATATTCTAAATGGTAAGCAATAAGTTTGTGTAGAATTTGAGCATTGATGCGGGGGTCGCCAAGCCTGGTCAACGGCGTAAGGTTTAGGCCCTTATCTCTTAGGGGTTCGTGGGTTCAAATCCCACCTCCCGCACCATTTTGAATTATTCTCATCCCTAGTCAGACCTAAGTTAATAAAGTGAAATTGTAACACAACTCCATGAAAAAGATCCGAATAGGCATTACAGTTGTCGGCAAGGACCGTGAGGGAGTTGTTGCGTCATTTACAAATTTGATTTTCAAAGAACAAGGTAACATTGAAAAGGTGAACCAAAATGTCATCAAGGGATTATTTGGCATGCATTTGGAGGCCTCATTTTCCAGAGAGTTTGATGTCAAAAAATTCGACAAGGAATTGCAGAATTTAGGAAAAGAACTATCAATGGAAGTTAGCGTGTACCACGAGATAAACTCACACAAAAATATCGCAGTCTTTGTTACAAAAGAACCACACTGCTTGGAGGCCCTCCTGCGAGCAAAAAATCAGATTAAAGGTAAAATTAGTATCATTGTTGGTACCGAGAAAACACTAGAGCCACTTGCAAAAAAGGCAGGAATTCCATTTGTACTAGTAGATGAAAAAGAACAGCAAAAGGCAGAAGACCACTTAATTGATGTCACCAAAAAATACGACATTGATTTGGTGGTGCTGGCAAGATACATGAGAATAATGACCCCAAACTTTGTTTGGCGCTATCCACATAGGATAATCAACATACACCCATCATTACTTCCCGCATTTCCCGGGGCGTTCGCATATGCACAGGCCTTTGAGCGTGGAACAAAGATTGCCGGGGTGACTGCTCACTACGTCACAGAGGAGTTAGACCAAGGTCCAATAATATTCCAGGATGCATTCAAAGTTGATTCATCTGATACGCTAGAGACTATCAAAAAGAAGGGTCAAGATTTGGAGGCAGAGACTTTGCTAAAGGCAGTCAAGATGCACCTTGAAGGAAAGCTTGAGGTGTCTTGGAGAAAAGTCTACACAAAATGACCGAGATTAGGAATTTTTCCGATCCTATTATTCGTGGAATTAAGAACAAGGCGGCAATCATACCAGTAGGCTCACTTGAGCAGCATGGAGCTCACCTGCCAATATCTACTGATTCAGATATCGTAACGCAGGTTGCAAAGAGTGTTGCTAAAAAATGTGGACTATTACTTTTGCCCACGATACAATACGGAGTGTCATTTGAGCATGCTCCGTTTTTTAATCTCAGCATCAGAGACAAAACCCTGCAGAATTATCTAGTGGAATTATGTATTTCGCTGGGGCAAAACAAGGTAAACAAAATTGTGATTCTAAACGGACATCATGGAAACCAGAACGCGCTAAAGTCAATATCCAACAAGATTTCAGAAATTACAAAGAATCGTGTCAAAGTTTTCGTGTTCTCATATTGGCGATTCATGGATAGAGAGTTTGATCATGCAGGATTTGTAGAGACATCATTGATGCTCGCACTAACGGAAAAAACAAAGATGAGACTAGTGAGAAAGGGATTCGTACCAGAAAGAATGACACTGCGGCAAAAGAAGCAAATCTCAAGACTTGCGTCAAAGCATTTCATCAAAGCTACAAAAAATGGAATTTGGGGTGATCCGACAAAGGCAACAAAAAAAGACGGAAAAGAAATTTTTTCCGAAATAACACAGAATCTCTCCAAAACAGTGTCAAAGTTGATACACTGACTAAGACTCTATTATTCACTACTGAAACTTTAATATATTAACAGCATAGGGGATCCAATAAGTGAATTAAATGTCAGTTGACATGGCAGTAAAAGTATTGGATGAAAGCATCGACAAAGTAGTTCTAATCAAGCTCAAAGGCGGCAAAACTATTCGAGGAAATCTCAGAGGTTTTGATCAGCACATGAACCTGCTACTCGACAGCTCAGAAGAGATCCCTTCTGATGGCGAGGCAAAAAGCATAGGAACCATTGTTGTACGTGGAGATAACGTAGTAATGATATCTCCACCGCCAGCATAAGTGGTGTCTGAGTTATGACTCGTGGAACTCCTTCGATGGGGCTTTTCTCAAGAAAGAAGCCTCACATTAGATGTAGAAGATGTGGAAATAACTCGTATCATAAGAGACATCACAGATGTTCAAGCTGTGGTTTCCCAGATGCAAGAATCAGAAAATATTCTTGGATTAAATGGTACGCCTAAATGGAAATCGCTCTAGTTCTTAGCTCCATTGCTGGGGCTGCGACTGTAGCAACAATTAACAAATTCCCAAAAGGCAAAAACAAGATGCCTTTGATTGGTGCCAACTCTCACATCAGAGCACAAATTGATTCACTTAGAATAGAAAAAGAGATTTTACAAAAAACCATTTCGCGGTTATACGGTGAACCAACCACATTAACCAAAGTTCAAGTTGACAAATTATTATCAAAGTACCAGTACCAGCTTGGAGTAATACTAGCCAAGATAGAGAAACTAGAGCAGGCCTCAAAATATCCAGACCTTGGCCCATTAGGTGATGGCCTGATGAGTCTAATGGACCAGAAACTATCTGCACTTGATAAAAGACTGGCCGATATTTCATCAAAGATTCAAGTAGCGCAAACAATACAGATGGAAAAACCAGAACAAAAGAAGGAAGAAAAAATTGAGATCAAAGTAGAAAAACCAACCATACAAGTACAGCAAAAACCAGAAATAGTAACCACACAAAACATTGAGGAATTAATCAGATCATTTGCCAAGCCTGGAAAAAGAATAGAGCTTGCAACATTAACTGAAATACCTGACACGCCAATTCCACCAGTTGAATTTGAGACTAGAATTGAGCCTGCAGTTGACACACCCGAAATCCAGATTCAAACTCAGGCTGAAATCATTGCACCAGCAATTGAGACAAAACAGGAAATCATACAACAGATTGCAGAAACAGTTCAACCCCAAGTAATAAAGCCATTTTTGAGTGAACCAATCGACATTGAGCAAAAAGTAAAGTCAGAACCACCAAAATTAGAATTCAAACAGACAGAGCAAGAAAAGAAGAAACCAAAAATGAACATCCCAGAACCAGAAGAGGTTGAAGACGATGAGGATGATCTTGATTCCATTAAACGTGAAATAATGAAGACACTATCAAAGCTAGAGCAGGCCGAGGTAGAGTAATTGTCATTTGATGATGCCATTGAGGCATTATCCAAGGACGCACTAAAATTTGTAAAAAACAATTCTGTTTTGGGATTAGGTAGTGGTCGGGCGGCAACTGCATTTGTTAAAGGACTTGGAATTCACATCAAGAAGAAAAAGCTAAATGTTCATGCAGTACCAACATCTTTGCAGATAAAACTAGTTGCAGAGCAGGCCGGAATTCGTCTTATTTCTGCAGATCAGATTGAAAAGATCAATGTTGTGTTTGATGGTGCAGATCAGATTGATTCGCAAAAAAATCTCATCAAAGGTGGAGGAGGTGCATTACTGCGAGAAAACATTTTGATCTCATCTGCAGAAAAAGTTGTGATAATGGCAGACGAGGCAAAATTTGTGAAATATTTCAATCGCACAGTACCAGTCGAGGTTCACCCGTTTGCAAGAAACACTGTTAGAAAATTCATCCAGAGATTAGGCGGCAAGCCTCAAATTCGCACTATAGAGCGCGGTTATCCATTCATTACAGAAAATGGCAGTATCATATACGATTGTGATTTTGGTACAATAAAAGCACCAAAGATACTCGCAGGCAAAATAAAGCAGATTCCAGGTGTAGTAGAGGCTGGAATCTTTACACGAAAACCAGACATAATCTACAAGGCCAAAGAAAACGGTAAATTCGATATCCTAGACTAGTTTTCTATTGACTAGCTTTCCATGGCCTAATTTTCCAACAATTTCCATATCTTGGGTTACCAAATTACCTCTAACCATTGTAGTTATGGGCCAACCCTTTAGTTTCCATCCCTCATACACCAAATAATCCGAAAACGACCCAAAGAATTCAGAGCTCACAGTGTGTTCTTTTTTTAGATCAATTAGAGTAATGTCGGCATCAAATCCCTTTTGAATTGCGCCCTTGCTAGACATGCCAAATATTTTTGCGGCATTTCCGCTGGATAGATGTGCTAGTTGCTGCAAATTGATCTTGTTTTTGTTTACACCTTCAGACAGTAAGATTGGCAGAGATGTTCCAATTCCCGGAAATCCTGCCAGTGATGACCAGACATCGTCGCCCACCTTGAGCTTGAGTCGGTTTGCCACATGATCAGTTCCTATCGTGTCTATATGTCCATCAGATATTGCAGACCAGATTTTTTCATTATCAGATATGGTTCTAATTGGCGGCATTACCTTTGCCAAATATCCATTTTGTTTTTCATAGGATAATGTGAGATAGTGTGGGCATGTCTCTACAAAAATTGTGGTTCCTTTTTTTCGCTCTTGTTCTATTGCATCCAGTGCAACTGCAGAGCCAATGTGCACAAAGTAGATCATAGTTCCAAACTCTCTTGCTATTTCGCACACTTTTTTGATGCTTTTTGCTTCAGAGTCTGGCGGCCTGCTTTGTGACCAAGCCGCCAGTCCATCCTTTTTGTCTTGTTTTGCTTTTTTGATTCCGCATCCACACATTTCATAGTCTTCTGCATGCACTAGAACGGGGCAGCCAAGATTGGCTGCATTCTGACAAACCTTGCGTATTGTTGAAGTTTCAAGCTGAACCATACTCTCAAAGAGGCTTGACGAGCCAGGATCCATGTCCATATAGACATGTCCAACCTCACCGCCAAGATTCATGTAAATTTTAAAAGATGTGATTCCATTTTCTGTACAGAATTTCATATCATCTGCTTGCTTTTCATCAAATATTGTAGCATGTATGCTGTAATCGATGTAATGAGATTTTTTTGATGCACTTAATTGATCCTGTAGATGTGTTTTGTAGGGCCTACCAAGCCTCAACATCCTCATCATTGTTGTAACGCCTCCAAGTGCTGCTGCCTTTGACTCTGTTTTTGCGGCCTCATCTATTGGCGAATAAACACCATAGTGAACATGTGTATCAATCACACCTGGAATTGCAACCAGGCCTTTTGCCTGAATTTTTTTATCACATGATGGAATATCGGTTGTAAAATCTATTATTTTGCCATCATCAATTACTAAATTTCGCTCAAGCATTCCCTTTGGTGTGATTGATTTTGCATCAACAATTACACAATCGACAGTCAACTATATTGATTTGAAAAACTCTGGCTATTATTCTTTGATCTCTACCAATTGATGTGGTATGTGATCTGTCTTTGTGTAAGCTTGTCTAGTTTGATATTCATGGAATGTAATACATCTTTTGCTACTTGATTGTCAATTTCTTGTGGAACTGGATAAACTTGGTTTTGTAGATTTTTGTGATTATTCAGAATGTACAGTATAGAATACAGTTGGTTTGAAAATGACAGTGCCATTATTTCTGGCGGATGTCCTTCTGAGGCAATCAGATTTGCTACCCTTCCTTTGCTGATTAGGTAGATTTTTTTGTTGTTTGACAAAACACACTCATCAAGATTTGGCCTTACTTGTCTGACTGATGTTGACTGCGTAAGAAGGAATTTTGCATCAATTTCTACATCAAAATGACCCACATTTCCAAGAACAGATCCATTCTTCATCGATAGAAGATGTTGTTTTGTGATTATTCCAGTCATGCCTGTGCACGTGATGAAGATATCGCCCATTCTTGCTGCCTGTTTCATTGGCATTACCTCAAATCCGTCCATGTGGGCTTCAAGTGCCTTGATTGGATCAACTTCAGTTATGATGCATTTTGCACCCATTCCTTGACATCTCTTTGCTACTCCTTTGCCAAGCCAACCATAGCCCGCAATGACTATTTTCTTTGATGTAAAAAGCAGATTCATTGCTTGAAGAAATCCATCAATTGTGGATTGACCTGTTCCATATTGATTATCAAATAACATTTTTGTTTTTGCGTTGTTTACTGCAATGATCGGATAATGCAGCCTGCCATGTTTTTGCATTGAATGATATCTTGTTATTCCAGTTGTGGTTTCTTCAGTTGCTCCAAGAATTTTGAATTTAGTTTTGTGCGCCTTGATGTTCAGGTCTCCACCATCATCAGTTATGATGTCCGGTTTGTGTTGAAGTACTTGGTTTTGGCACCAATCATATTCCGATTTGGTTTGACCAGACCAGGCAAAGATTGTGATTCCTTTGGAATAAAGAAATGCCGCAATATCATCTTGTGTTGTAAGCGGATTTCCTCCACAACATACAACATTTGCTCCAAGCTCTTTTAGGCCAATTAACAACACTGCCGTTTCTTTGGTTATTTGCAGACAGATTCCAAGTGTTATGTCTTTGAGCGGTTTTGATTTTTTTAGATTCTCAACTACATGTTTTAGAATTTGCATGTGTGATTCTGCCCATTTGTATTGGGCCTTGCCTTGTTGGACCAAGCCATGGTCTTTGATCTTGCTCAATTATGGTATAATTAGAATTAGAGCAAGATAATGATTTGTTAAATGACTAGAAATAGAACTAGTGTTTTTTTGTACTTGAGGGCTGGTGGCTTAGTGGTATAGCGCTGCATTCGCAATGCAGAAGTCGAGAGTTCAATTCCCTCCCAGTCCACTATTTTATAACAAAAAATAATCAAATTTGAACCAAATTTAGAGAATTTATGAAATTAGATTTGCTTCGGATTCCATTTCTTTAGCATCAGTGAGCTACCTGTAACAGAAACTGAGCTTGCAGCCATTGCCAATCCAGCTATTGCCGGATACAAAAGTCCAAGGCCTGCAACTGGAATCAAAGCAATATTGTACAAAAACGCATAGGCCAAATTCTGCTTTATCTTGGATACGGTCTTTTTACTGATCTCAAACGCTGATAATAGTCCTCTGAGATCATTTCTTACCAGAACAATCTTGCCTGCTTCTATTGCAACATCAGTACCAGAGCCAATGGCAATTCCAACATCCGACATAGCAAGTGCCGCTGCATCATTAATTCCATCACCAACCATGGCAATCTTTGCACCATCTCTCTGCAGTTTTTTTATCACGTCCACCTTATCAGATGGTAAAACATTGGCAATTGTTTTCTTGATTCCAATTTGGTTAGATATCATATCCGCAGTCTTTTGATTATCTCCAGTAAGCATCACCAGATTCATTCTCTTTTGCTTTAGTTGCTCTATCACAAAAGCAGTTTCTTTTCTTGGCGTATCCAGAATACCGATTGCACCAACTAATTTAGAATCCAAGGAAATACCAATTACAGTTTTTCCCTGCTCTTGTAACTTTGTTATTGTATCTTGCATTGATTCCATTGGGATTCCTTGCTGTTGCAAAAACGAAGGACTTCCAACCAGAATCATCATACCATTACGAGTAGCTTTTGCCCCCTTTCCTGGAATGACATTAAAATCATCAGGTGTAGATACTGGAATGTTTTTTTCTTGTGCCTTGAGTAGAATTGCCTTTGCAAGCGGATGTTCTGAATTTTTTTCTGCAATTGATGCAAGCTCCAAGATTTTCGCTTCATGGTACGATGTATTGGCAGAGACAACATCAGTTACCTTCGGCTTGCCCTCAGTCAGAGTTCCGGTTTTATCAAATACTATGGTGTTAATTTTACTCAATAATTCCAGTGCCTCACCACTCTTGAACAAAACACCATGTGTTGCACCTTTTCCCATTCCGACCATTACTGCAGTGGGCGTAGCCAGACCCAAAGCACATGGACACGCCACAACTAGTATTGCAACTGCTGGAATTAGAGACGCCGCAAAATGATGCTCGCCGTGCATAGTAAAAAAATACCATCCACAAAACGCAACAACTGCAGACATGATAACAAAAAAGGCAAAATAACCAGAAATCTTGTCCACCATTTTCTGCATTGGTGGCTTTTTTCCCATGGCATCTTCCACTAATCGGACAATCTGCGATAACATCGTATCAGAGCCAATCTTTTGTGCTCTAACCTGTAATGCACCTTCCTGATTTATCGTACCACCAATTACAGAATCACCTTGTTTTTTTCCAACAGATACAGATTCCCCAGTTATTGCAGACTCGTTTACTGTAGAATGACCAGATAATACTATCCCGTCAACTGGGATTTTCTCACCAGGCCTCACAACTATGACATCTCCAAGCTTGATGTGCTCTATTGGAATCTCTTGCTCTATTCCATCCAGAAAGATTCTTGCAGTCTTTGGCTGCAATTCTAGCATCTTTTTGATTATCGATGATGTCTTGCCCTTGGTCTTGTTCTCTAGATATTTTCCAAGAACTACAAATGTGATGACTAGTGCTCCTGCATCGTAGTACAGATTATGCCATTGTGGAACAGGAAATGTATTGTATGCAGAAAACACAAATGCAGTACTTGTTCCAAGGACCACCAGTGTATCCATGTTTGCAGATTTTAACTTGGCAATCCTAGATGCACCGGAATAAAACCTGCTTCCTGCAACAAACTGGACCACACCTGCACACAAAAACATCACATATGCGGAAATATCACTTCCAACAAACGGGACAAATGAGAAAATTTCAGGATAGCCAAAGATCATAATTGGAATGGTAAGAATAATTCCAATACAGAGTAGTTTTTTGAGTCGCTTTGCTTCCAGCTCCTCTGCAGACTCTGATAGATCCTCAGATAGTATCGCATATCCAGATTTTGCAATCACTTCTCTAAGATCAGATAATGATATTAGTGTAGAATTGTACCGGATGAGAACTTGGCTGTTGCCATAATTTACAGACGCTTCCTTTATTCCCTCAATAGAACCCAGTTTTCTTTCCAAGTTTTGTGCATCAGCTGAATCAGTAATGCCAGAAACTTTGAGAGTCAATCTTTCATAGACAACAGAATATCCAGCCTCATTTACCGCATTTTCTATTTTGGATAATTCTACCACGTCTGGATCAAACTCAAGGCTCGCCTTTTGCGTGGCCAAGTTCACTTCGCATTTTTTTACGCCATCAAGTTTTGATACAAAATACTGGATCGAGTTTACGCATCCAGCGCAATGCATTCCACCAATTTTTAGAGCAGTACGCTTTGTTTCTTGCATGACATAGTCTAGATTTGCAGCATAGATAAAACTGGTACTTTACAATTGTAAATGATAGATGCCTAAAATTCGTAAAATGTATCTCCAGTAAACATTATAGGTCTTCAAAATAAATTCACTCCATGAAGGTCTTCAACGGGAAACAGTCAGCTCAGGACTACATGTCTGCTCACACTCTGGCGTTTTCAACACCAGAGCTTACACTGATGCGTTATGCATTTTGGCTAGGCGACATCATTCCAGATCCAAAGGACAAGGACAACACCATACCGAGAATTTTGGCATATGTTGAGGAAAAAGACTTTGCGCCAGTTGAGATCATAGATGATGAGCATTACGAGCCAACAGGCGCCGTACGAATTACTGGTACATATGGCAATGTCAACAAGGTAACTGATCCAGATGCCAAGTTTTGCTCTGATTGCGGCTCAAAGATATCTGCATCTGCCAGATTCTGCACAGAATGCGGCGCAACACAAGATTAGAGAATCTTTATTTCAAATTACTATTCTCAATAACCATGGTAAAGAAAAAAGCTGCCAAAGTCACAAAATCAAAAAACTGGGATTCGCTGTGGGCAGAATACTCTAATCTACTAAAAAAGTGGGCACAAAACTTTGAAACCCTACAAAAGACAAGCTCCGAGGTTCAATCAAAGTACAACGAGGTAATGCTAAAGGCAGCAAACGAGTCCAGTGAAAAAACCATCAAGGAATTTCACAAGAACTGGCAAAAATCCATGAACGATGCAGCACTGGAGGCATTCAAACAGTTTGATAAAAACTGGAAAAACATAACAGACCAGTCAGGAATGGACCAGCTAAAGGCATACGGCGAGTTAATGGACAGTTTTGCAAAGACTTGGCAGAAAATGTGGATAAAATAACTTCTTTATTTTTTATGTTTTAGTTCCGCACTTGGTACAGAATTTAGCGCCAGCTCGTAGTTCAGCACCACATGACTTGCATCCACCTGACGACATAGGTCTTGGCATCAATGATGGATCCGGTGAAGGTAATGTTCCCGGTGAAGAAAATCCTTGTTGAGCAGACACTACAGATGGCGGTCTTCCTGGTGTTTGTGCCGGCATCACTTGGACTCGGCCCATTCCCATGCCAGGTGCACCCATTCCAGGCATCAGTCCAGGCGATTGTGTTCCGCCCAAGCTTCCAGCCCCTGCCCTGTCTAGCGCTTTTTTGAGCTCAAAGATTACCTTGACTGCTAGAAATTCTAATGCTGAATATGCAACTGTGTAATCTCCTAATTTTTCAAAAAATTCTTTTTCCGTCATTTTTCCTTGCTTGAAGAGATTGTTTGCGTCCAAAAACGACTCGTAATACCCTTGTGAATCCTTGAATAAATTGTCTAATTTTTCTGCCAGTAAATTCAGTGTGTCTACTTCGCCTAGTGACATGTCAAAAATCCATTCAACGGATATTAATTATTTGGGATCGAAAAAGAAAAGTTTAGGCGTTTGCGAGTGCGCGCTCGATCATGTTTTTGTATGATTCCTTTGATGCAGCGCCAACTTGCTGTGCTATGACTTGGCCCTTGTTTAGCAGTATCAGTGTCGGAATTGAAAAGATGTTGTATTTTGCTGCCAGTTCATTTGCCTCATCTACGTTTACTTTGACAAACTCTACTTTGCCCTCATAGTCTTTTGCTAGCTCTTCTACAACCGGTCCCACCATTCTGCATGGTCCGCACCACTCTGCCCAAAAGTCCACAAAGACAGGCTTGGTAGAATCCACTACTTTGATCTGCCAGTCTTTCGCGTTTGAAACGTGATCTAGTGCCATTTTAATCAAAATCACTCCATTCAAAGAGACCTAAATATCTTCAGGTCAGATTTGGATCAAACAACATATACTTTAATTGGATCTGGCCTCGATTGCAGAATATGAGTACAGAGCTTCGCCTAAAAAAACTACGGGGATCAGGCGGATATGTCATGGCTCAGGTCACAGACGATCAACAAAGAAAAGGAAACCTTGGCGGACCTGACTTGTTTTTGGCACCAATTGGAAGACTAGATGTTCAACTAATTTCAAAATATTTCTGCAATACCTGCGAAAAGGATTACGAGGGCGGCCCAAAAATAGAATTTGAAAATCCCAATGAAGAAGTTGCTCAGAATCTCATCCTAAAAGAACGCGGCCAGTACATTTGCACTACATGTGGATCTACAATCGCAGAATACCGAGAATTCCAAAAAGAGGGCGAAGTCGGCCTTGCAAAACCAATGACACCAACTATTGAATCACCAAAAGCTCCAAGCACATCCTTTGAGCAAGCACCGGTTGTTGAATCAGCACAACAAACACCACAATCGCCAGACTCTACATTTAGCTCAATTACTGGCATGTCTGTATATGACACCAATGCAAAAAAGGTAGGAGTTGCAAAGCAAGTCGGTATCAACTCAGCTCACCAAGTAGTCCTAATAGTTACCAAAAACGATGGCTCTGATCAAACAATAGACTGGGCAAAAATCAAAAAGATTGGTGAAATCATCCTATTAGGTGACGGATCCCAGTCAGAGTCTAGCGCACTAAGCTGCAAATGCGGCTTTGAGAACAAGGCAGGCTCTAAGTTCTGCGAAAGCTGTGGAAACAAGCTGTAAGATGACAAAAACAAAGAACATTATCAAGGATGTCATTATTGTCGCAGTAGGAGTTGCCGCAATCTGGATTGGATTGCAAGTAGTCTTTGGGACACAGAACCCATTCTATGTAGTGTCTAGTGGAAGTATGATTCCTGTTTTAGAAGTGTATGATGTTTTGGTTGTAAATGGAAACGAACCATTTGAGAACATTCAGGTTGGAGACATTATTGTTTTCAATAGGCCAAACGGCCATGATAGAGTGATTGTGCACAGAGTTGAGGCAATACTTGATGATCGCCCCGAGTCAAAGACCATACGAACTAAGGGTGATGCAAATCCAATTTCGATTCCAGGAACTGATTATCCAATCACCGAGGAGGAATACATTGGCAAGGTCTTCTATGTAGTACCACAAATCGGTTATGTCACTAGAATTTTGGCGCCTCCAATCAACTACATCATAATTGCAGTAATAATTGGCATAATGATAGTAAAGCAATACACTGGCAAATCAAAGGAGAAAAAAGAGCCCAAGTTCGAGACTGAGGCTTCAGAGAACCTAGACATATCAAAAGAAGAGGCATGGCGGGACGGAGATTTCAATGAGAATTTTACACGACAATGTAACTTCAATGACGGATTAGAACGTGTGATTGAAGTAAGCTATGACGCTCCAAGAGAAAATAAAGTTAAGTTATTTTTCAGTACAGATGATTTTACTACATTTAGTAGAAATTATACAGAAAAGAATTCAGATAATTTTGTGCGAATAAGAATACAACCATCAAATAAAATAAACACATCATTAATTTCTGGTGGTAATTTTGATTTTAATACATCATTTGAAAAAGGATATTCATTAGATGTTTCAATGAGACGTTCTGATTCTAAACTATTAGCAGTAATATCAAAGATACTCCGTAGTGAAAACTTTGGATGTCTTCCTCCTTCAAGATTTACAATAACAGCACATCGTAATGATAAGTTTCCGACTGCGAATGTAGCAGTTGAAATACTATCCAAACTAAGCAGTAAAATACAAGATGCAATACAAGAGATGAACTCTTATGATCTGAATCATTCCAATACTCCAAAGGACTCAGATCTTAATCCGAACAAGGATGACTCACCAAATTCAGAAAATAAAGATACAAAGTAAACACGTAATTTTTAGAAATTTACTTATCCCTTTAGAGTAGAATCCAAAAACAAGATGGTCTTTTCCCATGCATCTTTTGTTTCCTCAGGCGCATATCGTTGTCCTGAAGGATTTGCAAATCCATGTTGTGTGTTTGGATAGATGTGGATTTCATTTTGTATGTCAAGATCATCCAGTGTTTTCTCAAATTCATTTACAGATTCTACAGTTATTCCTTGATCAAGTCCTGCAAAAATTCCAAGCACTGGCCAGTTTATCGAAGAGAGTTGTTCTTTTTTAGTAACGAGACTTCCATAGTATATCACGGTTGCATCCATCTCAGAATTATGCAATGCAAGATTTAGTGATTGGCCTCCTCCAAAGCACCATCCAATAGATGCAGTCTTTGTAACATCATAGTTGTTTTCAAGAAATTTTATTGCACCATTCATGTTATAGATTCCTTTTTCTGGATCATAAGATGACATTAGCTGCCTTGCTTCATCTGCAACTGTTGCAGCTGGTTTTCCATACAGATCAACTGCCAACACCACATATCCGTGTGACGCAAGGTTTTCTGCTGTTTGTTTGATGTTGTCATTTAAGCCCCACCACTCATGAATAATGACTATTCCCGGATAGTCATTCTCAGTGTAATCTTTTGGTGCTGCCAAATATCCAACATAATTCTCAAAATAATTCACGTCTTGTGTATTAACTTCTAGAGTTCCCTTACTTCCCTCGAATAGCTCCGAGTTGTTGTTTGTTTTACTATAATCAGGCAAAACATGGATTGCCCAGCCTCGCTCAATTAGAATAGTTGCTGTTTGCGGTCTAACACATGCCGGCATTCCAGTACTCTTTTTCATTATAAGATCAAATCCCACCTCACATGAAACCATGTTAACAGATCCAGTCTTTAGAAATTGCAATCTCGGTGATTCAAATGATACAAAATGAATATGTGCATCATCATGCATTGTCTGTATTGCCTTTGCAGGAATTGCAAAGACTGACAAAAGTAAAGCAGTCAGTATACCAAGGGCAAAGATTCCAACGCGACTTGCCATCTACATACAACTGCACATCATAATTAATTAACGATGCTCATAATTATACAAAAAACAAGTATCAAAAAATACAGTGACTGAGTTTGGCTGTTCTACCAATCGCTTAATCTATAATTTTAGAACAAGATCATGCAATGAATCAAAAACTTGCACTTCTTGTAGCAATCGTCATTGCATCAAGCCTTGTAGGTAATGCATCTGCCCACAAATCCCAAGTTATTGGGAGCTATGAAATTGAAGTAGGTTGGGAAAATGAACCACCAATAGTGGGTAAAGAAAATGCAATCACCCTCATGATCTCTCATGCATCTCATGAACATACTGATGAGACTAGTGATGAGGAAGCTCATGATGAAATGAGTGATGAGGAAGCTCATGATGAAATGAGTGACGGAGTTACAGGCCTTGCATCCACACTTGATGTCACGATCAAACTGAATGACGAAATAACAGTGGTAGAGATGATAGAAGATGAAGATACACCTGGATTGTATATTGGAGCATTTACTCCAACTGAGACAGGTCATCCAGTCCTACACCTAGTTACAACAATTGAAGATTAAGTAATTGAAGTTGACTTTCATCCAGAAGAGGTAGAATCTCATTTCATGTCACCACTTGATCAACAACAAGAAGGAACATCACCAAGCGAAGTAGAATGTAAATCAGGATTGACTTTGCTAGCAAAAAAGAGTAATGGTTCAGCAATTTGTGTCAAACCACAAACAGCTGAAATATTACTTGCTCGTGGTCTAGCAATAAACTTCTAAGATCATTCACAATTTTTCATTTTTTTATATTAGATTGATCTGTTGAACTATTTTGTAATTTTAAAAACACGCTTGAAATAATCAGAGTTTTCTTTATTCTCTTCTGCATTTTCTTTTACTTTGGCCAGATTCTTTGCCAGATTTTTCTTGTAGCCAAGCTGCATCTGTCTTGCAATCTGAATTCTTTGAGCCTGTGGTGAACCTGCGCCGTGCATTGATTCTGTCAGATATCCAACAGCATTTCTGCCCAAAGTCATGTTCTCGATTAGTCTTAGAATTCGCATTCTGTTTTCAACATCAACTCCTTTTCGCCCTGCAAGATATTTTTTGAGAAGAGGTCCAGTTGTCGGATTTCTAAAGTCTTGTTCAGACGGCATTGTTACCACAATACCTCCTGCAATATCCTGTGCAAGTCTTGAAATCTCATATGGGAATCTAGTAACATTGTGCTTGCACACATTTGCTAGCATGTCATCGTTTAGCCAAACACCAGATTTCATTTCCTGTGCCTGATATGATGACGAAATGCCTGCTGCAAAGATGGATTCGTTTAGGTGTGTCATCTCTACTAGTTTATCTCTAATGTGCGATACATCTGGAATTCCATTATAATCAGATATGGCGGCTGCTGCGCCAATTAGAACATCACCGAGTCCAGTTTTGCAAACATAGCTACGTCGATGGTAACATGTGAATCGCTCAATGAGCATTGCTGCATATTCCACTTCGCCGTTCATGAAGATCAAATCATTTGGAATGAATACGTTATCTAAAATGACCATTGCCTCTTGGCCTGCAAATTGTGAGTTGCCTGCATCAATGTCTCCTTCCTCCATGCTTCTAGTATCACATGATTGGCGTCCGTAGATGTACGTAATTCCTGGAGCATCCACTGGAATTGCACCTACAATTCCCCAGTCCTTGTCCTTTTCTGTTAGTCGTATAGTAGGCATTATTATCATCCAGTGAGAGTTAATGACTCCTGTCTGATGCGCTTTTGCGCCAGTAACATAGACTCCATCTGCAGTTCTTTTTGTAATGTGGACGAACAAGTCAGGATCCGCTTGCTCAGACGGCGCTTTGCTTCTGTCTCCTTTTACATCAGTCATTGCACCTCCAATTACAAAATTCTCCTCTTGCATTTTTTTGATAAACGCCAATAATCTTTTGTGATAACTAGTATGATATTTTTCATCGATTTCAAAAGTAGTGGAATGAAGTGAGTTTAACGCATCCATTCCTACGCATCGCTGAAAACAGGTTCCTGTAAGCTGACCAAGTTTTCTTTGCATTTTATTTTGCAGGACAAGATCATTTGCAGATTCTGCAATATGTAAAAATCGATTTACTCTTTTTCCAGAAATTTTTGACATTGGGGATGCCAACTCTTCTTCACGTGCCGCTAGATCATATGTTTCTGCAACCGCGTTAATTGATGGTCTAATCATTGGGTGTTCTACTGGATCTTTTACTTGCTCGCCAAAAAGATAGACAGTAAGCTTTCTCCCCTTAAGACTTTGAATGTAATCTTGGCCAGTCTTAATTGCCATGCCAATATCCCATCGAACTGGTATAAATATTGACCAGCAATAGAGTGTTTTTGCTCTTGGCTCTAGTTTAAAAACAAAATACACTCAAAATTTGAAACAGTTTTTTGTGTGATCATTTGTCATTCCTACTGCTTGCATGAATGCATAGATGATTGTAGTTCCAACAAAACTAAAGCCTCTCTTTTTGAGGTCTTTACTTATCATGTCTGACAGTATTGTGGATGCTGGGACATCAGACACATTTTTGAAATTATTCTTGATCGGTATACCCTGCACGAAATTCCAGATGTATCTATCAAAGCTGCCAAACTCTTGCTGAATCATTAGGAATTGTTTTGCGTTGTTAATTGCAGATTTTATTTTGAGTTTGTTTCTAATGATCCCATCATCCGATAGCAATCTCATGATGTCTTTTTGTGTGTATTTTGATACTAGTTTTGGATCAAAATTATCAAATGCCTTTTGGTATGTCTTTCTTCTTTTTAGTATGGTAGACCAAGAAAGGCCTGCCTGAGCACCCTCCAAAATCAGCATCTCAAAGAGTTTTTTGTCATTATGTAGCGGAATTCCCCATTCTGTGTCATGGTATTGTATCATGAGTGGGTCTTTTGCCCATTTGCATCGTTGCTGATTGTCCATTTATTTTACAAATTTCTTTTTGTATATTATTGCAATTATTGAAGCGCCGATGAACGGCGCACTCCAATAAATCCACAAGTCACTGAGAAATCCAGAGAGAACTGCAGGAGCTAACGCACGAATTGGGTTCATTGATGCGCCAGAAACAAATGATAAAAAGTAAATGTCAAAAAATATCATACTTCCAATTGCTATTGAACCAAATTGTTTGAGCCCTTTGGTATGAACCACGAGTAAAATCATTGAAATCAGAATTGCAGTTGCCAAGATTTCAATTCCAAGAATTTCTGGAATGGTATAATCATAATTCGGTGCATTTGCTCCAAGATTTGCATCACTTCCAATTATTCCCCAAACAAAAACACTACCAAAAAACGCACCAATTAATTCTGCACCAAGATATATCGGCAAAAGTCTTGCAGGCATGTGTCGTGTAATCAAAAACGCAAGCGTTACTGCTGGATTAAAATGCGCCATGGAAATTTTACCAAACAAAAACACCATAACAGAAACTGCAACAAATGGGGCAAATGCCTCATACCAAAGCCCGATTTTACCACTAGATTGTGCATTTGCCACAACAGAGCCGGTTGCACAAACTACAACTACAAAAGTTCCAATAATTTCTGCAAAGAATCTCTTTTTTGTATCAGAGATTTCTAGCCTAGTGTTTTGCATAACTCCTGAACCTTTTTTTCTATAATATCACGAATTTTGCGCACATCCTCAATTGGTTTTCCCTTTGGATCTTCAATTGCCCAATCAATCACGTCACTTACAAACAATGCAGGGCATGACTCTCTGTCCATGCAACCCATGTTGATTACCCTGGCTGCATTTTTTATCATGGAGTCAGTAATTGTCTTTGGAGATTGGACTGTAATATCAATTCCCGACTCATTCATTACCTGAATCGCTAGTGGGTTTATCACACTAGTGGGTTTGGTTCCTGCACTGTACGGTTCATAGTCTATCGGTGCATATTTTCTGAAAAATCCTTCTGCCATCTGGCTTCGCCCGGCATTTTCCACGCATACAAAGAGGATCTTTTGCGTCAACAAAAACTTGATATAAATGCTAATTTATATAAATTCTGATTGATATGAATGCAACATTGCTCCTCAAATGCATCTGTGAGGATACACGGTTTAGCATCTTGGAGCTTTTGCAGAAAAATAGCGAAATGTCGGTAAATGACTTGGTTGCAAAGCTGAAAAAGGACCAGCCCTTGGTATCACATCATCTCCGTACTCTAAAGGAATGCAACTTGCTTAAAACACGAGACAGTGGCAAGATGACAATGTACAGCATTGCGAACAAAGATGTATCAAAGCTGATCTCAGATATCATCAAGACATCACAAAAGATGGCATCTTGTTGTGAGATGTCAAACTGCTGTTAGTTATTTTTTCAAATGCTTTGAGGCCTTTTTTGCTTTATAGAATATCTTAAAGCCACTCTTTGATGCCTTTAGTGTCTTTACCAGCTTGACTGAGATTTTGGCAATCTTGAACATGCTTAGAAATGGAATTAATACCACCATTGCTATCTCGTGCCAGTGTTTTCTCAAAAATAGCTTCCAGTCGTTTAGTTTTTTGTATTTCAGGTATAGATCTAACACCAGTAATCCAAAGAAGATCCACAGTAACACCTCAAAGTAAATTTCGTATTCATGTGGAATGTGATATGGTGCTTCTTTTAGTAAAAGAGATTCAGGATGAAATGATACAAAACCAACAAAATATACAGCTGCCATTGCAAGCAAGACAAAGTCCAGTAATTTTTCCAAAGGTCTTTTTTGTGCCATAATTCTCATTTAATCATAAAAAAATAAAGCATTCCTATTTTTGGAATGTGCAATGCATGTCAGGCAGTGCTCAAACTGAGAAATAGGGCATCTGAGCACGCTCGAGCATACATGTAGCACAGCGATTGGCTGAAAAAACATGTGCTAGTCGGATTAGACCAAATCAAATTCATAGGTAATTCTAAGCTAGGTTGATTAGAAATCAGCTAAGTTGTTGACTCCATCTAATATCAAATGCATCTCAATACAATACATGCGAATAGATTCATGTAAAAAATGTGGAATTGAATTACGAGAATATAGTTACTCGGAGAGATGTCAATCCTGCGGAAAAGAGTTTACCCAATTCGAGTGCATCAAGTGTCAGATAATAACAGAACCACAATACCACATTCATACAAATACAGAGAAAGTGATCAGTAACGCACTAGAGATCATGGCATAATGCAAGATCTACCAAGACACAAAATAGGATTCTATTCATTTGTTGGTGTGGCAGTTACCGCAGTTGTTGTCTTATCAGTTATGCTCTAAGACAATCCAATTCTGACATCCAGAACCTTGCATCCCTTTCCTTGTTCCATTACAAGCACAGGATTCATGTCAAGCTCCTTTATTTCTGGAAAGTCAGTCAATAACGCAGATAGTCTCTGTACAAGTTCCGATAGCTTTTTCTTGTCAGCTGGTTTTTCTCCACGTACTCCTTCAAGTAATTTTTTTGTCTTTATGGAGTCAATCATGTCATCTGCTTCTTTGTTTGTGATTGGTGCCAACCTGAATGTAACATCTTTGAGTACTTCGACGTAAATTCCACCCATTCCAAGCATAATGACTTGGCCAAATCCAGGCTCTTGTTTTGATCCAATGATCAGTTCTTTGCCGCCCTTGACCATTTCTTGTACCAGTACGCCTTTGATCTGCGCATTTTTGTTGTATTTTTTTGCATTTTTTATGATAACATCAAATGCTTCCTTTACTGATTGCTCGTTTGCAAGGCCTACCTTGACTCCGCCCGCATCGGATTTGTGTATGATTTGAGGTGATGCAATTTTCATAACAACTGGAAATCCAATTTTTTTTGCAGCTTTTACTGCATCAGATGCAGTCTTTGCCAGAATGCTTTGTGGTAATGGGAATCCATATGCACGCAGCACTTCTTGGCCTTCCTCCTCCAGCAGGTTAGTTCGCTTTTGCTTTCTAACAGAGTCAAAGACTTTCTTTGCATCAGCCTTTTTGGCAGGGAATTTTGTAATTGTTCCTTCTGCAGTATTTAGCCACTTGCTAAATCGAAGCATTGCACGCAGTGCACGGATTGCTCCTTCTGCATAAGTATAGTATGGAACGCCGCCATCTGCAAGAATTTGTCTATTTGTGATGCCTTCATCAAGACCCATCAATGATGCAAGCATTGTCTTTTTGTATTTTTTAGACATTGATACTATTACTTTGGCTAACTCATCATAGTTTAGAGTTGCAGACGGAGTACACATTGCAATGACAGAGCCAACATTTTTGTGTCCAAGCACATTATCCAAAACTCCGCTGAATCGGTGATAGTCAGCATCGCCCACTATATCAACAGGATTTCGTGAGCTTCCCCAAGGAGGAATTACCGCATTTATTTTTGGCCTGATATCCTCAATTGATGCCATCTTTATTCCGTATTTTGAGCAAGCGTCAGTTGAAATAATTGCAGGACCGCCAGCATTTGATACTATTACCAGATCACCTTTTAGTGGCAATGGTTGCTTTGAGAATGCAACCGCATAATCAAATAATTCTTCCATGGTATCAACGCGAATTGCACCGGACTGACTTAGAACAGCATCATAGATTTCATCAGAGCCCATCAATGCACCAGTGTGTGACATTGCAGCTTTGGCTCCTTCTGGACTTCTACCTGATTTTAGAATGATTACTGGTTTTTTGTATTGCTTTGTAATCTGCTTGCAAACCTTTAGAAATTCTTGGCCATTTCCCATGTCTTCTAAATACATCACAATTACCTTGGTCTGGTCATGCTCTGCAAGCATCTTGAGAAGATCTATTTCATTGAGGTCTGCCTTGTTACCTACGCTGACTACTGCAGAGAACCCGATTCCCTGTGCACTTGCATCTTCCACTAGGGCTGCACAGATTGCACCGCTTTGCGATACCAAAGCAATTTGTCCAGATTTTGGTGTAACTTTGAGAAAAGTAGAATTCATCATTGTCTTTGGATCCAAATTCATCACTCCAAGACAGTTGGGGCCAATCATGCGTATGCCGTATTTTTTTACAATTGTCTTTAGCTGCTCTTCTAGCTTTTTGCCCTCCTCATTTACCTCTTTGAATCCAGCTGTGATTACTATGACTCCCTTGATCTTTTTCTTGCCGCACTCTTCTAGTACTGCCGGAACAATGTCATTTTTTGTCACCACCACTGCAAGATCAATTGATTCTTTGACATCAAGCACTGTCTTGTATGCTGCCATATCAAAGACCTTGTCGCGAGTTGGAGATATTGGATAAATTTTTCCCTTGTATCCTTTCATGATATTAGATGTAATGGTGCGACCGACGCTCCCTTCCTTGTCGGATGCGCCGATAATTGCAATAGACTTTGGTTCCAAAAGAGAGCCAGCCATGTTTGTGGCTCAGCGCTGTTTCGTAAATAAAGCTATTCTTGCAGAAAACAGATCCCTAGCTGCCAAGCATCTTTCCCGCCAAGTTCTGAGCTCGCGGAATCCAGATGATTTTGAGATTTGGAATTTTTGCCATCAACGACCATGCTTTTCTTGCTAGTTCACGTAATGGCTCAGAGTTTATTGCAAATTCGTGATTCAGCTGAGACACTGTGTTTTTTGAATCAGAATAAATCGCAATGGTATCAGTGGATTGCACAAATTTTTCCAATGCCGATATTATGCCCAAATATTCTGCCTGGTTATTTGTAATGCCCGTCTTTTTTTCATAAAACGATTCGCCGGTTTCTTTGATGAAATAGCCATAACCGGCATTGTCCCCACCAGAGCCATCAACGTATATGCTAAGTTCCATCTTTGTACAGCCTCGTTATTTTGACACTCACATTTACAACTATCATGTACAGTATTGTAGAAATTACATGTGCAATGATTGATGCCAGATATGCTTCATATTCTAAATTAAGAAAATAGTACTGCAAGGCCCATCGTGCAGCAGTATACACAACTTCTGCTATGCCAAGCGAGGATATTATTTTTAAGAGATCTTTTTTTAGTTTTGGTTTATCCAAATGACCTGATTCAGCATAGTATTTTTTTCGATTATCCAAATAAAATAAAAATGAAAATGTCGAATAAAACACCACAAAATCAATTACAACAGTGTAGGTAGAGTTGACATAGCTTGCCTGATCTGAGAATATCTGCGCAACTATTGCAGATATGGTAATTGCAACGATGAATGCTAGAATTAGATTCTTGTTAAGTATGATATATTGACGGTAATTTCTTTGCATTATTTTTTATAAAAACAAGCTTGGAAATAAATCCAATCAATCCATTGTGATCTTGAGAAATATCAAAATTCCTGCAAGCTCTGCAATATGAACGCCAAGCAAGTACGGAAATATCTCAGGTGCAAACAATTCTGCCATGGAAAAGTATGCATATGCACCAATAATATTATGCAGAAATAGCATTACAGAGAACACTATCATGCCAAGTGGAAGCTGGGCTCTAGTTCTGAGATACATTCTACCAAATACAAACATCAGGACCCCAAGCACTATCATGTTGGCAATAGATACGCCTGACAAGATTGCCGATGTTTGATCCATTTAGAAAAAATCACCTTTCATATGCTTATTTACTTTTTTCCAGTTTTTGTGCTATTTCCAAAAATGAGTCCAAGTTTGCCTCCAAAAACACAGAGATGAAAAATGTAACATTGTATTTTTCTCCAATTCGTGAAATAATGTTGTTTTTCTCCAACACTCCAACATGATGAGTTATTGCCTTGTAATCCAGACTCAGTTCCTTTGCAAGCTGATTTGCATTGAGTGGTGTCTCCCGTATTGCCTGAACTAGTCTGAGCCTGTTCATTCCTCCTCGGGAGCCTGCAAACACAAACCAGAGCAGACGCTTTGCATAAGGATCGTTTGCCATCACTGACAAAGGACTAAAAACTAGAAAAACGTATTTGTGCACATGCAAAATAATATTACCAAATCCATACCATATCACACCATGATGCTAAACTATGATTATCCACTGTATAGACCCCCATCGGAAGCAGACTCGTTGATCTTCCAGGTTACCTTGGGCTGCTCATTTAACGAATGTTCTTTTTGCGATATGTACCGCTCAAAGGAATATTCAGAGCGGCCATGGGATGAGATAAAGGCCGAAATTGATCTGATGTCAAAAGCGCTACCAGACACCAAGAGAATCTTCTTGGCAGATGGTGATGCATTAAATCTTTCAGTTGAATATATGCAGAAAATTGTAAAATATCTAAAAGAAAAATTCCAGAGCTTGGAGAGAATTGCATGTTATGCAATGCCAATGAATGTACTTAAAAAAACTCCGGAGGAGCTAAAATTACTGCGTGAGTCAGGTCTAGACATGTTTTATCTTGGAATAGAGAGTGGCTCTGATCTGATACTAAAAAAAGTGACAAAAGGAGCAACTGCAGCTACAATAATTCGGGCATGCAAAAAGGCAAAGGATGCAGGCTACATCCTATCATGCATGATAATTTTAGGTCTTGGTGGAAAGACTCATTCCAAGGAACATATTCGCGGAACTGCAGAAGTCATTAATGCATCTGCACCACACTATGTTGGCGCATTAACATTATATCTGGAAAACGGAATTAAAGACGAATTTTTGACAAAATTTGGCGAGCCTTTCATTCCAGTCTCTGATGCAGAAGCGCGTGAAGAGCTAGAAGATCTAGTATCACAAATTGACGTAAAAGATGAAGTGATATTTCGCGCAAACCATGGCTCTAATGCATATACCATCAAGGGCACATTCCCCCAAGACAAAGAGGCAATGCTTGATAAAATATCATGGATGAAGCAACATCCAGAAGTAATCAGGCCAGTCGGACTACGTGGCTTTTAGAATCCAAACAGGTTATCAGATATTGTAATCTGGTAGACAATATTTGCGCCAATAACAAGTGAGAATATTCCTGCAACATAACGTGCAATTTTGTTAATTTTTACAGCCTTGTTTGAGAGTGCAAACGGTACACCCATCATTCCAGAGACCAGAGTCATTCCAATAATTGAGCCAATTCCAAAGATCAGAATGAATCCAAGTATCATTCCGATGTTGTTCAACGTAGCTACAGTTAGAACAACCAAACTACCGCTACCTGCCAGGCCGTGTATGCATCCAATCAAATATGATTTGTGAGTGTGAGTATGATTAGAATCAACATGATTGTGTTCATCATAATGAATGGAACCATCTTTGTGCTGATGTGGGTGTCTGTGTCGCAATCTGATCATTTTTTTGTTTAAAATTGTGGTAATTGCCAAAAATATCAGCATTATTCCAACAACTAACTCCAAGCTTGAAAAAATATTTTGTTCTATTTTTACTGCCAATCCATAAACTAACAATCCCATCAGAACCAGTGTTGTTGTGTGACCTGCACCCCAGAATGCTCCAAGAATTGATGATCTTAGCGTGCCAAACTTAATTACTTGTTTTGTAGATTTTTGTACAAATTGGCCCCTTGAAACTTGTGTGCCAACTGCAGCAATATGATCAGGTTCAAATGCATGTTGAAGTCCAATTGATAAGCCAAGACCCAGAATTAACACCGGTGATAATTCGCTAATATGAGTTAGAATTTCTTCCATGATATACAAAAATTCTGACTAGAAGCTGTTTAAAAAATTGCCTGTACGTAATCGATCTAAATTTTTTTACAGACCATCAATGATTGATTTTAGATTTTCTGGTAGATCCGGCAACTCTGTATGCGATATGTTGTTTTGTAGAATTTCAGGTCCAATTCTTCGCACTCGCTGAGTACCAATCAAGGTATCAATGCTTCTTTGTGCATCTTTTTCTGATAATATGGTTTTTAGTTTTTCAAGCAGTGTTGATTCATCTTCATATTTTTGTATGGCATACTGAACTATGATGAGTTTATCATTAGAGGTAAAGTCAGTCAATTCATAGTTAGTCATATACCGCAGTAAAAATATTTTTGTTCATTATTTCAGAGTGTCTTGATTGTTGAATCGATTTTTCTGATTTCGCATTCGGAACATCTGTAAATGATGATAGATTCCAAATACAAAGAAAACATAAGCCCACAGATACAAAATATCAAGCGGATGTCCAGTATAGTATTGCTCATTCTGTGAGATTATTTGAAATCCAGCATCTGCCACAATAAAGCAAAACATTCCCATCAAGAGCAACAGCCATGTAGAATTCACTTGTCCTTTAAAGAACAGTGCAAATCCAATAATTGTCGGTGCAAGACACATTGCGTCAGCCACTGGATAAGAGACAAGAAGTACAGTTTCAAATTCAGATAAAGATGAATCTGCAATGGCATAATAGATCAAAAATATCATGAGCAGTGCAGAAATAATTACTGTCAATGAAATTGTTTTTGTAGATATTGAATTTTTAAAAGGCTTGATGTACATCATTGCAAAAATAAAATAGGCCGGATATCCCAAAAACCAAAAAAAATCAGCTTCAGATGGAAATGGATCTTGTTTGTATACTAATTCATCTATGGCCCAGATGATCTCACCCACGGACCAAGATACTGCAAACACTGCAAAACAAATCCATGCTTTTCCAAAACTCCCCACAATTCGATTTCTGACAGTTAGAATTAGAGAAAATACAACGAATGGAACAATAATTATCAAGTTCATAATATTTGTAGAAAATACCAAATTAGCTTTGTCCAGATAATTAAGTGCGCCGATTGTGGATGCTACAATTCCCAGAGAAATCACAAGATGTAATTTGTTTGGATTGAGAACAGTTTGCAAGACTATTGTGAAACTATGGAGAGAAAATTTTCTATTGGTTTTTGATCTTCTAGATCTGTCAGTTTTTGTCGGATTTTGTCTGTAATTGATTTATAGCTATCACCAAAGATCTCTTGTAAAACATCTCTAAGATATTCTGGATGATCAAGACAGTCAGAAAAATAGCACTGATGTTTTTCATACAATCTGCTACCTACCTCATCGAGTACAAGATTACCCATATCTAATAGAGATTGTTCTATTACAAAACTCACCAATGCTTTTTGCGCAATTTGATGTGAATCGCTTGCCAACACTATTCAAATAGAAAATTGCCTTAAAAAGCATTGGTACACTTGCAAAACAAGAAATAGTTCCAAGCTGGTAATTATTTAATTCCTTGAGTTCAAAAAACGCTAACGAATCCAAAGTCGAAGTAATATCAAGAATGTTTCCATCCGATGCAAATCCAGCTGGAAACGTGTTTGGCGGAGAGATCCTAAAACAAATAGACATCGTGGCGGGAATTGTTGCTCATAGACATTCTAGAAAAAATGCTGTAACTGCAAGCATTGACCGAGTGGATTTTCTCAAGCCAGTTTATGTGGGAAATGCGCTCATTCTTAACGCAAGACTAAACGCAGTCAAAAATTCATCAATGGAAATAGAGGTCAAAGTAGAAGCAGAGGACCTCATAAGGGGGACCAGAACATTAACTGGAACTGCATTTGTAACATCGGTTGCACTAGATGAAGACGGTAGACCTACACATGTTCCAAAGCTTGCACTAAAGACCAAAGATGAGAAGGCACGTTTTGCGCAGGGCATCAAACGAATGAATCAGAGAATCAAAGAGAAAAAACGAAGTTCTAGAAAATGATGTGAACTCTAGCCTCAGGCATAATGATCCGATATATAAGATCAAAATGATTTTAGTAATTAGTCAAACTATGTCTTTTGGTGGCAGGGGGTCAAGCATAGGCTATGAATAATTTAAAATTAATTTCGGTGAGTATGATTCTTGTTCTTGTAATCTCATCATTTTCTAGCTCATACGGAATTATTGAAAAACTAGAGGGTAAAGAAAACACGCAATCACTTAATTCTATTCAGAACACAAATTTGTCTACATCATCTCTTAATACCATATTAATTCTTGATGAATCTTCAACTATCATAAAAAATCAAGAGATCACTCTCACTATACATAAAAAACCAATAATGGTTCGTGTATTAACTTTACAAGAAGAGATGGAATTTTCAAATACAAAAGATAATGAAATATCAATTCTCTTAATAACACACAACAATCAGGCGACATTACAACGGATTTTTAATGAAAGAAAAGATCTTTTGGATGATATCATGAATCCATCACATCATGAGACAGGTGAACAGGTATACCATGACATAGGTACATACCTGATTAACCAACCATCACATAATCTCTTGTTTGATTTGGATGAAAACACGCAAAAATATTTATCAGTATTACAAATATTTTCTTATCAATCATCATTAAAAAATAATTTAGTAACTGCTGAGGATGAGACTAGTACAATATCATCTATAACTAGTACAGATCTACAATCATCTGGATCAATATTTGTATTATTTGTCTTTTCGACATTTATTGTTATTAGATCAGAAAATCTAAGAATAAAAATCAAAAATCAGAATAAATTTTTGTCCATAATTATAATTTTATTAATTTCATCCACAATCATCATGCCAATATCAAATGTATATGCAGCAAGCTTTGATCAATCGTTGTCAGAAAATTTAGGTTTTACTGACATACTTATTTTTAGAGAAGATCTAGGAATGACGGATAGTATCATCAACTCAGTATC
>CAZTUP010000004.1:0-4711 GCA_964616415.1 uncultured Candidatus Nitrosotenuis sp. | reverse complement strand
GCTAAAAACACCGCTTGTACCAATAATTGGATACTGTAAGATGTTCAAAGCATCACTGCTTGGCAAATTAACTGATGAACAGGTAAATATCTTGGATGTAATTGAAAAGAATGCAAAACGACTTGAAAGGCTGATCAACGATATCCTGGATGCTCATAAATTGGATCTAAACAGAATGAAGTTTAATATTACTGATGTATCAGTTGATGAGTTTTTTAATGATTTGAATGCAACATATGCACAAGTATTATCTCAATCAGAAAAAGAATTCACAATAGATGTTCAAACAAAAGGACTGCATATACGAGCAGATCAAAATAGACTACGCCAAGTTTTTGATAATTTGATCTCTAATGCAATAAAGTTTACTCCTGAACATGGTGCCAAAATCACCATCGGGTGTAAACTAGAAAATAAGAAAATACTCTTCTACGTACAGGATAACGGGATGGGAATTCCATCAAACGTTCAACAATTTTTATTCAAAAAATTCTACCAAATTGATACTTCTGAGCGGAGGCCTGTTGGTGGTGCTGGCCTAGGCCTTGCAATATGCAAAGGAATTGTTGAGTCTTTGGATGGTAAAATATGGGTTGAAAGTGATGGAAAAACAGGCTCGATTTTTTATATGGAGTTCAATTTAGTCAACTCATAATTTCCTACCTTGACATGCATTCATCATAAGAAATCTTATAACACAATAACGCAATAATATAGTGATGAAAATACTGATGATTGATGATAACAAGGACATTACTGACATGTTTGCCAAGTTTTTTACATTAAAAGGCCATCAGACAATCGTTTCAAACAGTGGTCAGAATGGACTACAAATGATCGAAAATGAAATACATGATGTAGTTATACTTGATCTTGCAATGCCCGAGTTTTCAGGACGTGATATTGTTGATCATCTGTATAAGAGCAATAAAATACATGATAATCTGATTGTTGCCCTTACCGCTTCCTCGATGAATGACGATGATAAAACATATCTTGTGGACAAAGGAGTTCACTCTGTTCTCAAAAAACCAATTGATCCTGACGTGTTACTTGATTATCTGATCAAAGCAGCATCTAAAAAAAATGGATAGCGAACGTTTATCCCGCGAATTCCAACAAATTGCCCTAATCCAGAACAAAATTAATAATTTATCTTCTAGTGGCATACCGCAAAGCGAGCAGGCCAAGCAAATAGTTGACTATATTGCATCTACACAAAGCTTTGTAGAAGATGTGGTGGACAACGTACTGTCAAATAGAATTGTCTTATCTGAAAACTCATTGAGTATTCTTAATCACGAGCTTAGAACTCCACTCGTACCAATAAAGGCATATTCTAACATGCTTGTTCAAGAAAAATTCGGATCGTTAAACCAAGAGCAAAAAGAACGATTGAATATCATCAATAAAAATATCGAACAGTTGGAACAAAAAATCAATCTTCTTCTTGACAAGAATATTCTTGCCACTAGCATGTCTGGTGATCAGGATGTGCGGCATAAGATAAATGAATTAGAGCAGGAGAAGATACTCTTGGAGAAGATCAACAGTTTACTTGTTGATAAAAAAACCAGTGCTGAATCTGAAATCGAGAAATTAAAACATGATCTAACCGTGTCTGAACATAATCGAAATGAATTTGCACAAAAGGCATTTGTGCTCAAAAAGACTGTATTTGAAGAGGAAAAACAGATTCACCGCCTCACAAAAAAGAACCTGATTGTAGTATTGATGGCGGCATTGGTTGTGGGTTCTGGTCTTGCATCTTATTCGATATATGTGACTGGATTGATAGGCCAGCAGTATAGAGTCTCAAATCTGGGCACTATGTCTACCGGCTATGTGATACAGAATCTAAAGGGGGATACAATAGACACCTGGCTGTCATGGCGGCTGGTTTCTGGCAGTAAACTAAATGTTGGAATTATCAATTCTGCCCCATATCCTGAAAAAATTCCACTCATCAAAGAAGTTATCACATCTGAGCATTCAATTGATATTGATGATTCATTGCTTGAGAAAGGACCAAAAGGCTCAACATCAAAATACTATCTTGGTTGGCAAGGTGCACTAAAACAAGCATCTGCAAAACCAACAAAATTCTATATTCCTGCCGAACTCAATGTGATTGAATCGTCACGAGGTGAAGGAGAAATAACAATCGTCCTAACTGACCATAGCAGCGGTGATGGATATTCTGGATTTACAACATCAATTGCAGATGACTCTCAAAATCAAATTCTAAAATCCACAATAACAATCTATGACGTAGATAAACTAGACGATGAACAATTCAAGACAGTACTAAGGCACGAGTTTGGCCATGCGCTTGGATTGGCACACTCTACTGATCCTGTAGAATTGATGGCACCAATAATACAAACATCTTACCCGTACATTTCAGAATGTGATATTGACACTGTTGTTAAATTGTATGATGGTGGAAAAAACAGTAAGGTTATTTGTGAAAAATAAAACCAAACACACTTTATCGTTAGCTTGATCCGTTACTAGCGATATCTTTTGGTATTGTAACTCTGAATCTTGTAGGGTGATTATATGCGCTGATTGTGCCACCATGAGCCTCAACTATACTCTTACAACTCACAAGCCCTAGCCCAGTACCCTTTTGTTTTGTGGTAAATAATGGCTCAAAGATTTTTGGCATGACTTGCTCTGGTATGCCTGGACCAGAGTCTTCAACCTCAAAAGATGTTTCTTTGGGACTGTCTGCTAGTCTGATTGTTATCGTACCTTGACTATTGTCTATTGCCTCAACTGCATTAGCAATTAGATTGCTCAGCAAAACCTCGATTTGACGTCTATCACATTTTATTTGTACGTTGTTTTCTGGTAGACTAATCTTGATGTTTTGTGGTATTTCTGTTGTAATTGATGCAGAATATACAATGTCTTTTGCAGAATGCATTTCCAATTGTAGTTTTTTTGCCTTGACAAAGTCCATGACATCGTTAATCTGGTGGATTACTCTTGATGTGGATTCGTCTATTCGTCTATAGTTGTCACGTGTTTCAGCATCTAATTTTTCTGAATTCATCAAAAGCATCCCAATTGCAACTTTGATGACTGTCAAGGGGTTTTTCATATCATGAGCAAGTCTTGCTGACATTTGCCCTATTGTGTATAGTCTCTCCATTTTTACCAAGTTCTTTGTCTCTGTCTTTAGAATGTTGTAGATAGTGTATATCATGAATAGATGGGATGCAATGTTTACTATTGATAGAATGATTTGAAGCCAGATTAGGTTCACAGTCAGACTTTCAACCTCAAATGCAAGATCTGCAGTTAGTTGGTCGTTTTGTTTTACAAGTTGTTCTGCAATTGTGGTTATTCTGATCATTTCTGATTCGGATTTTGCATCGGTATTTACAAAATCACTAATTGCCTTTTGGTATTGTAGGAAAAGATCATTAATGTTGTCCAACTGTGCATTGAATTTGCTTGGTTGTGGGGATAGTCGCATTCCGTCTTTAATTCCACCATCTCTCAAATGCTTGATATTGCCCTCATAGGATCTTAGTACGTTTACTGGGTCACCTGTCATACTGCCTCCAATGTATTCGTTTTTTACTTCATTGAGTGTTAGCATCGTATAGTAACGATTTTTTCCTGCCGCGTTAACTGCGTTTCCTAGGAATATTTTCTGTGATTCAAATGATTCAAGTATGATAAAACTAACTAGGATTATACCAATCTGGATAATCACTATGGCTGTTATTTTTCTTGAGGCCTTACTTGGACGTTCAATAGTCATCTAACACAACATCCGTTCAAATCTGAATTATCCCTCAATGCATTTTCTCTCTAAATACGCTTTAGTATAGTTTTCATTATGAACTAATAACTGTCCAAGTTAACTGACTAAAATCTGAAATAAATGAAATCATCCATCTGTTCGTTGTTTGCAACTGACATATGATGAGTTTGTAATTTGAAGTATTTTTAAGAACATTTTAGTCATTTCTTATTGTCATCCATCATCAGTATTTTCATATCGCTACCTGCTTTTTGAAATTATGATCTTGTGTAAAGAAATTGAATCGTTTATGTGGGAAAGTCAAAGTAAAAGATAGTTTCCCTCTTTCCGTCGCTTTCAACCCATATTTTACCATCCAAAGACTCAACAATTCCTTTGCATATTGCAAGGCCTAGACCAGTACCGCCAACTTTTCGCCTTTCTGAGGTATCAATTTGGTAGAATTTTTTAAAGAGATCTGCTTGTTTGTCTGGCGGTATTCCTATGCCGTTATCTTTGACATGGAATCTGATTCTGCCGTTTTCTTTTTCTACTCCGACTTCAATTTTACCACCTTCATTGGATGTGAATTTTATTGCATTTGAGATCAAATTATCAAAAACTTGGCGTAAACGTGTTTTGTCTGTTTTTATTGTTAACCCACGTGTGGGTTGGTTTGTGATTAAGATCTTACCTTTTTCTTGCAGTACTTTATAGCTCATATCTAGACTATCAAAGAGTTCATCAATAGACACATCTTCTATTTCAAATTTCATCTTATTCAGGTCTAGTTTTCTTGCATCCATGATGTCGTTGATCAGCCTTTCAAGTCGTTTTGCATTCTTTTCAATTACATCCAAGATATTTACCTGTTCATCAGTTAATTTGCCAAGCAGTGATGCTTTGAACATCTTACAGTATCCAATTATTGGTACAAGCGGTGTTTTTAGC
>CAZTUP010000003.1:0-84072 GCA_964616415.1 uncultured Candidatus Nitrosotenuis sp. | reverse complement strand
TTTTCAATTACATCCAAGATATTTACCTGTTCATCAGTTAATTTGCCAAGCAGTGATGCTTTGAACATCTTACAGTATCCAATTATTGGTACAAGCGGTGTTTTTAGCTCATGTGTTATCATTGCGGAAAATTCTTCTTTTAGTATGTCTTTTTCTTTTGATTTTTCGAATTTCGTATGTAATTCCATATTTTCTTTTTGGATTTTAGCGGCATTTCTTAATTGTATATTTGCATTTAGGAGGCTTTCTTCAATATTTTTTTGATCTGTTAGTTCAGTGCTTATGGATACGTATTGTCCTGATAAATCATTGCTATCTAAGAATGGGACAATTGTGGTATCTATCCAAAAATATTTTCCATGTTTACTCGTGTTTTTTATCTCACCATGCCATGTATGGCCGCCTGAAATTGTTGCCCATAGATTTTTGTAGAATTCTTGGGGATGGAATCCTGACTTTAAAATTCTGTGATTTTTACCGACTAGTTCTTCAGCAGAATATTCTGATACATTACAGAATTTTTTGTTCACATATGTTATGACGCCATGTCTATCTGTTATTGCTACCAGTGCTGATTCATCTAGTGCCCTCATTATTTTCCCTAGATGATTTGTTAAATTTAGCAAGTTGCCCTCTTCGTTCTTTTGATCTGTCGGCTTCATACGTATATGTCTAATAATATTCGTTATACATTAAGTCCACTTCAGGGATTTGTATAATGTTTATTAATTTCTGACACCATATGTAATTTTGTGTCTTTGGTCAACATGACTAAATTCATGGACAAACATGTCATATTATTATATAATAATGAAGAAAGTGCATATAGAATACAATTTGAATTTCTAAGTATGCCGTTGTCATTAAACAAAACTGCCATCTATCTAACAGAAAATGAATCCGTCACCATGATAGAAAAAATGAATGATTTTGGAATTGACACAGACTATTACATTTCAAAAAACCTTTTACATGTCATACAAATACCTGATTTGTTAAAAGATCCAGAAGGTGCAAAAATAGCAAATGAAAAGTTTATGTCTGCACTTTTAACGTCTTTAAAGCCTCCTTATTATGTGGTCGGGAGATCTTTTCCTGATCTAGCCAAAGATGGTGCATTATCTGCAGAGATAGAAGCTGAAGTAATGTTTCATTCCAATTTTACCAGATTTAATGGTGCTTGTTTATGTTCTTATAAAAAAGATTTATTGGCACAACTACCAGATGATGCAAAACAACAGATTCTTCACAATCATCACACAATAATTGATATTTCAGAACATGGCGTCGTAGTAATCGAAGATTCCGATATGATCAAATAAACATCATAGCGTTTTATCATATTATCTTTTTTGCATACTGTGAGATCTGAACTGATTATTTTTTCATTAATATTTTTTTTAATTTTTTCACAATATTGATACATGATGAGATCTGACCTCGTCTAATTCTCTCTAATTTTCTTGTCTGCCCCAGTCATTATGGCAAACATTGTCTTGACCCATGCGTCCTTAATGGATTCATCTGCCTTTGTGAGCCTCATTATGGTAAGGCCGTTGTACAGTGCAATCATGCCTCTTGCCAGTGATTTGAAGTCGGTACTATCTGAGAAAAACCCGCCCTCCTTTCTCATCTGTTTTAGAAATTCAGTCACGATCTCTACTAGATATTGTCTTTGTGTTACCAAGACGTGTTTGATTTTTTGGTTGTGCAGCGACTCTGCAACCCCTTCAAGCCATAATCGCTCAGTATCTTTTTCCCTTGATGTCAGGTTATCATAGAACTTTCCAAGATCAGATACAATCTTGGACTTGTCCTTGAATAAACCCGATCTTGTATCAATTAGAATCTGATTGTTCTGCTTGCACATGTGATTGAAAAGGTCCTCCTTACTCTGAAAGTAAAGGTACAGCGTGCCCTTGCTGACATTGGCAGTGCTTGCAATGTCGTCCATTTTTGTATTAGAATAACCGTTTTTTGAAAAATTCTTTAGCGCTGCCTCAAAGATCAATCCCTTGACTTTGTCTTTGTGTTCTTGGGAGACCTTTGGCATGATTCTAGTCCAGTTTCTGGGATTTTTCTGTCTTTGTGATTCTTGAATCTGCAATCCAATCATGGTTGCAATCAAGACATTTTCCCTCAATGCTTTTTTTATCATACCAGGAAATGAATACCTCAAGTGATCCGCATGCAGGACATGAAAACCTAAAGTGGGGATACTTTGGTCCATAGATTCTCAAAAGGTCTGATTTTTTGAGTCCGTTCATCCTCTCGGATGTTTGGATCACCTGAGCATTCATGAGTTATGCATATTAGTTACCATATAAAAATATAACTGACTGACTGGTCAGTTTTGGTTAAATTCAAATTTAATCAAAGGTTATAATCATAGTGTTTCTAGGTTTAACAACAAAAATGTCACAACATCTAAAACACAAAAAATTTGCCATACTTGTAGCAATAATTGGAGTTATTGCAGCAGGCGCAGCAAGTGTGTACTTTATTCCAGCACAGACACAGCTAACTAGCATTCCAACAACACCCGAAGAACAAGAACAACTTGATGCGTTGGGCGTTGCACAAAGATTCATCGTAACTAGTCCAACGTTTGCATTTGATGGTGACATCAATACGCTAATCACTGAATACTCGGGCTCGACAAAATCGATTCCTCCACAACATCTCTTTCAGGCAAGCTTTGACTCTTCACATGGTGGATTTGGAAACCGCGAAGGACAGATGCTGACTCAGGCAATAACACCACACAAAGTGGATATTATTGTATCAGAAGGAGCAGTAATTTCCGCAGTGACTGATGAGTCATGGGATGAGCTAAACCATCAATATGTACTAAAAAAGCCACAACCAAAACTTCAATCACATGATGGCCAGGTTGTTCCTTTTGATGGTATAGTAGTTGACTATACATCACTGGTTGGTGCCATACAATCGCGTGGTATCCTAGTGGAGTATATCGATGAAATTGCACCTGAAAGCTCGTCGTTTTCCGTACTGACTAGAGTGATCTCAGTTGGTGGGGCAGACGTGCAAGTCTTTGAATTTCCAAGCGAATCTGATGCAATGACTGCAAGCCTTACTGTATCTGAAGACGGAACTGAAATTGGAACGAGCATAATCCGATGGATGGATACTCCACACTTTTACACAAATGGCAAATTAGTCGTCCTATATGTGGGACAAAACCCAGAAATTGTGAATCTGCTAGAATCTCTTCTTGGCAACCAGTTTGCCGGAATGTGACTAGCACGTTCTAATTTTTTTTAATTGAATCTATGATCCTGATTTTGTAGGCGTTTTCTTTAGTCTTTTTTGATTTTCTGCAATAGATTTCTTTAACTCATTGAATGACTCCAGGTATTCTTTTTTCAACAGATTGGCAGGTTTTGTTTTGTTATTCTTGTTAACTTGATTGTTTTTTGATTTAGTCATGGTATTGAGTACATCGATGTTGTATTTGTGTCAGATAGTGACTGACAAAGTTTACTAGATACAAGCACATAATCTGGAATGATGGTATAGTTGGAAGACAAACATGCAGAAAATGAAATCTCTATTTGTGATATTCTAAAAAACAACACAACCAAAGTCATCAGAAAACTAGAGTCCCAGATACCGCCAAACGTACAGGCAAATTCTGATCTATATACGCAGTATCTCCATTTACTAGATGACTATTTTGGGTCTTGTTATCTGTGGCAAAAACAGTATTTTGACATGTTCGGCTTTGATAAACAGACACTAAATGCGATAAACAAGTACTGGGATGTTATAACTGACTTGTACTGTACGCAGATTGACCTGGTTACTCGCGCACAAAAGTCGACTATAGATGTTCGCTCAAACATGATGACTTTGTGTGATCAATACATCCATCAGGCGATGGATTACTATGGAAAGATTTTCTCTGAAACCATGGCAAAGATGAATCAAAAAAGAGAAAACTGATTTGTAATATTTTTTTTGAAAAATATTTTTGCAAATCTGCGATCAAAAATTAGATCGCAAAATTATTTTTTTATTTTGTAATTTTTTGTAAAAATAACTTCACAAAATCACAAAATGAACATGCTTAATAACTCAGAAAAAATCATAGTGGTATGGCAGCAAAGAAAAAAGCAGCTTCTAAATCAAAAGCAAAGAAAAAATCAAAGTAATTGACCTGACTAGGTCCGTTTTCTTTTTTCATCAAAAAATAATTTTTAAAATCGTTTTCTCTGAAATCTTGATTTCTGATGTCTTGGTTGGCAAACACTACAATAACCAGGCCTACTCGGTCCTGGCTCAAATGACGCATCAGATTGCTTTCCACAGTCAGAACACGTGCACAAAGTCTCTCTATATGACATGATAGTCATAACACCTCATTGCATAAGAGTGATCGTATTCACTCATTTATTACCAAGGGTTAATAGTGGCGCTCAAGCAAGAGTGCGTTGTCAAAGGCCCGTCAAGATCATAAATCACTCATCAAACATCTAATTGATCATTTTACATCACTTGGGCTTGAAGTACAATATGCAAATTATGACAAGTATCAAAAACCATTCCCAATTAGCAGACATGCCCCGGATGTTATCGCATATGATAGAGCAAAGCAGATTGGATATATCGGTGAGGCAAAAATGTGCACTGAACTAGTGGAAGAGAGAACAAAGGAGCAGCTAGAGGATTATTCTAAAAAAGTAATGAAGACTGGTACTTCGGGTACTGCAAAGATGCCGTTTTTCATTGCAGTGCCACACGAGTGTAATCTGAAAATTACACAGACTCTAAAAGAGTTGCACCTGGATACCAGAGACAACATCCATGTCATGGATTTTTAATTAATGATATTTTTTGATTTGTAATGGTAGCCCAAACATTTAGCTCAACTGGAAATTGCAGGCGTTGCAAAGGCCTGATGGTCACTGATAGTGTAACAGGTGAGCGATTTTGCCGTGCATGTGGCTTTGTAGTTGATGAGCAGATTGCAGAGCTTGGACCTGAGCGTAATGTATCAAAGGACAATGATCGTGATGATAAAAGCCGCGTGGGAATTCCGACATCACTTGCAATCCATGACATGGGTCTAGCTACTGTGATTGGCACTGCAAACAAGGATGCTACCGGCAAACCCTTGTCTGCGCAGGCAAAACACGAAATGAAGCGACTCAGAACCTGGGATAACCGCAGCCAGATGAGTGAGCAAGTTGATAGAAATCTTCGATATGCATTCATACAGCTTGACAAGCTAAAAGACAAACTAACACTATCTGATGCAGTAATTGAAAAGGCAGCTTACATTTATCGCAAGGCATTATCAAAGAGCTTGGTCCGTGGTAGATCAATTGAGGGTGTCTTGGCAGCTGCAGTCTATGCTGCATGCAGAGACGTTGAAACCCCAAGGACACTGGGCGATGTTGCAACTGCAATCAACATTAAACGAAAGGACTTGTCCAAGAATTATCGATTATTGGTAAATGAGCTGGAAATGAAGATGCCAGTTGTTAGCTCCATTACATGTATGTCAAAGATTGCAAGCAAAGTCGGACTAAGTGAAAAAGTAAAGCGACACGCACTAGAAATTCTCAAGGAGGCAAATGATTCCAGAATAACTGCAGGAAAGGACCCGATGGGCATGGCAGCGTCAGCACTGTACATTTCATGCGTCAAACTGGATGTGGATATCTCACAAAAAGACATTGCAATGGCAGCGGGCGTAACAGAGGTCACAATTCGAAACCGCTACAAGGATCTCAAAAAGTCATTAGACCTGTAGATTGATAAAAATAATTTTGATAATAAAAAAACGTAAAGATTCAACTAAGCATTAGTATCTTTTTTGAAATCTTGGTTTTGAGTGCTTTGGTAGACATTCCCTGCAATAAACTGGTCTGTCTGGTTTTGGTTCAAAAGGTACCTCTGATGCTTTGCCACAGTCTGAGCAAGTGCATGGGTACATTTTTTTGTCATATGACATATTTGCCAAAAACGCCAATCCAAATAAGAATGATGAGATTAACTAACCTTCACCCAGAGTGTATTTTTAGGAAAAAACACGCTAGATCTCAGATAACTTGGGATAGAATGGATTCATCGCCTATGATGGTTCCATCCAATGTGACGATTTTGGCAGAGGATACGTTTTTTATTTTTTCAATAATTGGCGAGATTGATTTTTTGTATGCCTTTTTCTTTGTGGCATAAAAATACCGATTAAACGATGGAACTATGATTATCTCCAATTCCCCAGACTCTGAAGGAAAGATGTTTTCTTTTTGCGTTTTTATGGAAACCCAGACCCGCTGACCGTTCAGGAGCGAGTCCTCATCAAAAAATACTGGATGCACATGGCCCATGATGATCTTGGATACGTGGGCAAAGTTTGCAGTTGGCATTGTATGTCCATGGGTGAGCAGTACGTCTTCTAGTATCATACCAAGGGAGCTTATCATGGTGATGTTCTCTGGCGCAAGATACGAAATGTTTGCATCATGATTGCCAGGAATTAGAACCGTCTCGGTCTTTAGTGCTAATGCTGATAATAATTTTGGAATCTCGTCCCATTCTGTTTTTGAGATCTTGTTGATTCCTGACTTGACATCGCCTAATAATATCAGCGAGTCTGGCTTTTCTGCATCAATTAGTGATGTTATTTTTTGGATTGACTCATTTAGGGTGGTGTTTTTGCCAACAAAGATTTTGTTGTGAGCTAGGTTTCCCTCAAAGCCCACATGCAGATCAGTCAGGATTAGGTGCCGCTTTTGGCCCTCTAGGACCAGTGCCGGCTCACCAGATATGGGCTTGGTCTTCATTAAAAAATAATACAAAGTGATTTGCATTAAATTCTTGTTGCCAAAAAAAGAAAAAACTGCAGTCATAATATCGGAGCGTCGTGTTAAATGCCATATTTTTGAGCCAAGCAAACGACAAGTATGGACCGTAGTCGGAATGGGAAAAGAGCATTGGCTTGCACCAGAGCACGACTATTGCTCATGTGAGGGGTTTTACTTTGGCAGACTAAAGGGGAAAAAATCCTGCTATCACTTGGACTCGCTGAAATTGGCGCAAAAACAACACGAGATAGAATTCATCACGTTCTCAGATGAAGAATATTCGGATTTTCTTAAAGGACTGGTTGCAGAGTTATAGCTTGACTGCGCGTCTGTAACTTTTTTTTAGTTTTTTGTTATCTGTAGCATAAATCCAAGTCCAACTCTTATCTGAATTTTGTATTATTTTGTCGATGCTTACCAAATATTTCAAAATCACATTTAGTACTGGGGCTTTCATACTCCCGTCTAGCTTTCTTAGGATTTGATTTTTGGATGCAAATTCGGTGTTTTCCTTGAAGAGATTTTCTACTCTTAACACGCTCTTGAGTGTCGGATTGTATTTTTCTAGTTCTTCATCAAATTCTGTTTTCAAAAGGATTTGTTTTGTCTTTTTTAACATATTTTTTATCCATGATACAAATATATGACTTTTATGTATAGTACATTTAAGTACTTATGATGATTTTTTCTTAAAATAGCCGAATCTTTTATTGTATTGTTTGTGATCCATTAGTTCGAGTAATAGTATGGTTGGCTCTTTTTCATAGAATGATTGTATTGAATAAACAAGTCGCCATCCATGTGGTAATGATACTCGATACAATATCTGGATGTTATGTCTTTTGATATAGTATTTTGGAATAACTTCATGTTTTACATGCTCTCCAACAATTACTTTGTTTTTTAATGATGAAATGACTGATGTGACTGTCTTTTTTACTAAATCATCTGCAACGCTTTGATAAACTGAGTTAAAGTCTCTGATATCTGCCCTGATCTCCATTATTACAATGGGATCTGATCACGTTAAGTAAAGATTCGAGGTTATTGTATTATTTTACTCATTTCTGATGGATTCTCTAGAGTGACCCCTGTTGACAATCATCTGTATGACTGCCTCTACTGAATATTCTATTCCATGTGCTTCATCAAAGTGTTTTATCATTTCTTTAATCAAAGAGATGCTTTTTTTTCCATCAAGCACATAGTCGCACTCAAATCCATAATCTGCACATCTGAGTTTAATTGTCATCTGGCTTGGATTTTTTTTGTTTGCATATAACTTTTCTTCTTATATTCAAGAACAAACACTAGATTTCCCAATTTTGGAAAAATTATAGTGGAATTGTGGTAATGTCTTCTTTTGAGACACCCTTCCAAAGACCGATCATTCCCTGTGGTTCGACTGGTTCGACCTTGGTTATCTTTTGTATCTTGATGTGATCCGGGTTTGGCGGCATCCAAAGCATTGCCATGTATTCTCCTACCTGACCTACTTTGGTTGGGACTGCAGATGTTATCTTGTCCTTTGAGAATCCCTTTGATACCAATGCATCCACTGATTTTTGCATTAGGTCCATCCTTCCATGTACAAAAAGATACACTGTTTGTGTGTTATCGACTGACATTTACTGGACTCTTGCTGTGATGTTAAATCAACGTTTTGCATGATGAAAAACGGTTAAATTGGCACGCGTAGGCGCAAAAACGTGAAGATTGTAACCATTGGTAGCAGAATCTTTGTTACAAGTTTTCAGCTTGCCGGAGTACAAGGAATAGTGGTGGATAATCCACAATCTGCATTCTCTGAAATAAAAAAACTGGCAGACGATCCTGATGTTGGTCTAGTTTTGATATCTGAAGACATGTCAACACCGATAAGCACTGATCTTACCAAGCTTCGCGCAACAAAATCCAAGCCGCTGATATTTGCACTTCCTGCATCAGGCTCTGAGAAAAAGGAAGTCGACTATAGAAAGATGCTCAAGACAATTCTTGGCGTCTAGAGCCTGTCGTATTTTGTAATTTCATTCTTTGATAGCTTGCCGATCTTTGGCCCACCAAGATATGTGGTAATGTATGCAATTCCGCCTGATATCATGCCGACTGCAAAAACTAGAGTAGATACTGCAACTGGAATCTTTACCATATCAATTAGATACGATGTCTGGTTTTGAGTGCCACCTGCAAAGCTGACAAAGCCCGTTCCGACAAATCCTGCAACAATTAACAGTGTTGTAGTTATTGCCCCGCCAACATTCATCCCAATCAGCTGGGTCCACGCAAGATAGTTCTTGTTGCCGCGGACCTGTTTTCCTAGATTTGATTCCAAATGATTATAGAAAATTGCAGTGATTGCAATAGAGACCACCAATGTAATATACATAAAATATCCAAAAAAGAACCATTTTGCCGGACCATCAAGTGATAGTGACAAAAATTCTATTAGCGATACATCTGCAAATATTGCCTGCATCAAAATGAGTGATACTGTGAGCCCTGTGATTATTGATCCCTGGATTATGGCAGATAATACGAACCTGTTTCCCCACGGACTGGGCCTCTTTTTATCGGATACTTCGAGGAATTTTCTTCGCTCTGACTCTTTTTTCTCAATCTCTGCATAGTCGTAGAATTTCTTCATCAAGCGAGACTCTTCATCCTCATCAACAAAGTCATCAACTGGATTGTCCCATCTTGACATGATATTGTGTGGTTTGGATTTTGTAATAATTGATTTCATGTTCGAATCGAACGGATTGTTTAAAAAATTGTAACAATTTTTGCAAAACCATTAATGTACTTGGGTGATCTTATGCTGAAACCTTTCTTGCCAGTGATGCTGCAAAGGCAACTGACACTAGCGATATTGCGGCTGCCGTGAGAAAGATCAGACTGTATGCCTCAGGTGTCGGAAAAGTACCTGAAAAACCAGAAACACTGGAACGGTGCATCTGCTGGAACATTCCTGCAATTGATGGCCCAATTGACTGACCGATCAGATTCAAAAGCAATGTCATTCCAAGTGCTACTCCTGCAAACTGGATTGGCGTGGATAACAACACGATGTTGAATCCACCAATGAATGCAAGTGATAATCCAGCTGCAATTATTGCAAGCGTTATGGTCACCATCACATCAGTAGAGTGGAATAATAACAGCGCAAAGAATCCTATGGTGCCAACAACTGTGCCAATTATGGTGAGTCGCTTGTTGCCTATTTTGTTTAATGCAAATCCTGACATTATGCTACCTAGTAGGAAAATTATCATAAATGGAAGCTGAATCGTGGCAGTTGTCAGCTCGGTTCCGCCAAAGCCTAGCGGCTGTGGGCTTTGTATCATGATTGGTATGGTTTGGTAAACCATGAATGTGCACAAGCCGACAATTAGCAGGATCATCGTACCAAAAAGCAGCATCCTGTTTGTTAGCAGCTTGAAATCAATTAGAGGCGAGCCTGTCTTTTTCTCTATGGCAATAAATGCACCAAGGGATATGGCAGAAATTACAAAAGAGATTATTGATTCTGCACCACTTCCAGAATTATTTTCCAAATAAGATATACCGACTAGAAATGAGATTATTGTAATGGCAAGTGCTGCGGATCCTTTGATGTCAATTGATTTGCTCTCTGGGCTTTGCATGGATGGTCCGACATGGATGAACTTGAGTATGACCAATCCTAGTATTACTGCAACTGGAAAAACCGTGAAAAACGTTGCATGCCATCCGTAATTTTGGATAATGTTTGCGCCAACTAGCAAGCCAATTGTTGCACCTGCCGGAAATGTCGCAGTAAATATTGACTGGCCAATTGCCATTTTCTTTTCCGGCAGTGATTCCCTGATTATGCCAAATGCTATTGGAAACATGGATATGCCAATGCCTTGTGCAGCCCTTGCAGCTAGCATGAATGGCAGGCTAGTGGCAAACCCGCCTGCCAAGATTCCTGCAGAATAAATCGACAAAACAACTAACAGCATCTTCTTTCTGCCGTACACATCTGAGAGCTTTCCCACAATTGGCGTAGCTACTGCTCCGGCAATCATGTATGACGATAGAATCCACGATGATGTGTTGTATGGCATATCAAAGTCCCGTATGAATGCAGGAATTGCAGGAAGAACCATTGTCTCTGCGTACATTGCAATTAGTCCAAGGCAGCTTAGTATGCCAAGTATTCCCCATGATGATCGGCTAATCTCTTCTGATGTCATTTCTTAGACGCACTCGGCTTCTAGTCTACAAATATCATCGCAGTTGGTTTGCCCTGAATCTGGCGTCAAAATAATTCAGCTAGCTAAATGTCACAATGCATAATCCAACTATAACCCCGTAAATGAGATGTCCTGCCAGGCTCATGATTACAGGTGTAATTCCATCGGGATGTTTCCACGGTGATATTCCTGTTATTGGCTTGTGAATTGGAATCAAAGTGACCACCCAGAGAAACATTCCATACGCAATTCCTGAGGGGATCACACTTGTTGCTATGACTGGCAATAGCCACCACACCAGCAAAAAGCCAACTCCTCCAAGACCACCGTTTAGAAAATGCAGCAAAAAAATTCCCTTAAAATGCATGGTATCATTTGACAATCTGAAAAATCTTGCTGATAGGATCTGGTTTTCATGCCATTCTAAAACTCCCCGCAAACCAAATCTTTTCCATAATGGGATTTCAATTAATGTCATTACTAGTGTGGCACAAAGCCCCACTGCAAACGCAAACAAAAATTCAATCAAGCCAGGATTCATGATTTTTTTCCAAACATTGTTTTGATTCTTGATTATTAAAGTCGGCAGTGATTATTTTCTGGTGCCTAACAATTATTGTCGTGATTTTTCCCAGTCTTTTCATAATAGCTACTTATACTGTAACATGGTGATTAATTTCAAATGAAGGCAGCCTTTGTCAAGGGACCATCAGTTGTGGATGTGGCAGACACTGCAAAGCCAACGCTAAATCCCGGCGACATACTAGTCAAGATGCAATCCTGCGGAATTTGTGGCTCTGATGTAGAAAAGGTGTTTGGAAAATACGGCCAGCCATCAATGCGACTTGGACACGAGCCTGCAGGAACTATAGTTAATGTCGGCCCTGGAGTAGTTGATTTTAAAAAAGGAGATCGGGTTTTTACTCATCACCACGTTCCGTGTTATTCATGTCATTTGTGTAATCATGGTAATGAGACAATGTGCTCAAAATACTATGAGACAAATCTGTCACCATGCGGTCTATCTGAAGAATATGTTGTTCCACAATGGAATGTTTTGCATGGTGGAGTTTTGAGAATTCCTAATACCATGTCATTTGATGAGGCGGCAATGATAGAGCCGCTTGCATGCTGTGTTCGAGCTTGGAACAAATTCACATACAAAAAGGGGGACACTTGCGCAGTCTTTGGCGCAGGACCTACTGGCATGATGCATGTGATGCTTGCACAGGCAAACGAGTTTTCCCGAGTATTTGCCTTTGATGTTAATGATTTTCGATTAGACTTTGCGCGCTCTTTTGGCGCATTTCCGCTAAAATCCGCAGACTCGCAATCAACTCAAAAGGTGCTGACTGAAACCGGAAATCAGGGAGTCGATGTTAGTATAGTGGCAACTGGTGCATTGAGTGCAGTCTCTGATGCAATATCTATTACTAGAAAGGGTGGAACCATAGTTCTCTTTGGTGTTCCATCAAAGGGGGCAACAATGAATCTTGACATGAGTGTGGTCTATTCTAAAGAACTGACATTGGTTCCAAGCTATGCAGCATCTGATCGTGACACAAAACAGGCACTGGATCTGATATCGTCAGGCAAGGTTGCAGTAAAACGACTCATCACACATAGATATTCTTTGAATGATTCTCAAAAAGCATTCGAGCATGCACATAGTGGCCAAAACGCCATGAAGATAGTCATTAACGGATAGGAAAAGATTAAGAAGGGTCTGAAATCGTCGAAGCATACAGACATGGATTATGGACTAAAAAGCAGAATTGCAAGCATTCTCAAGCCAAACAATGGCAGAGGTGTGATGCTTGCCGTAGATCACGGCTATTTCCTTGGACCAACAGAAAAGCTAGAGGTCCCAAAAAGAACAATCGCTCCACTGATTAGGCACTGCGATTCCTTGATGGTGACCAGAGGCATAGTTAGAACTTCAGTTGATCCAAACTTTCCAGTACCATTAGTACTGCGAGTCTCAGGCGGTTCAAGCATTATTGGCGAGGACCTATCCAATGAGAAAATTACAACCAGCGTAAAAGACGCAATTAGAATTAATGCAACGGCACTTGCAATGTCTATCTTTGTTGGTGCAAAATACGAACACAATTCCTTGGTAAGCCTTGGAAACCTAGTAAACGAGGCAGAAGAATACGGCTTGCCAGTACTTGCAGTAACTGCAGTAGGAAAAGAGCTTGAAAAACGAGATGCAAGATACCTATCACTATCATGCAGAATTGCAGCCGAATTTGGCGCACACATGGTAAAAACATACTATTGCGATAACTTTCAAAAAGTAGTCAGCTCTTGCCCAGTACCAGTTATTGTGGCAGGCGGACCAAAAATCCCAGAGCGCGATGCACTGGCATTGACATACAACTCAATCAAGGCAGGCGCAGCAGGCGTTGACATGGGACGAAACATTTGGCAATCACAATTCCCAATCCCGATGATCAGAGCAGTGCGAGCTATAGTTCACTCTAATTACACATTGGACCAAGCATACAAACTGTTCCAGGAATTATGCAAGGGACAACCACAACAAAAAGGCGGCTTTAATCCAAACAGACCTCAAAACAGTCCACAAGGAAACCGTCCACAACAAAACAGACCAAACAACCAGCAAAGACCACAACAAAACCAAAACCGACCAGGCAACAGGCCACCACAAAATAGACCGCAACAAAACAGACCAAACCAAAACCAGAACAGACCAAATCAAAATCAAAACAAGCCAAACCAAAACAGACATCAACAAAGCAGACCTGGCCAAAAACCAAATCAATCTAAACCAAATCCAAACCAACAAAGACTGCAAAACAAGCCAAACCAAGGCAAGCCGCAAAACAAGCCACAACAAAGACCACAGCAAAAACCAAACCAAGGCAAGCCACAAAACAAACCAAAACCAGCACAGGCAAAATCTCAGCCAAAGCCAGCTGCACAACCAGCAACTCCGGCACCAGCTGCAAGTAAACCACAGTAGACTCTTCTAAAATTTCTATACTAGGATCTCACCATTGTAAGCTTAGATTGGTGAGGCTGACTTTGTATTGGATGGTTTTGATTTTCGCTTCATCAAGAAAATGAGGGTGCCAAAAAGTATTGCCGGAATTGCAATTATCACGATCATTATCTCATAATACAACTCTAATCGCTGTGCCGGTTTTGTCTGAATTTTTTCATGAGATGCCATGTCTGGATTGTCATGAATGATTGTTGAAAATTCTACGCTTCGCTGCTCAGGCCTTTGAATTTCTCCACCTAGTGTTCTTCCCTCAGCACTATCGCGTTCATCTCCGTGTATTTTCTCAAATCTCACTAAAACTGGACCGCTGATATCAAAAACATAATCGCGAAAATCACCACCAATTTCGGTTTTACCCGCATCTCGGTATATTTCCTCACCATTTTGAATCAAAACAAAATCATATTGCATTTTTGCCAGATTTTTCTCAGTTGCAACATTATAGAATTGATAGATGAATCGTATTTTTTCATGAGTCTTGATCACATTTGGCTCCCATGTGAGGTCTGCCTCAATTACTTTGTCCGCAGTAATCTGTATGACTGGAAATTTCTCTATCTTGTTTCCTAATCCATCGGTTGGGTCATCTGGAATGTCTTGTTGTACTAGGATGGTTCCATCCATCCAAGGGTGGATTGTACAATAATATGCAAATATTCCTTTTTTATCAAAAACAAACGACCAAGATTTGTTTGGCATGATCCTCTCACTATCAAAATAACCATCTGATTTTCCAAATTCATTACTCATCCAGCCAAATCTACCAGATCCTTTTCCGCTTGTGATGGTGTGGGATTCTTTGTCATTGTTAATCCATGTTATAGTTTCACCAACATCAATTGAAATTAACGCCGGTTCATACCATGTCTTTGCAGGTGTGTTGAGTTCTGGATTGTATGCCCCAAAAGGAATTACCACTATTCTCTCAGAGAACGCCTCACTGTAATTGCAAAATAAAAATGCAATCAAGAAAATAAATAAAAAAATGAGTTTTGCCATTGAATTGAGACATTTACATTCAAATTAAAAAATACGTTTGATTATCACGTGTGATGTTCAGCATGCGTTCTTGGGAAAAGATCTTTGTTATCTGATTAGAAATCTCTCTATTTTATTTTACAAAACTGTATTACAAAAATTTCTCTGCTCTGACTACTTTGACATCGCTGACATAGATTATGATGGTAAAGTCTGAAAACAAGGTCCTTGCAATCTCCTCGACTACCTTTTCTAGCGTATCTTTGCTCATTACTGCCTCAATCTTGATGTTTTTCTCGTCTTGCAGCCCCTGCCCCCTCTGACCTTTCTCACCACTACCGCTTGCGTCATATGTGGTGTATCCTGTCACCATGTGCTTTTGTAGAATATTTTTGACGTTTTTTTGCGCCAATATCTCACAGGTTATGGTCAAAAGGTTTGCATCATATAGTTTCATGATTCCCTCACTCCAAGAATTATCCGAATAAGCTTATCGCCCCTGAATGCAATATTGTTGAGAGTATGAACATTACTGGAAGTAGCACAATTATGTTAAATGGAAACGTTATGCCTAGCGCAGATGTGATGTATAGTCCTGGATTTGCCTTTCGTATTGCAGTTCTGAGCACTGATGGTGCTGCAATAAATGATGCACTGGCAAGCAAGAGGCCAAACATCACAGAGCCTCCAATGCTTAGTCCGATGTATGTTGATACAATGACTCCAACTATACCATTTAATGTCGGCACCAGAATCGCAAATCCTATCAAAAAGACTCCTGCCTTTTTTATGTCGCCTAGTCTTTGACCTGCAATTATTCCCATTTCTATTAGAAAGATCACCAGTGCTGCAAAAAACAAGTCCTCAAAACCAATCTTTATGGATTCAAACCCGTGCTCTCCAATCACATATCCAATTATGATTGCGCCAAGCAAAACTATGATTGCTTTGCCAGCTATTGTATCATGCAATACTTGTCGTAGTGTTGGCTCTTGTCTAATTCCACCTATCTCTGTTGCAGTTGGCCTGCTCTCGGGATTTTGTTGTTGTATCTTTTCCATGATTTCCTTGGTTTCATATGGTTGGGATTTTCGCTGAACCTTTGATACTGACATGTTTACTAAAAATATGCACATGATAAGACTGACAGGCTCTAAAATCGCCAAAATTGCAGCCATGAATCCTTCTGACTGGACGTTCTGGGTTCTCAAAAATGACAAGCCTACTGAGAAGCTTGTTGCGCCAACTGAGCCGTATGCTGCAGCTATTGCGTACGAGTCAAAGACATTGAATTTGCCTAGGCGCTTGAGTATCTGGTAGTGGTTCAGAGTCATCGCAATTGATAATCCAACTGCAGCTGCAATTGGGATGACGATGTGGTCTAGGCCAATCTTTCGCATCTCTATTCCACCATGCAATCCGATTGCCGCTAGCAAGTAAATTGAGAGTATTGATGATATTTCCTCGGGTATCTTTAGATCGGATTTTACTCGTGCAGCAACCAAACCTAGGATGAAAAACAATACTAGTGGAGTAAGCAAATTTGCCTGAATTATTGAGATTATGTCCATTTTAGATCATTTGTGATTAGGAACAAGCGGTTCGAGAATCACTGGTGAAAATAATTCAAATATAATCTGTATAGTCAAATATCAACTCTTCAAATGTCAGATCAAAACATGATGTGTGTAATGAATTTAAAAAATCTTGAAAATAGACTAGCCATGTGCAACATTGACTATACCTTTCATCCAGGGATGTAATGTACAATAGTAGTTGTACAGTCCATGAGTCTCAAAAGTGTATGACCAATGTTGCCCTGCCTGGATAAAACCAGAATCAAAGTTGCCATCCGAGGTAACAGTATGCATTACACTATCATCATTAGTCCAAGTGATCTGCGATCCTGCACTGGTCTGTACTGCCGACGGCGTGTATGATTCCACTATTTTGGGATCCCATGAATTTTTGACAATGGATACCTCACTTGTAGATACAAATTCAGATGAGACTTTGCCTGAATCCAAATCATCGTACGTGATTATCTGCGGATTTTCTAATTGCCTAATTAGATCTTCTTGCCATGGTATCATGGACTTGCTTCCCTTGGAATTGCTCTCTGTCTGAATCTGCTGTAATGTGGATTCATCTTCTAGCACATCTAGTATTGCCATGGAGCCTTTTTCTTCATGTATTCCATGTGTGTGGAAAAAGTACCTTCCAGACTCTGCCCAACTTGCCTCGATTATTGCGGCATCACCCATTCCAAGCGTATGGGTTTGCGCGTGATATGGCTCGTTTAATAAAATTCCAGAAGGCCATACCTTCATCATTGTACTGTGAATGTGAAACGGTGTTGTCAGCACAGTGCCTATATTCATGACATAAAATCTGGCAGTCTCGTCTTTTACAACCTGAATTGGATTGTCCATGTATTGATTTGCATATCCGTTAATTGGATAGTATTTTGCAAAATATGCCATTGGCTCGTCTGGATCAAGCTCACTTAGAACAAGCAGATATTCTCGAGCTGGCTTCATTGGCTTTGAGACAGGATCAATTATCATGCCACCGTACATTCCCATCCTGATGTGCTCTGATGCCGGCATTGCGTGGCAATGATACAAAAAGAATCCCGCCTCATGAGCTACAAAATTGTAAGTATATTCCTGCCCTGGAAGAATCTGTGGGAATACACCGTCGTTTGCAGAATTGTGCGTTCCATGGAAATGAATTGTATGTGCGTATGGGGTTTTGTTTATGAATCGAATTGTCACCTCATCACCTTCGTTAAATCTCAGAGTTGGACCTGGCACCGTACCATTGTATGTCCAAACCTTTGTTTTTACTCCCTTGGCTACCTCTATCTCTGCATCTTCGGCAATTATGGTGTATGATCTTTTTTGTGGATTCTGATTAACTGTCATTGGATAAACATCCGGGGAAACATCTTTTGCCAATGTTTGCGTATTGGAATTTGGAATTCCGACAAAATATGTCACTGTAATTGTAATTCCAATTATTGCACCAATTATCAAATAAAGTGAGGTTGTTTTCACAGGTACTGTGTTTTGAATTTAAGTAATAAGCATGTTGCGGCAGGTCTTTAGCTTATTTCTCATCAAACTAGCTGACCATACTCTATCAATCTGACCTGATATCCTATGATTATGAATACAAACACTAGTCACTGGAATCGCGAAATTCGCGCACCATTCAAGCGTGTCATGGCTTGGGATGCATTGTTTTTTGTCCTAGGTATTGGCGTTGGAATGGGAATCGGTGCATTCCTAATCACAAATTAGGATGCGACTATTTTTTTAATTTAAAAAAAGACTTAAACATCTAGATTTGCTGCAGGTGCCTTGAATCCTATTTTTTGGTGACTCCCGTCGCAATGAGGTTTGTTGCCTGATGCACCACATCTGCATAATGCCGCCACTGTTTTCCCATCAACATCTATGATACATGGACCGTTTTCAGCTGCCTTGATTGTGATTTTTGCCATGTGTATTGTGATATCTTACATTACTTAAGGCCAATTGTTTGGGTTTTGCTACTTGGTCTGCTACCACTTACTAGGTATGGTAAAGTTATCCTACTAGGTATGTAATTACTACCATAGTTAAATAACATACCATGTATGATATATCGTGAAACAAGACACGATTAACGAATCAAATGTGGAGAATGGTAATCGCACCATATCCAAAATAATTACTGCCAAAACCACAATCGAAGGCGAAGGATTCATCGTGCACAGGGCATTTCCAAATTATACTCTACGAGAGTTTGATCCGTTTCTTTTGTTAGATGAGATGGGTCCAATTGTTTTGTCTGCAGGTGAGGCAAAGGGCGCACCAGACCATCCTCATCGTGGATTTGAAACTGTAACATACATGATAGATGGTGTCTTTGAGCACAAGGACTCGCAAGGACACTCGGGAATCCTAAGACCTGGTGACGTGCAATGGATGACTGCAGGCTCTGGTGTAATTCACTCTGAGATGCCAGAAAAAGAATTTTCACAAAAAGGCGGCACACTGCATGGATTTCAGCTCTGGGTCAATCTTGCAAAAACTCACAAGATGACAAAGCCACATTACCAAGACATTCCTGCTGATGTGATTCCTATTATACAAAATGACAAGATCAAAGTCAAAGTGATTGCAGGGGAGGCCATGGGAAAACACGCCGTAATTGATACTAAAACACCAATAATGTATCTTCATTATACTATACAACCTGGTTCCAAAATAACACAGCTAGTTCCGCAAAATTACAACGCATTTGCATATGTTGTGAGTGGAGATGGTTTGTTTGGAGACGAGCACAAGCCAGCACATAAAGAACAGGCTGTCCTCTTTGGGCAAGACGGGGACAAGGTAATCATCTCTGCACCAAGTGATACAATAATGCCTTTGGATGTACTCTTGATTGCGGGGGTTCCGCTTGGCGAGCCTGTTGCACGCTATGGGCCGTTTGTCATGAATACTGATGAGGAGATTCAGCAAGCAATCATTGATTACAACAGCGGGAAAATGGGCAAAATTGACTTTTAAATCATGATTTTATAGTTAGATAGTGTTTTGCTACTAGGTATGGAAACTGAATGGGAAAAACAAAAGTCCCGCAACAAAGTCGAGTGCTCTGTTGATGAGATATGGGGAGTTCTTGGAAGAGCTTGGGCTTTGTTGATTCTAAAAAAACTATCAGAAAACCAAACCACACGATTCAATGAAATCAAAAAAGCAATGCCGAAAATAAGCAACACCGTTCTCTCAGACAGGTTACATGATTTAGAAGAGCATGGGTTGATCACAAAAAAAGTCTACGCCCAGGTCCCAATACGCGTAGAATACAGCCTGACCAAGCAAGCCCGAGACCTTGGAAAAATCCTAGAGCAATTGGATGGATGGGTCATAAAACAGAGAAGGGAAAAGTCCAAAAAGAAAACCGCTTGATTCATTGTATTTGGACAAAATATCAATTCAATAAATACAATGCATAAAGAATAATCATGCTGTAGAACTGGAAACCTTGAATCTAAAACAGTTCTCATGTGTATTGCTTAAAGCGACATTGCAACATTTTTTACACATTATGAAGAGAAGTTTGTTACATTCTACACATCGTGCATATTCAATTAAACTACCTCCGCATTTTCTGCAACTCTCGTCTGGCATATTGATTAAATGATGTGGAATCTAAAAACAACATTCAAAATAGTTTCCAAGTGTTTACGTAGTATATGATATAATGATTGTTTTATGGGGATTTTTGGAGCTTGTGTTTTCCAGTTACAATATAGTTTATTGCGTCACTCATGAATAACGCATGGTCTGCGATTCGCTCAAGATAACGCAATACTAGCGCTTCAGCTAGTGCGCACTTTGTATTTTGTGAATTAATCAACATTGGCAATCGCTGTTTGTAGAGCTTGTCCACAAATTCCTCGTTTTCTTGCATGGTAATGGCCTTTCGTATGTCTAGCTCGGCAAAATACAGAACCGAGTCCTTGATCATGGTTTTTACTTTGTTTGATACCTCAATTAGCCAGCTCTTATCACACTCTGAAATGTCTCCAAAGACGTCTCGCACTGATGCAATATCGTAAGCATATCTTCCAAACCTTGTGAATCCATATGATATCTCAATTGATGAGCGAATCAGCCTGAAATCATCTGCCACTGGTTGATACTTTAGAAAAATATCAAATGTCAAGTCAGCCACTTCAAAATATCTTTTAGAGATCTCATTGGAGATTTCATGCACTCTTTTTGTCTCGTCTTTTCCGTATAGATAAGAGTCAATTGCAAGCATGATGCTCTGTGTTGCCAACTCTCCCATCTCTGACATCATTGCAGAGAGTTTTTCTATGGATGGATCAATTAGGCGAGTCATTTTATCCAAATTGCCCCTGCACGTATTTTGCGGTAAGCTCGTTTTTTGGCTGAGTGAAAATCTTTTTTGTCTCTTCAAATTCAATCATATCGCCAAGATACATGAATGCAGTATAATCTGAAACGCGGACTGCCTGCTGCATGTTGTGAGTTACGATGATTATGGTGAACTCTTTTGCAAGATCAATTATCGTCTCTTCTATTTTTTGAGTAGCTATTGGGTCTAGCGCTGATGCCGGCTCGTCCATCAAAAGAACCTCCGGTTGTATTGCCAAAGCACGTGCAATGCATACACGTTGTTGTTGACCACCTGATAGTTCCATTGCTGGCTTTTTGAGGTTGTTTTTTACCTCATCCCACAAGTATGCCATCTTTAGTGAATCCTCTACTATTTCATCAAGGATTTTTCTGTCTCTGAGCCCATTGAGTCGTAGACCGGCAGCAACATTGTCATAAATTGACATTGTTGGAAATGGATTTGGCTTTTGGAAAACCATGCCTACCTTACGTCGGTGATAAATTGGGTCTACTCCTTTAGAGTAGAGATCCTCACCGTCAAGCAAAATCTTTCCTTCAACTCTGGCACTCTTTGTCATGTCGTGCATTCGATTAAGGCATCGCAAAAATGTGGTCTTGCCACAGCCGGAAGGACCAATCAAAGAAGTGACTGTTCTTTCTTTGAATCTCATCGTGATGTTTTTGACAGCCTGTATCTCACCATAATAGACTGAAACATTCTCTGCTATCATCTTGTATTTTTTCTCTTTTGACTGATCTTGCGTGCCTGTATTTTGCAAATTCATTACAGTGCTCATTTTTTACGTCCTCCCATGACTCTGTAAAATAAGCTTCCCCTTGCAGTGTTTTTTGTTGCAAAATAATATCTCACACAAATATTGATTGCAAGAATTATCATTATCAAGACACATGCAGCTCCCCAACCTTGTAGTTGTGCACTATCATATGGAAGCAAAGATAGTCTCCAAATCCTAAGTGGCAGTGCATCCATTGGTGAGTCAAAGCCTGCAAAGAATTGACTGCTTCCAAGCACTGTCATAATTAGCGGTGCGGTTTCACCTGAAATTCTTGCCACCGCTAGCAAGATTCCAGTTATCATGCCGTTTTTTGCAGCAGATAGAACAATTCTGAATGTGACTACCCATTGCCTCAAACCCAAGGCCAGTCCTGCCTCTCGATATGTCAATGGAACCAGTTTGAGTGACTCTTCAGTAGTTCTGGCAATGATTGGAAACATTATCAATGATAATGCAAACGCACCTGCCCACAAGGAAAAATGCCCAAGCAACAAAACTATACTCAAGAATGCAAATATTCCAAGAACAATTGATGGGAATTCCATAAACACATCATTGAAGAAACGAACTGTTCTGCCCAGCTTGTTATCACCAAATTCTGCAAGAAAAATTCCTGACATTACACCAATTGGAATTCCAATCAGACTTGACATTCCTACTATGATCAGAGTTCCTTGAATGGCAGGACCGATTCCGCCCTCACCTGAACCAACAGCGCCAGGCACTTGGGTCAAAAACTCTATGGAAAGTGCAGATATTCCGTTTTTGAATACCTCTAATAAAATACTGCCCAACGGTATTATTGCAATTACTACACAACTCAGCACTATGCCCATTGCAATTTTGTCTACGACCAGTCTGCCCTTGACATTGTGCTTGAAAAGGGAGCGATACTCTGCCCTCTTTTGAGCGCTAGATGGTATCATGCGTTTATGACTCCTTCTTTTACCTTGAGCATTCTTGATACCAAAACATGTGCGACTATGTTGATTGCAATAGCTACTAGCAACAAGGTAAATCCTATTCCTATTAGTGCCGGTAAATGCAAGGATGCAGGAGATGCCTCAATGAATTCATTTGCTATAATACTAGACATTGTCTGTCCTGGCTGGAATAATGTCTGCGGAAAAGCATTTGGTCCTGTTGCATTGCCAATTAGCATTGTTACTGCCATTGTCTCACCAACAGCCCGTCCAAGTCCAAGAATGGCAGCGCCAATTAAACCAGTTTTTGCATATGGGAATATTGCAAGCTTGAACATTTCCCACTTTGTAGCGCCAAGCATGTAGGCAGCTTCTTTTTGCATGTGTGGAACTGCCATCATTATTTCCCGAGATACTGCAGAAATTGTCGGTATGATCATTATTGCTAAAATTATGCTTGCACTAAAAATGTCAAGACCAAACGGTGCTGATGAAAAAATCCAAACGTTTTGGCCTAGGGTGTCATACAGCGGATATTCTATACTGTATAGTAAAAATTCCCTAAACACTAGTAGCCCCCAAAACCCGTAAATGATACTTGGAACTGCTGCCAGCAGATCAATTATCATTCCAAGTGGGCTGCTGATGTATTTTGGCGCCTGAGATATGAACATGGCAATTCCAATGCTTATTGGTACGCCCATTGCCATTGCAAGACTGGCAGTTACGAGTGTTCCCATGATGTATGGTGCAGCACCAAACTCCTCTCGACCCTCTACTGCATTCCAATTGGAGCCAAACACAAAGTCTAGGCCCTCATGCTCCCAGATCAAATGAGATTCTGAATATAGCTGGAACACAATTAGTACAATTACTGCTAAGACGTATACTCCGGCAATAGTTGCTACAATTTTGAATATTTTGTCAGTTGGGATTCTGCGAGTGGATTTCTGGATTGTTGCCAACACTTTGGTTTCTTTGCTGTTGTTTTATTCGGGATCTCCATATTCTACCTATCAAACATAGTTCTATATTGATCAATATAGTTTACAGACCAAACTGGTATTAGCTATCAAACTTTCAATTAATCATTGCAATCATTAGAGGATACAAAGCAAACACGGCGAATACAGATTAGCGGCGGTTCTACCTATACAATATCGCTTCCCAAGAAATGGATTGATGAGCTTGGAATAAAAAATAGCGACAACATGATCATAATTAAAAACGCAAATCGCTCCTTTACATTATTTCCTGGCTCTGATGGTGAAAAGCCCACAAAAAAAGCAATATTCACAATCAGTCAAAAAGATTCTGAAGAATCAATTAGACGCAAAATCGTAGCGTTATACCTTAGTGGATACAAGACAATACAAGTTAATTCAAAAGGCGTCAAAATCTTGCCAGAACATTCCAGACTCATAAAAGATCTAGTCCGCAAATCCATGATTGGAACAGAAATCATTGAATCTGATTCTGAATCCATGACTATTCAAATTCTGACCAAGCTTCCTGAGCTGACATTTGATGTGGCACTAAAGAGAATGTATCTAATGACTGCAAACATGCATCGCGAGGCAATGGATGCACTCAAAAAATTTGACATTGAATATGGTGAAGAGGTGGTCAGAATGGATGATGAAGTTGACCGCTTTAGTCTATACATGATGAGGACACTGATCATGGCAATACAGAACTCTAGTATGCTATATGATGTAGGTCTTGAGCGTCCATCTGACTGTCTTAATTATCGTACTGTCATATCTAGAATTGAAAGGATTGCAGATCATGCGGCACTGATTGCAAAAAGAATAAAGTTCCTCAAAGAACCACTAGAACCAAAAGTCATCAAGGAATTAGAATCGCTAAGTAATGAGGCGATTTCCTGCTTTGAGAATTCAATATCTGCACTGACAAAAAAAGACCACATTCTAGCAGAAAAGGTGGCTGCAAGCATATCTCAAGTAGTAGAAAAGGAAAAAGAACTCATGTATGGCATGAAGGAATCAAAAAACTCTACTATTGTCAAGTTCACCTTGGAGGACATTAGGCGAACTGCTGAATATTCTAGCGATATAATAGAAACCGTAGTCAATGAAACAATTCACAACATAATTACTGAAAAATAATTATAAAAATTAAAAAAGAAAAAATTGTTTTTCTTCTATTGGTATGGTTTTCTATTTTGCTGTTCTTCAATTAATGCATCATACAGTGGTGCTTTTGGCATGAATCCGTTGCAGACAAAAGTGTATGTCTCTACGACTGCAAATCCTGTCTTGCCACCAGTTACATATGCCTCTTCGTTGTCAGTTCTTGTGTTTATTTTGTAGTTGCTAACTGAGCAGTCTTTGTATTCCATAGTTCTCATGGACTGTCCTGCCTGAACCATCTCTACAGTAACATCAAACTGCTTGTATGGATAGTCCTGCATGGATTTTCCGCCGTATTCAAATGTCTGGTCTACTGCTTGGTGCAAGTATGGTGTATCGCCAACGGCTCTTGCAAGTGTGAACTCTGGTGCAGTCTGTTTTGTTGTAAATCCACTGGCACTGGTACTGAACAAGTTGTTGGTTGTATCATACAATTGGAAATCATATGTCACAACTTGATCTCTGAACTTGAATGTGGCTTGTGGATTGACACCTTCTGCAAATACGTAAACTGCATTTCCCTTTGGTGCGTCAGCTGCATGTATGTTATCTGTCTGAGACAGACCAACAACTAGAGCAATTGATGCAATTGCAAGGACTGCAATAACTGAAGTTTTTTTCACATTTTGTGTGTTCATTATGTGAATTTTGACTGTGTCACTACTAAAGAATATCTTTATTGATTTGGTAGGATACGGTCTTATCCATACGCTATATAGTTCCAAGCCAAAATTAGCTTTCTTTAGGGCAAAAATCGTAGGTAGATTAATTCAAACTATATAGAAGATGGATCTGAATGTAAAAAATGTAATCTATGTCGACTATTTGTAAATAACAAACAAGTCACTTTTTGATCAATGAAGAAAACACTATCTGTAATACTTAGTCTGATTCTTATGGCAGGCGTCTTTACCCCATTAGTTGATGCAGCACAAGGGCCAGAACCACCAAAGTCTGACAAACAGTTTGCAATAAACGGTGCAGGAGCCACATTCCCATTCCCATTAATTGATACTTGGAGAGTAGAATACAACAAACTATACTCTAATGTAAATCTGAACTATCAATCAATTGGCAGTGGCGGAGGAGTTCAACAACATACTGCAAAAACTGTGAACTTTGGCGCATCCGATGCACCACTTACTCCTGCAGAAAGAGAACTGGTTCCAGGAACTATGCACATACCTGAAGCAATTGGCTCAGTCGTATTGGCGTACTATATTCCTGAAATCCCGCAAAGTGGATTAAAGTTAACTGGTGCAATGGTTGCTGATATCTATCTTGGTAAAATCAAAAAATGGAATGATCCAATACTTCAAGAAGCAAATCCTGACTTGAAGTTACCTGATAGACCGATTCTTGTAACTAGAAGATCTGATGGTTCTGGAACAACCTATGTCTTTACTGATTATCTCTCCAAAGTTAGTCCTGAATGGGATAAAAAAGTAGGCAAGGGAAAAAGTGTTGCATGGCCAATAGGGGTAGGTGCTGCAGGAAACGAAGGCGTTGCATGGGCTACTAGAAACACGAAATATGCAATTGGTTATGTCGAATTAGCATATGCAAAATCAAATGAAATGACTGTGGCATATCTGCAAAATGGTGACAAGACCAAATTTGTAGAGCCAACATTTGACACTGTTTTTGAAGGTGCCAAAGCATATCCTGTAGAAAAAATACCAAAGCCTGAAGCAGATTGGAGTCAAGTAAGCATGGTTTTAGCGCCTGGTGAAAACTCGTACCCAATTGTTAGTTTTACCTATCTGTTGGTATACGAGGACATTAACCAAGCAGTCTCTGATAAGGATACGGCAAAAACACTTGTCCACATGTTGCACTGGATGGTAACTGATGGACAAAAATTCTCAAAACCGCTTGGATATGTGCCACTACCTACGTCAATTCAGGAATTGGACAAGCAGGGAATTACGAGAATAAAGTTTGATGGTGAGCAGATCTGGAACTATGGTTCTGCAGCAAAGTCAGATACAACAAAATCTGAGATAAAGACAGACAAGAAAACAGACACCAAGAAAACTATCAAAAAGGACACCAAAAAGACTGACAAAAAGACTGACACCAAGAAAACAATCAAAAAAACAGACACCAAAAAGACAGACAAGAAAACAGACACCAAGAAAACTATCAAAAAAGATACCAAAACAACAACCAGTAAAACCACTGGCAGCAAGTGAAATCCACTTAGCTGATTTTTTACATTTTTCTAGTCCAATATCATTTGAGATTAATTCCAGAGTAAGGAAATGGAATTTAACATTGTATCCAAAATGAGATGGTTAATCTATTTTTGACAAGTGAATGTGAGCTATTTTCCAGCTTGGCTTTCTTACCAGAACAAAGGTTGCGCGGCCCTCTATCACAATGTGCTCACCTGTGAACGCCTTGTTGTCAACTAGCATTCCCTTCTGGATTAGCTCAAATGCCACCACTGCAACCTCGCCAAAGAGGCTGATCTTGGGGTTTCTAATTTTGTAGTCATAGTCAGATATTGAGACAAAGCGGAGCTCTTCTAGGTCTATTGTTGTCTTGTAGTCTTTTAGATCATATGGCGGAACATCTGAAAAGCTTGAGAATGCCGGGTCGTCAAGCTGTATTGTTCGAAGCGGCATCAAATCCTTGGTCTTGCCGCACTCAAAAAACGTCTCTATTATTCGTATGATGTCTTCTCTATCTGACACGGCAAGTCTTGCTGAGCCTGCTCTGACTTTAAGCCTTGGGATTTGGCTTCAAAATCTCAAGGCAATCTTTATAAAAATCTCATCGACTCTATACTCTGAATATGACATATAGCTTGACTGCACCATTACTGGATTTGCTGGTCGAGCTGGTGCTGTAAATTTATACTACAGCGCGATTTTGTGGTGATTAATTTATGGAAAAAATTTCAGGCGCTAGGGCGTTAATCAAAGCATTAGAAAAACAAGGGGTCAAGGAGATCTTTGGGCTACCGGGAGGTGCAAACCTACCAATGTATGATGAATTATTCAAAAGTAACATTAGACATATTCTAGTCAGACACGAGCAGTCTGCTGCACATATGGCAGACGGCTATGGTAGGGTGTCAAGACGGGCAGGTGTCTGCTTTGCAACATCTGGTCCAGGTGCTACAAACATTGTTACAGGCCTTGCAACTGCAAATGCTGATTCATCACCAATGATTGCAATTACAGGACAGGTGCCAACTGCAATGATTGGACGTGATGCATTTCAGGAAAGCGACATTATAGGAATTGCAAACCCTGTCGTGAAATATTCATTCCAGCCAAAATTGGCAACAGAGATTCCAGAAGTAGTCAAAAAAGGATTTTACATTGCAGAGACTGGAAGACCTGGCGCAGTCCTAATTGATATTCCAAAGGATACGCAGACAAATGAAGCAGAGATTCCATTTCCAGATGAGGTCAAAATAAGGGGATATCATCCTTGGACTGATCCTGATGTAGTTGCAATAGAGCGGGCAATCAAGTTGTTATTATCATCAACAAAGCCAGTCATACTAGCTGGTGGTGGTGTTATCATATCATCGGCATTTGCAGAATTACAATCAATTGCAGAACTACTAATGATTCCAGTCGTGAGCACATTCAAGGGCAAGGGAGCATTTCCGGAGACTCATCCGTTATCACTAGGCCCAATTGGAATGCACGGACACGCAGAGGCAAACAAGATAATGAGTGAGGCAGACTGTGTCTTGGCAATCGGAACTAGATTCTCTGATAGGTCAGTTGGACGATTTGACGAGTTTGAGAAAAATCTCAAAATCATACACCTTGATGTAGACCCTGCAGAGATTGGCAAAAACCAGACAACCAGTGTTGCTATTGTCGGTGATGTTCGGGCATCATTGAGAATATTTCTAAGATTATTGGCTCAAAAAGTAACCAAGCCATCACCAGATAATGTATGGCTAAAGCATGTCACCGAAGTAAAGGAGTACTGGAGAGAGAATCTCAAGCTACATCCAGGGGAATTGACTGCAGCAAGAATTTTGAGAAAGCTACGCGAGGTAATGCCGCATCAATCAATTGTTACAACTGAAGTAGGACAGCACCAAATGTGGGCCTCACTATTCTATGATGTAATATCACCTGGTACCTTCTTTAGCTCAACTGGTTTGGGTACAATGGGTTGGGGATTTCCGGCAGCAATTGGTGCAAAGGCAGCCAGACCTGACTTGCCAGTAGTGGACATTGCAGGTGATGGAAGCTTCAACATGACCGAGAATTCATTGGCGACCTCGGTTCTTGACAACTTGCCAGTTATCGTATTTCTAGTAAACAACTACACATTGGGAATGGTCGCGCAATGGCAGAGAACCTTCTATGACAGAAGAATGATTGGAGTTGATCAAAAACAGTGTCCTGACTATTGCAAGCTAGCTGAATCATACGGCGCACAGGGAATTCGCGTAGGAAACCTTGAAGAGTTGGGCAGTGCAATCAAGGCAGGCCTAAAGTCCGATGTTGCAACAGTAATTGATATTCCAATTGACCCAGAAGAAGACGTATTGCCATTTGTGGCACCAGGAACCTCACTTAAGGACATGATCCTACCATCCTAGTGATTGTATCATGGTGTGGGCAATTCTATCGATTTTAGTGGAAAACAAGCCAGGAATACTATTCAAGGTGACTCATTTGTTTAGATCAAGAAATTTCAACATTGACTCTATATCTGTCGGTGTGACCCAGAATCCGGAATTCTCCAAGATGACAATAACTACAATTGGTGATGAAAAGCAGATAGAGCAGATTGTAAAGCAACTGGACAAAATGATTGACACAATAGAGGTAAAGCGTCTTGATGACAAAAAGACGGTATTCCGGGAATTGGCATTGTTTAGAGTCAAGATATCAAAACCATCTGATAGCATGGAAATCAACAATATCTCAAACTCGTTTGGCGCCAAGGTCCATGATGCAAGAAAGGACTCTATCATGGTGGAATTGACCTCCACGCCTGACCAAATTAACAATCTTCAAGAATTACTAGCGCCATATGAAATACTGGACATTGCACGAACAGGCGTTGCAGCACTACAGCGAGGCGGAGATTAATTGAGAGTTAGAATATTTGATACCACACTACGAGACGGTGAGCAAACACCAGGTGTTGCATTATCCCCAGAGAAAAAACTAGCCATTGCAAAAAGACTGGACGAGCTAGGAGTTGATGCAATCGAGGCCGGCTTTCCAGTAATATCTGAAGGCGAACAGCAGGGAATCAAGCTAATTACAAAGGCAGGACTCCAAGCAGAAATCTGCGGCCTTGCCAGAACCAACAAAAAAGACATTGATGCGGCAATTGACTGCGGATTGAAATACATTCACACATTTATTGCAACATCTGATATTCATTTACAATACAAGCTAAAGATGACTCGAGAGCAGGCACTAGCTAAGGCAATCGAGGCAGTCGAATACGGCAAAGCACATGGCCTACAAGTAGAGTTTTCAGCAGAAGACGCAACTAGAACAGATCGTACATTTCTAAAACACGTCTTTTCCGAAGTAGCAAAGGCAGGCGCTGACAGAGTGGACATTCCAGATACAGTGGGGTATTCCACACCGCAATACATGGCAGAAATCACTCGGGATACCATATCTGCAACTCATCTACCGGTTTCTGTTCACTGTCACAATGACTTTGGGTTGGCAGTTGCAAATGCAATATCTGGCATACAAGCCGGCGCATCATGTGCACATGTTACAATAAACGGAATTGGAGAAAGAGCAGGCAATGCATCACTAGAAGAATTGGTCATGGCACTACAATGTTTACAATTTGATGGACAAAAGTGGGAGACTGGAATCAACACTAAACTACTATACGAGACCTCCAAATTTGTCTCTAATCTAGTTGGAATTAAGGTCCAGCCAAACAAGGCCATAGTTGGCGAGAATGCCTTTGGGCATGAATCTGGAATCCACACACATGGTGTGTTGAGCAACCCATTGACATACGAGCCAATCAGTCCTGAATTGGTTGGTCGTACAAGATGGCTCCAAGTAGGAAAACATGCTGGATTGCACGGCGTTTCTGCAATGCTTGAAGAATATGGAGTAAAGCCAACTGAAGACCAGCTAAAGCAAATCTTGGACAAAGTCAAGGCAATCGGTGACCAGGGAAAGCAGGTAACCGAAGTTGAATTGTTATCTATAGCAAATGAGATTCTATCCGAGCATACAATAAAAAGAATAGTCCAGCTTGCGGGCTTTTCAGTCTCTACTGGTATTGGTACAATGCCTTATGCGTTTGTCAAGCTAAACATTGACGGTGTTGACTATGTTGGAACAGATTATGGTGTGGGTCCCGTTGATGCGGCCCTTAATGCAATACAAAAAATCACTGGAGAAATTGCAAAGGTGCGAGTAAAAGAGTACAAGCTAGATTCTATCTCTGGTGGCGCAGATGCACTCTGTGAGGTTACCATAAAAGTCGAGGATGCATATGGCAATGCTGCATCTGCAAAATCAATTGGTGAGGATATTGTTACCACTAGCGTTCAGGCAGTCATTGAAGGAATTAATAGAATAATGTTCAAGAAAACCCTAAAGCAAAAAAAGATTGGAAACTAGTCTCTGAGATATAATGTATAAAATTTCATTAATTACTGGCGATGGCATAGGCCCTGAACTATCCGAGTCTGTCATTTCTGTCTTGAATACCATACATGACAAGTTGGATGTCAAATTTGATATTGAAAAATTACTGGCTGGTGATATTGCACTAGAGAAATATGGCAAGGCCTTGCCTGATCAAACCCTAGACGCAATCAAAAAATCCCATGTCTGCATGAAGGCCCCCGTTGGAGAATCGGCCGCTGATGTTATCGTGGTATTGCGAAGGATGCTCGACTTGTATGCCAATATTAGACCTGCAAAATCGTATCCTGGAATGAATGCGCTAAAAGATAACATCGACATGGTAATTGTGCGTGAAAATACTGAGGACTTGTACACTGGACAGGAGTTTGAGATGGCAGGTGCTGCAGTTGCATTTAGGATTATTTCAGAAAAGGCATCGCAAAAAATTGCAAAATATGCATTTGAGACGGCAAGACAGCGAAATGGCAAAAAACGAGTCACATGCGTCCACAAGTCTAATGTGATGAGAAAGACTGATGGCTTGTTCTCTAGGGTTTGCACCGAGGTTTCAAAATCCTACTCTGATGTATCATTTGATCAAATGTATGTTGATGCATGTGCAATGAACTTGATTCGTCGTCCTGAAACCTTTGATGTCATTGTTACAACAAATCTATTTGGTGACATTCTATCTGATGAATCATCAGAGGTGGTGGGTGGATTAGGGATGGCGCCAGCTGCAAACATTGGCGATAATTTTGCCTTGTTTGAGCCAGTTCATGGTGCTGCATTTGATATTGCTGGTAAGGGAATTGCAAACCCCTCTTCGTTTATTCTATCTGCAAAGATGATGCTAGAATGGTTAGGCAAAAAGCACAATGACTCCAAGTGTTTTGATGTTGCCAAGAAATTGGAATCTGCTGTATATGGTGTTGTAAACAAGGGAATCAAGACTCGGGACATTGGTGGGACAAAGACCACATCAGAGTTTACAAAAGAAATTATTTCACTATTGTAACGTCGATTCAAATTTGATTGCTAAACATAATTTGTGAGGAATCGATTAAGTATTGATATTTTTCCACTACTCAAGAAGATAATAGACACAAATCTCAATAAACCATCATTATATCCCTACACTAATGGATGCCCATTATACCAAAATCACAAGACCTGATCCAAGCTCAGAAGGCAAGACATATTCTGATCACACCTTGCTCAAGGATACGATTTACTGTTGTGACTCGTTCAAAGAGTTTTGCAAGAAATTCCCGAGCTGGAACTATGAATCCGGCAGATTCACCATAATAGATTCCATAACATATGATTCCAACACACAAACCCAAATTCATTACTGCCCCTTTTGCGGACAAAAGATAAAGTACAAGCAGCTAAAAACCTAGGCTATCTCGTTTTCACATTGTGTGGAACATACCGGCTTTCCAAAGTTTTCCTCAAATTCACGGCCGCAGTGGATACACTTTCTAAAGCTCATCCAAATCATTACACATCCATCACATATAATGTTGCACTAACATTGTTAACTGGAACGATTTTCCCTAAATGCCATGGACGAATTTTTAGCAAAATGCCGAGTCTGCCACACAAAATATGTAGTTCCTGACATGGGTCCGTGCACTGACCTTGAATACAAGACATATCTCAGGGGAATTGCCTGCAAGTGTGGCAAAAATGACTGGTATATCACATCATGATATTATGCGAACTGGTTTTATGCAATGACTGAGTATGATACAGCATGGTAATTGTCTATATTGGAATTGGCGTAGCAATATTGATTGCCATAATCTTGTTCAAAAAGATACTCTCTTCCCCACCAACAAACGCATTTCAGTTTGATATGGTGTGCAAAAAGTGTGGTGCAAAGACTGGTGGACTGAGATGCTCAAAGTGCGCAAGCACATCAAATAAGCAAAGCTGGAGATAATCTAGAAAAAAAGAGTTCATGGAGTGACATAGTCTGCTCTTGCATGAACTCGTTGCATGTATTGGCTGTCTGCGATGGCTGGCCTGTAATACGAGAATTGTATTGTATCGCCAACACTTGATTTGCAGTCAGCAACTGTGATTGGGTATCCGTTACTTCCATCGACTATGCATCCTTTTTCAGTCACTGCAATTACACTTGCAGTCTCTGTAACACTTACTGGTATCCAGTGTGCTACTGGGACTATGGTAGTCAGGACTAGTACGGAAAACACCGCAACACCTAGTGCAATAAACAACACTTGTGGTGTCAGCATTTTTTGGATTTGTGTTTGCATGTTTTATTCCTCGGGCAATAATACGTCATTCCTACTTAAAACCCAAGTGATGATTACCTACCTAGTGCTAAAATGCAAACCTAGAAATTACCCATTTGTTTTCTCTGCAAAATTATTTCACATCAGATGATGGCGGATTTATCGACCAAAAAAACATCATCAGACATAATGGTATCATGCATACAACGCCTGCAATGACAAATATCACATAATATCCAGAGTGCAGTCCAGGAATCAGCGGACCTGGAAAGACTGCATAAAACCACACAAATGCAACAAAGCCCATGATAATCTTGTTGCGTTTTATTATCTGCTTCCAGGACAGTCTGGCTTTGCTGATATAGCATTTTTTGCATCTGGTTCTATCATCTGTCATGCATGAAGTGCAGACATGCTTGCGGCAAAAGTAACACCGTCTGTCGCCAAATGTTGAATTGCAAAACTCACAGATTGACAATTATGGTAAACTGGTTTTTAGAAGATTTATCTTTTTTATGGACTGAGTCGCTCTGGGTCACGTGGATACAACACAACCTCGCGTACATTATCAGTACCAATGATTACTGCCATCAGTCTGTCAAGACCCATTCCCCATCCAGAATGCGGTGGCATGCCCCAGTCAAATGCGCGCAGGTGGTCCTCAAATGATGTTGGGTCTAGTCCCTGTTCTGCGATTCGCGCCTTTAATACAGCAGGATCGTGCAGTCTTCGCCCGCCAGAGGATAGCTCCAGATAGCCGTACTGCAAGTCAAATGAACGTGATATTTTGGGGTCGTCGTCTTTTGCATGAATGTAAAACGGCTTGAGGCTCATTGGCCAGTCAAGCAAAAAGAACAGTCCTGGGTGAGACTCGCCAACCATCCTCAAGTGTGAGTCAAGCAGGTCGTCACCAAAGTTCAGCGCAACTCCTTTTTTGGAGAGCTCCTCAATTACTTGGGAATATGTTATTCTATCAAATGGAGTCTTTGGGACCTCTAGTTTTCGCTCCAGCATGGCAAGCTCCGACTGGCAGTTTGCAATGACATCGCGAAATACCTGCACCACCAAGTCCTCTAGGATCTGTATTACATCAGTATAGTCCATGAATGCAGCTTCTAGATCAATTGATGTAAATTCTGAGAGATGTCGACCAGTGTGGGATTTTTCTGCGCGATAAAATGACGCAATCTCAAATACTCGCTCCAATCCTATTGTCATTTGTTCTTTGTATAGTTGCGGTGATTGTGCCAAGTATGCCTTTTTGCCAAAATATTCCAGTGAAAACAGATTTGCACCACCCTCGCTTGCACTGCCGATAATCTTTGGTGTTGTGATTTCTATGAATCGTTTTTCCAAAAATGTCTTGCGCAACGATGCAAGTACTGCAGAGCGAATCTTGAATATTGCAGCAACTCGCTGGTTGCGCAAGTCCAATGCGCGAGCATTTAGTCTGTTGTCAATGTTTGATTCCAGTCTTCCAATTGGATCTATTGGTAAAGGATGAACAGCTTTGGTCAGAATGTCAATTGCATCAGCTTTGATCTCAAAAGAAAAATCGCGGGCCTTTGTACCCTGAATGGTTCCCTGGATCATTACAACTGTCTGTCGAGTTAGATCTTCAGGCAGTGCAATGTCTTTTACTATGATTTGCGATAATCCCGTCACGTCACGTACTGTCAAAAACGACATCTTGCCCAGCTTGCGCAGGTCTTCGACCCATCCACCAATCACTACCTGCTTTCCTTCCAGTGCCATTGAAATCTGGTCAATGTCGTGTGTTTTTTTGAATCTCATTTCTTACCACCCTCCTCGAACTCTATTACCAAATCCAACTGGCGCAGCTCTTTTACAATCTTTGCTACCTGGACTACATCAATTGGGAATCTACTGGTCCATTTTCCTGATATTATGGCCTTGGTTTTCTGCAATCCGCCTGGAGCCCATACTGCATTAATTGATAGCAACTTGGCTGGAAAGAACAAGTCTTCAATGAATTTTCTATCAGAGGCCTCTGATTCTACCAACCAGAGCTTGCCGGAGAATTCGCCAGATAATGCGCGGTATAATGTACGGCTTTTGCGTGTTGTCTCTATGTCGGATTTTGATAGATACATGATATGATTGAGGCCGATTTGTCTACAAGAGTTTAGTGAAAACTTGTCAATTTCTGGAATCGACTTTGCAAGCTTTGCCAGTTTCATGGATGCATCAACGTCTGCCTGTGTCAGCTGTCCTGACTCGAGTTTTGACTCGCATTGCGGACACAATACAGAGTTTTTTGCATCAAATGTGCAGATTGGGACTTGCAATGATCAGGTCAAAAATAAAACAAAGATAAACTTATGGTCCACATTTGATCTCTGATGAAACTTTTTTCTACATTATTCGTACCAAAATATCGTCACTCAAAACTAGTCTGGCGTCCTTTACGATGATTGCTTTGACATCTTTATTGCCGTCCAGCTGGACAACTATCATTTGGGATACAAATTTCCAATTGGAGTTACCGTTCTGACCTGACTGCCAGATGACTCTGGGAGCAATCACGCGTCGCATTCGCTACAAATCACAGTACCAAGTCTGGCCAGTAAAGTCCAAAATAAGGTTAAATGCAATATGTGGAATTTTAGCTCATGAGTTTTCTGTCAATCCAACATCTTCATACGATATATGATTCCGAAAAGGGGCCAATACGAGCCGTGCAGGATGTCTCTTTTGAAATTACTCCCGGCGAATCAGTTGGCATTGTGGGAGAATCAGCATGTGGAAAAAGCACTCTGGGACTATCAATAATTAGAACTATTCCTGGCGGAAAAATTACATCCGGCAAGATAGTCCTTGATGGTAATTCCATTCTGGATTTACCAGAGCATATCTTTGATGACAAGTATCGATGGAAGCAAATATCGATGATATTTCAGGGTGCAATGAACTCACTGGACCCAGTCTATACAATATCACGACAGTTCTCTGATGTTCTAAAGCGACACCAATCAAAGCAAGACCACAAATCTCTAATGAAATCAGCACTATCTGATGTAGGCCTTGATGAGTCTGTTCTAAAAAAATACCCACATGAATTGTCTGGCGGAATGAAGCAGCGAGTGGTAATTGCAATGGCATTACTGCTAAAGCCAAGACTGGTAATTGCAGACGAGCCGACAACTGCACTGGATGTCCTAGTACAGTCACAAATCCTGAATCTGTTCAAGTCTCTGAAAAAACAGGGCGTCTCCTTTGTTTTGATATCGCATGATTTAGCTGTGATATCCGAAGTATGTGAAAAAATAGGAATCATGTATGCAGGGCAGATGGTGGAATTTGGCACAGCACAACAAATACTGCAAGACCCAAAGCACCCTTACACTAGGGCGCTAATCCAGTCAATACCAAAACTACACGATACAAAAAGACCTCAATACATACCAGGTGTCCCACCAAGCCTGCAAAACCCAAAACCCGGATGCCGTTTTGCAGACCGGTGCAAGGATGTCATGGAAAAATGCAAGCAGGATCCAATGCAAACCAAAACAGAGTCAGGCTATGTGCAGTGCTGGCTCTACGAGTAGCTCTTTACGATTGGAAGGCACGAGTCTATAATTCTCAATACCTCTGATCGAATTACCTTTCTGTCTATTGATACCCAGACACGGTATTTTTTTATGGTAAATGAAATGGTCTGGACCTTGTCGCGTTCCTCCCATGCAAACTGTATTTTGCCCAGCGCCTTGTCGAATTTACTCTCCATGTCCGTCTTTATTGCAATATGGGAGAACTGGTTCTTGGTTGCAGTGGAATCAAGTAGTGGTGCAAGCTTGTCACGTCTTTTGTATGCAAGCAAGTTGCCATCAGAGTTGATTATTCCAACAAATCTAATGTATGGGCTAATTGCTGTAATTCTGGCGCAGATTGCCTCGAGCTCTTTTTTTGTCATTTTACTTGATCTCACAAGTATCGTATTTTAATATCGTGTCTCTAATGGCTTAATAATCATCTGACACTCCAATTTTTGTGGATTTATCGGTAATCTTTCCATTTGCTGATGAAATCGGCTATGTTGGTTTGGCACTGGTAAGCTTTTTTGGCTCGCTGATCCCTTTTGTCCCGTTACCGTCTTTTATCTTTCTGGCCACAATGTCTGCTGGCGACAAGTTCAACATTCATTATTTGGCGCTAATTGCAGCAATCACATCAACTGTTGCCAAGCAAATCATATTTCTGATATCATACGAGGGACGCAGAATCATCAACGAGAAGACTAGAGCCAGAATGAAGCCATTTGAGAGACTGGTAAAGCGATATGGTGCAGCAGCGGCGTTTGTTGCGGCGGCAACCCCGATCCCAGATGATCTAATCTATGTCCCACTTGGTCTTGCAAAATACAATCCTGTGAGGTTTTTCATTGCTACTTTGGTTGGCAAAATTATCTTGTGCTATGTCATAGTTTTGATTGCGCATTATTTTGGAATGAACTATGTCGATCCTGTCTTGGAAAACATCCATGATCCGGCTGTAATCTATGTGGGATTTGCAGTATTTGTTGGAATCATGATTGGCTCTGTGTTTTTGGTCTTGCGCCTAAACTGGGAAAAACTCCTTGGGAGGTTTGCACCATGGACCATAAAAGATGAAGACTAGATACTAAAATTCCATCTTTTATCAGTGCCGACACTGATTCCAATCCTAGGAGCGGATTTAATCTTGGAGACACTGACTCCCTCCGTAATGAATAGCGAGTTGGAGCTTACCAAGTCTTCACCGTACTGCTTTTTTGTGATATCTAGTGCAATTGCAAGCTTGGCAGGACCATTTGTCAGATTGACAAGATCTTTAATTTTTCTGTTTTTTACCATGATGTCAATTCCATCTTTTGGCTCTAGTGCACGAATCAGCACAGCACCGGCATCATATTTCTGGCTTTTTGCAACGACATTCATGCAATGATACATCCCATATGTGAAATACACATAGGCGCAACCAACCTCGCCAAACATTGCACTATTTCTTGGTGTGATGCTGCGATACGCATGGCTTGCAGGATCATCTGCTTGCCTGTATGCCTCAGTCTCTGTTATGATTCCAGATATTGTTGTCTTTCCGATTTTTCTAACCAACGTCTTGCCTAGCAACTGTCGCGCAACCTTGACTGTATCCTGAGAATAAAACTCCCTATCTAGTTTGTTCATGCTTTGACTAGTTTTGCAAGTGTGGTGATGTCTTTTTCAAATGTTGCGGCAAGCTCTTGGTTGTATATGATTGCCGCTGGATGAAATGTAAGAAAGAATTTTCTTCCATCCTTTTCTATTATCCTACCTCGATTCTTTGTAATCTCACCCTGACCCAACACGGAGTTACTTGCAGTGTTGCCCAAAATACAGATTATTTCCGGCTTGATTGCATCTATTTCAGAATCCAGGTATTGTCTGCATGATGCCCTTTCTGTTTCTGTTGGGATTCGATTATTTGGAGGGCGGCACTTTACGACATTTGTTATGTATATGGAATCACGTGTAATTCCATTTTTTGCCAGCGCATCAGATAATTTCTTTCCAGCAGAGCCAACAAACGGCTCGCCTCTGATGTCTTCTGTTCTTCCAGGCGCCTCTCCGATGAATATTATTTTTGCATTGGGGTTGCCTTTGCCAGGAACTGCGTTGGTGCGAGTCTGGCATAGATCACACTTTGTGCATTTTATCACATCTTCCCTGATTTGTTCTATATTCATGATGTTCCCCGTATGGTGGCAGTTCCGCGAATCGTCGGACCACCATTGCCCATTTTCATTTGCTGCATTGGGTCGCCCTTGCCACAGTTTGTAATCGGGCGTACCGTGAAATCATTACCACATGCGTCAATTGATGAGAAAAACTCTGGCGCAGTGCCGACTATTATGACATCGCGTATTAGTTCCTGTATCTCGCCGTTTTCAATCCTGTTTGCATATTGTGCAGAGATGCTCCAGTTATGGCGTTTCATGTCAATTGATGGCACCTTCATGTTGGAAATGTAATATCCATGTTTTACGTCTTTGATAATTTCTTGTGGATCCCAGTCACCGGCTTCAATGCACGTGCAGGCCATTCGAATCAACGGCATAAATCCGTATGATGTTGCGCGCATGCTAGAGTTTGGCTCTGCTCCAAACTCACTTGCAGTTTCCCGACTGTGCATATGGTTGCTCAAAATTCCGTTTTCAACCAGTGTCTTTCTCTGAGACTTGACGCCCTCATCATCGTATTCATACCAGCCAAGGCTGCCCGGTATGGTTGGATCATCTATGACATTTAGCGATTCAGAGCCAACCTTTTGGCCAAGCATTCCTGCCCACCATGCACCACCTGCCCATGCCATCTCTTTTCCCAAAACCCTGTCTGCTTCTGATGGATGGCCCAGTATCTCATGCGTGAGTAGTGCAACAAAATCCGGATTCATTACAAGTGTTGTCTTTTCCTCTTTTGGGGGCTTTGCATCAAGCAAGGGTGCTGCTTTTTGTGAGATCTCTTTTGCAACTGCGAACACGCTGGAAATTTTTTCCAATCCACCGCGTCCGCCTTCAGTGATGTTGATGGATTGTGTGATTCCTGATTGGTATGCAGTTGCAACCAAATCCATGGTACAATCTGTATAGTTTTGTGTAATTTTTGCCCCCTCACTACTCTCAAAATATTTTCCAGTCTTTGTCACTAGTGCTGAAACTACACTCTTTGATATCTTGGGATTTTCCCGTATTGTGCTGTCTGTCTCTAGTGCAATTTTTGTAATCTCGTCAATGTATGGATTTTTCTTTATGGTATAATTGATGGTTTTTTGCTCAATTGGTATGTCTGCAAGTCTTACCTTGGATTTTTTGCGTATTGATTTTGCAGCCTTGATTGCAGATATGATGCCGTCTTCAATGTCTGTCTGATCTGATGTTGAAAAAAATCCCCACACCCCGTCATATAATATTCTGATACCAATCCCACAGTCCTGCAAGATGATTGATTGCTCAAGGCTTCCATTTTCAATTATGATTCCGTATTTTTTGATATTTTCTATTCGTATGTCACAGTATGTGGCGCCATGTTTTTGAGCAATCCTGATTGCCTTTTGCCCATCAAACATGCTGTCTTGATTGGTTCCTTATTGTTAATTGTTGCCAGAAATGGTTGGCATTGTGTAATAGTATTCGTCCTCAAAAGTAAAGTCGTTTTTGCCCTTTTTACGCAATGCCATAAAATACTCATTACACACAGAGTAAAACTCGGTATTTTTTGTGCTGTCCATGGAATTTGATTTTAGATTCCAGTTATTTTCAGAGGTGTTGAAATTTTTGATTACCGAAGTATGTTTTCTTTGATTATATTGCAGACCTTGTGTGGTCCTTGGGCAAAGAAAACGACACTGTTGTTCCAGAATTTAGCGTACTCTGTAGGCTGATTTTGCCCTCATGCGCCTCTATGATTCCTTTGCAAATTGATAATCCTAACCCACTACCACCTTTTTCTCTGGTAAGTGATGCATCTGCTTGGTAAAACTTGGTAAACAGACTGGCTTGCTTATCAGCAGGTATTCCAGAACCATTGTCCGTAACCATGATCTTGATCTCTTTTGGACCGTCTATGGAAGAGATCCGAATTACTCCAGTTTGAGGTTTGATTGCCTTTAGGCTGTTTTTTATCAGGTTTGTCAGAACTTGGTTGATTCTATCAACATCGTGCGGTATGGTAATTTTTTCAACCTCGTTGATTATCGTTATCTTGTCTTCTTCTAATTGCGGTTGTAATGTCTGAATGGATTTTGTTACAGTGTCATGAATGTCTGCATTTTCTTTTTTCATCTTTAGCTGGCCAAGCTCTAGTTTTTGCACGTCCAGTAAATCTGATATGAGCTGCAATAATGACGCGGCACTTGATTTTATGATGGTGATTCTTTCTTTTTGTTTTTCTGTTAGGTCACCTAAATGACCGCTGAGCAAAATATCCGAATATCCACGAATTGGAACTAGCGGAGTTTTCAATTCATGTGTGATCATGGCAAGAAATTCGTCTCTTGCAGTGTTCAGTTTTTTTGCTTCTTCTTCTTTTAATAATATGGTCTGTGTCATGGTGTTAAAACTGGATGCAAGCTCGCCGATTTCATCTTTAGCAGTATAGTCTATTTTTTCACCATATGACCCATCTCTAACTCTGATCAAAGCATTCGTGATTTTTTCTAGCGGGTTGAGTGATCTTCGTATCGTGTATAACACTATGACAAAAATTGTAATATCTACTCCAATAACTGCCTGAGTGACCAGTTGTCCCTGACCACGTCGTTCAAGTCTATCTGCATTCCACATGTCAAGCATTGCATCGATGGAATCGCGCAATTCTTGCCTGTTGTTGTTTATTCGTGATATTGGATTGTTCAGATCATCTGAATAGATGGATTTTGACTCTATTATGTCGACTCTTAGTCTTACTGCCTCCCACAACAAGTCTAGTTTATCCAGTGCCTGAGAGTTCTCCCTTGGGATTGGTGTTAGGTCTTCGGCATTTGTATTTACTCCATCCAAATCGTCAAGTGGAACTTGGAGTAGTTTTCTCAAACCTATTTCAAATGATATTTCTGCCTTGTGTAGGTTTTCCTTGGCTACTTGTTCTTGTCCTAATGAAACCAGTAAGGCATTTTGACCTATCTCCTTTGCAGTCTCCCGCAATTCTGATGCAATCTCTTTGTGTCGGTTGTAGTTTCTATCCAATATCTCCAAATCACGTGTCAGTGAATCTGCAGTCAGAATGAGTTCTGTATTTTTTTCTAAAACATAATTTACTGCGTTAATTACCTCACTGTTGTAAATTGAAGTGGTTTGAATCTTCATTGCGTCACTGCGATATGAACTCCAAATTTTACCTATTTTCTCGTACTGTGGTATGATGTTTTTTGGTACTGCGTCAACTGCCTGATCCCTTATGTTGCCGCCGGTTCTTAGTGTGGACAGGACTAAATCAAATTCATTGATCTCTTTTTCCAATTGAGGTCTGTCTGTTTCTTTTCCGTTTGCAATGGATCCTGCAAGGCCTGCAATTGTCTCTACTTTAGTTTTGAGGTCTCCTGCACGTATGATGGAATATGATTCGTTTGCAGTAGTGGTTTGAGTGTTGTACAAAACAAACAAGTTAAAGAACGCAACTCCTATCAAAACCCCGATAAGCAGATACGTCTTGCTAATAACTTTCATTTTTAGTTATCTAGTGTTTGATATGGTATAAAAACCACGATCAAATTATTGTTAGTAGTTGTCAGAAGAGTTCTTACGTGTGGCAAAAAAAGAACTGAGTCAAGATATTGCCGAGATTGGCAATATCTTAAACTATTGTAGTTCTGATACTGATGCAACAAAAAATGCACCAAGTATTGAAAAACACATTCATAAAATAAAGGGACTCGCACCAATGATGGATCAAGAGAAAATAGGCCAAATCGCAACACTGCTTGATAAAATACTCAAATCAATACCATCTGACAAGTCCTTGCCCGGACTTTATGCAACGTTGATGAAATCTCATTCTTTCATGAAAAATACAATTGATGGAGATGGTGCTGGTTATGACGAGTTATACTCAACAATAATGCTGACCCACAAAGATCTTTTCTAATAGAAATTCTCTTAAATTACACTGTAATGAATGATTAGTATGGTACGCGTAATGATAGCCGATGATTCTGATGCAATTCGACTTGTACTAAAAGACATTCTGAGCATTGGTGGACATGAAATAGTGGCCGAAGCACAAAATGGCGCAGATGCCGTTGAAATGTTCTCACAGGCAAACCCAGATGTATTGTTGTTGGATTTAGCAATGCCAAAAAAAGATGGCTTGACAGTTGTCAAAGAAATCATGGAAAAAAATCACACTGCAAAGATTATCCTAATAACTGCGAGCGATAATCAGAGTATCATTAATGACTGCATCCAATGCGGTGCAAAGGCCTTTATCTCAAAACCTTTTGACTTTGATTATGTTCTAAAATTAATTACTGATGTGGCAAAATAATTACTTTAACCAGCTAAAACCGTTACTTGACAAAAGTCTAGCGTTTTCCAACTTGAACTTGTCGTTACACCTCAAACACAAGTAATCCAAGAGAATTTCAGCAAAGACCTCCGCGCAGTCATTACAGGTATACATGTTTTCCTGAACCCTGTAATCAACACCAAATACCTTGATTTCTTGGTGGCATTTCGGGCATTTATCGTTGATATATGTTGCAGCCGATGATACGTTTCCACAACTATAATGTTCTATTATTTTTTCTTGCTTGAAATTAGTGCCTTTGCATTTTGGGCAATGAAATGTTTGTGCTATTCTAACTGAACTACACCTTGGACAAGCAATTTCTTTAATGTCATCTATCTGTACTGCTTTTTTGTCTGTGATTAGGCGTTTGATCTGCGGCGTTATCTGATCTTCTTCTTTGCCTAGTTGTTGCTGTATTCTCAAAAGACTGATCTGTGTTGAGCTTGATAGTAATTTTTCCAGAATTTTGCTTAGGTCATGATCGATACTTTGAGACTCTTCTGTTTTCAGTGTGTCAATTATCTCCTTGACTTTTTCTAATCTGATTGGTTTTGGGAGATATTGGTATGCACCCTGTGCAATGACATCTTTGATCGAGTCCTCATTTTTTTCACGTGCTGTCTCGATTATGACTTTGACATCTGGTTTCAATGTCAACATCTGCGTCATAATGGAATATCCTGTCATGTCTGGCAAATTGTAATCCAAAAACACCAATGGTATCCTATTAGATCCTACTAATTCTTTGAACAAATCAATACCTGTTTTTCCATCTTGGCAATGATGAACTTTTTTCAAACCAAGTTTGCTTAGAAACTCTTTGAGCAAAATTCCCACCGCTGGACTGTCTTCAATAATTAAAACATCCTTTTCTTCAAGACTTGACAATACCGTTTCATTTTTCATCTGATATGAAAAGTTTAGTTTGTTTTAGTTATGGTTAATAGTGTGAAAATGACCTTCAACTCATGCCAAAAGTAGTTGCAGATACTAGTGTCATTATCAGCGGTTATATAACAAAACAAATTGAGTCAAAATCACTGCAAAACGTTGAACTGATAATTCCGGTTGCATCTTTAGATGAGCTTCAAGCTCAGGCCTCACAGGGAAAAGAACAAGGCTTTGTGGGGTTGGAAGAAATAAAAAAGATACAAAAATTATGCCAAGACAATCATATCTCAGTACAGTTTGTAGGCCAAAGGCCGAGTCTTGAAGATATCCGTCTTGCAAAACATGGTAGAATTGATGCAATAATCAAAGATGTGGCAAAACAAACCAATGCGATTCTATACACTGCTGATTATGTCCAAGGTCTAACTGCAGAAGCAGAGGGAATAACAGTCGTATATCAGAGATCCGAGAAAATATCTCCAAAAGACCTAGAGTTTTTACGATTTTTTGATCAACATACGATGAGTGTACATCTTAAAGAAAACAATCCACCACTTGCAAAAAGAGGCAAACCAGGATCATTTGAACTTGTACAACTAGAAGACAAATCCATAACTGGTGAATATCTGGAATTGATTAGCACGCAAATCTTAGAAGCAAGTAAAATCTCAAATGCTGGAACTATAGAGATATCAAAATCCGGCGCATTGGTAATTCAGTATGCGGATTATAGAATAGCAATAACTAGACCACCATTCTCGGAATCTCATGAAATAACCATAGTTCATCCAATTACAAAAATGACCTTGGAGCAATATGGCCTGTCTGAAAAACTCATGAATAGACTGTCTGATCAAGCAGATGGCATAATAATTTCAGGACCACCTGGATCTGGAAAGAGTACGCTTGCATCAAGCATTGCAAACTTTTATGCGTCAAAGGGAAACATTGTAAAAACATTCGAATCTCCAAGGGATTTGCAAGTTGACAAAGGAATCACACAATACACAAAACTTGAAGGAAGCTTTGAAAATTCTGCAGATATTTTGTTACTAGTCAGGCCAGATTATACAATATTTGATGAGGTTCGCCAGCGTGAAGATTTTAGAATATTTGCAGATCTGAGGCTTGCAGGTGTTGGAATGGTTGGGGTTGTACATGCAAATATGCCGCTTGATGCAGTCCAGCGATTTATTGGCAAGATTGAGCTTGGAATGATTCCCAGTGTTATTGACACTGTGGTCTTTGTTAAAGATGGACTGGTATCCAAGATTTATGATCTTGAGCTCAAAGTCAAAGTTCCGTCTGGAATGGTGGAGCAGGACTTGGCAAGACCAGTAATTGAGATTTCAGATTTTGAGTCCGGACTGTTAGAGTATGAAATCTATACATTTGGAGAGGAAAACGTCATAGTGCCAGTCAATGAAGCTGAGACCAAGTCTGGTATTCACAAGCTCGCAGCAGAAAAAATACGTGAGACGATGCGTAGATTTGATCCAAATCCACAAATTGAGATTCTATCTGATAATAGCGTACAAGTTAAGGTGAAAAAAGACTCCATTCCATCATTGATTGGAAAAGGTGGCTCTACAATTAGCGAGCTTGAGAAAATCTTACATGTTCACATTGATGTCAAAGAAAAAGACTCTGATGAATCCTACCAATCACATGATTTGGGGCAAGGCGTACGATTTGATTTCTCCGAGTCTACAAATTCGCTGTTATTTGATGTGGACAAGCGTTACAACGGCGCACTCGCTGAATTGTATGTAAAAGACAGATATGTGACTACGACACGAGTGGCAAGACATGGTAAAATCAAGATCTCAAAGCGTTCTGATGCTGGAAAAGCATTGTCTAGATCAGCATTTTCAAAAAACGACATCGAGATTATGATTAAAGATTTTTGAACCCTTCAAGTAATTTCTGATTTGATTTTAGAAACGCAATGAATTTTCGTAATTGTTTTATTGTTTTTGGATTTAGATGGTGTTCTATTCCTTCTACATCCTGATTTGCAGTTTCATGTTCTATTCCTAGTATCTCAAAAAACTCTAATAAAATTCCGTGTTTTTGCCGCACTGTATCTGCCACAGTATTTCCTTTTTGAGTAAGATTTATCCCGTGATATTTTTCATATTTCAGATAACCGTTTTCGTCTAGTCTTTGAAGCATCTTAGTTACACTTGGTGCGCTGACATTCATGTATCTTGAAACATCAAGTGTTGTCGCATATCCTTTTAGTTCAACTAATTCCGATATGACTTCAAGATAGTCCTCCATTCTGGAAAGATCTGATTTTGAGGATTTGTGGGCCGCCTTTATTGATTCTAATCGTATCTCACCTTTTTTCTTCAAATTGGTTTGTTAATCAATACGTGTCTTATATTCTAGTATCCAAGATTTTACTATCGTCTTGGATAATTGGTTTTTAATGACCGATTAATTTTGTAATTTTATGGCAAGTCGAACTCAAGTCTTGATTCCAATTGCAATTGCGGCAGCAATAATTGGCGTGGTGGGGATGCTTTCGCTTCCAAAAGACATAAAGCTAGAACAATCTGAATTTCCACAAGGTATAATCAAAATCGATGACATAACACTTCAGGTCCAAATCGCGGACACAAAGCCCTTGCAAACACGGGGATTGATGTTCCAAGAAAAACTACCATATGATCAAGGTATGTTGTTTGTTTTTGAAGACGAGGGAGTTCGTTCTATGTGGATGTTGAACATGCAATTTGCCTTGGATTTGCTTTGGATTGACGCCAATGGCAATGTTCTTCACATTGAAAAAGATACGCAGCCCTGCAAGTCTGCACTTGAAACCATGGCATGTACTTTTACTAATGGAAATGATGAAGCAGCAAAATATGTTCTTGAAGTGACTTCGGGATTTGTTGACAAGTACAACATAACAGAAGACTCGAAATTAGAAATAATTTCCATCTGATATCTGCAAAGGCTTATCTGTAGTGATTTGTTTTCTACAAAAATCTATGAAGAAAGTAATTCCAATTGTTATTGGTGGAATTGTTGTGATACTAGTTGGCGTCGTTACACTATTGTTCGTCTCTACATCGACTCCTCAGGTGACTGTTGTCGATCAACCTTCAACATATGTTACACTAAATAACATCATACGCCAAAAATTGGAAACGCATGAAATCTACATGTCTTCTCCAATAAAGCTAAGCAGACAAGATGACATTCAAAAATATTGTTCGTTTTTCACAGATACTGAAAAACAAGATCTTGTCCAATATTGTACTTCTACTGAAATAAAGGACAAAAACAATTCATTTCTTGGGAACATTCACATGGTTGGTGATGCTGATGAACCAAAAATCATTTTGGCATTAATCCAAACTAATCGTACCATGTCTGATCTAGATTCTGTAAAGATCATCTTTGATAATGTAGTTCAAGCAGTTATCTGCGATTGCTGGAGCCAGAAAAAACCAGGAGGTCTTGAGAGTGTTAATCAATTAGTTGACGGACTACGCCAATTCCATTTGAGCGATACAAAGCCTCATAGTAAATCAAACGAGATAGTTCTTGAAGGTAAACCAATGCACTTGGAATTGAGTGAAAACAAAGACGGCTACCTGTGGCAGTTTTTTATATACAATTAGTTTGTCTGTTTTGAACAAACAGCCCGTTATTATCAAATTAATAATAGGAAACACGGTTTGGGGGATTTAAAAACCACATTTGGTTTATCGACAGATCTGTCAGATGATCTGACAAATAAAATCAAAAAACTAGAAGAAGAAAAACAGGCACTACTCAATAAGACAATAACTCAGCAACACATGATTGTGACATTTGAGAGAAAGCTTGCCAAATTCTATGAAATTCGTGAACAACGTGATTGGCTTTTGGATGAAATGACAAAGAAAATCGGAGAATTGAGTCACTTTCAATCCGAATTATTCAAGGCCGAGCGTCTTTCTGCGATAGGGGAAATGTCTGCAAGACTTGCACACGATATGCGAAATCCACTAGCCATTATAAAAAACACCATAGAACTAGTAAAATTAAAATATTCAGCAAAAATTCCAAATGAACTTTTTCATCTGTTTACGTCAATTGATAACGCTTCATCTAGATTAGTGTTTCAACTAGATGATGTTTTGAATTTTGTAAGAAGCTCACCTCTCGATAAAAATGATTTTTCAGCATCTGATATTTTGGAATCTGCAATTGCAGAAATTGTGGTGCCTGATCAAATACGAATACACAAATCAACAAATGATGTCATCCTTTCATGCGATGGAGAAAAAATTCAAGCGGTGTTTACGAATCTCATAATGAACTCCATTCAGGCAATGGATAATTGTGGTGATGTAATGATACAATTTACTGAATCTGATGATGATGTTATATTCATGGTACGGGATTCTGGGCCTGGGATAAAAGATGAATTAATCGATAAAATATTTGAACCATTGTTCACCACAAAATCTCGTGGAACTGGACTCGGACTGCCAGCAGTAAAAACGATAATACAACAACATCAGGGTACTATTGAGGTCTCAAATAATCCGACAACTTTTACAATCAAACTGCCGAAAATACCGTCTCCGGTTTAGGACAAGATTCAATAGCCAAACTTCTCTTATAGCAAAAATGTTTGAAATCTTGTGGTTAATACCGCTGGGATTTGTGGCTGGTGTAATTGGTTCTATAATTGGCCTCGGCGGTGGAATCATAGTTGTACCTGTATTGACGTTTCTTGGAGTGCCGCCTACTTTGTCTTCGAGTAGTAGTCTCTTTGCAGCCTTTAGTAATTCGGTTGCATCCACTGCGTCATATGCAAAGCAAAAACGAATTGATTACAAAATTGGACTCCGCTTGGGATTGATGTCGATTCCAGGAACAATTCTTGGTGCTATTGTTTCTGCTCAAGTGACCTCTGAGATCTTTAAAGTTTTATTTGCAATTGTACTGATTGTGTCTTGTTACTATCTATTCATAAAAAGAAATCTAGATTCTAGACAAAGTAATCTCTCACCAAAAATGCTTGTAATATCCTCGGTAACTAGTTTTTTTGCGGGCATTTTATCCAGTTTTTTTGGGATTGGTGGCGGTATTGTCTTTGTACCGTTGATGATAATTGGGCTTGGATTACTGGTGAAGAATGCAACTGCAACCTCACAACTGATCCTAATGTTCTCTTCCGCATCTGGACTGATAACTCATACTCTATTGGGACATGCTGATTTTGAATATGCTTTATTGTTGTCAATTGGCGCATTTGCAGGTGGGATTCTTGGAGCCCGTTTATCATTGGAGATTAAAGAAAATCGATTGCGTATTCTGATAATTTCGATGATTTTGGTTGCCGCGATAAAGCTATTTTTAGATGCTATTGGAATTTGATAAGGATATAATCTGGTGCTGGAAACCCATATCATGGTTAAATTCGATGGAATTAGAATGCAAGAATTGGTGTCAATTCAAGATCCTGATAAGGATGGAGGAATTACATTGGTATTTCAGGACAACCGATTCTTACACATACGAATTAAAGACGGCAAACTAGAAACAACGTCCGTTCCAGAATAACTCCTGCTTAGTATCTATTTTGGAGGCTCTTTTTTTATTCGATACAGGTTCTTTTTTGCTATTACGACCGTATCTCCGTTTTCTTTCTTACCTTCAAAATCTACTGTGATCATTCCAAAATCTTCATCCAGTTCTTTTTTTTCTGAAACAATGTATTTTATTTTAAGAATCTCATCTATGTGTAGGGGTTTGAGGAATCGGGTGTTTCTATTCTCCCAGCTAGGATCACCGTCCATTCCGTACAATATTATCATGTTTCCATAAATCTGACTTAATCTTGTAAACTCGCCTTCCATTCTTGCAATTACGGCACGTCCTGAAACAATTGAGCTATATTCATCGTCATCAAAAATGGTGTTTTTTATTCTAGAAAATGCCAAGTATGATTCTTGTTCTTTTTTAGAAAATGTACACGTGGAGAAAAATTCATCCCCTACTTTGAGATCTGAAAATTTTTTCATCTAATCTCTTATTTCGTCAACACAGAATGTTACTTCGGATGATCTGCGTGCCGCATCTGAGACAAAATAATTCAATGCATTTGCAATTCTTGAATTATCTGACTCTTTACCGTCGATGCTTCCCGGCAGAACAAGAAATGATCTCACGTTGGATTTTAGAACGTCACTTAGTTCTTGGTTTACTGTTGTAGTGAATGGCCTTAGTGCACCTCTGAATACTTCAACTCTTGCCCTGTCAGCACCTGATACTTTTGGACCTGTTGGCATGTCCGGTCCAATTATCATGATAGTACCCTTTGCGTTTTTGTAAAGTCGTGGATCTTTTTTGCCGCCTGGAACAAAGATTTCAAATGCTGATTGAATCACAGTTGCAGGTGTGTTTATGAATTTGTCAACTAGACTATCCCACTTTTGTCTTGACAATTCAATTATTTTCAAGTCGGATGACATCTTGCCTGTAATGTAAACTAAGGTGGATAGCTTACCTACTGTTTTTGCTGTGTTTAGCCATCTTTGAACCTCTTCTTGGCTTTTGAAATTAATCACATGACTATGGAATTTTGAGCTAATGGATTCTTGCAATTCTTTGGGCGTTGAATTTGAAATAAAGCAGACTGCTTTTCCGCCATTCTTCTCTACATGTTGTGCCAAAAACTCCGCTCTATCCGCATCTTGCTTGTCTGTAGCATCTATTGCAAATACAACGACTTCTGATGAAAAGCTTGACTGCGTGAATGGAGCACTGGTTGTAATATGTGGCTTGACTGGATAGAATACTCTATCGCCAGGAATTATCTTTCCATTTAGAATCTTTGCAATGTCATCGTCTGCTAATGTAAGTACTGTCTGGGCAACTTGAGTTTGGGACAGGAACTGTCTGTCTGCAATCATGAATGATGTGTTCTTTTGGACTTTTTCGGCAATCTCCTGAATTTTTGCAAGAAGTTTTACTAATGTCTGCGCAATTTTCTGCGAATCACCACCGTTTGTTTTGGCAACTGCATCCGACGCCTTTGCAATTCCGTCTTTAACAGTTTTCTCATCTTCCCCAAGCAGTCCTACTATGTCCTTGTTTGCTATCTCGACTTCTGATGGAGACAGATCTTCAAAACCACTAACACGTAAGAACTCTGCAGCAGCTTTTGGATAGACTGTCTTGTATATTCTATCTGAGTGTACTGGTCCTGGATTTGTTGCAATTGATACGATTCCTTTTTCTACTAATTCCCATGACATTGCTTCAGCTAGTCTATTCTTTCCACCCTGTGCTGCAGTGTATGGACTTCTGAATCTGTATGGCCTTTGTTCGTATGGTTTTTCTTCGGTAAAGAACGTCGAAATTGTAACGATTTTTGCACCAGGCTTCATCACTTTGAGTGCTTGAACTGATGTCCAAAATGTACCCGTCAAGTGTATGCCGACTGCACTTTTGAATTCGTCTAGTGGAGAGTTTACAAAACATGTAACTGGGCCTGAGACACCCGCGTTATTGACTACTACATCGACAAATACTCCTGACTTCTCTAAACTATCAAACATCTGTGACACCCCGATTTCATCACTTACATCTACTCCTGAAAATAGCCAAACTTTGGCGCCACTCTTTACACGATTAATTATCTCGTCTAGGATTTTCTTTGTCTCTTCAAGGGGCTCTTTTCTTCTACCCAAGATGATTATGCTTGCACCGTTCTCGGCAAATAATTTGGCAACTGTTTGACCAATTCCTGTACCACTACCAGTAACTAGAATGACCTTATTTTGAAATTTTAACATGGATCTGACATTTGACTTGTATTATTTATGTGGATCAATTCAATATCAAATCTTTACTAAAAGGTGGTTTTTTCACCCTTAAACTATACGACTTGTACTTTATGTGCCAAAAGTGGGCTACATTCACATAATCCATGTTGCAGGCTATTCTCTGATGGGTTTCAAGAAGCCTATAGAATCTTAGATGATGGTAAGAATGGTTTGATTGCAATTAACAAGGAGCTATGAATATACAAACCGCAGTTAGTCTAATTTTGTAATTTTTTGTTTTATTCTTAGAATTACAATGACAGGTACAACGAAATAGATTCCTATGTTGAGCAACAGAATCCCAATTCCATATCCTAGCATTTCCTGCTCCGAGTAAATATTGGCATAATTTAGAATAGATAATGTGGAAAGCATCGGTGTTATCGTGGTCTTTATTATCTCTCTAAACAGTGGATTCTGTCTTTCCAAATCTGCCACTTTGGGACTGAATGAATAGTAAAATTCATTGAATCCAGACATGAATGTAGTTCCCACACTCGTATTGTACAAGACGACATCCCTAATCTCTCGTAGTCGCTGCACTTGTGGTGATAATTCCGTTCCAAAAGTAGCTGTTGCAATCAAACACCCTCCACCATCTTTAGCCTCGTTTGTGGTCTGAGCCGCAGCCATTCCAATCGTTTTGGTAAAAGTAACTGTTTCGATCGGAATTGGTTTGAACAAAATGCCTTCTATTTCTATGGTGATCTTATGTGCTCCATTTTCTTTAAACTCAACAGGCAGGGTAGCTGAACCTGTAGATGTATGAGTTAGAGGAATTGGCCCAAAAATTGCACTATTGTCTTTAACAACAGTAACTCTGTAGTCTACATGTTCTTGTATCTTCTTTGTTACTGGATTTATGAAATCAATCTTTAATTTAGATTGTTGATCAGTTGTTGGGTTTGCAGGTTCTGTGGATATGTCTACAAGTAACGTGCCCTTATCGGTTGATAATTGCTGAAATTCCTGTGCAAAAGCTGGTAACAAACAAACTGAAAATAGCACTAACAAAAATTTCATAGAATGAGAAACATTTGCAATGTATTAATACTTAGATTCAATACTGGTAAAATCGACAAAGTGGTTTGGTTTCTCTACCAGAAATATTTTAAGAAAAACTAGGATTCTTTTCACAATGAATAAACAACTCGGATTGTTGACCGTAGCAATACTAGCTATCAGTCTACTAGGCAGTGCTTATGCACACAAAGGGCAAATTGTAGGTGATTACAAAATTGATGCTGGTTGGAAAAATGAACCCCCAATAGCTGGCAAATCCAATGCCATCGAAGTAATAATCACTAAAGCATCAATGGTTGAAAAGAAACCTACCAGTAAAGACGAACACAAAGACGACGGCCACAAAGACGATCACAAAAAAACCAATGCCAAAAAATCAACACATGATGAGAAATCAAAGAAAAAATCAAAAAAGATCACAAACGGCCTATCTGGTTTAAGTAAAAATGTCGAGGTAGATGTGACACTGAATGGTCAAAAAACCTTCCTTACTCTGGCCGAAGACCCAAAAAACAAAGGAGTGTATCATGGTGAATATACGCCAAATGCATCTGGCCACCCTACAGTGCACATTGCAGGAAAAATAAAAGGTGTTGACATTGAAGCCACATTCCATCCAGAAAAGGTAGAATCTAAAAAATAACTCTGTATTTTTGTTGTAGTTATTCTCTTACCCATTTTATTTTTGGTGTTGATTCAGAAAATGTTTCAATCATGTATGCCTCAATGATCCCACCTACGAGCAATAATCCGATCAAAATTCCCACCTCACAGAGAATGATCCTCCATTGAGGTTTGATTGGTGTTTTTTTGATTATGTTTATGATCAAAATGTAACTACGTGACATGGCGAGTGCATATGCACCTAGCTCCATTATTCCAAACGGTGTAGAAAAAATCATGGCAATCGGTGGGATTTTTACCAAGAGCGGATCTATCGTGGTTGATAGTGCAGAAAAAGCAAACCCTGTTGAGTATGCTGAAAAAATTCCCCATACAACACCGAATCCAGGAATGAACATAGGTAATGCTAGCTGAGTGTTGTGCAAAAAGATCTGTACCCCAAAGTTCTCATTTTGTATCTCAGCAATCATTTTCTCAAATTCGTCCAAGAACGCCTTTGCCTCGTCTTCTGGAACATCCACTGTAGCACCAATGGAAAATGTTGCAGAAAAGGCCACCAAAAAGACAAAAAATAGAATTATTCTTCGTTTTAGCATATTCTCAGCCCAGTGGCCTGAATGAATCCATTATGTCTCTGATCTCATCTCTTGTTTGCGATAGCATCAGATATGGTGGAGCACCACTATACTGTAGCATGTATAGTTTGTCGTTATGTATTTCCAAGATTTGTTCTCCATAGGTTCTTGTTTTATTTTGGAGTGTGATTTCTGCGCCAAATATTGACCAGTTATTTTGTGGCGACATTTCATCTATCATGATGCTTGAATCAAATTTGGCTATTGCATCTTTTTGTGATTGTACGTAAGCATCTAGATCAAAATTATCAAACTGTGTTAAATCAAAGACTGCGATGAAAACGGCTTTCTCATCAGCCTTTTTGATGTACATGCCACCAAGAAATTTTTTGCTTGAGACGGTTTGTGAGTCTAACACATCATCTATGTTAGAATCAAATTCCCACTGTTTGTTTGGTTTTGATATTTGAAAACCCAGAGAACCATCCACATATGTGAGATCATTTTTAATGCTTGAAAATCCCCCCACCTGTTTTTGCTCATACAGTCGAATTGTACCAAATCCAGATTTGACTTCCACCCAATCCGAAACACTTGTTTTAATGTCTGAGTATGGATTGAATTTGATCTCCCAGACGGCTAATCCAATAATTGATGCAACGAATAATCCGATTAGGGCAAATTTTACAATTTTGACCTCACATTCTGATTCCACAATAATTCAAGATACATTCAAAATATTTCTGTAATTTAGTTATCTGTTGTTTTGTGATTTTACCAGTTATCTATAAGACATAATAACAGATTATCATGCTGTTTAACATTGTCTTTTGAAGTAAAACGAAATCTGACTGTTCCATTTATCGTTGCAGGAATTGCAGTAGTTGCATTCATTGCGTTTTCAATGTTCAAAGATGTGCCGTTGATACGAGAGCAAATAACCGAAGAAGTCATCATCAATGGCAAAATAGACAATTCCTGTGTCGTAGAAACAAATGATTCCGTAATGTCTTCGAAAAAAATTGCAGACTGCGATCTAATGGTTGGAACCAAAGTCACAGTTCTCTATCAAAAGGCATTGCCGACTGCAGAGATTGTGAAATAAGCGAAGATGAGCTGCAAGGAGATTTGTAAGAGTTATAGAGCAATAAAGCCAAAAGGTATTGGAAGATATGCCGCAGGGCAAAAAAGATGCCAAGTATGTGAGTTGTTTGTAAACTGGGATGGAACGTATTGCCCATGTTGTGGTATAAAGCTTAGAAAGGTACCACGAAATTCATTTTACAAGCAAAAACTAAGAACAGGATCAGAGGCTCTAATCTAGTGCTTTCTCTTTACTGTCCAAATTATACCTATTATCAAAATCACAGGTGCTGATAAAATTACCCAAAGGCTTACCTGATAAATGACAGGCTCTCCCTTGTTTTGAGATATTATGGCATCCGCACTCCGTTTTGTACTGTTTCCATAAACAACAGTATCGAATTCAGATACGCTGAACTTGTCTTTACCCATGTTCTCCAGTCGTATTTTTAGTGGGCCTGGTTCTGTAAACATAAAATATTTCGTATCACTACCGCCCTCAGAAAACCCATTTGAGCGGTGGATTTCTTTTCCGTTTTGAACTAGGACAAAGTCGTATTCAAATGCATGAAGTTTTGTAGCCCCATCAATTTTGAAAAAATCAAGCGTAAATAGTATCTGCTCCCCTGTTTTTATCACAACTGGATCCCAGTACAAGCCGTTATGGTATTTCTTGTCTGTACTTACCGTCATTGCAGGGAGTTTTAGCTCATATCCTGCAGCATTATGTGGATATGGTGGAATTGGACCATCCACTACAACCACACCATACATCCAAGGATGAATCGTGCAAAAATATGGAAATGTTCCTGGTCTGACGAACTTGTAAGACCATCTTTCACCTTGTCCGAATAGTCCACTATCAAATATTCCAAAGGAAATGCCTGGTGTTCCAGTTACACCGCCCGCCCTACCACTTGATTGTCCGCTGGTAACTGTATGCTTGTCAGAATCTTGGTTTGTCCAAGTAATGGTATCATTGATAAATATTGTAATCTTTGTTGGCATGTACCATTCTTCTGCAAACAGGTCTTTTTTGAACTGTGGATCATATGACGGATTGCCAGCACCTTTTGGGATAATGACATCATAGTTTGATTCTGCAAATGCATACCAAAATGATGTAGATATTAGGAAAATCAATAATAGACGCACAAAATTTGTTAGGTCATTATCATATTTTAATGACTAATTGACTTTCAGTTGTGATTTTGCCCAGTTTTGCAATTTTACCAACTTCTTTAATTACATGGCAAAGTTCATTGATCACAAATTGCAAAGGACGTTCTCCACAACCCGCTCCAAATCTAGACTGCTTGTGATCCTGTCAATTAGCATTTGTGGTGCGACACTACCCTTTGCAATTCCTCATATTTTAGTAGGTCATGGACTCCATGCCGCAATTCACATAATCAGCATATCTCTTGGAACATTTCTTTCAGTGGTTGGCCTGTATACTTACAAGTCATTCAAGACCACAAGGCTATTCTTGATGATGTGTGCATTTTACGCAGTAACTGCAGCAGAGACATTCTCTTTTATGAACATGGTCTTTCCCTTTGTCCCATCCAATGTTGGGCTTGATGGATTAATATCACATACACTAATACTGCTAATGTTGACATTTTTTGTCATTGGAATATTCAGGTCTGATTAAGTTATGAGGTATCCAAATTACAAATACAATCCTAGAGTGAACCAACTTCTTACGATATTGGAGGAAAAGCCAGCTTCTAGGTTTACGGATCTAATGGATGGCTCAGGTCTAAAAAACGGTGTTGTAAGTCATTATTTGAAAATGATGGAAAAGATGGGACTCATTAGATCAAGAAAAATAAAGAATCAGGATTGGTATTTTTCATCCACCTCTGATGAGTCCAAAGACTTTCTTTTCATCCATTTGCGAAAAGAGACAAGCAAGAAAATCCTATCTTTTCTTTTGGTTGGTGATGCTACATTTGCGGAAATTCTAGATCACATAAAAAAAAGTCCATCTACTCTCTCAATCACACTATCTAATCTTCTCAAGGTCAATCTTGTGATTGCAGAACCTGGCGTGATAAAAAAATACAGTATAGTAGATAGGGAATCCACCACTAAAGCATTAGCGCAGATGAATCTGAACACATTTGATACCATCCAAGACCGATTTGCGGATTCGTTTTCATATTTTTAACAACTTGAAAATAATTCTAGGAATTGTATTCATACTGATCATTTCTATAGCCGTGGCAAATTCTGTATTTGGGCATGGTATAGGTGGTGAAGAGATACCTGTATCAGTAGGAGGCAGAAATGCAACTCTGTTTGTGGGCGTCCAACCGTCTGTCTTTGATCCTACAAACAATGAGAGTTATCTGACAGTCAAGCTAACCGATGGAAAGACCGAAGCTGTAATAGAACATGTTACGTTTGTGATGGAATTAACAAAAGACGGAAAGCAAATCTTTAAGGAAAAACTTCACGATGATCTGGGCAATGTCAACATAAAAGTAATTTCAAAACAATTTGGACAACTCAAAATTGATGGCGACAAGGAATCTACTAGTGGTGGTTGGACTAGAAAGATGTTTTCATCCTTGATCATGGAAGGTCCGATATTTACCTCGGGAGGATTGTACAAGTTTCACGTAGAGATCATTGGGATAGATTCTGATCAGAACGTCCTTGCCGAACCACCTAGTCTTAATGGGGCAATAAGCATAGCAGAAAAGACAAGTCATTCTGTGACTGGAATTGATCAGAAAAAGCATGACATAGGCATCACATCATACTATGACAGAATCAATAATTTTGCATTCGATACAAAAAACAGCATGGTGAGTTTCGATATGCCATTTGATTGGAGTTACCAGAACATCAATCAAACCAGTGTGGTGCATCAGGAAATACACATACCAAAAACATTCGCAGAAATGCTTGTGACCAAATATGATGCTACACTTGATGGCATTCCCTTAAGGGAATCCTCTGTAACCATAGATGATTATTCAGAGGAGGCACGAATAGTGCATTTGGTAATAAACCAAAAGGATCTCTTGGACATGGTTGACAAAGCAAAAGAACATCAGATACGTTTTACCATCACGCCGTCAAAAAATGTCCAGTTTCCATTGCAAGCAAACACTGGCAATGCCCAGTTTCAGGTTGGGCTTTCGTGGGATCCTCCTGTGATTTATCCAGGGCAAAACGTGGATTTCTATATTGATTTTAATGAATTGTTTACTGACAAAAAGCCAAAAAGCACAACATATGATTTTGTACTGTCTCAACACGGAAACGAGATATTCAGAAAAAAGTCAACTGGACTTACAAATTCACCTACAAAAACAAACACTGAAAACTATACTTTCTCATCCGATAATCTGGGACCCGTCATAGTTTCAATCAAGCAAATAGGTGACAACCAATATACAAATGCTGATTTTGTTGTAGTTGTAAAACCAATCGAAAAGCCTACGACGACATTTCCGATACGATTGTCTAGTACTACAAATGAGTCTGGGGCTGCAGAATCTGGACGGTATTTTGTTGATCTTACTTGGATTCCATTAGATCTGAGCCCGAAAGAAGAATCAGAATTTATCATCACTATATATGATAAGGAAACTCTCTTGCCAGTTCCAAAGGCAGAATATGACTTTGTTGTGCTTCAAAATAATAACGAAGTATTTCGACACTCGGGGACTGCACAGGCTGGGGGAGATTTTGTCAATTTCAAATTCTCAGAATCAAATATTGGCCAGGCTACACTGAGAATAGAAAAAATCGATAAAAGCTCCGAATATGTTGAAATTCCAATATCTGTCACTCCCGAATTCCCATTATCGTTGATTGTGCTTGCATCCATTTTCTCTCTGATTCCTTTGCTCTCTTTTATGAGGAACAGACTAGTTGCATAATCACACGGAACACAAACTTTGGCTTGTTTTTGTAATTTCGATATCTGTCTTTGTAATGGAGATAGTAGGTGGAATCCTAAGCAACAGTCTAGCCCTAATCTCAGACTCATTTCATGTAATGTTGGATTTTTCTGCAATCGGTGTATCTCTGATTGCATTTAGGATTGCAAAAAAACCACATTCTGCCAAGCTCTCATTTGGGTTTCATCGAGCAGAAATAGTAGCTGCACTGATAAACGGAATCACGCTTATTCTTGTATCTGGGTTTATCTTCTATGAATCATACAAACGATTCCTGTCCCCGCAAGAAATCGATACAAACACATTGCTTGGATTTGCAATAGCTGGTTTTGTAGCAAATTTGGCAATGATGTTGGTGCTCAAAAAAGAAAGCCATTCAAATCTTAACATCAAAGGGTCTTATGCTCATGTGATTGGAGACATGCTGTCATCCATTGGCGTGATTGTAGGTGGAATACTCATCAGCCTTACTGATTATCCAATAATTGATCCAATAGTAAGCGTTGGAATTGGCATGTTGATAATAAGATCTGGAATAATACTGTGCAAGGAATGTATGCACATATTCATGGAAGGAACCCCAAGAGAGATCAAACTAGAGTCAGTTTCCGATGAAATTGGGACGTTAGAAGGAGTCTCTGAGGTTCATGATCTTCATATTTGGACCCTGACATCAAACGTATTTGCAATGTCCGTACACGTCAAAATCCGACCAGAATTTATTGCCCAAACCAACAATCTACTACGAGAAATCAACGAAACCATGAAAGACAAATTTGGCATCAACCACTGCACAATTCAGATAGAACATGATCTTATCAACCCAGACAAGAAAAAGACCTGATTGTTTCAGAATGCATGTTCGTTATAATGCAGTGTGTCAAAATAAAAAGAGAGAAAATTCTAGAGTCTTGGAATTACTTTAGATCGTGCCGTAACTACAACAATGCTCACTATGGCTGTTGCCAGAATAATCATTGCAAGTGGGCCAAATTCTGGTACTACTTGAGCAGATACTGTCTCGCCAATTGGACCTGTCCAGTTTACCTCACCGTCTGGTAATCCTATTCCTAGGATTGTCACTTGGACATCTAGTGGACTATTCGAGTCAAGTGTACCTGTTGTGAATTCTGTGATTCCAGTCATTGCATGCTGTTCTGTCTCTGCAAGAACCTGTTCTTCATTCTGCATTATTGTGATCTCAAAGTTGACGTGTTCAACCTGGTTTTTATCAGCATCAGTGAATTCTACTGATACTGTAGCTTCTTCGCCTTGTGTTGGTACGTCAGAATTGATGCGAACCATAACGGAACCATCTTGAGACATTACTGTTGTCCCAGTACTATCATCGTATGTGTCATCATCTGTTTCGTTATCTGTTTCATCGTGTTCTCCTTCTGATGCTTGAGCAATTACTGTGCCTTTCATCCATGGATGTACTAGGCAAAAGTAGGGAAATTCACCAGATTCCTCAAATTTATGGGAAAATGTTTGTCCTGAGAGAATTAATCCACTATCAATGGTTCCATCTGGACCATCCTTTGGTGTTCCGCTTGTCACAGTATGTGAAGCACTGTCTTCATTTGACCACATCACTTCACCACCAATGTCAACTGTTATTTCAGATGGAATGTAGCATTCATTGGTTTCCTCGCATCCTGGTGTTGAGGAACCGACTGGTATGCTTACTTCGGTGGTTGGGTGATCTGCAAATGCTGGAATTGTCACCATTAAAGTAAAAACTGCTAAAATGGTGCTTAGTACTATCGTTTTCATTATTATGATTTTGATCTTTGATGAATAAAAATCCACAACAAACTGGTAAAATCATCAAACTAAACTAATTGAAAATTGGTTTTGTTTAGTTTTCATCAGATTCTGATCATGTAAAACATTATTGAATAAATCAGCGTGGAAAATAAAAGATTACCGCAACACCAATCAGAACTATGACTGATCCTATGACCTCAAATCTGTCTGGTTTTTTCTTGTCAACCCAATAGCCCCACAACACCGACGAAACGACAAATATTCCGCCATACGTTGCATACACACGCCCAAACTCGGCTGGTTGCAGTGTCGGGATTATGCCGTACATAAACAGAACTAGACCTCCGATCAAACCAAATATTTTTCCTTTGTGTTCTCGCAACCACTTCCAAACCAGATATCCACCCCCAATCTCCAACAATGCGGCTAAAAAGAAAACTACCAGCGTGGTGACTATGATTTCCAAACCTTTTCCTCCTTTCTTGGATAATAGTATATGATCAAAACACCAGCCACAGCAATCAACGTTCCAATCACATCATAGTTGTCAGGCGGCACACCATCAATCAGCCATCCCCATAAAATCGACATGACTACAAAGACTCCACCATACGCCGCATAGATTCTATGAAAATTGGCCTTTTGAAATGTCGGGACAATGCCATACAAAAACAAGACAAAGCCGCCAATAGCACCAACCCACCATGCAAAATTATCTCGCAACCATAACCAGACCAAGTAACCTCCACCTATCTCACATAATCCCGCCACAAAAAAGAGAAAGACGGATGCAGGTAGTCGCCTAAAGTTCAATGAGTTTTGAGGATCAAACTGTTATTTTAAATCAAATAATCAATGACAATCAGAGTTATCTTGAAACCCAGTTTACTGAGTTTCTTTACTATCTGCTTGTATTCTGAGTCGATATTATTCGTTTATTGTCTTATGTTTATTATCACCATCAAAAAATAATTTGTTTTAGTATCTGTTAATTTACGATTGCAATTCCTTTAAGAATTTCGTTCAAAAATCTCGAAGAAGCCTCATAACCACTGGTTAGGTTAACAAAGACGAGCTTGGGCTTTAGAGTATGACTCAATAAGAATATGGTTTAGGTTGCCCTTTATGCTCAAAGCACAAAATTGCGTTACAATCATTGCAATAAATCGTGTCTTTTTCTATTCTGATGTTGATTGATCCGCATCTGGTGCAGATTTTGATCTCATCAACTTGACAGTGTTTCATTGGATCTAATTTTTCCATGTGCTTACGGTTCATGGTTGTGGTATAGTTTTTGATTTATTTAATAACTACACTTTACAGTTGTAAAGTTACTATTTCATATATACAATAATCCAACCAATCGATGTTGTATAATTGCAAAATAATCTGGTAAAATCCTCAAATAGATTTTCACATGGAGTAAATTATGATAAAATCTAGTAAAACTAATCTTGTAATTGTTGGCATAATTGCAGTAGCGATTGGCATTGGTGCATCTTTTGCAACCAATTTAACCCCAGAATCTGACGTTTCAACACAAAATCCTAGAACTGTGTTCTGGCAACACATTCATGGTTTGGGTGTGGATCCAGTTGACAGAAATGTTTTGTACATTGCAACTCATGGCGACTTTTATCAAAGCGTTAATGGTAATCCCCCAGTAAAGGTGGACGAACAACGAGCCGATTACATGGCGTTTAATGCACCACCTTCTCAAGGCATTCCACTATACGCAAGTGGACATCCTGCAACTGGTGGTAATACTGGATTGATCAAAAGTACAAATGGTGGAAAAACTTGGCAACAAGTTGCTACAATACTGGAACCACCAGTTGATTTTCATGCAATGTCTGTGAGTAAATCTGATTCCAATGTAATAATTGGTTATGATAGTGCTGGAAGGGGCTTGTTCAAAACTATTGACGCTGGCAAGACATGGGTGGCATTGCCTGTGCCAGATTACATAACTGCTCTTACCGTTGATCCTAATGACGCTAATGTAATATTTGCAGGATTTGCTGGTACTCAAAAGGGGATAGCAAAGTCAACAGATGGTGGAATGAGTTGGACTGTGCTTGATGGCTACAAGGGGCTTACAATTTTCACATTGTATTTTGACGATAAAGGTACACTGTATACGCATACATCAGAGACTGGTCTTGCAAAATCAAGCGATATGGGTAAGACTTGGGAAATAATCCGCAAGCCTGATCTGACAATTATGAGTATAACGGCTGATTCACAAAACAAGATAATCTACGTTGCAGGATATTCACCTGATGGATTCCAAGAAGTCTATAAAAGTTCAGACGATGGAAATAGTTGGGATTTGATTGCGACAAACAAGGAACTATAATCTCGCCCGTCTGCAAATGATCTAAGAGTTTCCAAGTGTGATTCTAGGAATACACGATCTGCCTCTGATTGACTCGTAACTAAGAATCAAACCTGAAAATCAATATGTAACATTATTATCTCTAGCATACAATGACGCCATAATGACAAGCCAATACGTTTGGATTGGAATTGCAGTGGGTGTCTTTTTTGCAGGACTTGGAATGGGCTATGCGGCATTTTCAGCAAATCAGCCTGCCAATTTTATGCACATGAGCCCTCAGCAAATGCAACAAATGATGAACAATCCACAAATGATGACCCAGTGGCATCAAACCATGATGAACAGTCCTCAGGCCATGAATACTTGGATGAATACCATGATGTCAGATCCGCAAGCAATGCAACAAATGCATGACATGATGGTAAGCAACCCTCAACACATGCAAAGCATGATGGGCCCAATGATGAATACCATGATGGGTGATCCAGCAATGCAACAACAAATGATGAACATGATGATGGGCAATCAGGGTATGATGGGTGCAATGATGCAAAATCAGCCAATGATGAACATGATGATGGGCAATAATATGATGGGAAACAACATGATGGGCTCTGGCATGATGGGTGGAAACATGATGATGGGCAATATGATGATGGGTCAACCGATAACTAGGAACAGTGATGTTCTATCAACCATAGATAACATTGAAGATCTACTTGATCAAGTGTCATCAGAATACAATGACGGAAACCAAGACACTGCGTTTTCACTTGCGACTACGGCATACTTGGAAAATTACGAGTACATTGAAGGTACCGTTGCCTCAAAGAACCTACAACTAATGCAAGAAATCGAGTTGATGATGAGAGTAGACCTGCGTAACATGATACAAAATGGCGAGCCTGCCGAAGACATTGACGCAAAGATTGACTCCATCAAGACCGAGCTTGCAAAGGTAAAGAAACTATTCCAATAACTTTTTTATTATACTAAAACTTCCTGTTCGGGTTGAGTGAAACTAAATGACGGATGATGATTTGCCAAAAGACCTTTCTCATATCACTCCTGCGTATCGCAGGGCATTATGGGTGGTTGTTTTACTAAACGTAGGTTACGGAATATCTGAGATGATTGGTGGATTCATCGCAGATTCGCAGGCACTCAAGGCTGATGCACTTGATTTTCTTGGTGACGGCTCAATCACATTTCTAGGATTACTTGCAATAGGATGGAGTCTTAAATTACGTGCTAGCTCAGCTCTGATCCAAGGAATATTTCTTGGCGCAATGGGAGTATCCATACTGGCTTATACAATATATCGCACGCAAGTTCTACACACACCAGAAGCTGGGTTAATGGGGATTTTTGGCTTTGTTGCGCTTTTGATAAATATTGTTGCTGTAGTTGTATTACTTCCACACCGAAAAGGAGATGCCAATGTCCGTGCGGTATGGCTCTTTAGTCGCAACGATGCGCTTGGCAATATTTTGGTCGTAGTTGCAGCTGGTTTTGTTTTTTGGACAGGCACATCATGGCCAGACCTCATAGTAGCTGGCATAATTGCAGTCATCTTCCTCCAATCGTCTAGGTCAATCATCAAAGATGCTCGAAATGAACTAAAAAAAGCATGAATATTCTAAGCGTCCCAATCGCTTTCTGCCAATATTGGTTTCAGGTTTGTAAATCTCTATTTCAGACTTTCTTACACATAGGAAGCTTGGAGACCATGTAAATCATCAAGGTTTTAGATTTAATTCAGTGATAAATTTTCTAAATTTAATCTCTATATTATGACGTACGTCATCTTCAACGATGCCCATTTTAGTATGGACACCAGTATCCCCAAACCATTTTACCGTATCTTCAATATCGCTTTTAGTTTTTGTTGAGATTATCTTTTTTTCTGTTAATATGTCAAGTTTGTCAGAAAGCCGCAATTCATTCCCATCTTTGTTAAATAACAAATCTTGTGTTAACCCAGATTGTAAAATTTTTAATCTAATTGCAGTTTCCAAGGATTTCCTAAACATGATGGCAGATTGACGAAAATGATTTTGAAGATAGCAGTCATTTGCGTCATTAAGATCAGTCAATAGTTCTTGAGGTAGAGAATTTCTTAAAAGATCTACAATGGGAAGATTTGTCTTAGAATCTGAGAGAGTTGTTTTGTTCAATATCTCAATTTTTGTGGTTACTGTTTTATCTTGAAGTTTCGAGTATGTGTTATTAAAAACCCAAGCATATTTTGCACCTCCATTCAAATCAAAGCTTTTTTCTATGATGTTGGTTCTCAATGAAAACAACTCGTTAATAGCTGGCATTGTGGGTATTTTGGAATATGCACCAGAAGAGTTTTTGGGATTGGACGGATGTATATCCCAATACTGTTTTAGTTTCAAGTAATCATCATAGATCATTAGTTTGAACTCTAGATCCAGCCCAGTTTCATTGACTTGCGAATTTATTTTTACTGAACCATGATTCACGGTTTGGAAGAATATGGCATTTAATTCTCTATTATGTAATCTAATAACATTACCAAATGTAAGAGAATTAGAAATTTTGGCGTTACTTTCTATTGTATTGTTGGAGTATTCAACATGAGTAAATTCTAAATCTGTATCCGTTTCTATTGCAAGTTTTTTTATCTGTGATTTTAACAGTTGAGCCATACCAGAATCTCCTTTATGATGATGAGTTGATTCAAAATCTTCAAGTTTGACTACTAATTGCGGAAATGTGGTGAGAAGTCTTGGAATTAGTTGTGTGAGCGATTCGTGGATTACTTTCAGTCTATGTGTAAAGCCGAATGTGTTTCTATCAGCCCCATTTTCTGCGTCCATCAGATCGTCATAAATGGATTTGAGTAATCTACGAACTTTTACTTGTTCATCAGACAAGAATTCTATTTGTGAACTAATACTATTTTATGATATTGTGATTAATTTACCAATGATAATCCTTTCAACAGTTCATTTAGATCTCTAGTATCTGCATAGTCGAATCTATTAGAACTATCAAATTCCATAGTTTTTACTGAGTGCCATCCATCAGCTAGAACCAGTCCCTCGTATGGTTTATCGGGCGGAATCACTGGATGAAACAATTCTTCATAGTACACCTCTTCAAAATCGCCTCCACAGACAGGGCATTTGGTGATTTTTGGTTCTTTTTCAACTTGTAATTTGCTATAGGATAAGCCGCCAAACCATGTGACTGTCTGGTGCCCTTTCTTTACACCACAATGGGACAAGATGTAGCAAAAAGTCTGAAAGACAGATCTTCGCTCTTGCTCATTTTTAACAAACCAGCCGTATTTGCCAAAAGCTTGCCTGATCTTCCACTCTGTACCAAACCCAACAAGATGAAAATGTGGAGCTGGATACCATCGTCTTTGTCTCTGATCAAACCTAAATGGGTGAAATGCAACAGCAGCTCCGTCAATTCCTGCAATTCTTAGGATGTGACTCATACGCTGACGAAGTATTTTGACTGGAGTGCCGTACTGGTTTGCATTAACAATTAGGATTAAGTGAATCGGGTTTTTCCCAGACTTGTTGGCATAGGCCTCAATCCTTCTGGTGGCATTGTTTGATTGTCTTGCAATCCATTTCAGATAACACACCTTGCATACTGCTCTATAACATGAGCGTTGAAACCTCTTGACATAGATGAAATTCCCCCTTCCTAGCTTCTTATGTGATTCTACATCCATACAACCAAGAGTTGAGAACTGTCCACACCAATGATGAGGGTCAGTAATACTTGGCAGTGTCCAACCTTGATAATCTGCAATCTCCCAGTTTGTGAGAAATTTGTACTGTTCTACAAAAGTGACTGTATTTGGAAGAATAGAATTACTTCGCTCAGAGGCAGGACTGAAAAATTCCAAAATGGAGTGGTTTTTTGCCTTGGATTTCTGCGTTGCTGGCATTTTCTAACCATATGATTTTGTTTTTTGTAGGAGTGTTTTTTGTTTGATAAATCGTTGGAATATTGGATTATTTTCAAAACAGGCCTTGCATACTAAAATTGGCAGATCTGGTGTTATTGCACCGTCATAGATGATCAAGTACATTTTTTCATTAGTGCAGCACTCTCTGAGTTCATCTAGTTCTGTTACGGACATTCAGATCTCCAGCTTTCGAATTAACAAACCGTCTTGCTGCTTCTCAATTATCACATGTGATGACTTGTCGATACCACATGCTTTGGCTAATGTCTTGGGAATCACTAACGTGCAGGATCTGTTGCCAGAAAGCCACGTCTTTGTAATCTCTTTACAATCAACACTTTCATTCATTCAATATAGTAATGCATTTATGTAACATCAAGGTTTGGTGTTACATTAAATCTATGAAAACAAAGCAGGTTAATCCAATCAATGGGGAAAAGAGCTACATACCTGATGAGACACTAGTCAATTTCATTCAAGATTGGTTACAACTACACAGAGAAAAAGACCGTTTGACAAAGAGTGGTGAAAGCCTCACAAAAGAGCAGGAAATGGCGATTCGAAAACTAGCTAGGATGAAAGTCTATGTTTTGGATAATATGATCTTTCCAGCCATGGCAAATCTGATCTATTTTTTTGATGCAATATCTGTCAGTGAAAAACTATCTGAGGCATTTTCCGATGACATAGAGGAACTGCTTGATCCTCGCAGATCAATAGATGCGGCAAAGTTTAGCGGAAATGATATGAGAATGAGTTCCTATCAATTTCGAGAAAACAACTTGGCTCGACTGATAATGGGTACCTTGGACATGCACACAAGATCAAAGTCTAAGGATAGGATAACTGATTTCAGAATTGGTTTATTGTATCAGTTATTGAACATCGTTGGTGATGTCACAGATGATCTACTGTCTAAAGAATTTGCATACAATCAGGTTTGGAAGTCATTCTATGAGGATTTTGTTAGGATGAAAGGATGGATGGCACTTTTAGTTAGTACTGCCAAAATTGAACCAAGACAATACGATAGAAGAATCGGATTTGTACCAATTTGGTTTTCACACAAGGCAGACCTAGCTGGTTTTAGTTTGTAGAGGTTTGGTCTTTACTAGGATCTTTGACTTTTGATGTTGTAGTTACCAAGTCGATCTTGTGTTCAAGTATGGTCATTTGTTTTTGTTGCAATTCTAGCTTTTGTTTCATTATTTCAATCTCTGTTCTATCAATCTCTATTTTTTTCTTCTCAGCTAGAACTCGTTCAGAGTCGTTAATCATAAGGTCTGCCATTCCTTTTTGATACTCTGCAAACAATTCATCTTTTGTAGGCTTGAAGTAAGACCCATCAAGACCTCTTTTGTGACCCATTAATTTCTCTATTATGTTTGGATTGATTTCCTTGTTGTTCTTTAGGATTGTATCGAAACGTTTTCGGAATCCATGAAACCGCATCATTGAATATCTACCATTGATTTTTTCTGTCTTTAGATTTGCCTTACTGAGAACATGTTTAATCATTCCAGTTAGGATGCTTTCTGTTACTGGCATTGGTTTTTGCCCTTTAACGGTATATTTTTCACGAAATACTGGAGATTCTGGATTTAGTGATTCGCCTCCAATATCTCTCCTATCATTGAAATAATCATCCAAGACCTTGCTGGCTTCTGGTGTTAGAAAAGTAGTGTATTCGTCCTTGGTTCCTGCATAAACTAGGACTGACTTGCAATTCTGCGTTGTCTCTGCTAGGTGCTTTAGTTTCAGGCCAATCAGGGCACCAATTCTTACGCCACTAGCTGCCAAAAAGTGAATTATTGCCTTATTTCTCTTGCTTGTTGTAGTTTCTAGGATTGTCTGAATTTCATGAGTTGTGTATGGTCTGTCTTGTTGCTTCTTCTGTTCTTGGTTTCGATATAGTCGCTTTATCTTGGGAAAATTCAAGACCACATCATTCATCGAGGTAAGCCCTTGAATGGCACAAACTGCCATGTTTACGTAGCTCTTGCTTAGCCCCCTTTGCTTGATTTCGTACACATAATCCTCGATCAGGGTTTGGAGCTCCTTTGGATCGATCGTTAGCATTGACTCGACTGTTCTCAGCTTGTAGTGTTTTTGGAACAGTTTAAGCTGGTAATCGTACTGTTTTTTGGTAGCTGGGGAGCCGATTGTGTCGTAAAAGATCCTCAAAGCTCTTGATTCAGGCATGGTTTTAGATGCCATTACTACAGTTTAAGGGTGGATATTAGACAGTTTAATCTTTATTTGTGGGTACCAAGTCATCAAAAATATGCATGATACTGAATCCGACACATTCGTCTATGAAACATGGCCGGAAAAAATATCCCACATGTTAAAGTCACTTGGAGTAGATTCTTCCACAAAAGAGCGTGGAACTGATTCTGTTGAACAAGGAGATTATTCAAGCAGGGTGTTTTCTCAGACTACTAGAATGGTAACAAATCTTGGTGTAGTTGAACTAAAAAATTCTAATATTGATGTAATCCAGATAATTCAAAAGGGTTAATGACAATGCAAGATCCACTAGTATCCTCTTGGGGCGCACAAGATAGATTTCAGGCTCATTTTATTGTCAAAGTTGAAACCTCAAACCCACAAAAATATGTTGCAAAAACAGTATTGAAAACATCAGGACACTTTAATGGAAAAAAAATAGAATCCGTTAGCTGGAATGGGGGATTGCTTGCAGAGACTCTAAACAATGATTCTGTATTGAATGATCTAATTGCAAAACAATCAATCAAAGATGCATCTATCTTTGTAGATCCATCAAACAACGGTGTTCGAATTTACAGCAAATGGAAGAACTCACATGAATTCAAAATTACAAAAGATCTCTTTGCAATCTATGATAAGATTGCAGAACATGTTAAAAAAATCTAGGCGCGCCACCAGTCAAGTGCTAGATAACTTACTTTATCTGAACTTGGTATTGCAAGAATGAAGTGTTTTTTCACACTGGTTGCAAGACGTCCTGCTAGAACAACACTGGTTGATGATATTGTGTCTGATTTGTTATGGACCTGAACCAAATATGGTGCATGATCGATTCCTGGGCCTCGTTGGTATACTGCAAAATCACATCCGAATTTTATTCCTGGATTTACAATGTAGTTTTTATCTCTAAAATCCTTGTATACAAGATATTTTTTATCAAAATTATGATATTCATCTCTGCAGATTTCTAACATTTGTTGCTTTGAAATCTTCTTTTTTATCTTGTAAATGATCAGATGATTTTTTTCTTGGAGATAATACCCCTCGATTAAATCCAAAATTAACGGAACGTCAATTTCTTCTGGTTTTGGCTTTGCGATTCCGATTGGTTTTCCGTAATATGATCCTGTAAAGAGTTCTTTGGAATCTTTTATGTTCCAAACTATGATTCTGTTTTCTACAAGTTCGCCCTGCATCTGCTGTGGTGGTATTTTTTGAATATAAAAAGTTGGATTATAGACTCAATGCGAGCATGATGAATGAATCTGATACTTGCTGACACTTGTCTGACATTTCCTCAATTCCCTGTATGACATCTTTTACTAGTAGTAGTTCTTTGGTGTTTGTGATCTCATCTAGTGCTTTGATGACTGCCTGTCTGTATTTTTTGTCTATTTCACGTTCAATTTTTTGAGTTTCTTGTGCAAGCTCTATTGCATTTGCAGTGTTTGTGTTGAGTCCTCTTACTATTTCATTAAGCTTGTAGACCTCATCAACTAACAGTTCAATTAATTCTGAAATATCTTCGTCAATTTTTGCACTTTTTAGAGTAGCTGGTTTTATGTTTGAAAGCTTGAATGCAATTCCGGTAATATATCCTGCAATTTCATCCATGGTGTATGCGGTGTTGAGTAGATTTTCTCTATTCATGATCAGTCCGCCAACATCTGCTACTTCGCGTGTAATCTTACGTCTTAGGTTTTCTACTTCTTCTTCAATGCTGGAAATCTGCTCGTTAACTGCTTTAATCCCAGCCTTGTCCTTTTTCATTATTAGTGCAGGTAGGGTTGCTAACTCTCGTGCTGCATTTAGAATTCTGTTGATCTCGTCTTGCAAAACTGCAATTGCTTTTCGTTTTGCTTGGACCTCTAGTTCTCCACTATACATCCTTCTTGGTTAATTTAAGGTGGGATTAATTAAGCTTGCAAAATTCAGACTTCGGATGCGTTTTGGGTTACTTTTTTCTGATTTCTGTATAAAGTGATGACTTCTTGATCAGTTGATGCATCCTCTGGTGCCTTTTCCATTCTTATTTTGCCTGTAAATTTTGGAAATCTGAGGGCAAGACCACTTCCTGATCTTATGGAATTCTTTGCTGTCGTGTGGACTGGACTGAGTGTTATCTCGGATGCAACTATCTCGATTACTAACTCTGGTTCAAACCACACGTCTGGCTCCATACCGCTTTCTATTCTTGGATTTTTCTTGAGTGTGACCTTATCTTGTAAAATCTGGTAGAGTTGATCCAAATTCTCATCCGTGAATCCAGTTCCGACTTTGCAAATGCTCTCAAATACATCTCGATTCTGATTGTATGATGCAAGTAGTAGTGTTCCATACTTTCCTGTTCTTCTACCCTTACCAAAAAACGCACCAATCACAACCAAGTCTAGACTGTCACCGAGTTCATTTCTATATTCACGTTTTAGTTTAAGCCAGTTATTTCCACGTGCACCAGCTCTGTATGGAGCGTCTAGTACCTTGAGCATCAATCCCTCACATCCTGCATTTATCCCGTTTTCCAGAAAATCCTCTATGTCACTTTCGGTATGCACTGTAGTTTGTGTGACTATCTTTGTGTACTCGTTTTCATTTGTTATTTCTTCTAGTTTTTTCCGTCTATTTTTGTAGGTCTCGTTTAGTAGCTCTTTGCCGTTAAGATACAGCACATCAAAAAGATTCACTGTTATTGGGTATTTCTCTACGATTCTATCGATATTGTATTTTCTTCTTCGGTGCATCAGTTCTTGAAATGGAAGAAATTCTCCAGAGTCTTGATTTATTGCAACTGCCTCTGCTTCTAAAATTACATCTGTTGTTTTTAATGCCTTTGGAACATTCTCTAAAATATCTGGATAATAACTTGTTATGTTTTCTAATCTTCTTGAATACAAAATCATTGTGTTGTCTTTGTAATGAATCTGGACTCGTTCACCATCAAGCTTGTACTCTGCAGCAAATTCGGCCCCAAGTTTTTCAATTGCTTCTGCCTCTGATTTGACTCGCTCTGCCAGCATTGGTCTTATTGGACTGAAAACTTTAACATGAAATTCATTTAAACCATCTAACCCATTACGTGCAATTGTTTCTGCAACCATTCCCAAATCCGATGATACGTTATATGCCGCCTCTAATCTCTGTCTGTTTTCTTTAGATCCTGTGTATGAAATTGCAAGTGCATCCATTACAGTGTTATCTGCTATGCCAAGACGTAGTGTACCCATCGCAATTTTTAGTATGAATTTTGCCTCTTGTGGAGTTGCATCATTGAGCAGGCTGGAGACATATTTCATTTTCATGTCTTGAGAGCGTTGTCCTTCTAATTTGGCAATTTTGTAGAGTGTCTCATATACTCGTTCTGCGGTAATGTCTTGCGCCAAAAATGTAGTTTGTGTTTTTTGTTCTAGGATCTTTGCAGCAGCGCCTCCTAAATCCCCATCTTCAGCATATGTGCTGTTGATCTTTTTTATTGGTATTCCTGATGATTTAGATAATGCATGAATTGCAAGTTTTTCCGCCAAGCCTAACTCAACACCTTCAAAGTCTGGTCTTAGCTTTCCCTGAATCAAATAGACTATTTTTGAGATGATTTCTGGTGGTGTTTTTTGGAACAATTCAACTAGATGCTGTGTAAGCTCTAGTCTTTTCGTTGTAGCACTCATTTTTTCAAAAGTATCTGCAATCTCAGAAAACCGCATTGGATTGAGTCTTGCATTCTCAGATAAAAGCCAGACGCTTGGTAAATTTCTTAGAGATGGAGATTTGCCTTTACTTTCATTGTGATTGTTTGAGCGTTGTTTTTGATGATTGCATTAAAATGTGATATCTCATCTTCGTTTAGAAATCGTTTGTTTCGCTGTAAAAATCCATCAAAAAATACACCACTTACATATCCGACATACAGTCCGTACGCAATATCAATTAAGGATCCTGCAGGTGTTGCTGATTTTATGTGAGTCAAAACCATACTTGGATAATCCAAAGCATAAGTGATCGCATCATTGAGATTTTTTTCCTCGATTACATCTAATGGCATTTTGATAATGTTTGATGTGTTTGGTATTTAGAACTAGTGCTCAAATAATTTTAGATGTATCTGAAAATTGTTTTCTTGTCCGTATTTTTCCCATCGGCTACCATTGCAAAATTAAACATCGGGTAGTCTGACTTGTATTGTTTCATAAATGACCATGCAACATCGTGGTTTCTAAATTCTGTTCTGATGCCGTCAATTTGGATCTGTTGATTGTTGATATCGAAGACTATTACGTTGTACTTTTTTGGTCTGTTATGCGGTCTTGCTTTTAAGAACCATGTGAATGCAAATGCAAAGACAAACACAAGTATGAGCGCCCCGCCAATTTCTCTAAAAAACCCAGTAACTGCATTTGGTATTACTTGTCCAAACACTGTGATGAAAATGTTAGTTATAATGCCAATTCCAAATAGGATTATCTGATCCATGTTTAGCTTTGACTTCATACAATGATAACCTCTTTGTGACACTTAACCTTATTGATGTGTATTTTGGTCTAATCGGGATCTTCGTATTTTTTAGTACCAGCCGATTGCTCAGTAGATTCTACTGATTTCATCTTTTTGTGTAATACATCAATTACTGCCTTGTATCCTTCTGCATACTCTAGTTCTGCTGGAACTAGTGTTGCTGGATGCACAAACCCTTGACTTCTCATCGCAAGTGCCTTTTGTGTGGCAATGGTTCTAATGTAATCCCAATCCGGAGTTGAAAACCCATCAAATGGCCCTGTAAATTTACCGCCATGCATTGAAAAGACGAGTGCCTCGACAATTGGAATGCAAAAGTCAATTGATGCTGCTGTGTTTAATTTGACTGGCATTAATGGCATGTTGTGACTACCTCTGGTATTTCCTGCAACATAGTGTGGGTTGTTAAAAACACTGCCAAGCTCTTCTGTTGCTGGAAAATTCTTTTGGGTTCGCACTATTGCAATAGGATCGTCCTTTCCAACATATGTACCTGCGATATTGTGTAGTCTGTCTGTTGATAGAGACGCAATTGGTTCGCCGGACTTTGTATATACTGATGAAATTACATATCTTCCTGGATACATGAGGGCTGCTTCTAAAACTGGTTTATCTTGCCACAATTCTAACTCTGCAATCTTGCCCTCCTCGACATCCATTATGTTAAACTTGACTCCAGAGGCAAGCGATTTGTTTACAATTAAACCTGTATTTGATAATGCATCGACAAATAATCTGTAAAATGGATAATTGAAAGCGCCTGGCTCTGTCTTATCTGCTGCTAAAACTGTAAATGCTTCGTTTGGTCTTTCTTCAAATTCCAATTCTGCAACCCCTGGACCCATACCTTTGACATTTCCGGAAAAGGAGTCTTTTAACAGATCTTGGCCTGCGCCATACAATCCCTCTAGTTTTGCAACTCGTGTTCCCTCTTCAAATGCCTTCCATGCTAATGCGTGAATCTCGGAATTATCGACTCCCTTGGTATGTGACATTATGATGTGAACATCGTCTCCAGAATATCCAATATAATGATCGAGCAAAAGATTCCCGGCGTTTTTCACAGTTTGTCTTACAGCATCAAGTAATCCGTCACTTGGTCTTGTATGTCCGCCGATTCCGCCAACATCAGCTTTGATTGCAGAAACTGTAACTTTCACAATTTCAGACTTTGATTACTTTGATTTATAGTATGTGAGGATTATTTTGCCAAATTTTTCTACAAAATTCAACTGATCAAAAAAATCCAAAAAATAACAAAAAGTCTTGAAAAAATCGTAACGGTAATAAACCCCTCTAAGAAGGACAATCCTATGGCAACAAAACCACACTTGAACTTGATTGTAACAGGTCACATTGATAACGGTAAATCTACTACAATGGGACACTTCTTAATGGATATGGGTCTTGTAGACGAAAGAACCATTGCATCCCATGCAGCAGAGTCTGAAAAGACTGGAAAAGGAGACACTTTCAAGTATGCGTGGGTTATGGATAACATTAAAGATGAAAGAGAAAGAGGTATCACAATTGATCTGGCTTTCCAAAAATTTGAAACACCAAAATACTTTTTCACTCTGATTGATGCACCTGGTCACAGAGACTTTATCAAAAACATGATTACTGGAGCATCTGAAGCAGATGCAGCAGTTCTAGTTCTTTCTGCAAAAGAAGGTGAAACCGATACTGCAATTGCACCCGGTGGACAAGCAAGAGAACATGCGTTTTTGCTCAAAACTCTAGGTGTAAATCAACTAGTAGTTGCGATTAACAAAATGGATGACAGCAAATACTCTGAAGCAGCATTCAAAGTTGCAAAGGAAAAAGCTGAGAAACTAATCAAATCTGTCGGCTATAAATTAGAAAACGTACCAATTATTCCAGTATCTGGCTGGAAGGGTGATAACCTGGTAAAGAAATCCGAAAACATGCCATGGTGGACAGGTAAAACACTGTTACTAGCATTTGATGATTTCACGAACCCAGAAAAACCAGTTGGAAAACCACTCCGACTACCAGTACAAGATGTCTATACAATCACTGGTGTGGGTACAGTCCCAGTAGGAAGAGTAGAGACTGGAACATTCAAACCAAACGACAAAATCATCGTAATGCCATCTGGCGCACTAGGTGAAGTTAAATCAATTGAAACCCATCACACACAATTAGAAAAAGCAGAAGCCGGTGATAACATTGGTTTCAACCTCAGAGGTATTGAAAAGAAAGATATCAAAAGAGGCGATGTAATTGGACATGCCTCTGATCCACCAAAAGCAGCAAAAGAATTCAGAGCACAGATTATTGTAATTCATCATCCAACAGCTCTTGCACCTGGATACACACCAGTAATGCATGCACACACAGCACAAGTTGCAGCAACAATTACAGAATTTGAAGCAAAAATCAACCCGGCAACAGGCGGTGTAGACGAGCAAAATCCAAAATTCCTAAAAGTTGGTGATTCTGCAATTGTAAAAATCAGACCAGTACGTCCAACATGTGTTGAGACATTCAAAGACTTTCCAGAACTGGGACGCTTTGCACTCAGAGATATGGGTGCAACAATTGCAGCAGGTATCATTAAAGATATCACTGAAGAATACAAACCATAATTCGGGTCTTTGTCTTGACTCAATCCGCCCGCATAAAACTGACAAGCACCAATCTCCCTAAACTCGATGGTGTTTGCACAGAAATTATGGGCATTGGTGAGAAAACCGGCGTTCGTGTCAAAGGACCAACACCACTTCCAGTAAAGCGACTAAATGTTGTTACCAGAAAATCCCCCTGTGGAAACGGAACTGAGACATATGAAAAATGGGAAATGCGAATGCACCGACGAATAATTGATCTGAGTGCTGATGACAAAGCAATTAGACAACTAATGAGACTCAAAATTCCAGACGATGTCTATATTGAATTATCCTTAAAGTAACTTATATCCTTAAATTACAGCTATTGAGTTAGAAATCAAATGTCAGAAGAATCCACACCAATTGAATCTGCAGAAATTGCAATGACACCAATAACTGAAAAATTTGATGTCATTTACAAGTGTCTGAGATGTGGAACAAACGTCACAAATACCGAGCTTACAAGACTACCTGAAATAAAGTGCATTTGTGGTTTTAGAGTCTTTACCAAAGTCAGACCACCAATAGTCAAAACAGTACAAGCAATCTAATCTTTTTTGTAACTGTGATATCTCTGCAAATGAGTTCGCATGTCTTCCATGTTTGTAAAGTTTTGATTGCATGCCTTGCAGTCATAAGGTAATTCCTTTCCGTGTACTATTTGCTGATGTTGCATTAACTCTTCTTCACTAGGGAATTGTTGATCGCAATTATTACACGGGATGTTTTTTTTGAATAATCTCATTTATGGGATCCCTTTTGATCATCCCAACACTTTCTACAGAGTTGTCCTTCTAGGCTCCATTCGTTTTTTGGATTGTATCTAAAAAAACTCAATCTATCACCACAAATAGTACAAAACTCTTTTTTCTGATTAAAATCGATCTCTTTACCATCAAAGCATTTTTTGCACAACAATCCATCCATGTCCCACTGCCATCGCGGTTCCCATAGATCAGTTATTTTTTGCTCGGTGCCACAATTAACGCATTTTTGCTTAAATGTTCCGCTGTAGTATTGCTCCATTGATTTCATGTAGCAGTCGGTACACAATGGGCTTTGCAGATTCCATTCTTTTTTTGGTTTGTGTTTACGCTTTGTTTCTTTATTACAAACCGTGCAAATTGCTGGTTTTTTCTCAAAAAGGCCCAATGATTATCGATAAAACAGTTCTTCTAAAAAATGTAATCATAAAACTAAAAAAGTTAGTAAAAAACCTTAGATTTCTCTTAGGATCTTTTCTACTGCTTGACCTGCATCTACCATACCACTCATCTTTGCGATCTCTTCGAGCTTTTTGTATTGGTCTGCAGTTAAACATACTGGCATAGTTCTTTTTGCCATGTTGAGGTATTCTATTCTAATTTTATATCCTTTACGCTCACAAAAGCGATCCGAAATGATCTGAAAAAATATTTGTATGCATATCTTGCAACACTGCGTTGACAAAAAGACGACAAATTCTTGTCATTGGGAACAATGAAAGTGGCTGTACTCCTGAATTGGAAAAACTCGCATATGATGTTGGAGTGGAAGTGGCAAAATCTGATTCTGTTTTGATAACTGGTGGGCTTGGCGGCGTGATGAGGGCAGCATCGCATGGTGCACATGATGCTGGTGGACTGACTGTTGGGATAATCCCTCAAGACAATCCGTCATTTGCAAATGAATATTGTGATATTGTCATACCAAGTGGACTTGGATTGTCCAGGGACTTTCTAAATGCGTTATCTGCAGATGGTGTGATAATTGTGGGAGGTGGCTCTGGAACTCTGTCTGAGGCCTGTGCAGCATACATGCATAAAAAACCAATAGCGGCACTAAAAAACTCTGGCGGGACTGCATCAAAGTTCTCAGATCAATACCTGGATCACAGACAAAATGTAAAAATCGTTGGCGTTGACACGCCACAAGAGGCGGTAAAATACATTCTAAGCCAAATCACTGCATAGATAATAACAGTGGATCTGGTTCGTAAAATGCACCATATTTTTTTGCCAGCTCGTTTAATTCGTTTACAATATTTTTGATGCCGAATTCTTTTGCGGTATCGAAAATTGGTTTTCTAAGTCCTAGTCCAAGCTGAGCAGCTCTTTCTATTTCAGCAATGTCGCTTGCTTTGTTTGTTACGAGCCATGCTGCATTGTTTAGAATATTTGCAACAAGTGACACCGGATTACATTTTTTTGCCAAGGATTCATCAAGCTGGACGCGCTCGTATTTGTCTTCAGAATATTTGTAAAATCCCTCACCTGATTTTTGGCCAAGCTTCTTCTCATTGAAGAGTTTTTCCACATCTGGGTGTGGGAATATTACTTTTTTATCTCTAATTTGCAATTCTATTGTTGCTTTGTGAATTACATCCATGCCAGTAAAATCTGCAAGCTCAAAAATTCCCATTGGGAATCCCATTGTAAATTTCACAGCCGAGTCAATTTCTTCAAGTTTGAAATTCCCTCTTTGCTTTAACCAACATGCTTCGTGCACCATTGGAATGAAAAGGCGATTCACAATGAATCCTGGTACGTCTTTTTTACAAATCACTGGCTCTTTTTTGACTGATTTCACATAATCTACTGTAAGATTGACAACTTCTTGGTCTGTCTTTTGACCTGGAATGACTTCGACTAGCTTCATTAGTTGTGGTGGATTGAAAAAGTGAATTCCAATGAATTTTTCTGGCCTGCTTGTCGTATTTGCAATTTCTGTAATTGGTAACGTACTTGTGTTTGATGCAAACACTATTCTTTTGTCTGCAACCTGATCTAGTTCTGCATAGACCTTTTTCTTTAGCTCCATTATTTCTGGAACGGCCTCGATGACCAAGTCTGCATTACTAACTGCTTCTTTTAGATCAACTATTGTTTTTATTCGTGACAAAATTGACTCTGATTCCTGTTTTGTAATTTTTTCTTTTGTGACTAGTTTCTCAAGACTCCAGCGTATCTTTTCCATTGCCTTGTCCAAAAACTGTTGTTCAATGTCTCGCAACACTACGTTGTATCCTGACATTGCACTGACTTGGGCTATACCGTGCCCCATTATGCCTGAACCAAGAACTGTGATATTTTTGACTGTCACTGAACTTGGTTTTTGTTATCCATTATAATGTATTTCTGATTATAATTCAAAACTTGATTGTAAGATATATCAATAATTACAACATTTGTAATATCGTGGATTGTATTTTTTGCAAAATTGTTGCAGGACAAATCAATGCAAAAATAGTGATGGAGTCTGATAATTCTATTGCGTTTTTGGATGCATTCCCGCTAGCCAAAGGACACACCTTGGTTATTCCAAAAAGACACTATGAAAAATTACAGTCCATGACACAAAAAGACAGCACTGATTTGTTTGATTTGGTTCACAAATTAACTCCAAAAATAGATGCACTCACCGGGGCGTCGCTAATAGCGATACACAACGGTAAAGACGCTGGACAAGAGATTCCGCATGTTCATGTTCACCTGATACCGCGCAATTCGTCTGATTCTGCCGGTGCAGTTCATACTATGTTTGCAAAGCGGCCAAAACTCTCAGATGAAGATCTTTCCGAGTTGTTATCAAAACTCAAAGTCGCCTAGTATGGATATAGTCGTCTTTTGGTTTCCTGTTCTTCTACTTTGATTGCCTTTGTTGGACATGTTTGTGCAGCGTCCATTATTCTGTCAGCACTTGCACCGTTTTGATTTATAACATTTGATTTTGGATTCATTTTGGAAATCTTGTCTACGTGAAACACTTGTGGTGCAATAATTTCACAACTACAACAACCTATGCATAGGCTGTGCTCTACACTTGCAAACAAATTCGGTTTCTTTTCTTGGTTGATTTCAAAATCCCGCGTTTTATTTGTCTGACTGGTTTTGGATGATTCGTAGTTTTTCCAAAATTCTGATACATATTCTTGCCAAAAACGAGGATCCGACTGTTCTGTTTGTTTTGTATATTTACTCCAATCTTCTTCAGGAGTGTTGTTATTTTGAGCGCCCCAACGTGTGCGAGAGGGAGACTGTTCTTTTTTTGATTCATAGTGTTTTCTTTGATTGTCTTTTTTTGCATTGTTGGCCTTGTTGTTGTTTTTTAGTGTATGATATGCCTCTGTTATTAGTTTAAATTTTTTACCGTCCTGCTCTGAATTGTTTCTGTCTGGATGAGTCTCTAATGCCATTTTTCTATACGAGTGTTTTACCTCATTATATGACGAGTCTGGTTTCAAGTTCAGAACCAGATAGGCCTGCGATGTATCCAATGGTATGATTTGGGGCTTGCTGTTTTAAAAATATGATTGATTCTAGTTGGCTAGATTCTTCACATAGTTTTGATTTATGAGTAATACTGTGTTGATTATCTGGCTTGATCTGAGAGTTTCTTTTGGAGCCAAAATGGATGTTACTACTCGGTCCTTGTTGATTGTGATTTGAATTTTTTGTATCACTGACTTGTATAGTATGGCTCTTTTTCCCTCAAATGACTCTGCCAGTCCAACCGGTGATACAAATCCGTCCTCAATTAACTGGTTTATCTTTCTGTATCCCGATGTATTTGGAAGATTACACAAGCTTAGAATCCTTGGGACTGTTTCTGATCTGTCCCGTATGCAGTCCAGTATTGTCTTTTTATCAACATCTGCAAACGTCTTCAAGATCCTCTCAGCTAGATGTTTGTCCCTGATAGTTATCCATGTATCATTTGTAGTCTTTTCAATAGTCAGAAAATTTCTCAACACTTTGTCCTCAATGTCTTTCAAATCTTCTTCAAATTGGTAGAGTGTATTTCGCATCTTGTCGTAACTGTTAAATAATTTTTCAAATGTTATGCCATGTTCCTTCTTTAACATCTTGTTGATGGATTGGATTCTTTCAGCATCAAATTCATCTCTAACTGATTGAAATATTGCCTTTGATAGCAACACGTCTAGACCTTCCAATGATTCGCCAACGGATTTTCTTACTTAAATCGGTATCGAAATTACTTGACTCGTTTGTTTGATGGTTAGTTATTCTCAGCAAATCTCTTGGCTGCAACCATGAGTGCGTTTACGTCATCTTTAGAATGTGCATCAGAAAACGCTCCTAATTTTCCTGGCAGGAAAAATATTCCATTTTTTACTATCATTTCAAAGTGGAATTTCTGTAACATTTTTGTATCACATTTTGCAGCATCCCGCGCATTATTGATTTCAGATACTCCATCTGTAACAAAATGTGTCATGAATAACGAGTCTTTTCCAGTGGTTACAATCTTGCCGTCAAAAATTCGTGTCATTTCTTTACGTGTGATATCTCCGAGATTTTTGATCTTGGAATAAATTTTTGAATTATTCTTTAATGTCTCAAGAGTTGTGGCACCAGCAATCATGGTCATGGGATTGGCCGAAAAAGTCCCACCGCCAATGTACGCGCGATTACTTCTTGAATGTGATTGCGTGTTTGCATGATCCATTATCTCGTCTTTTCCGCATAATACACCAATTGGGAATCCGCCGCCGACTATTTTGCCAAGTGTTACTATGTCTGGGTCAAGATTCATGGTCTCATACAGACAACCATTTCTAAATCTAAATCCTGTTACTATCTCATCTAACATAAATAATGCGTTTTTCTTTTTTGTAAATTCCTGCAGTCCTCTAAGATAATCATCTGTTGCAGGAATGCATCCGGCCCCGCCAAGTATTGGCTCTATGATGACACCTGCCAAGTCATTTTTTACTGATTGCAGAATTTTGATTGATTTCTCTAAATTATTGTACGGTAGCGATATGATGTGTTTTTCATCTGTAAGTCCAGCACTTTCAGTTTGAACAAATGGCCAGTTTACTGTTTTTAGCAAATCCGTTGTATATCCATGCCACCCACCGTCTATTTTTGCAATTATCTTTTTTTTGGTTACTGCACGTGCCAGTCTTACTGCATACATTGTCGCCTCGGTTCCAGTGGAAACATAGCGAATTTTTTCTGCTACTGGAACTGCCTTTTGAATTCTCTCAGAGAGTTCAGTGGTATTTTTGTTGACTGTGCCATACATCCAACCGTTTTGCAATTGTTCTTTTGTTTTGACTAGTATCTGTTTTGCAGCGTGTCCTAAAATCAGACTCCAATGCCCCATCCAAAAATCCACGTATTTGTTGGAATCTACATCTATGAGGTATTTTCCTCTGGCAGATTTTGTCACAAATGGATATGGTGGGAAAAACCGAATGTTGTGACTAACCCCATTAATGTGAAGTTTTTTTGATCGTGCAAAATGTACCGCTGATTTTGGTGTTTTTTTTCGCCAAGTTTTTTCTATTGATTCCAAGTCGTTTCTTGCCTTATATTGCGGAATATATTTTTGATCGAAAAACCAGTGATTTTTTGCAAAAATTTCTGCATGGTTTATATGATATCCGATTTGTTTTCTTTTTGCATACGTAACGCTTTGGCGGCGCTTGTGATGAAGTGTGGCATTATGCCATTTTGTGATTTACGAGCCTCCAGTTACGCATACAAAATGAGGATTTGATCAACTGATCTAATCTGAGTATGTGAAGATTAGTGCATTCCGTCCAATTCCAAATGTAATAATGTAAACCAAGAATCCCGTTGATCCTGCGGGACCTGACTGCTATCGGATTGGTACTAAGCCATGCGAGTCGTTGTAGCAATACAAGGCGGACTGCTCAGTAACACGTAGTTAATCTAACCTATGGATGGGCATAACCTCGGGAAACTGAGAATAATACCCAATAGACCACAGTGCCTGGAATGGCCTGTGGTTCAAATGATTTATCGCCGTAGGATGGGACTGCGGCCTATCAGCTAGTTGGTGAGGTAATGGCCCACCAAGGCTATAACAGGTACGGGCTCTGAGAGGAGGGGCCCGGAGATGGGTACTGAGACACGGACCCAGGCCCTATGGG
>CAZTUP010000002.1:0-239066 GCA_964616415.1 uncultured Candidatus Nitrosotenuis sp. | reverse complement strand
GGAAGTCTTGGTACCGGGAACGGGCAGTTCAATGCACCTAGTGGAGTAGCACTTGATTCAGCAGGCAACATCTATGTTGCAGATACCAACAACAATAGAATTCAGAAATTTAATTCTGCTGGCACGTATGTGTCAAAGTTTGGGAGCAGTGGCGGAAATAATGGTCAATTCATTGTACCTCAAGGAATTTTTATTGATATCTACAATAACATCATAGTATCAGATACCGGAAATCATAGAATTCAAAAATTTGATAGTTCAGGGAATTTTGTCCTAAGTTTTGGCTCGTTCGGTACAGGTACGGGGCAGTTCAACTATCAACAGCAGGTAATGATGAATGGGTTACTGCGTGGTTTTGTTGCAGATACTAGTAATAACAGAGTTTGGTCTTTTTATTTTCCAGAAGCGCCAGTTGCAGATAACCAAACAGTATCAACCACTGAAGAAACTCCAAAAGCAATAACACTTACAGCGTCTGATGCAAATAATGATCCTCTAACATATTCAGTATTATCTCAGCCTGCAAATGGGCTTCTCACTGGAACTGCGCCATTGTTAACATATACACCTAATGTGAATTTTTTTGGAGCAGATTCATTTACCTTCAAGGCAAATGATGGAGATACTGACAGCAACACTGCCACAATACAAATCAATGTTGGAAACATAAATGATCCACCAATTAGCAACGCTCAGTCAGTCACAACAAATGAAGATACTCAATTATCAATAACTACTACAGCATCAGACCCAGACGGCAATCAACTTCAATTCATCATGGTCAACACAGCACAATATGGAACAATTTCTGGCACCCTGCCAAACATCACTTACACTCCAAACTTGAACTATTTTGGTTCTGATAGTTTTTCATTCAAGGTGAATGATGGCCTGGCAGACAGCAACACATCAACAGTATCAATTACAATCAATTCAGTAAATGATGCACCAATTGCATATGATGTTAATGCGACATTAAATGAGGATACTTCAATCCACACAAGTAGCATCCCCTACCAACAAACCGATGTTGAAAACGATCCAGTATCACTTGTAATAGTCACACCTCTACTACATGGTGTTTTATCAGGGGATCTGAATGATCTGATCTACACGCCAAATTCAAACTATTATGGTGATGACTGTTTTACATTCAAGTTCAATGACGGAGTGTTTGACAGTAATGTAGCAAGAGGTTGTGCTGTGATATTACCAGTAAATGATGTTCCGATTGCAAATGCTCAGTCAGTACAAACTAATGAGGACATACCAGTTAGCGTTACCTTAACTGGATCTGATATTGAAAATGACACTCTAACATATGAGGTAACTTCACAACCATCATATGGCGCTATCTCAGGAGTTGCACCGGATCTTACATACACGCCTGATCTTAACTATTATGGAACCGATAATTTCAATTTCAGAGTTTATGACGGAATTAGTTACAGCATAGTCAAGACAGTATCAATTACAATCAATTCAGTAAATGATGCACCAGTTGCATATTCTAGAAATTTTACAACTCCTGAAGATACAGCATTTGTAAATTCTGTTACGGTTGCACAGGATATTGAAGATTCACCACTCACATACATACTCGTCAGTCCACCATCGCATGGAACTCTTTCAGGCGAGGCACCTGCTGTGGTATATACTCCAGATTCAGATTACACCGGTTCAGATAGTTTACAATTCATGGTAAATGATGGGGAGTTTGACAGTAATATTGCTACAATATACATGGAGGTAGGTCCTGTAAACGATCCTCCAATAACATCTGCACAGGCAACTACAACAGATGAGGATGTTGCAATTGATCTGGTTCTACAAGCAACAGACTCAGACAATGACGAATTAGCATTTGAGATAAGTAATGCTCCAGCACATGGAACAATTTCTGGCACCCTGCCAAACATCACATATACTCCAAACTTGAACTATTTTGGCTCCGATAGTTTTTCATTCAAGGTAAATGATGGATTATCGGACAGCAACACATCAACAGTATCAATTACAATCAATTCAGTAAATGATGCACCAGTCATACTTGATGTGAATGTAATCACACAAGAAGATACACCATATTATAGTTTAAATCAATACTTGAGGGTTTCATCAGATGCCGAAGATGATCCTTTAACATTTGCTTTGCTTACATCTCCATCTCACGGAGTATTATCAGGAACATTGGGTAATCTTACATATACTCCGGCCTCTAACTATTTCGGTTCAGATTGTATTACGTTTAAGGCAAATGATGGTGCTCTTAATAGTAACATAGCAACTGCATGTGCGACAATATTGTCAGTAAATGATGCGCCCGTTGCAGACGATCAGGAAATTACCATGACAACAGACACCATGCAACACATAGAATTTACTGCATCAGATATTGAAAATGACACTCTAACATATGAGGTAACTTCACAACCATCACACGGTGTTTTGTTTGATGAGGGCGAGCATCAGAATTATTTACCAAATAGAAATTATGTTGGAGTAGATTCATTTACCTTCAAGGCGAATGATGGAAACTCTACCAGTCTACCTGCAACCATAACAATTACCATAACACCAGAACCAGAACCAGAACCAGAACCAGAACCAACAACTGGTGATTCTGGAAGATTTACAATTAATGCAATTCCAATAATATCCGGATTCAACATACATTCAGACGAGTCAGGGGATTCTGTTTTCTATGACTTTGCAGCACCAAACCCAACAAATGCAGTAAAGGCAACAACTGATGAAAAAGTCAGATTACAGATTACACTTGATGATGAAGAGTCTAGCAAGAAAATAACTCATGTCGGAATATACACCAACATCAAAGAGGGAACCTCTGACATTAAGAATAGTAAAGCATATGTGATTTTTGATATGGGCTTGCCAGTAAAGATCACCGATATTGATGGAATATTCAAGGATGCTCAGATAAACACATCATATCAAGATAGATCCATGATAGTAGACGCAGTCTTAACATTTGATAAACCAATGGAAGAATCAGACATAATCTTGGAGATTTGGAACCAAGGTCGTCATCCAGTATACCAGACTATTCCATCAATATTGACAATTACAGAACCAGAAGATCTTTCAGGTCCCAATATTGCAGGAGCTGTCACAATACCCGAGTCAGAGTCAAAAGATCCAATCAGGGTGTTCTCCGTAGCGTCTGGAAAAGTAACTGAAATAAGAAATGATGCCATTTTATCACTGCCAAACAAAGACATGACAATAAGAATATCAGGTTTTATTGACGACGTGCAACGCGGAGAAAAAGTACACCTTGCAATTCTACGTCCTGACGATACAACATACATGACAGATGCTTTTCTAAGCGAAGACGGACGATACATGATGCTAACCAAACTGCACACCAAGTGGGAAAGTGGTTTTTATGAAATTCAAGTAAATTGCATGAACGAAGATAGAGGCTCTATCAGATTTGTAATAACCGATAAAGAACTTGCAGGGGGCCAATTTGGCGGAGTCATGGACCAGCCCAAGATACTGCCCACTATTTGCAAGTATCATCACGGTAATATTACAAAAGAGGATCTAGTTGCATATCTTAAAGAGGCAGGCCTATCACAAAACAGAATCAATGCCATTCTACTAGAGCATAGACCTGCATATGTTAACCCATATGCAATTTATTATTTGGCAGGCCTAATTCCATTACTTTATGTGTTGGTGACTATACTCAGTAAAAAAAATCCTCAGCAAAAACAATCTGATCAGAGAAATTTCTAACCATCTAAACAACATCAAATAATTACAAGTCATAATTTAAAAATGAAAAACACAAACATTGCAATTACAGATAGACTCATCAGACCAAACGTAATCCAGCCCAATACATTTGAGATTTTTCCATTTGTTCTATGATGTAGGATTTGCTTGTTGTTGGCAGTTTTTAGTATGACAAACAGCATTGGCACTGCAACCACCCCATTAATTACTGCGGCATAAACCAAGGCCGCAATCGGATTTATCTCTACTAGTGTGATTAATAATCCGATTCCAGTAGATGCGGTTATCGTAAGATAGAATGCCTTTGCCTGCCGGAATTTTTTGCTAAGACCCTGCTTCCAGCCAAATCCATCAGCCAGCGCATAAGCAGAAGATCCTGCAAGAACAGGTATTGCCAAAAGGCCAGTGCCAATTATTCCCAATGCAAAGATTATCTTTGATATCTCTCCGGAATGTGGAAAGGTCTGAACCAGTGGTTCTAGCGCCTTTGCTGCATCATCAGCAGTGGCAATTCCATCCACACCATTCAGATGTAGCGTGCCAGACGCAGTCAGAATTATAGACCACATTATCAGCTGGGAAAAGCCCATGCCAATTGCGACATCGGTTCGCATTACTTTGATCTCTTGCTTTGAAATACGCGGCGTACCAGAATCAATATCTGCAATTTTGTTTTTTGCCACGTCTTCTTCTGCTTCTTCGGATGCCTGCCAAAAGAAAAGATACGGTGATATGGTTGTGCCAAAGAGCGCAACTAGGATCATCACAAATGCAGAATTGAATTCAATGTGTGGGATTATACTTGACACCAGAACATCATAACCATTGCCTCCAACAATTACGGCAGTTATCACATATGCAAATAGCATAAAGGTAAGAAATTTGAGAAACTTGGAATATTTTTTGTAGGGCACAAAGATCATTGCACAGATGATAAACCCAGCAAAGCACAGAGCCAATGCAAATGCAGGTATTTGTGGAAAAATCAACCTAGTTGCGGCAGTCATTGCTGCAATGTCCACACCAATGTTAATCGGATTTGCAATTAACAGCAGAGAAGTAATTGGAAAAACAATTTTCTTTGAGAATTGCTTTTTGATAGCATATCCCAGGCCGCCGCCGGTGACAAGCCCAATTCTTGCACACATTTCCTGCACTGCTACCATCAACGGATATTGAAATAATGCAAGCCACAATACTCCAAATCCAAACTGGGCGCCGGCCTGTGAATAAGTTGCAATTCCTGAAGGATCGTCATCTGATGCCCCAGTTATTACGCCAGGTCCAATGTTTTTTGAGAATCTTCTAAATCGATTCAACTACACCTAGATCAAATCATTGCCAATTAACTGTGTCTTGTCATGTTTGTGTCAGGGTTTGATATTGAATACAATTAATCAAAATCCCCGCTCATGCTGATAACGTGTAATGCTACAAGCGATACTAGCAATATTGATAAAATTACCTGTCCGTGAACCAGACGTCCAAAGAATTTTAGATTTCTATTAGCCGCAAACTTGAGTAGCAGTCCGCTAATCATCGATACAGTCATGACAATTGCCAATGAGAGTGAGACAGAATCCAATCCATCAAGAAGCATCAATCCATGAGATGCGCCTGCAAAAAAACCAACAGAGTTTAACATTATGTGGAAATTTAACATCGGCTTATACATGGAAATTCCCATTTTTGAAATGTCACTACCAATACCAATTTTTACCAGAGGCAGCTTTCTAACAGCATTAAAGACAACAAACAATGCGTTTGCTGTAACACCTGCTCCAATTGAAACCCACCCCAAACTTTGAGCAGAACCATCATAATCATCATCAGCATACACCAATGATGGCATCAACATCATCAAAACAACTATTGTTAGTTTTTTAGATTGGAAAAAACCGGGAAAAAAATTCAATGGTCACACTAGTTTTTTTGTAGATTTTTTTCTTGCTTGATATACCTTGAATGCGGAATACCCACCGACACTTGCAATTGCTGCCAGTGTGATATACAGGATCATATCAGAGCTGTTCGAATCAAGAACATTGCCTTCATGTTCCTCGTTTTCTGATTCACCTGCTTCAAAGCCAGTGTGTTCTCCATCTTCTCTTTCGTTTTCTTCGTCTTCAGACTCGGCAGATGCCAAGACAGGTGACAGTGTTAAGAGTAGTGGAAAAAATACCATCAATACAACTAGACTGTATGTTAATTTCTTCATTGTACTATGTTATGCAGAATCAAATAAAATCAAACTCATCATTTTCAACAATGAGAACGGTCGGTTGAATAATATCTTCAAGTAAAGATCTGCCGCACTCAGATTGGATCGTATGGGTCTAGTGCTTTTTTGGTGGTCTCATTGTGAGTCATCCACTCTAATGTCTTGACAAAAGACTCTGCAAGCTCAGGCGTGGTCAAAACAGGAATGCCTAGCTCGATTGCTTTTCTCCTTATCTGGTATTCATCGTACAGCATTCCAACGTATTTTTCCAGAGTCGAAGTTGACGGGATGTTTATGATGAAGTTTATTTTTCGCTCATAAAGCAAGTCAGAGATGTTTGGCTTGCGCTCGGGTTCTGAAATCTTGTGAACTATCTCTACTTCGCCAATCTGCTTTTCGGTTAGAAATTCAGCAGTGTGCTCTGTTGCCAAAATCTTGAATCCAAGATGCTTTAGTGTGGCCATTGTTTGTAATAGTTTTTCCTTGTTTTCTGCACCACCAATTGTTATCAGGGCAGTTCCAGTCTTTGGCAGGTTATATCCAACTGAGATCAAGCCCTTTGCCAGTGCATCATAGAAACTATCTCCAAAGCATGCTGCCTCACCAGTTGACTGCATCTCTACTCCAAGAACAATATCTGCACCATCTAATTGCATGAATGAAAACTGGGGCATCTTTATTCCATGGATTAGTGTCTTTTTCCACTTGTCCTGTGGAATCTTTGGTAATTCTTTTCCCAGTACGGCCTGAGCTGCCAGAGTAATCAGGTTTGTCTTTATCAGCTTTGAGACAAACGGCATAGAGCGAGACGCCCTGATGTTGAGCTCTATTACATAGACTTGATCATTGTGAATCAAAAATTGCAAGTTGAATGGTCCTTTGATGTTAAATGATTTTGCAATTCTTGTAGCATAATCCGTTATGGTCTCTATCTGCTTGTTTGATAATCGCCATGGCGGAATTACCATCATTGCATCCCCAGAGTGAACACCTGCCGCATCAATGTGCTCAACTAGTGCTCCAATGAAGACATTTTTTCCATCAGATACACCATCGACGTCAACTTCCAAAGAGTTTAGCATGAATTTTGTTATAACAACTGGGTGGTCAGGTGATAGTGTTGTTGCCTCACCAACATATCGCGATAGTTCTTCTTGCGACCAGACAACCTTCATTGCAGCGCCAGACAAGACATAGGACGGTCGAACCAGAACTGGATAGCCTACCTTTGTGGCAAAGGATTTTGCCTCTGCAAATGAGGAAAATGCCTGCCATTGAGGCTGTTTTATGTGTAATTTATCCAAAACTGCGCTGAATTTAGAGCGGTCCTCTGCCCTATCCACATCGTCTGCAGAGGTTCCAAATAATTTGATGCCAGACTTGGCAAGCTTTGGCGTTAGATTGTTTGCAGTTTGTCCACCAACTGATGTTACAACGCCCTTTGGATTTTCTACATCGGTGATGTCGAGGATTCTTTCCAGTGTGAGTTCCTCAAAGTACAGCCTAGAGCAAATATCATAATCAGTTGATACCGTTTCAGGATTACAGTTCACCACAACAACATTTGATTCTCCATTTTCTTGCAGCCCCCAAACCATGTTGACAGTTCCCCAATCAAATTCAACAGAGCTCCCTATTCGATATGGTCCGGCGCCAAGTACAATTATTCCCCTTTGATCAGAACTAACTGTGATATCATTTTCCAGACCGCCATACGTCATGTACAGATAGTTTGTCTTTGCAGGCCATTCTGCTGCAAGTGTGTCGATTTGTTTTATCACAGGCAATACGCCCATGTCTTTGCGGATTTTTCTTACCTCCAAGTCTTCTTTGTGTATTGCACGGCCAATCTGCTTATCAGAGAATCCAAAATGCTTTGCCTTTCTCATCAAGATTTTGTCAAGTGGTTTTTGTTTTAGATCAGCTTCAACGTCCACAATGTTTTTGATTTTCTCAATAAACCACGGATCAACAAATGAGAGTTTTTGGATTTTCTCAACAGGGATTCCTTTTTTGAGTGCAGCTGCAACATAATACAATACATTGTCCTCGGCATTTAGCAGATGATCCTCAATGTCCTCAATTTCATAGTCATGAGTATCGTTTCGGTTTAGCACCAAGCCATCATTTCCAATGTCAAGCATTCGGATTGATTTTTGGAGTGATTCCTCAAATGTCCTGCCAACTGCCATTACCTCGCCTACTGACTTCATTGTAGGTCCCAAACGCCTGTTCGCACGCTCAAATTTGGTGAAATCCCAGCGTGGGTGTTTTACCACGACATAATCCAAGGACGGCTCAAAGCACGCAGTCGTGGTTTTAGTGATTCTGTTGACTAGTTCTGGTAGAGTGTGGCCTAGTCCAATTTTTGCAGACATGTATGCAAGTGGATATCCAGTTGCCTTGCTAGCAAGAGCAGATGATCTTGACAGTCTTGGGTTGATTTCAATTGCAACATATCTATCAGAATTTACATCCAGTGCAAACTGTATGTTGCATTCGCCAACTATGCCAACATGTTTTGTTCCACGCAGTGCGGCAGAGCGTAGCATGTGATATTCACGATTATCTATTGTCTGAGACGGCGCAACGACAATGTTATCACCAGTATGAACACGCATCGAGAGAACATTTTCCATATTACATACAATGACATTGTTTCCCTCATAGTCCTGCATCACCTCATATTCTATTTGCTTCCAGTGTCCAATGTATTCCTCAATTAGAACTTGGTGAACCATACTGGCATTCAGTCCGCGTTCTACAATTTCATGCAGCTCGATTTCATTGTGTGCAACACCGCCGCCGCGTCCACCCAGCGTGTATGCAACTCTAATGATAACAGGATAGCCCAATTCTTCTGCTGCTTTTTTTGCATCATCAAATGTGTTGACTGTTTTGCTCTTTAGTACTGGTACGCCACACTCTGACATGGCATCCTTGAATAGCTGTCGGTCCTCGGTTTTTTGAATTCCTGGAATCTGAGTGCCCAATACTTTGACGCCATATTTTTGCAATACATCAGACTCTGCAAGTTTTACTCCGCAGTTCAGAGCCGTCTGTCCTCCATATCCAAGCATTATTCCATCTGGTCTTTCAGATTCAATGATTGATGAGACATACTCTGGCGTAACTGGTAACAAGTACACCTTGTCTGCAAACCTAGTGTCAGTCTGAATCGTAGCTATGTTTGGATTAATCAGTACGGATTTCAGACCGTCTTCGTGTATGGCCTTGAGGCATTGGCTACCGGAGTAGTCGAATTAGCGGTCGTTTTTGCGACTTTCGCCTGCTTCTCCGATTTTGATTGCCCCACTGCCAAGAACTAGGATTTTTTTCAGACCTTCATTTTTGATTTGAATCTCCCTCCTTAATCATAGAGTCAAGCTCTTCGAAAACAAATTTGCAGTCGTATGGTCCAGGCGATGCCTCTGGATGAAATTGCACTGCAATTATTTTTTTGAGCTTGTGTCGAATTCCCTCTACTGTATTATCATCAGTGTTTGTAAACCATAAATCAAAGTCGGTTTTTTTGAGCGAGTCAGGGTCTATGCAGTAACCATGGTTTTGCGATGTGACATAGACTTGCTTGTTTTGCAAGTTAAGGCATGACTTGTTTTGTCCTCGATGTCCATATTTCAGCTTGTAAGTGCTGGCGCCCCCTGCCAGACCAATGATTTGTGCGCCAAGGCAAATTCCAAGTGTCGGAATGTTGTTTTGGATTAGATCCTTTGCGGTTTGGATTGTTTCAGGGCAGGCCTCTGGATCTCCAGGACCATTACTTAGTACAACGCCCTTTGGATTATACTTCATGATATCAGAATAGCTCGCGTTCCAAGGCATCTTGACTACCTTGTATCCAAGATCATGTACATTTCGCAGTATGGCATTTTTCACGCCAGTATCCACTACAACAACACAATCAGATTCAGAACCAAATGTTTGAACTTGTTTTGTAGAAACCGCATCCATGAATTTTTCTGCAGTGTATGGTTTTGCAGATGCCAAATCTCTTTTGATCTTTTCAACATCAATCTCACTATCAGACACCACTAGTGCAGCCATTGTGACTCCACTGGTTCGCAGTATTTTGGTGAGCTCACGCGTATCAATATCAGAGATTCCAGGGATTCCCTCGTTGTACAGCCATTCATCTAGTGTCATGGACAGATTCCAATGGCTGGCAATCTCAGATAATTCATGAACTACCAGTCCGCGTGCCTGGATACGTTCAGATTCAAAGTATGCCGAGATGCCAGATTCATCGATTTTCTTTGGATCCGGCACGCCATAATTGCCAATTAGTGGATAGGTGAGTGTTAGGATTTGTCCAGAATAAGACGGGTCTGTCAGGGTTTCAGTGTACCCAACCATTCCAGTATTGAACACAAGCTCGCCAAATACTGCCTTTGAATAACCAAAACCTTTGCCATCCAGAACAGTTCCATCAGATAAAATCAGTTTACCAAACTTGTTTGCAAACCGGGCTTTTTTTATTGAAATTGTGACCCTCCGTGTTTGGATTCTGGAGATGATTTAAGTTTTATGTGAAGATGTTGCGATCAGAAAATTCGGCTTTTTTGCCAATGATGTAGTTCTGGCAATCCAGTATTGTTATATCGACCACTCGTACTATTTCTGCATGATTCATAAAATAAAATATTTTGAAGCCGAAAAACTGCAGCCAGGAGTATTTCTCCAAGATGTCGTAAATGACTTTTTGGCCGAAAAAGGCGAAAAGGTAATAGCAGTTCATCCAGTGATGGAAAAAACACTACTAGTCCACTATACTGAGGATTTCTAATTTAGCACGCCAAAACATCAGTTTCGGTGTTGCAAGATGGAAGCTTTCCATATTTTGCCTTGTAATCCTCAAGTAGTTGTTTTTTCTTTTCTTTTGGATTTGAGGTAAATGTTCTCTGATAGGTGTGTATCTTTTTTTTGCATTCATTGCCTTCAAAATCAGTATCCAAATATTTGGAAAATTGGGCCTGAAGATTATCACTCTCACCTATGTATATTGCATCTAGCTTTCTGTCATAGAAAATGTAAACACCGGGCTTGGATTTGACAAATCTTGCACTCTCAATCCAAAGATGGACTTTTTCTTCTAGAATTTCCATTTATTTTTTCAGATGAGTCCTTTCATGTTCGATTACTTTGGAGAAGGTATCCATCCAGCCTATCCAACGAAAATCACAGTCTTTGCAGTTATAGATCATTTTCCTTCTTGCCGGATTTCTCTTCGGATGTTTTGCTTATTTGTTCAGAAGCAACTTTTTGCTTTTGTTTTAGTTTTGATAATAGATTTTTTAACACAACTAGTTAGGTCGTGACTACCATATAAGGTAAGGAAAGGATACAAAAATTTGCAGACGTGCAATGAGGATGTTGTAATCCTATAGCGCTCTGAACTGCTCGCTCCACTTGTAGTAGGCGCGAATCATATCCATTGATACGCTTGGCTTTCTTCTAGTCATGATTTCCTTGAAATCAGCTACTGTTAGCTCTCGTGGCTGCGGTGGTGTCTCGCCTTCCACTGGCTCGTGATATCCAGGCTGTGTGAATAATTCGTTTACTATGCGCAGCTGTGCACTCTGGCAGACATCTTTAACATCGGATGCGGAATAGCCATCAAAGATCTTTGCTAGCTCCATCGGCTTTACCTTGTCGTCTTTTTTGAGCTCTGCAGTGTACAGCTCAAAGAGTGCCTCTCTTGCCTCTAGTGTTGGTAGTGGAACATAGACACGTTTTTGGAATCTTCTCAAGAACGGCCAATCCAAGCTCCATGGCTTGTTGGTTGCGCCAATCACATACATTTTGATGTCTTTGCCTTTTCCGTTGATTCCATCCATTTCTGTCAGGAATTGGTTCTTTGTTCTGACCTCGCCGCCGACTTCGGAATTTCTATTTCCAAGTAGCGAGTCGATTTCATCAATAAATAATATGACAGGCTTGTTTTCTTTTTCTGCATAGCCTCGAGCCATCTTGAATACCTTGGAGACATTTTTCTCTGCCTCGCCAAGCCATTTGCTCATCATGGATGCTGCGTCAACTACTATGAAATAGCCATCAATCTCGTTTGCAGTGGCTGCAGCAAGTACTGTCTTTCCGCATCCCGGTGGACCATACAGTAGAATTCCCCTTGGCCAGCCAAGTGGAAACAGATCAGAGCGTTGAGTTGGATAAACTATAGATTCACGCAAAGCGTTTTTTGCATCATCCAGTCCGATTACCTCTTTCCAGGTAACGTCTGGCTTTTCTTTCATTATCATGTCATCAAAATCGTCTTCGTCCTTTTTCTTCTCTAATTGCGCCTTTTGCTCAGATGGCGCTGCGTTTGGATCAACTGCTGGCTCTATATCCACGCCGTGGTTCATCTGCAGTGTCTTTATCCTGTTTTCATAGGCGCGACACCTGTCTGTGTAAACTTTGTTTAGCTTGTTTTCTGGATACAAATGGATTAACTTCATTAGCGAGTCGATTGCCTTTTGGTAATTTGCAATTGCCATTCCCCGTGCGCCTTGAGAATCAAGTTTTATCGCATCGGATGCATATCGGCTTGCATTATTTTCTAATTCTTGTGGTGCTAGACTCATCTTATACTACCTGCTCATATTGGACTGGAGATTTGCCTTGGTATTCTTGGGTGTAAATTCCTGTAGCAGATTTTGTTAAATTTATTGTACCTTTGTTTTGCGGCTCCCCAAAGGACAGATTATTTGAAACATCGGTTTGTGCGCTCTCGATTTCAGATACTGATGATTTTGCAGATATCAACAGTTCTTGGATTTGCTCACTTACCTCACCTATTGATGAGGTCCAGTTCTGAACCATGTCTGCAAATTCCTTTAGTAAATAGTACGCCTCTTTTTTGTGATGATATTTTAGCAAGACTTGTTCAACTAGCGCCAATACCCCATCCAGGTCTTCTAGTTCTTCTTGGGTGAGATTGTCTATTTTGCGCTCATAGTTGGGATTGGATTCCAGGATTTTTTTGCGAACCAGTGCAGAAAGATGCCTTACCTTGCCTAAATCACGCTCAAGGGAGGTACTCTCAAAGTTCATGACAGGTGTCTCTAAGAATTAAGATTAGGGTACTGCTTGCGTATTTTAGATTCTGCAATCAAATTTAGCTCAGCTAGAATTTGTTTGGATTCGGAGTTGGCCTGCTTAAAGTCAAATTTGGCCTCAAGCAAACACCCCGAATCCATAACAATGCTGCCCAAAGAAGTCGAGAGTTCAACTAGGTCATGTCTTGTGCTGTGAATAATTCCGTAAATGTTGGAATTTACCATTCGGATTAGCGAAATTAATGGTGAGATCTCTGCAAGACCTGAGATTTGTGATACTGATACCAGTGTGTTCTTGACTGTCTTGATTGCCTCTATTGCAGTTATCACGTGTAGTTCGGATTCCACTTGTTTTGCAAAGTCGGCATTTTCTAAATTGTCATTTTGTGAGTAAAATTTGTAATTTGCTTGGTGTATGGTAACCTTTTCTGCTTCTAGTTTTTCCAAGATCATGCCGGTGACATAAATCGAATATTCCAGCCTTGGCTTGATGGTTAGTGCATATGGGTTTGGCAAAACCTGCACTATGTCATTTACATATACTGAGCTTGCGACCATACCTGTGATCAACTGATCTGCGTTTTGCTTATCAGCTAAGTGTCACGAATTTTGCATTAACCGCGGTAACAAGTACCAAGGGTTACACTTTTTTTCTAATGGTTTACTGAATTTGACAAACAGTCTTGACTAAGAATCCGCAAATCTCAACCATGGGAAAAGAGAGAGAAATCACAGTCAGTCTAGAAGAGTTCGGGCTCTCTCAGTATGAGGCTCGAGCCTATGTCACACTAATCACAAAGGGAACCGTTTCTGCAAGCGAGGTTGCCTATTATGCAGAACTGCCAAGAACCAAGGTCTATCCGGTTTTGCTCAAATTACAGCAAAAAAAACTCGCCATACTATCAAAATCAAAGCCAGTCATGTGTACTGGAATTGCCCCAGAGGATGCATTTGATGGCATAGTCCATGAGCAGATAAACAAAGTAGAAGCAATGAACACCCTAGTATCCAAAATGAAAAAAATCAGCGAGGAAAGCAAAAAGGCTCGCGGTGCAGAGGAAAAGCGATACTTTCACCTTAGCGCAAATTATGTCGTGAATCAAATGCGAACAATGATCGAGGGTGCAAAATCATCCATTCACATTACAGCAGACTCTTGGGGCTTGAGCATTCTAGCAGAATGCAAGGAGGAATTATTATCAGTTCTAAGACGAGACCTGGAAGTAAGACTGATCGTTCCAGTCTCTGTCATTGGCTCTGAATCATTTAGAACCATTCCAGAAGGCGTTACAATTCGATCATCAGAAATAATACAAAATTGCTTTATCTTTGATGACACTGAATTGCTTCTCATAGATAGCAACGACGGTAGAGGTGCGGTATTTTCTGCAACCGATATTTTGGGTGCTAGTCAGACAAGACTGTTTGCACAGCTGTGGAAGGATGCGCTAAAGATCGACAACCTATCAGAGATGACAAAAAGTCAAGCACTAGAAGTATGCAAGATAATCAACATGATAAACCAAAACGGCCTGGGCTTTGCACTTCATTCCATAATGAACTCTAAATCAAAGTTTGTTGATTTTGTAAAGTTTTTGGAAAAATCAGGAATCTCACTCAAAGACAAGACACTAGAACAAGTATTAGACATAGTAAATTCCACACTTGAGATGACTTGTTCAGGCAAGGTCCAGTACGATTCCAAGACAAATAACATCATACTAGAATCAAAGATAAACTCCGGCCATTCCCTTCCATGGGCAATGCTAATTGAGAGTTATTTAGAGTCAAAGGGCAACCACCCAAAGATGATTTATCATTCAGATTCGCACAAGGGCGAGATGATTCATCTAAAGATCAACTAATTTGCCTAGTATTTTTACGGCCTATTCAAATCAACCATAATTCTTTAAATGAAAAAACTGCCACGTCAGAATGTGAGGTTTTTAATTGGGATTATTACGTGTGTCATTTTTGTATTTGTTATTGGTGTAAATGACGCATATGCACTTGCTATTTTTTTGAGACCAGACGGTCTTGGATCTGGTAACAATTGGCCTAGTGGAACATACGATGACATAAATGAATCAGGTCGTGACGACGCCGATTTCATTACATCAGGTGCAGTCAATCAAAATCGACAGGACTCGGTTGTTTTTTCATTTAGTGGTGATGTTGATCCATTTGTAGACATTGATCATGTTATACGATACACTATCAAAGACGATGGCAAATCCGCACAAAACAATCCAAGTCTTGTAGTAACACTTCAACAGGGAAATACTGCACTCATCACATGGACTGAAAGAGGGCCATTGCCAACAACATTTACTCTGATAACTCATGAGATACCGCCAGAAGTTGTTGCGCAGATTGGAGACTATAATGATTTGAGAATAAAATTCACTGTAAATTGTGAGCGAAATGTAACATGTGTGCTAAATGAGATACCAGAAACCATCTCAATTTCCTGGGTTGAATTTCAGTATGAGACATACACTACACTGCGTAGTCATCCCCCTCCAGAGATTTTAGGTTTAGGAATTTACAAGATTGATCTCATGCAAAAAAATTCAACATTGACAAATAATTTTATCAAGACTTCAAACTATAGCAAGCAAAGCGACATTACTGATTTACAAAATTATGGAAAGTATTCAAAATCAGGAAAATTCTACAATATACGTGAGGTGGGTTCAACATTTGAGGGCAAAATAGGTGAACCTATTCAGACACAAGTAAAGATTCATGGCGTGTTTGCAAGTACGCGCATAGAGCATTTATCATTGATTTCAACAAACACAAAATCTAATTTTAAATTAGAAAATTTTGAGATAAGTGCAGACAAAGGCAAAATCCCGTCAGTTGTTGATCCAAACAACATTCTCAAAAATGTAAAATCTACGTATTCATTAGAAGACGGAATTCTTTGGGTCAATTTTGACATGGTATTTTTAAAACCTCTGGACAAGTCCAATATCGTATTACAAGCATGGGATGAGCAAAGGAGTCCCGTGTATGCTGAGATTGCAGATGTTTGGAAGATTATCGATCCCTCCAAGATCATCACCCCTACAGTTCAGACATTTGACAGGGTAAAAGTCACCATATTACAAAAAATCTCCCAGTACGAGTGTGAGGCAAGCAAATCCTGCTATGACCCAGCAGAGATAACAATACGCAAAGGAGGCTCAGTTGTTTGGAAAAATGAAGATTCTATAATTCACACCATAGTTAGCGGCACACCAAAAGATGGACCTGATGGAAAATTCAACTTTGCCATAATACCACAGCAATCATATGAAAGATTCTTTCCTTTTGTAGGAACCTATGCCTATTACTGTTCTCTTCACCCATGGTATACTGGCATAGTGAATGTTTCTGAAAATGTTGCCATTGAAATCCCAAACCATCAATATGTCAACTTTCAACTAGCCACACCAGATGGGATAATCATAACAAACGATCAGACCACTACACTAGATCACAATACTGATTTTTTACTGTCTGGCCATATACCGAATGTGAAAAAACGCATACAAGTTGACATTTCTATAAAAAGACCAGACATGTCAGTTTTTGATTATACCATAACAACAACCAAGGACGGGCATTATTCCTTGTTGTTCAAGACTACAAAATGGCAAAACGGAAAATTCGAAATAACCGGCAAACAAGGCGATACCAAAATAGGCCAGATTAATTTCACAATTGCAGATAAAACAAAAAAGAAATGATCACAGTCCAGCCAACGACATTCTCAAATTTTATATTTATTTTGTTTAGTTCAGAATAACCAAAGTCTTGTTCATCAGGTCTTTGGTTGGAATAACCGTGCTTTCGTTTTTCTCATTGGTTACTATGATGTAGAGCATTTGTGTTGCAGTGACTGTTCCGGTGATGTCACCGACTCGCACTTTTTGTCCTACTTTGAGAAGTGAGCGCTGGTTTGTTGCACCAATTATTGCAGCAGGTAGAATGTCCTTTAGTGCAAAGCCAAGGCCGACTGCAATTGCCGCGCCAATTGCCACTGCAATGCTCCAAGAGAATGCAGATACCAAAATTGGAATGATTGATTCTCCGACTCCTAGCTGTGTAAATCCTATTGCAAAGACGATACCATAAATCACAGCCTTGACTATTGTAGTGATTGGTTTTGGTCCGCCGATGTGGTGCTCCAATAACTGGTGTTCAACCCACTTGCTGACAAAATTAACCACAATAGAGCCAATCACGATAATTAGTACAAAGGCCAAAAGATTTGGAACCCACAACCACAGATTGGTCAGCGCAGATGTGAGTTGCTCAAATTGCATGGCATTGACTGCTGCCACAATAAAGAACAGATAAACAAACCAACGTATGGTTGCAGAAATTAATCGAACCGAGTCAAATTTCTCTGGCATTCCTTCCATGATTTGTGAGTTTTCGACTTGCTGGCGGGTTTTTTGCAAAATGTTTTTTGCAGCCCTAGAGACAACTCTGCCTACGATTTTGCCTGCAACAAATCCAATTATTAGCAATATTACGGCGGCAATGACTTTTGGGATGCTGTTTGCCACACTCACTGCAAATGCGCTTAGCGCATCGCTAGTTGGTGCATAGATTCCCCGTAGCATGTCTTCTTGTGCAAATGCCGCAGGAATTGAGAATGCAAGTAATGCAATTATTGAAACGATTTTGAAATTCATTGATTTTTTATGCAGTCGGCAGAGTCGATTTAAACTCTGGTAATGAATTTTTGTGCACCATTATTCAGTATTAAATTGACAAGCCTTGTGTATCATTTGATCATCAAAAAATAATAACAGATCAGATTTGTATCATGGTATGATAGAGGACAAGCTAAAACAGCTAAACATCACACTGCCAACACCTCCAAAACCAGCTGGCTCTTACATTCCAGTTGTAATTACTGGAAATTTGGCATTTGTCTCAGGCCAAATTCCAATGCAGGACGGCAAGGTAATCCACACAGGAAAGGTCCCAACAGAAAAATCAATTGAGGATGCCCAGAGTGCTGCAAAGATTTGCGCGATTAATCTTTTGGCACAGCTAAAGGCAAATCTTGGCAGCCTTGATAGAATTACAAAAATCATTCGCGTATCAGGATTTGTGAATTGTGCTCCGGATTTCTCAGAGCAACCAAAGATAATCAATGCCGCATCTGATCTGTTCTTTGAGATTTTTGGGGAAAAAGGCAAGCATTCCAGAATAGCAGTCGGAGTGTCCAGCCTTCCGCTAAACTCTACTGTAGAAATTGATATGATAGTAGAGTTTGCAGCCTAGATTATTTCTGGTTTAATCTTGAATTGAATTCCTTGACAAAGGCAGTTATCTTGTCTTTTGGAATTACAGCGCCGCATGCCTTGTCGTGTCCGCCGCCAGAGCCGCCAAATTCGGCAGCCAGAGAATTTACCATTCTTCCAAGATGAATCTTGCATTCCTTGGAGCCCCTAATTGAGACGGCGTAGATTCCGTGGTCCACTCGCTCCTTGTATGCAACGCCGACGTCTTTTCCTGATAGTCCAAGAACAAAGTTGACTGCGCCAGATGCGCCAGCATCCATGATTTCCATGTATCCAAGATTCTTCATTGTTTTTAGCGACTTTTTGACCTTGGCAATCATTTCTGCAAGCTTTCCAACCTGGATTTGAGCAAACTCGAACGAGTTTGGAATCTCGTGCGGATATTTTGATTCAGATAGCATTTCAACTAGATACAGCAAATAGTCCGGGTCTTTTTGGTGCCCGACAATATTGTAAGTAAGAACAGTTGCAGAAATTAATGCGAATTGTCTGTCATAGATTTGAAGTAGTTTTGCGCCCTTTGGTCTGTCCTCCATGTAATCGGTGATGGCAGCGCATGTGGCAACAAATGTTGAATGGTCTGAGAGTTTTTTCTTGTATGCATCATACACTTGGACTGTGGTGCATTCGTTGATATCATGATAAATTTTGACTTTGGCTTTTTCTAGTTTTTTGATAATTTCCGGATCAATGTCATGATGATCAATGTATGTGACTGCGACCTTTTTCTTTCGCAGTGCAGACAAGACATCTACAAACTTGTCTTGGTTGTTTTTTGCAAGGCCAAGATCACAGATGAACAGTGTTTTGAGTTTTTCATCATTTAATAATGATTCAACTGCTGGCATCAGTCCAGGATAGTCAACTAGTATGGTGTCCCCACCAAATGCCTCGCGAACCAGAGCGGCTGAGCTGATTCCGTCTGCATCCTCCATATGGGACAGACACAAAACTTTGGTTTTTTTGATTGATTTTGTCTTTTTTGCAGCAGCCACGGCTTGGATTTTTTGTGTCCTAATTTAAATCAAAAATCAGTCTTTTTTCAAAATTATGATTTGTCTCTTGTCCTCATCAGAGAGTGCAGAGTAAACGTCGTAAAATGTTTGGCCAGACAGTTGCGCCTTTTGATCAATTTGCGCCAGTTTTGCCAGCACCTCAGGTGATGCAGATAGCACTATCTCATCTACTTGGCGCATAAAGTCACGCTCGATTTGGCTCATAAGAAATACTGAAAAATCCACCTATAGCAAACAGCTTTGCGAGTTTAGACCAAATGCTAAATTTCTGCACAAAAATAACGAGTCATGATTTTGTCCCCCAAATCACAAGCTAGCAAAAAGTGCGATGATACCTCTGACTTGCCAGACCACCTATTGCAGTCCTAATTTCTTTTTGACTTGTACTGATGCACAGACACGTCCGGCTTTGATATCTGCAACACCATCCTCAATGTTTTTGTTCGTTTGTTTTCTTGGATCATTTTTGATCTTTTTGGAGAGTTTGACCATACTTTGTCTCACAGTACGCCATAGCATACTAGAGTGCAATATAAAAAAAACGCTCATTACACAAAACAGTTTTGAAATTTTACCAAATCTGCGAGATTTCCCTTTACTTTTATCTTACCGGATGCAAAAATTCCATTTATTGCACTTTCATCAATTTCACGATTTACAATTTTGAGCCAAGCGTCCACATCTACAGTTACTACAAGATCTGGTTTTTCAACAAATTTTTCCTTGACATCAATTAGTCCGTCCTTTATCAGAACAGTCGCTTGCTCCGATTCACGTCCGTGAAAATCAAAGTGCACTATTAGGTTTACACCATCTGCGTGTTTTCTTTCAAATGCCACTCGGGCCCCAGTAAGAAAGCTGAATGCAGAATTCGGTCGCAATATGTTTCTAACATATCGGATTTCCTTGTTCGGATTACGTCTTGCATGCTCCTCTGCAGATGTGTCCTTGCCGACATAAACTGGTTCTTTTTTGTTTTTTAATGGCTTGACAATTTGTTCGTTCCATCCTTTTCGATCACTTTTGTAAATTCCATACAAATCATCACCTGCAGGACAAACCGAAATACAGTATGCCGCCTTATACTGAGGTCCAAATGACAACGATTGCCATCGAGAAATATTTTCATCATCACCAGATTTTTTTCTAAATTCCTCTACGGTATTTGATGACACTATATTTTCAACCCAGTCTTCAAAACCGCCCATGAAATCGCGGTAATTATGAGTCATGCATGCATTAAAGTCTAGTCCTTTTTTTGCATCCAGTGCCCCAACAGGGCAGGCAGATACACATAACATGCAGCTAACACATGGATCATAGTCTAACGGTGTACCATACTTGTCGACTTCAGCATCGATTAAAATTGAATCAAGTAGAATAAAGGTGCCAAATTTCGGATGCAGGATCATTCGATTTATGCCAGTTTTGCCAATTCCTGCCTGTTCCGCAATTGGCTTGTGACTGATTTGCCAAATTTTGCCTGCCCAGACATTCATGTCCATCGGGAATGTTGGATGGCATGAAACTCCGCGTATTCCATCTTCATTTAATCGTCGTATTATTTTGCGAGCGATTATAGAGAGATCATCATAGGTCTTGTGAAATTCCTCATTTGCCAGAGGCCTCGATATGCTCTGTATGTTTTCAGGATTATTTCTTTTGCAAAATGAGATTATTGTTTTTGTTTTTGGATACAGCGCTTCTACTTCTTTTCTTACATTTCCTAATGCGGGCCTGGCAACTTCAACAAAACCTACATCATCTGCACCTTCTTCAATACAGATTGCTCTTATTTTATCAGATGAAAAGATTCTTTTTGCACTCATAGATGTATTTGAGTTTCCTGTAGAGCTACTTACTATCATACATATACTGTAAAAAGGTAAGTATAAAAGAAAGTTGTAACCAAATAGTAACAAGTAGACAATATGATAGAATTACAAGAACATCTAGACAGATGGGATATGAAATGTTGCCCAATTGATAACAGCTTGAAGATATTTGGGCAAAAATTTGCATTGCATATAATACGAAACATCTTGTTTCTAAAACAAAACAAGTTTAGTCAGTTCTTGAAATCTATTGAAGGAATAAACACAAAGACATTATCCATTCGGCTAAAGGAATTAGAAGAATTTGGAATTATTGAAAGAAAAGTCACAAAGACGAGGCCTCCCGAGGTGGAATACATTTTAACTGAGAAGGGAAAGGCTTTAGAACCAATCATTGTCAAGTTGGGTGAATTTTCCATGATGTTTGATGCCAAAACGATTTTCAAAGATAAAAAACCAAAAACAGTGAAACAGCTCTTTGGTTCTGAGACATTATCAGATCTGTATGATTAAGCGGTATTTACTGTTAAAACATGGAAAATAAAAAACAAGATGAAGATTATTGAAGAAATCTTGGAACCTTCTTCAATCTAGACCAAATTGAGATATTTCCTGCGCCAGATACTATAACAAATAGCACCATTGCAAGCAGTGCCAAATCATAGTCCCAGCCCCCTTTTGCTATGAAAAAGCCATTTTCCCATCTAATGTGAAATATCGCATCGACTAGAATTATGCCAAATATTGCGCCAGTTATTCTGGTCAGCACACCCACAATCAATGCTATTCCCCCAATGGTTTCAGCCAAGGCAATTGGAATTTGTAGCTCTGGTGGCAGTCCAAAACCTATCAAATGATCTCGCCAAATAGGATCAAATTTTTGCAAACCATATGCAATGAATATGACGCCAACTGAGGCTCGAATCCCCCAATAGGTTATCTCGTGTAATCTGTTGGTCCGGGCTGGATTTGCATTCAGACTTGTACTCATGGATATGATAAAAAACACCAGATACAAAAATAGGCAACTTTACAATTGTAAAGTCAACTCATCTGAAATATAAAATCCATACATTACAAATGTAAAATCAAAATACAAATCTAGGTAAAACAACACAGTGATTTTCTCTGCATTAAAACATGAGTGAGTCTTTTTTCGCATTTTTTGCTAAATTTACTAAAATTATGAGAGTATTTCTTATCACAAAAGACCAATCAGAGATTTCATGAGAAATCAAATTCAGGCATTAAGGACAAAGATTGTAAAGCAACGCAACCAGGCATTCCAAGTTATCATCAGGGTGGTATAATGAAACTAGGACTAGGATTACCACAATTTGGGGATCTTGGGACGCCAGAAAACGTCTCAAGGTTGGCACGATTTGCAGAAGATGAAGGATTTGATTCAGTATGGGTCATAGAACGACAGCTTTGGCCAATAAATCCGCAGACAAAATACCCACCAACACCAGACGGAAGTTTTCCAACAGTGTATCAAAAATCCCTTGATCCAATCGAGACATTGACATTTGTTGCCGGAATAACAAAAAGAATCAGGCTCGGGACTGGGGCAATTGACATGCTATATCAAAATCCCACCATACTTGCAAAAAGACTGGCTACCCTTGATGTCCTATCAAATGGGCGATTGCTTGTAGGACTAGCACTGGGGCATTCAAAGGACGAGTTTCAGGCAGTGGGCGTCCCATTCAAAAGTCGCGGCAAGAGAGCAGATGAGACACTTGAGGTCATAAAAAAAATCTGGACCGATGATATCACAGAACATCATGGCCAGTTTTTCTCCATTCCAAAATCCAAGATTGGCCCAAAACCAATTCAAAAACCTCACCCTCCAATCTATTTGGCAGGATTCAACGGAAACACGTTTGATAGAATAGCAAGAGCTAAAGCAAATGGATGGCTTGGAATACCATTACCGACAATAGATGATTTTGCAAAAAATATTCATGCACTAAAAGAAGCCATCAAAAAATCAGGAAAAGATCCAAACGCAGTAGAACTTCCAACCTTGATAATAATCAGTATAGATAACATCAATGAAAAGAACAGAAGGCCGTTTCATGGAACAATACAAGATGTCATATCAGATATTAAAAAAATCAGAGAGATTGGAGTGACTGAGCTTTTCATGTCATTTGATTTTGGAGTTGACGGTTGGGATCTTGATAAAACTATCAAATATGCAAAGATTGTAAAAAATGAACTCGGCTAGACCTCACGCATTTTGGAGATATCCCACCTTCCGGCCTTTTTCCACATCCAGTCAAAATAGTCATTACACCAATCCAAGAATCCAGGGTCATTTCCTGCAAACGTGTAATTCACGTCTGTTTTTCCATTCAAATCCGGGAAAACCACGGTTCCCTGCTTTTCATTAAACACCACTACAACATCTATTGAATCAACCATCTTTCTTTGATAGTTCTGTTTTTCTATCAAATTCTGCACGATATGATCTACAAGTTCTTTTTTACTGCCTTTTGGATAGATTGTATTCTTGCCGTGCACTAGAGACACAATGGTTCCTTTTTGTGCTGATGCAACACCTAATCTGAAAACATCTAGTGCAACTTGAACTGAGATGAATTTCAGATATTTTTTGGCTTCTTTGGATATTTTCTTCCATCTCTCCATTATGGCAAACGTTCCTTCTAGTAATTCACAGCCTTCCAAGGCGCCAAGCCGCTGTACAAATTGAATTGGCAGGCTGCCAGTATTGTGCGTATCAAAATATTTTTTGTTCTTGAGGAGAAATTCAAAATATGAAAACTGATCCAATACCAATCCACCCAAAGGAGTAAGTGACATCTCTCCTCTTGCCTGTCGCTTTATGAGATGAGTTTTTTCCAATCTTCCACACTGTCTATGTGTTTCTTGGATGGTCTGTCCTATCTTTTTAGCAAGAATTGTGGGCTTTAGGTTCTGATGTTGTAATTCAAGTAGAATTGAGCAACGGATCTCACTTGCCAGCTCCCAAAACAATTCTATTGGGAAGTTCCCCATCAGGATGACTCTGGTTTGCGATGTTTTTTACTCTTCTGCAAAAGACGACTAATTTTACGACTTGAATTGAATGACATGGACTACAATACAGCACAAATCTAAACAAGTTATCATAATCTGCATAAACTTAATAGGCAAATTTTGGGCAGAAAGGCCAAATTGGAGACAAAAAACATAGGTCTACGAAACATAGAGGTAGCTGACACCAAGATCTCCGACATTGACGGAGAGCATGGCAAGCTAATCTATCGAGGATATGACATTTTAGATTTAACAAAAAACTCTACATTTGAAGAGACTACGTACCTGCTGCTCAACGACAAGCTCCCAACAAGGTCAGAGCTAGACGAGTTCAAACAAAGACTCATTGATGCGCGCGACATGCCGCGACAAATGCAATCAAACATGAGAAACTGGAAGAAAAATGCAGATCCGATGGTGATGATGCAGGCCTTTGTAGTGGCATTATCAGGATATTATGACGACAAGGGTGCAAACGACGAGGAGATCAACTACCAAAGTGCCATCTCTTTGATTTCAAAAACACCTACCATAGTTGCAAGCTGGGAGAGAGTTCGAACCGGAAAGGACATTGTGGACCCAGACCCAAGACTATCACATGCAGGAAATTTCCTAAACATGCTAGTCGGTGAAAAAGCAGACGCCGAGACTGAGCGAATTTTTGATATTTGCCTAATGCTGCATGCAGATCATACGTTTAATGCATCAACATTTGCTGCTCGCGAGGTGGCATCAACTGGCGCTCACATGTATTCAGCAGTCAGTGCCGCAATTGGCGCATTATCAGGCCCACTCCACGGAGGTGCAAACTATGAGGTAATGAAGATGTTATTTGAGATAAAATCAGCAGAAAATGCAGAGGCTTGGGTCAAAGAGAGGATCACAAAAGGCGAGAAGATAATGGGTATGGGTCATGCAGTATACAGAACATACGACCCAAGAGCCCAGGTTCTCAAAGAGCTATCAAGAAAATTGGCAAAAAAGACAGGTGCACCATGGTTTGATATCACACAGGCAGTAGAGGAGGCAACCATCCACGAGATGAAAAAGCAAAAAGGAATTGACATTTATCCAAACGTGGACCTGTATTCCGCATCGCTATACTATATGTTAAAGATTCCACCGGATCTCAACACCCCAATCTTTGCAATATCGCGAGTTGCCGGATGGACTGCGCATGTAATTGAGGAAAAGTTTGCACGAGCTGCACCAAAGCCTGCACTGTACAGACCAAAGGCAGTATATGTTGGCAAGTATTGCGGACCGCAAGGGTGCGAGTACAAGTCAATCGATCTTAGAGAATAATTACTCGAAAATCCCATATCATACATCATGGTCTGGATAAAGTGGACTGATTACGGCAAGCCGAAAAAGAAAAGATCACCTGCAAAACCAAAAAAGAAATCAAAGCCGAAAATAGAACCAAGGACAAAGATCATTCCAGGAAAACACAGAGTAGAATTCAAAAAAGCATCTGAGATTTAGTTTCTAGTGTTTAGCCATGTTTGTGCACGGTTTGTTATGTCATGCTTGTACAAAACTTGGAACACCATTTCATAAAATGTGATTCCTTTCTGTTGCGCTTGTGCATCAAGCCATTTGATTCCCTCTGCTAGTTCAGGATCAGTATCAGAGAATTGTACTAGCTCATCAACCATCCTTGTAAAGAACACAAAGGACTTTTGCATTATGGATTAGTTTTATGATTGATTATTCAGACTTGAATTCAAATTATATAGACAAAGAGCGCCTTTTTGATTGACTTTGTTTCACACATTGTTTTCTGATGGAAATCCAAAACGAATTTGCTGGAGCATCAAGACAGATGAAAATGTTGTTGATCAATTTCGAGATCATGCAGACATTTACATTGACAGGGTAAGTGATCTGCAATCAAAATACATCGCACTGCACGTCGGGATTTTTTGGAGTATCGGTGTGTTTATAGTAAAAAATGGCGATACGATAAAAATTCAGCTCGACTCGGACGAGATGATAAAGCACCTATCAACGAACCAAACATCAGATGACAAGCTAATTGAAGGCAAAAAAGGATTCATCAACCAGCTTGCATCACAGCGCTCACTAGTATACCAGTATGAGAAAATAAATCCCGAACAAAACATTTCTACAAAAATGCTATGATAAGACCAATCCAATATCCAGCAGATTGGTGTGGGTGGGACCAGTCATGACCAGTCCGCCAAACTTTTTAAAAAATGAATTAGAGTCATTGTTTTTCAAATATGATATAATGACATCATCATCCACCTTGTGATCAAAGATGGCACCTGCGTGTTTTGTGTTGCCATCAATTCCATCAGTGCCAACTGATCCGACAACACAGTCTTGTTTTAATTTTGATACCATGTTCAGGACAAGCTCTTGGTTTCTGCCACCCTTACCATTCCCATGCACTACTACAGTGGTCTCCCCGCCAAACACTAGACAGGATTTTTTCCCAGTCTTGTGTTTTCTCAGAATTTTTGCTGCAGCCAATCCGACATCGCCTTCAACTCTTTGGCATATGGATGTGGAATAGCCAAGGCTTTTTGCTTTTTTTACCATCACACCAAGACAGTCCGAATTTGTCGCAATGATTTGGTTTGGAATTTTTGGCCTTTTTGGAGTCTCGTCAATTTTGCCTTGCGCACCATTCTGCAATAATCTCAGGGCAGATTTTGGGATTTTTTTGCCAAGGCCGTATTTTGATAATATTTTCAGACAGTCAGAAAACGTGGATTTATCATAATATGTGATGCCAGAGCCAATAGAGCCCAGATCATTACTCACAACATCAGACATTACATACGATATTGCATCACATCTCAAATGGTCCAGAATTTTGCCGCCCTTTATTCCAGAAAGATGCTTGCGGATGGCATTAATCTCAGAAATCGATGCCCCAGAGCCAATCAAGGCATCATTCACTTTGATTTTCTGGCTCAGCGATATGCCATATGGGGCGCAAACAAGTGCAGATGCACCACCTGAAACAAGAAACACCACCAAGTCATTTTGCCCGGCATTTTGGAGCAGTGTGATTATTTTCTTTGCTGCTACAGCAGAGTTTCGATTTGGCGTTGGGTGACCCGCCCTTATGATTTGAAATTTTTTATTATAAAATACAGAATCATAGTTTTTTGGAATTACAATGATTCCACCATCTGCGTGTATTATACGATGTACTGATTTTGCCATGGTGTCAGCTGCCTTGCCCATTGCAACAAGCCAGACCTTGCCATATCTTGAAGGCCTGTACGATTTTGAATCGCAAATCAAAAGATCTTTTTTTATAAATTTGCCGACAAACTTTGAAGGCAATGCAGAGTCAAGGCCTGCACGTATTATTTTCATTGCATCAGATCTGCCCAATGGGATACTGTGCTGATCCTTCCTTATTAGATTAGCACCATTACAGACAAAAATAGTAGAAAGAGTTATCTGCTCTTTGTCCAAAAGCCATGCTACTCTCAAATTGGATAAAAAAACACAGATTTGTTGGGCAAATTCATCTTTTGATGATTCAGATGTTGTTGTAGTTGGCATACCAGACGAATCCGGCTCTCATGCAATTTTTGCAGGAGCATCAAAGGCGCCAAACCACATCAGAAAAATATCAATTGCAAACGATATCTATGTTGAAAAAAACTTTACATGCCTTGCACACCCAACGCAGGGAATCGGAAAGGCACGAGTACATGATTTTGGAAACATCAAAAAACGGCAGATTCCGCAAACATTTGATAAAATTCTTGGCTCCTCAAAGCTGCCAATATCTATTGGTGGGGACCATTCCAATACCACGCCGCTTTTGAAGGCAATGGCAAAAAAACACGGCAAAATTTCTCTGGTATACTTTGATGCACATCCGGACTTTGTATCCCATACCAGAAACTATTACGGCTCTGTCATTACAGACTCGCTTGATTATATCGATGTAAAATCCAGCCTGCAAATAGGCATTCGGAGCCCGGAGCAAGAAGAGCTTGAGAACATCAAAAAGCACAAGCTCCAAGTCATCACACCATTTGATGTCATAGAATCAGGCATCAAATCCATAACAAAGACCATTTTGGATACAGTAAAGGACAATGTCTACGTGTCATTTGACATGGATTGTCTTGATCCGTCTTTTGCCCCGGGTGTATCAGTCCCAGTTCCAATAGGAATGCAGTCCCAGGACGCAACATTTGCACTAAAGAAAATAGTGCAAAAAGGAATCATAGGGTTTGATATCATGGAGGTCTGCCCAGCACACGATCTAAACGACGTGACATCTCATTTGGCATCAAGAATTATTGGCGAAGTCATTTCTTCCTGTAAGGTATAAGTATCCAAAATAGAGATACCAAAATGTGCACACAGTAAAGATTCCAAAGATAATTAATTTCGGTAAAGACGCATTATCCCAAGCAGAATATCCAAAAAACGCCCTAGTGATTACAACTGCACCACCAGCAATATCTGCAAAGTGGCTTGGCAGAATGGGCATCAAGGACTACATGTTGTATGACAAAGTAGAGCCAGAGCCATCAATTGAAACAGTTCAAGCAGTAATTTCAGAATTCAAACCAAAGAACCCATCATGTGTGATAGGACTAGGCGGTGGTAGCTCACTGGATGTCGCAAAATATTCTGCAGCAGAGATGAAGCTAGAAAAAATTCTCATCCCAACAACGTTTGGAACGGGAGCTGAGATGACCACGTATTGTGTTTTAAAATTTGACGGAAAAAAGAAACTATTGCGCGAAGACAGATTTTTGGCAGACAGGGCAGTAGTTGATGCATATTTCATGGACGGTACACCAGAGCAAATAGTCAAAAACTCTGTCTGTGATGCATGTGCGCAAGCAACTGAAGGGTATGACTCTAAGCTTGGCAACGAATTCACAAGAACAATGTGCAAGCAGGCCTTTGAGGTTCTCTACGATGCAATCATTAACGATAAACCAGAAAACTATCCATACGGTTCCATGTTATCAGGAATCGGATTTGGCAACTGTTCCACAACATTAGGACATGCATTATCATACGTGTTCTCAAATGAAGGCGTGGCACATGGATACTCTTTATCATCATGCACCACAGTTGCACACAAGTTCAACAAGTCAGTCTTTTACGAGCAGTTCAAGCAAGTAATTGAAAAGCTCAAATTCGATAGAATGTCACTCAAGGCACCACTAGACCAAGCAGCAGATTTAGTAATGACTGACAGGGGTCACCTAGACCCAAACCCACTACCAGTGACAAAGCAAGATGTCATCAAGTGTCTCCAAGACATTGTTGATGGCAAGCTGTAAAATTTTCATTTTCTGTTTTAGACACAGTCACGATTTTCGCAAATTTTACTAAACTTAAATACCGCAGACCCGATCCCAAAAAAAGATGCTAAAGTTTGGAATTCAAAACGGTCTAAACGTTGCAAGAGCAGGATTCTCAGAAGATCAGATTTTGACTGCCTGTCTTTTAGCAGACAGGGTAGGCTATGATTCCATTTGGTACATGGACCATTCCAATGTTCCCCAGTGGACAAAGGCAACTGTGCTAGACCCATGGGTCATGCTATCTGCAATTGCGGCAACCACGCAAAACGTAGAGCTAGGAACCTGTGTCACGGATGCAATACGACGACATCCATCAAATATTGCACTGGCTGCAATAACACTGGATAGAATCTCAAAAGGTAGGGGGACACTGGGCATTGGCGCAGGCGAGGCACAAAACCTCAAAGAATTCAACATTCCATTTGATAATCCAGTTTCAAAGTGGGAAGAGCAGCTCCAAGTGATCAAATTGCTATACGAATCATCCCCAGAGCACACGGTTAGCTTCAAGGGAAAATATTACCAGTTAACAGATGCATGCCTTCAGGCAAAACCAATTCGCAAGCCACATCCACCAACATACATGGCAGCTGGTGGACAGCGCACCTTGCAGATGACAGGAAAATACGGTGATGGATGGCTGCCAATAGGATACACACCAGAATTATTTGAAGACCATGCAGCGACAATTAAAAAATCAATGAAAGAAAACAACCGCACAAAAGAAGAGCAAGAGAACTTCCAATATGCACTTGATATTGATGTGTACTTTTCAGAAGATGCAGAAGAATCATGGGCAAAGATGAAAGAGGCAGTCAAGGTATCACTATTCAAGCCAGAGGTCCTGCGAGTTCACAAGCTAAAAGAAATTGAAGGATTTGATTTCAAGAAATACTTTACAGAATATTCCATGTCAAACCAGGACTGGATAGTAAAGATGAGGGAGGGTGCAACCACAATTCCAGACCCAGTTGCAAGATCATCTGTTGCAGTAGGAACACCAGACGATGTAATACCAGTGTTTGAGCGATTCATGAAGGCCGGTGTCAACCACTTTGTGATTCGATTCTGGGGCTCTAACTATTTTGGATCCATTGACAAGTTTGCATCCAAAGTAATGCCACACCTAAAAGGCAATACACGATAATTTTTTGATATAATGGCAACACTTGAAGAGTGTGAGGTCTATGCTCGCGGCAAAAACGCAGACATTGCATTTTGTATGGGCGTAGTCTTTAGACTAAAGTCAATTGGCATATCTCACGAGCAGATTCTCTGCTCTGCAATACTATCCCAGACTAGAGCAAGCTTTGATGAATTATTTGAGCGGTTTGGGCGCGAGGTGGCAGTAATGTCAACTGCAATATCACGCGACCATAGCCTGCCAAAAAAACGCCAAGAGGAGGCATATGTAGAGCAGCTAAAGGCAGCACCGTGGGAGGCAGTGCTCATAAAACTGTGCGAGATTTCTGCAAACCTCAAAGTCATAAAAGAGTCACAGTTATCCAGAACAAAGCGCAGTAAACTACTCAAGCAAAACATCCACTACCTCAATGTGCTAAAGACAAACATTGCAGAGAATCGCGACAAGGTGCTGGGCCTGGACAAGTTACTTGATGGTGCAAATGAGACCATTGCGCATTTTGGCCATCGTACCATCAAATTTGAATGAATTCAAAAGTACAAGCTTTTCAATCAGATTTTATTTGCAGTCCTAGCTTAAATTACAACTTGAAACACATCACATCATGAAAGGTGATATTTTGCTGCAAAACATACAGGTAAGAGGATTTGTTCCGGCCACTGCAGGCAAAAATGTCAAAGAAGACAAAAAAAAGATCAAAGAGGCAATAGAGACAAAGCTTGGCAAAAATATCGACAATGTCAAAAAGCGCTGTGATGGAAAACCGCTTTGGGTAAATGTCACATTTTATCTACAAAAAGATTCGACACATGCAAAAAAAGACCTTGATTCGCTATCCAATGTCTTGCTTGCAGTTTTATCAACTGAAATGTCTTCAGGCAAGGAATCAGAAAAGGGAATGGACATCATAAAGGATGATTCAATAGTGTACAAGATAGTCTTTGAGAAAAAGATGGTAGAATCTGAAAAAGAGGAAGGTCTTGCCTTTTCCATATACGAATGGTCATATTCCTAAGGTACACTGATAATTCATACGTAATTGTTTTATTGCAAAAAACTACACATCATACTATTAGGGCACATGGACCCTAAACCATACCTGTACCAAACTTGGGGTGAGTAATTCCCCCAAGTATTCAATGGTTAGCAATACACATACCAATAATGACAAATTTGATTGCTAAGATCACTTTACCATAGAAGTCGAGTCACCTTGACTCACGGTGTGTTTTAGTCCTTCTTCAAGAATACGATTCACAAGTCCTGAAAAACTTATGTTGTTATGATCTTTCATCATTTGGTATTGTTTCTCTTTTAAGCGCTTGTTTAGTTCAATATTCATTGCAATTGTGACTCGCGTCCAATCCCTCATTGTCATATTAAATACCACATATTTGAAAAATTAGAAAAAACAAAAAATGGCGAACGCATAGCTGGAGATAGGGGAAACACTATGCATTCGCCACACAGGTGTATGGCATTGAAGCTATGTTGCGTGTGCAATAGTGATACACGTAGCGGATCATGTTTTGGCAGCATTTGCAAATTCTCTCAGTTGGGAACCTGCATTCTCTGCATCTGTTGATACGTAATTCTCCACCGCATTTTCTACAACTTTCGTCTGGCATTTTGAAACCACCTTACGCTTTGTTGGATTTTTGAAATTAGGTTTTGAGGCAGTTTTGGTGCATCAAGCATATGTCTCACCTAATCTATTGTGATGGATTTTCCCTTTGGCTTTTGCTCGACTAGTCGAAAAGAGACTTCGAGTATGCCATTGGCATATGTTGCTTTGGTGGAATTTTCATCTACTTTGTATTTGAGAGGCACTTGTGTCTGATATTTTCGCGCTCCATGTTCTGCACTTATTTTTGCGTACTTGTCCTCGATGGTTACTTTGATATCTTTTTTCTCAACTCCTGGCATTTCGGCCACAAGTTTGAGGGTATTGCTGCTTTTGTCAACTACCTCATCAATGAATGGCTCTCGCACATCAGAGGTTGCCAAGCCAGGAATTGGAGTTCCATACTGCTTGACAAGAGGTCTCCCGTCATTTCCTACAGTCATTGTATAACCATAGAAATACGGCATATTGGACACATATCTTGGGAATTCAAAGTCGTCATCCATGTTAAAAAATCGGTCTGACAAACTTCGAAATGTTTTGTCGAGTTGGTTATCAAACCACATATTTGATCACTTGAGGTATGTAATAGATATTACATTATTTAATTTTTTCTGTGTTTAAAATGATAAAATTACATATTCAATATTTTCTTACAAAAATTTATAAATAATTTTACCTAATGACGACACTGGTGATTTTATGACAACACCACAAATAGTTCTTCTCAAGGAAGGAACTACACAAACAAAGGGTAATGATGCCCAAAAAAATAACATCAGCGCTGCAAAACTGATAGGTGAGCTAGTCCGCACTAGCCTTGGTCCACGAGGAATGGACAAAATGCTAGTTGACACACTAGGAGACGTAACCATCACAAATGATGGCGCAACCATCCTCAAGGAAATCGATGTGCAGCATCCAGCTGCCAAGATGATGGTTGAGATAAGCAAGGCAACAGATACGGAGGTCGGAGATGGCACAACCTCGACAGTAGTTCTTGCAGGAGCTCTGCTAGAAAAGGCAGAAGAGCTCATAGGTAAAAACGTACATCCTACAGTTGTTGTAGATGGCTTCAAAAAAGCATCCGAGAAAGCCATTGCCGAGCTACGACAAATCGGCATCAAAGTTGATCCACTTGACAAGAAACTGCTCAAAAAAATTGCAGTGACTACACTGTCATCAAAGCTGGTATCATCAAATTCTGATGAGCTGGCAGACATCATAGTCGATGCAATCTTGTCAGTAGTAGAAAAAGTGGGTGATACGTACAAAGTTGACATTGACAATGTCAAACTTGAAAAGAAGGGCAGTTCCTCAATTAAGAACACCCAGCTTATCCATGGAATAGTTTTGGATAAGGAGGTAGTACATGGTGGAATGCCAAAACACGTAGAGAATGCAAAGATTGCATTACTTAATGCACCACTTGAAATAGAAAAAACGGAGTTTGATGCAAAAATCAACATCAACTCTCCAGATCAAATGCAGATCTACATCGACGAGGAAAACAAGATGCTCAAAAAGCTTGTAGACAAGATAGTAGCATCCGGGGCAAACATAGTCTTGTGTCAAAAGGGAATAGACGACATGGCCCAGTACTATCTTGCAAAGGCAAACATTCTTGGTGTTAGGAGAATCAAGGAAAGCGACCTGACCAAGCTTTCAAAGGCGACAGGTGCAAGAATTGTCACCAACATCAATGAGCTGACAGAAAAAGATCTTGGCTCTGCAAGACTAGTAGAGGAAAGACAAGTCGAGTCAGACAAATGGGTCTTCATCGAAGGATGCAAGAATCCAAAAGCAGTCTCAATTTTAGCCAGAGGTGGATCACAAAGAGTAGTGGATGAAGTAGAACGCTCAATCCATGACGCATTGATGGCAGTAAAGGATGTAGTGGAATATCCAATCATCCTAGTTGGTGGAGGAGCTCCTGAAGCCAGAGTAGCAGCAAAACTAAGAGAGTGGGCAAATTCGCTAGAAGGACGACCACAGTTAGCAGTGCAAAAATTTGCAGAGGGGCTTGAGACCATACCATTGGTTCTGGCCGAAAACGCAGGAATGGATCCGCTAGATACGCAGGTCCAACTCAGATCAAAAGCAACATCTGGAAAAGCAACTTTTGGAATTGATGTAACAAACGCCAGAGTTGCCGACCTAGAGTCCCAGAATGTGATAGAACCACTTGCAGTAAAAGAGCAAGTGGTGAATGCAGCAACAGAGGCCGCATGTATGATTCTGCGAATCGATGATGTCATTGCAGCATCAAAATCCTCAAGTCATGCTCCAGGTCCTGCCGGTCCACCAGGAATGGGTGGAATGGGCGGAATGGACATGTAGCCTCTTTTTTCATTTTTTATTTTCATATTTTGAGACATGCAAGAATATCCATATCATAAACAATATGTTCCAGATACATTTCCAAGATACATTGAAAGGAAAAACATCATCCACATATCTAATTCCAGCCATTATTGGAATTCTGATCTTGTGTTCCACTCTTGTGATTTCTTATCAGTTTTTGCAATATAAAAATGAGATAAGAGAATCCAACAAGGAAAAATTTGAATCTTTGATTGAAAACACCATCTCTAGAAGAGAGGGAAGAATAGAAACCATAGCATCAAGCGTAGTGGCATTTTATGCAAACTCTCAGCTAGTCGAACCAGATGAATTTAATAATTTTATCAGTGCGGTGCTTGGAGAAAATCAGGAAATCGTTAACATATTTACATTGAGCGGCAAGACTGTGACACAATCTTTTCCGATAAAAGAATACAACGGTAAAGACTTTGAGAATGCATTTTCCACATATCCCACAATCATTAATGGAAAAAAAGTCATGGCAGTAGAATTTCCAGTCAATAAGGAAATTCTTCTCATCATAGCAATACCATTTGATTATTTCATCCAAGAGGGGATAATTACAAGTGAAAACTACAAAATTGTACTTCTCAGTCCAATAGACAACAATGTCAGATTATATCAAATAGGTAAGATCAACGGTGAAATCACCCATGAGGTAGAATTTAGTGAGCATGAACTACTTGACTCGATATCAATCGAGCATCAAACCGCATTGTTTGGTCACAAGATCAAACAGAATTACAATCTAAAGTACATCGTGTGGGATGCTGGTTTTGGCGAGCAGATCTTTGAGCAAGTCACAATAACTAGCGTTGGAGTCATTTTATCCATACTCATACCAATCCTATTGATAAGATCAAACCTACTGAAGGCTCAGCTTCAAGAGAAATCAGACATGTTGGAGAAAATGAATGAGGATCTAAACAAGATTGAGAAATCCAAAGACGAATTTGTCACAATGATTGTACATGATCTGAAAAATCCACTAGTTCCAATCCAATCACTTGTGGAGATATTACTAACACAGGTATTTGGTAGTCTAAATGAACAGCAAGTTAAGAGATTACAATCAATAAAAAACAACGTACATTTGTTGCATAAAATGATTCAAGATCTCCTAGATGCAAACAAGCTAGAATTAGGTAGACTCAAACTAGACATTCATCCACACAACCTAACAGAGATTATCAAAAATGAAATTGCAGATCTTGGTCCTGAATTTCAAAAAAAGGAAATCAGTGTGACATTAGAGTCGCCCAATGAGATCATATGTGAATGTGATGAATCACGAATCAAACAAGTTCTCAACAATGTTCTTCTTAATGCAGTTGACTTTGTAAGTGAAAAAACAGGTAAAATTGAAATCTCCCTGAAAAGCGATCAGAATATTGCCAAATTACTGATCAAAGATAATGGAGTTGGCATACCAAAAGACAAACTGGAAAATGTTTTTGTCAAGTTTTATCAAATTCAGCCAAATCAACAGCGCAAGTATGGTGGAACTGGACTCGGGTTGGCTGTCTGCAAAGGCATAATTGAGAATCACCATGGCAGAATCTGGGTAGAGTCACAGGGCGAAAGTAAAGGCACTGAGGTTCATGTCGAGATTCCCACTAGACAGCCCAGTTGACAATTTCATTTTATAATTTCGTAAACGATTGATCTAATTTGTGTTAATATTTAGAACCAATCAAATCACGGAATTAGTTTTGGTACGATCACGTAAAGCAACAAAATTATCTCAATTCTTCCCAAGATCATTAAAAATGAGAATATCATTATTGAAAAAGAGTCAAGGTTTACAGTCACAGTTCCTGTACCTAGACCAGTAGTAGTGAGTGCTGAAACTGCATCAAAGTAAGAATCCTCAAAGTCATATCCCAAGGAACCCATATGACCTGCAACAAACAATGGAATTATTGGGAATGAAATAGCAAGTATAACGGCCGTAATCAGTTCATTTTTGTCTGATTGTGTTAATTGTTTTTTTAAGAGACTTCGTATGCTTGCAAGTCTAATTAGCCGGAATACCTTTAGCCCACCAGCCGTCGAAAAGCCACAACCGCCAATAAGCATCGATATGGTAATTATAATTCCGGCCACAGGATTGAGATTTTGTAAATTAATTGTCTGAAATCCAGTAGTCGTACTGGCTGAAACGATGTTGAATATTGCATCAATAGGATTAGCATCCATTGAAAACAAAAAGACCAAAGATACAACAACCAGTATTGCAAAATATACTCCAACTTCTTTGCTTATGTGAAACGACATGAACTTGGTTCTAACAAATGCATAGTGAAATCCAAATGGTAGTGCGCCAAGAATCATTCCAAACATTATCACCACATATTCTGGGATTGTCAATCCTGTCAAGATTTGTGAGTTTGGAATCCATCCTCCAGTCGAAACAGCACTCATTGCAACTGCAAAGTTGTCAATGAGGTTTCGCTCACCCAGATAATACAACACAAATGCAATAATCACAATATAGACAGAGAACAAAATTGTAATCGTGATTAACAGATCTCTTAGTTGTGGAATTTTGCCAGAGATGAAGCTACGCATTGAACGTAATTTGTGCTCTGGGAAAAAGGTCGTAACTATAAGGTAGACAAAACTCAGTCCACCTACAAACTGAGTATAGCTTCTATAGAAAGTAAAGCTCTGCGGCAATTCTTCTGGTACCGTGATTAATGATAGACCTCCAGTTGTAAAACCAGCAGAGCTCTCAAAGAAGCTGTTTACAAAGTGTTCTAACGGCTTTGTAGAATCATATGGCACAACAAGTAGATGCGGTATTGTTCCAAACAGTACCAATGCCATAAAGCTCACAAAAACCAAAACTGCTACACCCCTCAACGTTAGAGGATGACGCTCGCCATACGTATTCATAAAAAACCCAGTTACAAGCAATAACGTAGACATTAGATAGATTCCAGTAGCAGGAACTGTTTCCCAGAGAATTGTGGAAATTATTGCTGGAATGAACATGAGAACGCCTGCGAATTGGAGTACAATACCAAGATTCCACAGTACAGCCCAAAACGACGAGTGTTTTTCATGTTTTGAAGCAAGATGATTTTTCATCATGTTGATGATGGTGTTTTTGTACAACATACCTACAATTTTGTTTTCATCCAACACGACAAGTTTTCTTACTTTGAACTGTCGCATTTTTTCTAGTGCATCAGACAGAGTCTTGTTTTGTTGTATTGTAATGACAGGAAATGTCATAATGTCACCCAATGCAGTTTTTGTAGGATTGATATGATCTTCTGAGGTTTTCTTTAGAACATCTTCATCCGTTACTAGGCCTATAGGAGTGTCATTTTTATCGATTACAATGATTTCGTCGATATTCATCTTGATCATTTGCTTGCATGCATTAGGAATTAGTGAGGACTCGGCGAGCTTTACTACATCTGCGTTTACGTATGGTTTGATAGATTGATTCAAATGAGCTGAAAGATCAGGCGACTTTGGCAATTGGCTCAACTCCACGCCAAGATCAGTTACTGATTAACGTTATGCGCTGCTTTGTTTTAGTGGAAATACCGGTTTTAAATAAAGCGTAAATTGTGCGGGAAAAATTTTGTTTCATAGATTCTAGAGCCATACTTGAAAACTTTAAGATTATCTTTTACGCCTGACCAGTAGTTTGGCTAATCTGTTTTTCAAGTCGTTTGTGTGAGAATTAGTTGGAATGTCCGTTGCACTATTTCCTTGTAAAAAGTGGCAAGACTCTCATTATTGAGCCTTGAACAACATAGAGATCATCTAGTGTTTTGTGAGTTCAGCCACATAATACCATCACAGTAAAAACTCTATTGCGTTTTTGCCTTCTTGAGTAAGTGTTATCCATCGATTTCTTCCTATTTTTTCAACTTTAATGAATTTCCAATGCTCCTCTAACGGCTGAATTATATTTTTATCAAGACTTGCAAATCTTGCCATGGAGTGATTTTCCTCCTGTGCATTAATTATAATTATTTTGTTTTCCTCTGAAATTCGAGCCATTTCTTTTTTAGTTAATTTACCATTATTTTCTTTAATGATCTCTAATGCCCGAATTAATCTTTCGTCAGGAATTTTTATTGAGTATGGCGGAACGTCTTGAATCTCTTTTATTCCTGTTGATACGGGTTGTTTTGCATCAACTCCTCGATAGTTTTTAGCCTCCACATAGAAGGGATGAATGTTTTTCTTATCATTGAACATCATACATGCCATCATAGTGCCTATTGCCTGAATTTTACTACCTGATGCCAAATTGACATAAATTTCATTTCCTTTTTCTCGATCTACAATATTTTTTATTGCTCGAATAATTTTAAATAAATCTCGTCGGTCATGATCCTCTTGTTTTACTTCAATTCCTGATTTTTCCAGATGGTTTGTAATTTTTGCAATGAATGGACTTGACTTATCATCACTTTTGTTTTCATGAAGTAACAACCAAACCCTATCTGCTTTTTCTTGTTTGGCAGGATGTACAACTCTGTCAATTTCATATCCTACAGGCGCAATATGAATACGTAATTTTGAAATTCTGTCCATAATGGTATTCTTAATATGCATACTATTGACATGCTATTAAATAATTTAGTTAGTTCCAGATAATTCATGAAAACAACCACACTATTGCACGAAAGTTACATGATGGGTGTAAACCCATGACCAGAGAGATTGATTCTTACAAAAAGAGTCTATTTGAAGCCCTATCTAATTTACTGGGCGGATATCCTATGATGTTTGTAGTAGGAATAATCATTTTACCACTATCATCGGATTGGATTAAAGAGGATCCACTGGTTGCAAATATAACAATCACTGGTCTTTATGCCTCTATCAATTTTACCAGAAGTTTTTTGTTGAGAAGATTATTTGCGAAATATGGAATTTACGATAATCTTATCAAACTCGGAATTAAATTGAAAGTAGGTTTGGGGATCAAAATACGAAAAAATGTCTTTTTTAGGACAAGTTAACCCTAATTCTTTCAAATCATAACCAGAAAAGCCATACTCTAAAACTCCAAATCATCTCATTCACCTAATCAGTGGTTTTAGTGTAATTTAATTACGAATTATTTCCATGTTGTATTTGTGCAGTTACTAGGCAGACTGGAGATAAAATCCCAAGAAAAAATAGCAGAATTTCTCAACTCAGAGCATGTTGGAAGAATTGCATCACTTGACAAAGACGGATTTCCGCAGATAATTCCAATGAATTTTGCCTTTGTAAATGGCGCAATCTATATGCATTCGCACACAAGAGGTGAGAAACTAGACAACATCAAGTCCAATCCAAAGGTGGGCTTTGAGGTAGACAAAGAAGTGGAATTTTTGCCATCATATTTTACATCGCCAACTGATGCATCACAGGCAGACACACTATACATCAGCGTTGTCATAAAGGGTGATGGAATCATAGTAAATGACAAACAAGAAAAAGTTCTGGCGCTAAACTCACTAATGGAAAAATACCAGCCTGAGGGAAGATATGAAAAACTCTCTCCAGAAATGGGCGTGGTAGATGAGGTTGCAGTAATCAAGATTATTCCAAGAACTATTCGTGGAAAATACAAGATAGGTCAGCACATGGATAAATCAGCTCGTACTGAGCTGGCAAAAAAAATACTAGACAAGAACAGCCCCACTGCAAGACAGACCATCCACATGATGGGCTTTGAGATAATAGCAGATGATCTAAAGATGGTCAAAGACCCAGTGTGGTAGTTAGCTGCTCATTGTTCCAATTAGATTTAATCGATATGGTGTTTCTTTTTTGATTAGATAAAAGTCCTGATTTTTCATCATTACACTCTGCTTGTTGTTTGTATCATGTAAGATTGATTCATCAAGTACTGCATGAATCTCAAATTTGCCAACAGAATCAGAAACAAACCCAATTGTCATGTCATTGCCATCAATTCTCATGCCAGTCCCAGAAATTGAAACCCCAGAGCTGTCAAGTAATAGTCTTGAATCCAGTACTTGAAACTCACTCAGATTTGTCCCCTTGACTGGCACTAGTTTTAGTGTTAGGCTTGCTTTTTTGACCACTCCAGAGCCCCCAAGGTACGCATCGCCGCCAAGGCTCAATGAGAACTGTTTGTTTTCAAGCTCATTTAGGCGTGATTTTGGCTCTTGTATTCTGGTGGAAAGCTCTGGTTTTTTTGCAACGATTGTTTGTTGTGATGGCAAGACTGTTGGAACGTCTGGTTCTGGAATGATGGTTTTTGCATCATCAGTATAGTCAATGGTTGCAGCGTATTGCTTTTGTTTAGGATAAAGCTTGTCATCAAGATCAAATATCAAAAATGCTGCAGCTACAACAAACACCACACATGCCAGACCTACCAAGTGCGTGTTAAATGAGCCTTGCAACCAAAGCTCGATTTTAAAAATTTACTTAAAAGAGAGACGTATGAATTATCAGTAGACTACATAGTGGTAATACAATCACCCATCCTTTAAATTTGAATTATTTTGATCCGCATTTATTGCAAGTGCAAACATCATACCAATTATCATCAGATTACACCCCAACTGGAGATCAACCGCAGGCAATTGAAAGACTGGTTCAGGGAGTATTACAAAACAAGGTCCAGACTTTGCTTGGAGTTACAGGCTCTGGCAAGACATTCACTGTTGCAAATGTAATTGCACGCACTGGCAAGAACACTCTGGTCATTTCTCATAATAAAACACTGGCAGCGCAATTATATTCTGAGCTAAAACAGTTTTTCCCAAAAAACAATGTCGGCTATTTTGTATCATACTATGACTATTACCAGCCAGAAAGCTACATTGTGCAAACTGATACTTATATCGAAAAGGACACGCAGATAAATGAAAAAATAGAAAAACTAAGACTCGAGGCAACTGCCATGCTGCTATCTGGCGAGCCGACAATCATTGTTGCAACAGTGTCTTGCATCTATTCTCTTGGCTCACCAAAGGACTGGGAAGAAATGGCAACTACAATAAAGACAGGTACAGAGTTTAGCCGAACCGAGATAATCAAGCGCCTAGTAAACGCCAGATACGAACGCAACGACGTCACAATAGAGCCAGGCACGTTTAGAGTCAAGGGCGATACAATAGACATCATCCCGGCATATTCTCAGGATATCATCAGGATTTCGCTGTTTGGCGATGAGGTGGAAAAAATAGCCATTTTGGATCCAGTCTCGCTCAAAGAAAATCGCAAGGTAAACTCTATCAAGATATTTCCAGCCAAGCACTATCTTGTTGCAAATGACGTCAGGACAAGGGCAGTAAAGTCAATCAGGGATGAGCTAAAGTCCCGCCTACCAGAGCTAAGGGAGCTTGAGCGACAAAGACTGGAAATGCGAACCAAGTTTGATCTGGAAATGATTGAAGAGCTTGGTTATTGTTCTGGAATTGAAAACTATTCACGACACTTTGATGGAAGAAAGCCAGGCGAGCAGGCATTTTGTCTGATTGATTTTTTTGGTGACGATTATTTGCTTGTAATTGACGAGTCACATGTCACCATCCCACAGCTGCACGGAATGTATGGTGGCGATTACACCAGGAAAAAATCCCTAATAGAGTACGGCTTTAGACTTCCCAGCGCGTTTGATAACAGACCATTAAAGTTCGAAGAGTTTGAAAAATATATCAAAAACACCATCTTTGTTTCTGCCACACCTTCACAGTATGAAAAAGAAAAGTCATTTCAAATTGCAGAGCAGCTAGTCAGACCCACAGGCCTTGTAGATCCGCAAGTAGAGATCAGACCAACCAAGGGACAGATGGATGATCTAATGAGTGAGATAAAAAAGAGAACTGGACAGAACCAGCGAGTCCTAGTCACAACCCTGACAAAAAGAATGGCAGAGGATCTGGCAGAATATCTCTCCAAAAAAGAGATTCGAGTCAGATACATGCATTCTGAGATTGACGGACTGCAGAGAACCGAGATAATACGCCAGCTAAGATTGGGTGATTTTGATGTCCTAGTAGGCATAAACTTGCTCCGAGAGGGCCTAGATATTCCCGAAGTTGCCCTTGTTGCCATACTTGATGCAGACAAGGAGGGCTTTTTGCGCAACTATACCAGCCTGATTCAGACATTTGGGCGAGCTGCAAGAAACGTTGACGGCACAGTCATACTATACGCAGACACTACAACCAAGTCAATGAAATCGGCAATAGAGGAGACTGACCGCAGGCGGGCAAAACAGATCCAGTACAATGCAATTCACCACATCACGCCAAAGACAATCATAAAGTCAATTCCAGAGCAGGTGACAACACTGGATGATCTCAAAAACAAAACCCAGCATGACCTTGGCCGTGAGATAATAGAAATAGAGATACAGATGAAAAAATATGCAGAGGAGTTGGACTTTGAGAATGCGATTGCCTGTCGCGACAGATTAAGGCGAATTCAAATAGAGTTGGAAAAGAAAAATGCACGATAAGCTAAAGATCAGAGGTGCACGTCATCACAACCTCAAAAACCTAAATCTGGATATTCCAAAAAACAAGCTCGTAGTGATATCAGGACTGTCAGGTTCTGGCAAGTCCACACTGGCATTTGATACAATATACGCAGAGGGACAAAGAAGGTACGTTGAATCACTATCAGCATATGCAAGACAGTTCCTTGAAATGATGGACAAGCCAGATGTTGATTCCATAGAGGGATTATCACCTGCCATATCCATACAACAAAAGACAACGTCCAAGAATCCACGCTCTACTGTTGGTACCACTACAGAGATCTACGACTATCTCAGATTGTTGTATGCAAGAATTGGAATTCCACACTGTATCAAGTGTGGTAGAAAAATATCAAACCAGTCAGTAGAATCGATTTGCGAATCAATCTTCAAGGATTTTGATAATACACAGGTCCTGGTCTTGGCGCCGCTAATCCAGAGAAAAAAGGGAACATATGAGAAATTATTTGAGCAGATGAAAAAGGATGGCTATTCTCGGGCACGAGTGGATGGTCAAATCATCACACTAGAAGATGAGATTCCTGCACTTGACAGGCAGAAATGGCACAATATAGAAATCATAGTTGACAGGCTCAAGGCATCCAAGGCAGAAAAAAGCAGACTCTTTGAGGCAATCCAGACAGCGCTAAAGGCAGCAAAGGGCTCGGTTCTGGTGTCATCAGATAAAGACGAGAAAATGTTTTCCCAAAACAATGCATGTCCATATTGTGGAATAACGATTGGCGAGATAGAGCCAAGAACATTTTCATTCAATTCTCCATTTGGCTCTTGCAAGGCATGCCATGGTTTGGGTGTCAAGATGGAGTTTGATGAGGACTTGGTAATTCCAGACAAGACAAAATCAATTCTTGATGGTGCCATCATACCATGGAGTGGGAGATTTTCCGCATTTAGAAAGCAAGAGCTACGCGCAGTTGGAAAAAAGTTTGGCTTTGATCTAATGACTCCAATGAACAAGCTAAAGCCAGAGCACCTCAGAGTTATTCTACATGGCACAGACCAGAGGATCAACTTTCATTACGAATCACAGACAACTGATTCGCACTGGGCATACACTAATGCCTTTGAGGGCGTACTGAATAATCTGCAGCGCGTTTTTCTGGGAACAGATTCTGAATCAAAGCGAGACTGGCTAAAACAGTTCATGCGAGACATTCCATGCAATGTGTGTAATGGAAAAAAGCTAAAGCCAGAGGCGCTAGCAGTAAAGGTAAACGACATTGGCATATACGAAGTCTGTGATCTGTCCATTGATGATTGCTACGAGTTTTTCAAGAACATCAAGTTTACAGAGACTGAAAAATACATTGCAAAAGACGTTCTAAAAGAGATAACAGAGAGACTAGAATTTCTGAGAAATGTCGGCCTAAACTATCTGACACTAAACAGGCAAAGCTCCACACTGTCTGGCGGTGAATCGCAGAGAATCAGGCTTGCAACCCAGATTGGCTCCAATCTCACAGGTGTGTTATATGTGCTTGATGAGCCAACAATAGGCCTGCACCAGCGAGACAATGCCAGACTAATCAAGACACTAAACAAGCTGCGAGACCTGGATAATACCGTCATAGTAGTAGAACATGATGAGGAGGTCATCAAAAATGCAGACTGGATAGTAGACTTGGGGCCTGGTGCTGGAATCCATGGCGGGCAGATTGTCTTTGAGGGGACTGTGCCGCAAATCATGAACAATCACAAATCAGTGACAGGTGACTATCTCAAGGACAAGAACCTCATCAAACTAGTCGATAAAAAGCGAAACCAATTTGGAACAATTACAATCAGAGGAGCAGCAGAGAACAATCTCAAGGACATCACAGTAGAGATTCCATTAGGACTGTTAGTTACAGTGACTGGCGTTTCTGGTTCTGGCAAGTCCACCCTAGTCAATGAGATACTGCTCAAGGCGCTATCATCATATTTTTACAAGTCAAATGAGAGGGCCGGAAAACACAAGTCAATTGACGGAATGACACTAGTAGACAAGGTAATTGCAATAGACCAGTCCCCAATTGGTAGAACACCAAGATCAAACCCCGCAACATACATTGGTGCATTCACACCGATTCGAGAACTATATGCTGGAACCGAATCCTCCAAGGAAAGAGGATACAGTCCAGGCCAGTTTTCATTTAATGTTGCAGATGGGAGATGCTTTGCGTGCGAAGGTGATGGTGTCAAAAAAATAGAGATGCAGTTCCTATCAGATGTCTATGTCAGGTGTGATGAGTGCAAGGGCAAGAGATACAACTCGGAGACATTATCCATACTATACAAGGGCAAAAACATTGCAGATGTGTTGGATATGACAGTTGAAGAAGCCTTGATATTTTTTGAAAATATTCCAAAGATAAAGCGAATCCTGCAGACAGTCTTTGATGTTGGCCTAGGCTACATCAAGCTTGGTCAGTCATCAACTACGCTTTCTGGTGGTGAGGCCCAGCGTGTGAAACTAGCATCAGAGCTTGCAAAGCGGGATACTGGTAAAACTCTGTACATACTGGACGAGCCAACAACTGGGCTGCATTTTGCAGATGTCCAAAAGCTTCTAGATGTGCTAAACAGACTGGTAAATCTTGGAAACACCATAGTTGTAATAGAGCACAACATGGATGTGATAAAAAATTCAGATTGGATAATTGACTTGGGTCCAGAAGGTGGCGACAAGGGTGGCAAGGTAATTGCCACTGGCACACCTGAACAAATTGCATCAAACGCCAAAAGCTATACAGGTCAGTACCTCAAAAAAATCCTGATAAATTGACACTAGACATCAAAAAGATAACCATACCATCACAGCCCGGAATTTATCTAATGAAGGATTCTGATGATAAAATAATCTATATCGGTAAGGCAAAAAATCTCAAAAACAGAGTAAGGTCATATTTTCTAAAAAACCAAAACTACAAGACACAAAAACTGGTGCAAAAAATTGCGTCAATAGAATTTGTCCTAACAGATAACGAATCCGAGGCATTCTTGCTTGAATCAAACATGATAAAGCAGTACAGACCAGCATACAATATCGAGCTCAAAGACCAGCAACGATACACCTATCTTAGAATAACTGACGAGCAATACCCAAGATTACTAGTTGCAAGAAGGACAAGGGCGGGCAAATTTTTAGGTGACGGTAAGGTGTTTGGTCCATTTACCTCCGGCAGCTCCAAGCTGCTAAGCATTGGATCACTACGAAAGACATTCAAGATAAGAATCTGCAAGAGACTGCCAAAAAAGGCCTGCCTAGAGTACCACCTTGGGAACTGTGAGGCACCTTGCGAGTTTGCGGATGCCCAGGACAGGTACCAAAAACACGTCTCAGATCTAGAGTCAATCCTAAAGGGCAAAGACCTTGGTGCATACACAAAAAGTCTCCAAGAGGAGATGATGCAGGCATCAGAACATCTCCAGTTTGAGCGCGCTCAGGAGATCAAAGAGACCCTACAAAGACTAGGCAGCCTCAAAACCAGACAAAAAATGGAAAGTGTCACATTCTCTGATGAGGAATATTTTGGCATCATGTCATCTGAATACACAGCTCACATCATGACATTTAAGAAAATAAACGGAGTGATACGAGACAGCAACAAGTATTCCTTTGATTTGGTTGGAGACAATTCGTTTGCCAACTTTTTATTCCAGTATTACACTACAAACCAAATTCCACCATACATAATAGTAAATCAAATGCCAGAGAATTTTTCACTCCTTGAAGAACTTTTAACAAAGACTGCCGGATTTCCAGTAAGAATAATCCTACCAAAGTCAGGCAAGCGCCATGAAATGATCAACTTGATAATTAGAAACATTGAGTTGGTACAGGCAAGTGGCTCAGAGCCAGGGCTAGTTGAGCTCAAAGAGAAGCTAGATCTGCCAAACATCCCAAAGATAATCGAATGCTTTGATATATCAAATCACGGTACATCATATGCAGTTGGCTCTATGTCCAGATTTGTCAATGGTAGGCCAGACAAGTCAGGGTATAGAAAATTCAAGATAAAGACAGTAAAGGGCCAAGATGATTTTGCAATGATAAATGAAATTGTAAAGCGCAGGTACTTTAGACTAGACAACGAAGAAAGGCAAATGCCTGACCTAGTCCTAATAGATGGCGGACTAGGCCAACTTGGTGCTGCTACATCTGCACTTGAGAGCATGGCAATCAATATTCCCTGCATTTCACTTGCCAAAGAAAACGAAGAAGTGTACTTGCCTGGCAGAAAAATGCCAGTCATCATACCAAGACAAAATCAGTCAATCAAGATATTACAGCATGCACGTGATGAGGCACATCGGTTTGGCGTTGCATATAACAGATCCCTGCGTATGCCAAAATCCAAATTTACTTGAAATTCATCCATTATATTGCCTAATAATTAAACAAATTATTGGTTTTTTGATAATTTACAATATATACGTCAAATGCGCAAGCATACCATGAAATTGCATCATGGTGTGATATGACAGCAACTGCGTATGTTCTGATCAACTGTGATCTTGGATCAGAGCAAAAAGTAATTGATCAAATAAAGCCACTTGACGGGATAAGGGAGGTCAAAGGAGTCTTTGGCGCATATGACATCTTGGCCAAAATAGAAACACCTACTGCAGAACAGTTGCGAGAGACAATAACATGGAAGATTCGTAAAATAGACAGGATTCGCTCCACACTAACCCTGATGGGAATAGAAGGACAGGAATAATGTCTACTGCATATTTTTTGATAAACTCTAGAATAAACCACGAATCAGAAATAATTGAAAAGATAAAGATGGTATTGGATCATGCCAATACACCATATGAAATCCAGGGCGTCTTTGGAGTCTATGACATCATAGTAAAGATCAGTGCAGGAAACGACGACACATTACGTAGGATTGTCTTGGAGAAATTGCGTAAAATAGAGCACATCGAATCGGCCATGACAATGATGGTAAATGAAGCACAAGAGATAATGTGTCAATGAGTCACTTGTTTAGTTATAGTATGATTTAGTGGATGTTTGTTTGCATTAGCCCAAGACATACTTATCTTGGTTTGTGACTAACATATTTAGACGGCAGTATCAAGTATTTACAAGTCAATCTTTGAGGCAAACTTGGATGCAAGACTAGAGGAGTTGCTAGTAAACATGCTACGATACAATTCGACTCCAAGTGTGCAAGAGCCAATCAGGATTTTTTTGTACAATTACCAAATAATGTCAGATAATTTTTGGCAAATGTACAAGCAGGCACGAACGCATGAGGACGTCCTAGAGTGTTATTACCAGTTTTCAAAAAACCAGTGCACCGTAATTGAGACATTGCTTGAGAATCTCAGATTGTCGCTGAACAATTCCCAGCTAAAAGAGGAATTCCACAGCATGCTAAAAGAAGCATTTACATTTTAAAAGATTTTAACTAAATCACTTATCATAGCACAGTCAGATGAACCATACAGAGTCAAATCCACTCGAATTCAGGATGGAATTGACAAGACAGCTTTTGGTAAAGATTCCAGACAAGACGCCAAAACAAGGTACAATAGCACATCAAAGACTAGAGACAAATGCAGATGTCTTTTTGTTTTTTGCATCAAGTGTAATAGAGATAGTAAAACGGCAGATCAATGACAAGTTCGAAGTATTTGATAGTGAGAATATCTTTTACATTCACGGTCTAAAAAAGAACCTCAATAAATCAAGAATCCAGAAAAAAGCAAGTAACATAATTGGAAATTATTTTACCACTCCACAATATACAAAGTCAAGACTGGATGTCAGCAAAAGTGGATTGTGGAAGCTGCAGACATTGCGCAACCAGGCCATGCATGGCAATATAATCAAAATTAGTAATGGTAAGCTGTTTTTCTCATATACCACACGTGATGTAAAAAACCATTACTTTGTGCAAAGGGCACAAAATCCTCAGAGATATTTTGCGCAGATCTTTTGTGATTTGACTGAATTTGTCCAAAAGATCCAAGTGGTGCTTGAATGTGCAAATACAAAAACAAAAACGCCATGACATCAAAATTGATTGCATCGAGGACCTCTTGCGGTGAGATCATGTATGGTTAGAACCAGTATTGCACCAATTCCCATGCTTGCCCAGATCGGAATTTTGAGCCCCCTTATGTTACGAAACACAATTAGTCCAAAAACTACGCAAAAGGTACCAAGTGCCAAAACCAGTAGCTCTGCCATTTTCAAGATTCAAGTTTGCAGAACACTATAAGTTTGAAGGTCCCAATTAGCTTTATTTAGCGTGCAGAGTCAGTGCACCCATGACAGCCGCAGATAAATTCGGCATCGCTTTTTCAGTAGGATTTACTGTTGCATTGGTTGCAATTGCCCTGTCATTTGGTACAGCGGGCAGTACAACACAAGCACCAGTAGTTCCAGCACCATTGCCACCAATTGAACAACCTGCTCCACCAGTAGAAGAGCCAGAGGAAGTCCCAGAAGAGACTCCTGAAGAAGAGGTTGTAGTAGAAGAGGAGGAAGTGGTAGCACCAGAAGAAGAACACACTGATGAAGAACATACCGAGGAGGAAGAGACAGTAGAGGCATTACCAATGTCTGCTGATGTATCAATTCCAGAGGGTTCTTCAACACCAGGATGTGAAGCAGACAATGTATGTTACACACCAGCTGAAGTTACAGTAGGTACAGGAGGCACAGTCACATGGACAAATGATGACACTGCTGCGCACACAGTAACTAGCGGAACGCCAACTGATGGACCAGACGGCGTATTTGACAGTAGCATAGTAATGTCAGGTGCTACATTTGAGCACACATTTGAAGAAGCAGGTGAATACGATTACTTTTGCATCGTCCATCCATGGATGGCAGGCAAAGTAACAGTGGAATAAATCCACAACTATTTTTCTTTTAATTTATTTTTGAGATATCTTGTTGTAGGTTTTGCACCAGAGTTTCATAGTCTTCTCTTTTCTTACCAAGCTGTGCCAATTTTTTTTGTTCCACATCATCCAATCCGGCATTGACCTTATCGGATACTCCAGATAATCGCATCTCTGCCATCATGAACAACCGATTGTTTTCCTTCCACAGGTGTTGGCTCATGTGCTCAATATACTGAGAAATATCCAGAATCAGCCCCTCAGATGCGCCAGAGGCAAGATATTCTTTGGCAGATTGCTCCATTTTTATGGCGATTTTGCGCGTAACTTCATGCTCCATTAGCATTACTGCGATTGGCCCCATGTTTGTTGGCATGCCTGATTGTGCCAATGCTGGAAAAAATGATTCTTCCTCTTTTCCATGATGACATACATCGGTGAAATTTTTTGAGAAATCAACGGTCGGTAACAGAATTGATTCTGGAATTTTTTTGCCCGATCTTAAAAGTTGTAATGTGACTTCCATTGCGCGCACTACTTTTTCTATTAGATCATGATCTTTTCGAAGAGATTCCGTTGCCACAAAAAATGCGCCAACTGATTCTCATTTAAAGCTAATTTTGTCCTGAAAAAAATTGGGTTATTTTGAGCCCCACAAGACATCCCATTTGTAGACATGGTGTGCCAAGACGTCAGACACCACATCTCCATAACTTTTTGAGAATTTTGTTGCCTCTTCCTGTGTTGCCTCAAAGACGGCCATGCCGCCAACACCATCTCCAAATGGTCCAGACCAGATGAACTTGCCAGAATTTGTCCACTGATCAATTAATGATATAACATGTGGCGCGATTCTTTCAAGATCTTCATTGTTTGCATTTTCTCTGAGCTGGCTTACCAGTACCCAAAGATCTTTTTGTGCAATTTCTTGGATAGTTTTTGACATGATCATTTCAGGCGGATTTACAAATTAAAATTAGTGAAGATTTTACTTGATTGTTTTAGTATGATGTTTTATTGCATGATTCCAAACCTAGAAAAACTCGTCCAGTGCATTCTCTAAAAGTGGCTGTGCATCATAGCCCATTTTGGTAAGATCTGATGCAAATTCATTGACAAAGCCATGGATTGTATAGATTTTTTGTGCACCACTTTTTTTGACTAGATCAACTAGCTCAGAATAGTCGCAGTGATCAGATAATGGGATAGAGTAATCACTTTTTCTGGCAAACGGCATGTTGGATTTTGCCCATCCAGAAAATCCGATTGTTATTGCACCATATTTTGACTTCATTTGTTTTATGAATGGGTTATTTTCTGACATTAGTGGACAAACCATCACCCAGGGCTTTTTGCTCAACAAACCCTTTGATTCGGCTTCGGTATGACCCATCACATCCTTTAGAGGAATCCCTAGCTTGATGTGCAGGTCATTCATTGCCTTGACAGAGTCATGATAGTATAATGGTTCCCAGTGGCCAAAAAGATGAGATATTGTCTGAGCTTTGCCAAGCTGATAGCCCATCAAAAGTATCGGCTTGCCTTTGTGGTATAATTCTGATATGAGTTCATTTACTCGTTTTATTGTATCATCCAATCTTGGAAAGACAAACTCGGGTTTACCAAAAGTGCACTCCATGATCAACGTGTGGCATTTTGGAATGGTGGCCCCTTTTAGAAAGCCTCGATTCCTAGTGCAGATGTCTCCAGTGTAAAAGACATCATCAAAAAGCACACCTCTTGCACCCAAAATATGGCCTGAATCATACAGCTTGAATTCATCTATAGACTCTACATGATTTGAAATTGTATGTCCCCTAAGCGCTGCAATCTCTTTTGTCTCCCTGGTCGCAAGTACCAGTCCAGTGTTGCCATTTGGAAGATGATCAGAGTGTGCATGGGATACAAAATTAATACAATTTGGGATTGCTGATTTTGGATCCAAGTTGACAGTCTTGCCATCAACGTGGCACACTATGCCAGTTTTTGTCATTCGGATTTTTGCCAAGAACAATCAAAAACACGACGAATATGTCATTTAAGTCTGGGCTTTGATGTATAATTGACAAAGAATGTTAAGGATTTGTACAAAAAAACGAAGATGAGTGTCCAATTCACTTGGCTAGAATTCGAATTGGCACCTTTGTGCCAGCGCAAGAGAGCAAACTCAAGTAGCACTTGATGGCTAGCTCAAATATGCAATTGGACACTTCGTTCCCTTACATTTTCGAATCATACTGTATTGGAATCCAAATTACTTAATGTGGATCATCTGCAAATTGAAAATTTGTTTGAAATTCAATGATATTACGAGGTAACTTAGAAAAAATATTCACTATAATGTAGAATTATAAACAAACGTTCAGAGGCTTAGATTGACTTAGGTACAGACGGTAAGTATGGTGCTTTCACGTAGATCTTCTTTTGCTAAATGCAGCGACACTGTGATTTTGTTCTTTACAATGTCAATGTTGATGTTATCAAAAATCGATCTATATTTAGCGATTTTTTTACCATCAGCGCCAGAAATATAGCCAGATTGAACCAATAATCCGTCATCAATTAACGAGTTTATCTTTCTATATCCAGACGTTTGGGCAATACTTGACATTTCGATAATTTGAGATATTATCAATGAATTACCATTTATCGTGCTTAGTATTTTCTTTTTATCATCATCACCAAAAGAGCCCAAGATTACTCTAGTCAAAACAGGGTTATCAATTACTATCCACGTTTCGCCATTAGAGACAGTGATATTGCATATACTCTTTAGAAACTTGTGCTCCAGACCATCAGCCGCTGCACCAAAGAATTCGCGCAATACAGTATCCAGTTTTTGGAATTGTTCTATTGATTCGCCCAGAGTAGTACCGTATTTCTCAAACAATCTGTTTTCAATCTTTTGTACGGTTCTATCACCAAGATTCTCTCTGATTATAGCATCCAGGGATTTTGCAAAAAGCCTGTCTAGGCCGGTCATAACGTAATACCACGATTCAAGTATATTACCATTTCCAACGATGGACATAAGAGTTTAATATCATTTTGACATTTCCAAATATGGTAATGAGCACCCCCACAATGAATGGTAATAAGTTAGCTACTTCCTACAAAGGGACTGACTTGGGCGGCAGTTCGTGAATATGGTGAATGGTTTCAAAGATCAGCATAGAATTCCACTTGGTAATCAAACATGGTCACTGCAATAGTAATTGATGATGATATAGATACAGTAGATGTGTTTTGCGACTATCTAGAGATAAAAAACGTCAAGGTCTTAGGCAAGGGGTATAACGGGAAGGTTGCAGTCGAGCTTTACGAGAAGCTCAGACCAGATATCGTATTCTTGGACCTCATGATGCCAGAATATGACGGAATGTTCGCATTAGAAAACATTCGAAAAATTAATCCAGATTCCAAGGTGGTAATTGTCACTGCAGACCTAAGAGAAGACACTGCTGTAAAACTAAGTAAGCTAAAACCCACCAGAGTATTCATCAAGCCATATGATATTGAGAAGATTAGTCAGATAGTATCAAGCATTACCTGATCATATTGTTGATTTTTTCTAGTGCTGTTTCTATTCTTTTTATTTCTGGTTCAATCCCCTTTGCATCAGTTTGGTGTTTTATGATTTCCAAAGATGCACTGATTACAAATAATGGATCGCGTATGCGAACAATTGTTTCATCAGTTGAAGGCATGTAGTATGAAATTCGTACTAGGTATAAAAAATCACTCTGCCAAATTTGGAAATCACAAGGCAGAAAGTCAAGCAGCCAGTTTGTACCTCAAATGATATAATCCAACTGCCACAACCACTAGAGATGAAATGGTGAATGGGTTGATTGATTCCAATAGGTAAAAACCTGAATAAACTATCCCAAATACAGTACTGGATGAAAAAACCAAGATAGTTCGAACGGCTCCAATCAATCGTACTGCCATAACAAAAAACAACACACTCCCACCAATTCCAGACACACCGACAATGGACAATAACGAAAGATTAGACATATTCAGCACAACAGGAGTTTGAGAGGCCAACATGACTACAAGGCACATTGATGCACCAGATAATGACATTATTTGGACAACTTTGATCGTATTAACAGAACCAGCGTGTTTTGTTATAAAAGTACACAGACAATAAATGAATCCGGAAAGCAACACCATAACGTCACCAAAAACAAAATTAGAGAATTCAAGTTTGTGCTCATACATATCTGAGCCAATTGGGAGAAATATAGCACCAGTAGCAATCAGAACAAAAGGTAGAATTTCTTTTTTTGCGAGATATTCTTTATACATTATCATTCCAATCAACACAGTGAATACGATTTCGCTGTTTGCAAGAATGGATGCGTTGGTTGCACTTGTCTCTTTTAGTCCATATGAAAATGCCAGAGTAGAACAAGCAGATGCAACTCCATAGACAACCAAAATTAGATATGATGATTTTTTGATTTTAGTTGTAGGTTTTTGTAACTTTGAGATGGGAGTAAAAAATAGTCCAGTTACCACATACATTATGAAGACTACCAAAAGAGGATCAGTCGGGGCAACCCCATTGACACCAGGATCCACAATAGGTTTTGAAATCACATCAGGTAGAGAAGATAGGGCAGCTGCAATTATTGCAACAGTAAATCCCAGAGTACTTGCAGATCTAATTTTGTATAACTTGGAAAAAAGTGAATTTACTTTGGGAAGATATAGCACAAGTGACAATTAGCAGATCTCCATTCCCATAATTGGAAATGATCGCCCTTGAATTTAAGATGATTCTTTTCTTTCTGCGCAGCGGTTTTTAATGCAACACATATTTCAAACAATTCTACGTGTGATTACTGGAAAGGTAAACTCGTATATTTTTAAATGACGTAAAAAGACGCGTATTCAGTTCAATTGTCCAAAACGAATCCATCAGCAGATCATCTTGGAGCCAAAATTGATTACAAGATAATTGGGATCATCATCGGCTTGTCTTTAGTGTATCATGTTGTCAATTATTCAATCAAGGACATTGCAGAGGAATTCAATGTAATTGACATCATAGAATTATCACTTCAAGCTGCCGCCATGATAACGGCTTTTTTTATATCAAAACTATATTGGCCTGGGAAGATTTTTGGCAAGGCCTACTTTGCGCTAGGTATTTCATTTGGAATGTGGCTGGTTGCTGAACTAATATGGCAGGTTTATGAAAATATCCTATTCATAGAACCATATCCATCAATAGCTGATATTTTCTATTTTGGATTTTATCCATTTGCACTATATCACATGATCACCAATATTCGCGGTTTTGAGGTAAAGATTATCAAAAAATCAAATGCGTGGATGATTGCAATTCCAGTTTTAATCCTAGGTGTTTATTCTTATTTGGCAATCACGGAATGGGGTGGAACAAATTTTGATTATTATTATTCACTCATATTTGTCACTGCTGCATCAATCTCAACTTCTTTTGCAATTTTAGGAGCTTTAACATTCAGACGTAGTGCATTTGCAGTGGTCTGGTCACTTCTAGCAGTTGGATTGTTTTTGCACATATTCGGAGATGTTTGGTATTATTATCTTGAGATATTTAGTGAGTATACAGACACTCATGTAGTCAACGCATTATGGCAAGCAGGGTGGATGGTTATTATCTATTCACTATACAAGCATCAGAAAGTTTTGTGATATTGGTTTGTGACTTTAAGAATGGAGTGTTCTGATAAATCCATCATATTGACATAGTTTTCAAAATTATGAGACTGGAACATATCAGGCACAAATATTTCATCCTTGGCAGAGTCAGTCAAAATGGAGCCTTCAGTTTCCAAGGTCTTTCTTGTTTTTTTATCAATTGAGAAAACGCGTTGGTGTGTAATTCCATCGTAAAAGCTCAGTCCATGACATCCTCGTTCCCCTAGTTTTTCATCAATGGTTACCGTGTCTAGCTTTGAGGGATCGGCAGTGTTTGATGCAGTTACAAATGCCCATTCTTGTCCAAAAAGTGGCGCATATGCAACATAGGGGGTTACAAAATTGAAAACAGAGCGCAGTGTTTTTACCACAGATGCAAATCGTGTAGAATACCTATAATCAGCAGAATTTGCAGCAGTTGCAAAGGTTCCACCTGGAGTCAGCTTGTCACAGACCAACTCAAAGAATTCCTTTCTGTATAACGGGGCCGCAATATCATCGTGATGCGGCATCGTAGTATCCAAAAACACACAGTCATACTTGGTATCAGTATTTGAGAGAAATCTTCTTGCATCATCATGGTATAGTTTGGTACGAGGATCCGAGAACGACTCTGATGCATAATTATAGAATTCTTTGCAGATTTCTACTACTTCTTGATCAATGTCCACAATATCGACTCGTTCAACGGTATCATGACGTAATACCTCACGTAATGTCAGGCCGGTACCACCACCACCTATAAAAACAGTTTTTGGTTTAGATTGCGTAACCATCGACGGGTGAACCAAGCATTCATTGAAAACATGTTCCTCGGATTCCGAGGATTGTGGATCCCCATCCAAAAACAAGACATTGCCAAAATCTCTTGTTTTTAATATTTCTAACAGTTGATATTTTGTTTTCTTTGAAAAAATACATTCATCTATTTTGTGAAATATCTTCTCGCCTTCCCCAATATCGACGTATTTCCACATTTGAAAATGAGTACCATGTAATATTATTAAAGTTCACTATTAGGCATGTCAGTCCAGGGGGAAAATCGTGCGCGTGAATTCACAACCACTCGTAATAAGGTCATAAACTACCACCAAACGAGCATTATCTCTGATCTATTTGCTTTGGTGTTTCTTTTTTGAATAATACCAAATGGTTATGAATTCCAAATGCAAAAAGGATATAGGTCCAATAGAAAAGTATCTCCATTGGATTTCCAGTGTAATACGAGTCCTCGTTTTGTCCAAACAAAAAGGCAGCATCTGCTACAAAAAGGCAGATCACCCCAAGACACATCACAGTCCACATGAAATTCACCTGTCCTTTGAAAAATAATACCACACCAATTATTGCTGGAATTATGACCATCGTATCAAAGATCGGATAAATTGTACCCAAAGTTGCATTTAGTACATCAGTATGAATCCCACTGCCAAGAACTAGATACAAACTAGGTATCAAAACTCCAATTGAGATACTACTTGATATTCCAAGAATTTTCCTAGTGATCGCAGCCCTTACTGGCTGCAAATATGAAATAAAAAACATGAGTAAGAACGGATATCCAACTATATAGAATATATCGGCAGCAGATGGAAACGGATCTTCTTTTATGACTAGTTCTTGATATATCCAAAGCATTTCTGCAATAAACCAAGATATTGCAAAACCTCCAAACGAAAACCAAGCAAGTCCATGATTTCCAGTCAGACCAAATCTCCAGATGATCATTACAGACAAAGCCAAAAACACACCTGTAATTGGAACATATCCCAGATTACCAACCAGTGTTGCCAAATCTTGCGAGATAAAATTTACAGTCAGATTAACAGATGCGACTACGATCAGGGATGCAATTAGGTATTTTTTTGAAAGGATGTTGTCTAGTGCAGTTTGCATTTTACCTCAGTGCCAAGACAAATTTTTGGACTGAACCGTGAGTTGAAAATTCGGCAAGATCAGAGGTTATCGAGTTAATTATGGTCATGTGGGCATCACCATAAAGATCCAACAGGATTCGCTTTAGATATTCAGGATGATCGTAACAATCAGGAAGGTAGCAATTATAGTCATTTTTGAGTATTTTTGTTACCTTTTGATATACAGGCTCTCCTAATCCCAGAAGGGTTTTTTCTATTGCAAAGGCAACTAGTGCTTTTTTTATCTCAGATTCAGTCACATCCATGATGTGGTGTTGGGATTATTCAGATATAAAAACACCTATACCATCTTACGTATGGTGAAAAACTAGACTGTGATTTTCAATATTTATGCGGATATTGTTTGTACAAAACAGACTAAATCAAATATTCATATGAATATCGTAAGAGATTATGCACTCTAAAAAGCCCCCAAGTATTGAAAGAGACAGATTACTCAAAAATGCTCAAGAAGATGCGGAGCGATTATTGCGACATGCTCAAGAAGATGCGGAGCGATTAGGACTGGATGAATCAGAAGAGAATGTAGTAACGTCAAGTACAACAATCAAAAAAGATAAAATGTACACAATAGGTGAAATGTCTTCCAGACTAGCACATGATCTGCAAAACCCACTTACCATAATAAAAAATACAATTGAGCTTCTTAATTTAAAAAATCCAAATCAAGACAAGGCCACCAGAGAAAGCTATGAAAGAATATCTCGCTCAGCTACAAAAATGGCACAGCAGATACGCGATGTTCTGGATTATGTCAGGACAAGTAATCTAGTAATGGAGAAAATATCAATCATCACATTACTCAAAGACGTCATAAAGGATCTCACAATACCAAAACACTCCAAAATAATTCTGCCTGAAAAAGACATCGAGGTATATGGAGATGCAAAACAATTAGAGGTTGTATTTTCCAATCTCATACTAAATGCAATTCAGGCAAAAGACAACGAGGGCAAGGTGATGATTCAAGCCTCAGAGATGGATGGCTATACCATAATCGATGTTATTGATAATGGACGTGGCATATCAAAAGATAATCTGACGCGAATCTTTGAGCCATTATTTACCACAAAGCAAGGCGGGACAGGTCTTGGCCTTGCAAGCGTAAAGACAATCATTGAGAGTCATGGTGGAACAATCGAGTGCTCAAGCATAGTCAACAAAGGCACGGTCTTTACAATTAGACTGCCAAGATACTAAAAGCATAAAATCAGTCTGCAGGTCATAAGTATCATTGCTGAGTCTTGGAATTTTGATCTCTGGGCGCGGGAGCAATATGGAGGCAATCCTCAAGGCAATCAAAAAACAAAAGATCCCAATTAGGCCCGCAATAGTCATATCAAATAATCCTGAAGCACTAGGCCTCAAAGTAGCGCAAAAGCTTGGAGTCAAGACAGAAATCATTCCAAGTAAGGGTTTTGATGGTACACGTTGGCAATATGATCAGAAAATCATCAAGTCACTAGAAGCGCATGGAGTTACACCAAAAAACGGATTGGTCTGCCTTGCAGGATTTATGAGAATCATTAGTCCAGAATTCATTACAAAATACAAAAATCGTATTCTAAACATCCATCCCGCCATTTTGCCATCATTTCCAGGATTGCATGCACAAAAACAGGCATTGGATTATGGTGTAAAATTTTCAGGGTGCACCGTTCATTTTGTTGATTCTGGTGTCGATACAGGACCCATCATACTGCAAGAAATCGTACCAGTGAAAGATAGCGATACAGAACAGACATTATCAAAAAGAATCCTATCAAAAGAGCACCATGCATATGCAAAAGCAGTAAAGTTAGTAGCAGAGGGCAAGATCAAAATTGCTGGCAGAAAAACTAGGAATCAGGTCCGCTAAAAAAGTATAATGCAATCAGCTGTGTTTTATTTCCAAAAAATTTATGAGATAAGTTCTTTTGTACATAATATGCCAGACCGTCAGATATGGCATAATCTTTGTTATTAATTTTCAGATAACCATCACCTTTTATGATATAGTATAATTCATCGGCATCATGTGGAGTTTGTGTATCTTCTTCTCCAGGCTCTAGCACCAAAACGCCGGCTGCAATGTTTTCTCTGTTGATAAATGTATGAAAATACTCATCCGAATTTTTAATATCCGTTATGTATTTTTTTACATCAAATTCTATTTTCATGTCTTTTTCTTTTTTGACCTCTTTTTCTTTTGTATCCTATGTATCATTAATGAAAATAGTGCGCCTGCTGGAATGCCAATTATTGTTCCCATGCTAACATATGGTGCCAAAAAGAAACCTCCAAGCCAGACTCCCCCATCCGTGGTAAATTCCATAAACGTTCTTGGCCTAAGCAATAGTGAAACAGTTTTTGATGTGGTCTGCTCTTGTCCAGAATCATCAGTATAGGATATTTTGACTTCAAAGGGTATTTTGTGCTCTGATGTCACCTCTTCAGGATTAGTAGTCACCGTACTGTGGATGAATACTGGGGTGTCTTTCTCAATTAGTGAATAAGTGTACGAGGTTTGGCCACGAAGCGATACATCTGAAGGCGCAATTATTTGCACCAAAACATCTCTTATAGAAACATCTTTTGATATTATCTCCACGTCAAATTGGAATTCGGCGTTTGGAAAGATACTAGTTGGAGTTATAGTATTCAGGCGAACTTCTGGTGCATCTTTTAGTGATATTGGTAGTGCAATGTTTTTTTGAAATGCAGGTTGCGGGGTTTCATTATTGCTCAAAAGCACTTGCGAGTACACTGCATTAAGATAGTGTGTGCCAGTCTCAGATTGATTAATTGTGCTAAACTCTAATATTCCCCCAAATGAGCCACCCTTGGATAATCGGTTAACCAGTAAGGTTTGGTTTTTTGCTACAATCGACTCACTTTGTGGTTGAATCAAAAATGAGATGTCTTGTTTGTCTTCCCAGCCATTATTTTGAATAAACACCGAGACTGCAAAATCTCGTCCAGCAATTACAGAGTCAGGATATTCAATTGATAGATCCATCGCTCCATCCATTGTTTGCTTTATCGTTACGGCATCTGCTTGTACAATGCCGCAAAACAAGATCATAATACCAATCAAGATTGCAAAGTAGGTCGTCAAGTCACTACTTTAGATTGGATTGGACGTGTTTTTGTTTTAGTTGTTTTTGTTTGCTTGCAAGTTCGTCAATTTTATCATGCTCTTTTGCAAGCTCCTCAAAGAATTTAGTAGAAAAACCGGCCTTGTCAATAGAATTAACATCCTTTTTCATATGATACAAAACTGCACAATCTGGAATTTAAATTAATTTGCAGGTCTGCTCGCAAGGCTTGCTGAAAGCTCGACTAGATCACCATTTCGATTAATCTGAATCGATACCGTATCTCCCACTATCTTGTTTTCTGCCAAGTAGATTATTAGATCATCAATGTCTCGCACCACATGACCATCAAGGGCCACAATGACATCACCGCCCTTTAGTTCCCGATTCGCATTGTAGACTGCTTCTTGTACGCCTGCTTTTTGTGCAGGACCGTCAGGGACCACAGTTGTCACAAACACACCGTGATAGTTTTTTGCAAGGCCAATCTGCTTTGCAATATCTGGCGTAAGGCTGGTTCCAGAGACGCCAAGCCAAGCGTGTGAGTATTTGCCGTTTTCAATCAAGGCCGGTACCAGTCGTTTTATCGTATTTGATGGCACAGCAAAGCCGATTCCCGAAAATTCGCCAGTTGTTGATTGGATTGCGGTGTTTATTCCAATTACTTGGCCTTCCAGATTCAGCATCGGTCCACCAGAGTTACCAGGATTAATTGCTGCATCAGTTTGTATAACGCCGGGAATTGAATAGCCTGCATCTCGGTTTGGCAATAGGCGGCCAACTTGGCTAACTATACCAGTAGTCATTGTATTTGATAATCCAAATGGATTTCCAATTGCTACGATTTGCTGTCCGACTTCTAGATCTGCAGAATTTGCAAGAGGTAATGGAATCAGAGTTTCTTCAGAAAAATCATCGGTGATTTGTAGTACTGCAACATCATTGAATGGATCAGTGCCAATCAGTTTAGCGGAGTAAATATTGCCATCAACAAATCGCACATTGACTTCTTGTGCGCCATCAATTACATGATTGTTTGTGATCACATGTCCCTGTGTGTCATAGACAAAACCAGAACCGAGTCGAGAGGACTGACTCTCAAGCGGCGAGCCATTTATTATAATATTAGAGTTGACGGTAGAAACTTTTGCATTTATCTGAACCACAGAATTTTCTACTTTTTTGAACAATGCAGTTAGTGGGCTTTTTTGTGTTTGTGCATCAGTGATTGCCGCATATTCTAATTTGGGGGATGTAATTGGTTCCTCGATGTCCAAAACAGGTGAAATAGGTTTTTTGTTTTGTGCAGATGTTATGTCATATAATGTAAAGTTTGTGAGAAATCCAGCAACTACAACTAGCGCCAGTCCTGCAATCACACCAATTAAGAGTTTTTCGCGTGAATTCATTTTTTCTCGATTAGATTTTTTTATTTGTAATATTGCCTATAACCATTACGTAGAATTTGTTAATTTGCTCAATCATATTTTTGTGTAGTTAAAATTCTCACTAATAATGTTAAATTAACAAAGTTAATCTTTGCATAAATATTTGCATGTCAAAGTCATGTTGACGAGGGCGTTCACCCATACTGTGATGTTCCTTCAGCCATTCGCTCTCGTCATTGATGTCTTTTTTGGTTAAATTAAATTAGAATTGAGTTTGTGATACCATATTGTCAGGTACGAAAATAGATGGTCTGCTAGTTTCTGCTGCAGTTCGAGAGCGAGTCAAAAAGGCAACAGATGAGCTAAAACTGCAAGGAATTCAGCCTTGTCTTGCAACGGTTTTGATTGGTGATAATCAGGCATCTGCCACATATGTTAGAAACAAGCAAAAGGCATGCAGTGAGGTTGGTATCACAACCAAAGATCATAAATTGCCTGCAACTACAACTCAGACAGAACTAAATCACCTAATAGATTCACTAAATCAAGATAAAACAGTTCACGGAATTTTAGTCCAACTTCCACTACCACCACAATGTGATGAATTTGAAACCACATCTAGGATTTCACCACTAAAGGATGTAGATGGTCTAACACCTCATAATGTTGGCTTGCTTTCAATGAAAAAGGCGTTGCTCAAGGCATGTACCCCATCAGGCATAATGGAATTATTTGATCACTATTCCATAGATTTAGAAGGAAAAAACATAGTAGTGATTAACCGTAGCAATCTAGTAGGCAAACCGATACTACACCTCTTGCTTGAAAAGAATGCAACGGTTACAATGTGTCATTCTAAAACTAAAGATTTGTCGGAGATTTGCAAAAATGCTGACATTATAATCACAGGTGTTGGGGATAGAACCAAATTCACACTAACTCCAGAAATGATACGAGATGATGCCATAGTAATTGATGTTGCCACAAGCAGGTTGGATGGCAAGCTTGTAGGGGATTGCGATTTTGATAAGATCATACAAAAGGCATCATTTGCATCCCCAGTACCAGGCGGTGTTGGTCCAATGACTATTGCAATGCTTTTAAAGAACACTGTAACTGCGGCATCAATGAGCAAGATTGGCAGAATCTAAGGAAAATATTCGCAAGCAATACCTCCAAAAACGGGATGGACTGTCAGCAGATTTTATCAGCATATCAAGCAAGCAGATAAGAAAAAACCTGAACAAAATAGAATCATATCGAAACGCCCAGACTGTTGCGTGTTACCATTCTACTGGAAGTGAGGTAAAGACACATGAAATCATGCAAGAAATTCTCAGTCATGGAAAAACACTCGGCCTGCCACGAGTAGAAAATGGCGAGATTGTATTCTATAACGTAAAGAAATTCGAAGATTTGGAGAAAGGCGAATTTGGAATAATGGAACCAAAACAGTATTGTCCAATTCTAAAAGAATTTGACGTCATCATAGTGCCAGCAGTTGCAATGGCAGAAAACGGCCAAAGGCTTGGATATGGCATGGGATTTTACGATAGATTCTTGGCAGGAAAAAATACCACCACAATAGCACTCGCATATACAAAATCAATTGCAAAAAGCATTCCAAAATCAGAGTTGGATGTTTTTATTTCTATAATTGTGACAGAAGACGGAGTTATAAAATCAGATATAGTCTAGCCCTTTTTTTCCAATGTCCATTCTGCAATACTTGCTTTGCCAGTGGATTTTTTGCACAGCTGAATATGCATTTGATATTGCTGCCGATAATGACGCACCAAGTGCAGTAATTCCAAGGACTCGGCCGCCATTTGTCAGAGTATAACCATTTTCAAGTTTAGTCCCTGCATGAAATACCATTATGTTATCATCATCAATTCCATCATGACCTGTAATTTGTTCATTTTTTGCAAAAGAATCAGGATATCCATTTGATGCCAGTACAACGCAGACAGCAGTTTGACTCTTCCAGGATATCGGCGGAAGCAAGTTTAGTGTACCATTGGATGATGCGAGAAGGTATTCATACAGATCAGAGTTCATTCGCATCATGATTGGCTGACATTCAGGATCACCCATTCTTGTATTAAATTCCAAAACATACGGCTGCCCATCCTTAATCATTATTCCAGCATACAGAAATCCCTTGAACGGTATGCCGTCTTCTTTCATCGAGTGGATTGTTTTTTCAATGACATCTTTTTGGATTTTTTTTGCCAGAATATCATCAATTATTCCAGTTGGTGAATACGCCCCCATTCCGCCAGTGTTTGGTCCCTTATCATCATCATAGATTCGCTTGTGATCTTGGCTTGTCGCCATCGGCACTGCGACTGTACCATCAGATAGCGCGATATAGGATGCTTCAATTCCATCGATTCTTTTCTCAATTACGATGCTTGTTCCAGCGGAGCCAAACGTGTTTTTTGTGAGCATTTCATCGATTGCCAAAAGCGCATCATCTCTGCCATCACAGACAATCACGCCTTTGCCGGCAGCAAGACCATCGGCCTTTATCACAACAGGATAATTCAATGATTTGACGTATTCTTTTGCTTCTTTGACATTATCAAATATTCCAAACGGCGCAGTTGGTATTCCATGTCTTTGCATGAATTGTTTTGCCCAAATCTTGCTTGATTCAAGTTGTGCAGCTTCCTTTGTTGGGCCAAATATCCCAAGATTATTCTCTGTGAATTTATCAACGATGCCTTTTGATAATGGGACTTCTGGTCCTACCACGGTAAAACAGTCATTGTTTATTGCAAATTCTACAAGATTGTCAATTTCATCCACTTGAATCGGAATGTTGTTTTTTGTGCCGCCATTACCAGGTGCAAAAAATACCTTACCTACTTGTTTTGATTGCGACAATTTCCATCCAAGGGCATGTTCACGTCCGCCAGATCCTACAACTAAAACATTAACCAACGATTAGCTAAACTGACAGTCTCGTATATAATCGAAGTTTCTTTACAAATCTAGCTTGCTTTATAAAATCAGATCATGACTCCAAAACATTGCAACTAGAAAAAGAGTTTGATTCAAAAAAAATTGAGGTACAAATTCGTGATCATCTCTCAAAGATCAATTTAGAAAAAATGATTGCAGAGACAAAAAACGGTAAACCCTTGGTATTCATCGAAGGTCCACCAACAATGAATGGAATTCCTCATGCGGGACACCTAAGAGGCAGAATAATCAAGGATTTGTGGTATCGCTACAACACACTCAAGGGCCACAAGATAACATTCAACGCGGGATGGGACACGCAAGGCTTGCCAGTAGAACTACAAGCAGAAAAAGAGCTCGGAATCACTGGCGGAAAGACTGAAATTTTAAAATCATTTGGAATTGAAAAAATTGTAGCGGAATGCAAAAAACTGATCCACAAGTACAATGAGAAATGGATTGAAGTTGATAATCTCTTAGGAATGTCATTTAATCAAAAAAATGCATACTGGACATACAAAGACGAATTCATTGAACGTGAATGGCAGATTCTAAAAAAAGCACATGAAACCGGAATTCTAGTTGAGGGTCACAGGATAGTAGCATATTGTCCAAGCTGTCAAACATCCCTGTCTGATCAAGAGGTGAATCAGGGATACGACATGGTACAAGATCCATCATTATACTACAAAGTAAGGCTCGAATCAGAAAACGCGTTTTTAGTAGTGTGGACCACAATGCCATTCACTCTAGTTACTGATGCAATGGTTGGCCTAAACCCGGAGGAAAACTACCATTACATCAAAGTGAATGACGAAACATGGGTGATTGGAGAAAAACGTCTAGAGGAATTTGCAAAAGAGGTCAAGCTTGAAAATTATGAAATCATTAAAACAGTAAAAGGCCAAACATTTGAGGGTAAAAAATACATTCATCCATTGCTGGATGAAATTCCAAAGCTTGCTGAACTTGCAAAAAATCCTGCAGTACATGTTGCAGTATCAGAAGAATTCGTTGACCCAAGCACTGGAAGTGGTATAGTTCATTTGTCTCCTGCAAACGGAGAGGAAGACTACAACATTGCTAAAAAACGAAATGTTCCAGTTTTTAGTCCAATAGATGACGAAGTCAAATTCACACATGATGCCGGAAAATATGCGTCAATGTTTGTTAGAGATGCAGATAGACCAATAGTGGAAGATGTAAAGGCAAAAGGTGCACTAGTCAAAATTGGCAGAATAAAACACAAGTATCCACTATGTTGGCGATCTCACCATCCAATTGTGTGGCTTGCAAGACGGGAATTTTTCTACATGTTGGATAAACTAGACGACAAAGCAATCCAAGCAGCAGAAAATGTAGAGTATTTTTTTGATCAGCCAAAGAATCGATTTTTGGGAATAATAAAAGAAAAACATCCATGGTGTATTTCCCGTGAGCGATTTTGGGGTTGCCCGCTACCAATATGGAATTGCAAATGTGGTCATGTTGAAAGACTATTCTCAAGAAAAGAGATCGTGGAAGCTGCTAACGATTTACCAGACGGTGAGAACTTTGAGCTGCATAGGCCGTGGATTGACAAAGTTGGAATAAAATGCAAAAAGTGCGGTGCCCAGATGGAACGAGAAAAGTTCGTTCTTGACACATGGCACAATAGTGGTTCTGCACCATACTCATCACTTTCAGATGCCGAATACCAGTCAGGAATTCCTGCTCCATTTCTAACAGAAGGAATTGATCAGACCAGGGGCTGGGCATACACTTTGTTAATTGAGAATGTAATTCTAAATAACAAACCAATCTCACCATTTACAGCATTTCTGTTCCAAGGTCATGTCTTGGACAAAAACGGTAACAAGATGAGTAAAAGCCTTGGCAATGTCATGGATGGGCAAGAATTACTAACCAAATATCCAGTCGACTTGATTCGATTTTATTTCATTTGGAAATCCAGTCCGATTGAACCGATTAATTTCAGCACTGAGGAATTAATGTCAAGGCCTTATCAAATCATAAACACACTATACCACATCCACCTATACTACAAGCAAAACAGTGAGTATGACAAATTTGATGATACAACACAGACCATAAAATGGTCAAGACAAAAAAATCTTCTTGGTTCTCCCGACATTTGGATTTTATCAAAATTACAGAGACTGATCAGAGAAGTTACAGAAAATAATGATTCTTGTAAACTCCACGAATCAGCTCGTGCGATTGAAGATTTTATCATAAATTCATTGAGCCAAGTTTACATTCCAATCACAAAAGCAGAACTCTGGGATGAAGATAGCTCAAAATCAGACAGACGATTTGCAATTTACGCAATTTTACATAAAATTCTTAAAACACTTGATGTTTTGATTCATCCTTTGTGTCCATACACCAGCGAATATCTATACCTGTCATCATTTGGTAAAGATAGTATTTTACTACAGAGCTGGCCTACACCAGAATCAGATCTGATCAACGACACAATAGAAGAATCATTTGACTTGATGAAAGAATCAGTATCAGTATCATCCGCTGCCAGAATGAAAGCAAAACTAAAGCGTCGATGGCCACTAACAGAGGCAATCATCTGTGTTGCACCTTTACAAAAATCAAAACTTGAATCACTATCAGACTTGTTGCTATCTCAGCTAAATGTTGAATCATTCAAAACAATCGAATTACAAAACAAGTCAGGCCTGGAATTGATTGCCGAGATGCAAAAACTTGGAATCCCAATAAAACCAGTAGTTGAAATGGATAGAAAAAAAATTGGACCAAAGGCAAAACAGCACATGAGTGCACTATTGTCAACATTTTCTGCTACAAAACCAGAGAACATCATAACCAGCCTACTTGAGCAAAAATCCCACACATTTGATGTCGGAGATGACAAAATCACGCTCGATTTGGAGGACTTTGTCATATCATTTGACTCCAAAGATGGCTATGCGTATTCACAGCGTGATTCGTTGATTGTATTCATATCAACTAGTAGAAATCGTGAGATGATGGCACGTGGCTTGATAAAGGACTTGGCGCGTAGACTCCAGACATTACGAAAGGAACAGGGATACAATCCAACAGACATACTGCAATGTGCACATGTCTTGGATCTTGACTCTGAATCACTTGAAATGGTAAAAGAAAAGGCAAAAGATTTGGCATTTTTGGTTCGAGTGCAGAAGATCGACTTTGATTCTGCGCCAAGCTTCAAAGAGGATGACATCGATGGTCAAAAAATTCGCATTTGGATAGAGTAGTAAGCTAGCTTTTAGCAAATGTCTGGAGTTAAATATCAAAATCACTATGTATAATCATGGTAAAGCAGATCAGCCTTGATGCGTGGCAAACACAACACTTAGAGGCCCTGCTAAAAAAAGGCGCAGGCATCGTAACTAAAACGGGCACACCGATTGTTTTGTATCGCCAGACATTAGAGGAGGAAGAAGACTCCTATGAAGAAATTGTTTGTAGCTTGACTGAAAAACACGTAGTGGAACAACTAGTGATTTCAGGTGGTGGAATTCCACCAACGTTTGCACAACAAATGATCTACACACTGGAAGAATTTCCACAAAGACTGATTAGAAAAAGCAAGGACTTGTTTTTGCAAACAGTTGAATTGTTGGAAGAGCAAATGAACTAACAAATTATAAAGACCCATAAAAAAACGTCCTCCATGCGACTCTTGGAATTCCAAGCAAAGGAATTATTCGGTCAATTTGGTATCAAGACTCCAAAGGGAAGATATTCTAAGAATATCGAGGAGGCAAGAGCACATGTACAAGAATTAGGATTTCCGTTTGTGATTAAAATTCAAGTTCCAGTTGGCGGCCGTGGAAAGGCTGGAGGAATTCAAAAATGTCAAAATCAAGACGAGTTTGAGCTGAAATACCCGCAAGTTGCAGGCATGACCATAAAGGGCGAGAAGGCACGTGCCATACTGCTTGAGAAAATGGCAGAGTATGAAAAAGAACTATACTTGTCATTGTTTTTGAATCGCTCAAAACGATGCTATACCATAATTGCATCGGGTGAAGGTGGAGTGGAAATAGAGTCAGTCAAAAACCAGACAATTCGAGAAGTAGGTCTTGGTGACGTGACACCACAAGTAGCTGAAGAGGTTGCAAAGGCAATCGGTCTTTCCGACAAATCAGTTCCAGACTTTGTTGACATGTTACAAAAACTAGCCAAGCTCACAGTTGAAAAAGAAGCAGAGCTTGCAGAAATAAATCCAGTGGCACTACTAAAAGACGGTTCACTGTTAGCACTTGATGGTAAAGTAGTCACAGATGATAACTCAAATTTTCGCCATCCAGAAATGGACAAGTATCAAGAGAAAACAGAGCTGGAAGAACGTGCAGAAAAATCAGGATTCACACTAGTTGAGCTTGAGGGAAACATTGCAGTGGTAGGCAATGGTGCAGGTCTTGTCATGTCTACACTTGATATGTTAATTGATAACGGTGGAAAAGCTGCGTGCTTTTTGGATGTAGGCGGTGGCGCAACAACAGAGTCAGTATACGAAGCATTAACTTTAATTTCAAAAATGAAAAAAGTCAAGGCAATTTTGGTAAACTTGTATGGTGGCATTGTCAAAACTACAACTGTCGCATCTGCATTTATCAAAGCATATGACGATAAGCTAATTGATCTTCCAGTATATGCAAGATTAATGGGTGCAGAATCTGAAAAATCAAAAGAAATGCTCAAGAACACTAAAACAAAAATGTTTGATTCAGTTGAGGAGGCAATCAACGGAGTCGTAGTTGGAGTATCAAAACATGGCTAACATTTACGAAATTCTGCGCGGAAGTAAGGATTCTGGCGGATCATATCAAAGAATGCCAGTAATAGTCCAAGGCATAACAGGCACGTTTGGATCATTGCATGCAAAAATGATGATGGAGTATGGAACAAATATTGCAGCTGGTGTCACACCAAGCAAGGGCGGACAAAAGTTTGAAGAGAAAGTGCCAATTTACAACACAGTCAAAGAGGCAGTCGATGCTACAGGTGCAAAAATCTCAATTGTATTTGTGCCTGCAAAATTCTTTTTGGGTGCAGCAAAAGAGGCACTAGATGCTGGAATCAAACTACTAGTTGCAATACCAGAACACATACCAATTAGAGATACGATGCAAGTATTGGAACTGGCAAAACAAAAAGACGCGATAGTTATTGGTCCAAACACTCCCGGTGTGATGATCCCAGGCTTGATAAAAATCGGAATAATGCCCGCAAGTCCATTCAAGGCCGGAAATATCGCAGTACTATCAAAGAGTGGTACACTGTTATACGAAATATCAAATGCTTTGTCAAAAGCAGGCTATGGTCAATCCATAACAATTGGGATTGGTGGTGACCCAGTAAACGGAACCAGGATGATTGACGCATTTGAGATGGTAAAAGATGATCCAGACCTCAAAGGAATCGTAGTAGTTGGTGAGATAGGCGGAGATTCTGAAGAGATTTTGGCTCAGCATATTATTGATACTAATTTCAAAAAGCCAATTGTCGCATACATTGCTGGACGAAATGCGCCAAAGGAGAAACGAATGGGGCATGCCGGAGCCATAGTGATGGGAACGTATGGATCTGCAGAATCCAAGGTATCCATGTTTAACAAAGCAAACATTCCAGTTGGCAAAAGACCAAACGAGGTTGCCATGCTATTGGCAGGCAAGCTAGAATCCAAAGACTAAAAAGGACACATCGAGGGATTTCAAAAAGATGCCAATCACAGACCCAGAAAAGAAACGAATTGCACAAGGGGCAAGACTACACATGAAGATTTGCCTAAACTGTGGCGTTAGAAACTCTATGGCAGCATCAAGATGTCGTAAATGTCGCGGACAATACCTAAGACTAAAGAATCGTACACTGGGCGCAAAAAAGTAACTAGTGTCTTATCTCATTTAATATTACAAAGTTTTTCAGATGTAGTTATTCTGGGTGTCTTTTTGCACGAATAAAGGACAAGCCTAGCGCTATTCCAAGTATTCCCATAACCACACCCAAGGACAGCATGGTTGGAATTTCTACATGTTCTGAAACCATCATTTTGATACCAATGAACATCAGAATTGCAATAAGGCCTGGTTTGAGATAGTAAAATTTCTCCATAACTCCTGCCAAAAGAAAATACAAACTACGCAAGCCCAAAATTGCAAAAATATTTGATGTAATCACTATGAATGGGTCAGTTGTAATTGCCAGAATCGCTGGAATCGAGTCTAGTGCAAATAAAAGATCAGTGAATTCAATTATCACAAGTGCCACTAGTAATGGAGTTGCATACCTTACCGCGTTTTTAACTAAAAAGAACTTTGGTTCTTTGATATCAAGCTCGACTGGCATTATTTTGCGCAGTGCTCTAACTGCAATATTTTTCTCGACTTCGATTTTGTGTTCTTTTCTTTGGACAAGCATTCGGAGTGCAGTAAATATCAAAAATCCGCCAAACAAATAGATCATCCAATGGAATTCCTCCAAAAGATGAGCACCTACTAAAATCAGTGGCACCCTCATAGCAATTGCTCCAAGTATACCAAGTGAGAGGACTCTATGCTGGAACTTGTGCGGGATGTTTAGTGATGTGAAAATCAGCAAAAAGACAAACATGTTATCAACGGATAATGATTTTTCCAGAGCATATCCAGTGATAAATTCAGCCAGTTTTTGCTCGCCCATGTCAAGATAGATTATTCCAGCAAAGATTCCGGCAAGTGAAATCCAGACTATTGTCCATCGTAATGCCACCTTAAATGGCGGAACTTCCTTGTGTTCAGTTTTTTTTCTTAATTTTGAGAATACTCCTAGATCAATTGCAAGTGAGATCCCAACAAATATCGAGAATACGACCCATAATAGGTAAACGTCATTCATGCGTCAAATCTGACACAGGGAGTACTCATAATATACATTAGTGAAGTCGAGTTAACATTTTCAGCGCTTTATCAAACTCGTATCAGATGTTCGTGATTATGTTTTTGTGTTGATTGGGAGAGACAGCTACTTGACTTGTTTTGCCTTTTTTGCAGTACCTAGTTTTTGAATTATCACAGAATGCCACCCAGTAGAATATCCTTCAAAGCCTGGCGATAATGCATGTGCAATGCAACAATTCAACCCGGCATACTCTATGAAGATGTGATTCTTTTTTTCAGAGAAAAGGCTAGTTTTTTGATCAAAATCGAGATTCTCTCGTAACATTTTACCCTCAGAGTCAGCTAAAACCATACCAGAATCATCCACGATGCAGATTCGAGTATTTTTCTTTTCATCTTCTGAGATTGGAGTGTGGTCAATTACTGTTTGAGATAGAGATTCCCATTTGAAAACAACACCCAAAACTCCAATAATGTTACCTTTTGTATCACCGTTCTCGCGTACTGCTGCAGAATAAATCAAGGTTAGATTATTTGAGACAAGGTTTGATCTATGAACGGATTCAAATCCAAACTGTCCAGAATTTTTTGTATTCATTGCAGAGATAAACCATCTAGAGTCAGAAACATTAGTTCCATTTGATGGGAATTTTTCTGCATTGCCATTGGCAACAATATTACCATCAACGTCAGCTATTACCAGATCATAATACACCGTATATGCCTGTAAAATGACACCCAATCTCTTTGATGCAAAATCATAGGCTTCTTGTGTTTTATTGGATAGCGCACCAACTACGCTTCCATCAGTTGCCCACCATCGAACATCTGCGGTTCGTTCATAGAGATTTCTGTCTATTAGATCAATGTTGGCAAGCGCCAGATCAGAGAGTCGATTTCCTCGATATTCTTTTGATTGGGTCTTTATCATATTGCCAACATTTATGATTTCTTTGGTATCGTTTCTCATGTTATCAGTGATTTTACTAGTAACTTCTGATAATTCACTCATGTTTGTAGCAACTATACCAAATGGCCTGCCATAAGCACCAGCACGTGCAGCCTCAATTGATGCGTTAACTGACAACACATGTGTTTTATGGTTTACATCGTTAACCTTGTCAATTGCGACGTTTAGTTTTTCAGCAATTAAATCAGTAAATTGTACTACTTCTTCTAGTGTGAATTTTTTTCCTTGTTGTATTTGGGTAGACACAGAATAGATTCTTTATGAATCAGACTAGAACTAGTGTATTATTTTTTTAAACACACAGATTATTTTATAGTAAATACAAAACAGCCATACTCAGGATAGTAAGTAGCAAGAACAGTATTGCAACACCTGTTTAGTAAGGTTGTTTTTGTTATTTACTGTCTGAAAACAAAACAGATTTTGTTGTCTTGTATTATGGTGTGATGATTTTGTACCAGATTATCTTGCACTAGCTTTTCAAACACACCATTAAAGAACAAATTTCCCATATCTCCCAAGACATGATCTATTGAGACATAGTTTTTCCCAGCTCTGGCATAACGCACAAGAGCAGTAGATGGGATTTTTGAGGAAATGTTTTGTAGAACAGTTTGTGGGTTAGTGTCATGGTTTTGAGGTAATACTGAATCTACTATCTCAGTTACTGCGTTTGTGATTTTTCTCTCAAAAATTTTTGATAAATGATAAGTGTCTGATTCAATATCATCAATTGACAGATTAGATGACAATAACAGTTCAAATTCAGACCCCTTTGTGTCTGTTTTTAAATTCAAAGAACTCAAACAGTACTGTGATTTTTACAAGCCCTATTAGTCCCTGTGTGTGAAAATCATACACACGACTTTGCAGTTTTGTATTTAAAGTGCCTTCATTGATTTTTGAAAGAGCATCGAGGTCTTAAAATGAGACTCCATTTCGTCGTCTTTTTTGTCAGAGATCATCTGTTTTCGTCCACGTCTAAACGGATCATCATTATCTCTAACACACATATGATAATCTACAACATTTAGTCAATATAAGAATTTTAAATTCGAGGAAGAGTTATGACAAATGTAGTGGGCTCGTTTTTAACAGATATAGTTCCACCGTGTTGCTCTATGATATTTTTACAGCTAGACAGTCCAAGCCCTGTACCACGCTGTCTTGTTGTGAATAACGGTTCAAAGACATGTGGCAAAACATCTTCCGGTATTCCGTGACCAGAGTCAGTTATTTCAATTGTAACGTGTTTTGTATAACCAAATAATTTAATTGAAATCGTACCCTTGTCATCAATTGCCTGAATTGCATTCAAAATAATATTAGAAAATGCAGTTCGGAGTTTCTGTTCATCGCAATCAATTCGCTCATCATTTTGTGGCCAATCAATTGTGATGTTATGTGGTATGTCCAAATCATCTAATGATTTTTTAATTATGTCCTTGAGTGAGGTGATCTTCTTTTCCAAGGGTGTGGTTCTAACAAAATTAAGCACGTCATCTATTTGATGAGACATTCGTTGAACAGAATTATCCAGTCTAGTAAAATGGTCTTGAAGACGTTTGTCATCAGACGGGTATTGTAGTTTTATTATTTCAGAGACATTTTTAATTACAGATAATGGATTTCTCAAATCATGTGCTATTCTGGCTGAAAGTTCACCTATAGCAGTCAGCTTTTCTGTCTTCAATCTCTCCTGTGTTATGACTAGCTTGCGTTCTGTTTCAATAGAATTTTTGAATGAATTCACCATTGACTCAAATTTTTGCCCTAGTTCTCCAATCTCATCATTATTTTTGGATTGGAATTTGACATCATAATTGCCCGAAGCAACCTTGTCGGCTGCCAGATGTAATGACTTTATCGGCTTTGATATTGAGCGTGAAATAAAATAACTCAACACTGTTGCAACTATCAATAACGTCGGGATGCCGACATAAAGCAAGACTTGTGTTTCCAAGAGCAGGCTTTCCACTCTTGATACAGATTGATCTATTTTCGCAGTCGAAACATCGAGTGTTTGATCAAAGTTTAATCCCTTATCTTGCGAGTATTCCTCCAGTGCTTGACGATAAAGCTTCTTTGCATTCCAATAATCATCAGATTCCAAAATTGCAATAGCATCAGATGGTTTGCCTTCGTTAACCAGAGTGATAGATTGATGTTCAAGATTCACAAGCAGGGTGTTTGCCTGTTGTATTGTATTGAATAATGATTTTTCTTTTTGAGATCCAATAGTAAATGCCTCCTGTATTGTTTTATCGAGTTTTGGTTCAGAATCAAAGTACAGTAAAGACCATTTCTTATCTGATGTGAATGCATAATTTCTAGCAGCCTGTGTAAGTATCTCGTCATAGTATCGCATAAAGATCGCCAAACTGTTGAGATGGGATGCATTCTTTAGATCAGCCAGAGTAGATTTTGTATTAGTTTCAAGATGTGAAAGACTGTTTTGTATTTTGAAGAATCCAATCATTCCGTTTGGAGCAGTAATTGCAATGATTATCAGGAATCCAAGCAATAGTTTCCTTTGTATTCGCATAAAAAAAGTCCATAAAGTTTCATATTAAAATGTGAGATAAACAAAAATGGACAGTATCATTCACTGGACTACAGAATTTACTGTCCCTAGTTCACATCATCTAGAGAAGACATTTGTCATAATGAATTATGATCTTCATATTTTATCATATAGAAATTGTTTTGTTTAAACACACACGTGTCTATAATGAGTCACGCCTAGACTAAGATATGAAATTGCCGCTATCAGGCTCACTAAATGCAAGACTTGTGTTTCTCTTTGTGTTAGTTGCAACAATTCCAATGCTAATAGTATCAATGGTTAGCTTTTCTATTTCACAAGACTCGCTTGAGCAAAGATCATTTGATCAGCTAAAAACACTGGCAAACGACAGAGCAAAATCACTTGAACAGGCAAACACGTTTTCAATTCAACAGCTAAATCAAGTTGCAGAAATGCCGCAGGTCATTAATGCAGTGAAATCTGAAGATGTGGGTTCTCTGAGTGAGATTTTTGAAAAAATTCAACAAATCAGTGGCGGAGAGAGTGGATATCAAAACTTCAAATTGATATCTTCAGACGGCAGAGTCATTTACTCACAAGACCCATCTTTGTTGAATCTTGATTATTTATCAGATAGATATTTCCAAAAAGGTTTGCAAAGTGCTTATCGCGAGTATACGCAGGATGCTGAAAAAAGAATTATAGTCACTGCAGTTCCAGTTTCAAATTCCAATGGTGAAAAAATTGGAGTTTTGATAGCAAATACTGGAGTACCAATGCTAGATAGAATTGTACTGGATAGAGACGGCCTTGGAGAGACAGGGGAGACATATCTAGTTAATTTTGATAAAACCATGATCAGCCCATCCAGATTCACAGAGGGTTTAGAGTTTAAGCAAACTGTAGACACATTACCAGTCAGAGAGTGTATAGAAAATGGAAGAGATATTCCTGCATCAATTTATCCAGATTACAGAAATGTTCCAATATTTGGAGTATCAAAATGTGAAGCAGAGCTAGGCTATGTACTCATAGCAGAATTTGATGTTGCAGAGATAATGATGCCAATAGTTTCATTGCAAAACATGTACATCATAACTGGGGCGATAGTTGTAGGCATTGTAGGAGTATTTGCGTTTTTTATTTCCAAGTCAATTTCACATCCAATACGTAAAGCATCAGAAATTGCAAAGAAGGTAAGTGAGGGCAATCTCGGGATTGAAGTTTCAGGATCGAAGTCCAGAGATGAGATAGGAACGCTACTGAACTCTCAGAAATTAATGGTGGAAAAACTCAGAGTGGTTTTATCTGAGATGCAAAACGCTTCACAATCAGTTTATGCAAACGCACAACAACTATCAGCGTCAGGCACCGAGTTGAACACATCAGTACAACAAATTGCATCAACAGTTGATCAGATATCACGCGGATCACAGACACAAGCACAAAGAATTGAAAAATCCAAGATAACAGTAGAAGAGTTGACAAAATCCATGAATGAATTATCAACTAGTGCAAAAGAATCTGCAGAGATTTCAGGCCAAGTCGGTGTATTATCAGAACGCGGTGCAGAATCTGCAGGTGAGGCAAATGAACGCATGAATAAGATCATCGAAGTGACAAACGATTCTGCACAAAAAGTACACAAGTTAGCAGATAAAACAAATGAGATAACTGCAGCATTGCAAGTTATTAGAGAGATTGCAGACCAAACAAATCTTTTGGCATTAAATGCTGCAATTGAAGCAGCAAGGGCTGGTGAGGCAGGCCGTGGATTTGCAGTGGTTGCAGATGAAGTTAGACATCTAGCTGAGAGCTCCGCCAAGTCTTCAGATGAAATTGATGTCAAGCTAAAACAAATCCACGAATATGCACAAGAGGTAGTAGAGGAGATAGAGACTAGCTCAAACGAGGTAACTCAAGGCAAGATGGTTATTGATTCATCTCTGAAAACACTACATGAGATTGCAACAAACATCAAAAACGTCTCAGAAAATGTCAAAAAACTGGCAGACTTTGCACATGAGCAGGCAAAGAAAGTAGCAAGTATTTCTGCAGATGCAGTCGAAGTCGCCGCAGTCTCTGAGGAAAATGCTGCGTCAACTGAAGAGGCATCAGCAGCTGTGGAAGAACAAACAGCACAGACACATGAAATTGCATCGGCATCAACTCAACTTGCAGAACTGGCATCACAACTCCAGTCAACACTATCCAAGTTTACTTTGGAGATCTCGCAAACAATCCAAGAGCCAGCCCAAAAATCAATTCTTGCCAAAATAAGACTGGCAAAATAAGTCAACGATATTCAGAGCCGCAATCTCCAATCACACCATACAAATCATTTGATTGTGAGGTGATTTCATTGATTGCAGAATAATCATCCGAGTCTAATTGCAGAGAGAATGTTTTTTTGTTTTGTGTAATGTGTTCTGAGATACCAAGTCTCGCCCCAATTATGACTGCCGCAACACATGGTTTGTCCAAGATAAATCTGGTTGCAATATTTGCGATTTTTACTTGGTGTTTTTTTGCTATTTTATCCAAAACCTTGAGTAATTTTTGGAATAGATTCCATCCACCCCATGCATCCACCATGTTTTTGTATTTTTGAAGTGAGTATGTGTTTAGATCAATGCGTGTTGGCTCTGATGTGCCAAGGAATTTCTCAGAGAGTAATCCACCATCAATTGTACCATATGTCAGTAATACGATATGGTTCTTTTTGCAAAATTTTTCCATTTCTGTTTGTGGTCTTTGATCAATTACAGAGTATTGAACTTGGTTTGACACTATGGTGATCCCACGATCAATCATTATTTGCATTCTTTTTGTATCAAAGTTTGTCAGACCTATGTGTCTGAGTTTTCCTTGGTCTTTTAGTGAGGTAAGATTATCCAATGCATCAAGATAACTTGGATCATCGTAATCCCACCAATGAAACTGGATCAGATCCAGTTTGGATACATTCATTCTGAGTGTAGATGTTCTAATTGCTCTCTCTACCAGACTTTTGCTCATAGGTCCAGGATTTGGAACGAATTTAGTCAGTCCCACCACATTGCTCAAATCATATCCAATTTTTTCCAGATTGTGCCTGAATTTGCCAAAAAACTCTTCTGCAGGACCATAAATATCAGCCATGTCCCAACCAGTCAGACCTGCATCATGATACAATTTCATTTCAGAGATAGCAGTTTGCGGTGCAATATGGCCATGTCCTCCAGCCACCTGCCACATCCCATTGATGATTCTACAGATTCTAAGATCAGGTGCTAGATCAAATGTTTCAATTTTCATGGCTTGATCAGAATTTTGCCAAATAGATTACCTTTTAGCATTTTTGTGTGAGCTTCTGATGCTTGTTCCAAAGAATACACAGAGTCAATTACCGGTTTTATTTTTCCCTTGGAGACCCAATACAGTGCATCTTCCAATTCGGCCTTGCTTGCCAAAGTAGAACCCAAAATGTTTGTCCCCTTGAAGAAAATATGACGTAGATCAGATACTACATCATAACCAGTTGTGGCACCAGTTGTGACAAGTGTAGCACCGTACTTTAGTAGTGTGAGTTCTTTATTCCAGTGGGTACCTCCAATGTGCTCAAATATCACATCCAGTCCAGGTATGCCGTCTTTGTCTTTGGCAAATTTCTTGGAAATTGTAAATACCTGCTTGTGCCAATCATCTTGCCTATGATCTACGGCATAATCTGCTCCAAGTGTCAGACATTTTTCTAACTTGTCACCTGATGCAGTAGCTATTACAGTACATCCATGTAACTTGGCAATCTGAATTCCAAAGATCCCCATTCCGGATCCACCACCCATTATGAGTACAAGTTGTCCTGGTTTGATTTTTGCACGGCCGACAAGCATGTGCCAGGCAGTCATCAAAGTCATAGAACATGCAGCTGCATCATCATATGATACATTGTCTGGGATTTTGATTGCATTAACTTCTGGTAGATGAGTCATTTCACAATAACCTCCCCACAGTGGACCAGTCTCAAAGCCCCAAACTTTACGTTTTTTACAGTCAAATTCACGCCCAGATGTACAATTTTTGCATATTCTGCATGACATGTTGCCATGAGATACGATTCGATCACCTACTTTGATGTCAGTCACATCTTCACCTATTGCGATTACCTCTCCTGCCACGTCAGAGCCAGAAATATGTGGTAGCGGTATTTTAAGCGGATTACCCCTCATTCCCCAAATATCATCATAGTTTAGAGCAGCTGCCTTTACCTTGAAAACAATCTCGTTTGATTTTGGCGTTGGCTCTGGTATGTCTTTTATCTGAAGAATAGATGCAAAATCATCATTTGTGGTATAACTATCGTAGACTAGCGCTTTCAATGAGAAATTTGAATTCTGTTTGTTTTTATGTTTTGTTTAGATAAAAATATTTTAATAGAAATACAAAGAACGAATCATAATGTTATTTGGCGTCTTTGCAACACACAGTCCTGAATCATGCCCGATGAACAACAAGTGTAGTAAAAAGATGCTACTCCAAGTTAATAGCAAGATAGAATCAAATAAAAAGAAATTTGGCATATCCAAAGTAATAGGCTTTTACATTTCCGCACTAGAGCATTTATGGATAATCATTCTTGATGCAAAAAGTGCTCATGAAATAGAGCAGTTTTGTATTGAAATAGGAATATCAACGATTAGTACAATCAAAATAGTACCAATAAGCAATCTCGAAGTGTTGCTAAATAAATTAAAATCAAAATAATCTATACGCTGATTTTTTGATATAACAAGTTAGTTATTGCAGTTATAGAATATGGTTTTTGAAAAATATCTTCTACTCCCAAACCATCTAGTCTTTTTTTCATCATGTCAGTATAGTACGCAGTGATTATTATCACTCGGGCATCAGGATTGATTCTTTTGATTTCTTCTAACGCATAAAACCCATCATATTGAGGCATGATGAGATCCAAGAACACAACATCGGGCTTGTGTTCCTCATACAGAGTTACTCCCTCAAGCCCGTTTCTGCCCAGTCCTACAACAGAGATATTTTTCATTGTCAAGAATTCAGCAAAAACCTCTGCACTGTCTATCTCATCATCAATTATTATGGCTCGAATCAACAACACGTAGAGGGTGTTCATGAATTAAACTACCTGTTTGCACACAACATGTAAACAAATGAGTAAAAGGTAATACCTTATTACTATAAAAATCATCATGAGATGAAAAATGATCCTACACTTCAACATACCAATTCAGTATGGGAAACAAAAACGAGAACGCATGAAGGAACAGGGGGTTGATTTCTGTCTAATTTTATGAATTAGAATTGCGTTCTCGTTCTGATAACTTTACGTAGGTTTTGCTTTTATGAGATACTTAACATTGTTAATCATTGTCTAAATACCAACAAGGCATCAAATCATTAGTTGTCAAAGCAGAAACGTCAAGGTAAAAAGATAAGCAGTATGCTAATCATAGCAATAGCAGGAGCTATTCTGATCAGCTCTACTGTCGGATATGCTCTAATTAATTCAATGATACCAGTAAATGGAAAATCTCCAGTTTTTGGACTACCAGAAAACATCTACATAAAGGCAGTACATGGTGATCAAGGATTTGTGTATTCATCACAATCAGGTGGTAAAAAATCAGTCAGCCCGATTCATGTCTCACCGATAATACGCCTGACAAAGGGCCAGCTTGCAACAATTCGTTTTATGAATGAGGATAGAACATCCAAACACAACATCAACATTGACGAATTCAATGTACATAGCCAAGACCTATCATACTTTCAACCTCAAGCAATAACATTCGTTGCAGACCAAGTAGGAACATTCCACTATCACTGTACGATTCATCCAGAAATGAGTGGGGAAGTACAGATACGATGAAGCCTTTTCAACTTTTATTAAATCAGGTCAGTCATCCCAGACATGGATAATCTCAACTCTGCTCGATTCAGTCTAGTGGAGGTAATTGACGGGTTCATCGACAAGATAAACCAGATTCGAAAAACGTTAATTGGAATTTCTATTTCTGCCTTGATTTTAGCACCCTTGGCAATTGGTCTGTCAGTGTATTTGATCACGCATCAGCATTTCTTTTTCATACTGGCGGAATACGACGAGTTTGGTGGATTTCTTGCCATCCTACTTGGGATAATAATCATAGTTTCAATGACATGGTTAGTATTGGGCATACGTCAATACATGATGCTCAAATCTTGGAATGAACGATATTCCGACTATACAAAGAAAAAAGAACAAGTCGACAGCAAGATCACATCAGAGTTTAATCTAGACGAGGATCAAGAGGCTTAGATTATTCTTGGTGTTTGTTGATTTTCTTGGGAACAACTCCTCGTAAGGCTCTATTATCATTCTGCAAAACTCAATTCCCTTTGCAGTTGCTTTGTATATTGTAATTGTTCGCTTGCCCTCCTCAACAACAGACTTGGAGATCATTCCACGAGCCTCCAGACCATCAAGGATTGGTTTGTGTTTTTTTAGATTAAGACCGCTGTAACTGACAAGTGCCGTTTGGTTCAATTCGCCATATTCAGTAAGAAGCCCGATGATGTCTTTAATTATGTAGATTTTGTCTCGATAGCTCTTACTGACCAATATCTTTTGTGACGTATTCAACTAAATAACCTGTGAGATCTTTAATCACAAAAAACACTAGTTACCATTGTTAATCATCTGCTAAATATTGCGATGATGGTAAAACACCATGAACAGTCCAACATTTGGCGTGATTCATCTTGAGAGACTTTCAAATGGCTCAATATTTGTAAGGTTCAAGAACCCATTCGTTTTCAAAAACTGAATTGGTTTAGTTAACAAAGTTAACTAGAGGTTATAAGGAATGAAAAAATGCTTTGCATGATGACAATCAAATTCACATGTAGAGATTATGGGTTTGATTGCGAGTTTGTCGCCAGCGGAAATGACGTTGGAAAAGTGATTGAAGAGTACAATACACATTCTACTGAGGAGCACGGTATCGAGTATTCCAAAGAAGCCTTGATGCAATTCATCATAAGAAAAGGCTGAAAATAACATAGGTTTCAAGTCATAGAGAATATTTTGTTTTAAAAAATAGTGGACCGAGTGGGAGTCGAACCCACGACCCTTGCGGGACGATAAACATCCTTACGCAGTGTGAGTGCGTCATCCTAACCAACTAGACAATCGGTCCAACTAGTCAGGATTTAGTGCGATATTTTAGTCGTTAGAATAGTGATATAGAGGAAAAATCACAGGCAAATTGCAAATGTACAAGCAGGGAAGATGGAGTTTGACGGAGCTTGCCTCTGATCACAAATCCCCCGAATTTGCAAAGCAGATCTCTGCACTAGAGTCCAAGGTCAAAAACTTTGAGCGCATAAAATCAACGCTAAAACCAACCATAACATCCAAGGACTTTTACAAAATCATACACAGCATTGAAGACTTGGCAGAAGATGCAAGCAGACTAGGAGGGTATGCATCATTATTGTATTCATCAGACACCCAGTCCGATGAGGCAACATCACTTTTAACAAAAATCTCAAAGCTTGGATCAGAGATAGAAAACAAGACATTGTTCTTTGACTTGTGGTGGAAACGCAAAATTGACGAAAAAAATGCCAAACGCCTAATCAAAGATGCAGGAAATCTGCAAGAATACCTAAGGCACAAGCGTTTGTTGGCAAAATATTCCCTATCAGAACCGGAAGAAAAAATCATCAATACGCTAGATGTTACAGGCTCTACTGCACTAGTCAAGTTGTACGACAAGATAACAAACGCATTTGAGTATATCATTACAATCAATGGCAAAAAGAAAAAGCTAACCCGCGAGCAGCTAAGTGTTCTGGTAAGAAGCACAAATCCAAGCATGCGAAAAACTGCATACCAAACACTGCTTGGCAAATACCATACCAACAAAGGAGTCTTGGGCGAAATCTACCAAAACCTCGTACTAAACTGGAAAGACGAGGGAATCGAAATCAGAAAGTATCATTCTCCAATATCAATCAGAAACATTGGAAATGATGTAGATGATAAAACCACACAGGTACTACTTGATGTTTGCAAGAAAAACTCTGGCGTATTTCACGAGTTTTTTGCATTCAAGGCAAAATCACTTGGTTTGAAAAAACTAAGACGATACGACCTGTATGCGCCTAGCGCAAAAAAATTCAAAGAAAAAAACTATTCCTATGAAAAGGCAGCAAAGCTAGTACTAGATTCGCTAAACAAATTCAGCCCCACACTGTCTAGTCATGCAGAAAAAGTGTTTTCGCAAAACCACATTGATTCACAGATCAGGCCTGGCAAGCGAGATGGGGCATTTTGCAGCACTGTATCGCCAAAGATAACGCCATATGTCTTGGTAAATTATGCAGGAAAATCAAAGGATGTGTTCACATTAGCGCATGAATTAGGCCACGCAGTACACAGTCAAGCAGCATCAAAGCAGTCAATCCTAGTATCAGAGGCGCCATTACCGCTTGCAGAGACGGCATCCACGTTTTCAGAACTACTACTGTATGATAACATTGCAGACAAAATGTCAGACACTGAAAAAGCCGCCATACTATCTGAGAAAATAGACGACATTTATGCAACTGTGATGAGGCAGGCGTTTTTCACAATTTTCGAAGTCGACGCCCACAAGCAAATTGCTGATGGTACCACAATAGAAGAACTATCCAAGACATATCTTGCAAATCTGAAAACCCAGTTCTCAAATTCCATTGATCTATCAGATGATTTTGCAATAGAGTGGAGTTGCATTCCGCACTTTTTCCACACGCCGTTTTACTGTTACGCATATTCATTCGGCAATTTGCTCTCACTGTCGCTATTTCAGATGTATCAAAGAGAGGGCAGAGGATTTGAGAAGACATACATTGAGATCTTGGCAGCAGGTGGATCTCAAAAGCCAGAAACCCTGTTAAACCAATATGGAATTGACATTTCTTCTTCCAAGTTCTGGCAAGACGGATTTGATTATATCAAATCACAGGTAAAAGAACTAGTTTTAATCAAGTAAAATGGGGCTGGCAGCCTTTACGCACTGGCTGCCAGTCATTATTTTGTCCCCCGAACGGTTTGAATCGATGTCAATGTGGGTTTTTGATTATTCGAATTTAAACCTTTGATTTGCAAATGACGATTCTTGCGCAAAGTTAATAGTAAAAACGAGTTCTGTCAGATTCGTGTATCGTGTTTTTGGAATAGTTTTTGCAGTTTTGATTTTTTCATATGCAGGTATGGTATTTGCAGAAGAGCCAAGATTTGCAACATTGCATGAAACTGCCACAATATTTGTCGATCAAAAACTATCAAACAATGTCACGGCTTCAGTGTCTTTGCAGACAACATCATTACACGAGTTCCAGATCCCGCCCGCACTGGATGAAAAAATTCGCAACTCTACTGATGTAGTTGCAGTTGTAATCACTAACGAAAACCAATGCGTGCTTGGAGTACAAGACAAAATTTGCATCATGATCAATGTAAAAAGAGTTGAAGGAGAAGGCGGAATCAAAGCAGCTCAGGAAAAGGCAAAGCTGGCAGGAAATGCAATAATTGGTGATATTAACGAGTTTTTTGGATTTAACGCAGAATTTCATTCTGTCTTTATCCATTATGACGACAAGACAAACCAGGCACTAGAAACCCAAGGGCAAGTATCTGGGCGCGGGACTGTTTCTGCAGTATTCACTGCACCATATCAAAATACAGACTTTATGTTTAATAGAATTTCAGCTCCATTGATTCCAAGCCAGATTAGAAATCTTGGTGGATTTTATGACATAGCACAAACCCTATCAAAAGACGACTCGTCCACGGTCACATTCACCATAATACCACAGGGGCCAATCTCAATAATGCAGCTAAAAGTATCTGAAAAGTATCCAAATGTTGCAAAGAGCATAACCCAAGTAGACCCATTACAATACCTCAAAGTAAATGAGATCAAAAAATCAGACTATTACAAGGTTGGATTTTTCCCACTAAACTCTATCATACATGTGGTCATCTTGCCAACGGATGAATCTGTAAAGGCCACCGCAAACAGTGTGATTGCGCCTACGATTAGAAACAACCAGACCATACCATCAGACTTGGAAACAAGTGGGTGGTTCTTTAATTCAGATTCAGGTAAAAAAATTGAAGCAATGTATCTTTTTGGTAAGGAATTTTCTGCAGACGGCTCGGATCTGAGAATAACTTTTGGTGAGCAGGTCCCAATCATTTCAACATCAATTGGACTAACAGAAATTGTAATTCTTGTAGGAATTGGTGCAGCAGCTGCAGGAGCTGTCGTGTATTATTTGAAAGGAATTAAATCTAAATAATCAAGACAGCGGCGGAAAATACTGTAGTCCAGCGTCCCTTGCTATCACCAACGGCAGTCTGAGTTACGTTCATTGATTTGTAAATCTCACCAGAGATTTTCCATTGGTTTCTTTTTTCGTCCCAAGATTTGTCTAGCTCGAATTTGATTCCAAGTGATGATGCAAGCATTTGTGCTGCAATGTCTTCTGCATAATCGCCTGCTTGTTTCTCATTTTGTCCAAATGCTTCATACTCTGAGAGATAACCATATCTTTTCTTATCAGACGGTTGCGCCACGCCAACGGATGCAGAAATCAATCGGTGTGGTTCGTTTGTTTGGTTTCTAGAATAAATGCAAAACAGGACCTGGCCAGGATTGATAAGCTTGAGGCCTTCTGCACGTGAGACCATCTTTGCCCCAGGCGGAAATATACTTGAAATCAAAACAATGTTAGTGCCAGCAATACCTGCATCTCGCAGTGCATACTCGAAGCTTGTAAGTCGGTCCTCGTGAACGCCTTTGCCTTTTGTCAGGAATAACTTTTTTGCAACTAGATCTAGCAATTTGTTTTTGTAGCAATATTTCTATTTATTATACTTATTTCAGGATAAACAAGATTAATTTATTCACCATGACTTTTCATGTCAAAAAAATTAAAACGTGTTTTTCCACTTAAGATAGCCTTGTAAACAAACCGCAATCTTGTGCAAGCACAATACGCACATGTTATTATTTAACCAAAACAACAATTGTTCGTGGATGTTTTTGGTTTTTCATTTGATTCGATTCTAAAATCCGAAGGATTTGTAATTGGATATTACGTTTTTACGGTTGCAACATCCCTAATTCTAATCAAAGAAACAAAAAAGAGGATTCTCGATCTTGTAGATGGTGCAAAATCCATAATTTATGCACCAATAGCATTTGGCATACTCATTGGATACCTGCTGACATTATACCCATATGCCGAAAAGATTCCAATTCTGAACTGGAGTTGGCTTGGCTACAATATCGCGTTTGGGCCATTTGCAGACCAAGGATTCTGGGGGATCATACCGTTCATTCCATTACTATTGTACATGTTCATTCACATCAATCACATAGAAGAATTGTACTTTAGAAAATCAAAAAAGATGGTTCTGGTGTGGGCGTTTGCACATGTTGCGATGGGAATTAAAATCCACATGGCAATCTTGCTAATACCGGTCGGATTTTTGTTCAAATATATCTACGACAAGAAAGGCCTCAACCATTCCTACGCAATGCATTTTACAACAAACATACTTGTCGTGATAGCCCTATTTCTTACTCTTCTTGGGTGACCATTCTGGTTTTGGTCCTTGTGTGAAAAATCGGTATCCGACAAATCCACCAACGCAGATGTTTATCACGCCAAAGAACACAATGAACATCATTGTAGGCTTGATGAAGAACATTCCAGATATTATGCCCCATGCACCAGTTGCAAAAAACAATATTGTCAGAACTTTGAGTTTCTTTGGTGGGATCCACTTCATTTACCGGATTTGACATCCAACTCTATTAAAGAGTGACGGGCCGCACTAACATTTTAAAACGCTCCATTTTGTTAGAAAATCGTTGCCAATATAGCTCAGCCTGGCAGAGCATCGGTTTTGTAAACCGAGGGTCGAGGGTCCAAATCCCTCTATTGGCTTTTACAATTTCTTGTTCCAAGGATTTATTAGAGGACTAGAGATCTCAAACGCATTAGGCTATAATGACGGAAAATAAGCAATGAGCTTCTTTGTCTGTCATTGCTTAGGAAAATAAATTGACAACATTTGATGAGTTAGGAATTAAACAGTCCATCTTAGATGGGCTAAAGCAAATAGGATTTGCAGAACCATTTCCAATCCAAGAGGCAACTATACCCGTTTTGCTATCAGGTAGAGACGTAATAGGCCAAGCCCATACCGGAACTGGCAAGACTGGCGCATATGCAATATCAATGATACAAGGTGTTGAACAAAACAAGACCATTCAGGGACTAGTACTTGCACCAACACGTGAGCTTGCAATGCAGATCACAGACGAATTCAAAAAATTTGGAAAGTTCACAGGAATTAGAGCGGTTTCGATTTACGGTGGGCAGGGCATGGGAGTCCAATTACAAGCACTAAAACACGGAGTTGAAATCGTTGTTGCAACACCTGGAAGACTAATTGATCACCTAAAACAAGGCTCAATTGAGCTCAACGACATCAAGTACGTCGTATTAGATGAAGCAGACACAATGCTTGACATGGGATTCATTGACGATATTCGATTCATCTTGGAGATGACTCCAGTAAACAAGGTAATGTCTTTGTTTTCCGCCACAATGCCGCCGGAGATTCTCAGACTGGCAGAAGAATATCTGAACAATCCAAAACAATTCTTGCTATCCTCAGATGACCTATCAGGTGAAGGAATCGACCAATCATATCTAATAATCAAAGATAGAGAAAAAATGCACTATCTTTTACAATTCATCAAAGAGAACAAAAAAGGGCAGACAGTCGTATTTTGTTCTACTAAAAACAGAACCAGAGATGTGGCACGAGCATTGCGTCAAGAGGGATACAATGCAGTTGGAATTGAGGGAGACATGTCACAGCACAGACGTGAGATATCAATGTCACAGTTTAGACGAGGACAGGCAGACATTTTGGTTGCAACAGATGTAGCTGCAAGAGGCATTGATGTGCCAGAAGTAGCACTAGTTGTTAATTATGATGTTCCAAACCAAGAAATGGTATACTTTCACAGAATTGGAAGAACTGCAAGAGCAGGAGCTGAGGGTCGAGCCATCACACTGGTCTCGTATTCTTCAGTTGGCGATTTCAATCTCATAAAGCAGCAAGTCAAAGTAAGCATGACTGACCTTAATGAAAAAATGGGAATCAAAGTAGACATTCCAGACCCGCTCAAAAGACAAGTTGGCCCACGCAGAACATTTGGACGTGGTGGGGGCGGAGGAGGATATAGTAGAGGTGGTGGAGGTAGAAGCTTTGGCAGGGGCGGATATGGAAGAAGCGGGGGATTTGGAAGAAGTTCAGGATTTAGACGAGATGGTGACAGAGCGGACTCTGGTAGTAGAAGCGGAGGATTTGGAAGAACTGAGAACAGAGATTCCGGGTTCAGACGAGATTCTGATCATAAAAGAGAGCAAAGAGTAGAAGGTGGGTTTAGAGGTTCACGAAGCTCCTCATCCAAAAGGCCATCCCATAGACGTCGCTGGTAATCTTTTTTAAACTCGGTTTGGAGTAGACATACAATGGAAGTAGGTTTCGTTTTACTAAATTGCGATCTTGGTGCAGAGGAATACCTACTAGACGAAATAAAACAAATTCCAGAAGTAAAGCAAGCATATCTTACATTTGGCGCATATGATATCATAATTGAAATCCACACAAAAACAGCTGAGGATTTTGATAAAACAGTATCAAACAAGATCAGACGACTATCTCGCGTAATGAGCACGATGACTCTAAAGGTCCTTGCAAGCAAGACAAAATAATCACGGTAAGAAAAATTGGAAAAAATACAATATTCTGGAATAGTCTGGGCAATTAACCATAACAACCCAGAGCCTTTGGTGAAGCATTGTCTAAAAAAGCTCCAAGACTATGGAATCAAAAGAGAAGACATCAAACTAACAGATGCACCAGAGAACGTCCAAGTTGGAGAAATAGTAGTTGAGATGTGGCCATATCATATTGATGTAGCACGGGTTAGAACAATCCGCAATGAGTCATTCATTTCTGGCTCTGTCATGCAGATTGAGCTAAAAGCAGACGAGCAGGGAAATTATATCGATTAAAATAAAAAAAGAAATTAGCTGACCGTTACCTTACCTTTCATCCACGGGTGAATGATGTCAAAGTATTCGTATTTTCCAGCTTTGTCAAATTTTTGTGAGAATTTCTCCCCAGATTGTAAAAGACCAGTGTCAAATTTGCCATCAGGACCTTTTGTTATTGTGCCACTTGTTGCAGTGTGAGCAGAACTATCCTTGTTTATCCAAGTAACGGTTCCACCAACTTTGATTTTTGCTTCAAATGGTGAGTAACACTTGTTGCCTTTTTCACATCCTTCAGTTGCAGAGCCTTTTACCATTTCTACGGTTACTTCAGATGCTGCCTTACTGGACGGTTTAGTTACTTTTTTTGTTGTAGTCTTTTTGGTGTCTTTTTTTACTGTCTTTTTTTCTTTGGTTTCTGCAGCGTCAACAGACTGCATCATTGGTAGTGACAAAATTGCTCCCAATAATACAAAAACTGCAATGCTTGCAAGAAGCGTCTTGTTCATGTTTTGATGAGCCATATCATAACTTAATTAATTTTGTTAAGAATTTCACCTAAGTATAATAAAATAAGAAAAATCAGAATCTCTTCTGATTATTTGACATTAACTTCGCCAGTCATCCACGGATGAACTAGACAGAAGTAGTGATATTCGCCTGCAGTATCGAATTTTTGTGAAAATTTGCCACCTGCCATAATCATGCCGCTGTCAAATTTACCATCAGATGTTGCATCTTTTCCGCTAGTGACAAAGTGTCCGGCAGAATCAGTGTTTGTCCAGGTTACTGTTGTACCAATTGAAACTGTTACCTCATCTGGAATGTAACAGGATTTTGTATCAGCACATGCTGGCATTGCTGCACCTTTTGGTATGTCAACAGATACCTCACTAGTTGAAGTCCCGGATGCCGCTGTTTTACCAGTAGCTTTGTCTGTTCCTGAATCTTTTGCTGCCTTTTTGTCAGCTTTGGCTTTTGCATCAGCTGCTTTCTTGTCAGCCTTTGCTTTTGCGTCTGCTGCCTTTTTGTCAGCTTTGGCTTTTGCATCATCCTTTTTTGGTTCTGCTGCAAATGCAGAGTTTACCATAGGAATGCTAACAACAGCAGTCAGCAACACAAATACTGCAATACTTGCGAGTAATTTGGTATTCATCGTTGATCACCGAGCTCGACTTTTGATATATTAAGATTGTTCAGAATTTCTCCACAGATTTACTGGTTTATGGAAGAGTTGCTGTTGGCCCAGTTGAAATTGGAATTACAAGGAATGTGAACTCTTTGGATGTTGTTTTGTAATCTTTGCCAGATGCAGTCACATTAAGTGTGTAGATTCCAGTCCTAGCATTGTCTGGAATTATTAATGAATCTTCATAGCTGCCAAACTCTTGTGTCATGCCGTTGAATGTTTTTATTTTATCACCAATTGGATTTGTGACACTAGCTGAGATTGTGATACCTCCTAGTCCAGAAGAACTATAGAAATCAGATGACGGGTTTAGTTTTGGATCAAATGTTTTTACTGTGAATTTGTATTGGCTTTTCCATTCTACTCGGTCATATTGCTTTACAAGCAATAGTAGATCCTTTTGAATTGGTTTTGGTGGTTCCTGTACGATTTCTTGTGGCGTTCCCGGTTTTAGTACGGCAAAGATTGAAAATGATTTAGTATCAGAAGTTTTGCCTTTGAGATTGTAGATCATACTATCTCCTGCAGACAAGATCAGTCTTCCTGATGCCAACAATGTAAAATCATCAGCACTTGCAACCAGTTTTAGTGATTTTTTGTTATTTGATAAAGAAAAATCCATGTCTTTGATGAGATGGATGTCAAATCCAGGCAAAAACTGCCCGTCTTGAAACATTACTTGTCCAGAGTCCAGGATGTTCAGCGAGGCCTGTATGGATGCAGTTTGAATGCCTTTGTTTGTGGTACCGTATCCATTTCCAGCAAGAACAAAACTTGTATCAGAATATGATTCGCTTGGAATTACCAAGGCAAGAGCTGCAACAAACGAAATTAACAGTAATAGTTGCACGTTGGGTTTTGTTTTTCATAATTAATAATACTTGAGTATGATTTTGACTAATTCGCCTAGTTAATATCGCACATCAAAAAACATACCAAACAATTTGAAGTCAAAGACAACATACATTGCAGTGGCAGTCGGAATCGGTATTGTTGCTTTGGCGGTATTTTTCACATATTCTGCAGATCAGGCAAAAAACCGCGGACAGTATTTTGGAGATTCACTCAAATCAATTCAGGACGAGCTAAAACAGACTCAAACCGAGTTTTACTCCAAGAAAACAATGCTTGATGAGCACACCATAACACAGCAGGAATTCATAACATTTGGCGATATACATATTAAAAAAATGGAACAGATTCTTGCAGAATATGGCACACTTACGCCACCAGAACAATTTGTAAAGTCAGTTGAGCTGTTCAAAACATCAACACAAAAACAAATTGAAAGCGATCAATCCCTCATAGAATGGATTGCAACAAACGACACTACACACAAGATTCGCTCAGATCTTTTGCTGCAGGAATCATTTGAAAACGAGATGGCAGCCCTTGCATCATACGGTCAGGCAAAAAACAACGCCGGCCAAAACTAGAGTAGCCCTTTTTGTGCCAGCAAATCCAGTGTTGGAGATATAGCATCTAGTAGTTTGTCCTTGTCTAATGGTATGCTCTGTGTAAACTTGATTGGGAATGTAAGGCTCAGCATGTCGTTATCAGTATGAGCCATCTGAATAGAGTGCTGCATTTGTTTCTCAAGCAAAAACTCTTTCCATACATCAAGTCTCGCATTTACATCATCAAGTTTGCTTGATAAAAACAGGACATCCATCTCTTCTTTATTATCAAAGATTCCAAATTTTACCATTGGCACTGTCATAAAACCGCCGGTAATGGGATCGCGGTTTTTGTGCATTTTCTCAATCATCTCGTCTGCCTTGTTTTCTGGCACTAGCTGTCCATAGTCAGGCCAAAAGTATCCTGCAATGTTGCGGTTCTTATCAAGAATTCTAAAAAAGTCAGAGTCCAAATCCAGTTTCCACATGTTATGATAAATCTGCCTGCAACTGTTATAAATCATCAAACCTGCAAAACATATCGTTGGCGCTAACAAAATACACCAGGGATTTTCTTGAAAGCCAAATTGATTATTACATCAGTGAAGCTCAGTCATACAAGCAAATCGCACAAAACTATTCGCCAGAAATAAATTCAATAGAAGATGCGGCGTTTGGTATAATTGCAGGATGTGTATATTCTGCATTTCTGAGAGCATATGAGAACGAGAAAAGAACCGTCGAGTTGGACGACATGCAGGAATTTAATCGGCTTCTCAAAGAAAAAGCAGCCCTCATAAAAAAGGCAGTAATTGGATAATTCCCCCAGAATGAAATAAATTCAATGCATCAAAAGCAACATCATTGTCAGATATTACAAAATATAGAATCCAGCAAATAGTCGACAGCGGTAGCATAGTCCAAATATCACTTGCAGAAGATGTTCAAACAGAGCCAATCTCACAAAAACAAATGATTTTAGATTCTGTTGCAAAAAAGCTAGACCCAGAATTGCGAGAACAGGTGCAACCATTACTTGAGGCGATTTTGGGAGCACAGCCAACAGTCAAGATCAAGTCATATGATCAAACCACCATATCAATCACAATGCCAAAGATTCGCTATGAAAGACTAGGCAGACCGCAAGTTGGAGAGATCCTAGAAATTACACTGTCAAAAAAGTAGTTTTTCTATTTCAGGCACATCCTTTAGCGGCAATGAGCAGCTAAAGTTCTTGCATACAAACACAGTAGTGTCATTTTGAAATTCCTTACCTGCAAAAAAAGAGTATTTTGATAGTCCCAATAATTGATCACGGTTTTGTATCGTAACTAGTATCGAGTCTGGCAAAAATCTCTTTGTTAGAACATCATAGATATCCTTGTTTTGTGGATTCAGTAAAGTGATTTCAGAAGGAGTTTGCAAGTACAAGTAAATCGTATTTAGTAAATAGCCAAACCCAAACGGATTTTCTGCTGCCATCATACCAAACGCCTCCATTGTTTTAATTGATATTTCCTGGAATTTCTTTTCCTGTGTAATGTGGAATAATTTTAACAGTGCATGTGCTGCAACGGAATTGCCAGACGGCATGGAAAGATCATAGTTATTTTTTGGACGAATTATCAGTGACTCGTGATTATCCGCAGTAAAGTAAAAGCTGGAATTTTTCTCATCCCAGAAATGACTCACCAGATAATTTGCCAGGTTTATTGCAAGAAGCAGGTATTTTGATTCTGGTTTTGCCTCAAAGAGATCAACTAGTGCATTTATCAAATATGAATAATCCTCAAGATATGCTTGCAGTTTTGCCTTGCCATTTTTGTATGTCCTAAGAAGAGAATCACCAGAAGTCAGGTTTTTTTCAATAAAGGACACACAGTTTTCTGCTGCTTTCAGATACGCAGGATTGTCCGTTACCCTATATCCCTTGACAAACGCAGAAATCATCAATGCGTTCCACGATGTTAATACCTTATCATCAAGACCTGGTCTAACTCTCTTTGAGCGCACATCAAGTAGTTTTTTTGCAGAGTCAGCAACTAAGGATTTGATCTGCGACTCTGGGATCCCAAGATGAAATGCGGCAGCAGATGTGGCTATTGTATTGTTTAGTATGGTGTGTCCTTCAAAGTTTCCACCATCGGTAACATCATAATACAGGCAAAACGCGTCAGCGTCCTTTCCAAGTATGTCAACTATCTCTTTTTTTCTCCAAACATAGAACTTGCCTTCTTCTCCTTCAGAGTCGGCATCAAGTGCAGAGTAGAAGCCACCTTCAGGCGAGGTCATCTCACGTAAGACAAATCCAAGTGTTTTGTCTATGACATCCAAATAAAACGAGTCCTTGGTTATTTGGTATGCCTCAGCATACACTATTGGCAGTAATGCATTATCGTATAGCATCTTTTCAAAATGCGGTACAAGCCATCGCGCATCAGTTGAATATCTGTGAAATCCACCGCCAATCTGATCAAAGATTCCACCCTTTGCCATCTTGTTTAGTGTTTTGAGTACAAATTCCGAGAATTTTGAGATCTTTGAAATCTTGCCGTACCGCAGCAAAAATGACAAGTTTGCAGCATTTGGAAATTTTGGTGCCTGTCCAAATCCGCCATACGTGTTGTCTGCGATTTGGAACAGATTCATGGCGGCCTCATCTAGAATGGAGCGCTCGAGTTTTGTCGGTGTGGTTATCATTTCTGCCCCCTGCAGATTTTTCATAAAATTCTCTGCTGCCTTTTGCACATCGGATGGCTTTTCCTTCCATGCTTGCGCCAACTGTAACAGTATGCTCCCAAATCCAGGCCTACCATAGTTATCCAAAATCGGAAAATATGTTCCAACATAGAACGGTTTTTGATCAGGTGTCAGAAATACACTCAGAGGCCAGCCACCCTGTCCAGTTGCCATCTGGCAGACTTTTTGATAGATATCATCAAGATCCGGTCTCTCTTCTCGGTCTACTTTGATTGAGATAAAACTCTCATTCATTATTTTTGCAATCTCTTCGTTCTCAAATGACTCGTGCTCCATTACATGACACCAGTGACACGAGCTATACCCAACAGACAAAAAGATTGGCTTGTTCTCAGATACTGCTCTATCTAACGCATCTTTTCCCCAGGCATACCAATTCACAGGATTGTGAGCATGTTGTAAAAGATACGGGCTGGTCTCATGGATGAGATTGTTTTCTGTCAATAGGATTTTTTGATTGGGTTAGTATTTGTATTTTTTATCTAAACCAAGTTCCTTCTTCCATATCGTAGACTCGAGCATTGATTTGTGCCAAAAGTTTCATTTTAGATTTGTGTGCCTTTTTGTTATGAGAATAATCCTTTTTCTCAATTAACGGAATCAGTTCCTTGAGATCATCCAGACTCAGAGTCTTGAGTCCCTTTTTTGATATTATCTCTAATAACTCGACTCGTCTTTTATCATCTGGGGTTATCTCGGACATTATACCATACCCAATAGTGCCAGAGTTTAATTTTTTATCTAAACCAAGAAATAGCTTGCACCATACATCACATACATGCGTGCAATGATGCTTGAAAAACTGGGCCCAATAGAGGGCAAACCACTACACCTAAAGGAAATTGAAACTCACAAGATCAAAAAGAACAATGACTTGCTTATCAAGATCGAAGGATGTGGCGTTTGCAGATCACAATTACACGGAATAGAGGGAGACTGGGTAAAATACGGAATTCCGCCATCATTGCCAACCATCCCAGGTCACGAGATTGTCGGCACCATAATAGAGACAGGGACTAATACAAAAAAACTCAAGACTGGACAAAGAGTAGGTATCTCGCCACTGCATGGTTCTTGCATGTATTGTGATTATTGTAAAATGGGAAAAGAACATCTTTGTGATCAGGCGGAGATTACCGGTGAGTCACTGCTTGGCGGATATGCTGAATACATTACAGTGACAGAAGAGTTTGCAACACCAATTCCAGACTCGATGAAATCAGAATATGCAGCACCTTTGTTTTGTGCTGGAATCACAGCATACAAAGCAGTCAAAGCATCAGAGCCTGCAAAAGGCAAATCAGTTGGAATATTTGGTGTTGGTGGGGTAGGTCACCTAACAGTAGAATTTGCAAAGATTGCAGGCTTGCGTGTAATTGGTGTTGCAAGGAACAAGGCTCACTTGGATGTTGCAAAAGAGGTTGGTGCAGACAATGTCATACAGTATACAAACCAGCAGGAGTTTTTAGCGTCACTCAAAAAAGACGAGGGCTTGCTGGATTCGGCAATTGTGTTTGCACCATCAGAGCACATAGTAGATACTGCAATTAATTCAGTCAAAAAGGGAGGCACCATAGTGTTAGGAGTATTAGCAAACATTCCAAACTTCGATGTGTTTACAGAAAAAACCCTGCGCGGAACACTCATTGGCTCTAGAGCAGACATGAACGACGTGATAAAACTAGCAGAACAAAATGACATCAAAGTAATCTACAAGACATACCCATTAGAGCAAGCAAACCAAGTACTTGAAGATCTCAAGTTTTCAAGAATTGCCGCCCGTGCAGTGCTAACCCCTTAAATTAACCACCGGCAAAACCACAACTCGATGAATTGCAAGCGATGTCACCACATGGCACAGATTCATGAAGAGTCACAAAAGAGCAGTTCACTGATGAAGCTTGGAAGATGCGCCATACCAGAATGCACGTGCAAGCAGTTTGTAGAATCAATTGATCAGCTAGACGAAGACCTGATGTGATTTTAGATTCATATTACAACTACAAAATACAATACAAGATGGGCAACCACCAGTCCCCAGACGAAATGAAAAAAGAGCTAGACGCCGCACTATCAAAGTTAAATGCATTAGAGATAATCGCTAAAGACGAATTCCAAAAAGGAACAGTCAAGGTCTTGAGAAGACTAGTTGAGGGGCAGATTCATTCTATTAACGAGTTTGGGCACCTCAAAAAAGCACTAGACTTGCTTACACTGCAACTCTTTGAGGTACAAAACAAGACAAAATCACTTTAGTACAGTATCTGACAGTCCACATTCTTTGCACTTTACCAGTATGCTTGTCTCCAAGTCTTTGATTTTCTCCATCACGCCACCACAGCAAGGACAGTTCATAATTTTAGTAGATCATGGCTTGATATTATCATTGCATACTGGATTGTATTTTGATATTATTTTGTGCAGTATTCTTTGTCGCTGTTCTGGAGTCGAATCCCACATTGGATAAATACAGAGATGTAGGTTGCCCTCTGAGCCGGCGTTTGAAACCCAACATTTGAATTTCTCATTTTTTGTAAAAAATCCCAGATCATCAGTGTGATCAGATTCACCAGCATAAATTATCTGAAAGGTTTCCTTGTTTTTTGATAACAACAGATACAAAACAGGATCCATTGGTGGGCCCCACTCTGAGAGTTTGATCGGTCCCAAAAACTCGTAGCTTAGAACCTGAATGCTCATAATTTTACATCACACCGATGGTTTTTTTCTGTTTTGCAAAAAAGCTGAAGGGAGTGCGGGACAAAAGCCTCCGGAGAGGCGACCGCAAAACCTTCAGGAATTATGGTATAGGAATACCTAACAATAAAGATCTGTGTGTTCACTTTGATGCACTATGCAGGATTTCTGATCCAGACACTCAAAAAACAATTTAAAGGGATGGATCGTTCTCAAAAATCAGATCAAGTATGGAAGAAAAGAATCCTCACAACTACAGAGCAGTAGGTTATTCTATGATACTTGTTTCAGCATCGCTAGTGGTGATTGCACTTTTATACCTAGCAATAGGGGACGATGTGCTGTATTCAGACAGGGTAAGCAAGCAAAAACAGTTCGAATACAAACAGTTCCTAGAACAATCAAAGTTAGAGCAGGCTGAAAATGCTAATGCCCCAACACAGGGAAAAAACCTAGCAATAGGACTCTCTGAGGATATGCAAGTAGCAACAAATCCATAATCTAACGATAACCGTTGTTAAAGTCTTCCCACATGTTCATCTTTGATGTGAGTCTATTCATTTTGTACAGGGCACCACCAATTATACCTGCATGATAAAACGCGTACAGGTAAACCTGAGATGCAGATGGTTCGGTATGAGAAAGACTCAGTGCCACCATCGAGAAGAAAATAAAGGTTCCAATAAAGGTGGCAATACTATTTACCACACCTTGCAACCCGATTATTCTTTTTGTGGCAACTGCCATCAATGAGATACTAGTTACGATAAGAAATGTCAAGCCACCATTATGTGAGCCAAATTGTGTTACCCATTCCGCAAGACCCAAGTCCAGAAGAGACTTTTCTGGAAGATGAATTCCGCCATTTAGTGCAAAGCTTACTGAGCTGAATAGCCCTCCAATGATGAAAAAGAATAGCAATATCTTGATTATTCCGCGCTTGATCGGACTGCGAGTCTCAGCTGGAACAATTGCGCGCTCTGTTATTTTTAGGCCAAACAAAAATCCAACAAAGATTGTTGGAAAATATGCTAGCTCTATTAGATACGGAGTACTTTGTGTTAGATCATGAATTTGTGGTGCAAACACCAAAAACAACAGTATTGCAAGTGATGCTGAGGATGCAAAGATTATCAGATTGACTGGAGAGAAGCGTCGCTGGCCGTACTCGTCTGTGCTCCAATTGTACATTTTTGAGCCTCTGTGAAAACAGATTAAAGAAAATAACGGAAAATCATTTGGTTAAATTATCAATTTTTTGAACAGTCAGCGTCACATTGAGAGTATTTGTAGTGGATAATGCATTACAAACCACCACACCACCACTCCCAGAAATACAAGTTTTGTGCATTTACGTAATGTTGTATTTTTTATCATGTCAAATAACAACACAATCCCCAATGAGATGAACGGTATTGTATAGATGAAATAATATGGAAACATGACACGCCCGGTAATAGAAAGAAGAAGATATGGCACATACATGCTAAGCATTCCGATACCCACAAACAATGTTGTGGGGTTCGGTTTTTTGATATAATACAAGACAAATGCAAGCGAGCCCCAGAAACCAGCAACCCATAAAGGCACATTCGGATCTCCATTCCACTTTATTGCAAAAATCTTTCCAATTTGTCGAGTTCTATCTTCTGTGAAATTGAGGTTTTTTTCATTCACCCATCCCAAACTATTTCCTTTTTCCGGTGGTGCAAGTGGCATGATCCAACTCCACGGATAGTTTGTATGTACTACATCCCAATTTTTGACTTTGTATGCATCAGATGAAACATACCCATTGTTCAAAAATATGTCAAGGTGTTGAATTGGATTCGTTACTTTACCAACTGGTTGTTGAAATTCATATCCCCTTGATTCTCGTAATCGCAGTTCTGGATAACCTATTGGAATATCTCTACCATCAACGGATTTTTGTGTAGGAATCATCGGTTCGTAAATTATAGGGCTAAAAGCTAGATCATACATCCACAATAGTGCTAAAAATGTTCCAACGGTTATTATTAGAAATAAAAATGGTTTTTTCTGTTTAGTTAATGGAGTTTTCCAGGGCTTGTTTTTTACAATATGAAATACTACCACAAAGATGAGGAAAAATATTGCAGTTTCTTTGATAAAAAATGAGAAACCAAGTACAACAGCTGCAAGATAATGCCTTTTCTCAAAATAGAGGTAAATTGAAAATAAGCCAAAAAACATCAGAATTACATCTCTGACAAACAGGGTAGAGTGTACAAAAAATATTGTATCAAATGAAAAGATCAGGCTTGCCAGAAGTGCATTTCTTTCGGTAGTAAATCTGCAAGAGATTTTATAAAAGACAAGCAGTGTCAGCATACCAAATATTACTGATGGCACTCTCCAACTAAACCAATTATCACCAAAAATTTGGATTGCAGTACCAGCAAATAGGTATGAGCCTGGTAGTTGGTACGGAGTATGATCTTCTATTTTAATAAAATTTCGCGTTAGCTCTAAAAATATCGATTCATCCCAGAGCTGAAGATGTTGAGGTTGTGCAATGACAAATGTATGAAGAACCAGAGACAATAAAATCACATGTGAAATTCCGACTTTGTTTAACTGCTCAGACCACAAACACTTGTTTCAGATATTTATGGAATTTAAATTAGAAGATATGAATATGAAGCTCAATTAAAAGCGAAAAATCAGTCTCAAGTATTGATTGCTGGATGTGAATTAATTGTTAAAACATGATGAAAAAATAAAAAGAGTAAAATCTAGTTTTCTGCCTTGGGCATCATCTTGGAGTATGACTTGTCTGATTTTGGCATCATCTTTCCATGATCCTTCCAGTTCTTCATTGTATCATAGCCCATTTTCCCCATGTGTCCAGCAGCGTCCATCGATTCCATGTAGGACAACATTTGATTCAACTGATCTATGAATTGGACTCGTTCAGTGTCACTCATCAGTCGCCATTGTTCTAGAATCTGCATTTGATGTTGTCTTTTTATTTTGTCCATTCTTTGAAATGCTGCATTCAGATCATCCTGTGTCGGTTTGTTTTTCTCCGGATCAATTTGCAGATTCATTGAAGGATCAGATGCACAAAAATGAGCACCACAGACTTTAATCTGAGCGCTTTTGCCATACTGTTGGTTTTTTGTTCCACTAGATTTTACAGCGTCAACACTCTGAATGCTGGCGGTGGCAAAAAGCAAGCTAGTTGCCAAGACTGCAGACAGAATTATTGCTGTTGGTACAAACTTCATGGTTTTGCCTAGGATGAAATATTATTAAAACTAGTTTCCATCCGTAGCGTTTAACACATACAACACATATCATAGTATGATGAGAATTGCAAGACTAGTTGTCATGGCAGGTGCAGCCTTGATTGTTTTTGGTATAATATTCCAGTTTCAAGGAAGAGGGATGGTAGGACCTGAATCCTCGTTCATGTATTATAACAAGGACTGGATCTATTATGGGATCGGAATTGTCATTTTTGGCGTGATGATTTGTGGCGGTGGGATCTTTGCATACATACGTACTAGATAACATGCAGTGTTATGGTGCTTCGAATCTTTTGAATTTGTCTTATTTGTGACGAGATGATACTTGCCATTTCTTGTTGTGATTCGGTATGGATTTTTGCCACCAAGTCATATTCCCCGTATGTTATCATGGCAGTTTTGATTTGTGGAATTGACTTGATCTGCTCTAGGACTGTTTGTTCTTCCCCCATTGCACAACTGATCAAGACGTATGCAGTATGCGTCATTTTAGTTCCAAAACATCAAGTGAGTTTGACTTTAGATCAAATCTTCGAATCAGATGATTGTTAGTGTCAGCAATGTAGAGATTGTCGCAGTATAGCTCAACGTCACTTGGCTCATAGAGTGCCAAAATATCACATGATGTATTTTCTGGAAGACACACTGTCTCTTTTTCTGTCTTGCCAATCAGAGTATAGACTTGGCTTGTCTTTAGATCAATTACGCGTATTGCGGAATTGTACGTGTCTGCGACGAATATGGTGTCTTTTGTTGCACATAGTCCCAATGGATGCTGAAATAATGCACCGTCTGCGTGTCCATCCTCGTGTCCAAACTCAAACAATCCATGCCCTACAATCGATTTTATTTGGTTTTGTGCAAGATCAATTTTTCTAATTGCAGAAACCTCACTGTCTGCAAAATATAACATACCATCATAAAGAAACAATCCGCTTGGCTGTGCAAGATTTGCAGATTGTACTGGTCCATCAATAATACCCTCCTGTCCTGTTCCTGCAAACGGCAAAACCATTTCTGTCTTGGTGTCATATTTCCAAATCTGATGGTTTCCAGCCATTGCAACATACAGCGTGCCATTATCATATGCAACATCCCATGGTGAGCTAATCGATGTTATAGTGCCTTTTCCGCCAAGTGATCTCCAAGGCCCTTGTCTACCAGTTCCTGCAAGTGTGATGACCTTGTTTTGTGCAAAATCAATTTTGCGCAGAGCATGATTTTCCGTATCTGCTACAAACAAATCATCATCTCCCCACACCAGACCCTGAGGTCTGAAAAATTTGGCTGATGGAAAATCACCATCCAAAAAGCCAGCATTACCATCACCAATAACATTTAGAATATTTCCAGATGTGTCAACAACTAGAATTCTATTATGATTAGAATCGCTGATTGCAATTTTGCCTGATTTTGATATTGAAAGCTTGCCAGGAAAAGACAAAGTGTGTGTTTTTGATTGTTTTGATGGAACAGTGTGAAGCGGTTCTTTTGCCAGAGTTCCTTTTTGCTCGTGTTTTTGTAACAAGACATCAATGGTATCGCTAATGGCATCAAACTGGCCCTCACCTGACTGATGATATACAATGTTTCCATTTGGATCCAAGACTATGATGGTAGGCCATGCATTGACCCCAAAGCTTTGCCAAATCTGCATTTTTTTGTCCACAACTACTGGGTGCTCTATCTCATATCGAAGAATAGCAGATTGAACATTTTTTGTCTCTTGTTCGGAGAGAAACTTGCCAGAATGAACCCCAATGAATACGACAGGTTTGTCCTTGTATGTGGATTCTAATTTAGCAATAGTTGGTAATGTATGCATACAGTTAATGCAACAATATGTCCAAAAATCCAACACCACAACGTGCCCTTTTAGCTTTGATAGTGAAAGCTGCGAGTCTGTGTTTAGCCAGTCAAAATTTTGCGGAAATTCAGGGGCCTTGGATATTGAAAAATTAAACATTATTGTGTTTTAGTGAAGCAAAAATAAAAATCAATTACTAGTGACCGCCGCCACCAGTGCATTGTGGTGGTGGGTGTGGGCAGGAACATAGTTTTGCATTAGCTACCTTCCAGTTTGTAAAAGACCAATATTGTCCTGTTTCATGTTTTAGTTTGAGATCATCACAAGTCATACCGACTACAGCGTTGTGTTCTTCTATTTCTAGCGGTCTGATGACTGTCTCTTTGTGATACACTACATAGCCTCCAAAGGCTCCGCCAAGTACCAAAAATACTATGGCTATGATGAAGATTGGATCCATCATCGAATTGGCGTTAATTTGGTAGGTATTTTAGCTTTCTGAAAAGATCTTAGGACCAGACTTTTTCTTTGAATGTCAGCTTTTTGTTTAGAACATAGTTGCTCAGAGCACTTGTTACAACTGCTAAAACTAAGGCGATTGGATAGTCCATTTTGTTGTGATCAACTAGTACGTATACCATTGCCAGCTGTGCCAAGGCTCCAAGGGAGCTTAGTCCGATGAATTTTGCATATTGGATGGTAGTGTGTTTTGCCTCAAAGTTACGATCTTCAAATGTCCAGATCTTGTTGAGAACAAAATTGCCAGACATTGACACTGCAATTCCAATTATTGTGGCATGCAAATACCAGAGATTTGATACTACGCCAGTAAATAACGACGAGACCAAATAGTTGATTGCAAGTCCTACTGCACCAATTGAATAGAATCTTGCCGCCTTTGAGAAAAAGCTAACAGACGGGCGTTTTTCCTCTTTTGCGACGGTTTTTCCGTATCGGTATAGTTTCCAGACTGCCTTTAGATAATCAAATATTGTTTTAGAATCAAGCTTGCTTTTGCCTAATTCCCTGTTTGTAAAGGTGTAAGGAATTTCCAGAACTTTGGCATTTTTTGCCTTGACTAGAATTTCAAGCAGCATCTTGTAGCCTATAGCATCAAAGCTCAAGCCCTGAATCACTGGTTTTTTGAATGCAAAAAAGCCAGACATTGGATCTTTGGTGCCAACACCAAGGCCGCGCTTTGCGATAAATGTCGCAAGCTTTGATAGGAATTTACGTTTTCTAGTCCACCCTACAATGGAACCACCGCTTACATAACGTGACGCAACTACAATGTCACACTTTGGATGCTTTAGCGCATCAATCATTTTTGGCAAAAGACTTGCAGGGTGAGACAGGTCGCTATCCATTACCACTATGGTATTGCCCGTGGCAAATTGAATTCCTTTTAGTATTGCAGATGACAGTCCATCCTTTGTCTTTCTGTGAATTACCTCAATAGTATGATTTGCAATTTTTTTGACATTTTCCATATACTCTTCTACAAGCTTGCCTGTACCATCAGGGGAGTTGTCATCAACGACAATAGTTTGGGTCTTTGCATTTTTTGGTAAATGCTCCTGAATTGATTTTAGAATTTTTAGTATGTTTTGTGATTCATTATAAGTTGGGATAATTATAGAGATCTGAGTCTTGTTTTGGATCTCTTGATATGCCATAGTTGATTCTTGCCTGAAATTCAGAGTATTAATTTATTATTAAAATCAATTCACGTGTGAGCTAAATTGTTTAAAAGCCAGCCTCAAGCGGGCTTTTTGGCTTGATTATCTCACGCAATACCATTGTGGCAAACGATCCGCGTTGCAGTGAAAAACTTACCACGTCAGATTTTATAGAAAAATCCGAACACGTAACACCTGCACTCCTAAATCCGCCCTTATTCGATAGTTCCTGGGTTTCTTTTAGGTAAAAATCAGAGGGCTTGATCTGTTCTTGCTCCAGAATCTTTGATATATGATAATCAAATCTTGTTTTTTTGAAATAAGAATACCCAACAGTTGGGATTGCAAGTGTTTGTGTATCATCCATTTGGTATTTTCCAAGCTTGGTATTTTTATCAAAACACACATCTCCTTGTTGAGGGGCAAACAAATCCTCGCCATACGAGTATGCAGCACTCAGTGTAAGATTGAACAAAAATGACTGATATGCCTCAACATACAGTCTTCGAATTCCAAGCGGCAATTGGTGAAGTGCCTTTTTTGGATCACCATGAGATATCATTTCTTGGAGTATGATTCGCTCAAGGTCCATTTGTGGCGGAATCATCGATAACATTTTGGAATAGTTACCAGAATCCGCCATTTCTTTTCGCAGTTTGGTGTTCTGATCAGAGTCATATTCTGATGTGTACGACAAGATCAGACTAACTGCATCTGCAAATCTTTTTTGGATAATTGCTTTGCCTATGTGATGTGTTACTGGCCTCTTTGAGCCAAATCTCTGATAGCCATAAAAATTAAGAATTCTATCAGACTCGGTAAAACTTGCAAGGGTCTTGTCTGCGCCATCTATTCGTATGATAAAACGGTTGCCAATCATATCTTTAGCAGTGAGTGGTTTTTTTGCAAAGCCGATTTTTTCAAGTGAGATCTTGGTATCGGAATAATTTTGAACGGACTTGTTTTGTGCCATAGAACAAACATACTGTTCAGTTACTGCAGATGCATCTTTGAGTCCTAGTGCCTTTAGTCGCACACCTGTTTTTCTGAATATAAAATCCAGTGCATGGTTTGTATCAATGCCAATTTTTTTGAGGTGATACACTGCATATCCAAGATCACCGGATAACGAGTCCACTGTTTTTTTGCTTAGAATTTCAGATACTGCAAAGTCTTCAAACTTTGAGCGAATCTTTCCACCACAGCCGGAAAATTTTGTAGTGTATAATAATATCCCAATATCAGAGTCTATTTTTGGAATCACTGTGTTATGGTAACAGTGATAAATTGAGATACTGTAACATCAGTAGTTCTTGCAGAAAGCAGGACTTTGTATGTTCCAGGCAATGCTGACTCCGATACAGTTATGGAAATTGGAATCAATTGAGAATTAGAGATTTGTTTTGTTGGAACATTTACTACAATATCAGAAAAAGACGAGGTTGCCTTTGATAAAATCTCTGTTAAAGCATTGGTGTTGACATTCATCTCAACTGACGCCACTTGTCCTCGCGGTATTGTGATCTGTTTTTCTGATACAGAGACACTAGTCGATAGGGGTTTTGTCAAGTCCACTTTGCCGATGTTGTTTTCAACCCATTGCGTAAACCAGATCTTGTCATCTGTTGCCTTGAAGCCAAATATCTGTGCAATTCCGCAATTTGGCTGGTCTGCACAGTCAGCCCAGTTGGGATTTTTTGACGGTACATGATATTCTACTAGTGATTCTTGTTCAATATCAAAGACTGCCAGGGCATTTGCTGCCTGTTCATTGAAGAATAGTTTGTCACCTTGTATTTGCGTCCAATACGGCTGTGTTACTGGAATTTTGATTACACCTGTTGCGTTGCCATATGTTGATTTTTGAGCATCTGGTGTAGTGTATTTTGTAAAGGATTCATCCGATTCTGTGAACTTGTAAAATGAGCTGCTGGCAGTATCTGCAAGCCAAATATTTCCATTCTTATCAGCACTCAGTCCGTTTGGTGCACCAATTGATGGTGGTAGATTATAGGCCTGAGAAAAGTCCAACACTGTGACGTTTTGGCCTGTATTGGATGCAACAAACTCGTTGAATTTTGCATTATCAAACTTGACTAGTGCTCCACCCTGTCTGAGCAGCCAGTTAGTATACCAAATGTTTCCATTTGCATCCACATCAAAGCCACCAACAAAAGAGCCTGGGAGTGGAGACGGGATGTTTGTGTATGTTTTGTCATCAGTGGTTTGAGTGGTATCAAAAAGGCTAATCTTGCCTTCGTAAAAATCATTTACAATTATTTGGTTGCCAAGTATCTTGAGGTGTTGTGGTAGTGCGTCCTCTTTTGTTGGAAACCCAACTCGATCGTATTTTTCATCGGTTGTAGAGAACTTCCAAATAGAGTTAAAAGAATCATCGGTGTACCAGACATTTCCATCAGCATAATCAATTCCCCACATCATGGATCGTCCAGTTGCAGGCCAGTCAGGATTTTCATATTCCACAAAAGACTCTGTGTTTGGATCAAACTTTGCAATTTTGCCAGTATTAGTTTGCACAAAATACACAATTCCAGAATCATCAGTAGTTATTGCCAGTGGTTGAGTACAATCAGTCGGGATTTTGAATTCCGTCACATATGCAGTTGACTTTGCGTCCCCAGTACCACAAAACTTTGGTCTGTCGAGATCAGGAAAGTTGTCTGCCGGTGTGCCGGTGACAGTTGATTTTGTTAATGGGTTTTGTTGGTTTGGCCCAGAGTTTAGCGCCAGTGCAAGAGTAGATGTAATTAGAATTGTGGCAAAAAATCCTGCAACAATTAGTCCTTTTATGTTTCTCTTCACAAGTGCTGATTTTTCTTACCGCATTATATCTATTCTGGGATTACAGTAGCTTGAGCTCGCTTGTTATTTTGTCGATTTGCTCTTCTGGTGCAGGACCAATTGAAATGCATGTGAACGTTCCAGGTGCAATCTGCGTGTGGCCTGCGTCAGTCACCTCGGCCCACGGCAATCCCATCTCTATTGCATCACGTTTTATTTTTTCCAGTTCGGTTTCAGAATTTACTTTGAGTACGATTTTTGCCTGTCCACCCCACCATTTTGAAAACCATTCCGGTTTTGACTTGCGGACATTTTCTGCTCCAAGAACACATGCATGGCCCACTTGAGCTGCAATCTTACCTTTACCCATTCCAAGATCAGCCCGTACAACAATTACCTGTTTTAGTGCCAACAACTATTCCTTACATGTGGGATTGAAAAACTTTGCAAATCATTCGAAATGAATTAAAGTCAATGCCAATCAAAAATAACAAAATGTCCTTTGATGTTGTTGTGGCAGGCGGAAGCGTTGCAGGTCTTTTTTGTGCAAGAGAGGTAGCAAAAGCAGGCCATTCAGTACTAGTAATAGAGGAAGATTTTGAGGTAGGCACACCTGAGCATTGTGGTGGACTGGTGTCAGCATCAGGCCTTGAGGATTTGGGGATCATTCCATCCACTAAAACACTTGACTCTCAAATCCAAAGAGCCCAACTAAGCTCGCCATCTGGGACAACATTAGAGATTAATGCAAAAAAACAAAATGTCATTGTCATAAACAGGCGTGAGCTAGACAAACAGATTGCCCATCAGGCTCAAAAAAACGGGGCAGAGATCAAAGTAAGGACATCACTCAAAGAAATAAAACAAAACCAAGCACTTACCAGTGCCGGAACATTTGATTTTAAAATTCTAGTTGATGCGCGTGGAGTATCATCAATAATACAAAAGGATAGAACTGGCACACTCCAGTCAGCGCAGTACGAAATCTATGCAGACTGGATTCAAAAAGGACTAGTAGAAGTAAACTTTGATTCGCAAAAATATCCCGGGTTTTTTTCCTGGGTCATACCAGCAACAAATGGAATTGGAAAGGTTGGCGTTGCCGGAAAGGGAATTAATGCCATCCAAGCAATAGAAAAATTCCTAGAATCAAAAGGAAAGCACTCTACAATTCGCAAAGTCTTTGCCCCAATTTGGGTAAACGGTCCAATTGATGATTTTGTTTCTGGCAACATAGTAATTGTTGGTGATGCAGCAGGCCAATCAAAGCCAACTACTGCTGGCGGAATTTATTCATGTGGAGTTGGTGGAATCTTGGCCGGAAAAGCAATTTCGTCATTTCTAGAATCAAAAAATCCTGACGACCTGAAATCATACCAAAAATCATGGAGTCAAAAGTTTGGCAAGGAATTTGAAAAGCAGCTCTTTGCAAGAAAGATGCTAGAAAGACTAGACAATCCTACAATAGAAAAGTTATTTTCTGCCATAACACCAGAGATGATATCAGACATATCAAATAATGAAGATTTTGATTTTCACACAACTGCCATTGTGAAAATGCTTGGCCTCAAAGGATCACTTAAAATTGCTCAGACAATTTTTGGCGGAGAAATACGAAAGCTGCTCAGATGATTTTGAAATATTATAGGTAAGCTATAAATGGACTGCTAAAAAAGACAGCTACATGTCAACATCACTGACCCTTCCAATATGCAGTTGTTGTAACAAGCACATCATGCCAAATGACAAGTGTGTCAAATTCATGTGCCCAGAATGCGGTGCAGTTTTGGTGTGGAGATGTCAAAGTTGCAGAGAAGCAGCACGAACATACACATGCCCATCTTGCAAGTTTTCAGGACCATAAAACATGACTAGACTACTATTGATAACAAAGATCCTCCCAGAGGGAACTGAAATCAATTTGGATGAGCTGGCAGCAAACATTCAGGGCAAACTTGCAGGCGGAATTACGATGGGAAAATACACCAAAGAGCCTTTAGCATTTGGTCTATTCTTTCTAAAGGCAGAGTTTGATTTGGACGACAAGGAAGGACAAATGGACATGCTAGAAAGCACTGTCAGATCAGTTGAGGGAGTAAGCGAATTTGAGGTCCTCAACATGAGTCGCAAGTCAGTTGATGTGAAGTGATCCCTAGTGGCTAAAAAAGACGAACCTCTGCAAATGCGAGTGGGCGAGGCAAAGCAGAGAGACGTTGGAAAAAAGCGAGCTAGGATTGGTCCGGATGCAATGGACTTTCTAAAAGCAAATCCTGGTGACATAATAGAGATTACTGGTAAAAGATCCAGCTGTGCAGTTGCATGGCCCACAGATGAGGATGACAAGTTTCCAGACATGGTGCGAGTGGACGGTCAAACAAGAAAGAACATTGGCAGCGCACTAAATGATATTGTTAAAATTAAAAAGGCATCAGCCAAAGTTGCAAAATCAATTGTCCTAGTTCCAGTATCAGATGTTGTAACTGTAGACAAGGAGTTCACAGACTTTGTAAAAAACAGACTAAAGGGGTTGCCGTTCGTCCAAGGCGATGAAATCTCCGTTATGATCCTAGGCAACCCAATGGATTTCAAAATAAGCAAGGCATCACCAAAGGGAATAGTAACAATAGACAAGACAACTGACTTTGTAATTTCAGCTGACAAGGCAATTGACAAAAAGGTACGCGTTACATATGATGAGGTCGGCGGCCTAAGAAATGAAATCAAAATAATGCGTGAGATTGCCGAGCTACCATTACGACATCCAGAAATCTTTGACAGACTAGGAATAGAACCACATAGTGGAATCTTGTTGTACGGACCACCGGGATGTGGCAAGACGCTAATTGCCAAAGTCTTGGCATCAGAATCTGAGGCAAACATGTTTTCAATTAACGGTCCTGAAATAATGAACAAGTATTACGGTGAGACAGAGGCAAAGCTTCGAGACATTTTCAAAGAGGCAAAGGACAATTCCCCTAGTATCATATTTATCGATGAGATTGACGCGATTGCTCCAAAACGAGAGGAGGCATATGGCGATGTTGAAAAAAGAGTTGTTGCGCAACTATTGGCCCTAATGGATGGTCTGACAGATAGGGGAAACGTAATCGTTCTTGGCGCAACAAATAGGCCTGACAGTGTAGATCCTGCACTACGAAGGCCAGGTAGATTCGATAGGGAAATCGAGGTTTCGGTTCCAAACGTTGATGGAAGACTAGAGATTTTGATGATTCATACCAGAGGAATGCCGATTGCAGAAGACGTAGAGCTAAAAAGACTTGCATCAGAATTACACGGATACACTGGTGCGGATATCAAGTCATTGTGCAGAGAGGCCGCACTCAAGGCAATCCGACGATATTTACCAGAAATTGATCTGGAAACTGAAAAAGTATCTGCGGAGATTTTGCAGTCAATGGACATCAGACTTGCTGACTTTTACGATGCAATGCACGAAGTAGTGCCAACTGCAATGAGGGAGTTCTATGTAGAGCGACCAAAGGTCTTTTGGCGTGACGTCGGAGGACTAGAAGAGGTCAAAAAAACACTCCAAGACAACATCATAGTTGCATTGCAAGAACCACAGAAATTCTACAACATGGGCATCAAGCCACCACGTGGGATCTTACTATATGGGCCACCTGGATGTGGCAAGACATTACTTGCACGTGCAGTGGCAACTGAGAGCGGTAGCAACATGATCCTAGTTCGCGGACCTGAAATATTATCAAAGTGGGTTGGCGAATCAGAAAAGGCAATTCGCGAAATATTCAGAAAGGCAAAGACATCTGCCCCATGCATAGTGATATTTGATGAGATGGACTCATTGGCAAGAGTAAAATCAGGAGAAGAAGTCGGAATCGGCCAAACAATACTCAGCCAGCTCCTAACTGAAATGGAGGAGGGCGGGCCATCACGAATCATAGTAATTGGAATTACAAACAGGCCTGACTTGTTGGATCATTCACTTCTCAGACCGGGCAGACTGGAACCAGTATTGTATGTCCAGCAACCAGATGAAAAAGGTAGACTAGAGATAATCAAGATTCTTACCTCAAAAATGCCATTATCTGAGAACGTAAACCTAGAAGAGATTTCAGTGTCTACTCAGAATTACACCGGTGCGGACCTATCTGCATTGTGCCGCGAAGCTGGAGTTCATGCAATGCAGAACAGCTCAGCCAAAGTAAGCAGTGTGGATTTTGCAGCAGCCCTCAAAAAGATACGACCATCAATTACCAAAGAAGTCGACCAGTGGTACTTGGCAATAAGGGAAACTATTTCTAATGTAGTACCAAAATCAATAGACAGAACATTCTACGGATAAAAACATGGCAGACTTTCCAATAAAAAACATTGTATACGAAAAAATCAAGGCAGCAACATCACTAACGGATGTTGAGCTGACCAAGGCACTAACAAAGGCAGGCACCACACTAGCCGAAGACAAATTTAACAAAATTTTGCTAGATTTGGAAATAATGGGCCTGATCAAAGTGTCATGGCTCACAAAAGACACAAGACGTGTAGAGGTCACAATCCAAGAAGTGGAAGAAGACGAATATGAAGAGCAAAATAAAGAAATGATGGAAAAGGATTACGAGGCTTCCTTTCCTGGTGTAGAAGATTCCTAAAACCTAAAGTGAAATGCTGCATCTAGCGCAACTGCTACAAATATTATTGTAAGATATGGTGCAGTTACCTTGTATGCTTTCCATGCAAATTCGGATGTAGGATTTTTTGTGAGCTTGTAGTGGTAAACTAGCATCAGTCCGCCGCTTGCAGCAGCTATTGCCACATACACAAGGCCTAGTCCAAATGCATACAGTGCCAACGAATACGGCAACAGTATGGCAGTATTTACCAAGATATACTTGGATGTTTTTTGCATGCCAATCAATACAGGCAGCATTGGCACACGTGCCTCTGCATAGTCGTCTCTGATTTTCATGGCAAGACACCAAAAGTGTGACGGAGTCCACACAAAGACCAAAAAGCCTACCAAAAATCCAAGTAAATCAATTCCCGCAGGTGAGACAAATCCAGTTGCTGCAGTCCAACCCGCCATTGATGCAGCACTGCCTGCAAATCCGCCAATTACAATGTTGGATGAGTTTTTTCGTTTTAGCCATACTGTATAGATTATGACATAGAAGAAGATGCCAAGGCCGATAAAAAAAGTAGAAACCCAGTTTAATGTAAAATATGAATAAACTACTGATGCAATACTTACTGCAAGACCATATATCAAAACAGATGGTGCCTTTATTCTTCCAGATGGAATTGGCCTGGCATTGGTTCGCTTCATCAGAGGATCAATGTCCCTATCATAATAGTGATTCAGGGCGCTAGATCCAGCAGAGGCCAGGGCACCTGCAATGATGATGTGGAGTAATCCAATCGGATCAAGTTCTGGTCCGACCAGTTTTGATGCAGCATACATTGAGGTCACTGCTGTGATAACTAGCAAAACCACGATTCTTGGTTTTGAGACTTCAAGTAGTTCTTTTGCTGCCAAACTCACTCAAAAACGCCTAGTAAGGCATTTAATTTCTTCGACTTGTCAGACTACAAAAGGAATAAGTACCTCACTTTAGGCATCAAGCTCAAATGAGTAATTGGGACCTCATGATGCCAGGAATGGGTCTTACTGCTATTGGTGTGGCAGGAGTTACGATCTCTTATGCTGGAATTGCACATACGTTCGTTGATGGAATGCATGCATTGACCGGCCTTACAATGTTTGTTGGTTTGATATTTTTAGCTGCAGGAATTTTGGATGGTGGTATTTCAACTAGTAACAGGGCAAAGGCCACGACTTTGGTAGTTTTGGGAATTGTGTTATCATTTGCAGTTGCAGGACTAGTGTTTAATTCAGTTGCAAGCATTCCGACATTTGCAGGAGTAATGCTAATTGTTGCAATTCCGGCAATAGTCATAGCGTATGTCGCAATGAAGATGCCAGAATATGCAAAACCAATCGGATTGATATTTGTTTTAGCAACAGGTGCTGCAATTGCAGCCTATGTTGGATTTGGATTATACGGACCATCACAATACTTGGTTCCACCACCAGAAGAAGTTGAAGAGGAAAAAACAATCGTCCCAAGCGCACCAATCACCGCAATTTCCATACTAAAGGGATCATCAGTCAATGGTGCACCAGATTATGATCCAGATACGGCCCAAGTACCAGCAGGCAACAACATAGAGTGGACCAACAACGACGAAGTAGCACATACAGTCACTAGCGCAGCAGATGCTGGAGGCACGTTTGACTCTAGTTTGATAAATGCAGGCGAGAAATACCTGCTTGATACATCCAAGCTACAGCCAGGAACATACGAGTACATGTGTATAGTCCACCCATGGATGACTGCGTCATTTGATTACGGTAGAGAGGCGCCAGCTGTAGAAGAGATTGCAATTTCAATTCTCAAAGATTCTTCAATTCAAGGAAATCCCGATTATAATCCAGATACAGTCCAAGTAACAAAGGGAGATGCAATAGTATGGACAAACAATGATTCCACCATGCACACTGCAACAAGTTCAGGTGTATTTGATTCAGATATTCTAAATGCTGGTGATACATTCAGACTAGATACTTCAAACCTCGAGCTTGGTCAATACGACTACATGTGCATAGTCCACCCATGGATGACTGCGTCATTTGAGATAGTTGATGCATCAGGGCAAAGACTTGCAGAGGGCGCAACTGCAATAGATCCAAACTCTACACCACCAGTTGAAGAAACCCCCGCAGTAGAGGCACCATCAGAAGAGGCCCCAGTCGAGGAAACTCCAGAAGTTCCTGCAACAGAGACACCAGCAGCACCTGCTGAGACGATTGAAGAGCCAACAACAGAGGAAGTGGCTCCAGAAGAGATGACTGCACCATCAGAATCAATAACAGTAGAAATGGCAGAAGGAACTGCATCAAACCAAGATTGTGCTGATCAGTGCTTTGTTCCAAGCATTGCTCACGTAATTGTGGGCGGAACCGTAACTTGGAAGAATGTAGACTCTGCGGCACATACTGCAACAGAGATGAACAATAAATTTGACTCCAGTATTGTAATGGCAGGCGGAGAGTTTTCACATACATTTGATGAAGCAGGGACATTTGATTACATGTGCATAGTCCATCCTTGGATGAAAGGTCAAGTCATCGTAGGCTAGAGTTTGCAAAAGACCATAGTACTTTCTCAAAATCAAAAACAGATCCTATTAGAGCATGCCAAAAAGACGGCCCCTTCCGAGTCCTGCGCACTATTGTTTGGAAAAGACGATACTGACACTGCCACAGTAAAGGAGGTGTTTTTGGCAAAAAACATAGAAAATTCGCCAGTAAACTTTACCATATCAAATGAAGAGTTGCTTGCAGGATACCAAGAAGCAGAGAGAAAGGGACTAGATGTGATTGGGATTTTTCACTCACATCCACATTCCGAGGCAGTCCCATCACATACAGACAAAAAATTTATGACAATAAACCCAGTGATATGGGTGATCTTTTCAAACAAGGAAAACCAACTAAACGCGTTTGTCTTGGAATCTAAAATGACTCCAGTTGCAATCAAGATAGCCTAAATGAGATTACAGTATCAGGATTGATTTTAGAGAGAATCTTTCCATCAGGATCAATTATTTTGCCAATTACACTTACTGACGAATATGGCCTTATCTCGTTTTTTACACCAATTGGTGTTGGTCCATAAAACAGACATATTGCATTTCTAGGCGGCCAAAAGGCAACATCATACAAGTTCACCACATCTTTTGCATTTTCCAGAGGCGCCGAGAATGGTGCAGGATTAGTGTAGATCTCCTTACCCCAAACATTTGCGCCAAGATTAAACGGCAATCCCTTTAGAAACAATGAAACTGTTTTTGGTGCAAGAGAATCATCTAGCTCCAATACTATGTTATCAGAGTTTGGAATTTGAGCTGCAATGGTATGTTTCATGGCATTTACATCATCTTTGAATTAAATATCCCTTTTTTTATAGAAAAAACATGATGGAAATACACGTCTACGATACATACGTAGAAGCACAAGACGGCCACACCATGCACTTTGATGTAATCACATCAGAAAAGGACCATGGTAAGGCAATCGAGTATGCAAAACAATGGCTCAAGACCATCGGTGAGGCAAATGCAAAAGTGACAACAGAAGAATGTCAATTCTGCCACTCACAAGGTGCGCCAAAGCCAGTAGAAGACGCAATCAAGAGTAATGGATTTTTCATCCAAAAGATGGAAGGCTGTCCATAAACTCTTTTTTTAATTTTTAATTACATTTTAATCTCAAAGCCAATCAATATACACAATGTCAAAAGAGCCAAAATACCACAAACTCACAGTAGAAGGAGACAAAAAGACCCAGTGGATTTGTGGCTGTTTTGAAACAACGGATGGTTATTTTTGGTTCTGTGATGAGCATCGAAATACTCTAAACAAGACAATAGAGGCACAAATCGACGAACTAGACATGACGCGCATCCTAAAATGAGATTATTTTTTGGTCAGTTTTTTTGTAGAGAGAACCTTTAGGCCTTCTTCAATTATCACAGACAGTACTGAGGAATAGCTCCATCCATGGTTTGTCTTCGTTATTAGTTCCACTTGTAGATGCCTGATTTTTTTATCAAGATCTTCATCTAAAGTAAATGTGATTCTTTTCTTTGTCAAATTCCACTCCCCAACATGCTCTGAAAAAAAGTTATTTAAGATATCAACTTCGAGAATTCGAAGTTGCACCAAGTTCTCACTCAAACGTTTGTTTGAAAGATCATAGAGAAATTTTCAAATTGATATGATGATCATATAATGCCAGTGCGCCTATTTTTAGATCAGACAAACAATAAATCATGTACAACATCAGACGTTCTGTGAATACTGACGATTCAAGGGCAGCACTTGTACTTTCAATCGAGATAGTCCTGATGCGAAGGGGTGGCCCACAATACCAGCAAGTGCTTGCAAGACTGGAACGTGACTATGAATGTAAGATCTTTGATTGCTATGAACATCCCAAATACCTCAAGGCAGTTCTACAAGATGTGTATTCAAATGATTATCAAACAGTTGTAGATGATCTAATAGTAGAACTGGACGAAATGGCAACACAAAAAGAGATTGAGGAATTTTTGAAATTACTAAGATGAGAAAATACTTGCATATTGTAAGAAATATTTTAACTGTGCACTAGAAATCTCATAGTTTTCCAGTTTGTTTAAAGTGAACGATGACGTAATGATGTTGTGAATCAAAGCACCGGCATAGATTATGTCAGACCATTCCTTAATAGAATCTCTAAATTTTGTGCAAAAAAGTGGAATTTTCAGGTTCTCTGGGAGCTACGAAATCATAAAAAAATGCGTTATGGTCAGATACAGGAATCACTTGATGGGATATCCCCTTCAACATTATCAGAAGTATTGAAATCACTTCAAAAACAGGGGCTCATAAAACGAACAAAGCAGGGCAAAGTTCCGCCATACAAAGTCGAATACAACATTACAAAAAGCGGAACTGAACTAATAGTTGCAAGCTCTGCTTTGGTAAAATGGGCAATGCGAAATAGAGGCTGAAATTTTTACAGTACCAGAATAGTGACAAAGGCGCTAACAAACACAATCGCCACTGTGTTTAGCAATTTGATCACAGTGTTTAGTGCAGGTCCTGCTGTGTCTTTGTATGGGTCGCCAATGATGTCACCGACAACTGCAACTTTGTGTTCTTCGCTACCTTTTCTGCCTTCCATCTCGACAAGCTTTTTGGCATTATCCCATGCACCGCCAGTGTTTGCCAAGTGGTATGCTAGAAATATTCCAGTGACTACTGCGCCCATTAACAAGCCTGCCACTGCGGGAGGACCCAAAATTATACCTAAAACAATTGGTGCTGCAATTGCAACAGATGCTGACTTCCATAGTTCTCGCAGGGATGCAACAGTTGCAATGTCTACGCACTTTGCATAGTCTGGCTTTGATTTACCAGTAAGAATATCTGGGTCTGCTTTGAATTGGCGTCTTACCTCATCAACCATTTTAGATGCCGCCCTTGATACTCCGCCAATTAGCTGGCCTGTTATGATAAATGGAATTAGTCCTCCAACTAGGAGACCGATTACTACTGCTGGATTTGATAGTCCATAGTCAAATGCGTGTGCAAATACCTTGGCTGCCTCATACTGGAATGCTTGGATCATTGCAAGAGCTGCCAGTCCTGCACTAGCAATTGCAAATCCCTTTGTGACTGCTTTTGTGGTGTTTCCTACTGCATCGATTTGATCAGTTACTTTGCGGTTTTCCTCACCCATTCCAGTCATCTCTACAATTCCTCCAGCATTGTCTGCAATTGGACCAAATGCGTCAATTGATAGTACTATACCCGCTAGGCTTAGCATTGCCATTGCAGTCAGTGATGTTCCAAAGATTCCATATAGCATTGCTTGTGATGGATCTGGTGCTGCAGATGCGCCGATTGCGAATGAAACAATGATTGCAACAACTAGTGCAATCATGAATGGTCCTGTGGACTGCATTCCCTTTATGATTCCCATTAATGTTAATGATGCATAACCCCACTTTGCAGAGTCCGTAATGTCACGGACTGGCTTGAATTTGTAATTGGTATAGTAATCAGTGATTCTTTGAATTACAGGGACCAAGATTACACCAACAATAGTGCATCCAAATAATGCGTATGCTAGCTTGTCTTGGCCTAAGAACATTGTCGTAAATGCAAAGTTTAGTCCGATTGCGATTGCTGCTGAAACATAGAATGACCGATTCAGCGGCCCCATCACATCGGTGTTGTTCTTGGAGCCAATTGTTGCTGCACCAATTATTGATGCAATCATTCCTGATGCTCCAATCAAAATTGGATAAGTCATAATCTTTGGCATGCCAATTAATGCGCCAATTAGGATTGATGCTAAAACGGTAACAATGTATGATTCATACACGTCAGAGCCCATTCCTGCTGCATCACCTACATTATCACCAACATTGTCTGCAATTGTTGCTGGATTTCTTGGGTCATCCTCAGGTATGTTTGCCTCTACCTTGCCAACAAGGTCTGCACCCATGTCTGCTGCCTTGGTAAAGATACCGCCACCAATTCTGATAAATAACGCAATAAGACTTGCTCCAATTCCAACTCCTGCAATTGTGATTGGATCTGGAAATACCATGAATAAGATAGCTAGTGCTAAAAGCGCCATTGCCGGAACTGCCAGTCCTACAGTTGCACCACCTCTGAAGGCTAGTGCAAATGTTTTACCCAGTCCACTTCCTGTTGCATTTGCCGCCCGAACTGCGGCTTTGACTGTGATTTTAAGTGAGATAATACCTGCAACAGCAGACAAGGCTGCACCTACTGCAAACGCAATGCCGTTTGAGAATCCGATAAAGTATCCAATCACTATTGAAAGCCCGATTGCGATTGGAATGATTATTTTCATTTCACGTCTCAGAAATGCAGCTGCGCCGACTTTGACTGCATCAGAAATGTCAGTCATTTCCTTGGTGCCTGGTTTTTGTTTTGTCACCCAAGCGGCAAATCCAGCCGCTACTGCAAAAGAGGCAATGGATGCAAATATCGGAATAAGTTGTTCTAGCTGCAGATCCATTTTACAACTGCCTGCCTAAAAATACGGCATATAAATCATTGAGGGAAAACTAGTGTTTTCTTTTTTTGTATGGTGGAAATGTTTTGCCTTTTAGGACTTGGCGAACCAGTTTGTTGAATCTTCGCCCATGTGATAGATATGGGAATCTCAGATGGACCAGCTCGTGTGCTATGGTATCATCTAATGCCTTTTCGTCAGGAATTTTTTTGACATTAATGAAAATTAGATTGTGTTGCATGTAGGATACACCATAATACTTGTACGCAGTAGTCCTCCTTCCAGCAGTGAGCTCCTTTGGCATCTCTAGAACTTCTTTTGATGTCAGCAAAACCTTTGGCTCGGAAATCGATAGTCGATTAGAAAAGATGCCTGATTTTTCTAATATGTTTAGACGTAAATCGTCATCTAGAATCATGGCGTGAGATTTTGGAATTATTCTAAATAATACAATGTCAATTCTTGTGCAAGATCTAGTGTAAAGATCAGTACTTGCTTAGAATTTTTTTATAGTTTTTTACGGCATCAATGATTATTGTTTTTGCAGTCTCTGCAGAGTCCCATCCAATAACCTCGACTTTTTTGTCTTCCAAGTCCTTGTACACTTGGAAAAAGTGAGCCATCTCCTTTAGGTGATGCGCTTCAATGTCGGTGACATCTTTTGTGTTCAGGTATCTTGGATCATTTATTGAAACGCAGATAATCTTGTCATCGGATTGTCCTTGGTCTTTGAGCCTGAGCACTCCAATTGGCCTGCACTCGATCAGTATTCCAGGAAATGTCGGATTCGTTACAAGCACCAATGCATCCAGTGGGTCACCATCATCAGAAAGGGTTTGAGGAATTATCCCATAGTCACCGGGATAATGAAACGGTGAGAACAGGACACGATCTAGCTTTATCATGTTGTGTTTTTTGTCATATTCGTACTTGTTTTGCGAGCCTTTTGGAATCTCCACTACAACATTTATGATTTCTGGAATATCAGAACCAGTCTCAATGTCGTGCCAAAAGTTCTTTGTCATGATGTGATTCCAGAAAAGGAATAATCTATACTTTGAGATTAAAGGGTCAGAGTTTTTAGTGTGTAATCATGAATCATACAGCCACCGTCTCATCATACCCCTAGATCATACGATTGAGTAGACTTTGTGTTTTATTTCTAATTTCTTGTGTTACCGGTACTATTACTAGTCCTTCGTTTGGTTGACCATACAACACTATCGAATTCTCCGGGGCATGAATGCAGACAGGAATTACTAGCAGGTCTTCTTCTCCATTTACTAGAATCTGAATTGGTGGTTTTGATGAGAATGCTTGTTTGATTGTTTGGATACTTTGGAGTGTGATCTGAGCTGCGGGATTATCACAGTATAGTTTGATTGCATTACTGTGTGGTGGAACTCGTTTGCCTCTTTTCTCGTATCCATCAACGATTTGCAGTGATGGAATAAAACCAAATTGGAGCATTTTCTCAGTTGTTGCATCACCCACAGTTATTAGATAGGAGTTTTGCGAGATGTGCTTTGAGATGCTTTCTTTGGATGTATCCTTTAGTAGAATTCCAAGCGGTAGTTTGAGCTCATCGCGAAGACTGTCTGGCAGATTCAATTATACCAATTATGCAGCCGCGCCTTGCATTTCTTCTTTTAGCTTGGCTGCCAAAATACTGCATTGGGCTGCAACATTTTTTGCTGCCGAGCGAATTGCTTGAGCAGACGGGGAGTTTGGATCAGTTAGTATTACAGGCTTGCCCTTATCAGAGCCCTCCATGATTCCAGAATTGAGTGGAATTTCTCCCAAGAACTGCATGTTGAATTTTTCGCTGATTCGTCTTGCTCCACCCTCACCAAAGATATAGTGCTTGTCGCTACACTTTGGACAAATAAAATAACTCATGTTTTCAATGACTCCAATCAATGGGACATTTAGTTTGGTGAACATGCCGATTGCTTTTGATGCAACATTTGATGCAACATCTTGCGGTGTGGTGACAACCAGTATACCAGTAATCGGAATTGTTTGCGCCAGAGTCAATGGTATATCACCAGTGCCAGGAGGTAGGTCAACTATAAGATAGTCAAGATTTGACCAGTTGGTGTCAACTAGGAATTGTTTTAGAATTCCAGATATTATAGGTCCTCTATAGATTGCGGCTTGGTGTTCTTGTTCTGCAAAAAATCCAAATGAGACAACCTTGATTCCATTTAGCTCTGCTGGCTGTAACTTGTTGTTGTCAACTTCCATGAATGCTTTTTGCATTCCAAGCATCAGTGGAATACTTGGGCCGTAAATGTCTGCATCAAGTAGTCCAACCTTTGCACCTGATTCTGAGAGTGCCAATGCAAGATTAAGTGATACTGTTGATTTTCCAACACCACCTTTTCCGCTAGCTACGCCGATAATGTTTTTGACAGACGCCATTGCTTGGTCCGTATCCAATGCACGACCCTCCATTACCTTGGCAGTTACTTTGATGTCGGAATTTTTTATTCCATCCAACTCTCCAATCGCATTGCGGACGTCTTGCTCTATTTGATCATTGAACGGACATGCCGGAGTGGTTAATTCTAGTGTAAACTTGAGATTTCCTTCGTTTAATTCTAAATCCTTGATCATTCCCATTGATACAATATCTTTTTTGAGGTCTGGGTCGATTACAGTTGCAAGTTTTGACAATACTTGATCTACGCCAACCATGCACAAAAAATTCGATTTACATTATTTAAAGATAGGCCAATTTTCAAAACAGCGAAATCTTTGTGCAAATAATTTTAGCTTAGGGACTCCTAATCAGAAATAATTTTTTGCCAAATCAAAAACCACATAATACAAAATTCACAAAATAGTTGAGGATTCGATATGAAGATTCACAAAAATTATTGAAAATTTACCCAAAGATTCATAAATTCAACTCATGGAGTTTCGCACAGTTGTTTTCTATATCTACCCTAGAGGATGTTGTCAGGATTCCACCAAGCATGTTTGGTGCCTCGCTGAAAAAAGCAGCGGTTGCTATTCTCAAAGAGAAATACGAGTCCATGATAAATGCAGAACTGGGATACATTATCATGATTTTAGAGGCCAAAGTCGACGAAATGGGAAAAATGATTGCAGGTGACGGCGGAACATATCATCGAGTCGAATTTGAAGCATTAACATTTACTCCAAAACTGCAAGAAATTGTTTTGGGAGAAATTGTAGACATTACAGACTTTGGTGCATTTGTTAGAATCGGTCCAACCGATGCATTGTTGCACTTGTCACAGGTAATGGATGATTACTTACAATCTGATGTAAAATCTGGCATGATAATTGCAAAGCAAAGTAACCGTACACTAAAGGTCGGCTCTACTCTTCGCTCAAGAATTACTGCAGTCTCACTAGGCAAGGCAGCAACCATGGGCAAAATTGGAATCACTTGCAGACAGCCATTTTTGGGTGCTGAAGAATGGATTGCAGAAGAGATAAAGAAATCCGGCAAGGACGGCGGCGAAGCATCAGAGAAAAAAGAAAAGAAACCAGTAGAAGTGAAAAAATAAATGGTCAAAGAAATGGCTTGCAGAAAATGCAAATGTGTTTTTGTCGGTAAAGTCTGTCCTGTTTGTAAATCATCAGATCTTACACCGGACTGGACCGGCGTGGTTCTAATTGGAGACCCACAGAACTCACACATTGCAAAGACCCTAGGCATAACTGAAAAGGGCAAATACGCACTCAAGGTTGCCTAAGCAATAGTCAAAGCTTGAAAATATTTTGTTTGATTAAAACACACACAAGCTCATAGTAAAAACAAGAAAATACAAAATAGCATTGTCAGATAATAGTCCCTACTTTTTCATAAAGGAATTCTCTAATGAAGAATTAACAAAGATTCTAGTAAACAAAGTAAAGGAGCTCAAAATTGCCAAGGAAAAAGCAGATGAGCTAAACATCAAACTTCAAGATAGTATGGCAAAACTTGAAGAAACACAAGATGAGCTTGCAAAACAACGGGATCAGCTCCAAGTTGAAGTCATGCGCAAAACACAGGAGATGTTAAAATCAGAACGTCTTTCCACCATAGGAAACTTGGCTGCAAGAATTGCACATGATTTGAGAAATCCACTCAGTGTAATTCAGGGCACATCCCAGATACTCAAGATAAGACTCGAGTCAAGTCTAGATGATAAAACCCGTGAACAATGGGCAAGACTAGACAGGGCTGTATACAGAATGTCGCATCAACTTGAAGATGTCATGGATTACGTGAGAATATCTCCACTCAAGATGCAAAATTATTCTCTTTGTGTCATATTGCAAGATGTGGTGGAGAGAATATCCACTCCTGGCCACATCACAATCAGACTGCCTCAAAATGATAGAACTATTTTTTGTGATCCTGAAAAACTTGAAATTGTTTTTGTCAACTTGTTGATGAATGCAATACAAGCACTAGAAACCAATGGAATTGTAAGTGTAGGAATTTTTGATGATCCACAGGATCAAAATAATGTGCTAGTCAAAGTATCAGACACTGGGATTGGTATTGCAGACGAGATAAGAGATCAGATCTTTGAGCCATTGTTCACCACAAAACAAGTTGGAACCGGACTTGGCCTATCAAGCTGCAAAAACATCATAGCTCAGCACGGAGGCACAATATCAGTATCAAGTACAGTCGGCAAAGGCACTACGTTTACCATAATAATTCCAAAAAGATCTGAACTTGGCAATATTTCAATCAGACAAAGCAATCTGGGCCAAGTGAATCAGGCATAGAAAAGGTTCTATTTAGGCACAAAAACTCACTGTGTAATTGGATGTAAAAAAAGAGCTAGTCAAGTTTCTAGCAGAAGATATCAATAAAGGTGATGTAACCAGCGCCATACTCTCCGATAGAAAAATTACAGCTACCATAGTTTCTCGACAGACAGGAATTGTTGCCGGAGTAAAATATGCTAAAGAAATATTTGCAATCAAGGGCTGTCGTGCACGGATCTTAAAAAAAGATGGCACTGTCATAAAAGCAGGTCAAATAGTACTTGTGATTTCAGGTTCTGCAAGATCAATTCTAAGCTGCGAGCGAACTGCACTAAACCTGTTATCAAGGATGAGTGGCATCGCAACTGCGACATCCATTCTTGTAAAACAGATCAAAAGCGTTAGCAAAAAGGCTGACCTGTATTCCACAAGAAAAACAGCGCCAGGACTGAGATTCTTTGATAAAGAGGCAGTGCAGGTTGGTGGAGGAAAAAAACATCGCGTCACGTTATCAGATATGATAATGATAAAGGATAATCATATTGCATCAGAAGGCTCCATCATAGAACTAATTAAAAAAGCAAGGAAAAAGGCCAAAATCTTTGAGGTCGAAGTAGATACAAGAGAAGATGCGATTTTGGCTGCAAGTCTTGGTGCTCCAATAATAATGCTTGATAATTTTTCTCCAAAAACGATAAAGCAAACAATATCAGATTTGGAAAAAATTGGCTTGAGAAAAAACATACGCCTCGAAGCATCTGGTGGAATAAATGCAAAAAACATCAAAGAGTTTGCAAGAACTGGCGTTGATATGATATCAGTTGGAAGCATTACAAATTCCATTCAAGCAATAGACTTTAGCCTTGAGATCTAGCTAATAGCAAGCATTCTGTTTATTGCAATTCTTGCCTTATCTGCAACATGTTTTGGTACACGAACCTCGTATTTTTCTTCCATCAGAGAGGAATAGACCTTCTCAAGTGTTATCATCTTCATGTACTGGCATACTGCGCCCTTTGATGCTGGAATAAAGTTCTTTTCAGGATTCTGCTGTTGCATTCTATACAAGATTCCAGTTTCAGTTGCAACAACAAAATTTTGTCCACTTGATTGCTTTGCATAATTCATCATTCCCTCAGTCGACATTATCTGGACTTGGCGATTTTTGTAATCACCAACTGCAACATCATACATTATTTGTGATGTACAACTACATTCTGGGTGAACTAATAACTCTGAATCCACATGCGAATCTAAGAGTTGATGAATGTCATCTGATCTAATGCCAGCATGGACATGGCATTCACCTGCCCAGATGTACATGTTTTTTCTTCCAGTCATTTTGGCAACATATGATCCCAAAAACATATCTGGTAGAAACAATACATCCTTGTTTTGTGGAATTGCTTTTACCACGTTTATTGCGTTTGATGATGTACAACAATAATCGAGCTCGGCTTTTATCTCTGCAGATGTATTGACATATCCTACAGTAATTGCATCTGGGTGTTGTTGTTTCCAATCCCTCAACTGATCAACGGTTATTGAATCTGCAAGTGAACATCCTGCAGCCAAATCTGGAATCAATACTTTTTTGTCTGGACAAATTATTGCGGCAGTCTCTGCCATGAAGTGAACCCCACAAAAGAGAATTGTTTTGTGTGGAGTTTTGGCAGCCTGTCTTGATAATCCTAATGAATCACCAACAAAATCCGCTACATCTTGGATTTCTGGGAGCTGGTAATTGTGAGCAAGTATCACCACATCTTTTTCCTTTTTGAGTTGCAGGATTTTGTCTTGTAGCATCCGATCATACTGATGCCCAGATTATTCATTTAAAGACTGAGATAATAGTGTGATTTTACGGATATGGCTCAGATTACGGCAATTCTTGCCAGAATTACGTACCTATTTTGATATCATCTGAGCAGGCGGCCCTCAGACATTCTATTGCGGATAAAATTGCAAGTCTGCTAGTCTTTGGATTTGTTTTGTCTGGGACATTCTCGACTTGAATCGTAATTTTGCCAAATGATCCTTTTGCCTCTATGTGGTGTGTGTTTTTATCAGTTGCAGGATCTGCTACTATTTTGACCAGGGTTTTTTCACTTCCAAGGCCTGCCAGACTAAGCAAAGCTGCAACGTTGATGTTTGCTGGAAATAGAGTGACTGCATCTTTTGCCGCGCCTTCAAAGATTATTGTTTTTTCTGTGATAGAATTAACATCCATATTTTTTGATTCAAAGAACTTTGCACCAGATAGTGCTTTTGGATTTTTTGTTGTAACCAGCGTGACTGATTCTAATTCATCTTTGACTGATTTTATGCTATCAAGGCCTGCAATTGCACCAGAGGGCAAATAGATCTTCTTTTTGAATTCTTGGCAGGCTTCAAACAAAATATCAAAGACGGATTCGTCAAGCAGTGCGCCGACACTCATTATCATCAGGTCTTTTCTGTTTTGTAGTATGCTTAGTGCATGATTTTTGATTGCATCTTGCGATGCTGCTTCTACCACCAAATCCACATTGTTTGATGACAGCAGGTGAGGATTCTCAACAATGAGTGGTTTTTTCTCCAATCTTGCTACAAGTGTCTCTGCCTTTGCTTTATTGAAATCGTAAACATGTGTAAGATCCGCTTTGATGTGTCCTGAATTAATGGCCAGTGCTATCTGCGTGCCAATTGCACCGCATCCCAAAAGCCCTATCTTTTTCAACATAAAGCCGATTACATAACTGGTAAATGAATTAATGGTATATTGCCAAACAATTCCAACTAGGAAGAATTAACTAGTCATTGTATGGAATCAAATCATGGTAAAAAGAAAAACTGGCAAGCATCAAAGAAGAGCAGATCAGAGAGCAGCCCGTAATTGGCGCAAAAAGTAAATCAGCTTTTAGAGCTAATTCTGTGTTAATGGTTATTTCATCCCAAGGGTTTTATTTTCTGAATTGAAGGTAACCTATGCTTAATACGGTTTACAAAGAGGCAATAAAAAACCGTGACAACATTCTTTCTGTTCTAAGGGGTCCAAAATTCGAGCAAATCGTAGAAAAGGCAAAGCAAAACTGGATAGAATACTCACCAAAAAAACAAGATGCGATACTTGCTGGAATTGATTCTAGTTTCAATAGTACAAAATTCCAGGGAATGGAGCTCTGGGTTGTGACTGCGGTGGCAATAAAATCAGACGGCAACATAATTGACGATTTACACAGACAGGGTTTGGGCAGAGTCGGCACCGACATATCGCGACTAGCAAGTGAGATGGAGGTAGACATTTGCAAAAAGGCAGTAGATGTTGCAGATATTGTAATGATGGATGGCTCACTGTACTCTCAATTCATGACACGTCAGTCAGGTCTGAGCCCTTCAATTGTTCGAGTCATGACAAAAAGAAACAATGTGATTTTCATTGCAAAGACGTCAAATACAAATGTCCAGTTTTCGGATCTTGGATCTCTGGCTGGAGATATTTTCTACTACAACCATGCGGCCAAAACTCCGGGATTTAGCAAGATCTATGTAGATAGAGAATTTGGTCGCGACAAGGCAATCTCATCAATTTATGCAAGGCTATCAGACTCTACACCACTAATCAAAATAGAGTTGTTTGGTGATGATCACACAGAAGATGAAGTAAAAACAATCTTGGATAAACTCCACAAGGCAAGTGTTGGAGGATATCCATACGCACTCAAGCTAGCACATAATAATTGTAAAATAAGCAGTGCAGATTTGGCAAAGCTAGTTAGCCTTTATGGCATATCAAATGAGATAGGCTCCAGAGAGGTTTTGGGATAATTATTTTGGCCTGTGATTGATCACGTTTAACGTGGTTGTTCCTTTGATTCCAGAAAGTTTGCGAATTTTTTTTGTCACAACATCAGATATTTCATTGTATGTTGGCGCCATAACATTGCAGATTACCTGATGAGATGTGAACAATACATCACCGTCAATCACCTCAGCTATCGATTTGAGGTTGTTCATGGTGTCAATTTCTTTTCCTTTTTCGCATTCTAGTAGAATGTATGCTTGTGAGAGGTAGGTATCCAGAATGTCTTTTCCCTCAATTTTCTTTGAAAATGAATTTTTGTCATCTGCAATCATTGTGTATGTTGCTCGGATGTGCGGTATTTTGCGAATTTTTTTGGTGATTACATCTCTTAGTACATCTTCAGATTTTGCTTCAAGTTTGCTTAGAACATCATATGTTCCAAATACCCCAGTTGCGAAATTTACCGAGTCAGTCGATTTCAGCGATGATGTAACGTAATCTTCTGCACCACTATCACATGTTACCAAAACATATGCTTTTGTCAACCCATATCATTACGTGAAACTAGACAAAAAGCATTTTGTGGAAATGATTCAATTCGAATTATTTGGTTTATACATATGATTTCAGAAAATTTCGACAAAAATACAGATTACAGATTCATTATTTACCGGTATACAATTACGTATGAGTTAAAATTTGCAAGAAAAAACTAAAATCAATATAATTTACAGCACAATAGATCAAAATATTATATTTTTTATTATATTTTTTACACTTTAATAAAAATACATTAATGCGCAAATTGGTCGTCTCGCATGGTCACAGCATCGCTTCAAGTTTTTGCTGGCGTCAAATCTTACAGCATAAAGGGCAAGTTAATGACAAGAAAGGATTTGCAGACATTATCAGAATCAAGAGACCTTGATGAGTTGATAACTCGAATAAAAAATACCACATACAATGAAGTAATATCAAAAATTCCAAAACCATACTCTACACAAAAAATCGAATTGGCATTACGCGACAGACAGGCAGACCTACACTACATGATGATGCAAGCATCCGGTGGCTCTAATGTCATGTTTGCATATTATCTGAGATTTATTTTGAGAAACCTCAAGATTATTTTGAAGGGAAAAATCCTAGATAGGCCTCAAAGTGAAATTGAAACAATGACGAGTTTGCATCCAGAGGAACTGATCAAAGAGCGCGACATCGTTCTCAAGGCACTAATTGCCAAGGACTTTGAAGAAGCAGTTAGCGTACTAAAGAGCATCGGGATTGGAGAAGAGATAGAGCAGGCATATTCACTATACAATGAAAGAAAACAGATACAGGTGTTAGATCTGTATTTTGACAAGTTTTTTTATGAAAATCTAGGTCGTGCAATGAAGAGTTCTGGCGATTTTTCTCTGCATTCAGTTTGCGGAATGGAAATAGACTATTACAACATAATGAGTATTTTGCGCGGTAAGTTTTGGAATTTGGATGAGAATCAGCTTCAGCACCTAATAGTATCAAACGCGTCCAGTGAATCAAGGGAGATGTTTACAAAGATGATTTCAGCTGATTCGCTCAAAAGCGCACTAAATGAATTGTTGAGTACTCATTACAAGGGATTAGTTCCACAAGATGAAAATGACGCAATTGCAAAATTTGAGCATGCCTTTGAGCACAAGATTTACGAGACCATGAATGCTCAATTCGTGCGTATTTTTGGCTTTTCAACAGTTGTAGCCATAGTAAGATTACTTGATTTTGAGATACGAAACCTGTCGGCCATCACTTATGCAGTTGAGCAGAAGATTCCAAGTGAGACAGTAATGGCAAAAATAATCGTCAAAGAAAGCTAATTTGACTTGATTAGATGATATCGCAGCTTTTCCACAGTTGACTTTATGTTTGCAGCTATTCTTTGATAGGCCTCTAGTGTTTGCGGATCAACGAATAGATCTTTTTGAGTTTTCCATTCCGATGTGATTACTATCTTTGCGTGAGATTCCTTTTTTGGTTTGTATTTGTACCAGTATGAATCATCTTTGACTATTCTAGATATCTCATAGTCAACTTTGGCCTTTGGTTTATAGACAGAAACTGTGATTATTTGTTCTTTTAGCAATGCGTGTAGCATTAGCTCACGTAGTTTCTTGTCTGCATTCAATACTGCAATTACATCATCAGCTATCATTCCAGGAGGAAGGGTTGTGAGCTTGCCATATCCACTCCAGATAAAGTCATCTACTTTGGAGTGGAGCCTTCCTTTGAGAATCTTTGTCAGCGTTCCAAAATTCAGTGGGCCGAGTTCATATTCGGATGGAAATGATAAAAAGTATCGCATCTTCCACATCGTTCCTTCTGCGATTCCCATCCCATAGAATCCCCCTGGGGCAAACTCACTCTTTGATACAGTTTTTCTTTTGAGTATGTCAATGTAGTCAACGCCGTCTGCTACTTTGAATACTCCCCTGCTTGCGACTCCAGGTGTTGGACCATCAAGTGATGATCGTGGATAATCATACTCAAAGTCCATCGTTCCATCTGGAATCATTTTGCACTCTAGACCAAGTGAGCTTAGGTGCTTGTGCAGTTTTTTTGCTACCTTCTCCTCGACAGCTGTTGCAACTATGGTGTCCGGATAATGTAGCACTACTATGATACATCCTCAATATTTTTAAGATTATCTGTTCAAAAAGAAAAGAATTGTAAAAATTATATGATCGTTGTTCGATTTTCGAACAAATAACCTGATAAATGTGTAATTATTACATCACATTTTATTTGTGCCTAAATTAGAAAAATTAGAAACCAAACACAGGTCAGCTCTGAGTGAATATTGGAATTTATTTATGACGGCCTGACAAGTTTTTTATGAAATTTTTTGTTTTACAGGAGATCAAACCATGACAATTGGTGTAGTCATAGGAGAATCAAAACCAACATCAGTCACTGCACAAACTGCAAGACCGCTCTCTGTTGGGGAGTATGTGATAATTGATTCTCAAGATGACAAACTACTTGGACTAGTGGAAAGATCATTTGTAACTAGTGCAGCACTAACTGATATTCATAATTTTGATGAGGCAGTAGAAAGCAAAGAAATAGCAGACATTAATTCCCGTGACAAAAGCTTTACTGCAAAAATTGGAATACTTGGGTACTTGAAACAGCTGCAAAAAAGTATAGTTGTATTGCCTGCAATTCCACCAATTCCCGGAACTGCAATTCTATCTGCAACAAAAGATGATTTAGGAAATATTTTTGCTCCACAAAAAGACGAATGGGTGAAAATAGGTAGCTTGCTTAGAAACTCACAGATAGAGGCCAAAGTAAATTTGAATAAAATTGTATCAAGACATCTTGGCATACTAGCAATGACTGGAATGGGAAAAAGCAACCTAGTATCATTGTTGGCAAAACAGATCTCCACATTGGATGGAACCTTAATAATTTTTGATTATCACAATGATTATTCGGATTTGCACATTCCCGGAATCAACGTAATTGATGCAAAAATAAATCCAAGACTATTAGATGCCAACACACTGGCAGATGTTTTAGAAATCAGAGAGAATGCAGACATTCAGCAGAGAGTTCTGCGATTGGCATTTACCCCAGATGTCAAAGAAGCTCAAAACTTTTGGGACGCGTTAGATCACAATGTAGCAATGATTGGTACAAATCCAGAAAGAAAAGACGACAGACATTCAGCAGACAGAGTACAAGACAAAATTGATGATGCTAGGCACAGATTTGCTGATGTTTTGGACCCAGACATCATGGATCCACTAGGGCTGATCAAGGAAGGCAAGGTAAATGTGCTGAACATTTCAGAATTATCAGAAAAGCAGGCAAATGTCGCACTGGCATATTATTTCCAAGAATTGCTCACAGATAGAAAATCAGCGCTAATGGCAAAAAGCGCAAAAAGCAAAACTATCCGCAAATACAGATTTGATTCTCCAATATTTGTAATAATTGAGGAAGCACATGTATTCATTCCAAAGGGAGAAGACACTCATACGAAATACTGGGCTGCAAAGATTGCTCGTGAGGGACGCAAGTTTGGCCTTGGATTATGCATAGTATCACAAAGACCAAGAAACATCGATCCAAACGTCCTATCTCAGATGGGCTCGCTTGCAGTAATGAAAATAGTACAAGAAGACGACCAACATCAAATTGCGTCTGCTGCAGAATCAATAAGTCGTGATCTGATAAACCAGCTAACCTCACTAAATGTAGGTGATGCAGTCTTTGTTGGTCAATGGGTAAACCTGCCAGCAATAGTGCACATTGAAGAGGTAAAGGACAAGGCAATTGGGTCTGATAAGAATGCAGTATCAGAATGGAGAGGAACAAAAAAATTTGAGAAAATTGCAACCGAATCCACGCAAGGATTAATACAAAAAGATCTATTACTTGATTGAAAATGATCTTTTCGCACATCTCAGATACGCACCTGGGCCTAACACAGTACGGCCTACAAGAGAGAGAAGACGATGTCTATTCGGTGTTCAATGAATCCATCGATATATCCATAAAAGATCATGTGGATTTTGTGATTTTTGCAGGAGACATATTTCATGTACCAAACCCGTCAGGCACTGCAATCTTGCAAATGGCAAATGCGCTAAAGCGATTAAAACAAAGCAACATCGAATCGTTTTTCGTTCTAGGTGAGCACGACATCTCTAGGATTCGCTCATCTCCAATACCATATGTGTATCATAATTTGGGATTTTCCAAGTACATCGGTCAGGGCAGACCAATTGTGCACAAGGACGTGTTGATTGCAGGATTTGACAAGATTCGTAGAGGTGAGATGTCCAAGTTTTTTGACAGGTTTGCCGAAGTCGACAAAATCGCATCAGACCATAAGGGACATAGAATACTAGTCATGCATCAGGGAATCTCAGAGATAAACCAGTTCGCAGGAGAATTGGCATCAACTGATCTACCAAAAAATTTCACATATTATGCAATGGGTCATCTCCATGACAAATTCCTAAAACAATTCTCACATCTTGGAGGACCGGTTGCATATCCAGGATCCATTGAAATGACAACTAGTGAGGGAATAAAGGAAACACAGAAAGGATTCTATCAAGTCGACATATCATCATCTGAGGCAAAGCCCAATTGGATAAAGCTTGACACAAGGCCGCAACTCTCAGAAAAAATTGAATTCAAAGATCTAAGTGAATCAATTACTAAAATTATAGAAAAAATTTCAAAATATACCAAAAAGCCAATCATAGAATTAAGAATTCATGGAGACAACATAGAATCAGACATCATACAGACACAGACCTCAAGGCTAGCATCACATGCCTTGCACCACGTATGGAAAATCATACAAACGGATGATCCTAGCGGCTCTGTTCTACTTGAAAGGCCGTCCAGCATTGATGATGAGTTATTTAGATTAGCAACAAACTATTTGGGAACAAGGGAAAAGGCGGCCTTTGCGATACAAGAATTATTGCCACTGCTTTCTACAAACAAGATTCAAGAGGCAGAGCAGGCAATATTGGAAGAGTTTGAACAGTTTAGGAGTAAAAAATGATAACATCAATCGAGCTTGGCAATTTTATCTCTCACTCAGAGACAAAGCTGGATTTTGAAGATGGAGTTACAGTTTTTGTTGGACATAATGGTGCTGGAAAATCAAGTATTATAGACGCAATAACATTTGGTCTCTTTGGCGAACACACTAGAAAATCAAACAAGAGTCTGATTCGACGAGGAACAAGTCAGGCGTACGTCAAGGTAAGATTTTCTGCCATGGGTAAAACCTACGAGGTAACACGGAAAATAGATGCCAAGGGCACACTTGGAGCCCAGTTTGTAGAACTACAAGACGGTCAGGAAGTAGTGCGTTCTTCTGGCGAGCGCAGACAGTTTGGGGAATCAACCACACATGAAATAGAGACCACATTAGGACTAGATTTTCAAAAGCTAAAAATCGCATCCATAGTCCAGCAAGGAGAGCTCAGTTCAATCATCAAAGCAAAGCCAAAAGAGTTCAAGGAATTACTTAACGCGATAATTGGAATTGACAAACTAGATTTGGCATCAGAGAACCTAAAAATCGCTCAAAAAAACTTTCGACAGACAATTTACAAAAAATTCGGATATGACGATACACACATTCCAATCCTAACAAAAGAGATTGAAGAAAAACAAATAGAGATAAAAAGTTCTGAACCACAACTGGCAAACCTTCAAGACAAAAAGGTAGCCAAATCCAAAGAAGTGGAATCACTGCAACATAAAGTAGATTCTGATTCTGCCAAAGAATCCATACTAAGACAAATTGAGGAACGCAAGGCGGAATTTACAAAATATGTCAGAGATGCAATAATTTCAATTCAGAAAAACATAACTGAAAAAGAACGCAAAATACGTGATTGTCAGAGCTGTTTTGAGACGGCTGGCAAAAAAGAAGAACTAGACCGCATCATACAATCAATCAAAGCAGAGATTGAAGAAATCCGTAAAAAAATCACAGAGTGTGAGACAAAGAAGGCGGTTCTAAGTGAGCATGCAGAGCTGGCAAAAAAACTCCAACTCCAAGACGGCAAGTGCCCAGTTTGTGACTCTCATGTTGACAAGCTAAGGCCAGTATTTCAGGTAGAACATATCAGAGAAGAACAGGAAAATCTAAAGGCGCAAATTCAAACTCTAGAGCTAAAAAAACAGCAATCATCAAAAATTGAATTAGAGATTCTTGATCAAAGCAGAAAAGCAACCGCTGCAAAAGCAACACTTGATGCTCATTCCATACAAAGACAAGACCAACTACACGCGTTAATTCAAGAAGTAGAGGTGCAAAAGGCGCAAATTCAAAAAATTCCTCTAACAATTACCACTGCAGGAGGCCTCTTAGAGGCATCAGAGATTGATTCGCATGCCAAGGTGTTGTATGAGAAAATAGAGGCACTGCAAAAAGAGATTACTGGATTTGAACCAGCAGAATTTCTCAGGGCAAAATCACAGCTAGAATCAACAAAAAATGATCTCAGCAAAATAGATCAAGAATACGGTGCAATCACACAAAAGATCACACAAGCATCTCAAAGAATTGAAAAAATCAGCGCCATACTAATTGAGCTAAATTATGTCAAAGAATATCTGGCAAACCTAGATGAAGTCCAAGATAATATTTACAACCGTGATGGTCCAGTAGCTACAAGCCTTAGGTCATGGGCCTTGTCTACAATCTCAAGCAAAGCATCAGACTATCTTGCAATGCTAAATACAAAGATTCATCGAATCATACTTGCCGAGAAAACAAGGGACATCTCCATTACTTGTTATTCAAAAAACACCGTAATTGATATTGATTCACTGTCAGGCGGAGAGCAGGTAAGTGTTGCACTATCTTTGCGTTTGGGTATGGCACATTTGCTTGGCTCATCAAATCTGAACTTTGTCATACTAGATGAGCCAACAACACACCTAGACAGTGAGAGAAGGAAATCATTGGTGCGGGTTTTGTCTCAGCTTTCAGATATAACAAACGGTGCAACTGGTCCACTACAATTTATCATAATCACACATGACGCTGAAATATTTGAGGACTCGTCAGTTGAGAAGATTTACCAGTTTGAATCAAGCGAAGATGGAACCAAAGTGACTCTTCTCTAGCCGCCAGTCAGTTTTGCAAACTTTTCATTCTTTGACAGCTTTTCCATGAACTGTAGATTAGATAGTGCAACAATTGCGGATTCCACTACAGGCTCACTTGGGTCTTCTAGTGCCTTGGTAAGAGTTGGAATCGCCTCTTTTGCACCAACCACACCCAATGCTATTGCCGCCTCGTGTCTAACAAACATGCTTGGATCATTTGTGGTCGCATCCTCTAGATGAGGAATTGCACTTCTGTATCCCATTTGTCCCAGCGAGAATGCTGCCTCGTGTCTTACCAGTTCATTGTCATCATGTTTGAGAACTTTGGCAATGTATGGAATTTTGTCTTCACCGCCAAAATCAACTAGAATGCATGTAGCACGTGTACGTATAACATAATCATCATTGTTTAGTAGGTTGACAAAATAATTGACATCTTTTTTCTCATACTTGTCTTCCATTTCTGCAAACAAGGCAAGTCTTTTTTCTGGAATTATCATTTGATCAGCAGATTTTTTGGTCTTATATTATCCTAATCAGAGCATTACATTTTATAATAAATCAAAATTATTCCAAAATAATGTCTGTACAAATAGGACAAAAAGCGCCAAACTTTGGAACATCCAAATGGGTTCAAGGAATGCCCACAAACTTTGATCAGGAAAAAGATCACATAGTTCTAGTCGAGGTCTTTCAGGTAAACTGTCCTGGCTGCTTTTTGTATGGAATTCCAGAGGCAATCAACATTTACAACAAATACAAAGACCAGGGAGTTCGAGTGCTTGGAATTGCAACAGCGTTTGAGGATTTTGATAAAAACACTCTAGAAAATTTAGAATTATTGGCAAAGACTGGCGAGACAATCGGTGAGACAAAAAAGGCGCTGGCAATGTATGGTAAAAGCTCTGATGGTAAGATCCCATACAAGATTCCATTCCCACTTGCAATGGACAATTTAGAAAAAGTATCAGGTAAGCCATCACCAACCAAAGTAATGGAATTCATCAAAAGCCAGCTGCCAGACTTTGATTCCCAGCCAGAGGACTACAAAAAGCAAATCATTGCACGAGTAGAACAATACATGTCATCAAAAGAGTATTCTGCAGAAACATTTGACAAATTCCAGCTCAGAGGCACGCCATCCACCATCCTAGTAGACAGAAATGGAATTTTACGTGATGTGTCATTTGGTCAATCAGGACACATAGAGTCCATGATTGAAGAAATGCTAAATGAGGGCTAGGTTTTTTTTCTTTTGAAATAAACTGCCAGTGTAGAACCGACACCACCTGCAACCACAATTGCAACTGCACCCAAGATTACCATTATGTCATCAGGACGCTCATCCACAGATACATCAGACATAGGTACCTCCACATCAAGTGGTTTTGAAGTAAAATCACTGGTTACTTCTATGGTATGAGTTCCATTTCCAGTAAATTCCAGAGTAACAAAAGAGATCTTTTCGTTTTGCATTATTTTTGGTGTGATTTCTGCACCGTCAAGTGAAAAACGCAATGCGCCTTGTGTGATTCCATTTGGGATTTGTATTTCGCCAAGATTATTTTCAAGGCTACTGTTTATTGCAATGACTAGTTTGTCATTCTCAAATGAGATATTTCTGACATCAAAATTTGCAGTAGATTCCACAACATAGGTTTCTTTGTCAACGAGAACTGGAAAGCTGGTCTTTAGTCCAGTCCTATCAGAGAAAGGATCTGCAAATGCAGGAAATACTATTAGAGTTAGTAAAAATGCAAGTAAAACTTTCAATTTATGCAGGAATTACTCTTTTACGGAGTTCTTTGTCCTTTGAGATTCTTGGATGTGCCTTGTCTGCCAAGATAACTTCAAACCAATAATGAAATCCATCCTTGTACAAAAAGTACGAGCCAAGTAATTTCAGATTCTTGTATCTTTCTTGAGTTCTTTTCTCTGCTACTTGTTGCATGTTAACGTCTGCCTTGATTCTTGTTACACCGAGATGCTTTGGTCTTCTTCCAGCAACTGGTCTTTGTCGTCTCATACCACCAGTACCAACACGGGTTCGAATTACTACGATTCCTTGTTTTGCCTTGTAGCCAAGTCGTCTTGCACGTTGGATTCTACTAGGCTTGTCAATTCGATTAAAGGCTGGCTGTTTTCTCCACTCTATAGCAGTCTTTCTTATTTCTGGTGAGTTTTGTTGCCAGTGCTTTAGCCATACTTGGTCTTGTGGTGTAAGCATTAACGCAACTATTTTTTCCCCCTTAATATGCCTAAGTCGGCAATTTAGCCTAAAGGAATGTCTGCGAGTGTCAGAATTCTCCTAGGATTTTTTTCACCCGCAGGAACTCGGAGGAGTTCGATCAGTCATACCAATGATATCATGATAAGTATATCGGAGCATAGTTTGTATTTTTCAAACGACTGACAAGACATAATCTCTGACTATCACAACACTACATGGTAGAAAAGCACATCAACCGTTTAACAAAAGAAGAGGAAAATCTAAAGAAACATTACAATCAAAACACGTCTGCAGAAGACGAATGGTCACACATTACAGAGTCAGGTCCAAAGCTGGAAATTGCAGATGCACTTGAAGTCACGGCAAGATCAATCAAGTTTGGAAAAGAACGGAGTTATTCTACCAACGAAGAGGCAGTTCAGGACAAAGCCGAGCGTTTCAAGGATGACATGTCAAATACAAACCAATATCTGAAATTTGTTAATGCACATCTTGCTGCAAAAAAGACAAAAATTGAAAGACTGAAACAAGATGAGCAAAGGTTCAAAGAAGAAGTGGAATCGCTGCAAAATTTCCAAATAAAGCCAAGAATTGATCTTGATAAAATAAATTATAAAAAAATAACAGAAAACGACACAAATTCCCTACTTGTACATTTACAATCAGAGCGAGATTCAACACTTGAAAAAATAGCACATCATCAGATGCAGTTGGAGCGAGAAAAACAGACATTAAAGGAAAAAGAAGACCAGATCGTAGAAATCAAAAAAGAAATAGAAATTCTCAACAAGAAAAAAGAAATGCCTCAAATAGACCCAATTGAGATAATCCGTGCAGAACTCGTAAGGCTTGGAATAAACAATGATGCTGCAAAAATCCTCGGTGCAGTGAATTCACTTGAGGAATTAGTCAAGACAAAAAAGCAAGCGTAGGAACCTTTTTTTGTAGTTTGATTTTTTTCATAAAATGTGAAAGCATATTTTTTGGTTTTATTTTTCATAATAACATTATCAGGACTTCAATTATCCAATGCACAGACAATTAGTGTACAGACTAGTAAATCCACATACAATTATGGTGATTATCTATCAGTTACAATTTCTGTTGCAAAAACTACTGGCAATAACGCCATAATGTACATCATTGATTCAGATGGAACTAAAAGCAGTGCCATACCAGTCCAGATAAAAAACCAAAACACCACAATCACAACTCCAGTTCCATTTAATGCTGAATTATTCCGAGAGGGAAAATATCAAATCCAAGTAGAGTATGATGGTGCAAAAGCATCAACACCGTTTGATCTAGTTGATGCAGGTAACATCGTCATGCCATTTGGCAGTAACATCATAATTCCACAATGGATTGATGGTACAGTAACTGATAGTATGTTTTTCAAATTCCTAGTAGAAAAAAATGCAATCATGTTACCTGATGGGCAGAAAATTAGCCAGCAATCCGAGATTCCTGACTGGTACAAGACAAACGGAAAGTGGTGGTCTGAGCGAAAAATTACAGACTCTGAATTTATCAATGGATTACAGTACTTGGTAAATCAGAGAATCGTAGAAGCCTAGTTCTTGCTTCTACCGGCTTTGCCTATTGCCCAGAGAACAATCATTATGATAAAGGCAACTACAAATGCTCCAACTATACCAATTGCAAGTTGAGTTCCCTGTCCCTTAGATACGGTCGGTGCTGGCACAGAAGTATCTAGCACGCATTGTCCATCTTGTAGAACGGTTCCTTCACCACATGTTTGATCCAGCACACATTCACCATCTTTGAGTACAGTTCCAGGTCCACACTGGGATACCTCTGGTGTTTCTTCAACTGGTGCTTGTTCTGTTGGTTCTTCTATTGGTACCTCTGGTATTTCTTCAACTGGTGTTGCTAAAACACAGACTCCATCTTGTAGCACAGTTCCAGGTCCGCATTGAGTTACTGGTGTTTCTTCAACTGGTGCTTGTTCTGTTGGTTCTTCTATTGGTATCTCTGGTGTTTCTTCAACTGATGTCTCTGCAGGTGCAGACTCGCCAGTTCCAAAGACAGTTCCAATAATATCAATAGAGAATGTGCTTGCTGGTACAGATATTGTTAAAATTCTAGAAGATTCTGTTGCATCATCAGTGAATACTGCTTCTGTTCCCCCATCAATTAATACTAAAAATTCATCATCTGCTCCTTCACTAGTCTTTGAATCAAAAAAGTTTCTGTCCAGAGTGATTTGTAAAATGCCTTCAACATCAGTCATTGTAACAAAGACAGACAGTGTTGTAGATTCAGTGTCTGCTTCTAGTCCGTCAACATCCAATCCAGTCGCTTCATATGTTATTTCATGAGTGTTGCCGTTTACATCAATTGATGCGGTGGTTGCATATGCATTTGGTAAAATCAGTCCTAGTGCCAGTAATGCAAAGACAAGACCTAACTTCAACCTAAATTACGCCTCGTAAAATCTGTATTATCTTTTCTGCTATAACATTTGCAGCTAATGACTGAGCTTCTTTTGTCTGCGCACCAATGTGAGGCGTGGCAATAAAGTTTGGCAGGCTCACAAGCTTGTTTCCGATGGCGGGCTCTTTTTCAAACACATCTAGCGCTGCACCGCCAAGGTTTCCTGATTTTAGTGCCTCATAGAGAGCGTTTTCATCTACAGTGCCGCCTCTGGATGTGTTGATTATTCTTGTAGTTTTTTTCATGGTACTGAGTCTTGTAGCATTTATGAGATTTTTAGTACTATCAAGTAACGGTACGTGCAGTGAAACATAGTCTGCACTTTGCAGTAAAGTATCCAAGTCTGCTTTCATCAGACCAACTTCTTTTGCAAACTCGGCATCGATTGGTACGACATCAAATCCAATAATGTTCATGTTTAACGCTCTAGCTAGTCTTGCCAGTCTTTTTCCAATATTTCCCAGACCGACAATTCCAAGATACTTTCCAGCTAGTTCTGTTCCCATGAGTTCTTTTTTTATCCATTTGTCATTTCGCAGTTCTCTGTCTGCTCTTGGAATGTCTCGAGCCATTGCAAGCATCAAGCCAATTACCAATTCTGCAACTGCATTCATTGCGCCTTCAACGGCATTTATGACTCGGATGTTTTTTGCCTTGGCAGTTTCGGTATCAATGTTATCTAGTCCAACTCCAACTCGTGCCATGATTTTGCACTTTGTTGCCTTCTCTACGAGTTCTTTTGTAAGTGTGGTTCTGCTTCGTACAACTATGATTTCATAATCACCAATTTTTTTTGCTAGATCTTCCGGTGTGATTTGTGGTTCGTATGTTACAGACAAGCCATTTTTTTGTAAAACATTATTCAAAACAGCGTCAACTTGATCACAAATCAAAACTTTGTCACTAAAACTCATGTAGTGTTGCCTCTTGGTACACAGAATATAATCATTTATCTAAAAATACAAAAATAAGAAAATAGGGGTTTTAGAGTCCTAATTCTGACTTTAATTCGTCAGCACGTTCATCGGTGTACAAGCCGTGCAAGTTGAGTTTTGGATGCTCAATTGTGTTCTTTCCTGTTGGAGGAACTGCATCGCTTGGGTTGCCTAAGAGCTCAGAGTATGATTGTGCGTTGGTGCCCAATTGTTCATTTAGACCAAATGGATCGCCTGCTACAAAGATTGTTGCTGCACCTGTGAAGATTGCTGCATAATCGTGGTTCACTGCGGCATAAACTCCTGGTTCGTCAAAGACGACATCCATGATTGCTCCTTGTGATCCACCAATCATCCAAGTTTCGGTACCCTTTGCATGTACAACGTTGCCTTGAGTCACACGGTCAATTATTTCGCCTACGATGTGCCAGAACACTGGTTCATTTCCTTGGTTCTCAATGAAAATTCTCACGTGTTGGCCTGCTTCAACGAACAATAGTTGTGATTGGTATTGTTTTAGCTCATCTGCATTCCATGGTTGGACTACGAAGATGTTCTTTCCAGCATCTCCTTTGATGAGTTTATTGTGGTTTGCGTTTGGAACGTAACCAAATGACATACCATTAACAACTGTGTAAGTTGTCTCGTGTCGGAACATTTTTCCTTGATCATATCCACCTTCATCATTTAGGTACAATTGGTTGTACTGAAGTTGGAATTCAAGTGCATCTGCGGAATAAATGCTTCTGTCTTTTACAACATCGCCGTCTACAACTGCTGTTGAGTCAACAACAAGTGGTTTGTAGCCTTTGAGTGGATCGACAATAGTCATTCCGTACATGCCAGACAATACATGTTGATCCATTGCTGCAATATCAACACCAGAGCAGTGATACTTGAAAGTACCAGGCACTTGTGCAACATAGCAGTATGTTCTTGATTCACCTGGCATTACTTTGCCAAATGGACCAGAGTGCATTTGTGATGCATGCATGTCGTTTCCGTGTGGAGTTGGTTCATCTTCTGGAATGGTTAGTGTCATCATTACGACGTCGCCTTGTGTGACTCTAAGTGTTGGTCCTGGGACCTGTCCACTGAAAGTCATGGCTTGGTAAGTCTTTCCGCCCAAGATTGGGAGGTCAGCGCTTCTTGCGTAAAGATCAAAGCTAACCACATTTCTTCCCTCTTCGAGATTGTCGCAGTCAACTGCGGCAAATGCCTGTGGCATAACAAGCTTCAAGCCACCCATATCATGGATTTTTTGAGTCATGCTATCGTTTGAGGAAGCTGCCAGTGTAGAACCGACAATTTGTGATTGTGTGTATGTGCTTCCGAATAAGGTTGCTGCCAATACCGCTACTGCTGTAACGGAAAATAGCATACTGTAACGCTTATTCATTGAGTTTGGGACTTCTACCAGCCTATATAATAATTCCCATTATTTTCATACGACTTTGCAAAATTTTTCAAGTCTTTTCGCTGAGAATTTATTTTAGTTGTATTTTGATGAGGCTGTTGGAGTACAGAACTGATAGAGATTCTTTGGGAGAAGTAAAAATTCCAATGGATGCATACTATGGCGCATTTACTGGCCGTGCCATACAGCAATACCATGTCACTGGCAAAAGATCACATCAACACTTGATTTCTGCTTATGTCATGATAAAGCGCTCGGCTGCAGTTGCCAACATCCGATGTGGTGTTTTGGACAAAAAACTCGGAAACGCGATCATATCAGCATGTGATAAAATACTTGGTGGAAAATTTCAAGACCAGTTTGTAATTGAGGAGATTAATTCCGGTGCTGGAACTGCATTCAACATGAACTCCAATGAGGTAATTTGTAATGTTGCACTAGAAATTTTGGGCAAGAAAAAAGGCCAGAATGAGTTTTTGCATCCAAATGATCATGTAAACATGTCCCAATCAAGCAATGACACATTTCCAACTGCAATGCATGTTGCGATTTTACTAAACCTAAAGGAGACAATGCCTGCAATAGATATTTTGATCAAGTCATTGAACAAAAAGGCAAAAGAGTTTTCAGGATACAAGAAAATTGGAAGGACTCATCTCATGGATGCACTTCCAGTAACACTTGGTAGCGAGTTTGCAGCATATGCAACATCAATTACAAAGGCAAAAAATTCCATCACACTTGCAATCAAGGAACTTGAACTAGTCGGACTGGGCGGAACTGCAGTCGGAAATGGTGCCAACACACCAAAAGGATTCAGGGGCATAGCAATTACTGAACTGGGTAAAATATCCGGCCTCAAGCTAAAGCCAGAAAGAGACATGCAACATTCGCTTCAATCAAAGTTTGCAGTAGCAAACGCATCATCTGCAATCAGAAACTTGGCACTTGAGCTAAACAAAATTGCAAATGATATTCGATTAATGGCATCAGGTCCAATCGCCGGACTATCAGAGCTTGGCATACCTGCAGTTCATGCAGGCTCGTCCATAATGCCTGGAAAAGTCAACCCATCACTAGCAGAATGTCTTAACATGATTTGCTTTAGTGTAATAGGCAATGACACTGCAGTTGCAAATGCTGCACAAGGCGGGCAGTTTGAGCTAAATGTAATGTTGCCAGGAATGCTAAAGGCAGTATTGGATTCAACAGACATGCTCAAGAACTTTTTGCCAATATTTTCAAAGAATCTAATTGATGGATTATCAGCAAACGAAGAACGACTACAACAAAACATTGAGAAGAGTCCAGTCATAGTTACACTGCTCACACCAAAGATTGGCTACCAAAAATCAGCTGATCTGTTCAAAGAGTCATTAAAGACGGGCAAAACAATACGCGAGCTGGTAGTATCAAAGAAATTATTGTCAAATAAAGAAATCGACGCATTATTCAAGTAATATGGCAAAAATCTGGGTAGAATCATATGGTTGCTCTGCAAGTTTTGCAGACGCCGAAATGATCTCAGGGCTGATTGTAAATGGCGGACACACATTGGCAACCAATGCAAGAGACTCTGATCTTAATCTTATCGTGACATGCTCTGTCAAGGACGCAACTGCAAACAAGATGGTAAATAGGATAAAGCGACTAAAGACAAAGCCGTTGGTGGTTGCCGGTTGCTTGGCAAAAGCAGAGCCAAAGTCCGTGCAAAAATTCTCACCAAATGCAAGCCTGATGGGCCCAAATTCCATTGGCAAGACTTTGCAGATAATAGACAATGCACTGGCTGGAAAAAAGAAAATAGAGTTGGAAGATTCAGATGTTACCAAAACAGGTCTGCCAAAGGTCAGACTAAATCCAATTGTAGGAATTGTGGAGATTGCTTCTGGCTGTATGAGTGATTGTACGTTTTGCCAGACAAAGCTTGCGCGCGGCGACTTGCAGTCATACAGATTGGGAGACATTGTGCGCCAAGTAGAACATGAGGTAAACGACGGATGCAAAGAGATCTGGCTCACATCAACTGATAATGGGTGTTATGGACTTGATATTGGCACCAGTCTGCCTGAGCTAGTAAACAAGGTATCAGAAATCCCCAAAGAGTTCATGATACGAGTCGGCATGATGAATCCAATGTACATGCCAAAAATAAAGACAGACTTGATAAAATCATTTGAAAACGACAAAGTCTTCAAGTTCTTGCATGTACCAGTACAGTCAGGCAGTAATGATATCCTACATGAGATGAAGCGCGGCCATACCGCAGAGACATTCCGAGATGTAGTAAAAAGATTCAGAGACAAATTCCCGCGATTCACAGTATCCACGGATATAATAGTCGGATTTCCAGGCGAGACAAAAGACGACTACAATGACACTGTACAGCTAATCAAAGAGACAAGACCAGACGTCGTGAACCTGTCCAGATACAGCCAGAGACCTGGAACAAAGGCTGCCGAAATGGTGCAAATCGAGGTAGCACAAGTAAAGAGCCGCAGTAAGGAATTATTCAATATCATAAACAAGATCACACTAGAGAATAATCAGGAATGGATCGGATGGACCGGTGAGGTTCTCTTTGATGAGCAGACAGATGACATGGTACGCGGTAGAAACTTTGCCTACAAGCCAGTCTTTGTGGAGGAATCCGTTAAAGTCGGCGATAAAGCCCAAGTCAAGATAACTCGAGCAACCAATCACGGACTGTACGGCCAGATCGCAAGCTAAATCTTTTAGATCGGAGCTTGGATCAAAATTAAGTAAGAAGGTTTTTTATTGAATTTTGCAAGAGTCCCACATGGACTTTGTACAGCCCGTCCTTTTGGTCGGAATTGGTGGCGCAGGCTCAAAGATGGCAGCAAATGCTGCAACCTTGATTGGAGCAGATAGTATTGCAATCAGCCATGACAGCAATGACTTGAGTTCCCATCATGACATCAAAATTCATGCAGAATCCTACGTCAATCCTTCTGCTTACCTGATTAGGGCTCAGGCTCAAAAGTCAATGGACAGGATTCGTGACAAAATTGCAAACTATTCTACCGTAATCATATTTGCCAACTTGGCAGGTAAGGCAGGATGTGCAGTTTCTCCACTTGTTGCAATGGCAGCAAAAGAGGAAGGAAAACGAGTCTTGTCATTTGGAATAATGCCGTTTAGATTTGAAAAAGAAAAGCTGTTCTTGTCTGGAGTATCACTCAAAAGACTACGTGCAAGCTCTGACTCTACCATAGTAGTGGACAATGATGCATTGCTAGAGGCAAACCCAGACCTTACCATGAACAAGTGCTATGATATTACAAACCATGCAGTAATGTATGTAGTCAATTCACTGTCCGCATCTTCAATTTCTGATAATCTCAATGTACTATCTACAAGCAAAAACGAGCAAGACATCGAGACATCACTGCGAGAATCAATCAAGATGTTATACGAAGACGCACCGCCAAACACAATCAAAAAGACAATGCTGTACGTTTTTGGCTCAGATAATGTTTCAGTTGGCAAGATTAATGCCATAACAAGCACAATATCTGGAATTTTTAATGAAAACAACACTGGCGTGTCATTGGCAACAACACAAGGCGACAAGTCCCAAGTTGTCATGGTGAGCTCAGTTGAGGGCACACTAAAGTTTGATTCCTATGATCCACTAGGAATGATTCCAAAAGAGAACACACTAGACTGGGATGAGCCGGAATCATCCATTAAAACTGGAATCGAGTTATACCAGTTAGAATAATCAACTAGTTCTTTATCTCATAAGTGAATTTCTTTACTTCTGTTCCGGAATAACTAATTGTAATTTCGTATTTTCCAGGTGGTGTTCTATCAGTAATGCTAAATGGATGCTCAAATTTTCCCTTGCTGCTAACTGTGATTTTTTGCATCTCTGTTTTTCCATTGGGATGCAATATTGATACATCTGCGGGCTTGCCCTTTTGGTACAAGTCCATTGGAATTGTGCCAGAGATCTTTTCGTTTATTGTCTGACCTCGCAATACCTTGATTGTTTTGGTGTCCTTAGATTGGTTCTTTTTTGTTTCCTTAACTGGCTTGATTTCCTTCTTGGTTTCTTTTTCTATCTTTTTTATCGGGTCAGATTTTTTTAGTGATTCAGATATTGCGATTTTTTGTATGGTTCCAAGATTCAGAGTCGGCGCAAATCCATTTTTTACCAAGACCGAATCGATGTCTTTTTTCCAAGTTCCAAACGGCAGGTTTGCCTTTACTGTCTTTCCGGCTTGGGTTATCTCCACTACTTTTGTCTTGTCAGTCTTGACGGTAGTCCATGTGTTCAAATCAAAATAAGTGGTTGTCTTTTCATCCTGATCCCAGATTTCCCACTGGGTTTGTGTTTGGTCAATGCATGTTGTCTTGATTTTTGGTTTGGCGGCAAGTGTTATTTTTTTCGTCTTTGGCTCTGAGACTATTCCAGTGTCGTATACGGTAATTTTTGTCTCTTGGGTGGAATCATATGTATTGTTGCCAAGAACCTTTGAGATTTGCAGTATCAGTGTGTCTTTGCTTGTGATATCAAACGACGCAGTGGCAATTCCGTTTGCATCTGTTGTAGCTGTCTTTTCTTGCATGTCTTTTCCTTTTAGTGACAGTACGAGTCCTGCCTCTTTGAGCGGGTTTGCCTTGATGTCAATTACCTGATAGCAAACACTCAGTGTGTCATCAAGTCTAGTTATCTGCTCGGAATAGACAAAGATTGGCTCTGCGCTGGCAGATAGTATTGGAATTGCCAGAACAACCAGCGACAATATGATTAGGTATTTCATTTAATCAACTCCTAAACGTATTCCTAAATTCTTCAAATGTTGGGAACCTTATTGGAATCCTAAAGTTGTTACTATTCTCACAGTTGGTCATTGGGTTGCCAAGGCCGCAGCTGTCGACTCCAGGGCCTCCATCAATAGCATTAGTACCTGCACCACCATTGATTCCATCGTTACCATCATCACCAGAGAGTCTGTCGTTTCCCTCTTGGCCAAAAATTGCATCGCCTCCACTGCCGCCAGATACCGAGTCATTTCCCATGTTTGTCTGAATAGTATCATCACCTGCACCACCACTCATAGTGTCATCACCTATGTTGCCTGTCAAGAAATCATTATCTGCGCCACCATTGATTACATCATTTCCTTCCCCACCGTTTAGCAAGTCGTTGCCATCACCTGCATCAAGATTATCATTTCCTTCATCGCCAAGCAAAAGATCCATTCCCCCGCCACCACTAAGAACATCATTACCTGCCATTCCGAGCAGTCGGTCATTACCGTCGCCACCAGTGATTGTATCATCACCACCAGCCCCATAGAATCGGTCATTTTCTGGGCCGCCAGTCATGATATCATTGTCTGCGCCACCATACATGAGGGACTTGCCTGCATTGTCAGTTAGAACATCGTTGCCACTTCCGCCATAAAGTGTGTCATCATCATCGCCGCCATCAAGGGCATCGTCACCTGCTTCACCTCCGACGGTGTCCTTGCCTGCCTCGCCATAGACCTTGTCGTTTCCATCATATCCATACAATCCATCATCTCCGTCGCCACCATACAGCTCGTCATTTCCTTGGCCTCCAACTAGGTGGTCTTTTGCACCATCACCTCGAAGTTCATCATTACCGTCGCCACCAGTGATGTAATCCTCATCATTGCCGCCCCAAATCTTGTCGTTGCCGTCATTTCCTTCTATTTCGTCTTGTCCTGCATCACCGTAAAGCATGTCATTGCCGTCACCGGCGTAAATATTGTCATCATCCTCATCACCGTGAATTGTGTCTGATCCTTTTTTGCCCCAGATCATGTCAATTTTATCTCCGCCCCAAATCTGATCATTGCCGTCATTTCCATCAAGCCAATCATACCCATCATCACCATGGATTTCGTCATTACCGTCGCCACCATCAACGGTGTCAGTCTCTGCACCTCCCCAAATCTTGTCATTGTCTTTATCACCATTCATAGTGTCCTCACCGTTGTCACCATACATTTCATCATCGCCTTTTCCACCAGTAAAGGTGTCATTGCCGTCACCACCATACATCTTGTCGTCGCCGTCTTGACCTTCAAGAAAGTCATTGTTTTCCTGGCCGTACAGTTCATCGTTTTGCTGCCCTCCAATCAACTGGTCTTCACCTGCACCGCCCCAAATCTTGTCCTCATGTAATCCTCCAAAAAGCAAATCATTTCCATCATCACCATAAATGTCGTCCTTGCCATCATAGCCATGTACTACATCAATTCCAGGCCCTCCCCTGATGACATCATCTCCGGCATTGCCGCCTTTTTCTGTCTCGCCAAAAATATTGTCATTTCCGCCATCGCCATAAATGAAATCCTTGTCATCGCCGCCAAAGATTTTGTCATCACCTGCGCCACCGCAGATCAGATCCACGCCTTGCAGTCCATCGATAAAGTCATTTCCTCCAAGGCCGCAGATCACGTCTGTTCCAGCAGTTCCAGCAAGGGTATCTGCGTTTTCTGTACCAATAATGGTTGCAGGTATGCCACCGCAGGTACAGCCACCATTAATTATCTCGCCATATATGGTCGGCTCTAGATTGGTGCTTGAGATAACCGGCGGTGTTGTTGTTGGTGTAGATGGAGTTTGTGGTGTTGTGTCTATGGTAGTTGGCTGAAAGTTGTGGATTGGTCCAAAGCCACATCCATTTGGCGCCGGATCTGCAAGTGTTGTTCCATCAAGTGCAGTTACCAGTGCGCCATTTGCATGATAATGATCAAAATCACAGCCATTATCAGGATGAGCCATTCGAAATTGTGTAATTGGATAATTTTTTCCATCAATAACAAGAACTTGGATTTGCTCTGCAGTAATGTGTGGAAAAACTGAGAGAAAGATTACTCCTATTAGAAGAATTGCACTATTCTTTAGCACAAATGTGTACTTGTTTTGTAATATTTAAGTCGAAATATGTCATACAAAATCTCAAATCAATATTTTATTTCTAAAGTACGTTCGGATTAGTTGGTTGTCTTTGACGTTGATTGATACACCATATTCTCGTAGTTTTATGTTGTAATGGTTTCGTTGATCTTTTGATGTCATGGTGTAAAAGATTGGAAAATGAATATCAACACGGTAAAGAATCCACCTAAAATCATCATATAAGTAAAGAAAGTATCGACATGTGCTTTCACAAGTTTCCCTTCTTCTGCTTTGTATTGTTTACTAATAGGCCATTGAATTGGTATGTACCAAAGAAGAACCACCCCTAGAAAAATAGTTGTGACAAGCCAAGGGTTTTCTTTAATCTGAGATGGTATTACACCATAGAATGCTATTGCTGGTAATATCATAAACAAAAATATTTCGTAGAATTCTGCTGTTAGACTTAGTTCTTTTGCGTTAGATAATTCTTTATTTTTCTTGGAATCAGCAGGATTTGCATCTAGTTCCAGACCTCTAATTTTTTTATCTAAGTTCTTTTTGAGAACAAAAATCACAACTCCAATAATTGAAGTGATAACAGCGCTTGCAAAATTTTTAGAATTATCTTGAAGAGAACCATATGAAGGAAATATCGGAGGAACCAAAATCACTATTAAAATTATTAAAATTACTGCCAGTAGTACTGCTTTCTTCGGTTTCTCTTTATGCTGAAATATTCTCACAATGGAGTAGTTAATTTTGTAATCTTAAGCATTACGACAAACAGCAGATTCTCCCGTACAAAACGTGGGGATCTCGTTTTATTCATTATCAAAGAATTCTTTTAGCTCATTCAGCCATAATTTTGGTGAGGTATTTCAGATCCCATCATAAAATAACGTAATAATGACACTAACTAGAAATGATTTTCTAAAATAATTATTTAGATTTCTTTTTGGCTTCTTTCTTTGCAGCTTTCTTTACAGATTTCTTGGATGGTACTTTTTCCTTCTTTGGTTTCTTCTCTTCTGCCTTTTTCTCTTCTTTCTTTGGCTTCTTCTCTTCTACTTTTGGTGTTTCTACTTTGGCCTCTACTTTTGTTTCTGGTTTTTCTGCTTTCTTTTCTGCCTTTGGTGCATCTACTTTCTTTTCCTCCTCGTATGGAGACACCATGACATAACCATCATCAGTTTTTGCCATCTTTACTCTAATTTTTCTTGGAGGACTACGAATTCCTCTTTTCCATACCACTTGGGAAAGTTCTTGGTCGATTTTGACTTGGCCAGTCTTCATGTGGTGTTCAGTAAATTCGCGAATCATATTGATTGCACGCTTTGCTCGTTGGTTATTTGGAGAAAGCCAAACTTTACCTAGATTAATAGTATAAACCCGCTCTGCTTCTTGGGACAAGGCTATCCTACCTCCACATCAGTTTGTCTCCAAGCTCTTCGCTTTGGATTGGAGCGGACCTGTCTTTTGGTCTTTAGAATAATCCACGCTGGTACTGGAGAGTTCTGTCTCATCTTTTTGAGCAGTCGTATCTTGCGTCCAGAGTGTTTTCTTGTCGCCATAAAAGTTGAGGCAATTTACCCTCTTTTTAAATGAATCTGAGTTTTGTGAGGGATTTTACAACAAATTGTGTTGCTTGAAAATATCTGCAATTTGTTTTAGCATTCTAGCAGATGCGCCCCAAATCAGCTTGTCTTGGTATGTAAGCTTGTATGCTTCAAACAATGATCTGTGTTCCATGTCATCATCAAGGTCCAATGTTTGCAATAATGAAAACATTGGAATGTGTAGTATTTCATCGACTTCGGAGTTTGGCTGTAAAGATGTTACATCATCCAGTATGGCAACAAACGGAATTATTGTATAGCCAGAGTTTCTTGTCTGCACGATATTTAGTTGCCCAATTACTTTGTCTCTTGGTACATCCAGTGCAATTTCTTCCAAAGTTTCACGAATTGCAGTATCCAATAAATCAGCATCATCATCTGCAATTTTTCCACCGGGAAATGAAATCTCGCCTGCATGTTGTTGCATGGTGAGTGGTTTTTGCGTCATGATTATTTTGTATTCATTGCCATAAATCACAATCAGCACTGCAGCGTGCTTTGCAGTATGATCATCCAGATGCGGAGTTATCTCTGATGAGAGTATCTTTCTGATCACATCGTGATTCATCATACAACAAAATACAATCCAGCTTAATGATTTATTCCTTCAAAGGTTATTAATCCAGCAGAGTAGGGAATTTAGAAATGACCATCAGATACGAGATAAATCCCCCACGAGTGATTTCAGACGGAGTATTATCTCATAAACAAGTAAAGGGACTGCTTGACAAGGTGGAAAAAAGAATCATCTCCACTTCGAAATATTGTGATGGCATACACCTTACCGATTCTGTCTTGGGTGTTCCCAGAATTTCTCCAATTACAACTGGCGCCATAATACGAAATGACGGATTAAAGCTTGACATCACGGCAAGCCTCAGAGTGCGAGATCGTAACATTACTGCACTTACCCAGTCAGTGTATGATGCAATACTGCTAGGCCTGGACGGATTACTCATACTAAAGGGCGACGAGCCGCCAAAGGGGCCAAAGGACTCCAAGCTGATTCCAAGTGGTGTGGTAAAGCATTTCACAGAATTGGGATTTGATAAAAATCTGGACTTTTTCCTCTCGCTTCCTGCAGAGCCAGACTATGACAAGATTCAAAAAAAGATAGAGTCTGAACCAACTGGGTTTATCACAAATGTAATCCAGTCACCAGAGCAGGTACACAAAATAGTGGACAGGCTCAAGCCGCAGGGATTCAAAGTCATTCCATGTGTAATGATTCCATCAGAGAATAATGTACAGTCTGCAAAGATGGTTGGAATTGACTTTGCAAAATACCAAGATGATGTTTTGGATTTTATCTCAGAGATTCACAAATCATCCAAAGACATTTTGATTACATCTCCAAACGACTTTAAATCAGCACTTGTGGTCTTGTCCAAGATTAAAGGATTAAAAAGAAAATAACTGCAAATTACCCCATGGCGCAAAAAAAGAACTTTTTGGATGCAATGCAAGAGAAAATTCTACTATTTGATGGTGCCATGGGAACAGAGATTCAAAAGTTCAATCCAAAGCCAGAAGATTTTCCAGACGGCAAGGACGGATTCAATGACGGATTAATTCTGACGCACCCAGAATGGATTAAAAAAATTCACCACAACTATTTGGAGGCAGGCGCTGACTGTATTGAGACCAACTCCTTTGGCTCTAACAAGCTAAAGCTAGACGAATATGGATATGGAGATAGAACCGTAGAAATCAATAAAAAAATTGCCGAGCTTGCAGTAAGTGCCGCATCGGAATTTTCTGACAAGCCGCGATATGTCGTTGGCAGTATGGGTCCAACTGGGTTTTTGCCTAGCTCAAATGATCCAGACTTGGGACAAATCCCGCTAGACGAGATCAAAAAGGCATATGAATTGCAAGCAGAGGGTCTGATCTCTGGCGGAGTTGATGCCCTACTAATTGAGACAAGCCAGGACATTTTAGAAGTAAAGCTTGCAATAGAAGGCGCACAAGAAGCAATGAAGAAAACAAAAAAAGTCCCATTGATTGCAAATGTCACACTGGACCAGTACGGCAAGATGTTACTAGGAACTAACGTCCAGGCAGCATACACTACAGTATCGGATATGGGAATTGATGTGTTTGGCCTCAATTGTTCAACTGGTCCAATAGAGATGACATCAAGTGTTCGATGGTTAGACGAGCAAAATGAATTGAACTTGCTTGTTGTGCCCAATGCCGGCATGCCAGAGAATGAAGGTGGCCAAGCCGTCTACAAGATGACTCCAGAGAAAATGGCAGACGCGTTGCAGGATTTCATATCTAAATACAAAAAGGTGCGAATAATTGGCGGATGTTGCGGTACAAATCCAGCACACATTGCCGCACTACGCAAGGTAATTGATAATAGCTAAAAACCGAACTTGAATCCGCCAACAGAGACATTATGTCCCTGAGTTTCAGAGGTATTTCGAACTCCCAAGAGATCGATTAGTTCTTTGAGGTTCTTTGTTTGGAAATATACAATGGCAGGTCCGGTTATCTGAGTTACTAGTCCTTCGCCGCCAAGGATTGTGCTCTTTAGTCCGCCAAACTTTGTGACCTTGTAATCAGAATTCATAGTCAGTCCTACAAGATGATAATTATCTAGCGTCATTTTTTCGCCTGCAGACAGTTGTTTTTGTATCACACCCCCATAGACGTTGCAGAAAACCTTGCCAGTTCCAGTTACCTTTAGCATGAAAAATTCGCTTCCAAAGATTCCTTTGGTAAAGCCTTGCCATTTTGTGTCAATCTCAACGCCCAGAGTCGATGCAATGTAGGATCCAGACTGGACGATGTATCCATCATTTGGTGTAATAGGAATCTCTACAATGTCTCCAACAGGCGGCCCTGTTAATCCAAGTGAGCAACCATCTTCTTTTGCGATATAGTCATTGACAAAAAACGACTCGCTGCCCAAAAACGAAACCTTGACTGTTTTGAGCACGTTTGCGCGAAGTTTGGTCTTGATTTCAATATCTCCTTTTAGATACACTAGTGCACCTGCTTCTGCAGTAATTGATTCGCCCTTGCTTAGATGAACCTCCAAAATACTCATTGGTTCTTTTAGGATTTGAAATTGCAATTGTCTCAAGGCAGATGACGTGATAAAAAACTCTTGCGCTGCTTAGTGATACTATCACAATAGAGCAAAGCGGGACTTTTCCATATTTGGCAGAGGGGATTTTTATATCAAGATCCCAGAGCACACAACAATGGCAATAAAATCAGTTCCAAAAAGCAAGAAAAGCATAACACTGGAAAAAGAAATTGAAACCAAAGTACGCAGAATTCAAGCACGACTAATTGAAAAGACTGATCAAACTTGGAGTCTATCAGTGGTACTAAACATACTAGTATCAGCAGGTTTGATGCAAACAAAAAAGATGACACGTACGGACTGGCAGAAAATCAAGAACCTAGTAGATGATAAAACCATCACATTTAGCGAGGATCTGATTTCAGACTTTGTCAAAAAGATGGCAGAATAAATTTCTCTTATTCTAGTTCATTTTCTTTTATTATTTCACAATATTCCATGTCCGGTAGCTCTTTTAGATTTTTGAACTGAAAATAAGTACATTGTATTTTTTCCTCCTTTAGTCCAACAAATCTGTAGAGGATGGTAACAATGTCGTCGCTTTTGTATGGTTTATCAGCTGATGACATGCGGGGTTAAGAGTGCGAATATCATACCGCGATAAAAGTATTATTCACATGATGATACGGTTGAACATAGATAATGCAAAAAAATGCATAATATTTTGATAATACTATACTCGTGTTCAAAAATGAATATACCCTAACTATACGGTCAATAATAGAAAAACCGTCATATATTTACAAAAATGAACAGGTTTTGAAGTAGAATTGAAAATTGCGCGTGTAAGCTCCTCACTAAAGGCAGTCGAACTAAGACAATTACCTGCGCCGCTGATCATAGGTGAGCGATTAAACACGCAGGGCTCCAAAAAGGCAAAACAATTGGTGCTATCAGATGATTTTGATGGATTAATTGATCTGGCACGAGTCCAAGTAGAAGACGGTGCGCATTGCCTCGATGTATGTGTTGCAACAACAGAGCGAGCAGATGAATTGGAATTTATGAAAAAACTGGTAAAAAGATTATCACTTGAAATCGATGCGCCACTAGTAATTGATTCAACGGATCCAGTTGTAATAGAGACTGCAATACACCAAATTCCCGGCAGGCCAATGATAAACTCTATCAACTTGGAGGGCGACGGTTCAAGATTTCACAAGCTAGCACCAATCATGGCAAAGTACGGCCTTCCAGCAATCGCATTGTGTATTGGTCCAAGGGGGATGGCAAAGACCCCACAGGAAAAAGTAGAGACTGCAGAATTGCTATACGAGACAGGTAAAAAATATGGCTTGCATGAAGAACAGTTTGTCTTTGATGTTCTGACATTTACTTTGGCAACAGGTGAGGCCGAGTTTTTGGATGCTGGTAAGAATACATTGGAGGGAATCAAGCTAGTAAAACAACGATTTCCAAATGCATTCACGGTTTTGGGCCTGAGCAACATTAGTTTTGGTCTTGCTCCAGCTGCAAGAAAGATACTAAATTCAGTATTTTTGTATCACGCAGTAAAGGCAGGTCTTGACTCTGCTATTGTAAATGCAAAGGAGATTGTGCCATATCCAGAAATTGATGAAAAAGAGCGCAAGTTAGTAGAAGATCTCATATTCAACACTCATCAAAATGCGCTTGCAGATGTAATTGCACACTTTGAAAAGGCTGGAACACAGGTCAGCACATCAAGAAAAGTTGAGGTAGACCAAAGCTGGCCTGCAGGCAAGCGAGCCAACTTTAGAATCGTCAATCGCCTAAAGGACGGAATTGAAAATGATGTGGTATCTGCAATTGCAGAGAAGATTAGTCAAAAGGGAATTCTAATCGAAAAAGAAGGAAGGCTAGTCATCAACGCGCCAAAAGAAACAACCCATGATGCTGCCATTGCCACGCTAAATGACGATTTACTGCCTGCAATGAAGGAGGTTGGCGACAAGTTTGGCGCAGGTGAGTTGATCCTGCCTTTCGTACTAAAATCAGCAGAATGTATGAAGGCATCAGTTGTAGAGCTGGAAAAATACCTGCTAAAAGAAGAAGGGACAAGCAAGGGCAAACTAGTACTAGGAACAGTATACGGCGATGTTCACGACATTGGCAAAAACCTAGTCAAGACAATATTTGAGAATAACGGCTATACAGTATATGATCTTGGCAAGCAAGTTCCATTACAGAAATTTGTAGAGAAGATAAACGAGGTTAAGCCAGACGCAATTGGATTATCAGCATTGCTAGTATCAACATCAAAGCAGATGCAGTATTTTGTAGAGTTTGCACGAGAAAATAAGTTAGAGATTCCAGTTCTTTGTGGAGGTGCTGCAATCAACTCCAATTACATTAATCGCATAGCAAAGGAGGGAAGCCTCTATCCATATGGTGTGTTTTACTGCAAGACAATGTTTGAGGGCCTAAAGACAATGGATCAGCTGGTCTCACCTGAAAAGACAAAGTTTGTACAAGAATGGCAGACAAGAATACAAAACTGGAAAGAGACCAAGGTGGAAAAAGTCCAAGGTGAGATGCCACACTCTGGAATCAAGCCAGTGAGCCCACCAGTAGCACCAGTTTTGGGCAAACCAATCAGACTAGAACCAAAAGACTTTGACCTGCAAGAGATATGGAAGTACCTATCCAAAAAATCACTCTTTGTGTTGTCATGGGGCCTGCGAGGGCGCGGGATGGAAAATGCCGAAACGGATGGAGAAAAACTGCTTGCAGAGTGGAAAGCAAAGGTGCTAGATGAAAGACTCTTTGAGCCAAGAGCAGTGTATGGTTATTTTGTTTGCAACAACAAAAACGGCAAACTAATAGTGGATGCACCAAATGGCGACAAGGTAGAATTTGACTTTCCAAGATCCACTCAAAGCAAGCACTTGTGCTTGACTGACTATTTTGGCAATAATGACCTAGTTGCATTCCAGTCAGTAACTGTGGGAAACAGGGTCCAGGAAATAATTGACAGATGGAATAAGGAGGACAGATATACTGATGCGTATTATTTGCACGGCTTGGCAGTAGAAACAGCAGAGGCAATGGCAGAAATGATAAACCAAAGAATCAGGGACGAACTAAAAATTGAAGGCAAGCGCGGACTGAGATATTCATGGGGCTATCCAAGCTGTCCTGATGTATCACAACATCATTTGGTATGGAAGTTACTAGAGCCACAAAAATCAGGCATGACACTAACAGAGGCAGGTCAGATCATACCAGAGCAATCAACTGCAGCAATTGTTGTGCATCATCCACAAGCAGAATATTTTGTCTTGTAGATTATAGATGGCGCCAAGTAGAATATCAAGATAGCATTATTCAGTTGTTGCGAGGGTGTGATCATAAATCAGCATATATGAAAGATTAGATGAATCATCATCTTGAATTAAATTAATCAGATTTTTGGTCAAGATCAAATTTCATGCAACAAATAGGATTAAGCAATCTGCTTCGAGGTGCCACATTCTTTCAGCATGCTGGAGTATCAATTGTATACGTATTCATGCCAATATTGGCACAATCTGTAACTAGTAATATTTTCGAGGTAGGACTAACCATAGCGTCATTTTTTCTGGCACAGATTTTGTCCAGCTTGTATTTTGGGCGAGTCTCTGATGCACGTGGAATCAGACTGACATTTATCAGAATTGGATTCATTGGATGTGCTGCAATGTTTGGTCTGCATTATATTGCAGATAACTCATTTTACCTACTTTTGGTGCGACTGGGAGCTGGTGTGACAAGCGGTATGATGGTTCCTGCGATGCTTGCATATACGTACGAGTCTGGAAAAGACAAATCCAAAGTTGCATCGGTGATATCATTTCATGCACTAGGATGGCTGGCAGGAATTGTCGCCGCAGGAATTGCAAATAATGAAAAGACAATATTTCTGATTAGCGCTTCTTTGTTTTTGGTAGGACTGGTATTTTCTGCCAGAATGCCAAATTATCCAATGCCAAAGGAAACAGAGTCAGGAACTACAAAAAAGGTAATTGCAAAAAACAAGTATCTTTTCCTCTCACTGCTGCTGCGACACATCGGAGCAACATCTGTTTGGACAATACTTCCGCTGGTATTGACACAGGCATTTGGAGCCAAACTGTATGAGGTATCTATCGTATATGTTGCAAACACCGCATCTTCGTTTATTTTGATGAATCTGATGAGCGGCAAGATCAATGCACACAATGTAACCAAGTTCAAAATTGGAATTGGCCTGACTGTGTTTGTCTTTGCAGGAATGGCAGTCATGACTAGTTGGTGGATGGCAATTCCCAGCATGGCTTTGGTCGGAGTTACTTGGGCGTTTTTGTATATCGGTGGAAGTATTCACCTAATGGAGAACAATCCAAAATCAACCTCAACTGGTGTGTTCAATTCTACAATATCAATAGCAAATGTAATCGGTCCAGTGATTGCAGGTGCCATTGCATTTTACTATAATCAGATAACAGTGATGTATTTTGCAGTTGTAATTTGCATTGTTGCATTTTTGATTTCATTAAAAATTAAAAAATAATTCCAGAGTATACGGAATTAAACTGGTATAATTTTGTTGTATGTTTGGCCACAGTTACCACACGTCCATATTGTTGTTCTCTCGGTGTGAATTTCATCATTTTTTGTTTTATCGAGAATTTGGAATTTAGGATCCTTCAAAAGCTCGCCACAGTTCTCGCATCTCATCGCACAGCATGGTTTGATACTGAATTTAGGTCTTTGTAAGTTGGAATTCTATCTAGAACTTCAAACATGACAAATTGACAACTTTCAAGCGTAGCTGAGTAGTTACTTCAGTCTTTCCTCATGGATGTGCAAACTCACACTACTACGCTAGCATCACTAAACAGATGTCCAATATGGACGTAACATGAGTTAATTAGATTGAATGACACTATAATGTCATGAGTTCAGCGTCATCTTGGCCTAGAAAAGTCTGTTCGGACTGTAAAAGGGTAAAATGTCTCAAAGGGTGTAATTGCGACTGCCATTGGAATCCTCAATGAGTTGATTTCAGCCAAGATTACAAATTAGCACAAATCCGTCGGATTCAGCGATTTTCTCGCTCATTTGATGTATTTTACATATACATATAGAAAATCAAATTTATCAAACAAATATCAATAGATTCAATAAAATGATTAATGATTTTTCAGAAAACCAATACGTTACTATATATGTGTTAACATGTATACAATAGCATGAGTTTTTGTGTAAGTTGCGGAGACGTTGCAGTTGTTTGTTATTGCGATTTAGAAAAAAAGACAACAGCGGACTATGTGGGTGCACAAAAAGAATGTCATGATCTAAAGTGTTATTGTCATAAACACATTCCGGAGTGTTAACTCACGGCAACGACATATGTGCTGATAAATTGCGAACTAGGTTCAGAAGAGAACGTGTTTTCACAGCTAAAATCAATAAATAAAATAAAAGAGACGCGTCGAGTCTTTGGCGCATACGACATCATAACAAAAATCGAAGCATCATCCGTAGAGATGATAAAAGAAATCATCGCAACAAGAATTCGAGGAATTGACAGAATTCGTTCTACTTTGACCCTAATGGGAAGCGAGAAGGAAAAGTAGGAAACATCAGGAACATAGTGGATGATGGTAATGCAAGTTTTGAATCTAAAGCGCAGTTGTATTAGATGTGGTGGAGCAATGCTTACAGATGGATCTACTGGTGAACAATTTTGTCAGAGTTGTGGCAATGTAGTGATTGAGCGCATTGAGGACTATCGTCCAGAGCAGCGCTCATTTGTAGATGATCCAACTGACAAAAGCAGAACTGGTACGCCAAATTCACTTGCAATACATGATAGAGGCCTAGCTACAACAATAGGAAGTGCTACCAAAGATGCAGCTGGTAAGTCGCTTTCAGCATCAATGAAACAAGACATGCACAGACTGCGAATTTGGGATAGTCGAAGCCAGACACATGAAAAGGCAGGCAGAAATCTAAGAGTCGCATTCATGGAGCTCAACAAGCTAAGGGATAAGCTCACCTTATCAGACATGATAATAGAAAGGGCAGCTCATATTTACAGAAAGGCTGTCGGAAAAGGCCTAGTCAGAGGAAGATCAATCCTAGATGTCATTGCTGCTTCCGCATATGCCGCATGCAGGGACACTGGGACTCCAAGAACACTTGATGACTTTTCAGACGCACTCAACATAAAGAGAAAATCAGTATCAAAGAGCTATCGAATGCTCATCAATGAGCTTGAAATGAAAATGCCCGTAATGGACTCTATAACATGTGTATCAAAGATAGCAAGCAAGTTAGGACTAGACGAGAAAACAAAACGACATGCCCTTGAGATATTGAAGGATGCAAGCGATAGGGAAGAAACTGCCGGAAAGGGTCCAATGGGCCTTGCAGCAGCTGCATTATACGCATCATGTCTAAAGTATGACGTGAAAATGTCTCAAAGAGAAATCGCAGTAGCATCTGGTGTCACTGAGGTAACAATACGAAACAGATACCGAACACTAAGAGAGGCACTCTAAGTTGTACGGAGTAATCGACCAGAAAATGTGTCTGCATGATGCCAAAGTCAAGATGGCCGGGTTTAAGGACAGATACGAGTGCACCAGGTGTCACAAGTTCATTGTCTATAATGACGCAAAGATCACATAACAATTTCCGTGTACGGTTAGCAAATTTGATCTGTGATAGATTCGATTAACAATCCACGATCAAGTTTATTTCAACATCATATTCTGATAGATTATAGATCTGTATGAAATTATTTTCAATATTCATAATATTTGCATTAGTTGGATTTGCTAGCCTCACCACAAATGTGGCTTTTGCTGATTCGTATGTTGCAGTAAAATCCGGCAAATGGGAAGACCGTTCTACTTGGGGATTAGCATCAGGTGAAATTCGCCTAGATTCTGGAGAATTTTCAATAGGTAATGGAATAACGGTTACAGTCTCATCAAGGCTAGAGCAAGTCACAATACACAATTCCGGCACGCTGATCATAAACACCGTATCTGATAGTCAAGTTCGAATTGGCCAGTCCAATATTATTGAGAACAAAGGCAACCTTACCAACAACGGCTACATCGAAGTTCACAGTGGTACGATTACCAACACAGGATACATCAAAAATATCGGTACATTAATTGACAATGAAAAAGGTTCGATAACCAATTCTGGAACAATAAACAACAGAGGAAACATCGGCATCGGATCTGTATTTGAAAACGATGAGCGCGGAATTATCATAAACTATGGTACGCTGGATAATTATCAAGGCACCATATCCAATTACAATGAGATTGTAAATTTTGGAACTCTAAATGTTGGTACTTTTACTAATTTTGCAAACATGACCAACGGCAATGCAGGTTTGATTACTAGTCATGGTAGTTTTACCAACAAGGATACAATCACAAATGACGGGGCAATTTCTGGCTCGATATCCAATTCTGGTCTTGTCAATAACAATGGCGCAATTACAGTCACAGGTAGCAATACATTGGATAATTCTGGCATGATAATAATTACTGAATCAGGTACCATAGACAACACTGGTATTACTACCAATTCTGGAACAATAAACAACGCAGGCAAGATTACCAGCTCCGGATACAAACCGTTTAACAATTCAAACATAATCCTCAATTCAGGAACCATTCTGAATCATGGTGGGCTAGATAACACTGGTACCATTACAAACACTGGAACTATTAGCAACAAAGAAGGATCAATTCGAAACCAAGGCACACTCAACAATCTAAAATCTATTGATTCAGCAGGCTGGATTTCAAACGAATCCATCATGACTAATTCAGGCACCATTACAATTCAAGTTCCAGATAATAGATCAACTGGCATTACAAATTCTGGCACGTTTACCAATTCCGGAACGATTACAATTCAAAATTCCGATACCAAGTACCCCGGAATATATAATCGCGCTACGTTCTCAAACACAAATACAGGTATAATAGAAAACGATATCGGAACCATAATCAACGACGACAAGGGGACATTTTCCAACTCGGGTATAATTAACAACAACAAACAAGGAATAGTGCAGCATGGCAGAACTAATTTTGTAAACAACAATTCCGGTGTGATCAACAATTCCGGTTCTTTGAGTGGCAGCATTACTAATGAGGGTATGATCAATAACAAAAACGCAGGTGTCATAAACGGCAGTGTTGATAATAATTCTGGCACCATCGTAAACTCTGGAACAATAAATCACCAGACTGCTATTTCTAATTCCAGCATTTTGAGGATAACAGAAACAGGGACAATAGAGGACGGTACATCAATTACCAACAATAATCACGGTGAGGTTACAAATGAAGGGATCATAGCCCTAACCAACAATGGTAACATTCGAAACTTGGGAATATTCACAAATAATGGCACCATTTCCAGTATTCAGGAGATAACAAGCTCTAATGTTTTCAATAATTATGGAATCATAACTAATCAGCAAGGCGGCAGAATAACCAACTCTGGCACGCTTGTCAACTATGGTGCAATCAACATCAATGGTGACAGCCAATTTACAAACTCGGCAAGTATGACTAGTTCTGGCACCATTACAAATTCAGGCAGATTTACCAATTCTGGCACGCTTGATAGCTCAGGCACTATTACAAATTCTCGCACAGGTCCATCAAGATCAGGCTATTTTGATAACACCGGTACCATTACAAATTCAGGTACCATCACAAATGCAGGTATGATAAGCAACGAAAACCTGATTCAAAATTCCAACACCATCACAAACAGTGGCTCGATAAGCAACTATGCCAGATCAGGCATGGCCGTCATCACAAACTCGGGCACAATTAACAACAGTGGTACCAAGACTAACTTTGCAAACAATGGAATTTACAATAATGGTGACATACAAAACACCAAGAGTATAATCAACACTGGTACTATAGACAATAGTCGTGGAACAATAGAGAGTTGCTGTATGATTGCAAATGTGGATGGTAATGCAGTGACAATGCAAGTTCAAGACACCACATCCACCAAAACACCTACAGAACAATTGCCCAGTACATCATCAAACATTACAACACCAAGTAATGCAACACAATCAACAGAGCAATCAGCCCAGTTGTATTGCGGTCATACTGAGGACTATTTTGTAAATGTAATACGCGGAACCGAAAATGACGACACACTTGTCGGTACAGACCAAGATGATCTCATACTAGGCAACGGCGGTCATGACACTATTAACGGAAAAGGCGGCAATGATTGCATAATAGGCGGAGAGGGGGACGACAGAATACTTGGTGGTGCAGGTGATGACACCATACAGGGAAATAATGGGCAGGACCGAATCTACGGTCAGAGCGGCCAAGATACAGTTGATGCAGGTCATGGTGATGATAGAGTGGTCGGCGGTCCAGGCAATGATACCATAGATGGTAGTCACGGAGATGATGTTGTTTCAGGAAATGATGGTCAGGATGTAATTGCTGGCGGAGATGGTCAAGATGCCTTGCATGGCGGTGATCATAATGACACATGTAGTGATTCAGATAGCACTATGCAGAGCTGTGAAAACAACAATGCACAGCCAATTATCATTCCAAGTACCAACTCTACTCAGAGTGTTCCAATAGACATAACTGAGACAAACTCTACTGAAATTGAATCTAGCCCCAGTGTAGAGCCAGCACCAACTGAGACGGAGTCCAGTGTCGATGCAGAGTCAAGTGTTGTCGAAACCGAGCCTAGTTCTACAGAGCCAACTACAAACGCCACTGGCAACTAGCCAGAAATGCTTAGAGTGGCAACAATATCAACGCTGAGCCAATCATCACAATTGGTAGAAACTTTAGCATTTTTCGATTTATTTTGACTCTGAGATCTGCGTTATCATCTTTGTTGTATCTTTGTTGAAGTACTTCTTCTGATAACGCATACAGAATTGTGATATAGCTTACAATTAGGATTTTGTCCTGCATGGTAAGATAGTCTAGCGGTGGCAAGTCTGCACCTAAAAATGCGGCATGCAAGAAAACCAACGATAGGAACATTCCTATTCCAATTTCAGCCATCTTGCGCTGCTTTGGATTTTGTGTGAACGCAAATATCACAATAGAAACCATGATGAATATTGGAAATAGTTTGGTGAAAAAATTTGAAAGAAACGGCCTTTCCAGATGGAATGCCGCAGCATATTGAGAGTGAGTTTTGCCATTTGCATCCGTTACTTCTTGTATGGAGTCATCCACGCCGACAAGAATCCATCCAGGTACATGATCTCCATATTTTGTGGCTAATTCATCTAGACTAGTTGAGGTGAATTGAACTTGGTCTATTGTCTGCTCTTCTGGTTCTATTTTGATTAAAAGATCAATTGGCGAGAACGGATAATTGTGAAAAGACATGTCATTGAAGAATTTCCCGTCAACTTCAAATGCATAGCGATTTGGTTCAAGGGATTCAACTACAATGTCTTCATCAAGATCGCCATTTACAAAGTCAATTACAGGTAATTTTTCCATCTTTGTAAAATCAACATCATTAGAAGAAAGGGTCAGCAAGAATTTTAGATCGTACGAGCCTTGTTTTGTGTTGATTTCACCAATGTCGATTAGAGTTATCTCAACATCATAGTTAATCGATGCAGTTTGAGCATATGCATTGTTTGCAAACAAGAATACGGCAAAAATGGATAACAGGGCAAAAACTAAAACATTCATTATTTTTTGTTCAACTGGTGATTCCTTAAACATTGTGAATTTGATGGTGTTGGGATTCAGTTTTCAAAAGTGTGCAAATCCATCACTTGTCAAGTACGAGTTTACAAAAATAATTTATCGTAGACCCCATCTTGCCATTACTTTGTCTTCTAGTCTCTTGAAGATCAGGCCATCAATTACAATTCCAATTATCATGATTACTAGCATCATTGCTATTACTTGAGAGACATCGGAGAGCTGGCGTCCAACATTTAGCAAAAAGCCAAGACCCAAAAACGAGAACAAGAGTTCTGCGCCAATTACACCACGCCATCCAAATGCCCATCCTTGCTTGAATCCAGTGATCAAATACGGAAATGCAGCTGGAATCAAGACCTTGGTGATCAGTTGTTCACCTTTTGCACCCATGTTTTGGGCTGCTGCAATAAAGTCAGGATTGATGCTTTTCACACCAGTATACGTGTTTATGGTGACTGCAAAGAGTGCACCTGCAACGGTGACAAATATTATTCCAGCATCGGTTAATCCAAACCAAACTATAGCAAGCGGTGCCCATGCAACAGACGGGATTGACTGCAAGCCAAGAATGATAGAGCCAATTGTTTCATTTACCGTCTTTACTCGTGCCATGAATATTCCAAGTGTCATGCCGCCAGCAATTGCAATTAGTAATCCCACGACTAATCTCCAAAGACTAGTTCCTATTCCAATCCACAGTGTACCATTGGCTGCGCCATACCAAAGATCTTCGGCTACCTCATATGGTGATGGAAATACGCTGTCTGGCCAAACATTTGCCGCATCAAATGCCTGCCATACCAAAACTATTCCAACATAGAATGCGATTTTCTTTGCAAGTGAGTTTACCTTCAAGACTCATCATCCTCCTTTGCCTTTACTTCTGGCCTAAGAAGAGCAGAGATTTCTTTTTGATAGGGAATTAGCGATTCGTCCTCTACAAGGCGTGGTCTCTTGTGATCTATTGGTATGATTTTCTTAATTGTCGATGGCCTGTGAGTAAACACGACAACTTTGTTGCCAAGAACTGTGGATTCTGAGATGCTGTGCGTGACAAAGATTATGGTCTTTTTTGTTTTCTGCCAAATCATCTGCATTTCAACTAGCAGCAGGTCCCTTGTTTGTGCATCAAGTGCTGCAAATGGCTCATCCATTAGCAAAATCTCAGGATCCATTACAAGTGCTCTGGCAATTGCAACTCGTTGTCTCATTCCAGTCGATAGCTGATACGTATACGAGTTGGCAAATTTTGTGAGCTGCATCATGTCCAAGTATCTATCAGAGATTTCATGTCGCTCTGATTCAGGAATTCCAGCAATCTTTAATCCAAATTCAACATTGTCTCGAACCTTTAGCCATGGGAATAACGCACCTTCCTGAAACACCATGATTCTATCAGGACCTGTCTTTGTGATTGGTCGATTATCAAGCAGAATTTGCCCTTCGTCTGGCTTTTGCAGTCCTGCTGCAATTCTCAAAAATGTAGACTTGCCACATCCAGATGGACCAACCAAGCACACAAAGTCGCCGTCTTCAACAGTAAAGTTGATTCCACCCAGTGCCTTTAGCGGCTGTCCGTCATGATCAAAATACTTTACAATGTTTTTTGCCTCTAGCTTTGCCATGGGATTACCTCCATTGTTTTTGCATAAATGTCATCTAAATTATATCCAGAGCGACCCAGATATCCAAGCGAATACGCACGCTCTGCAAAAATTTTGATTGCATCAACATCTATATCAGATGTGTACATGATTTTGGAAAAAGAATTATGCACAATGTTTTCTTTGAGGGTTTTTCCGGTGTGATCCTTGTAGAATTTGATGTATGTTGATTCGGTTTGACCTGGATTTTGGTTAATCCAAGATATTGATTCATCATGTGCCGCAAGCCATTTTTTTACAACATCCGGATGTGCCTCAACATAGTCAGCTCTTCCCACAAGCAATACAGATGGGAATTTTTTTGTCGGCCAAATGTCTTCTTCTTGGAACAATCTTTTTCCACCCAAATCCTCAACTAACATTGTAGCAGTTGGCTCTGGAACCCAGGCAGCATCAATGTCACCTTTGGCAAATATTGTATAGATTTCCGCATTTGCGATATTATAGATAATTACGTTTCCTCCTTTTTCAGCAGACTGCAATCCATTCTCACTAAGATAGTTTCGCAGTGAAACGTCCTGTGTGTTTCCAATAAATGGTGCAGCTATTTTTTTGCCCGCCAGATCAGACGGCGCAGAAATGCTCGAGTCTTTTTGGATTACAAAGCTTGCCCCATTGTTTGCAGCGCCACTTAGGATCTTTATTCCCTGTCCACCAGATTTTACATAGCCATTGACAAACGGTGCAGGTCCGATATACGCCAAGTCTACCGAATTTGCAAATAACGCCTCAACTGCCTCAGGTCCGCTGTCAACGATTTTTGTTTTGATTTGTGTATCGCCAAGATTTTCGGCAAAATAGCCATTTTCTAGCCCCACAATAGGCACAGCGTGTGAGATATTGGCAAAAAATGCGACTCGGACCTGGTTTTGATCAGAATTGTTTGATGAAACCACATTAGAAACAACAGAAATCGCAATTATTGCCGCAGCCGCTGCACCAAGCAAAGGCAGAATTTTCATAAAACAGCGTTATGAAACTTTGGTTAAATAGTGATCGGATTTTAGCTGCAGCTATAGCTAATTTTTTGGCTCGACGATTTTTTCCAAAATCATAAAATGAAAATTTTCAGATTCTAAAATTTCAAAACCAGATCAGCATAAAAGATAAATGCAAATCACATTACGGAAAAGCTCTAATGAGACAAAAGGCAGTACTTGCTTTTTCTGGAGGATTGGACACTTCTGTTGTTATCAAATATCTACAAGAAAAACACAGAATGGATGTAATCACAGTAACAGTCGACGTAGGCGAAGGTAGCGACCAGAAAAAGATTGCAGCAAAGGCAAAGAATCTTGGAGTGTTGCGACATTATAACATAGATGCAAAAAAAGAATTTGTAGATGATTTCATTCATCCATCAATAAAGGCAAATGCATTATACCAAAACAAATACTGTCTGGCAACATCTTTGGCACGACCATTAATTGCACAGAAGGTTCTTGAGATTGCCAAAAAGGAAAAAGTTGATGCCTTGGCACACGGGTGCACTGGTAAGGGAAACGACCAAGTGAGATTTGATGTCACGTTTGGTTCAGGCTCTAATCTGCCAATCATTGCACCAATTCGCGACTTGAACTTGGATCGAACCACTGAATTAGAATTTGCAAATAAACACGGAATTCCAATAGACTCTGTATCAAAGAAATTCTCCATTGATCAAAATCTTTGGGGTAGGGCAATTGAGGGCGGAAACCTAGAAGACCCATACAATGAGCCTCCAGACGATGCATTCATCTGGGTAAAAACAAAAAACTTGCCAGACAAGCCAAAATATCTGGAAATTGAGTTTGAGCAAGGAATTCCAGTTGCAGTAGACAAGAAACGATTATCACCAATCAAACTAATCGAATACACCAACAAGGTTGCAGGCTCATGTGGTGTAGGCATAGTTGATCACATTGAAGACAGAGTTATTGGAATCAAGTCACGCGAAGTATACGAAACACCTGCGGCATTGTGCCTGATTGAGGCCCATGCAGATCTGGAAAAGATGGTCCATACAAAACACCAAAACAAGTTCAAGAGTATTGTAGACCAAGAATGGACATGGCTTGCATATTCCGGACTGTGGCAAGACCCACTAAAGCGAGATTTGGATGAATTTATCAACCAGTCCCAAAAGGTAGTGACTGGAACTGTCAAGCTAAAACTATACAAGGGAAGCTTCCGAGTGGTTGGAAGAAAATCCAAGTACTCTTTGTATAGTCATAACATTGCAACCTACGGCAAGGGATCTGCCTTTGATCAAAGAAAGGCAACCGGCTTTGTTGAGCTGTGGGGATTGCAAACAACAGAAGCTAATAAATTATCAAACAAGAGGTGAGAAGGATCGTAATGAATTGTTTAGAATGTGACGCAGGAATCAATATCCCAGGTGACGCAGCTGTAGGCGAGATAGTCTCTTGCCCGGAATGTGGCGCAGACTTTGAAATAGCAAAGAAAGACGGCGCAAACGTTCAGCTAAAGCCAGCAGAAAGTGTCGGAGAAGACTGGGGAGAATAGTTGTCCAGAGTTTGTATCGTATTTGATAGAATAAGACTGGAGGAAAAGATGTTGCAGGACGCAGCAACTAGTCTTGGACACGATACAATAATGCTGGACGCAAAGATTACTCAGCTAAGCACCGAAAGCAAGAAAACAGATGTTGACTTTGGCGAGGTGGTTCTGGAAAGATGTGTCAGTTATTTTAGAGGACTGCACTTTACATCATGTCTAGAATTTCTGGGCGTTCCAGTGATAAACTCTCACAAGGTAGCAGACAATTGCGGAAACAAGCTGGTAACATCACTTTTACTAAAAAAATCAGGTGTACCAACACCCAAAACATATTTTGCATTTTCATCAGAAGAGGCAATGAATCTAATCAACAAGGTAGGCTTTCCAATCGTAATAAAGCCAGTAATTGGTAGCTGGGGCCGCGGCGTGATGCCATTACGAGACAAGGACACCACTGAGGCCATAATAGAGATGCGCGACATTGAGGACGGCTCACATGACAGAATCTACTATTTGCAAGAAATGATAGACAGGCCACCACGCGATATTCGCGCAATTACGGTTGGCGACCAAGTAGTTGCTGCAATGTACAGAAAATCCCAAGGCGATTTTAAAACCAACATTGCATTAGGTGGAGACCCAGAATTATGCGAGATAACAAAAGAAGTAGAAGACATTTGCATCAAGGCATCAAAGGCAGTAGGTGGTGGAATCCTAGGAATTGATCTCATGGAGGACAAGACACGTGGCCTTGTATGTCACGAGGTAAACAACACAGTAGAATTCAAAGGACTAGCCAGAGTTGCAAAGAAAAACATTCCGCAAGAAATGGTAAAGTTTGCAGCAAGCCAAATCAGAAAATAACTCTAGCTACTCTTTGAGGCATATTTTTTGCGATACTTGAGATATCGATAGTGTTCTTTTTGGTACACCAGATATTTACCGTGATTTTTTTGATGATTCTCCGATATTCTCTCAATTACGGATTTACGATTTTTGGCATACCACTTTTTGTATGACTCTTTTAGTTTTTCTTTGAACTCTGGGTCTTTTTTGTATCTGTTACGATTATAGTCTGCTTTGCGTTTTTTTATTAAATCCCGATCAGATTTTACCAACTAAAACTGAACTATATGAAATTGAATAAATTTTTTTCTGATTCAGAATACAATAAATTATACCGCATTCAGTGTAGGAACATGTTGCGAGTAGGAGTAGTTGGAGCTTCCGGTTATGTCGGAGGAGAAATGCTACGTCTTTTGGTATCACACCCCAAAGTAGAGATCACCCAAGTTACATCACGACAATACGTCGGAGAATATTTGCACAGAATTCAGCCAGGACTCAAGGGATTTACAGACATGACATTCTCAGAGCTAGACTATGACAGAATGACAGACAAGTGTGATTTGGTATTTACTGCAGTTCCACACGGCACAGCAACAGAAATTGTAAAGGCGTTATACGATAGAGGTCTCAAAGTTATCGATTTATCAGCAGATTATAGACTACACAACAAGGACGCATACGGAAAATGGTATGGATGGGAACACCCACACCCAGAATATTTAGCAAAATCAGTGTTTGGTGTACCAGAATTACACCGAGAGAAAATAAAGAACGCTCAACTGGTTTCATGTCCAGGATGTATGGCAGTAACATCAATGCTTGCAATTGCGCCGCTAATCAAAAACAACATTATCGATACAGACCACATTGTAGTTGATTCAAAAATTGGATCATCAGGTGCCGGTGCAGGCAGTGTTGCAGGCACACACCATGCAATGCGTTCAGGTGTAATTAGACCATACAAGCCAGCAAAGCACAGACATACTGGTGAGATAGAGCAGGAACTCTCAGAAATTGCAGGCAGACCAATCAAAGTATCAATGAGCCCACATGCAGTAGATATTGTCCGTGGAATTTTATGCACAAACCACACATTCCTCACAAGAGAGGTAACAGAGATAGAATTATGGAAGATGTATCGAGAAATGTACAAGGACGAACGATTCATCAGACTAATTCGCGACAAAAAAGGACTATACAAGTTCCCAGATCCAAAGTTCGTAGTAGGCTCTAATTTCTGCGACATTGGATTTGACATTGATGAGGACAATCACAGATTAGTTGCACTATCTGCATCTGATAACTTAATGAAGGGTGCTGCAGGCTCTGCCATCCAAAACATGAATGTAATGTCAGGCTTTGATGAAATGGATGGCCTCAGATATTCGCCACTAACTCCAGTTTAGAAAAATGATTACAATCAAAATCGGCGGAAGTGTAGTAGAAAATCTTCATCCAAGCACAATTTCAGATATCAAAAAAGTCTCAGAGCAAGAAGGCGTCATACTGGTACACGGTGGCGGAAAAGAGGTAACAAAGACATGTGAGTTACTTGGAAAAGAACCAAAGTTTGTTGTATCACCTAGTGGGATAAAGTCACGATATACCGATAAAGAAACTGCAGAGATTTTCACAATGGTAATGTCAGGTAAAATAAACAAGGCAATTGTACAAATGCTACAAAAGCATGGAATCAATGCAGTTGGTCTTAGCGGAATAGATGGTCAGATATTTGTAGCAGAGCGAAAGGAAAAGCTAGTCATTGTAAATGAAAAGGGTCGTAAACAGATAATCGATGGCGGTTATACAGGTAAGGTAACCAAGGTAAACTCTGATCTGCTAAAGATGCTACTAGAGAAAGGCTACACGCCAGTAATATCCCCGATTGCAATGAGTAAGGAATTTGACATGCTAAATATCGATGGCGACAGAGCAGCTGCAAATGTTGCAGGCGCAATTCAGAGTGACAAGATCTTGTTTTTGACAAATGTCGATGGTCTCTTAATGGAAGACAAGCTAGTTGAGAAGATGACAAACGCCGAGGCAAAAGAGATCAGACCAAAGGTTGGCTTTGGAATGGAAAAGAAAATCCTGGCAGCAACAGAGGCACTAGATATGGGTGTAAAAGAAGCACTAATTGGCAATGGCCAGCGCGAAAATCCTATATCAGCGGCAATTTCTCATACCAAATGCACGGTGATTTCAAAATGAGTGAAGATAATTTTCTTGGCAATCTGTATCAGAGATTCCCAGTAACAATAGAGCGCGGAGAGGGTGCAAAACTCTACGACATTAACGGTAAGGAATACATCGACTGCATGGGCGGGTATGGTGTAGCCCTTGTCGGTCATAGAAACCCAAGAGTAGTTGCAGCACTCAAAGCACAACTAGACAAAATCATAACAGTTCACACATCACTATACAACAAGACCCGTGAAGAATTTTTAGAGAATCTGATAAAGATTGCACCAAAAGGTTTGACACAGGTCCATCTTGGAAACAGTGGAACAGAGGCAGTAGAAGCTGCAATAAAGTTTGCAAGAAAATTCACAGGAAAATCAGGAATGGTTGCGATGAATGGATCATATCACGGAAAATCACTAGGATCACTATCAATTACGTTTAATCCAAAATACAGAAAAGCATTCATGCCACTGGTGGAAAAAGTTGCATTCTCCCCATTTGGCGATATTGAATCATTACGAGCCAAAGTTGACAACGATACTGCATTTGTAATAATGGAGCCAATTCAGGGCGAGAGTGGAATCAATGTTGCACCAGACGGATTTTTGCAAGACGTCAGGAAATTATGCGATGAGCGCGGAATCCTGCTAATCTTTGACGAAATCCAAGCTGGCCTTGGTAGAACTGGCAAGATGTGGGCGTGTGATCACTGGAATACGACTCCAGACATCATGTGCCTTGCAAAGGGAATTGCAGGCGGCGTACCAATGAGTGCCACACTGACAAGACCAGACATTTTGGCTGCAATGAGCAAGGGCGAACATTCATCAACATTTGGTGGAAATCCACTTTCCTGTGCAGCCGGAATTGCAACAATCCAAGCACTAACGCAAGACGGACTAGTTGACAATGCCGCAAAGATGGGCAAGGTGTTCAGAGATGGATTGGAGAAACTAAAAGAAAAACATAGTATCATTCGCGAGGTTAGAGGAAAGGGTATGATGATTGGAGTAGAGATGAAATTCGAAGTCAAAGACATTCTATTAGACGGAATCACGGAAGGTGTTTTACTGCTGTACTCGGGCAGAAACATACTGAGATTCTTGCCCCCACTGGTAATGTCAGAGGCAGAAATAACAAAAGTATTAGAGGTACTAGACAGACTATTTACCAAGGAGTCGGAGCGAAGAAAGAATGCACAAGGATAATGTAGACGATGAAATTCTTAGAATCCTAAGGGATGATTCCAGAGAGTCCTTTGTAGATATTGGCAAAAAACTAAAGCTATCAGAATCTGCAGTAAGGCGCAGAGTAAAAAATCTCACAGACAGTCAGATCATCAAAAAATTTACAATAGAGATCGGTGAGCAAAACTCTACAAAGGCAATAGTTCTGATTTCAGTTGAATCTTCCATGGATACATCAAAGGTGTCTGCAAGACTCACAAAGCTAGACGGCGTAAAAACAGTCTATGAAATAACAGGACAGTATGACATTGCAGTGATAATATCATCGCCAAACATTACAGAAATCAATTTGGCAATTGATGCATTGCGCAAGGTTCCAGGCGTATCTGATACCAACACTGTCATCATTTTGCGCGAAGTAACTTAGGACGGAAAACGAACCAGTTTCTCTGGTTTTAGCCGAAAAATGAAACAATTTATCTGAGTTTAGCCGTTTTTAGTACGAATATGTTTATAACTAGTATTATGGCTTGCTATCTCTGCAAATGAGTGACCCAAACTATTACGCGCACTTGTACAACGAGTACGACAAAAAGCCGCGAAGAATTCGCGTACTGGATAGTACATTGCGAGAGGGAGAGCAACACCCAGGGGTCACATTTACCAACAAGCAGAGAATCCAAATTGCGTGGATGCTTGATTATTTTGGCGTAGACCAAATTGAGATTTCACCAGTAGTATCAGAGGATCATTTCGAGGCAACAAAGACAATCATAAAGCAAGGCCTAAAAGCTGACATTGTAGCGCATGTCAGAGCACTCAAAGAAGATGTAGATGTTGCGCTAAAGTGTGATCCAAAATGGACTGCAACATATCTAGGAATATCAGATATCCACATGAAGGACAAGCTGAGAATCACCAGAGAGGAAGCACTGCGACGTGCAGTAGAGACAGTAGAATATGCAAAATCACATGGACTAAAGATGAGATTTACAGTTGAGGATGGTTCCAGGGCAGACCCAGAATTTCTGCTCAAGGTTTGTAAGGCAATAGAGGAGGCCGGTGTAGATAGAATCAGTCTGCCAGACACTGTTGGCATAATGAGGCCAAAGGGCATGTTCAATTTTGTCAAGATGGTAAAAGAGAAGATCAAAGTTCCACTAGATGTTCACTGTCATAATGACATAGGGCTTGCAGTTGCAAACGCATTTGCAGGAATTGATGCAGGCGCTGAGCAAATCCACACCACAATAGACGGAATTGGTGAGAGGACAGGAATCCCATCACTAGCAGAAGTTGCAGTTGCCATGACATACCTGTACAAGTCACCAAATGATTTCAGACTAGACATGCTAACTGACCTATCCAGGCTAATTGAGGAATATACCGGAATCGTCCCATATGACTCAAAACCGCTAGTAGGACCTACAGCATACAAGCACAAGGCAGGAACACACCTTGCTGCCATACTAAGAAATCCGGCAGCATATGAGCCGATTCCGCCAAGAGTTGTAGGCAATAGACGCAAGATAGTCTTTGGTGAGCTGGCAGGAAAAAGTGGATCTGCATACTTGATGTCATTATTGGGATTGCCAAAAAATGACGAGCAGGCAAAAGCAGTTGCTGCAGGGCTTAAAAACCTCAGAATGGGTGACCTATTGGAAATTCCACTTGATGGCAAGCTTGAAAGAAAGATAATTAATGACGCAAAAAGCAGTAAGGATTAACCATGGCAAAATGTGCTGAATGCGATTCAGATATTTCAATTCCAAATGATGCCCTAGAAGGCGAATTGGTAACTTGCCCGGATTGCGGCGCAAGCTTTGAGATAATCAAATCTTCAGGCGGATTTGGGCTAAAACCAGCCCAAAGCGTCGGAGAGGACTGGGGCCAGTGAGCTCCCCGATAACGGTTCTCTACGACACAATTCGACCAGAAGAAAAAGCCCTCACGGAAGCTGCAACAAAGATGGGCATCAAAATAGAGATGGTAGATTGTAAGAACCTTGTTTTAGATGTTGATAAAAAATCTCAATACCAAACAGTACTGCAAAGATGTGTTAGTTACTATAGAAACTTGCATGCAACTGCAGCATTGGAGGGAATGGGTGCAAATGTCATCAATTCATTGTATTGCGGAGTATATGCAGGCAACAAACTCTTCACACACATGTTGTTAAAAAATGCAGGAATTGAAACTCCATATGTCAGTGTGGCATTTTCCAAAGACTCTGCCCTGGCGGCACTAGATACAATTGGATATCCAAAGGTCATCAAGCCAACAGTTGGAAGCTGGGGAAGAATGGTGCAAAAACTAAACAACAAAGAGGCTGCGGAAGGAATCATAGAGGAGCGAGAAAAGATGTATCCCATTTATCAGGTTCATTATTTAGAAGAGTTTGTCCAAAGACCACCACGAGACATTCGAGCCATAGTGATAGGCGATACAGTAGCAGGTGCAATTTATCGCAATTCTACTGAGGAGAATTGGAAGACAAACACTCACCTTGGCGGAACTGCCGAAGTATGCAAGGTAACCCCAGAACTAGAAGAGATTTGCATCAAGGCAAAGGACTCTGTCAAGGGTCAAATTGTAGGAATCGATCTAATGGAGAGTAAAGAGCGCGGACTAGTAATACATGAAATCAACAATACCACCGAATACAGAAACGTCGCAAGAGTAACAGGCGTTGATATTGCAGCAAAGATTTTAGAATACGCAGTAAATTCAGGAAAATAAAAAATGGACTCGTCATTTACTATAACACCTAGATTTTCAATAAAGATGCTAGAAAAAGCACTAAGACTGTACACGCCATCACTGGCAGAAAAACCAATGGCGGAATTTCTGGCAGACAAGTGCGATGATCTTGGATTTGACAACATCAGAATAGATGAAGTTGGAAACCTGATTGCAACAATTGGCTCTGGTTCTCCGCGAGTATTATTGTGTGGACATATGGATACCGTGCCAGGCAAGGTAAAGGTAAGAAAAGAAGGTGACTTTTTGTATGGACGCGGTGCATCAGATGCAAAAGCACCACTAATGGCAATGCTTTTGGCAGCATCAACTCTGCAAAAAAACAATGGAACAATAATTTTTGTCGGAGCAGTTGATGAGGAGGGAAATGCAACTGGAATCAAAAATTTGGCAAAGCAAAAACTAGACATTGATTATGCAGTCTTTGGCGAACCAAGCGGAATTACAAATGTAACAATAGCATACAAGGGAAGAATTGCAATCAATCTCAAGATAAACGTAGGCGATTCTGCACATGCATCTGCACCATGGCTTGCAAAAAATGCAATAGAGGAATCTATGAAATTCACAAGTGAGCTCAAAAAAGCACTAGAAGAAAATCAGGAAGGAAAATCAAAGGGAATGATGCTAACTGCCACCATAACTGAGATCAAGGGAGGGGATTCACATAATGTGACCCCAAAGGAATGCAACACCATAATGGACATCAGAATTCCAGTCACACTTAACTGCAAGTCCGTAGGAGAAAAGATATCAACTAAGGTCAGCGAGCTTGCAAACAAGCAACAAGTCGAGGCAATGTATTCAGTAATTGATGAAACCGAGCCATTTGAAGCGCCAATGAACTCACCACTGGTTCGTGCATTTACTCTTGGTGTGATGGATGTAGAAAGAACAAGACCGGCATTGATTAGAAAAACAGGAACTGGTGACATGAACATCATTGGTACATTGTGGAATGTTCCAGTTGTAACATATGGTCCAGGTGATCCACATGCATCCCACACAATAGATGAACGAGTATCAATGAACGAGTATCTGAGGGGAATCGAAGTTATTAGAAATACACTGCACCACCTAAAACGACTGCATGATTCCAAAAGCGAAAAGTAATGCTCTGGTTTGTAGGCCTAGGAATTGGCGGAACTGATGCGCTAACAGACAAGGCTCGCAAAACAATCTCAGAATCAAACATTGTATATTTTGAACAATTTACAAGCCCCATAAAAGAAGACGAAACAAAATCACTCCAGCAAATAACAAAGGGACAATTCAAGCTGGCACCAAGATGGCTAGTAGAGGACGGCAGTGAGATACTAGAATCTGCCAAGAAAAACAACGTCGCGTTGTTATCGTATGGCGACCCATACATCGCCACAACGCACATTGAATTGCGAGTAAGGGCAATCACTCAAGGCACAAAGACTGACACAATACACGCGTCATCTGCCATCACATCCCTGATTGGCGAGTGCGGTTTGCATTTTTACAAAGTTGGAAAAACAGTCACCATAATGAGTGGAATTCCGTCAGCTACTGCATACTATACAATATTTGAAAACCTCAAGCTTGGTAACCACACTATCGTATTACTAGAGTATAATCAAAACAAGAACTTTTTTTTGGACCCAAAAGATGCAATATCTAGTCTATTAGAGCAGGAAAAAGAACAGGCCCGCAAGGTTTTCTCTGGCGATACATATGGAATAGTTGCATCTCGAATAGCACAACATGATCAAAAGATCATAGCAGGAAAGTTCTCAGATCTTTCCGGTGTGGATTTTGGAGAGGCACCGCACACCATCATAATTCCAGGCATGATGCACTTTACAGAAACAGATGCGCTCAAGGTTTTGGCAAACTGTATCAGCTCACCAGAGGACAACACACCAAAGATTGAAAAGATTTCTGCACAGATGATGAAAAAATACATTCCAATGGTTCGACGCGCACTGGACCAAATTGCACCATACTACAAGGATGCAAAAGAATTTGCAAGTGTGCTAGAAAATGCAGACTTGTATATCAAGGACGCGGAGCGATTTTATTCCCAAGGACAGGACGAACTTGCCATTTTATCAATTGGGTATGCAGACGGACTGGTGGATGCCCTTCTAATAGCAAAGGGCATAGAGCCAGAAATTCCATAGAACAAATTAAAAACAATGACAGCATAGGAGTAATGCTTTGGATATTATCGATAAAAAAATACTAGCATCAATGTATGTCTGCTCACTTACCAAAGAAGATCCAATTAGTCATTGCATCAAAAGAACAAACCTCTCAGAATCGTACATCAATGATAGAATTATCACTTTACAAAAAAACATGCTAGTATCAGATTCTAAAACACTAACAGAGTTTGGCAGGACTGCCCTACACGTAGTACTGGCAGGTGGTGTCTTTGATATCATTCATCCAGGTCACATCTATACCCTAAATGCCGCAAAGGCACTGGGCGATGTGCTAGTTGTAGTGATTGCCACTGGAAACACTGCAGTAAAGATGAAAAAAAGACGACCACTACACGCAGAAGAGCAAAGACAGGAGCTAATCGGTGCATTATCCATGGTTGATTTGTGCCTGGTTGGGCATGAGGGAGACATTTTCAAGACAGTCTCATTTGTAAAGCCAGACATTATCGCTTTGGGCTATGACCAGGTACACCAAGAAAAATTCATCACCGATGGCTGCAAGTCGTTAGGACTAAATGTCAAGGTGGCAAGACTCCAGTCGCCAATTCCAGAATATTCCAGCTCTAAAATAGAAAAAGAATACGGCGAAGCACTACACGGAATCTAGATAGCGATTTTAATCGATATTGGTGAGCCGGACTTTAATGATAGTTTTTTGCGTATCTCAAATTTTGATATCAGTTCTATTGTGGACAAGTCATGGTGTGTCCTCTCCAGTATGATCAGTTGAGAGTCAACTTTTCCATTTAGCTTTGCTGCAAAGCATTTTACCCATCCATATGTTCGCTTGCCATCAGAGAATCCATCTATTTTTATTCCCTCCAAATTGCTTAACTGTCGCAGCGATTCGACGTGTTCTTTTTTGTCCAGCTTGACATTAAGGGTTCCAGGAAACGGAACGTATCCAATTTTTTGTGCAAACTGTTTTGTGTATCCTTTGAGTGACATGTAGTATTTTCCCTCTCCCATTCCGGCAACCAGAGTCCCACTCAAGTCAATTGTGGATGGAATTGATTCCAAGCTGTTTTTTAACAAATTATACAGATCAGAGATTTGATCAAATCCCTTTTGCGTTAGCTTGACTGATACCTTTCTGCCAGACATGATTCGAGTTATGAACCCATCCTGCTCTAATTCCAGTAGGTGTTTTGAGGCTGCCTGCTGAGATTTGTGTATGTTTTTGCCAAGAGTTGAGGTGGTAATTGGAATGTAGTTGTTTTTTGCGCCCTTTGATAATAATTCAGTCAGTGTTACAAGGTGCTGGATTTTTAGCTCAGACATTATTACAAAAATAAAAAAGATAGTGTTTAAGATTTTATCCTAGGCGACCCCAAGTTCGGTAAATGTTTTGAGCGCAATGCCGTCTTTGTTAGTCAGGTTCGCTACTCGGTGTCCAATGACACATTCGATTCCTGCTTGCTTTGCGCCATCTACCAGTCTCTGGGTCACTATGCCGTCAAGTATCAGATATTTGATGCCGGATTGTACTGAAAGCTTTGAGACAAGTTCTGATATTGGAACTTTAAAGACCTCGTTTCGATTTGCGTCAAGGCCGATTGCTTCTAAGGTTTCATTGATTTGTGAAAATGTCTTTTCTGCAAGCTCTGCCATTGGCTTGTCTGTTGGATCAGAAAGTGTTGGCTTTGCCTTTGGATTTTTCATTTCGTCAATAGTGTCTTTGAGAATGTCAGTGATTTGTTGTGGTGTGAGTTCTTCTACCTCTACGCCCTCCGGTGCTCTATGTACGATGTCAATGTCAACTACGCTTTTGAGCTCTTTGAGGATGAATCCACCTGCTCTGTCGCCATCCAAGAATGCAATCACTGTTTCTTTCTGGTCGCATAATTCCTGAATTGACTCATCAATTCTTGCGCCATCAATTGCAAGTGCATTGTCGATTCCTGCACGAAGGAGGTTGATTACATCTGCTCTTCCTTCAACGAGTATAATCCAAGGAGAGTCAAAGACGCCTTGTCCACATGGGAGCTTTCTTCTACCATATGTGGTAAGTTTACCAGATGTGGATGTTCCCTCATGGATGTCTTTGAGCATTGTATCGCCTTCCGAAATGGTCTTTGTTGCCCATTGCTGTTTGATCTCTTTTGCTCGTTTGATGATGTCGTCTTTTTTTGTTGCACGTACATCTTCAATTGCGATTAGTTGGAACTTGCAGTCAAATGGACCCACTTTGTCTATGCTTTCAATTGCAGCAGCTATTAGGGCCGATGTATCAACATCAGTACTCATCGGTATGAGTGCATCACCCTTAGTTGTGTTAGTAGTACTGTTTGCAGTTACTTCGATTCGTCCGACTTTTGAAAGACGTTGCAGTTCATTGAGGTTCATCTCTGGGCCTAACAGACCTTCTGTCTGGCCAAAGATTGCGCCTATGATATCTGCTCTTTCAACCAGTCCGTCAACATCAAAGGATAACTTAACGTGATATTTGACAATTCCTGCTGATGGCAATTGATAGTATACCTCCTAAAGTTCAATGGTTTCGCTTTTGCAATCGCAGATATAAGTGCTTATCATGATCTACGCTCGAGCAAATTAATACAAAAATGATAAAAATGAAGAGTTTATTCGGTGCTAAAAGAGTGTCCGCATGAGCAGGATTTAGTAACATTTGGATTGTTAATCTTGAATCCGGATCCCATTAGAGACTCGATGTAGTCGATGTTTGCTCCCTTGAGGTGTTCTTGTGAGTAGCTGTCAACTAGTAGTTTGACGCCTTGCTCGACGATAACGGAATCATCATCTTCTGGTTTTGCCTCAAAGCCCATTCCATAGGATAGACCTGAGCATCCGCCACCTTGAACATATACTCGTAGGTACTCTGGCTTGTCTGCTTCTTCTTTCATAAACTCGGCAATCTTTTCCGCTGCTTTTGGTGTGATTGTGACAAGTTTTTCTGTTTGTTCAGTTGCCATGGACAAGCTAGTCGTTCCAAATTATAATAAGGTTTTCACCCATTGCATAATAGTAATAAAGAAAAATTAGGTTTAGCTTATTTTTTGGACTTGTTTACAAATGCAGTCATGCGTTGCTCGCGGTCTGGATCGGTAAAGCAATTTCTCCAGGCCAAAAGTTCTACTCCGAGGCCGGTATCAAGATCTGCATTGCGTCCTTTGTTGATTGCTATTTTTGACATTTTTACTCCGGAAACAGAGTTTGCTGCAATTTGGTTTGCCATCTTTAGTGTCTCTTCCATAAGAGATGCTAATGGCACTACTTGATTTACAAGACCAATCTCTTTTGCTTCGTCTGCCTTAATCATCTTACCAGTGTAGACAAGCTCTTTTGCCTTTGCAATGCCAACAATTCTCATCAATCGTTGTGTTCCTCCCCATCCAGGTGGAATGCCGATTGTTACTTCTGGTTGACCCATCTTTGCAGTGTCTGCTGCAATTCTGATATCACAAGACATTGCAAGCTCACATCCCCCTCCCAGTGCAAATCCGTTTACTGCCGCAATTGTCGGTTTGGAGACTAGTTCCACTGTTGAGGTGACTAGCTGTCCAAGCTTTGCATATTCGACTGATTGGTCTGCAGTAATCTTTGACATGTATTCAATGTCTGCACCGGCGGAGAATGCTTTTTCACCTTCACCCGTCAGGATTATCACTTTAACTTCGTCGTCTGTGTCTAATTGTGTAAATACAGAAACGAGTTCTTTTGCAACATCCATGCTCATTGCATTTAGCTTATCTGGTCTGTTGATTTTGACTGTAGCAATTCCGTTTGATTTTGATGTCGTAACTAAAGCCATGCCTTATGCGAAAGTTTTGCTTGAAATAAATGTTTAGAGATGCTTGCCCCATTGAGCAAGTGCAGATGCAGCTGCTACCCAATTTCTCAAATCATCATAAACTGGGACTCCTTGTTTTTCAATCAATGCGGATATTTTCTGCGTGTATGGTCCACCATTGCCACCAACAAGCAGTGGTTTCTTTTGCTGCTTTGAAAAGTTGGCCAGATGCTCTATGATTACTTCCTCTAGTGGGTCATCTTGGAACACAAACCATGGCATTACAATATCCACGTTTGGATCCTCGTAGAATTTCTCTATTGTATAACGATAGTCATCTGCGTTTGCACCACCAGTTACATCTGCTGGGTTTCCTTTACCGATTACATATGTAGGTGGGAAGTGTGCTTTCATGTCCGCTAGTGTCTTTGGACTAACTTTGGCAAGCTCAAGACCTAGTCTTTCAAAGTGATCAATTCCTCCAATCATTGGGCCTGCTCCATTACTGCACATTGCAGCGCGATTTCCTTTTGCTGCTGGTTGCCATGCAAGTGCCTTTGTTACTGCCACCAGTTCTTGGTAGCTATCAACTGAGATGATTCCTGCTTGCTTGAATGCCCCCATGATGATTGCATTTGATCCTCCAAGTGAGCCAGTGTGGGATGCTGCCTGCTTTGCGCCAGCTTCGGTTCTTCCACTCTTCCATATTACAACTGGTTTTTTCTTTTCCTTCATTACACGCTTGGCAGTCTCGATGAATTTGCGACCATCTCCAAAGCCCTCTACATACAAAGCGATAACCTTGGTTTGAGGATCATTTGCCAAATACCAGATCATGTCTGCTTCATCAACATCTGATCTGTTTCCATAGCTGACCATCTTTGATAGTCCGAATGAATCAGCAGATTCCAGAAAACTAATTCCCATTGTACCTGATTGAGATAGTAATGCAACGTTTCCTAGCTTTGCGCGGACCATTCTCTCTTGTCCTTGGAATGCGCAGTCCAGTCTGTTTGCGGCATTGAACATTCCAATGCAGTTTGGACCAATAATTCTGATTTTGTGTTTTTCTGACAATTCTTTTACTTGGGCTTCATATGCAGCTCGCTCGCCACCCAATTCTTTTCCTCCGCCAGAAACAATTACAACATTGTGAACTCCTTTCTTTGCACATTGCTCCAGTACTGGTGCGGTAACTGATAGATCAACACATACAACAACCAAGTCTACACTGTCAGGAATTGCATCAACTGCTGGAAAACACTTTACTCCAAGTATTTCCTCTGATTTTGGATTAATTGGATAGACCTTGCCTTTGTAATCATGTTTTGCAAGACTGTCAAGAACAGAGTTGCCAACTTTTCCAGGTGTTGCAGATGCACCAACTAGTGCTACGGATTCTGGTGTAAAGAATTTCTCCATGAATTCTGCGTTTGGTTTTGCCTTTGAGATGGCATTCTTGTTTACCTGTTTTGCAAGTATGATTTTTGCATCAACCACAAAATATGATTTTGGATAAACCACTATTGGGTTAAAGTCAATGCTATTGACATATGACGCATTGTCCACACCGATTTTGCCAATCTGAACTAGTGCCTTTGCAAGCATGTTAAGATCAATTGGTGGTGAGCCTCTGAATCCTTTGAATAATTTTGATGATTTTAATTCCTCAATCATTGATTTTGCATCAGCAGTTGTGATTGGAAGCATTCTCCATGCAACATCTTTGAAGACCTCAGTCATTACACCACCAAGGCCTGCCATGATTACTGGACCAAATTGTGGATCAACTTGTAATCCGACAATCATCTCGACTCCCTTTGGAACCATTTTTTCCAACAGTACGCCTTTGAGTTCTGCCTTTTTGTCGTATTTTTTCACATTTCGTATGATTTCATCAAAAGTTTTCTTGACATCTTTTACATTGTCAATGCCCACTTTGACTCCACCTGCATCGGTTTTGTGGAGGATTTGTGGTGAGACGATCTTCATTACAAGTGGAAAGCCAATTTTCTTAGATGCCTTAACTGCTTCTGCGGAAGTCTTTGCTAGTGCATATGGCGGAACTTTGACTCCATATGATTTGAGTATTGATTTTGAGACATCTTCGGTGATTACTTTGTGATCTGTTTTCATTGTTTCATCAAAAATTTTCTGAGTTGTATTCATAACGTGATCGGACACACCCTCGCTCAATATATTAAATTTGTGTCAGAGTCCAAATTCTGACTTGAAGTTTTTGTAAAAGATTTTCATGTTGGATTGTACCACGTCAATCTCAGAGTCAATCTCCGATCTGATTTTTGTAGGGGATAGGTATGGTAGATCAAGGTTTTCTTGTGTGTTATCAAGCCATGTTTTGATGGTATCAGAATCAACTTCCAAATGGAATTGAACACCTATTGCACTCCCATACTGGAACGCTTGATTGTATGACTCTGAATGTGCCAGTCTTTTTGCCCCACTTGGAATATCAAAGGTATCGCCATGCCAATGAAACACAGTAAACGGATTAGACATGCCAGAAAACAGGCTCGATTTTACATCAGAGTCTGCCTTGACATCATGGTAAAACCCAATTTCCTTTTTTGCCCCAGGATAAACTCGTGCTTCAAATGCTTTAGCAATCAACTGCGAGCCAAGACATATTCCAAGTGTTGGAATTTTTTTCTCCACTGCATTTTTGATCAATGACAGTTCATCTTTGAGGTATTGCAGATCATCATTTGCACTTTCTGGCGCACCAAGAATTAAAACTAAATCATGATCAAGATGAGGGATTTTTTCTTTTTTTGCAAGTATTGTTTGTAATGTAAAACCGTCAGATTCTAATAATTTCCCAATTGTTCCTGGGCCTTCAAGTTTTGCGTTTTGTATTACCAGAACGCTTTTCATCATACATCACAGCTTAATTTTTTATTTATTAGATCTAAAAATTCTTGGCCAGAATGCTCTTCAGTTATGGAAAACGGAATTACGGCAAAAATTGTAGTGTCAAGATGTGTGGTTACTTTTATTTTCTCAGTGTTTATTCTAGTAACATCAGTTCCACCAAGCTCAGTATCTAAAAATGAAAAGAACAGTCCGGACATCCTGTCATCTTTTGATTCAAATTTTCCAAATACCTTACCGCCAGTGTGTGCCGCAAATCCGCCAGAACCGGTGCTGTATGTACCAAGATCATTCTCGTCATAAATTATGGTAAATGAGAATTTGGAAAACGTCGCAGGGAAATCAGAATTGTTGCACACTTCAATTACTTTGCCAGTCAAAGCGGATAGAAAATCAAATGATTGTCCAGGCCAACCAAACTCTAGAGATTTTGCAGAAATCACATTTAGTGATGAATAGCCAAGTGAGCCGGCAATTACTAGAATTGATGCAATAACCACCAGAGTGTGCTTGTTTGCCATGAATTATGAGTTAAAACAGGCATAATTTTAGTATTATAAAATGAAAAATGAGGATTTTATGGCCAAAGGCCTTTTGCTTTGAATGCTTCAACAACTCTACCTACTGCCAAAACCATCGCTGCTCGTCTCATGTCAATTTTGTGCTTTTTGGATAAAGCTAGTGTGTCTCTGAATCCTCGTGTAATGTGGTCTTCCATTTTCTTGGCAACTTCATCAAATGACCAATAGTAGCCCATGTTGTTTTGTACCCATTCTAAATACGAGATACAAACACCACCAGAGTTTGCCAAAATATCTGGAATCACAATTATCTTCTTTCCATATATGATTGGGTCTGCTTCTGGCATCGTAGGACCGTTTGCAGCTTCTGCAATTATCTTGCATTGTAGTTTTTTTGCAATGGACGCATTGATCTGATTTTCCAGTGCTGCTGGAACCAGTACATCACATTTTGTTGTTAGCAGTTGTTCTGTAGAGATCTTCTTGCTTCCAGGATAACCAACGACAGAGCCTGTCTTGTTTTTGAACTCTAGAACCTTTTTGGAATTTAGTCCGTTTGGGTTTATGATAGAGCCCTTTGTGTCACTTACTGCGATTATTTTTGCACCCATTTTCTCTAGGTACTCTGCAGCAAATGTTCCTGCATTTCCATATCCCTGAATGACAACCTTTGCTCCCTTTAGTTTGAGGCCGATTGTCTTTGCAGCTTCGCGGACACAGTATGCGCACCCAAGACCAGTAGCTACGTTTCTTGCAAGCGAGCCACCAAGTGATAGTGGTTTTCCGGTAATTACTCCTGGCTCGTTTCCATTACCAGACATCTTGCTGTAGACATCCATTATTTGTGACATTTCTACGCCTGTTGTATACACGTCAGGTGCGGGAATGTCTTTTTTTGGACCGATGATTTCAGATATTGCATAAGCAAATCTTCTAGTCAGTTTTTCAAGTTCGTTTACACTTAGCTTTTCTTTTTTTGGATTGACGAAAATTCCGCCCTTTCCTCCGCCAAGTGGGACGTCAACTACTGCACATTTCCAAGTCATCCAAGACGAAAGCGCCTTGACTTCCTTTTCCATGTAATCAACTCCGCCCTCTGGATCAAAGTATCTGATCCCTCCCTTGTATGGGCCGCGGTCGTTGTTGTGCTGACTCCTAAATCCTGTAAAGACTCGAATCTTTCCGTTGTCCATCTTTACTGGAAGTTTTACACGCAAGACTTTGTTTGGTTCTGCAAGATAGTCCCTGGTGCCTTTGTCAATTTTTAGAATTGAACATGCATCATCAAGTTGTTTTAGTGCATTCTTGAATGGATCTGCCTGAACCAATTTGATCGAGATCTGGTGAAGGTAAATTCTATTTAAGTCTGTTGAGATTTACTAGACTAAAATAATCGATCGCGTTATTTTGTGTTGATGAGCTCAGAGATCACCACATTATCAAAGCACAAGTACATCAATTTGGAGACATACAAAAAAAGCGGGCAACCCGTGAGAACACCGGTCTGGTTTATGATATCAGATGGATTGGTTTTTGTCCTAACCACTCAAAAAACTGGTAAAGTGAAGAGAATCAAAAATAATCCAAACATCAGAATAGCATCATGTACGATAAGAGGTCAACTAAGGGGCAATTGGATTGATGGAACCGCCAGATTTGGAGATGAGTCAGAGACCCAAAATACTATCAAATTGCGAGCTCAAAAGTATGGCCTGCGTGCAAAAATCATAGGACTGTTCATCAAAAAAGAAAACCCAATATCAATTGTGATTCAGATATAGACTATTTTACGGCTCAATTGTTTTTGCAGTTTTTCTATGACATCGTGCAGGGCCAAAATGTTTGCCTCCAAATAATTTGATAAGTGAAATGTTGCACCATATTTTTCACCAATCCTTGTTACCAGATTGTTTTTGCTTAATGCATTCAAGTGGTGATGAATTGCCTTGTAATCAAGATTCATCTCTTGGGCAAGTTGGTTTTTGTTCATAGGTGTTTCTGATAGTAAATTAATTATTTGCAGTCTGGTAAATCCTCCACGCGTGCCAGTGAAGACATAAAGGAGTAGTCTTTTTGCATCACGATCTGGAGCATGTGTAGATCCAGATCTTTTCTGAACCATTTCTTTGATCTCTTGGAGTTTTTCCATGCTCATTGAACTACAAGTCAGATTTTGATTTAAAACACTATTTCCAAATCTACTCCAGATCACACCCAACTCGAGGCTGATTCCCCAACTAACGCTTAAATTGACAACTAGAACAGTTTTGATCATCATGATGCCAGCACGTGGATACGACATGACGCCTACAATGTATTCTCCTGATGGAAGAATATACCAAGTAGAGTACGCCATAGAGACAGTAAAGCGTGGAACGCTGGCAGTTGGTATAAAGAGTAAGGATGGGGTAATAATGGCAGTAGAAGAGATCCCAAGAAAATTACAAGTATCTGGCATTACACAAAAAATATTCCAAGTTGATGATCATATCGGTATTGCAGCAGCAGGATACATTCCAGATGCACGTGTCCAAGTTGACGATGCAAGAACATTTTCCCAAAGCCATAAGCTAATCTATGACGAAGAAGTTGAGGTAGAAACAGTAGCAAAGCACCTAGCAGATAGATGTCATCAATATACCCAGTATTCCGGTGTCAGGCCATTTGGCGTTGCATTGATAATTTCAGGTGTAGACCAAAGGGGCAATCTAATCTATGTGACTGATCCTTCAGGTACATTTGTCTCATATTCAGCAGTGGCAATTGGCGCAGGCGCCGATGATGTCAATGCATTTTTGGAGAAAAACTACAAAGACGACATGTCATTGGATGATGCATCTGCTCTTGCAATTGCAGCAATAGAGCTCAAAAGCGAGACTAAAGAGGAGAAAAGCATCAAAATGTCACGCATCACAAAGGAGAACAGAACTCTGCAAAAGGTCAATGATGCAGACTTGGAAAAATACTCCAAGGCAGCCAAAGATAAATTCCCAAAGCCTAGCTAGATTTTTCCAGTAGATACTACAAATTATGTCTGTTTAATTATCAAACCAATGGGTCTTGGAAGCTATTGGGGCGAAGTAATTGAGGTATTACGACAGATAATTCCAATTTATGATAAAGTAAACTCGTACATTTCACTTGGCAAAGACAAAGAACATCGTATCCGCGGAATCACCAACAGAGTACATTCTGGCAATCACATTCTGGATGCAGGTTCCGGTTTTGGCAACATGTCAAAGACTGCAGAAAAAATCTGCAATGGAAATCTTAGCATTACGCTTTATGATCCACTAGTGCCAATGCTCAAAAACACCAGCACGTATTTTGCAAAAATACCAGACATGTCATGTGGGGTTTTTGAACACATTCCATTCAAGGAGGAGCAATTCGATGCAGTGCTGTGCGGATATTCACTGCGAGATGCCATAAATTTGAGAATAGCAATATCTGAAATTCATCGTGTCCTAAAAAAAGATGGACGGTTTGTCATAGTTGATTTGGGTAAACCAGATAATCCAGTAGCGAGGGCAGGTGTTTCGTTTTATCTCAGAACAATGCTGCCAATAATTGCATTTGCAGTTGGAGGAAAATTAGGATTAAAATTTGGCACTTTGTACGGCACTTACAAGCGTTGGCCACAAAACAAAAAGCTTGAAGGATTGATTTTGGAGAAATTCTCCAGAGTTGAATTCGAGAAAGATCTAATGGGTGGCGCAATAATGGTTGCAGCTTACAAATGAATAGAACACTAGTAATTCTAAACATTACAGGGCTCTTAATCGGCATATCATACGGAATTCACAATCCGATTGTTCCAATCTTTGCCAAAAACGAAATAGGTGCATCATATGCAGAATTGGGCTTAATTGGACTTGCAAATTTTGTCCCATACATGTTCATTCCAGTCTTTGTTGGAATGCTAGTCCATCGATTCAACAATGGTAGACTTCTCTGTGTAGGCGTAGTAATAAACACGGCATCAGTCTTTTTGCTGTCTCTGGCAAGGACAGTTCCCGAAGTAATGGCACTAAGAGCAGTGACTGGAATTGCACATGCATTTTTTTGGCCGCCGGCAGAAGCCATAATCTCCAATGCAAGTGAGGGAAACACTCGTGTCAAGAACATTTCAAGATTTACCGGATTTTTTGTAGCAGGTTTTATGATTGGTCCCCTCTTGGGCACGTTTTTGCTGGAGGGTTTAGATGTCTCGTACAGAGTATTATTTGAGATTGCAACGTTTGTCATGGCATCATCAATAATTTTTGCATTACAACTAGCAAAAAAGCAAACCAAAAAAGAACAATTTGCATTTTCATTTTCTGCAATAAAACAGATATCAAAATTCCCAGTCGTGATCATGATTTTGATTTATTGCGCATCTTCGTTTGGAATGATTTTGACAATTTATCCTGCATTTCTCAATGATCGTACCATGTCGGCAACAGAGATAGAAATTTTGTTTTTTGTTTTTGGAGCATCACGTGTGATAACTCTGGCATTAACTGACAAACTTGCACGTCATACTGCAATAACGCTCATATCATCAACCATTACGATATTGGCAGGACTTTTCATATCGTTTGTATCAGATACTATTTTGGAGTTTTCTTTGGCAATGCTACTAATGGGATTTGGATTTTCCATAATATTCCCACTCACGCTGGAAATAATCTTGCGAAAAACACCAAAGGGAAATGAAGGGATTACAATCGGTGCATACGAGACCACATTTGGGATGGGATGGTCAATTGGTCCAATCGCTGCAGGGCTTATCTCCGAGTTTTCTGGAAATGCCATGCCGTATCTAGTATTTTTTGCGCTAGGAATTGGCATCACTGGAATTAGTGTGATAAAAAGAAAGGCACTAGAGCCAAGTGCTACCTAAAATTTTGTGTATTTTCTTAGTTTTATGATAACTAGTGCAGGTGCTACAAAGTACATTACTACATTCAATAGCATTACGCCAATTCCGTATCCCAGCATCTCTTGCTCTGAATCAATATCAACATAATTCAGAATTGATAGTGTTGATAGCATTGGAGTGATTGCAGTCTTTACTACTTCTTTGAACAGTGGGCTTTGTCTTTCCAAGTCTGCCACTGTTGGGCTGAATGTATAGTAAAAGTCGTTAAAGCTAGTCATGAATGTCGTACCTGCTCCGGTGCTGAACAGTACGTTGTCCCTTACCTCTCTGAGCAGTTGGACTTGTGGTGCAAGCTCTGTTCCAAATGCGGCAGTTGCAATTGCACATTGTCCAATTCCTTCTTTTTTATCCAAGACGCAAACACCATCCTCAATGTGTGTTCCCGGACCACATGCACTTGGAGGAATTGGCTCTTCGAGTCCAACGATGTCATAAATCGTGTCATCTGGGAAATTTTTGTCAAACCATTCCTTGTATGCAGGTTCATTGTTGTATCTGTCTACATATGACTGAGGATCTTTGGTAGGATCTGGAAATCCTGGAATGTGAGTTGTCTTTGGACCCTTGAGTCCTACAATTTCGTAAATAGTATCGTCTGGAAAGTTTCTGTCAAACCATTCCTTGTATGCAGGTTCATTGTTGTATCTGTCTACATATGACTGAGGATCTTTGGTAGGATCTGGAAATCCTGGAATGTGAGTTGTCTTTGGACCTGTCACTTCTTCAGGTTCTGCTATTGGCTCAGGTTCGGCAGCTGGCGCAACAATGCATGTCTGACTTTCTTCATCAAATACGGTTCCAGTTCCACATTTTGGTATAACTGGTTCTTCTTTTGGTTCTTCAGTTGTTGGCGCCGGTTGTGTTGGTTGTGTCGGCTGAGTTGGTGTGGTTGGTTGAGTTGGAGTTGTAGGTTGTGTTGTCGGTGGTGTGGTAGACGGCTGGGATTGTTGTGCCATAACTTGTGCAGCAGATGGGGATACTGTTGAGCCATCAGAAGAATAATCAAAAAGTGTAAATTTCCAGATTTTTTGCGGATTTGGTTCGTCACTGTAAAATGCAGTTACATTGTAGATTCCCTTTACAGCGAATTTGGCTGCGGTTTTTTCAGTCGATGTATCTATTGGCGATGTTTTGAAATTTCCCTCGCTATCAGAAAATGCTTCTTTGAACACTACACCATCGCCGTTTGGATCAGCTATTCGAATTCCAACTTTGTTGTTTGCATGTCCAATGTCTGTTTTTCCAGTAATTACTATTTGATCCCCTTTTTTGTAGGATGTTTTTTCAGCCTTTAAGTCAATTATGACAGCATATGCCGGAACGACTGCCATCGTACCTATCAACACAACTAAAATCACTGCCAATACGTTCATTGTTCAGTTTTCGAAGGGGTCTTAGGATCTTTAATTAGATTGTGTAGAATTGTGCAGTGACTGCTAGACAGATGTAGACTTTGGATAGGCTTATTTTTACAGGATGGTAAATCAAGACATGTTGGATTATTCGCTCAACATATTGGGAAGTGAGTGGATAATCATTGTTTTTGTAGCTCTAATCGCACTTTTGGGCACAAATCGGCTCCCAGATATCACCAAAAAACTAGGACGGGCAGTAGGCGAATACAACAAGACAAAAAACGAGATTCAGAACCAGCTTGCTGGCACGTATAATGCCAATCTCAATGTAACTGCACCAGTACAAAATGAAAGACAGAAAATGGAATTCATTGCAAAATCCCTTGGAATCGATTTTGCTGGAAAAACAGATGAAGAGCTCAAAAAAATAATCTCTTCAAAGATGTCAGGGCCCGACACTGTAAAGGATACCAGTTAGTCTTGAGCAAAATAGCACTGAATCAGATCTTCAACTTGAATTGCATCGAAGGTATGAAGCTTTTACCACAAAATAAAATTGATCTCATAGTTACAGATCCCCCGTTTGCAATCGATTTCAAGGCAACAAAGCAAAACTACAACAGAACTGCATCACGTGTAATGCAGGGATATAATGAAATCAAGCAAAAAGATTATCATGATTTTTCAGTGAAATGGATGGAGCAGGCCTTTAGGATTCTAAAAGACTCTGGTAGTATGTACGTGTTTTCTGGATGGAATAATCTTAAAGATATTTTGAATGCTTTGGATGATGTTGGATTTGTTACCATCAATCACATCATATGGAAATACCAGTTCGGTGTTGTTACCAAGACAAAGTTTGTCACATCTCACTATCATTGTCTCTATGTGTGTAAGAATCCAAAAAAACGCAAGTTTTACCCATTTGTAAGATTTGGTAAAAACCAAAAAACCAATGAAGGGCGGAGTCTGCATTACAAAGACAAAGAAGACGTCTGGGACATCAAACGCGAATACTGGACTGGAGATCAAAAGACGCCAACCAAATTACCAGCGGAGATTGTAAAAAAAATCTTAGAGTATTCCAGTAAAGAGGGAGATGTTGTTTGCGATCCATTCTTGGGTTCAGGGCAGGTAGCCATGATAGCAAAGCAGCTAAAGCGCAACTATCTCGGATTTGAAATTGTCAAAAAATATCACGACTTTGCAAAAAAGAGACTAGAGAAGAATCTGTATCGAGTCAAGGCATAAAAAGTGCGGAATTTGGGTTTTTGCCCAATTCCAATTTCGTCTACCTATAATCCATTTTGCCCTTGATGCGCTTTACTTCACCCATCTCATCTCTGAGGTGGGATGCAAGCAGTCGTTCAGACTCTTTCTTGTGCTTCCAATAAGCATTAAGAACTTGCTGTCTGGACTTTGCGCGTTTTAGGGCAGCCTGGTATTTTCTGTGGATTGCCGCTACGCCTCTGACGTAGCTTCCGGAGCTGCTTCCCATGACATCGTAGTAAGATTGCAGATAGATAACTTTGTCAAGTGTATGATATTGGCATGGTTACTGAGTTTAGGTTGACCAATGATATAGTGCGATCAACAGGGGTTTGGGGTTACTATACCATAACCAAACCATAAATCCATACTGCACCTAATGGGGTGTGAGTTGAGGTATTCTTGCCCCAAATGCAGTTCGGGGATTCAGATTCAAAAAACATTTAACAAAAAATTCATGATAACGTGTTCTGATTGTGGCCTAGAAGATCTAGTTGAATATACAAAAAATATCGACGAGGTTTATCTAGAGTTTCTGGCACGATACGACCAGGGACAGACTCCAAACAAAAAAGAGATGAGTGTCGAGCTAAAAGAATCAGGAATTATACGCGACAAAAGTGAAATAGAAAAAATGATTGCTGGAAATACGCCAGATCAGATAACAAAAGATGTACTGTATTCAAAAAAGGACTACATTTCATTTTACAAGACCATCAAAGAGCCAGAACCAGAAGTTGGTGTATCAGTTGATGAGATTGGGCTAGATGATGGCATAACACAATACTTGCATGAAAAAAAAATAACGCGATTCTACAAATTCCAAGAAGATGCGATAATAGAGATAATTGCAGGGCAAAACGTTGTCATTACAGCACCCACAGCATCTGGGAAAACTGAGGCCTTTGCCATACCAATCATACAAAAGATTGCCAGAATGGGAAAATCAGGTGTAATTTCTGCAGTTTTTGTCTATCCAACAAAGGCACTGGCCAGAGACCAACTGCCAAAAATTCAAGAGATTGCGCGTGGTGCTGGAATTTCTGCTGGTGTGTTTGATGGGGACACAAAGCAAAAAGAAAGAATTGAGATTTTGGACAATCCGCCCCACATCATCGTCACAAACTTTGATGTGATACATTATCATCTAATGTACAGGACAAAGTTTGCAGCGATGCTTGCCAACATATCATTTCTCATAGTAGATGAGGCTCATGTTTATTCCGGAATTTTTGGCTCCAATGTGCACTACATCATAAAACGCCTCAAGCGAATGTGCAAAAACATCCAGTTTGTTGCATCCTCTGCCACACTTGATAATGCACGGGAATTTTGTGAACAACTTTTTGGGGAAAAGATGCAGGCGGTGAATGGTTCTGGTAAAAGAGGCGAGACAGATTTTGTTATGGTTTTTCCATCTCTTCGAACGCAGCGAGCACTGACAATTGACCTGCTAGAAAAACTGACGGATAAAAAACACAAGACCATGGTCTTTAGCAATTCTCATCTGAATTCAGAGCTTGTTGCAATGCAGGCAAAAAAGAAAAAAATCGACATTCGAGTTCATCGGGCAGGACTGATGGCAAATTACCGGAACTTTGTGGAAAAATCATTCAAAGAAGACAAGATAATGTCAATATCATGCACTCCGACATTAGAGCTTGGAATTGATGTTGGAAATGTGGACGGCGTCATATCATCTACAATTCCAGTTAACAGACTTATGCAAAGAATAGGTAGAGCTGCAAGAAAGGGCCAAAAGGGATTTGCGTTTTTGGCACTAGGCAACGATCCAATATCTCAATACTACAAGAATCATCCAGACAATTACTTTGAGGATGTGGAGAAAACATACATTGATCCAAAAAATCCATTTGTAGAGGAATTCCACGTACTTGCAATGGCATGCGACAAGCCAATTGTCAGGCATGAATTAACGGAACATTCAGAGACAATCCAGAGACATGTGGATTTAGGCAGGCTGGTTTTGCAAGAAAATCGCTATGTGCCAAACTATGATGTCATAAAGGAGACATTAGAGGAATATTCCATTCGAGGAATCGGCAAGTCCATTGATATTTTTTATAATGACAAAAAAATTGGTGAGCGAGTCTTGCCTATGGCATTAGAGGAATTGCACGAATCCGCAATCTATTTTCTTGCAGGCACAAGATACAAGGTAAAAGAATTCGAGTATCCAAAAAAACAATACGCCAAACTTGCGGCAATTCCTCGCGATTATCCATACTATACCAAGGCCTTAACAGAGGAATGGCCTACAATAGAGACAGTATATGAAAAAAGGCAAGTGTTTGGAATTGAGGTGTATTTTTGCAAATTGCACATACAAAAGCAAGTCTATGGTTATGTCAATATTGAATTAGGCCAAGAGGTAAATCAAGGCCAAAAGATCTTACTGGAAAAACCCCTAGAGTATGACTTTGTGACAAAGGGAATTGTAATGCATGCTCCAAAACCTACCGCACAGATGGAATCATCAGAAAATCCAGAATATACAGAAGCTAGTGGATACCATGCAACAGAGCACATTATCATAGAGGGAAGCAACATGGTGACAGGTGGCGTATCGCAAGACTTGGGTGGGATCTCACTTGGGACATCAGGGCTGATATTCATTTATGATGGTGCAATCGGTGGCAATGGTGCAAGCAAGGCCCTCTATGACAGACTCGAAAAGGCATTTGAGCGAAGTCTTTCCATAGTAAAAGAATGTCCTTGTAAGAATGAGGCAGGCTGCCCTCGCTGTACTTTTTCATATCGATGTGGAAACAACAACGAATTTTTGCACAAAAAGGCATCACATGAAATATTGCAAAAGATCAACAATGGGGAGATAACAGAAATTGTCGAGCCCACAGAGGGTGACAAGCCGCTAGTTTGAGGCTAGTTTTTGATCTTTGTCTTGTAGAGAACTAGTTTTTTCTTTGCATCCTCTATTGCCTTTGCCTGTAATGCAATCTGTTTTTTTGCATCAGCCTTTTTTGTAGCGGTATCTTTGAGTGTTTTTTCAAGCGCTTTTTTTCTAGATTCATCTGCCAGTGCTTGCGCATTTTTGACAAATTTCTTTTTTTCTTCGGATGTCATGTTTATCTTATCAGAGTTGGATGTTTTTGCAAACGCAAAATTACCAGACATGCCAGTACAAAGCAACACAGCAGACATCAAAATGGAAATTGCAATGAACTTTTTTCTCATTCAAAATTCAAACCATTGAACTAGATTAAAAACGGTAACGTAGAATTCGTCCGGTTTTGTTATTTAGGCGCGACACCATAACAACAATAGAGAATATCACACCGAACATGAGGAATAATCCTAATGGGAATTCGGGGGTTACAACTATTGGAATTTCAATATATTCATCACTTTGATTGATGTTTTCTATTCGGAGCATGACAGATCCCTTGTTATTTTCAAAAAACGTCATATCTTCAAAGCTTCCACCAGCTTGCGCAACACTGGATTTTTTGTATATTTGTTGACCATTTTGGAGTAAAATGAAATCATATTCTGCTTTTGGTACTGGCTGCAAGGTCTCATCATATATTGTAAAAATAAATTCCACCTCCCCAGGTTGCAGATTTTCTGGAATCCATGTCAGATCAACAAAATAATTCCCCTGTGATCCATCTTGTGTCACACTTGGAATTCTAATCGGAAATGTCTTGGTGTCTTGTGCTGATACAACAGCCACATAATCAACAGAGGATAATTTTTCTCCGTTAATGTTCTCAATTGATATTATGATTGGGCCTAGGTTTTTCTCTGAAAAAGCATAGTCGTAATAATTGGCTTTTTCTTGGGCACCAATAAATCCAGTCACAGATTTGCGGTAAAGCTCTTCTCCTCGTTGTTTTATTACAAGATCAAATGTTGCATCCTCTTGGATTTTAGGCGCAAAATACCTTGTAATGTCAACATAGAACCTAGTGTTCTTACCAGGCGTAATTGGCGCAGGCTCCCAAGACAAGCCTACCTGAAATATTGCATTATGAGTATAGGCCGAAAGTGGGAATTTGTCTGTCTTGCTAGGAGTGACGGTAAATTCAATTTTTGATTTGTCTTGGATTGAGTCAACTAGTGTGTACAACTCTTTTTGATACAATACAACATGTACGATTCTGCTGTCCGTAGTGTAATCATCTATAGTGATAGCGGATTCCGGAATTGGGATTCCATTTACCATTCCATCATATCTTGTAACAAGCAGTTCCGGAAATGTTTTTGGAATGTGAATTTCCTGATGTACTACATTTGTTTGCGCTATATTTTTCTGGCTCCATTCGTACGGCATGGAAAATGAAAGGGTGCGAGATTTTTCATCAAAGGTAAAGTTCTGTATTGTGTCATAGTATGACATTATACCAATGTCATAGTTGTTTTCCTCATAAGAAACTGCATGAGTTGTTTTTTCTGCAAGACTAATTGATGCATCATATATCACCGGATTTTTGAGTACATTTGAATCAGCATTTATTGTCAATACTTCAATGTGAAATTTGTAGAGTCCCCCTGAGAGAAAAATCGGACCTTCAATTTTCAGTGGAAACAGATCCGTGTTTTTCATCCACCCTAGATCGCCGTGATTACTTCCGTGTATTTTTACTGAAGTATTCTTTGGAATTACTTTGATGGATAGATTACTAGAATCATCATGGAATCGTTCACTGAATAACTGCTTTCCATCTTTTGATACTTCCACAAGATATGTTACGTGTGGTATTACGGCATGCGTGTTGGTTTCATAGAGACGAAACAGCATTTCATATTCACCAGTAGCATCATCAAACACTGGCGGATTGATATTCAAGGAAAGTGTTGCGTTTGTACCATCAATAGATACTGGCGGTAAGGTCTCTCCGCCGACACCATGTCCAAACGAGGGTTGTGTATAGAGCGCAATCAGAAGAATCACGCCAAAAATTGGAATTGTGCCTAGTTTCACATCAAAATTCAGTCAAATCCAGCTAATAAACGAAGAATTCATTTTTCAGCATAGTAGATTTGGTAAATGTACCAATTTTCTTAATTATTGTGATTTAGTATAATGTATGATTACCTCGTGAGAAATCACACTTGTCGAATCAAGTCCCTTGGTATTCATTATTGGTTTCTCACCGTTTTTTTCTATTAGAAACGCAATCGAGTGAACAACACAATAGGAATTATCGCCAAGCTCAAAATCAATGGTGTCAAAAATCCAAATTCTGGCACAACTGCAGTGCCAACTATAGTAAGTTCTGATGCACCTTCTGGTAATTTCATTTGTAGTGTGTAGTGATCAGATGTAGAGGATATTATTTTGTATTCTATTTGCTTTTGAGGTGATGCAGTAACTAGTACTACGAATTCATCTCCAATTGCGTCAACTAGGCTTCTTGGGATTTGGATTGTTGTCTCTCCTCCTGATACTTCAGAGAGTAAAAATGTGACAGATTTTGATGTTTCATCTACTACCATACTAGAGATTGCACCTGCCATCTCATATTTGATTGGGAATTGCATGTCGTTGTACGATACTGTCTTTGTTCCACCATCAAATTTGGTAGAATATTCTGCAGGAGTTATTGATGTATGACCAGAGTTGTGATCTAGATGTTCTGATGATTCTGATGCTTCTGCATACCATGGTACAACTTTACCCCTGATTCCACTAATGTTGACTGTTTGAGCCAAAGTGTACTTGACATCATCTACAGATATTCTAAAGTAAGTCTCACTAGGATCTATTGGGAATTCAAAGACAAACTTGTTCATATCATCATGGCTTTGCTTGTTGAATAGATCAAACGGATTGATTTTGGCAGGCTTGGCAGTAAACAAACCTGTTTTTCGTGCGTGAACTTGGACCTCAATGTTATCAAGACTACCAGTAGTACCGATGATGATTTGTGCAGTTCCCGTCTCTAGTGAGTATTGGATTTCATATATCGTAAGCTGCCTTGTTATCTCCAGTATGGCATGCTCATGTGGATGTTCACCCGGTTCATGCTCTACCAGAGATGTATGAGAGTGACTGGAATGACCATCATGTGAGGCAGAATCGTGTGAATCAGAATGTGATGAGCTATCGCCATGAGTATGAACGGATGTAGTACTAGTTCCAACCAAATATGAGGAAAAATGATCAACTGTTTGTGAATAAGTACATGTATGTGTACCTGTTGAAATCGGAGATAGGCTGGAAGCAATAGAATTCCAGTTGCTTCCTTGTTGTAGATACAGAGTCACACCAGTAGGGCATGCAGAACCTACTTTTTCTAATGTGAATCTAATTGTTGGATCCTGAGTGTAAACATTAGGATCAGAAAAATCAATATCGCCAGTTGTTTGAAAGTCCAAATACACTGCGGCAAATCCCGATGGGATCGACGGTGAACCAGAAGGAATACTATCATCCACCTTTACACTAATTCCGACATTAGTTCCCTGTGTGTTTATTGGAAGATCAATTGATTCCAACATTGGGTGATCACCTCCTTGATCTACATTATTTGCCCTAATCACAATGTTAGAGCCAGGCACTATTGTATCCATCACAGGTGTGAGAATAAAATTTCCTCCACCACTAGCAACTGGTGCAACATACACTGGTGGAATGAATGCAGTGCTAGTGCCAGACGAAGTATCAGTAGGCGGCGAATACGTCGGAATTCCAAGCGTATTGATCAACGTAGATGGCGTGGTAGAAGAAGAAAAAGTCTGAGTAAATACAACATGATTAGGCGGATCTATAGTTAACTTTTGAGAGCTTGTAACAATCTTAGCAGGCGGTAAGTCATTTTTGCTAGATATTGCAACTCCATTTATTTTGGCTCCACCTGTGTTTTTGAGCTTATCAAATATTGTATCGCTGACCAATGGTGGCTCTACGGTAGTAGAAGTAGTAGTGGTGAAATTGACAAAAGTCTGAGTAACATAACTGAATCCAGTTGTTCCCATAATTTCATCTGATGATACAGGGTAAGCCGCCGTTCCAAAACCAGCAGTGCCTTTGATCTGCATCACACTATACGTACCATTATTTACGCCAACTAGTTCTACTATTCCCGACATTGGATCTGAGTCAAACCGGTCATTATCTGAAACTACAAAATTAAACCAAGTGGAGAGATCCAAATAATCTGTTGCGTTTGTTGTATGAGCATAAGGATTTGGAGTTACGATAAATGTGGCATTACCGCCAAGAAAAGGATTGGTCTCTGTTTGAAAATTAAAAATTGTCAAAACTTGTGTGTTTGTGTTATTAACACATCCAGAACAATTTTTGTTCGTAGTTAATCCATGTGCTTCATGTAATACAGGAATTGCACAAACTAGAGTTAGTAAAAACCCCAGAAATAAAAATACAGTATTTGTTTTCGTTAGATTAGATGTTGCATATTGCTTAACAAGTAATGATTGTTGTTCAAGTAACCTAATCAAAAAAAATGAAAAAAGTGCCATTTTTAGTGGCCGCTGTGTGAAGCAGTGTCGATGTTGATACTTGCTTGAGGGTTTGACAGATTTACTTCAGGGAAGGTCACCGTGTTGTATGGTGCAGGCATTGATCCTGTTGGACCGTATTGGTTTGGCGGATTTATGTCCCCTACCACTCTGAGCAACGTAAATGATGCAGTGTTTCCGGTTCTAAACACCACATTAGTTTGTCCTTGATTTAACAATCCAATGTCAGTTACTCTTGGTGCGCCAGGGTTACCCACTCCGGCAAGATCCAGTGCAGGAATGTGTGAATGATATACACATGTTCCCGTAACTCCCCGAATCCCACCAGAACTTGCGTGTGGAACAAGATTTAGCTGTGCCGGAGCTACCCATGTCCTATCAAGAAGTTCATCGATGTGACCAGCTACCGGAGTAACCAACGGTTTCTTTGTTGTAGGATCACATGGTATTCTGACTAGCAAATGCCCACTTACATAGTTGGGGCTAAAATCTGCAATTGCAAGATAGTCTCCCGGTCTCATTACTTGTCCTGCCAGCATCACATTTGCAACAGTTGGTAGTCCTCCACCTATTGCTCCTGTTTCAAAACCATGACTGGCTGTCGCATAATGATAAGTAAAACTACCTAACGCTACAGCAGTAGCTACAACTGCAATTATCAGTTTGGTGTCAAAAGTCTTCATTGTAATTTTTGGCTTTAGATTTTGTTTATATGATTTCTAGTACAAATCTCAAACAAATTTTTCGATTCTACCAATTTTGTTTAATACCTATAAATTTTTTAAAAATCAAAATATGACAACGCAAAAAAACATCAAATATCTACTGTTAGTTACTATTGTGACTTCTTCAATCATGTTTATGATTGATTTTGATACAGCATATGCTCATTTGAGCTTCGATGTTGTTCCAGGAAGTGGAAGCTTCAAAGGCTCCGGTGGCTACATTAGTTCAGGCACAGGTATTGCCCCAACCAATGGCAACCATACAGTAAGAGTCGTAATAGGCGAAACTGATGAGCCAGCATACACAGGTGGAATCCATGATTTAGAGATTAGAATGACTCACATGCAATCATCATTTGGAGTAAACAATGCTCACAAGGACCAAACAAAGACAGCTTATCAGCAAAGCGATTTTTCACCAACAGGCAAAGTTCTCAAAGTTGATGCGTATTTTTACCCAGCATCAAAACTTTACAGCTACACAGATAGCAATAAGGCACTATATGGAGGAGTAAAGTATGACAATTCTGGCACAAATCCAGGTTCAAATACTGCAGGATTTTGGTGTAACAGCTCAGGCACCGTAAGCAGTAACGTGTTGACTGGAAATGCGTATAATTGCATACCAAATTCAGGGGGAACTTTTGGTTATACAGATAGCAGAACAGATATGTTTGCAAGACCATTGGCAGCACATGAAGTTCCAATTGGGTTTATCCTCGACGGCACATACAGACAAAGCACCAGACAACATTACACTCAACAAGGCCTAACTTTGTATCACGTGTACGGCAGTATCAATTACTTTAATGATACAAGCGTAGGCCTAACAAACATCAACATGTGGACAGATGGAAAAAACATCAAAACTTTGTCCTTGTCTCAAGGAACAAACTACACAAATAATGTTAAACAGACTTACACTGGAAATGTAGCAAATAGGACTGCCACCATCAGTGGTGGGTTCGGATTGGGCAACTTTACATCTAGCCCAACTACTAATGGTTATTCACAGGGAATTGCTTGGCCTGACAACAGTGCAGGAACTAACGAGCAGACATATCCAACAGACATTAGAACTGCAATCGGGCAGATCAGAGACAATACTTGGGATATTTGGAATGTTCTAGAAGACATTGCAAATGCAATCAACACATTGAACCCAGTTCCAGGAAACCCAATAGCTGATCAGACACCAAGAAACTATACCAATCCAGGACCTACAAGTAACGGCCAATACACATTCCCATAAGGGAAAGCTCACTCTTTTTCTTTATTTTTTGATAGTTCTACCAGTCCCTTTAAATTTCAAAAATCAGCATTATACTTGGTTGTCATTAACTGCGTTTATTGAACAAAAAAGCAACATGTTCGTAGCAAGCATACTTGCCGTCATTGGAATATTGTTTTTGCCAATCATAATACCGAATCTTTTCCATGGATTTCACATTGCACATATCTTTTTACATGTTGGCGGAATAGCGCTTGCAACATTTCTCACAGTTTCCGCAGCTTACGCATATGCAAAAATTAAAACAAAAAAACTAATCATAACCACAATTGCGTTTTCCCTATTTGTGGTATCAGAGATAATCAAAATAGTAGATGTGACTTGGCCATACACATTCTATTTAGGCAGTATTACCTTGGAGCAAATTAGTCATATGCTTATTATAGGAATGTTAGGCATATTTTCAATAGGCGTATTTCGGAGAGATTAGAATGGAGGCAAGAGCAGCGTTAATACTTGAGATCGTAAACAAGAATCCTGGAATTAGTTATTCTGAGATAATGAGGGAGACCGGATTCAAAAACGGAGTTCTTAGTCATCATTTGTCAAAGATAGAAGAATCAGGCAAGATACAAATTCAGAGAACACCTCGTGTTGCTCGAGTATATCCATGTGGAATTGAACAACAAGAAGCTCAATTGATTAAAAGCCTCAGAAACCCAACCATGAAAAAAATCATCATGTCATTACTTGATGGTGAGCTTTCATTTAGGGAAATTACTGAAAAGGCCGGAAAGTCTCAAGGAACAGTATCAGTATATCTTAAAGAACTAACAGAGCAGAATACGATTAATAGAAAATTAAATGATAGTGAACTTGTCTTTGAGATTATAGATCCAATCTATGTCAGAGAAGTGATCATAAGACACAAAGCATCTCTATTTGAGAGAACTGCAGACAACATCTCAGACATCTTTAGCTCCATCTGATTTTGGTAGTTCTACCAGAATTATTATTTACAATTTAGACAAAACTATACTTGATGAATACAAAACTGGCAACACTTGTTGTATTTGCACTGGCAGTAGGCCTTGTAGGTAATGCTTTTGCTCACAAATCACAGGTTATTGGCGATTACGATATTGAGGTCGGATGGGTCAAAGAGCCCCCGGTTGCTGGAAAAAGCAATTCAATTGAGATAACCATCGTAAAGGCTTCAACTGGTGATAAAAAGGCAGAAAAATCAGATCATGATCACAACGACAAAAAAACAACTGAGAAAAAGACCACAGCCAAGGCAGCAAAAACAACTCACGAACACAAGAGTGGTGTAAAGGGACTAGCTAAATTATTAGATGTAGATGTCACCCTAAATGACAAAAAGACAACTCTAACGATGAAAGAAGATCCCAAAAAGGCAGGAACGTACACTGGAAAATACACCCCGGCAGGCGAAGGACATCCAACAGTTCACATCTATGCAAAGATAAAGGCAAAGGAAATTGAAGGTACGTTCCATCCAGAAAAAGTCAAAGCCAAGTAACTTTTCATTTTATTTTTATTCATAATTAATTAAGAACTTGGTGTAAATTACATCATGGATAAAGTCGCCCTAGTTACTGGGAGCTCAAGTGGAATCGGCTTTGAGACATCATTAGCACTAGCACGAGAAGGATATCATACCTACGCTTCCATGAGGGACACCAAAAAAGGTGCAACAATACAAGAGATAGCAAAAAAGGAAAATCTTTCAATTAACGTAATACCGCTTGATGTCGACAAACCAGAATCCATAAAATCTGCAATTAATCACATCATGTCAGAAAAAAAGAGAATTGATGTTTTGGTGAATAACGCGGGTTATGGTGTCTTCGGTTGTTTGGAGGATCTTACAGTTGATGAATTAAAAGCGCAATTTGATACAAACTTTTTCTCAGTTGTCAGATTAATCCAAGAGGTTGCACCAATCATGAGGAATCAAAAAACTGGAACAATAGTGAATATTAGTTCTGTTGCAGGCAAGATTGGATTTCCAGGATCTCCGGCATATATCAGTTCAAAGTTTGCACTAGAGGGATTATCAGAATGCCTTAGGTATGAGTTGTCACCATTTGGAGTAAATACTATAATCATAGAACCAGGGGTAATCAAGACCAACTTTTTTGGCTCTATGAAGATGCCAAAGAACGCAAAGCCAGACTCACCATACAAGGACATTACAAACAAGGTAGTTGCCGGCGTCAAAATGATGGCGGAGATGGGAACTCCACCAAAAGAAGTAGCAGAGGTGATCATCAAAGCGCTAAATGAGAAGGATCCACTACCGCGATATCCGGTGGGCAATGATGCTTTGATGTTCTTGGAGGCAAAGAAAATGAAAACAGATATCGAGTTTGAGAATTATCTAAAAAAAGAACTATTCTGACGGGTTAACTTGATATAGCCAAAAAAGTCAGTTTTTATCAAAGTCCGCAATCTAGGTACGAGAAATCATGAAATGGAAAACACTACAACACAATGGAATCATCTTCCCACCAGACTATGAGACCAAGGGAATCAAAGTCAAGATAAAGGGAGAACTAGTCAAGCTGGATTCATTACAAGAAGAAATGATCTACCAGTGGGCAAAGAAAAAAGACACCCCATATGTCAAAGACGTAGTTTTTCAAAAGAATTTTGTTGCAAGTTTTGCTGCTACGTTTAATGGTAAGTACAAAGGGCTTGCAATTTCTGATATTGATTTTTCTGATGCATTCAAACTTGTTGATAAAGAAAGAGACTCCAGACTATTAGTAACAAAAGAAGAGAAAAAATCCATTGCACAAAAGCGTAAAGAACTCCGAGAAAAAATGAAGGGAATTTACGGCAAAGCAATCATGGATGGACATGAAGTCGAAGTTGCAAACTACATGGCAGAACCTCCAGGAATATTCATTGGGCGTGGTGACCATCCAATGCGAGGAAAATGGAAGCCAAAAATCACTCACAAAGACGTTACACTAAACTTGGGCAAAGAGGCCAAAGTGCCACCTGGAAACTGGGGCAAAATTGTACATGAACATGATTCCATGTGGCTTGCGTGTTGGACTGATGTTCTATCTGAGAAGATAAAGTACGTTTGGCTTGCAGATACCGCAGGGCTCAAGCAAGAACGAGACATGGCAAAGTATGACAAGGCTGCCAAGCTTGGAAAGGAAATCAAAAAGGTTGAAGAAAAAATCATTTCCGCAATGAAATCAAAGGATCCAAAAGAATCCAAGATTGCAACTGCGTGTTATCTCATTTATAGAACATCGATGAGGGTCGGGGACGAAAAAGACCCAGATGAAGCAGATACTGTTGGTGCCACCACACTACGAAAAGAACACGTCAAGTTTGATAATAATGCCATTCACTTTGACTTTTTGGGAAAAGATAGCGTCAGATGGGAAGAAACCATCCAATCACAGGGAAATGACGTAATGTTATATGAGAATCTCAAAAAATTAACAGCAAGTAAAACACCAAAAGACGAAATTTTTGACGGTGTTACATCACGACATGTAAATGAATTCCTAAGTGGTGTTGTAAAGGGCTTGACTGCCAAGGTTTTCAGAACATATCTTGCGACAACAGAGGTCAAGAGGTATCTCTCAGACAAACTAGATGTCAAGGCAAAAACAGAGAATGAAAAACTCTACATTGCAAAAATGGCAAATCTGCAAGCAGCAGTAATGTGCAATCACAAAAGAACCATTCCAAAAAGCTTCGAAGAAGGCCTTGAAAAGAAGCGAGAACAATTAAAGAAATTAAAAGAATCAGTGCCAAAAACTCCAAAACAGAAAGAGGCATTAAAGCTAAGACAGGAAAAGCTAAAGCTCTCAATAGACCTGCAGGAAAAAACCCGCGATTACAACCTAGGCACATCGCTTCGAAACTATATTGATCCGCGTGTGTTCAAGGCATGGACTGATGAAGTAAAAGCAGACTGGGAAAAACTATACACTACATCCTTGCAGCGAAAATTCCTTTGGGTCAAATCAGTTGACGCCAAATGGAAAGATATCGTAGCTCAGTAAACTTACTAAAAAAGCAGAATCATTTAATTGCGCCATAAAATTAGCCGATTTTGTGCCGGGGTAGCTCAGCCTGGTTAGAGTGCCAGTCTTCTATCCCTCCGATACAAGGGCATTACTCATAATCTGGAGGTCGTGGGTTCAAAACCCACCCCCGGCATTACACAAAAAGTACAAAACCCCGACGTGCCGCACTATACTGCTTGAAGCAAAAGACTGGTTACTCATAGTTGAAAATGTGTTAAGGATAATACGACGTCATCGCAAAAATTAACGTGATTTATTTTTGAATTTTGTATATATAACAAGGTATTACATTACTAAGAATTCCTTATCCGAATTCGATATCTCATCTTTATTACACAGTTGTGAGTTTCGGTCATATTAGATATGCCTCGCGGTAATCTGCGGACTCTTCGATATGGATATAGATATCAAAATCACATAGGTGCTCTTCGTTTGATAGATGTATTGGCAGGAAATTGTAACGAGGTTACTTTCGAACAAAAAGGTAGCACTCCAGATTATTATGACGACATCAAAGTAAAATCAAATAATGAGATCCATCATTACCAGATCAAGGGCTCATTTGATTCAGATTCTACTATTACAGTAAAGAATTTTGTAACTACTGGACAGACTCCTGATTTCTATTTGGTTAATTACTTTCTGTCATGGATCAATATAAGAAATGATTTTTCAGAAAACATCAATTTTGTTCATATGTATACAAGTAGAAAAATCGCAGCAAATGATATACTATGGGATTTTATAAAAAAAATCAATGACAGGAAAACAAAATTATCTGATAATCTAACATCCGTCTTCCAATTTGATAAAAAAATAATCAGTCATATTAAATTTAAAGAAGTTTTTCAAACAATTAGAGATTCTGGATATACCAACAACGACATTGAACAGTTTTTAGACCATTTGATAATCGAGACATCACAACCTTGGGCTGCAGTGAATTCTGAATCCAATAATCCAGTCTATAATGTCTTAATTACAAAACTCGAACACTTGGGGTTAGATAAATATCCAAATAAAAAAAATCTCGCAGATATTTTTAGAAAATTATTAGATATATCTGACAGAGACTCAATAAACAAACGAATAATTACTTTAGATTTGTTATTGCAAGAACTTCAAATTATAACTAATTATGGTTCCATACCACAAGATATTGATTTTGATGAGGAAAAATATATTCAAACTCGTGATCTACAAACGATTGATTCCCTAATTTCTACAAGTTCTGGTAAGATAATCTTAGTCACAGGAAAACCAGGCGTAGGAAAAACTTGGTTGTTGACTAAATGGAGACAGGTTTTCCAAGAACAGAATCCTGAATTTTCACCAATATGGTACTATGTCTTTCTAAGGGTTACTGGAGATGAATATTATGAAGAAAGAATCAGATATGAACAGATAATTGCTAATTTCGTAGATCTGATATCAAAACATTATCCTTCTCTAATCCCAGATCACGAAAAATTTTCAGCGACTGAAGAAAAATTGAAAACATTATTAGAGAAATTAGGAGAAAAAGCTATGTCTGAAGGTAAAATCATCCCAATAATCATAGACGGATTAGATCATGTATCTAGAATCAAAGAGCAGAAAGGTCTTTCTAAAGACGAAAAAGACGTCTTGGAGTTTTTTAGAAATTTTTCCATTCCTAAAGGAATCTGTTTAATCATAGGCAGTCAACCAGGAAAGCATTTAAAATTTATACAAAAAGAATTTAGCATTTCAAAAATTTGCAAAATTTCAGGATTTTCAGAATCTGAAACTACTGCGTTTCTTAATAAATTTTCATTCATCAACAATCTACAATCAGAACAAATTTACAAAATTCATCAGAAAACCGGAGGAATACCGATTTTGTTAACTTATTTAACAAATGCATTGCAACAAAATAGGGAATTTGATATCATTAACAGTTTTCCACAAACAAATGGTAATGTTGTAAATTATTATGATCACTTGTGGGGAACTATAGAGAACAATGGTAGACAAATAGCTAGATATTTTTCTTTACTTGAATTCGCAGTTGATAAAAAATTTTTGGATAAAATGTATCCTTTTCAAGAGCGCGATGGTAGATCGATAGAATCATTATTGCAATATGTTTTACCAGTATTGTATTTTGATAGAAATAAAAAATTTAGTATATTTCATGATAGCTTTAGAATGTATATTCTCAACAAAACTAACTTTTCTGATCAATTAAAAGAAAAATATTGTGAGCGAATTTACAAAACCCTAATTACAAAACAAAGATCATTACCGCTTGAAACATTTCAATATTCAATAAAATATGCTTATAATGCAAAAGATTACGATTTTATAATAAATCTGATAGATATTGATTATACAGATAATGCAATTAAGAATCTATATAGAAAACAAGACCTTAGAAAGAATCTAAATTTTGCAATTCTAGCTGCTAGTAAAAAAGGAGATTTAGCAAAGATAGTGTTTTTCGGATTTCTACGTTCCTACACACTGGAAAGATATCAATATCTGTCAAGCGGTCAGTTCGAATTAATTTTAACAAAGCTGTTTCCAAAAGAAATACCTAGAATTCTTCTCAATAAAGGAAGTCTAAATCTCTCACTAGTAGAAACATTAGACATACTTGCAACATCCATCAAAAATGGAGTTCATCTTCCATATAATGAAATAATGGCCATCTGGAATAACAAGAGCTCAATTTTTGAAGGAAAAAAATTACCAGAAGGCACAGACGTTGAAAGTTATGCGCTTGTGATTGGTTATCTTGGAGGGATAGAACGAGCTATTGAGTTTATTACAATTAATAATTTTACACCGTCCAAGATACTTTCTATATTACATAATCTAGTTCCGATTACTAAACTTTCTAAATTACAAAAATTACAGAAATCACAGACAAGTAATCCAGAATCTATTCAATATTTGAGGATACTCAAAATTTTATTATTAAATAAAAACAATTCAATTTCAAAATTACACGACGAACTAGAGGATTTAATTGTAAACAAATATCTCTTAACAATTCCAAATAATTTTGAACTTTTAATCAAAGCTAACTTCTCAGCACAGGAAATAAAACCATTGATGATGATTCCAAGTCTTCCAGATTTTGAATATCGTAATAATAATTTGAAAATTGATCTGCAAAGATTTAGCGATCAAATAACTGCGTTAGCATTTTGTGATGAAAGAAATGATTTACTTTCTCTATATGCAAAAATCTTTCAAAAAAGAGGAACTTTACTCTTCAACATTTTAGATCTGACTTATAATTATTCAAAATTATTTGGAGAGATTTATTCAAAAAGACAGTACACATTTTCTGATCTACTTAGCTCATTTGAAATTTTTTTCACGTCAGGACAACACGAAGATGAGCATAGTTACTTTACAGATGGGCGTTTAGTTGAAGCATTCCTTGGTGATCTAATAAAAAAAATCATATCTTTGGTAATCAAATTTGGATCCAAGAAAGATAAAACTGAATTATTAAAAATAATTTCTATTTTTAACAAAAAATACTATAAAACGTTCACACCAATAGAACAAGGATACATTGAAGTTTTGAATAATTCTAAAGCTAAATGGATTAAGAGATCTATCTTATCCTATGTTAATCCAGATCCATTCTATGAAGATGCACAAACAACAACTGATAATCTTCTAGATAAAGCCGTTTTACACATAAAATTAGATGAAGAACACAAAGCTAGACGATTTGTGGATCATGCATTCGATGCTACTTTAAGCTATGGATATCACAAAGATGGTTTCTTGTTTGAAATTCTAGATCTGGTTGTATCACTTGTAAAATTTGAGTCAAAAGACAAACTATCAAAATTCTCAGATCTTCTGGCTTTTGGTGAATTATTGAACGATATTACCGATGGCGATGAAACAAGATATTTTATTAACTATGTAATAAGTGAAATTTTGAAAATTAATACTGATGCTGCATTTCAAGTTGCCAAAAGTTACGGTGTAGATTCATGGCGATTTTCTCACGCAGTCGAAGAGATAATTCAAAATCGTCATGATGCGGCACCAGAAATCCGATTCTATTTAGGTGAAAGTCTTTCTTACGATAGTGATTCATTCAGAAACAGGATCGAACCAATCCATGACTGCATTAGATCAGGAGATGCACATACTGCAAAAATACTACTTCTAAAATTACGATCAGATCTTGAAATGGATTTTCCTACAGTAAAATATGAGGATACAAAAGACTTCAATAAATTAGCCATCAGATTAAAAGTACCAATTTTAAAATTAGGATCAATCAGATCACAACCCATATCACGTTACAGGGAGAGACCTTTACCGACAACATTAGACGGTCTTTTGTCAGCTATTACTGAGCGATATGGATGGTCCATAGGATCACCATACAATACCTATGTACGAAAACTAGTCAAATTTTATGTTAAAGATAAAAAAACAGCAACACACAAAATTTCCATGAACCTTGCAGAGCATATGATGAAACATGAATGGGGGAATCATGGGACATTAGAAAGGGTTGCAAAACTTTTAGCAGAAAGTAATGATCGTAAAAATCTCACAAGATTATATGAGTTAACATTTGATCTATGTGCCCAATTATTTAGAAAACATAAAAAAACTAGGAAATTCAGTTGGTTATCAAAATATAGAAAAAAGGATGAACCATCAATAACCAGTGTTAAATTCTTGTTTGAGCAATTGACATCATACGATTACGAAATTCAAAAAAGAGCATTTGCATCGGTGTTCGAATTGTTATTATTCAAAAATTCAATTGTGTTTGATATGGTTTTAGAACATATACAAAATAATTATGTGAATTTACACATACGAGAATGTTTAGCTGCGGCATTAGATGCATATGTACACAATTCTAATGTTTCCAATACTGAGATAATTAAATGTGCAAAATATTTGCTGAAAGTAAATGATAGAACCATGGTACTATCTGGAAGAAGTATTTTAACAAAATTAGGGGGCGTGTAAGATCACACAATTGTTAGATTTAGATGAAAAGTCATATTTTTTACAGATAATAGAAAAAAAATATGAAAAAATTTTCTCATTGCTTGAAGAAGGATTAAACATATCTGAAAATGAATTATGTGAACAGGTTTTTGTTAAGGCGAAAAAACTTGGGTTTGAAAAAAAATCTTTTTATCAAATAAACAAAGAAAATGGGCGTATTTTTTCTAATTCTAATTTTCGAGGCATACATTTTCAGCTAGCAGAGTTCAGAATTTGTAGACTCGCTCTATCTAAGATCATACAGGAAAACATAACCACACTAGAAAAAAGCCCAAAACTTTTGCAATTACTAGATGAAGAATTTTGTCCGTATGATAGAAATTTGCCGAATAACACTAACAATTTTAATAAATCTGTTGATGATTTACCTGAGATTAATGAAAATTGGCTTTATTCAATACCCGAATCATTACCTACATCCTTAGATCTCACACAAAAATATTTTACAATATTTTCATGGACAAAAAAACGTAGCAGAAGATCACCATACGCACAACAATTTGATGCAGTATCTTCAGCATTTGTTGAAAACGAAACTGTTGAAAATGATCCAAATATTTTACAAACGGAATTTCATGAACTGTTGTATACAACAAAATCAAGATCTTTAACAAATTTCAAAAATGAACGTATTGAAACATCAATATTTTCAACATATCCGTATCGATTTCTTGTCATTAAAAATAATGAATGGCTTTTTAATTTTGATAGTCAGTTAGTTAAACCAATTGATGAGTTCATAGAAAAATATGGTCTTGAATGGGATGAATCTACCTTACTTGATATGAAAACTCAGAATAAAAAAATAATAAAATATGTTCACTGGAATAATAATTATCTTGATGATTCTTACACACGAGAAAGAAAGGCTGACGGAATATTACTAGAAATAGACACAAAATTTTTGATGAAAATTCTAAAAAAAGAAAATTTATCATTATTACAAATACATTATTGCCATAAAACATATAATGAAAATTATGAGATACGTGATTATAAGAAAACTGAAAGAAAAATAATCAAAAATTAATATTTTATCAATCTTTACATATGCATTTAGTCTTACATGTTGAAATAAATCACTTTTTCCTTCTAATCCCAATCTTTGATAATAATTTCTACTCCTTCCTCACCTCTAGTGGGAAATTTAGAGACTTCTAGTTGGTATATCTGATCATCATCGTAAATGATTCCACTTCTCTTTAGAGCATCAAGAATGGGTTTTGTGAGATTGTCTAAATCATTTCCGCGTCTATTCATTCGTTCCTTTTGAAGTAAGAATCTGAGCCTAATTGAGATCTTTCTTGTGTGTAAAGAGCAATTTGGAAGGGAGAAGAAAAATCTCTCCAAAGTTCCCCGCCATTCATAGATTGCTTCCCTGTTAGAATTTGTAGAAACCATTCCAGGCACACTAATTTCAATCAGCTTTTTTCCAATCAATTTGAATCTCCTGACTGATTTAGCCTTCTTACACTATCTCTCATCTCAGTTACTATGTGTACAATTCTATCTAGTAGGATCTGTTTTTGGACGTCAGTTATTGCCTGAGAATACTCCTCATAGGTCATTGAAGTCAGTGAATTGTTCACTGTTTCGAGTATTTTCCACGTACCTTTGTTAGATGTATTTTCACTAACGTTTGCAAATGCCTTCTCGATATTTCCACCTTCATCATCCAAAATGGCAAGCGCTTGCGAACATTTTGGATTCGGTAATGCAATTATTTTTGCAAACTTTCTCACGTCCTTGTATGTTACTGAGAATTTCTTTTTTGCTACTAGATCAATGAAGTAATCTAGTCTTGATGGATCTTCTTCAACCCATGACTTGAGAATCTTGCTACCGTATAGTTCTGCAAAAAATGAGAACTTGTGTACATAGTTTTTGTCATCTGGATGTCTTTTCCCATATGTCTGCGTTGCTTTGAATGCAAAGAAATAGTTCATCACTTCTCTTTTTGTCATTCCAAGCTCCTCTGCAACGCTATCGAAGGTCTCTCCATGCTTTTCTATCAGGTCAAAGACATGTCCTGCCTTGTTTGCAGCTGCCCACGTTTTTGGTCCAGACACATGAACTGTTCCCAAAAACATGTCAATGTCTCTTTCAGAACATTGGAAGGCATTGACCTGAACAATGTCGAAATGTCCTCTCTGATACGACTTGATCTTTCCGACAAGAATGTCTCTGCTTATTCGACGCAGTGCTACAGTACGCCTGTTTCCCTCCTTGACTATGTATTTTTCGCCATTTTTGACTACAAAAATTGATTGTTTGATGTATCCGTCTCGGAGTATCTGCTTGATCAGAGCTCGGACGTCTTCTTCATCGTACAACCAATCCTCAATTTGTGCGTCGCTCATTTTGTTTCCAAGGTGCTTAAAGCGAACATTGGATTGGTCAAGTACTAAATCCTTCAAGGCTACGTCTATTGGACCTTCAAAGATCTTTGGGATCTGGGAAAGACTCAATTCAATCCCTCCATGTGCTTGAATCCTTCGATTCCAAGATGATTCACTTGTTTGACACATCCCATTGGTATTGCCAATCCGACATATGGTTCGTCATCTTGTTCTTTTAACCAAGAGATTCGGATGAATGATGGATTTTGGTCAACTAGCCAACCAATGGTACTGCATTGTATGGGCGTCATTTCTCTGTCGTAGTTGGTATCAAACTCGGCTGGATCATCAAAGACGATTTCAACCAATTCTTGTTTTCTTGTTTCATGCATCACGCAAATATCCCTCTAGAGTATTTTGTTCTGCATTCTTTGCACCATGACTGAACTCGTATGGTGTCATCACCCATGTTTCTGAGTCCGAATTCTGTCTCTATTGTGGCTCTACCTTCAGCACTCTTACCACAATTTGGGCAATAGGTTGGATCGTTGATTATTGTCCTCATCGTAATCCCTCCTTTGCAAGAAACTTTGCTGTTTTTCTATTCCATTCTCTCTGTGAATAGTGCATCCTTATTCGATGGATCCTTCTGAACTGTTTTTTTGAATATGTTGGATGTAAAGAAAATGCACCAACATCTTCGGTTATACTTCTTGGTAGATTTTTACCCTCTTTTACCAGCATACTGCCTACTGGGATTTCTATTGGCTTGGGTTGCCAAGTCTCAAAGAGACATTGAGTTGTATCTGACTTCATGAAAATACTGGATCAAATCGACACAAAAAGGACTTAATTTTTCAACTAATCACTGCTAAAAGCAATCAGTTTGACTGAATCAAGATTATTTCAATTTGTGTATCATGGCATTGATTTAATCAACTAGTTGAACTAATATGCCTAAATACTCAACGGATATAGGTATGGTATGACTCTGTCTGGTAAAACAGACGTTGCATTAAAGATTCTTTCTCCCATAGTTATTACCGAACCATATTATGATTTTTTTTCATCACTTGTAGATCTAGGTGAAGAACTTAATGAAGAACCTGTAATAAAAAAGGAAAAAATCATAAAAAATTATGTACATCTGCTTACAGAGATAGATTCAAAATTTCTAGAAAATAAGAAAAAATTAAGTCAATTAATCGAAGACTTGATTATAAAATTACATAATACAATGTGGATAAACACAGACGATGAAATTATTGACATTGATTGGGAATCCGTAAGAGATCTTTATGACCTTCTAAAATTTATCAAAAAAAGTGATGAAAGAAAAGTCTCATGGGCAATTTATTATCTATTTTTTAAAAATGGACAGAGTATCACAATCCAAAAAATTAAAGAATTATTAACTGTGTTTAATATTAAAAATATCGAAAAACATATCAAGAAAATCGTTGATGATTCGAAAAAAGATGGCATGAAGATCAGTTTTGTTGGAAGCTCCGTTGTGATTGACTATAATAAATCAAAAGATGAAGACAAAAAAATTGTTAAACATAATCTAGCTGATCAATTAGAATTCTATACTAGAAGACAGAGAATGAGCCTAAAAGATGATATTCTTAAACTGCTTGATCAAGGATCGTTTTCTAATCAAGAAATATCTAATATGCTTGAAGTGGATAAATCCCAAACATCAAAAATGATTAAATTATTACTTGATGATGAAGAAATTGTTCATTCTAGTTTCGGTCAACATGGAAAACAGTTTTTTACTACAAATTGTAAAAAATGCCCGTTTGGGACTAATTATGATGCGTGTAGGGAGGAATCAATCTCATTCATTGTTAACACTATAAAAAAAGAGTTTAATTTTACATTGGATTCGGAATACTTGAATAAAGAAATTGAATACAATCAATCTCTTTTATACATAAAACAAATTCTTGTCGACGCAAAAAAAGACAAATTCACAAAAATGGAACTAACTACTCTCGGTGGATTAATTTACATCTATCAAACCGCTTTACAACAATATCTAAAATCCGAAAATAAAAAATCTAAAGAAAAATATCAAAGTCTTGCAACATTTCTAAATATAATGCCGATTCAAATGGTTGCTGGCCATAATATTGGTCATCAAACGGGTTCATCTTTAATTGGAAAATTTCTTCTAGATACGATTGGTCCATATATTCCTAAAAGTAAACAAAAAGAAATTAATGAAAAACTTCTCTATGAATATGGTAAGTTTAAAAAAATTACAACTGTAAATGTAAAAAATCTGAAATAGAAAAAACTGATCTCATTAAATACTATAAATTTATTTTAAGAATATGCGAAAACCATTATCAGATCCTGAAGATATAATTGATAATCTGATGAGTTTGATTAAAGGTCAAATTTCAGACTCTTTAACTAAAAAAAACAAAGGAAAGCTGCAATTATTGGCTGCCACCACAGCCAGTATCGAAGTTTTCACTTTCCAAGTTAGAGATGATGAAAAATTAATTCATTTCAAGAATATCTCTCATAATAAAACTCAATCTAAAATGAGTCAACAGGAAGAATATTTGACACTGTTAACCATTAGTAAAAACTCATTACAAATTATAGTTGATCTCTGGGATGAGTTAGGTACAGTAATCAGAAGTTTGATAATAGGAAGTTATAGGAATGTTGCAAGATCATTGAGATGGATCTTGGAAACACTCCTATTCTCAATTTTGATAAATAATAAAAAATCATCTGATATTTACAATGAAATTAATAACATGCACACTAACATTGATAAGAAAAAATTTAAGGAATTATTGACTTTTAGCAACACAGAATCTAAAGTCGTTTTTGCTGAAAGACTAAAGATGAAGTATGAATACGGAAAACCGACATTTGGTTCAATGGTAAATGATCTAACTTACTTTGAAAATATAAGAGAATTGCCTTCAATTCGAGAAGAATTAAAAACACTTCATCAAGAATTCTCTTCCATAGTTCATGTATCTGTTGAAACGATAGAACAGTCTGTCTATCACACAACCAGAGCTGACTATAGTATTTTTCAAACCTTCGAATTTAATCAAGAAAAATTTGATTTAACAATACAAAAAGTTTGGCGAGTAGTTGATCTAGTTATAACATTGATCATCATGAATCAAGCTTATTTCTATCAATATCCAACTCCGAGAGATTACGTTTCAGCATTATCAAATTTTTATAAAAAAGGTGCATTTGGCCTTCAATTCATTCATGATCCTGAATTTACTCATAATCTTGTCACTATGAATAGAATTATCAACTAATACTATGAGAATCAGACTGTTTAGACAATGCCCATCGAGAAATAATTTCTACCGAATATGTGTATTCTAATTGTTAAAAACTAGGCTCAATTACGACACTCCCATACATCCCATCTAAATTTTCAATCCTGATACTACGGTCTTCTCTACCATATTGTACTTGATAAAATGGATAATAAACAAGATGAATATCTTTTACCTTAACATCCAGATATGCTTCGATTATTTTGATTGCTGTAGAAGGTTCTACTTCTGGTTCTATTGTAATTGCATCATTATCATATGATGCAGACGATGTATACAGTGTTAATAATGATCCAAGAATTGAAGGATCATCTGGATAGCTTTTCTTTAACATGTAAAATATTGGACGTGAAGAAGTTGCATCCAAAACATTTCTAGTAACAAGACCATTTACCATTCGTTTGGACTTGGCTTCACTTGCACCCAATCCTAACACATCTTTCATTTCAAAACCGTTTCTAAATGTCCTGAGAAATTTTGCTTCCTCTTCGGTAATTTGTGGTAGTGCATAATTATACGATATTCCAATCTCATCTACTTCAACTATGCCACAAGTTTTGGCATCAATTGAAACCTTGCATGAAATTATTTTTTCCACAAATTCTTTACTTCTAAATCCAGTTTTTTCCTCATGGATTACTTTAGCTTGAATACTAAAATCATAATATGGATAATAGAAAAGTCTGATGTCTTGTAAATTTTCAATTATTTTACCTGCTCCAAAAAGACCACCTTTTGCTTTCTTTTCGATTTGCAGTAGTGCATTTTTCCTGATTATTTCTTTTGATATCTTAGGCGCAAGTGTATTCTTTTCTGCTTTAATTTCAGATTCTTCATCATGATCGTTATTTGGGGTAGTCAGTTGTAACTCGCCAACAAGTTTTGTGAGTTTTTCTCTATTCCATAACTCAATATTGTTGTATTGCCCAGCTGTTGTTTCTGCACTTGCTACATAATCACTGGTTGTAACAAAAATACCTCTATCTACATTAAGATCATCTACAATCTGAACAAATTTCATGATCTTGTCCTTATCGATTGAAGATTCATAATTTTTTGCCTCGATAATTATTGCTGATGTATGTAATGGTGCTTTGTATTCTGCATAAACATCAATCTGATGTTCCACTCCAGACTTACCTTTCTTCTTCAGATTATGAATTACTGTATAGCCATTCTTTCGAAACAGATCTGCAATAACTAGTTCTAAATTGAGACCTTTGTAATAAGACACAATAAGTTGTTAACTAGATGAAATTTAAGATCATCCAATTAAACTAGTAATTATTTAAGAAATACTCTAGGAATTGAGAACAACAAACCTTAACCAACAAAAAACAACTAAAGACTCATGGGAATTATTGATTTATTCAAAGGCAAACCAAAAAGAACAAAACAGTATCTAATCGAAATCAGACTATCAGGTTTTGTCAAAGATTCAATGAGAGAGATAAAGGAAGCAATCTCAAGGAATTTTCATGTATCGCAAAGAGCAATTATCCCACACATATCCCTAGTTGGTCCAATTTACACAGACGATGAGAAAAAACTTGTCAAAGAAGTAGTCAAGATTGCAAAAAAATTTGAATTAATCAGTCTGAAACTAGATGGGTTTGGTCATTTTGATAACAATGTTGTATTTGTAAAAATAAAACCTTCTGACGAACTAGAACAACTCAGATTAGAACTAGTAGACAAATTAAAGGGATTTTGCAATCTATCGGAATTTGATCTAGAACCTGATTTCAAGTATCACGCTACACTAGTAATGCACGACATTTACCAAAAATTTGATAGAATTTGGAACTTTCTTCAAACCTGGAAAATTTCAGAGATAAAGCAATACGTAATTCGAGTTTCAATTATCAATGAACGAAGAAGGATTCTCAATGAATATGACTTGATGTTGGGAAAATTATTGACTCGCTCACAAGCGCTTGATAAAAAAATATTCCACAGAACAATAGCAGAGCTAGAAAAAATACGAGTATCAATTGAAGAGCCGCTCACAAAAAGCTTTGTAGATCTGACAAACAAAGGCGAAATCTTTGTTTTCAGTGATGCTCACTTTGATCATGCAAACATAATTCAATATTGTAGAAGACCGTTTCATTCTGTTAGACAAATGAATGAAAAAATAAAGCAAAATTGGAACCATACAGTCAAGGAATACGAGACCATTTTTTATCTAGGAGATATTGCCTTTGGAAGACCTAGGCATCCAATAGATTACTGGCTTGGACATCTAAATGGAGAAAAACTGTTTATTCGAGGAAACCATGACACTGACATTATCACTAGAGCCACTGTAATTCCTCCAAGATATGGAATCAGATATGGAAATCACGAGTTTCTTTTGTCCCATGATCCACACAGACCGCTTGGATATGATGGATGGATTATCCATGGAGACAAGCACAACAACAGCATGGACAGATACCCTTTCATCAATCAAAAAACCAAGACAGTAAACGTTTGTGCAGAAATGATCAACTATACTCCATTATCTCTAAGTAAACTCATTCCGTTATTAGAATCAGGAAAAAGCCTTAGAACATTGTAAATATAATCATAGTATGGCAAGTATTGAAATCAAAATTTTGGATGTTTATTTTATTATTGCAGGTTCGTTGATGATAGTTGCTGGAATTATGGTAGATAATATTATGCCATGGGTAGATCAGATTAGTCTTATCAAGATTGAAAGCTGTATTGCCGACATGCATTTTAGACATAATAATGAGACTCAGTTTCAAAAATGTGTTACTCCAGATCTAGAACAAATCCAAGCTATCCAAAAATTAACTGCATTCACTACTGTATTGTATTCTATAGGTGGTGTCTTTGTTGGACTTGGTTTTACAACAAAATCAAAAAAGTCGATAAATAAACCAGATATTTGTAACTGTGGTACGATCTATCGTTGTCCGATTCATGATAAATAATTAGAATCAAAATGAATTATGTGGGCTTAAATCCATCAGAGCAGTTTCCATAGACAAAGATTTCTATAATTATTTCCTATTGTATGATGATGCAGGAAAATAGTACAGATGTATTTTCAGAATGTAAAAGCCTCTTTGAACTAACAAACAAAACAGCTGACGATCACATTGCTTTTTACAAAAACAAACAAACCATGTCGACAAGTGAGTTATTTGATATATGGAAAAACCTATCAAACCAAGCAGAAACCTTTGATAAGCATGATTGGACTCAAAATTGGATTAATTGGCACAAAAATATGCCTGGGTTCATAGGTCACAAATACGAGGCTAAATTTCTGATTCAGTGGTTTCTTACAGATGTTCTTGAGACATTAGTGTCAAGATTAGTTAGAGACTATGCTGATTTAACAAAGCAAAAAACAGAACCGGAAAGTGAGGGAATTCCTGAACTCATAAGGCAAGAAATCAGGCGTCAGATAAGGCTGGAATTGTCCAAAAACAAGAAAAACCAAAAGATTTGAACAAAATAGAAGTACCATCAAAACTTTAATCATCGAATATGATGATCTTAATCAGGTTCTTGTATCATGGTGGACATTCCATTTAGTCTTGGAGACGTGATTGCACACATCCTACCTGGAATTCTCATTGTAGGAATTCTAAATCCAATAGTCGGATTTAATTTTGGATTAGAATCAATTATTCTTATAGGAATATTAGTTGGATATGTAGTATTTCCAATTAATTCGTTCTTCTGGAACAAGTTTTTCCGTATATCTAAGCAGTTCAAAACTCTCAAAAATAAATGGAAGGATGATGTTGCATCCTATGACTTAGATATGCTAAATACAAAAATTGATACCGACACAAGGAAAGATTCACAAAATTTTTTAGCATATTATAGCATGTTTGCTTCTTTTAGTATCATATTCCTCGCATTCGTAGGATATAATGTATACTTACTCACACTTCATCAAAAACTGAATTTTACTTATGCATTTTATGGAGTTAATCTACCAGTAATGCTTTTGGGAGGGCTTGCACTATTTTTTAGCTTTGTCTGTTATTGGAGATCTCTGCAATATTATGGAGGGTATACGAATTTTATGATTGCATTAATCGCCGAGAAAAAAATAGGAAAAATCGTGGTTACCCCCGTACCGCCTGCGGCCATAGGCGGAGCAGATCCAGTAACAGATCCAGTAACAGCTCCGGCACAAAAAATTTGGAAAAATAACATTAGACCAAATATTGGAAAAATTCTCATTCTCTCATTTTCACTTGCTATGTTGGTTGGTCCGATATTTTTTAGCTGAAATCTATTTTGTTATTCAAAAATTGATTCATACCATCACGAAAATGTTCAATCATATAGCAATTTGTTATGATTGGGCAAGTTTGAAGAATTCCAGCTAAAACATCTGCCGGTAGCAATTCTCGTCTTCTATCTAGTGCATTTATGGAAGATGCCGATAACACACCAAGAGCTTTTGCATAAGCAACATCACGAACTAACTGTGGATCATCGGGCAGATTTCTATTTTCCCTTAGTATTTCGAGATATACTGAAATTGCGCGTATTGCACTAGAAGAAATATCTAATTTTCTTGGATATGTTAAATTATTAAGCATTTTTCTAATCTCATCTTCAGGAAGAATTTCAGGCACGAAACTAGACGTTCATTTTTCATAATAAACATTTTGTGTAATTTTTAAACAAATCACGATGGAATCAAACTAATTACACAACGCCCCTCGAGGGAATTGTTGCGGTTTCGCACTTTTCGCATATAACCCACCCCCGGCATTACACTCTATAATACGGAGTGAAAAACTCTAACAGTGGAGCATAGAATTACCGGTGAGGAAAAGAAATCCCTTACACCAGAGTCAGGATTCAACCTAGTAGGAATTGATCCTTTTGGATCCATTGGAAGCAGGCTATACTTGATTGAACATTATGAGCAATACCAAGATGCACTAAAAGCAAAAAAATCTCGCAAAAATCCAAGCGAGTATCTCATTTTGTATTATGGTGAATAAAGCTGTTTGTTGGTTGTAAACATCCAAATCGCTTTATTTCATTTTTTGTCTGAGTATGACAATGGATAAAGAATTTTGTCACCTATGCAAAGAAGGTGGAAAGCAGTGCATAAGTGTTAATGAGTCACAAGAATATGCAATTCTTGCAACACATCTCAAATGCTCATCATGTGGCAAACCACTGGCATAATTAAGGCAAGTTTAGTTTTTCATCAATTACTGACTGAAATACAGAATACGGCTGTGCACCGCTTATCTGAGTACCAGAATTATCTGGCCCAATTATGATAAATGTCGGGGTAGATTTTGCACCGCTTTTTGTAGCCATGTTTTTATTTTCTTGCACTCGGCTATCGTATTTTCCAGAATCAAGACATGCATTGAATTTTTCTGCGTCTAGTTCCGGCATCATTGCTGCCAAGTCCTTGAGATTCTCAGATCGTGCCCATCCATTGTTTTCATGTCCCTGATTTTTGTATAGAAAGTCGTGATATTGCCAATACAGGCCTTGCTCGTCCGCACAATAACTTGACGCGTGAGCGTTCAGTGAGTCAACTCCAACTATTGGGAAATCAACGTAGACAAGTTTTACCTTTCCAGTGTCAATGTATTCTTGCTCAAGTAAGGGCTTGGTATTTTGATTCCATTTTTGACAGTATGGGCATTGATAGTCACCAAACTCAATTATGGTTACAGGTGCCGAGTCAGAACCCAAGACTGGTGATGCCTTTGTAGTATCAACTGAAGTTTTAGTGGGACTAAGATCAACTGCACCAGTTGCTGCTACCACGCCTATTACAGCTGCAATTGCAGCTATGATACCAATTCCGATAAACTTTGATTTGTTAGATTTTTTTGTCTCTTTTTTCTTGTTCTTGCCCACGTGGGTGATTTTTTTCTTTGTTTAAAAAACATTAGCCAGACTTTTTTGCAATTACCAGATCAACAAGATACTGCAGTTTTGCTCGCTCGTGTAGTTTAAGATCCCATTGAATGAAGCTTGGCTTTTTTGTTTGTCTAGATATTACATAACCGAGTCGAGTCAGCTCTTTTCTTAGCGAGTCAGGATACAATGGCTCTTTGACTGATTTTGCGCCACGCTCAAAGTCATATGGATCAGATAACACCAGTGTACCATTTTCTTTAGTTTGAGACGACAATATCTTCAATAATTTTTTTGGCTCGATTAGCTCAAAGAGATTCAAACCTAAAATCAGATCAAATTTCATCTTGCCAAATGGAGGCTCTAGCGAATCGGCTACAAAAAAATCCAAGTTTTTTTGGCTTGATTTTTTTGCCTCCCTTATAGAATAGAACGATTTATCCACTCCAAACGACATGGCACTATTTTTTGCTAGATGTTTTGTCATCATGCCAATCGCACATCCATATTCTACAGAGAGATCAGACTCAAAATTGAGGGCTTTTTTTACCACACCATAAAATTTTGATTTTTGGTTTTTGAGGTATATCTCAGTCCATCTTTTTTCAATTACGGATAGGTCGTTTACATCCTTGTTTGCCACGCCAAGTGCTGTCCTTACAAGCAATTTGAGAGGAGCTGATTTGACAGAAAGTAGTAACTCACCTCCAAGCTTTTGTCTATTTGCCAGATAGCTAGTAAAATCATTCCACATAATCGGCACACCGTAAATGATTGGAAAGGCCAACCCGCACCGTACGCAAGATAATATTCCCTCTTCAATTTGAGAATCCTCTTTGTATATGGTCAGATCTAATGAATAATTACATCTGACACATTTCAGATATTCCAAACTAGAACGATGCAAATCACATTAGAAAAATTCAGAGCGAATTAATATCTTAATGGTTGAACTGGTTGAGCCAAAACGACACAGCCCTTCCATATGCATCAATCCAAGAATGCAACATGTCATTGCCAACTTTCATTGCATCAACTACCATGTCTGCTTGAAGTTTTTTGTAGTTAGCATATGCATCCATACCACGCAAGGCTTGATCAACCCAACTATCATACATCTTGCCATACGCATCAAGAATTCCTTTGTCTATTCCTAGTCTGTCAAAGTACTGTTTTTGCCAAAGGTAGCACGTGCCAAACAAATTATCAATACAGTGCAAAAACTCGGTGTGAACTTGAGTATAGGCCTGCAAATAGATAGGTGTTTGATATTCTGCCTTTGTGACAATCTTGTGAACGCTGTTCTTCCACACATCGCATACAGAGAAATATTGTACAGGTTCTGCTTTGCCTAACTCACCAAGACTTGCCCATTCTGATTTTTTCTGTGCTGTATTGTTTACTTGCACGGCATACAATACCAATCCAAGTCATATAGAAACATGGGTGTACCAACCAAACAAACCCCCAGTTAATGTTAAATTGTCTGCTAAAAGCTCAAACAATCAATGACAGAGCTTGAAGAATTTGCAGATGCATTATTGGACCAAATCTCAGTTGAGATAAACGAGGAAAAAGACATTGCAAATCTTTCTGCACGAATTGCAGAAGACGCCGAGTTTACCATAAAATTCGAGACTCCGGCCCAAATCTCAGATAGAATCATTATACCACTAAAGCAAAAAATTGCAGAATTTACAGGTATTACACCATCAGATAATATCAAATCAGAGTTTCCAAGCCTTGAGGAACTAAAAAAGATCAAAGGCAGAAAGGTCTTCACAACTCCAGACGCCAGAAATTTTGTTGATAAGCTCTTTGCAGCACTTGCAAGACAGGAAAGGCAGACCATTGCAGGAATAATAAAAGAAGATACGGTAAAGTTCCTAGTTTATTCCACATATGCCAAGGCCTACATTTCCAAAATATCTACAACGTATGGCGATTATCTAGATGGTACAATCTATGTCAATGATTTTGTTTTGTCCAGTTACCCACAGATAATTTTGTACAAGCAGGGAAAACCATATGATCTCAGATACGAGATGGTAAAATCAGGATATATGGGTGCGCTAAAGATGACCATCCTAGAAGAACTAGTCCACTCTATTCAAAATAATCTATACGAACAAAACAAAACAGCAGTAATTGAGGTAAACAAGATAAACGAAGAGCTTGCCAAGATCATCTTAGAGCTAGATGATAGCACTGCAACTAAGCTGTCAGAATATTTGCAACTTCCAGATGTACCATCAGAATTTCCGATTGCAAAAAGAGCAAACCTGTTCTTTACACTAAATCCAGACAATTTCATCGTAAATGTGCTTGGGCCTGATGTGATGACATTTACCAAAGTGGAGATAGACCCAACCATTTCCAGCATGGTACCACAGTTACTTGACATTTATCAGAGATGGCTAGGCCCAATACAGCGACATCATGCAGCATTTTCAACAATGGAGGGCATGGCAGAATTTTGCGTTCAAAATATTTTATCAGAAGATGACGATTTTGCACAATACCTAAACCAGTTCATGGGAACGGACATCTCATCATACCAAGTCAGAAAACACATGGGAAAAGATCTAACCCGTGCAGTATACAACAAGTACGGCAAAGAGACATTTCAGATTTTGATTCAAAATCCACCAAATACACGCGAGCTCAAGGACCCTCAGTTATATCTAAAGAGAATCATTAAAGAGTAATGCCACAGTCTTTTGATCCATTTGTTGCAGAATGGGTTGCATATTCTACGGATCCAAAGTACAACCTAGTTGAAAAATGCCTCAAGCTAGCACAGATTCTGGAATATCCAAACTTGGACATTACACAAAACATTGAAAAAATTAACGAAATCGCAAAATCACTAAAAATTCTGTTATCAGATGTGAAAAATCCGACATATCTTATTTCAATGCTAAACGAACATCTCTTTTCCACACTAGAGTTTCAGGGCGACACTGATGATTATTACGATCCAAAGAATAATTTTCTAAATGAGGTACTAGAAAAGAAAAGCGGCATACCGATCACGCTATCCATACTGTATGTAGAGATTGCAAAACGGATTGGATTAGACTTGCGAATTTGTGGATTTCCAAGCCATGTTGTAGTAAAACACGGAGAGGAGATAATACTTGACCCGTTTGGCGGAGGAAGACTGCTAACAATGGAGGACCTAGAGGAGATTTTGTATCGAAACTTTGGTGAGGATGTCGAGTTTTCTCCAGAATTCCTAGACGAACTACCAGAAGACAAAGTGCTAGTCAGAATCATTAGAAATTTGAAAAACTCGTATGCCCAATCATATGCCTACGACAAGGCACTCAGATGTGCAGACATGATACTTGCAGTAGAACCAGACTCTCCTGATGAAATCAGGGACAGGGGAATTGTCTTGGAGCGGTTACAAAAATACAAGGAAGCACTGGATCATCTCAACAAGTACTTGGAAATAGCACCAGAAGCCCAAGACGTGGATTTTATTTTAGAATTAATCCGAAACACTAGAGAAAAGATTAATCGATAATTGATGTAACGTCGCGTCCCTTTTTGATTTGTGAGATTTCATGTCTTGCCAGCTTGTTGCGCAGTGCCTTTTTTAGAACATCTACCTCATTTCTGAGTGAGGCTATTTCGTCTTCTAGTTTGGCTACGCGTTCGTATATTGTCTCGCCTTCAGTTGAACTCATTACACCATACAATTAGAAAAAGAGCTTAAAAATTTATGGGTGAATTTTTTTCTCAGCTTGCTCAATTACAAGTCAAACTCTTGGTTGCATGAGGCACATTTTGCATGCTCTGCACCAACTTGGCCTATGATAAAAATACGACCTACAGTCTGACACTTTGGGCAATGTCCTGTCGTGACATTTTTTGGACCTGACTTTATTATCTTCTGAGTCTTTCGACGTCCCATTATACAGAGAATTTTGGAGTCGTCTATTAAGTTTAAGGATTTGAAAAAGCGCGGGGGATGGGATTTGAACCCACGGGTCCTTACGGACATGGGATTAGCAATCCCACGCCCTACCAGGCTAGGCGACCCCCGCTCAAAGGTTGGAAAGGTCAGTCTGTAAATAAATTCACTCTTCTAAAATTACTCTTCGCCGGATCTTGAATAGTTCTCGACGATACTTTCTAGTGGAATTTTCTTACCACCTACAATTTTCAGATCAACGTGGATTTTCTTGTTTTTGATTGTAATGATGTTGTAGGTGTTCTCAAATAATCCTCTCACTCTCTCAGAAGATGCAGTTCCTGCATTCACTATAGACAAGCCCTTAAAGTTCCAAATCCACGGCCTGTGCTTGTGACCACACAATACAAGATTCACCTTGGTTGCAAGTATTGTCCTTAGAACATCTCCTGCATCAATTACCTCTACTCGAGCAGAGCCAGTGTCAGGAATACCAATCAGATGATGATGCATTGCCAGAATCTTTGTCTTGTTTTCATATTTTTTCATGGTTCGCTCCAGCCACAAATTCTGGCGATAGCCAACTTCGCCTTCATCCCTGTCAGGCCTTGCGGTGCCTATTGTAACTATGACCACATCGCCTCCAAGATCGTTTACTGTCTCAAATGGAAAGTGTTTTTTGAATAACAGATAGCCGGTGTTCCTATAATCGTGATTGCCAGGAAGTGATATTATTTTTCCAGTATCCAATCTTGATAGCAAAGCTCTGCACTTTTCGTATTCTTTTGATAGTCCTTCGTTGGTAAGATCGCCTGTAACTATAACTGCATCAGGCTTTAGCTCATTTACCTCCTCTATTACCTGTTCAAAAGTTTCCTCTTTGAATTGTGAGCCAACATGGATGTCTGAGAGCTGGACAATTATCATTTCTTGAATTGTTTTTGTCAAATATGGTAATTTAGTTTTCTTTTGGGCCTAGAGTTAAATATTGAATTTTGTCTCACAAAATCTGAATTTGGGCAAAAAAGCAACTGTGATCAAAGGAGATGGAATCGGTCCAGAAGTAGTGGACTCGATGATTAGAGTTCTCAAGGAATGCAACTCGCAAACTGAGATCATACTGGCTGATGCAGGTTCTGAGCAGTGGCAAAAAAATGGCGAAAAAGACCCAACTTACATTCCAGAGAGCACGATGAAATTACTAGAAACAACTGATGCCTGTTTTAAGGGGCCAACCACAACAATACCAAAACCAGGTGCTCCTCGAAGCGTTGCAGTTACGCTACGACAGAAATTTGAGCTATATTCCAATATCAGACCAATCAAGACATACAAGAGAGTAACGCCAAATCATGACTTGGATTTTGTGTGCTTTAGAGAGGCAACAGAGGGGCTTTACACAGGAATTGAGGTACAACTTACAGAAGATGCGGCTATTGCAATAAGAAAAATCACAAGACCCGGGTGCAGACGATTCATCAATTCTGCAATGAGTTGGGCAAAAAAATACGAGATGAAAAAATTTGTAGCCATCACAAAACGCAACATTCTCAAGGTTACTGATGGAATATTTTGGGACGAGGTCTGCTCTGCTGGCAGCAAGATTCCAGGCCTTGAGGTTCAAGAGATCTATATTGATAATATGATGCAGCAACTGGTGGTAAATCCGTCCCAATTCAACGGATCGGTTTTGGCAAGCACGAATCTGTTCATGGATATTGTATCAGAGCTAGCATCTGGAATCATCGGCTCCATTGGTTTGGTGTATTCATCAAACATGGGCGATAATTATGCAATGTTTGAGGCAGCACATGGCAGTGCGCCATCGTTTAAGGGACTAAACAAGGTAAATCCAACTGCGGCAGTATTGTCTGGGGCTTGGATGGCAGAATATCTTGGAGAGTCACATATCAAAGACGCAGTGTTTGCCGCAACTGATCAAGTAATCAATGAAGGAAAATATGTCACATTTGACATTGGCGGTACGGCGACCACACAGCAAATGACTGATGAGATCTGCAAAATCGCAAAAACCAAGCTAAGAAAGTAATTTTATTGCCTCTACAACAACTAGTTCTTCAAAAAACAATTTCTTTTTTGCCATAATTTTGACTGCAAATCCCATTGATTCAGTGCTTTGCATCAGTCTTTGACAGTTTGCCAGAGACGAAGTGAGATACAGCATCTTGCCGCCAGGCTTTAGGCACATGTTGGCTGATTTTATTATAGAAAGCGGAATCTCTAGTCCTTCTGGTCCACCATCAGTAGTTCTGTCTATGATGTCCTCTGATGGTAAATATGGCAAATTACAAACAACCAGATCAAACTTTACACCCAACGCATCTGCTCCCGTACAACAAATACCATTCTGGATTTTTTTATTCTGGGTTCTCAGGGATTCAAAGTCAACGTCTGTTGCAATTACCAAACCAAAATTATTTTCTAAAATCCTGCTCAGATAGCCAGAGCCAGTTCCAATTTCAAGTGCGGCATTTCCTTTTTGGTTTTGGATTTGATCTGCTAGAAAAAACGTATCCTCTGCTGGCTCGTATGTCTTAGATTTGCTTTGCAATCTGGATTATCTCGTCTGGACTTAGCTCTTCTAGTCTTTTATCTGATTGTATGGTTTTTCCAAATGATTTTGCAATGTTTGTGATAGTTTTTCTTCTCTGAGAAAACAGTTTTTCCACCGAGTCAATCAGGTTTTGCGTGATCTGTTTTTTTGGTATCAATCTAAGCACTACTGAATCCACTTTTGGTGGTGGTGCAAAGTTGTTCTTGCCAACATTTAGTATCTTTTCAATATCAAAGGAGTGATTTGCAATCACCGAAATTGCCCTCATTTCCTTGTTTTTGGTGACCAGTTTTTGTGCAAACTCTTTTTGAACCATGATAACTGCGAGTCTAAATTTTTTTTGCGCTAGCCATTCTATTGCACGCTTGCTCTCAGAGTATGGCAGATTTGAGACAAAGATTGTAAAATCAACACCAGACTCAAAACCATCGCCATACATCAATTCCAGATTTTGAATCTTTGAGAACTTTAATATCGCATCAGAGTACAATGACTCGTCGGCCTCTATTGATGTGACTGATTTTGCCTCCTTGCACAACAAAGGAGTAAGGATTCCAGGACCAGTTCCAATCTCCAGTACAGTGTCTTTGTGCGTGATTTGTGCTGACTCTACTATCTTATCTGCAATGTTTTGTGATTTTAGAAAGTGTTGCCCTAATCTTTGGCGCCTTTTCATCTTTTGACAAACAGTGTCACTTTGACTTCGCCAGTGATTTCATCCATGATTCTATCTACGATGTGCTTCATTGGCTCTTTTAGTCCTACGCGCTCTTGCAAATCCGCAAAGCTTGCAAACTTTGTCTTTTCTCTTTCTTCCAGTATGGTTTTCATGTAGGTCTTTCCGATTCCCGGGATTAACTCTAGTGCGTGAATTCTCGGAGTGAGTGGCTGTGCATTGTTGATGTAATCTACAAATCTTTTTTCATTAGTTGTAACTATTGAGGTCACTACATTTTTTAACTCACTTTGTGCCGGTGCTGAAATGTGTGCAAATTCCAATTTTCCCAAGACAGACATTATTTTTGTACGGCCTTCTTTGCCAATGTAAATGCGCTCTCCAATCTCAAATGAAGTGTTTGCCATTCCTAAAACTTCCAGTAATGTAAGTCGGTCTTCTCCAATTGCAGTTATGATGATGCCCTCTCGTCCACGGACAGTTGTTGCCCTGCCACGCGTAACATAGTCTAGGACATATGCATATTCTTCATACTTGCGTGGTGCGCTATAGCTCCTTTCCAAGAAAAATCACTTGTTTCTACGAGTTCCCCTTGATGATGTTTAGAATTTTTTCTAGTGTTTCTGCGAGGATTAGTTTTTTCCATCCAAATGTAAATGCACGTAGTTCTGCAAGTGTGGTTGGCATGATATTTACAATTTCAACTGCTTCCTCTTCTGTTAGTCCGCATTCTTTTTTGAGTTCTTGTTTGACCTTCTTTGCGGCTTTAGCGTCAAGCTTTGCAAACTTGGTAACATAATCATGAGTCCATCGCTGGATTTGATCCATTTTCTCAGAATCTTCTTTTTCCAAAATCTCTTTTACTTCGGCCAATGAGATTGGCTGACTTTTCTTTACTTGTTCCATTATTTCACACCGAACGGTTTGATATGGTCCAATCTAGTGATTAAGGTTTTCGTCTTGTTACCTAATTTTACATCCATTGTTACTGCACGTCTTCCAACTGCAGTTATTGTTCCCACCTTTCCGTGGTATCTTCTGTGTGGAAGAGACTTGTGCTGTCTTGGATCAATGATTACTAGAGCCTGTTCACCTGTTTTGTATTCTCTCATCAAAAACGCAACTCCTCGTGGTTGGTCCTTGGTTAATGACGATCTAGACTTGTGTCTAAAACCATGAGAATGGCCAGATGGCTTCTTTGTAGTCATATAAAGAAAAGGGTTTAGTGCCCTTATTTTAAACTTAGACCTTATTCCTCTTCAGGTTTTTTCTTCTTTTTGGTCTCATCCTCTGGATCGGCAACTCCGCCTTCAGTAACCGTAAAGATTACTTCTTCCTCTGGATGATGAGGACTGTCTACCATTCGGGCTATTCTCTTTTTGCCAGATTTCTTAAAGTAGATTCTATATGTGCTGGTATGAGCAACTACGTTTCCACCAATTGGTTTTGTTGGATCGCCAAAGAAGACATCAGGTGATGCCATAACTTGGTTTGTTGCAAGTGCTGCACAGTTGTATGTTTCTGCAGTTCTAACCAAAAGATGCATGAATCGATTCAGTCTTTGCTGTCTTTCAGATAGTGTTCCTCTTCCAAGGTATTCTGATCTGAATAGGCCAACTGCAGAATCTGCAATTAGCAATTTGATTCCGTGCTGTTCTATAATAGAGCCTGCCTCTTCTAGGATTAGTGTTTGGTGTGCTGAATTGTATGCTCTAGCAACGATAATGTTATCCAATACTTTTTCTGGATCCAGTCCCTTTGCTTTTGCAATAGATACAATTCTTTCGGGTCTGAAAGTATTCTCAGAGTCAACGTACAAGACGCCGCCTCCAAGTCCACCTTCTTCTTTTGGCTTTTGTACTGTTACACATAATGTGTGACAGAATTGGGTTTTTCCAGAGCCAAATTCACCATAAACTTCAGTTAGTGCTTGTGTTTCAAGACCGCCATCAAGTAATTGGTCAAGACATTGAGTTCCGGTTGTAATTTTGCCAATGTCCTGTCTTCTTTTGTAGATTTCAGTTGCAGTGACAAAATCTTTGCCGATCAATCCCTGTTCCATCAGGGTTTGACGAGCTTTAGTTACGATTTTTTCTGCTGTCTCCTTGTCCATGCCAGTTACTTCAGCGATATCTACTGGACCTCTGACAACTAGGTCCATAATGTTGTGTACGCCTGCGTCAGTTAGCTTTTTTGTAGTAACTGGGCCTACGCCATCAAGACTGTCAAGTCTTAATTCATCTACCATACCGTAAGGTACGGTACTAGTACTTTATAAAGATAATGGTTTTAGATTCTGTCAAAACTGATCGCAGTGAATTGATATGGAAACGAGAATAGGATCATTGAAATCGATTTTATACCAAAAGTAACATTTTGGTACAAATGTTTAGATTGGAATAAAATTTCTTTTTCATCTCTACATATTCTACAGTAGAATGTGATTTAAGAAATTGCCAAAAATCTACGAATAAGTCCTGAAAAACAAAAATAATTTCAATTGATTGTTGAATCAGATAGTCTTTTGAAATTAAAATTTCTATTATTCTGAACATAATTCGAAGCAAAAGCAACACTTTGGTACAAATGTGTAAGTTAAAACAAGCAAATTTTTAACGAATTTCAGATCTAGTGTTCTGAATTATTGTGATCCATTTGTTATTCCCTTGAATCTCAATACCTGCTTTCTCAGGTATTTTTTCCTCTAAACTCATGTGAGGTCAGATAGTTGTGATACATCTGATAACGGTTTATTACTGAAATTCTTGATCCCCCAAACCCCTTCCTTATAGACTTCTCCCCATCATGAAAATGTCTCTTAATAGATTCTATTGGGTCATTATTTTCAAGTTCCCACCAGTTTCTTACGATATTGCAACAAAAGACAGTTTTTGCATACACAGTCATTGTATTCCACTGTGACTCGTTCTTCCTTAAAGCACCAGCATGACTCGTTTTCTTGGCATTCAAAGTTTTGCCCACATCTAGTGCATTTTTTATTCAATACCAGTCATACGATATCTAATAATAAATAATTTCAAGCTAGCCGTTTGTTGCCAGACCCATCAAAGATTTTCCTGCAAATACGGCACCAATTGATAGTCCAACATTTGCCAAGATATTCATTGCAACCAATCCAAACTGCTTGTTCTCAATAAGATTAGAAGACTCTAAAGCAAAGGCAGACATGGTAGTCAGAGACCCGCAGAATCCAACTGCGACAAATAGAATGTACTTTGTGTCAAGGCTCCATTGAGTAGACACTACAAAAAACAGACCAAGAATGAAACTGCCAATCACATTTACAATTAGCACGTTTACCTGTAACGCTCCAAACAAAAGCGGTGATTCAGTTATTCTATATCTCAGAAAAGTACCTAGTATTCCGCCTACTGCAAGCAATCCAATCTCCAAGCCTTTCATTGTATGATATCAAAATCATAACGAGATATTTTAGTGTGGGTTTGATTATGCAAGCAAATTAAGAAAATTAATTTTAGAATTGCTGCTTTTTGCTCATCTTGTCTGAGAATTTAGAACTTTTGGTATATGATGAGCTCTTCATGTCCTTGCCCTTTTTTGAGCAAGACTTGTCTCCCTTGTCTGCATCAGCTTCTTGCACACTCATAACGGCAAATGTCAAAAGCGGCAAGATCAAAAACAGCGCTAAAAGTTGCAGTTTGCCATTCATGATTGAATTAACCAAAAATCAGATAAAAAGTCTTCTACTCTCCACTCATCTTTTGCGTATGTCCCTTGTCCTGTTTTACTGCATCATTCATTTTCTTTTTTAGCAATTTCATATGGTTTTCTTCGCATTGCCATGAGCAAAATTTGCGGGCACTACCTTCAAACTCTTTTCCGCAGGTCTTGCATACCTTCATTCTTGTGTTATGAACTGCATATAATCAATTAAAAACATGTTGTGCATTTACGCAAATAGTTTGGTAAAATCACAAGACACAACACCCATGAAAACCAGAGATATGAGCAAAGACTCGGGGATTTGCACGTCCCAAGTCTTGGCCCATTTTAACCGCCATAACGGTCTTTTGCCAATTCTGTCTGAATGTGATTTAGAAAATCAAGTAATTTAGGATTGCGCACAAATCACATGGTTTGGAAAAAGAAGAATGTCCTAGCGTTTTCGTTTTCTTTGGCCAGGTTTGTTTTGACCAGGAGTTCGGTGTAAAGCGAATCGCTTCCTAAAGTTGCTCTTGTTTCGTAGGATGGATATAGTTCCAACTCGTTTTCGTCCTTCAACTTTTGGTGTTTGGCCTTTGACCTTTCCTGCCTTTGTAATGGAGCCGTGAGTTGCCATTGTGTATTTTGGTTAAAAATGAGGCTTTATAATTTTACCAGTATTTTGCCTTGATGGTTTCAATTACCTTTTCGTGCTCTCTGCCCTTCTTTCTTGCATATTTTTCCATTGCAGCTAGTGGAACGCCTCCAAGAGAGCGTGCAAGCACGTTAAAGAATTGCTTTTGCATCGATGTCTGTCTTGTGCCGGTTTTAGTCATGAATTTCTGAATTCCATACTTGAAGTTGTGTTGCCATGTCTTGTACATGACACCTAGTTGTGCTGGACTCATCTCGTTTCCAATGTTAAAGAACTCGGATTTTTCAAGCAATCCAATTGGCACAAATGTCAATGGGGTTGCAGTGAACATTGAGTCTGGTTGTTCTCGCTCTAGTTCGCTAATTAGTGAAATGGTCTCCCACGAGTCTTCTGGTGTTTCATCATTATCTAGTCCCATGATTAGTGTGAATGCTGGAACCCAGTGATGCTCGTTTAGTGTCTTTACACCTTCTTTTACAACCCAATGCCATTCTTCTGGCATGAAAGGTGCCAGTTTGCGGTCTGCATATTTTCCAATTAGTCGTAGGCTGCCAGTTTCAAATCCACACTGGATTCCAATGAGGTTTTGTGCGCTGGACTTGATTATTTTTGAAATATTTGGAATTAGTTTCTCATCAGCAATTGCGCCTGCCAGTGTTCCATGTGTTGGATTGGTGTGCACTACGCCTGCATCCATTACTGCAGTGAATAGCTCTTCTAGTGCTTCTCTGTTTGGTTCCATCTGCTTGTTGGTTCGCGGATCCATTCCATAAACGAAAATATCATCGCTGTGAATCCATGCGTTGCGCAGTCCGCCCTTTTTGATGTTGACTTCAATTTCGCGCTTTACTTTCTCTGGTGGATAGTATCGTAGTGATCTTAGTGTAACATCACAAAACTTGCAACCACGCCCGCATCCTCTCATCACTTCAATCATTCCGTGCATTGATGGCTCGACAATTTCTGGGATTTCGTCAATTTCCGGTCTGTCCCAAAAGTTCACAAATCTTCCATGAAGCTTCTTTCCGTTTCTTTCATATTCTTTGATGTCAACTTTGAAATCGCTTCGTTTTCTAAATGGATTCATGTTATCAAATTCGCCATCAATTAGATAATTGAAAAATCTGCCAGCATGTCCGTCAATTTCTGGTGCAATACCGCCAAGCTCACCTTCTAGGATGGCATAGATTCCAAGCTCTTCGATTTTCTCTGGATCATAGTTGTATTGCCAAGTTCCAGAGGCTCCCGAGATTACTTTGGCGTTACTACCATTCTTTTTCTTTGCCTCGATGATTTTTTTGTGAAGATAAATGTTGTAATACTCATCATACGACATTTGCTTTCTTCCATATGTGAATGTCATGGTGACTGGTCCCATTCCAAGTGGGTCCATCTCGTATGTTCCAACTACTTGGGTTTCAGGACCAATGAATTTCTCTACATGATCAGGATGGGCAACAACTACATCTTCCCGCTTAAAGCCATCACGTAAGAGACCTGCCTCTACTTTTCGTAGTCCATATGGAGCATATGATGCAACTCCGTTGTTGTGAGGAATTGGGTTACAGATAAAGTCAAAGAGAATTTTTGGAGTTACTTGGTTTTTTAGAATTTTGTACCAGAATGAATTATGATCACGGTGTGGGTCCAAAGCCGGTGCGCATCCAAAGAATGTGGCAAGTGAGATTCCTCTATAATTTGACATCAGAGTACGATCTGCTGTCAATACGATCTTTGGTTTTGGCATTGTCTCTTACGCGTCTCGTTTTTTATTTATTTTAAACCTTTAGGTATTTTTACGCATGTATTTTGGTAATTTTTTGTTTTAGTAATTTTCCAAGATTCCAGACTTGGCTCGATGTGTGTGGCCAAACTCTGTCGAGTTTGCCAAGAACTTGCCATCAAAAATTGTACCGTCATGGCACACTAGAACATCATCCATGCAACAACTACCACAAATTCCAATTCCACACTTCATCATTCGCTCAAGTGAGGCCTGAACAAAGATTCCTTTCGAGTTTGCAAGCTGAACTATTTTGTGCATCATTATTTCTGGTCCACATGTGTATATTGCATCAAATTTTGTAGTCTGAACTAGTTTTTCCAAGACGTCGGTGACAAATCCCTTTTGTCCATACGATCCATCTTCAGTACATGCAATGACTTGATGCTTTTTGTCTGAAAGTATTTTGTTTGCCAAGTCCTCAAAGAAAACTTCGTCTTTTGATTTAGAGCCCATCAGCACAGTTACGTCATTTGTCGGCTTTGCAAATTTTGCCAGTCTCATAAGAGGTACTAGTCCTGTCCCACCACCTACAAGCGCAATTTTTCCATCCTTGATATCAAAGGCATTACCATATGGTCCGCGAACGCCTATTTGCTCTCCAACCTTTAGATCATAGAGCGCAGTGGACGATACTCCTCGTTTTCGCACGGTAAATGCAGCTTTGCCTTTTTCCTGTGTTATCATGACACTCATTGGTAATTCATTCACACCAGGAATCCACACCATTGCAAATTGTCCAGGCAATACGTCAGAGAGGCGTTCATCAGAAATTATAATTGTGCGAACAGTTGGAGTTTCATCGATTATCTTTTCGATTACTCTGATGGATGGAGTCTTAGAAACGTTTTGCAAGTCCCACCATCTCCGATACGGTTGAAAATCCTTTTTTCTTCATGTAATTTGCAATACCATCATTAATTCCAGAAAACACATCAATCCATCCATCACCTATGGCACTGCCTACTTGGATGGCAGATGCGCCTGCAAAGATGAACTCTAACGCATCCTCCCACGTGGATACTCCACCACAGCCAATCACTGGAATTTTGTATTTTGATGCAATCTCATATACACACCTTACTGCGACTGGCTTTATTGCAGGGCCAGACAGTCCGCCAATTTTGTGGCTGAGAATAGGTCTTTGGGTTTCAACATCAATGCCCATCGCGCGAATTGTATTAATTGCAGTGATTGCATCTGCACCGCCATCAATTGCCGCCTTGACAGTATCAAGATAGTTTGTAGTTCCAAGTCCTACCTTTGCTATCACTGGAGCCTTTGTGGTTGACTTGACACGCGATACAATTTTTGTCACAAGTCTTGGATCATCACCCACCTCCAGTCCCACCTTTTCCACGTGTGGGCAGGACAAATTCAGTTCATATGCTGAGACTTTGGAATTTTCAAATTGTTTTACCATAAATTCAAACTCGTCTTCTATTGAGCCAACCAAGCTAACAATGATCGGCACGTCCTTGTTTTGTGAGATCATTTTTGCAAAATACGGAGCGCCTGGATTTGACAACCCAACTGCATTGAGGTACCCGCCCTTGATTCCAACTATGGTCGGATTTGCGTATCCATCCCAAGGCTCTTTGCTCAACGACTTTGTTACTACTGCGCCTGCACCGCTTCGATAAATTCTGCCAAAAACCTCAAGTGATATTCCCAAAATTCCCGAGGCAAGCATTGCAGGCCTGCCAAGTGAAAGCGGTCCAATCGATACTGAGAGGTCAGGCGTCACTTGATTGAGTTGATTTTGTTGTCTTATAATAGTTGATTTGTGTTAGCTTTTTTAATCCGAAGATGAGAGAATGCGTGTGTATTTTGTTATAGTAACAGAGCTTGGCATTGTTGTCTCTGAAAATAATACAGTTACCAAATCTTTTGCATTTGAGAATCCAGCAGTGGAATTTGTTGATGCACGTGCAGGCAATCTCAAAAACAATTCTTTACTCGATTATCTTCGAGGAATCAACTCAGGGTTTTTCCTAAACGTGGATGCGTTGCTCAAGTCACTCAAAAAAGAAGGGCTAGACGTTCAAATGATGGAGGAAAAACAACTAGATGAAATTCAATCAAACAAACCACAAATTCTAATTGATGCAGGTTTTGCAAAAAACATTCAAGACGCAATGTCAAAGCTTAGAGACTTTGCGCTTTCATTATCATCATCCAAAGTAACAGAAACATCTCAAAGCCCAGACTTGCACATTATCCAGGCAATTAACGCATTAGACGAAATTGATGTCATGATTAACGGATTATCATCTAGATTACGAGAGTGGTACGGCTTGCATTTCCCAGAGCTTGACAACATCATAGACAGCATAAACGGATATGCACAAATTGTCATGGCGGGGAACAGGGCGGATCTTTCAGACAAAGTATACCAAGACGCTGGTTTTCCAGACGCCAAAGTCCAGATGCTTTCTGTCATACAGCAAAAAAGCAAGGGTGGTGAAATATCCAAAGAAAATCTCGCAATAGTGCAATCAATAGCAAAACAAATTCTAGACATGACTAAAACAAGAAACAATCTTGTATCCCATATTGAAACTCAGATGAATACGATTGCGCCAAATTTGGCTGCAATATTAGGAAATGCAGTTGGTGCGAGAATACTGGCAAAGGCTGGAAGCATCAAAAAACTTGCAACATTGCCAGCAAGTACAATCCAAGTACTAGGTGCAGAAAAGGCCCTATTTCGTGCACTAAAGACTGGAACTCAGCCGCCAAAGCACGGTATTTTGTTCCAGCATCCAACAGTTCACGCTGCACCAAAATGGCAGAGAGGTAAAATGGCACGCGCAATTGCAGCAAAGGCAGCAATTGCATCACGTGTTGATGTGTATGGTGCAGGCCTAAATACGACATTGCTTGAAAAACTAAATGTTCGAGTAGCTGAAATTGGCGAAAAATACAAAGAGCCGTCAGAGCGCCCAGCTCAGCCACAAAGAATGGAGCGAAGACGTGAAGACTTTGGACGAAAGGACAACTTTAGATCAAGGGACAGAAAACCCCGTGATAGTTTTAGATCAAGGGATGATAAACCACAGGGAGAGTTCAGACAACGGGAAGGGTTTAGGTCTAGAGAAGACAGGCCACGCGATGGCTTTAGATCACGCGGTGACTCTAGGCCAAGAGACGGTTTTAGATCAAGAGGAGAATCCAGATCAGATGGTCCCCGTAGA
>CAZTUP010000001.1:0-142241 GCA_964616415.1 uncultured Candidatus Nitrosotenuis sp. | reverse complement strand
CTCGCAGACTCGGCATCAGCATCACCATCCATCACCCTAACAGAATCCCTCGGCTTCACTGACACTGCCGCAAAGACTACCTCCTACACCAAATCATTCACCGAAAGACTAGGTTTCACTGACACTGCCGCAAAGACTATCTCTTACACCAAGTCACTCTCAGAAAGACTAGGTCTCACAGATAGTACAACCACATTGAAGAATATTGCTCAAAATCAGGTTCTAGTGGAAAATACTCAACCTTCCATAACTGTGAACCAAGATGATGCACAATTGGTAGTGGTTAGCTCCAGTGCTCAATTACAAGACATATTTGTTTCATCTGGAACAACTAACTCTTCAGTTAACTATGCAAGCATCAAATCCGGTAATGATGTAACTACAAACAATGAATTAACAATCTTCTCTGATGTAGATGATCACCGTACATCATATGATGTAAAGGTGACTCTTGCAGCCTCTACTGTCATCTCTGGTCCGTCTGGATGGAACGGAGTTATGCAGCTTCCAGCGATAGATACTGTTACACTACCTACTGGCTATGGAGAAATAACAGCAATTAAGATTGGATTAGATGCTCAAAATATGACATTAAGCAAACCAGTCAGATTTGAATTCCTAAGCGATGGTGGAAATCAAGGATTTACTGCATTTTATCAGAGATCAGGAAGTACACAAGTCACATTCATTACAACACAGTGTACTGCAGATGATCTTACTAGTGTAACCACACAGCTTGGCGGTTCTGGAGAGTGTGTGTTTGACGACGGAACTGATCTTGTAATATGGACAACTCACTTTACCAGCTTTGGTACTGCAAGAACACAATCCACATCAACATCCGCTGGTGATTCAACAAATACCAATGCACCATCTCTTGGAGAATCATCAATTGCTAATCTTGGTAGCGGCAAGGACGGCTTTGGTGGAATCATAAATGTTGATTTGAGTAAAGGAAAAATGACAACTGCAAATGTTGGAGATAAACTAGTATTGAGATTTGATTTGTATGAAGATCAAGGAGTAAATAACATCGGACACACTGAACTTGTTCTAAGTAGCAAAGACAGCTCTCTTGGCTACACCGCAATCGTGTTCGAAAAGAACAAACCAATACAGGTAATTGATCCACGCAATCTCTTCTCTAATGCAACGTTTGCAATACTCGAAAGAGATCCATACAACTTTGTACTCAAATACGAAGTTACCTTTGCAAAATCAATGGATACATCTGATATCAAACTAGTAGCATGGGATCTTGACAGAAACTCTGTCACCAAATCATATTCTGATGCGCTACGAGTAGTAGATCTACAAGAAATCTTGGAATCAACGCCAAGAATTAGTGAAGTATCCTATGACATATGCAGAGAGAACATGGTGCGAGTTCTAGTAGCAAGTAAAACCCCATCAGTTGACGTAATGATTCAAACTCAATCTGGCATGATCAACGCATCACTTGCAAAGATTCAGCCATATGAGGAGCAAAACGCACTTACCACAACTGATCTCTATTTGTATGAAGCACAAATCAGCTCACAAGAGACAAATCTTATCATCACTGCCAAGAACCAAGAAAACCAACTATCTGTGAGCACTGATATAGAGATAACCTCATGCACAGGAACACCAATCACAACAGACGAAACACAAGAGTTTGAAATAGCACAAGAAAATGCACCAAAGATATTTGATGTAAAGGCAAAACTTGCAAACAAGACATTATCTGATACGGATTACATAAAATCAGACAACAAAGAGTCATTGCTAGTTTCTGCTATAATTGATAGTGAATCACCTGTAAAGACTGCAGAGTTGCGATTCATTACACTAGGACAATCTGAAACATACACTACAATTAACATGACAACGACTACACTCATATCAAATTCAACATTCATTGCAACTGGTGTAATCCCCTCAGATCTATTACAGTCTCCAGGATTATCATATGTGATATATGTAGAAAATGAAGCCTCGTCAACCCAATCAAACAAGAAGGTAGTAGGCGTTGAGCAACAGAACGTAAATGCATCAATAGAGCTTGATGTTCCTTCATCCGTGCCTCAAGGAATGACACTAAGACCTTCTGCCTATGTTAAAAACAGCATCTCTGTTCCAGTATATGGCACTGTATCATTACTAGTTGATGATATCGTGGTGTCACAGTCACAACTTGTATTGGCACCGGGTCAAACCAAGGTTAACTTTGAATGGTCTGTTCCAAAAGACACTACATCAACTGCTTACAAGGCAAGCGCAAAATTGGAAATATACGGATACTCTAGTTCTACAAATACAGTCTCATTCAACACATTCCAAAAGCTAAAAACAATATCAATGCAAAGCCAACAAGAGCTAGGACAAATCAATACAGCAGATGGCAAACCTGTTGCAAATGTTGGATTAGTCTATGCATCAAATCATGATATCAGCAAAAGTCTTCATGTTACAGCACCTGATGGAACATGTGTTGTTGGTAGATCTTCAGAATGCCTAGTCCAAGATTCAACATTTGGCAAGCGTGGAAACTTTGAGAGCATATCACTAGGAGACCAAATCTATAGAATCCGATATTCAGGACCAGATAGCGCACTTGAAAGACTCTCAATTACCTCAGTGGATCCAATCATTGGCAACTGGCACATTGATATAGAATCTGAAAATGGATTAATCCCAGAAGCACAGGCAACATCGGATGTTCAAATCAAATTGCAATACAGATCAACTAGTAATGAAATAATCACAGCAAAATAAATAAGAAAAATCTATGGAAATGCAGTTTCTTTTGAGAGAATAGAGTCAATATTTGAGATAGCTATTCTTTCCTGCAACATAGAGTCACGTCTTCTCAAAGTCACCGTTTCATCCTGTAATGTTTGATGGTCTATTGTTATGGCAAACGGAGCACCAACCTCGTCCAATCTTCTATATCTTCTGCCTATGGCACCGGAATGATCTAAAAATGCATCATATTTTCGCTTTATTTTGAGAAATAGCTCGTCTGTTTTTTCCTTCAATCCATCTTTTTTGACCAAAGACAAAACCCCGACATGGACTGGTGCCAAATAAGGCCTGATGGAAAGCACAGTTCTCTCATGTTCTTTTTCCTCACGTAATCCATGCTCTAGTATGGTATACAAAGAGCGGTCAATTCCCATTGAAATCTCAAATACGTGCGGCAAGACTTTTTGCTCATCATCCAGAACCTCGAACTTTTCCTTGGACTTGGCTGCATGACTGGTTAGATCATAGTCTGATCTATAGTTACAGGCAACTAGTTCGAGCCACCCGATTGTGGTCTGGACCTCAAAATCAAATGCAATGCTTGCATAGAACGCCTTTTCTTTTTCACCTAGTCTTCGAAATCTTGACTTTGTCATGTCTATACCGGTTTTCTCATAAAATTCTGTCAGTAATCCAAGATAATATGCGACAAACTTGTTTGGCAAAATACCGGAATCTACTGCTTCTTTACATGTCATTGCTTTTAGATTATTATCAATCCATAGTCGGATTGTAACGTCTTGAATTTCAGAAAATCTTTCTAGATCATTTAGCTTGTTTGGATTGCAAAATACCTCAATTTCTGCCTGGTAAAACTCTCGCAATCTCAAAAGTGATTGCCTTGGAGAGATCTCATTTCGAAAACTTTTACCAATTTGTGCAATGCCTAGAGGAAGTTTTCCTCTCATCGTCTTGAACAGTCTTGGAAAATCAACAAAGATTGATTGGCATGTCTCTGGTCTTAGATATGCTGCCTCTGCTTCTGGGCCAATTTCTACTTTGAACATCATGTTGAATTTTCGTGCCCGCTCAAACTCACCCTTGCATTTTGGACATCGAAGATTTTTCTCAGATATTGTTTTATCAAAGTCTGCTAGATCAGCGCTTTCTGGAATCTCTATTTTTGTCTGCTCAAAGATTAGTTTGTCTGCTCTATAGTTTAATCCGCATCCAATGCAGCGAATTACAGGATCTGCAAAGCTTGCCAAGTGACCTGATGCTTCAAAGACTGACTGTGACATTATTTGCGAACCGTCAATTTCAAGCATTCCGTCGCGTCTGAGCAGCTCGCGTCTCCACAATTCAATAAATTTAGTCTTCATTGACACGCCTGATGGGCCGTATTCCCAAAATCCCGCCTTTGCATCTGAATAAATCTCACAACTAGGAAAGTAAAACCCACGCTCAAGGGCAAGCTGCATCACACTATCGTAATTCATTGGTATGATTTCACCAAACTCAGAATAAATTTGAAGCTATGCAATCTCTTTTACCTTTTTAAGATTGCCAAAATCATCGCGCGTATTATCTATTGGCGTTTCCAAAATTATTGGAATGTTTTTCTTATTAGCTAGTTTTACCACTGCAGCCATTCCACTCTCGCCGATCTTACCTAGTCCAATATGCTCGTGTCTGTCTAAATTGGAGCCAAGCTCACCTTTTGAATCATTTAGGTGCAAAATCTTTAGATTCTCAAATCCGATAGCATCATCGAATTTTTTAAATGTCTCAGCAACATGTTTTTCAGTTCTAAGATCATATCCATATGCAAACGCATGACATGTGTCAAGACAGACACCAAATCTGTTCTTTGGTTTCAGCTTGGAAAATATCTCTGCCCATTGGGAAAATTCTGAACCGACTGAATTTTTCTGCCCTGCAGTATTTTCCAATAATATGGTAACATCGTTCTTGATTTCAGCTGCTTTTTCAAACGCCTTGACTAGTTGAGCTATTCCTTTTTGTTCGCCTTCTCCAAGATGACTGCCTAAATGCGCAACCAAATATGGTATGCCGATTTCTCCGCACCTCTGAACCTCTTTTATCAAAACACCAACTGATTTCTCATGAGTTGCAGAGTTTGGAGATGCCAAGTTTGGTAAATATGGCATGTGAGCAACGGTTGCGAATCTGTCAATTCTGCTGGATGATAATTTTTCCTTGAATTCTTGAGCATCTTTTTTTGCAATTTCTTTTGCAGTCCACATTCTGGGACTACGAGTAAATATCTGAAATGCTGAACATTCTCGTTCAACAGCATTATCTATTGCAGCAGAAAGCGAGCCGGAAATGGAAACATGCAGTCCTACTCGCATACGATTTTTGCCATGACTTGATAATTTAAACCAAAATCAGAATGAAAACTCTAATTTTTATCTAGAAATCACTAACTAGATTCAATGAAGCTAGGAACAGAAGAAATTGCAAAATATCCATTTCTAAGTGAAGCAGGTACATATCTACGAGAAAAAGGCTTCACGTTGGAACAGTTTGGAGACGAAGACTTCAAACCAATAATAGATCTTGCATTATCTAGAATCCAAATAGCAGCAGATGGTAAAATCTTCAATTCTGATTTTTCAATTAAAAACTTGGACATGGAGGTGTTTTCTTTTCTTGTCGCAGTAATACTGCTCAAGCAGAGCGGCATGAATACTCTGATCAGACGATTCTCGTTAGCAGAGGCAAGACGCGCAGAAAAGTTCTTGGAAAAAGATCTAACCAATATTCACACAAATGAAGAGCTTGCAATCAAAATAATTAAAGATCTTTTTGCAATGAATGTCTCAAAATCTGACAATTATTTTGTAATTCCCGCACCTGATTATCTGATGCATGCCGTACATTTTCATGAACAAGAATGGAAGCTTGTCAACAGACTGGTTCATGATGGTAAGGTATTCTTGTCTGCACATGAAACAGTCAGATTAATCAGAAAAGAGCTTGATAATTTTATCAGCTCAAAAATTCAATCTGCAAATATTCCCTCCATTCCAGAATCGTTCAAAAAACCAATTGAGACATTGATAACACTGGCAAAAAAATTTACAGTACAAATTATAGAGACAACAGAACAACCCCCATGCATCAAACATGCCTTGAATATCTTACACAAAGGAGAAAACTTGCCCCACTCTGGTAGATTCATGCTTGCAACTTATCTACTCAATAAAGGCCAAACAATAGAGGAGATTGCACCGCTGTTCAAAAACGCTCCTGACTATAATGAAAAAATAACATTATACCAACTAAAACACTTGGCAGGAAATTTCGGCAGTGGAACAAAATACGCATGCCCATCATGTGAAAAACTAAAAAGTGAAAATCTCTGCTATGTCATACCTGAATGTGCAAACATAATCAACCCATTACAGTTTGGAAGGAAAAAAATAAGCAATGCTTGAGACAAATGTAAAATTTCTAGAGGACGCATTCAAAAAATATTATTTTGATCATTTTGATCTTATACACACACCAAAAAATCCAGAAATGCGCGAATTTGGATATCAAAAATTCAATTCTGGAATGACCAGACACATCTCATTGAGATCAGACAAAGAACTGCATCTTTTATTGATGAAAAATATCCCATCCGATGTTTACTGCTCAAATGCTCGCTATTCTTTTCCTAATCTGCCAATGGCAGAAAAAGACTGGCAAAATGCAGATCTTATCTTTGACATTGATGCAAAAGACTTGCATCTGCCATGCAGAATCAATCATACTGTTAAAAAATGTAATACATGTGATTCTGTCTTCTCTAATCTAGATTCTTGTCCGGAATGCAAGGCAACAAAATTTGATACCGCATCAGTATTGTGCAATGACTGTATTGCAGGAGCAAAAAAAGAAGTGGAAAAACTCATCACAGTTTTGACAGGTGATCTTGGAATAAAAAAGGAAAACATCACCGTGTATTATTCTGGAAACGAAGGATTTCACATCCATGTTTCAAGTTCTGAATACGAAAAGCTAGATTCAAGACATAGGGCAGATCTGGTTGATTATATTACGTTCAAAGGAGCTATACCTGAAACATTTGGCGCAAAAACTAATTTTGCCAAGTCTGTTTTTTCTGACATTGACGAGAAAGGTTGGCTTGGCCGCGTATCAAAAGGGATCTTTGGTTCCAAATCAAACAAGCCCAAAGTATCAAGGGAGATTATATCCGAAGGATATGCCTCATTTAAAAAAAGACTAGAATTAATCCAAAAGGAAATCGGCGTTCATGTAGATCCAAATGTAACAATCGATGTTCATAGAATTTTCAGATTAGGTGGAACAATAAATAGCAAGTCAGGCCTCACCAAAATCACATGCACAGATCTTGCAAAATTCAATCCTAGTATGGATGCATGTTTTATTGATGATGAGCAAGTCACAGTACTTGCAAACTGTCCAGTTGAATTCAAGCTAAAAAACAAAAAGTTTGGTCCGTACAAAAAAGAAAAAATCGATGTGCCAAGATACGCCGCAGTTTATATGATCTGCAAAGGCTGTGCTACAACTGCACAAATCTAGGCGCAAAATCATCCCCAAGACATTAATTTATCTAAAAACGAGCAAATTTTGAATTTGTATAGCTCTTCTTCCGAATCTAATTCGCCGCAGCCTGGTGCTGGCAAGCTAATCAGATTAGGAATAGTTGCAATCATTGGCGTAATTGTTCTAGTCATGGTTGGAAACCAAGGCGTGGTTTTGTCCATGAATATGACGGAATTTGGCGAGCAATTCACAAAACCACTCCAATATTCTCTGATATCGTCTGTGGTTCTGGCAGCAATTGCACTAGTCAACGTGGACATCAAAAACCGCTCCTCGATGGTTTGGTATGCAATACATGTAATGATTACATTTCTAAATAGAACATCACATGATCCAGTATCAAAGAACATTTCCAGTTTTCGTGATTACAAGCTAAGCATCCCACAATTTGCCGTTTGGCAGATTACAAAGATCTTCCTCTTTGGTGCATTCTTTGTCAACATCATGTTTGGCCTAGGCCTTGTCCACATGCTTGATGGCAATGATTTGGGAATTGACAAAATTCCAACCATATTCTCATTACCGTTTATCACACCACAGTCCTCCGAATCTGCCCAAACAGTAATTGAGCTAATTCCGGCCCTAACAATCATTGTCCCGCCATTACTTGGCGTAATCGGAATCCGGCTTGGAATCTATGTAGGATTGCACTCTATAATCAAAGTCATCACATCTTATCTTTATGACTCTGCACAAGGCAAGCCAAAATTCCTCAACTATGTCTCTACAATAGAGGCAGTAATTGGAATTGGAATCATCTGGGCAGGCATCAACATGTTCTTTACAGAACAAATCGATTACAACACAAAATATGTAATCGGTGGAACTCTTTTGGCCGGATTCTTACTAGTTGGATTCTCAATCTTTGATAAAATTCGCTCAAAGGTTCTTACACATCCAATAAAGCGCGACATTTACATTCGAATCTTTGCGCTAATTGCAATTGGAATAATTGCGGGATCTATTATGGCAGTGAATAATAGTATTGCAGATACTCGTAAAATAGAATATCTAGGTCCATACACACAACAACAAATCACACTTAATAGATATCTTGGCGAGCTTGACAAAGTCAAGATAACCAACGATGACATAAAGCTGTCCTCAGTATCACCAAATAACATCAAGTCTTACATTGAACAAAACCGTGACGTTCTAGATTCTGTTCGAATATGGGACTGGGAGGCAGCATTTGCCAAGCTGAAACCCGAAATTGGCCTAATCCCATACATTACATTTGGAGACAATGACATTCTGCGATTCAACAATACTCTGTACTGGACTGCATCAATGAAGCCAGTGGTACCTAGTACAGTAAGCCTTGAGAATCGATGGTACAACGAGCACCTAGTGTATACACACGTACCAGATGGATTCTTGACACTAGAGGCAACATCTGGCCAGTCAGTAAAGACAGAAGATTTGTTTGCACAAAGGTCAATCTATTATGGAGAGGGTGGACTCTTCCGCGATACCTGGTCTGCATTTCCAACAAACCGAGGAGGTACAAGCGCTGAAATCAATGGTGCCCTGTATTCTGGTGCAGGAGGAATTACAGTGTCACCACCACTGAGCTGGGTTTTTGAGCCAAACTTTTTGCTATCATATCCAAGTACATCTGTTCATGTAATGAGATACAAGGACGTCTATGATAGAATGGAAACACTATACCCGTATTTTCTGTATGATTTGTTTGGGCAAAAATTAGACATTTACCCAGTAACTGATGGCAAGACTACATACTGGCTTGTTCCACTAATCATAGGATTTGATACCCACTCAGTCCCATGGTCGATGGGCAACCCATATCTAAGATTGGTTGGTTTTGCACTAGTTGATACGTATGATGGTGATATTACATTGCTCAAACATGGTGATGACTATTTTGCCAAAATACTTGAATCTCAATACGGAGAAAAATTCTCACCAATCCCATCATGGCTAACTGAGCAGATTCGATACCCGCAGGAATTATTCACATGGAAAACAGAAATGTTCAACATTTACCATGTAACAAATACAGAGACATTCATCCAAGCAAACACATTCTTTGAAATACCTGACAAGCTTGATGCGTATTATATCGAGGCAAAACCGCCTGGATTTGAAACCACAAAATTCTTGGGATTATTATCTTTAGAGCTAAGAGATTCCAAGGGAAAGAACCTCTCAGGATATATGGTAGTAGAAAATGATCTACCGACACTTGGTGATATGCACTTCTATCAAGTACCATTAAACTCTACTACAAAACTGATTGGACCAACAGCGGTTCGTGAAGCACTAGAAAAAGATAATGACTTTGCACAGCTCAAGACCTTGCTTAGAACCCCGAGAATTGGTGATAATATTTTGTATAGGGTGGGTGATCATGACGTGTATTTCATTCCAGTGTATACTGCCGGCTCTGGAGAGGGAGTTGTGGCGCAGCTAGGAACAATTGCAGCAGTTGGAGCTGCATTCAATGGAGAATATTATGTAGGACTAGGTAACACACAGCAAGAAGCCTTTGAGGCATATCTGCAAAAACTTGCAGGCGTTGTACCATCATCCACATCAAAGACAGATCCAGGATTTGACAAAGAAGCTAGAATTGCCAAAATCAAGTCAATCTTTGAGGAAAAGAACCTAGAAATCATAACACCAACATCACTGTCAATCCCATTATCATTTAAGGAAGGTGAAGTATCACTGTTCTCCAAGGCAGACACAGAGGCAACAGATGTTGTACTTGACAAATTTGTAAATGACTTCGTATTACAAAAGACCAAACGAGTTGTGATGTGGCAGGACGAAGATACTATCAACATTGGTACCATAATTACAGTTGAAGGTGTGCCTGAGCTACACTATGTTGCAATAGAAGTGGGCAAGTAATCACAAATAAAAGAAGTATCTGTTTTTGTACAATTCATGCTGTTATTAGTGGACAATGGATCTGTATTTACAAAAAACATTATCGATTTTTTGTCTTCTCTAAACTTGGATCACGTTGCTTTATCGTTTGATAAAGTAAATCTAGATGATATTGCAAAATTTGACTCATTCATTCTTTCCGGCAGACGCCATAATGATCAGGCAATGAATGCACTAAATTCCAAGATAATTCATCACTCAATTGCTGAAAAAAAACCACTTCTTGGAATCTGTTATGGGGCAGAAATCTTAGCACTAAGTGTTGGCGGAACGATACGAAGAATGCCGTCGCTACAAAAGGGCCAAGATACAGTACAGGTCATGCAAAAAAATCCAATATGTGATGGAGTAATACAGGTCTATCAAAGCCACAGTTTTGAAGTATCTCGCCTTGGCGAGTCATTGATACAATTAGGAAAATCAAATGCTTGCAAATATGAAATAATACAATATGAAAATTCTAATATCTTTGGCACTCAATTCCATCCGGAAATGACAAAGGATGGACTCTCATTAATTGAAAAATTTGTTAATATCTGATCGGTATTAATACAAATTACACAGATCAAAAAACATGAGTGAGCACGAACTTTTACTTCCACAAGTAACTGAAGAAAACATTTGTCTGCCCTTGGCAATTAGTGCAGTATCAAAATATTGGAATGTCAATCTACCGTTATCTGAGGCAAAGGAAATAGCAAAAAAATACCCAAACATGCGAGGAAGTATTCTGATTGAAGGAATTGAGCTCGCACAAAGACATGGCCTTGGCAGTCTAATTTTACATTCATCCATATCGGAACTCAAAAAAATAATTGATATGGGAATTCCGCCTATTGTTATTTTGCCTGGCTTGTATGAAACAGTTCAACACGCATCAGTTATCTCTGGTTATGACGATACAGAAAAAACCATACTTCATTACATCCCACAACAGGATCAAATTGGAGCAATTCCTGAAAAACAATTTGAAAAGCTATGGGAAGAAGATGGGCGACTCGTTATACTTTTAGCCACACCAGACGTCATAGATACAATACGAGTAGAGAACAAATCCAGAGAAAAATCAAATCGACTCTGCTTTGTATCTGAGAAGCTAAACTTGCAAGGATCACAAGACGATGCAATCAATGCACTAAAAGAGGCAATAACACTTGATGCAAATAATTCAACTGCGTTATGTCTGCTTGGCGGTATTTACAATGAAAAAAATCTCTCAGAATGCGTCCAATTCTACGAAAAAAGCATTCAGGCCAATAAGAGATGTTATTTGGCGTATAGAGGCCTTGGTAACTATTATCTCAAAACAAAGCAGTATGACAAGGCAGATTCTTACTATTCTGCTGCAATTGAGATCAATCCGAGCAGATTTGGACCAATATACAAAAATCGTGGCCTTGTTCGTATGTCTCAAAACAAAAACAAGGAAGCAAAACAAGACTTTGAAGACTATCTAAAATATTCGCCTAATGCAAAAGACAAAGATTCTATCGTACAAGCCATAAAGGAAATGTGATGCGGAGTGCGGGAATTGAACCCGCGACCTTCAGCTTGGGAAGCTGACGTCCTGCCAGGCTGGACTAACACCGCGCAGATCGGTTTTTGCAAATTAGCGTTAATATAGTTTTGAAGACAATTCTAATTCATGGATGCAAAATGTCCGGAATGTGAAAAAACCGCAGTATTGGATGATGAGATGCATTCGATCAAGTGTCCGTATTGTAACTTTGAAGCAGACTATGACACATACTTGGAAATAATGAAAGACAAAGCACTAAACATGTCAATTGATTATTTGCCAAAAAGGCCAGGACTATAATTTTACCAAAAGGAACCCTTGTCTGAGCAATCAAGATGCGCACCGCAATTATTACATATCATATGGCATGCTTGCATGTCATTCATTTTGTTATTGCATCTTGGACACACGATTTCCTCTTTCATCAGAACTAGATTACATAATTAAAGTTTAAATTTTTTCACATGGTTTATTAGCCACTCAAAAACTTTGAGCAATACTTGGCTAACTTTAAGCTGACAATATCGGATAAGAAAGGAAAATCTATCTCAAAGGAGATCAAAGACAAAGAAGCAAGCGGATTCATTGGACTTCATCTAGGTAATGAGATCGATGCTGCAGTAGCAGGCCTTGGAGGAAAGCTCAAACTCATGGGTGGAAGCGACAAATCTGGCATTCCGATGCGTGCAGACATTTATGGTTCTGCAAGAAAGCCGGTCCTGATCTCAAAAGGAGTGGGACTAAAGAAAGTTGAAAAGGGACAACGAAGACGACGACTAATCCGCGGCAATGTGATATCTGAGGAAATCTATCAGCTAAACTGCTCTTATGATGGAGAGCTCAAAATAGAAGAAGCTCCTCCAGCAGAAACTAATGCATAAGTTAACATATTAGGATTTTTGAAGCTGTACATTGCATTGGCGCGAAACTTTACCTGATTGGTATGTAAAACAATATGGTTACCAACCGTGTGTCAACATTGGTACTGCAGGACATGTAGACCATGGAAAAACAACACTAATTCAAGCACTTACCGGACAGTGGACCAGTGTTCACAGCCAAGAACTAAAGCGAGGGATCACGATCCGTGTCGGATATTCTGATGCGGCATTTTACAAGTGCAAAAACTGCGAAGTGCCCCTGGGATATTCTACCACACCAAAATGTCAAAATTGTGGAAAAGAAAGTGAATTATCGCGTGTAGTTAGTTTTGTAGACAGTCCTGGACATGAAAGCCTGATGGCAAACATGCTTTCTGGAGCTGCGTTAATGGACGGAGCATTACTCTTAGTTGCCGCAAACCAAAAGGTGCCGCAACCTCAAACAAAAGAACATTTGCTGGCATTACAAATTCTGGGAATTCAGCAAATTGTAATTATTCAAAATAAAGTTGATTTGGTGTCGTATCAGGATGCAACTGCAAACTATGCTGATATTGTCAAATTTGTCAAGGGAACAAAGGCAGCAAAATCGCCAATAATACCAATTTCTGCCCAATCACGGCTAAACATTGATGCGTTAATTGGAGCAATTGAGGAAACAATTCTAACCCCAAAACGGGCAGAGTCAAAAGAACCTGTAATGCATGTCTTAAGATCATTTGATGTCAACAAACCTGGAACAAAGATCAAGGACATCAAGGGCGGTGTAATTGGCGGAAGTCTAACACAGGGAACGTTTTCAATTGGTGATGAAGTTGAAATCAAACCCGGAATTTTCAATGCTAAAAAGAACACATACGAGCCAATTCATACCCAAATTATATCGCTTGGCACAGCAGCTGGAATTGTAGATAATGTAAAACCAGGTGGACTAGTGGCAATAGGTACAAAACTTGATCCCTCCATGACAAGAAGTGACTCTTTTGTTGGATCTGTGATCGGCAAACCGGAAACTTTGCCGCAGAATGCACTTGATGCAAAACTAGAGGTAAGTCTTTTTGATTCCGCTGTTGGAACAATGAATGACATCAAGGTTCTCCCAATACAAGTGGGTGAATCATTACGTCTCAACATCGGCACTGCACCTGTTTTGGCAAAAGTAAACAAGGTAAAATCAGAAAAAATTGAAGTCCAATTCAAAAGACCTGTTTGTGTATTTGAGAAAAGTAATGTAGCATTGAGTCGCAAAATAGAAGATAGATGGAGACTAATTGGTGCAGGAATAGTTGGTTGAGGTAATATGCGATACAAGCTTTCTAATTCATCTGGCTAATCATAGAATCAAAAATCTAGCCACACTTGATACCGACATTGGTAATATTCAGTTTTTAGTTCCGGATATAGTAATTACTGAACTAAACAAACTTGCAAAACAAGAAAAAAAAACTAAGGAAGCATCTGCAGCCTTACAATACATAAAAAATTTCAAAAAAATCACTATGGGTGGAACCTTTGCCGATGATTCCATTTTGTCATATGTAAAAAACAATGGAGGAATAATTGCAACAATAGACAAGAATCTCAAATTTGAAATCAAAAACAATGGCGGCTCTGTCATTTCAATAGCAAATAATAGAATAGTTCTTGAAGCAAGCAAAGTTTAACTTGATAATTCTAATTTGAAAAATATGGAATACAACGGTGTTCAAATCAAATGGTATGGCCATGATACATTTACACTGACTCATAATAATCTGACAGTTTGCATTGATCCATATCAACTCGATAAACAAATTAATGCAGATGTTATTCTAATATCGCACAATCATTTTGATCATCTAAGCAATGATGATCTACAAAAATCGTCAACGGAAAAAACAACCATAATTGCAGCAAAAGAGTGTTTAGGACAAATCAAAGCAAACAGTAAACACATCATTGGAATTGATCCCAACGAGGAAAAAACAATCCATGGAATCACAATAAAGGCATTACCAGCATATAATATTGACAAAATAAACCCAGACACAAAAAAGCCATTTCACCCAAAGGAAGACAACAAGGTTGGCTTTATCATAACAATGAACAATTCCAAGTTTTATCATGCGGGCGATTCTGATCATATTCCAGAAATGAATGATCTAATGCCGGATGTTTTCTTTGTTCCAGTAAGTGGAACATATGTAATGTCTGCAAAAGAAGGCGCAAATGCAGTCAAGGCAGTAAAGCCAAAGATTGCCATTCCGATGCATTATGGAAGCATTGTGGGAAGCAAAGACGATGCCGAGTCATTAAAAAAACTTGTAAGCTCATGCCAAGTTCAAATACTCACAAAAGAGTAATAAACAGACTTTTTGAAAAAAAGCTAATTGTTTTCTAATAAAAAAATATTCTCTGTAGGCAGCTTTGAGTTTTGCTTACATCACTTGTTGATAATTGGAGTACTCTCTCTATCATTTTCAATATCTGCAATGATTAGATCACAACCAGCGGAATACGGTTTTCAGCTAAACGAGTTTGATCCATACTTTAACTATAGAGCAACAAAGTTCATTGTAGAAAACGGAATTCCGGCATACTTTGGATGGCATGATGACATGAGCTGGTATCCATTTGGAAGAGATGTTGCCAACACATCCCAAGTCATGTTACATATTACAACGGCTGTTCTGTATGGTGCATTTGGAGGAACTGATCTTTATGGATTTACTATACTATTTCCTGTGGTGTTTGGATCACTTACTGCAATTGTAGTTTTTGCACTAGTAAGGGTGATTGGTGGTACTACTGCAGGATTGTTTGCCTCGTTGATGTATTCTGTATCGCTTCCAGTAATTACTAGAGGTTCAATTGGTTGGTTTAAATCAGAGCCACTTGGATTGTTTTACGGGCTTCTTGCAGTCTATTTGTTTTTGAGTGGAATAAAGTCTAGCTCTCACAAAATAGCCGCAGCAAAACTTGTTGCTAGCGGAATTTTTCTCGGATTTGGTTTTTCTGCTTGGGGTGGAATAGATTTTTTTGTACTTCCACTAGGACTTTTCATAATTTCACTGGTATTCACAAGACGTGATACGAAATTTTTAAGATGGGCAATACCATTATTTGTTTTAGGTCTTGCAATTTCACTTGCGCCATTTGAGCGACCAGGCCTTGCCTTTTTTGCCAAAGCAAGTGGATTTATGATAATTGGACCAACATTATTCCTAGTAGCATCTTCATTTATTGAAAAAATCGGTGGCGAGCAAAAACGAAGACGTAACACTACGCTATTCTTGATTGCAATAGTTGCTGTAGGAGTTGCTTTACTTGCATCAAATGTGTTTGGGCTACCAAGCTTTAGGTATCTGAATGCAATAAATCCATTTTTAACAACACTTGATCCACTAACTGATTCAGTTGCAGAACACGCTACTACCACAGTATTTCAATCATTTTTGTTCCACTCTGTCTTTCTGATATTTGCTGGAATTGGAGCATGGCTCGTATTCAAGAATCTCCTAAATCCAACAAACGAACGACAGGATCTACATGTTTTTGCGCTAATATTTGGACTTCTTGGTGTTTACATTAGTTCTGCATTCATAAGATTGGAGCTTTTCTCATCACTTGCACTGGTGATATTGGGCTCTATCGGGTTATCGCTTTTAACAAAAGAGATCTTCAAACCAGAAAGACAAGAAAATAAACGGATTACTAAATCTCATCCAAAAACAATCAAGATCTCGTTTCTGGTAGTGATTACAATTTTTCTAATAATGCCTATGATGGTGCCGGTTAGCGCAAACTGGATAAACGGTGCAAAGGCACCGCCAACAATTCTGAATGGTGGTAGTAACTACAACATTGCAACAAATGACTGGCTTGATGCAATGCAATGGCTCAAAGAAAACACACCTAAAGACGCAGTTGTGGCCTCATGGTGGGATTATGGATATTGGATTACAACACTTGGCGAGCGCCGATCAGTGGCAGACAATGCAACTCTGATTGACTGGAGAATTGAACAAATGGCAAAGGTGTTTCTAAGTACTCCTGATGAAGGATGGAAGATCTTACGAGAAATGGATGCAGATTATGTCTTGATTTACGTAGCTGCACAAAGAGTGAACAGTGAGGAACCGCCACTATACTTTGTTCAAGGTGGTGGAGATGAGAGCAAAAAGCAGTGGTTTATGAGAATTGGTGGTTTTGACACGCAACAATTCCTTTATGACGATGGAATTAGTGCAACTCCTGAATTCTGGAATGATACCTTATTGGGTAAAATGATACCGTTTACCACATTTGGATACGTTGACGTTGCAGGGCAAAGACAAGCCCAATCATATGTTTCAGGATTTACTCCAGTTTACATTGATGATATCAAATACCCACAAGATGCAAACGGTCCACTGAGACTAGCTTACATGTCTTCTGGCTTTACAATCAAAACCTCTGGAGCAATCAATGGCGTACTAATCTATGAAGTAAACAAGGATTATGTCCCAACAGCGGCCGCAAAAACTACGACCGAATCCACACCAGAGTCTTCTATTACACCAACTAACACAGAACCGAATGATTCCACAACAAACCAAATCGCAACAATTTCAACAAATTTTGGTGAAATTGTAATTGAATTAAAACCAGAAGTTGCACCAAAAACTGTTGAAAACTTTGTAAAACTTGCTGACTCTAAATTTTATGATGGAACACTATTTCATAGAATAATATCCACTTTTGTCATACAAGGCGGTGACCCAAATACAAAAGATCAGCCCCCTGGAACATGGGGAACTGGAGGTCCTGGATATGCTATTGATGCAGAAATTAGTAATCTCAAGCATACAAAATATGCGGTATCGATGGCACGAGGTACTGACATTAACAGCGCAGGCTCACAATTCTTTATCGTAACTGGCGATGCACCGTTTCTTGATGGCAAGTATACAATATTCGGCGAAGTCATACAAGGAAAAGATGTAGTAGATAAGATTGCCTCTCTCCAAACTGACCTGAATGACAGGCCTGTTGATTTTGAAGCAGCACGAATAAAGAATATTAGAATTTCCTAGTCTTTGAATTTATCCATTATTCTATAACGGGCGTACTTGTCATCAGGTGAAAACTTGGCGGGGTGAGCAGTTGTCGTCTTGGATTGGCAATGTGAACATTCTTCTTTTAGAGTATATCTTTTACATTCAGGGCACTTGCGTAGCTGAAATTTCAAGGCTATCCCTCTCGTGTCTTTTTTGATTCTTCTCTTGTAAAACTAAATGTACCGTTGCTCTTTTCAATTATCTTTTGAATTTTGTCCAAGATCGGCTTGAGTATTCTTTCGGTGCTCTTAAAATCCTGACCCTTAACACTTAGTCTGTATTTTGGCGCGCCAATGTATGTTACAGAAATATTAGAAGCATGATCTTTAATAGAATCCAAAATGGCGTTTTTGATTACCTCTACACCATTTGGTTGATTGCAGGTGAGCTCACAAATTCCGCGTATTTCGACAGATGGTGGTTTTATTTTTGAGCTAGCTTCTTCTATTGCAGATGATGTCTTTTTTGCTAGTTTGAGCTCATCTAAAACACCTATTCCTTTTGTCACTACATCCAAAAACGCATCATAAACAAAATCGTATTTTGCAAAAATTGCATCTTCTAGCTTTTCCACATCTTTGTCTGTTAGTCCAGCAGCCGTTTTGACTGCATCCAGCAGAGTTTTTCCTTTTTCAATTCTTTTTACTTCTAACAGTTTTTTCTTTTGTTGTTCTTTTGATACTTGCTTTAATGATAGATCAATCTCGGATCTTCCTGGATTTACTTTTTTTACTAGAAGGACTTTTTTTTCGCCCTCTCTTACAAATTTACTAACGGATCGTACCCATCCAGGTGCTATTTCTGATACATGCAAAAATCCTTGTATGTTTTCATATTCATCAAGTGTCACATATGCCCCATGATCTGTAAGCTTTGCAATTGTGGCAAGTACAATCTCTCCAATTTCTGGAAGCTCCTGAGTCTGAGTAACCAATGCAGCTTTGGCTTTTAGTACATAATTTAATGTTGTCTAAAAATCAATGCCTTTTTTTGCGCGAATTCCTCGCTGAAATGGATGTTTTATCTCTTTCATTTCAGTTACTAGATCTGCAACATCAACTATTTCTTGTTTCACATGATTTCCAGTCAAAACCAGAGTTACATTTTGTGGTTTGTTCTTTATCAAATCAAGAACATCCACCAAACCAACTAATCCAAGATTTACTGCATAGTTTATCTCATCTAAAATCACAATGTTGTATTTTTCTGAGAGAATTTTTTCTTTGGCTATTTGCATTGCCTCGCTTGCAATTTTTTGATGTACTTCTTTTGGTGTCTTGTCGTCTACAATTCCAACAAAGCCTTTGCCTACTGCGGTGAGCTCAAATTCCGGCTCTAGTCTTTTTGATGAGCTCATCTCACCATAATGCCAAGATCCTTTGATGAACTGGATCATGCAAATTCTGTAATTATACCCAATTGCCCGCATGGCCATGCCTAACGCCGCAGTGGTCTTTCCCTTACCTTTTCCAGTATACACGATAACCAAACCTACATCATTTTCCATAGTCAAAAAATCATTTTAGGCTAGAAAAAGATTGGTATAGTTCTCTTTTGAAGAGAAAGAAAATGAAAATGCCAAGAATTGTCATTGCTGGTACGACGAGTGGGGTTGGCAAGACCTCAATCACATGTTCTATTATTTACGCAATGAAAAAGAAAGGTTATTCGGTTCAACCATTCAAAGTCGGACCTGACTATATTGATCCAACATATCTTTCAGCGATCTCTGGCAATTCTACAAGAAATTTGGATTCTTGGATTATGGGGGAGAATGCAGTTCTTGAAAGTTTTTCTAAAAACTCACAATCAGACATTTCTGTTGTAGAAGGAGTCATGGGATTTTATGATGGATTCTCTGGAGCAACAAACCAATCTAGTACACATCACATTGCAACTATTCTACAAGCGCCAGTAATCTTGATACTTGATGCAAGTAAAACTGCACGTTCCATTGCAGCAACTGCACTAGGATACGTCAAATTTCATAAACATTCAAGAATTGTAGGTTTTGTTCTTAACAAACTTGGAAGTAAAAAACATGAAGATATGTGTAGGACAGCACTTGCATCACTAAAGATCCCAATTATTGGCTGTATTCCAAAAAATTTGGATCTTTCCTTAGAGTCCAGACACTTGGGATTGATTCCAATAATAGAGCAAGAACAGCTAAAACAAAAAATTATAAAAATTGCAAAAACACTTGCAGCTCACCTTGATATTGAAAAAATAATCTCAATTGCAAATCATACACCGCCAATATCACAAAAAACTAAACCACACATAGAAAAACACAAAACCACAATTGCAGTAGCACTCGACAAATCCTTTAACTTTTATTATTATGATAATTTTGACTCTCTGCGTAAAAATGGCGCAAAACTAGAGTTTTTCAGCCCAATTTCTGACTCTACTCCACCGGAATGCTCTGGGATCTACATTGGAGGTGGGTTTCCAGAAGTACTAGGACAACCACTTGCCAAAAATCAATCCATGAAAAGATCTATCAAAAAACTTGCAGAGCAAAATATACCAATCTATGGTGAATGTGGAGGATTGATGTATCTTACAAAATCAATCGTTCATAATGACAAAAAATATTCTATGGTTGGATTGTTTGATGCAGAAACAAGCATGGAAAAAAAAATGACATTGAACTATACTAAATCAAATGTGATTTCAAATTGTCTTATTGCAAAAACCTCTACAAACTTGTTTGGTCATGAATTTCATTATTCCGAATTACAATCTGTACCAAAAGATGCTAAATTCGCATATGACCTATCGATTGGAATCGGAATTAAAAATAAAAAAGATGGTCTAATCCAATATAATACATTGGCATCATACATGCATCTTTACTTTGATAGAGGATCACACGCAGAAAACTTTGTCAATCATTGTGTAAAATACTCTAGAAGCTAATCTTCACGAATTATCTTGAATAGTGCATTGACTATTGCTGCAGCACAAGGACTACCACCCTTGCGGCCTATATTTGTGATATATGGTATATCTAATGTTTGCAGTGCATCTTTTGATTCTGATGCACAAACAAATCCAACCGGCATTCCAATAACTAGGCTTGGCTTTACAGTTTTTTCCTTTATCATTTGAATTACCTCTAATAACGCAGTTGGGGCATTACCAATTACTACTACAGCACCATTCATCTCCGCTGTACGAATTCGCATGGCTGTCTGGGCACGTGTTTTATTGAGTTTTGTTGCCTCCCTCACTACATCTGGATTTGAAATATCACAAATTACATTATTCTTGAAATCCTGCAAGTTTTGTTTGTTGAGAAGACCTATGATTCCATTTACATCGACTATGATATTTTTGCCAGATTTCAGAGCATCAAGGCCTGCACTAATTGCATCTTTGTGAAATATTAGGCCATTTTTTCCAGCAAAATCAAAATCCGCTGTAGAATGAATTATTCTTCGTACTATTTTCCATTCATGCCCTTTGTATGGGTGTGGGCCAATTTCCCGTTCTATAATTTCCATGCTTTCATCTTCTATTGATTGGCCCTTCCTAGTTTGCATTTTCGACCTCTCGTGCTCGTTCTAAAATAAAATCAATCATTTTATCATCTGTTCCAATATGTTCCGTTATGATGGTTTTTCTCAGATTTACTTTTTCTAGTGCTGGGTTGAGATCTCCGTAAATATCTCTTTTTACATGTGCTCCCTCATGAAGAAAATAAAACACAATCACTAGAGTCTCAGGATTATTTTTGGCACATTTTTGAATTCCCTGTGCAATGTTTGGTTCTTCAATTTCTAAAAAACAAAAATCTGTGTTTCTATATGTTGATGCTAAATTGTCAACCACATATTTTATTGATATTTGTGCATTTGGATCCTTACTACCATGACCTATTACTAGCACATCGATTTTGTCTTTTGGTAACGTAATGTTGTTTTTTCTTAAGGCTGATTCAATTTTGGAATTTACAAGATCTACCATAGTTTTGTGCATACTCATTGGTTTTGTAACTGTGAATTTTACATTGGTCTTTGCTTGAAGCTTAGCTGCCTCAGATACTGCTATTTTGACTTTTTTTCCTGGATATAGAAAATATGGAACTATAGTAAGTGAATCGATCTCTGTTTTGAGGCAATTTGCAATTCCTTCTGGAATAAATGGTGGAATTACCTCTAAAAAGCAATAATTGACAAATGCATAATTTCCCTTCTGTTGCACCTTTTTGCAGATGTATTCAAGCTCATCTTTTGCTTCTTGTTCCCTACTACCCCTATCAATTAGTAATAATCCGCGCTTCATTTTTCAATCCTTGCTATGGCAATTGTAAGATCTGGTGGGAATTTCTGCTTTTCAACTATCAGTCTTCCGCCTGAACTTTTAATTGCGGCTGCTTCTGACACACTAGGAGTCCCCTCATAGGCTTCAACCATCTGAGAGGGATTTGGAATGCTGATTTGTGCAAGTTCTTCTCTTTCAAAATACTCTAGCGGAACTCCAATGTCTTTTGCGGCATCAATTAGACCTTGAACGTCTTTTGGTTTTTTGAGCGAAACCAGTCTTGCTATGCATTTTGCACTCAACCCGTATTTTACAAGGGATAAATCAAGACACTGACTGATCTTCTCTTTTGTAGTATCGCCATGAAGACCAATGCCGACTACTAATGTTTGCGGCCTGTACACTATGGATTTTTTTAAAATCTCATCATCAAATGTTTTATCTGAAATGATCAAGTATGCCTTGGAATCCGAGTGTTTCAGATTTTCAATGGAATCGTAGACTGTGACATTTTTTGGCAGTTCTGATTTCCACCAGTTTTTTTCCCCAGAGTCTTGATAGACGCCAATTTTTTCCTCATTTACCATAAGTGCGCTAATTCTTGTCATGTTGATATCGCCATCTATTTTCCAACTAAACTCCTTTCCAACCAAGTCAACTGGTATTGTTTTGTTTACATCTGCAGCTGTAGTGATTACTGGTATGGCCCCGAGTTTTTTTGCAATTTCTTCAGTTAGCTCATTTGCACCACCTAAATGTCCAGACAGAACAGATATGACAAAGCTTGATTTGTCATCTATTACAATTATTGCAGGGTCTGTTTTTTTGTCCTTTAAATGAGGAGCAATTAATCTGATTACTGCTCCAAGTGAAAATAGACATACCAATCCGTTGAATCTTCCAAAAAGTTCAGCAATTTTAGCCGAGGTTTGCTCTTCATACCATACTGCAGAGATGGTTTGATCTTGGAATTTTGATGGAACAAAGATCTCCCAATCTGGAAAAAATTGTTTTATTTCATGTGCAATCCTTATGCCATTTTTTGTAATTGCTAAAATTGCAACTTTGTCCATGTTTGTCGTTTTACATCGTTCAATAAAATTTCTTGCTAGGGATATCTACCTAGTGTAGAACCATCAAAATCAAAGAGAATTATCTGAATCTCTACTTTGTTTTCAGAGTGTGTCCGCATCTGATCGTAGGCTTCTTTGCATATGATAGAAAAAAATCCATCAATATTGTTTTTTGTAACGATTTCTTGTACATGTCTTGCTGTATTTGCACTCTTTATTTGATCCAGTATCTCGTTACTTGCATTACATCTTTGTGCAATCTTCACTAGAAAATCCATGTCTACTTTGGAACCTTTTACATGGGTCTGCTTTACACCCATTGCGATTTTGGTTAATTTTCCGATGAATCCGGCAACATAGGCCTTTCTGATTAATTTTTTAGCGCACTGTTGTATAGTGTAACCGGAAAAATCACCCATCTGAACAAAACAGTGATCAGGCAAATTGATCTCTTTTTTTGCATAGTCTTCACTGCGTCCGCCCGTAGTTAGAACAACTGTATTGTCTTTCATGGCAATTGTCACATCAAGACTTTGTCGTATGGATGCCGCAAACGATGCCGTGGAATATGGTAATACTATTCCAGTTGTTCCAAGAATCGATATGCCGCCCATTATTCCAAGTCTTGGATTATCCGTCTTTGGAGCAATATCTCTACCATTTGGAACAGAAATCAAAGCTTTGATCCCTGCTTTTTGTAACACTTCTTCTCCAACATCAGTTAAATTTCGAATCAGCATTTTTCTTGGAGTTGGATTAATTGCAGCAGCACCAATCTCAAGACCAAGACCTGGTTTTGTTACCCTTCCAACTCCCTCTCCACCATCGATTTCAATTTTACCTACATCGTCTGTAACTTGTAAATCAACAACTATCTCCGCCCCGTGAGTGACATCTGGATCATCCCCACCGTCTTTTATTACAGAACATCTTGCTGTATTTTGATCAAATTGGCAACTTGCAATATTGATTGTTATTTTTTTTTCTTTTGGTAATGATACTAGAATCGAATTGATTTTCTCTTTTGTAATTATTGCTACAAGCGCTGCCTTTGCAGCTGCTGTTGCACATGTGCCTGTAGTAAAACCAGTGCGTAGCTTTTGGCGAGGCTTTTCCGTCTCACTCACAATATAACATTCTGTTTTTGGATAATAACTCTTGTTGGATTACTTTAGAATTTCAGAAATAACTATCCATAGTGCTATTGAGCCAAGGCCACCGTATAACAACAAATGTGTCATTTTATGTGAAACTGATCTTTCCTCATTTTTATTCTGAAATTGGTCTACATCTGCTCCAAAATTACGCCGAAATTCATTTCTATATGCTTCATATCCAAAATCAAACCTTTCATCTGATTTCCTGTCGTAATATTTCCAAAATTCTGTTTGTGCGGCTTCAACATCTCCGTGATCAGAATTTGTCTTTTTTTGTTCAATTTTTAATACCTGATATGCCTGAGTTATTTCTTTGAATTTTTTCTCTGCATTTCCATCTTTGTTTCTATCCGGATGATATCTGAGTGATAATCTTCTATAGGCTTGTTTTATCTCCTTTGGAGACGCGTTTTTTTGTAATCCGAGAATCTCATAACACTGAGATGCATTCAATAACTGCCATATTGTGATTTAACATTTAAAATTATATTCGATTTTCCTAATTGAGTGGAAAGCCAAAATCTCACAATTGCAATCTCTGGCTCTACTGGATTCATAGGTACAAATTTCAGAAAATTCCTCACCACACAAAATATTCCTACCATTTGCTTATCTAGAAAAAAACAAAAATGTTCAAAACTAGAAAAAAACATAGTTTTTTCAGATCTTAACAACGTTCCAAAATTAAACTGTAACGCACTAGTTCACTTAATTGGCACTGGCACACAAACTAAAGATGCAGATTATGAATTAGTCAATGTTGAACAAACGCAAAAAATCATCAGTCTGTGTAAAAAATCAAACATAAAAAAGATTGTTTACATTAGTGGTCTTGGTGTCAATAATTTTACTACATTTGGTTATTTCATTTCAAAACTGAAAGCAGAACAATTAATCATAAAATCTGGACTTGATTATACAATTCTTCGCGCGTCGTATATTGTTGGAAATGATGATCCGCTGACACAAAACTTGAGAAAGCAAATCAAAACTGGTGTAGTACTCATACCTGAATCAGGATCATATAGATTACAACCAATATTTGTTGATGATGTATGTCGAGTAATTCTTGCTTGTGCTGTTAACAAAAAACTTTCAAACAAAATTATTGATCTAGTAGGCCCAAAGACAATCACTTTTGAAAACTATGTAAAAAAATTTACTAAAGGCAAAAAAATCAAAATTAAAAAAATTCCTCTAGAGAAGGCCTACTTTGATGCACTAAATCACCCAAAAAATGCAATTTATGGGGTAGATGATCTCAATATCATGGTTGGCGACTTTACATCAAGTCATAAAAAACTGGAAAAACTGTCTGGAATTAAACTAAAAAATCCGAAAGTTCTATAGGCCTGCAGCCTTTCGTAAAATCTCTGACTTGTCAGTTTTTTCCCATGGAAATGCTACGTCAGTTCTTCCAAAATGACCAAATGCTGCAGTGTCTTTGTAGATTGGTCTTTTCAGATCTAACTGTGAAATAATTGCAGCAGGCCTCATATCAAAGTGCTTTCTGACCAAATTTTCAATGTCTTCTTCTGAAATCTTACTTGTGCCAAAAGTGTTTACCATTAGAGAAACTGGTTCTGCAACACCAATTGCATATGCTACTTGTACTTCGCATTTTTCCGCCAACCCTGCAGCAACAATGTTCTTTGCAATGTATCTGCACATGTAGCAAGCCGATCTATCAACCTTGGAGGGGTCTTTCCCAGAAAATGCACCACCGCCATGTCTTCCTGCTCCACCATACGTGTCAACAATGATTTTTCTTCCAGTTAGGCCAGAGTCTCCTGGAGGGCCTCCTATTACAAATCGCCCTGTAGGATTAACATGAATCTTGATATTTTCATGCCACCATTTTCCGCACACTGGTCTGATAACCTTGTCAATGATCTGCTGTCTTATCTGATCATTACTGATCTCTGGCGCATGTTGAGTTGAAATTACTATGGTTTCTATTTTCTTTGGCTTTCCGTCTTCATACTCTACAGTGACTTGGGACTTGCCATCAGGTCTCACCCATGCAAGTTCCTTGCTTTTTCTTGCCTCTGATAGTCTTCGTATAAGCTTGTGTGCAAGCAAAATCGGTAATGGCATAAGCTCATCCGTTTCATTCACTGCATAACCAAACATTAATCCCTGATCACCTGCACCTTGATCTTTGTTTTCAGTGGCAGTAACTCCTTGTGAAATGTCAGGACTTTGTGCGTGAATCGACACTAGCACACTACATGTGTCTGCATCAAAACCATATTCTGGTTTGTCGTATCCTATTTCTTTGATTGTCTTTCTAACAACGTCTTGAATGTCGAATTTTGCCTTTGTAGTCACTTCCCCTGCAACTACAACAATACCTGTAGTAGTCATTGTCTCTACTGCAACGCGGGAGTTTGGATCTTGTCTTAAAAATTCATCTAATAATGCATCTGAAATTTTATCACAAATCTTGTCTGGATGGCCTTCTGTTACTGATTCAGAAGTAAAAAGGAAACTTCGCGCCATTAAGGTTCGCCTACAAATCGTTTTCTAGTCTGATAAATAATACGTTGTTTCCTCTAACTATGACTCTGCCGTAATTTGCAATGATCTTGCCATCGTGTAACTCTTCTGCATCTGTCATAATCAAGTTCATGTACGAGTCTACATTGTCCATTTTGCCTTTGTATTCGACCTCATTCTTTAGTCGTACAGTGACTTTCTTTTTAGTACTTTTTTGGAGTGTTGTTAACGGTCTCTTTGCGTTTACTTGTGACAATGGTTGCTCTCTTGTGATGCTAGCTTGGTAACCTGAATAAAAGCCTTGCCTATGTTATAACAAAAATGCGGGATTCGTTTATTTTTCTATTTTTTTTAGATTTTATTAGCTATGATCAGAACTGGACTTGAAAAATTAGATGAAATACTTGGAGGTAGTCTAAGAAGTGGTACAATTACTGACATTTTTGGTGCAAGTGGAACTGGAAAAACTCAGCTGACGTTACAAATAATTGCAAATTCTCTCTTAGACAACAACACCATATTCTATCAAGATACTACAGGAAATTTTAGACCTGAACGGTTACTTGAGATGAGAACATCAAAAAATCTTGATTCGCATTTTCTTGACAAAATTCATGTTGGAAGAATAACTAATGTTGCAGAACAACAAAATAGCCTTGATAAAATCAACAAATCTGATTTTTCCTTGATAATAATTGATAATGTTACAGATCTGTTTTCATTTGAATATCCAAAAGAAGAACAAATTCTGGAAAAAACCATCCAATTCTCAAAATACATGAAAAGATTATCTCAAATTGCGTCTGAGACAAAAATTCCAATTGTTATTACAAACATGATGAGAAAAGTTGACGAGACAGAAAAAGAAAACATGGATTCCATAATATCACTATACGCACATATCAAGATCAAACTTATCAAAAAACAAACAGGTTATGAGGGACAAGTCTTTTTTAACCCGATGAAAAAAAACCATTTTTCATACATTATAACAAAACAAGGTTTGACTGATCTAACTTAAGCTATTTAACTGCGGCAAATCTGTAAAATTCATGGCAGGAATTTTCGACTCCATACCAACTATATCTGTTGTTTTGTTTGCAATTGGAGTTGTCGGAATAATGGTTTATGAGCGAGCTAAGTCAAGAAAAGACGCAAAGCAAACAACTTGATTTAGTTCTTGCCAAATTTCATCGCCTAGGTTTTACACAGCTTACAGAAATTCAAAAAAAGGCAATACCACTAATAATTCAGAAAAAAGATTCACTAATCATTGCACCTACAGGTTCCGGCAAGACCGAGTGTTCTGTAATTCCTGTGTTTTCTTTTCTATCCACAACAAAAGAAGAAGGCAAGATAAAGGCACTGTATATCACTCCACTTAGAGCATTAAATCGAGATGTCTTCAAGAGAATAATCAAGTATGCAGAACTAGAACATCTCACAATAGAGATTCGTCATGGTGATACCTCTCAATCAAGCAGGAAAAAAATCACCAATAATCCACCTGATATACTAATCACTACTCCAGAAACACTAGTTATCTTACTGACGCAAGAAAAAATGCTAAATGCATTATCAAATCTTGAATGGATAATAATTGACGAAATCCATGATCTGTTGTCAAATGAAAGAGGATCCCAATTGTCCCTTAGTCTTGAACGATTACAGATTAATACCAAACATCAAATAACAAGAATAGGACTTTCTGCCACTGTTGGTAATTCAGGCGATGCAGCAAAATTTCTGGTTGGAACAAAAAGAAAATATGAAATAATTCATGATAATACGATTCGAAAATACGATGTTGAGATCAAACATGTTAATGGTACTATTAGTGATGTAGCAGATTATGTTGTTGAATATTTAGCCAAGCTTAATCTGGATTCCCCGGTGTTGCTTTTTACAAATACTCGCGGGGAGGCAGAATTTCTAGCCTCAATTCTGCGAGAAAAATCTCCAATCTCAGTTGAATTACACCATGGATCATTATCGCAACAGGTTCGTGAAGAAACAGAAGAAAATCTCAAATCCGGAAAATCAAGACTGGTTGTATGTACTTCCTCACTTGAGCTTGGATTGGATATTGGATCAGTTGAACTTGTAATGCATTATGGTTCTCCAAGACAGGTTTCTAAATTCATGCAAAGAATTGGACGAAGTAAACACAACAAACATTCTTCTGCAAAAGGATTGATCATTACAAACAATGTAGATGACGAATTAGAAACAAAAGCAATTTTGGAGAGAATCCATGAAGGATCTATAGAAGATCAGCTAATCCATGATGGCTCACTTGATGTTTTGGCACACCATCTGGTGGGTCTTTCAATGCAAGTAGGTACGATGTCTGTCAGCGATGCCATTGAAATTTTTAGAGGTTCATTTCTTTTTAGAAATCTCACACTTGATGACTTGATTGATGTTCTTGAACTACTTGATTCCAATTATCTGATATTCTTTGATCGAGAGAAAATGACTTTTAAAAAAACCGCTAAATGCTATCGGTATTATTTTGAGAATTTATCCACAATTCCGGACATTCTAAAATTCAAAGTATTTGATAGTGTTTCAAAAAAGATAATCGGAAGCCTTGATCAAAGATTTGTTGGAGATTTTGGTGATCCCGGAAACATCTTTGTTTTACGTGGATCTCAGTGGAGAATTATCAATGTTGATGAATCGTCACTTAAGGTAAACGTAGAACCTATTCGGTCTGGTGGCATCACAGTTCCATATTGGGAAGGTGAAACAATACCCGTTGATTACAAAACCACCTCAAAAGTTGGAAAATTCAGAGCAAAAATACGACAGGGTTTACTTGAATTACCTGACAATGTGATTTCACAGCTTGACTTGCCAATAATTCCAGATGAAAAGACTATAGTTGTTGAATCTGTTCGAGGACAAGGAAGCATAGTACTTCATAGCTGCTTTGGAACAAAAATCAATTCTACTTTGGCCACTCTTCTATCCTCAATGCTTTCCTCAAGGACTGGCCTGCAAGTAGATTCGCGTTCTGATGCATATAGGATCGTGCTTTCATCAAAAGGAAGAATTTTGGAAAACCAAGTGCGCCAAATTTTGGCAGATACATACAATCTGTATGAAGTAGTTACTGCATCTCTAAGTGGAACACATAATGTTAGCTGGAGAACTTGGAATGTTGCAAAAAAATTTGGAGTTGTAGGTAGAGGTGCAGTATATGAGAAAAAGTCTGCAAGATTTCTTTTTGAGCGATATTCAAAAACATCACTAGTCAAAGAAGCATTGCGGGAGCTATTCCACGACAAATACGACTTGGATAAAACAAAACAAATACTATCTGACATCAATTCTAATAACATCAAAATTCATTGGCTTGAACAAAGCAAATTTTCCAAGCTTGCAGAGCCAATATTAGATCATACTACAAAATACTATTCATCTCCCACAAGCATTGACAAGGGAATACTGGATCTAGTCAAAACACGTCTTTTCAAAACATCACACAGATTCATTTGTGCAAGATGTGGTAAATGGGAACGAGTAATCAAAACAAATGAAATAGAAAACATGCCTGTCTGCCCATATTGTAAAGGACGACAAATCACTGCTACATTCTATTTGGATTATGATCTGGCAAAAATCATACAAAAAAAGGCCATGGGAAAAAAAATTACGTCTGATGAAAATCACAGATTTTCTCGTGCCTGGAAGACAGCCTCACTTTTAGAAAATTTTGGCAAAACAGCACTAATTGTTCTCTCAGGATATGGTGTTGGGGTTGATACTGCATCTAGGATTCTGCGAAATATGATAGATGATGAAACTCTGTATCGACAAATCTATGAAGCAGAACGTCAGTATGTAACTACTAGGGGATTTTGGGATTAGTTTTTCTTTTTAATACCTGAATAGGGAGTCACAAATAACTCAGTTCTTCCTTCCAATCCCTGTTTTGCAGTCAGGCCGGTAACTGAAATGATCTCGCCTATTGAACATTCATCCAAAAGTCGTGCTTGATTTCGCCAACCTTTGAGCCAAATTTGAGCAGTATCATCTTCAACGTACATTTCAGAAAGCGTTATTGTTTCGCCTGTTTTTGTTTGCACATTTCTTCTTTCTGGCGCTTTCAGAATTATTGCTTCAATACAATATGTGTTGTTATCTGCTTTAATTTCTGCAATTTTGGTTCGAAGCTCTGAGATGCCAGGTAAATCTTCTTGTATTTTTCTAACAAATGACTCTGAATCAACTGTAATGTTATTGCCATATAGTTTTGATGGCATACATTCCAGAACGTCATCTTGAGAAAATGACTCGGTAACATTTGCAGTATCGATGATATTGTAAAGTTGTTTTTGTTTGTCAACTCCCAAAATCATCTTCTGCCCATTTTCATTTTTGTTTACAGACAAAATTCTAATGACTATTGGTTCTACTTGTTTTTCTGCCTGAATTTCCAACGTTGTTGATTCATTTCCGTGAATCTCTAACTCTTGTTGGTTTGTCTTTGCCTTGACACCGATTAGTCTTGCTTTTGTTCCTGTAGGAATTACCTTTGGGACTTCGGAATCATTTTTACCCCACAGAACAACTCGCATGGAACGCTCATTCTTTCCCTTTAATCTCAATCGTAGAGCAGTTCCTGGAACTCCTTTAAAGTTGGTAAATTCTGAAAATGTGATCGGCCCGTCAAGCGTTCCTGAGACCACAACATTGTTGTCTCCTTCCTTTAGCTCAGACACATCTTTAGTAATAGAATCAATTGATGGAATACCACTTTCTGTTTCAGTGCGCTCAATATTGGAACCTGAACCGATGTTGATTGTAAGCTGGCCATTTAGGTCAGACTTGACATATGCTTTAATTATTTTGATGAGGTCACCTGGGCTTATGTTTACTATTTCTGGAAGATTTGCTTTTTCATCCCATAGCTTCACTGTAACTGCTGAATCTTTGTCATAAACTGTCATGTTTCTCAGGTAAAACTGTGAGCCGTCTTTTCTTGAGAATTGTTTTTTTGGCGAAACATTGAGCACTCGTGTCTGCAGCGTAACCTCTTTTGCTCCAGCATGTAAGTCCTTGATATTGATCTCACTCCTTGGTGGCTCTGAAATTGTAATCCCAAGATCGGATGCGACCAAAAATAATGCCCCCTGATCTGTAAGATAGCCAGCTCCAATTTTTTCTTTCTTCTGTGCGATCATGTTTTCAACATCGATTTTTGATAGATCTGGCTTTAGCTCTAATAATTTAGAAAGCAACGCATCAAATTCAGACAATTTAATTTACCATGATTTGATACACTAATAAGAATTTCACTAATGTAAATTAAGAGACGGTGATCACAATAGATCTGTGTCCGTCAGAACCCGATCACTTTTCAAATCATATGGAGATCTTGTAGCAGTAGATGGAATAGATCTTGATATTGAGTCAGGTAATATCTTTGGGTTTTTAGGCCCCAATGGAGCAGGAAAATCAACTACTATCAAACTCCTTACTACCTTGATTCCTCCAACACGTGGAACAATCGAAGTTCTGGGAATAAATGCTATCAAAAATCCACTTGAAGTAAGAAAAAAAATTGGAGTTGTTTTACAACAACCGAGTTATGAGCCTAATCTTTCAGTGGAAAAATCGCTTGAAAAATATGGGATGATGTGGGGTGTTGAAAAAAAACTACGAAAACAAAGAACAGACGAACTCATAGATGTATTTGATTTACAAGAAATAAGGAAGAAAAAAAATGAGGATCTTTCAATTGGACAACGAAGACGCGTTCAAGTTGCACGTGAATTCATACATGAGATGGATCTACTATTTTTAGATGAGCCAACTGTAGGTTTGGATCCTGGTGCAAGAAGAAAATTATTGGATTACCTAAAAAACAAGGCAAATACTGGCTTGACTATATTTTATACTACACATGTACTAACAGAGGCAGAATACCTTTGTGATGAAATTGCTGTAATAAACAAAGGGAGGATTCTGGCAGTAGATACTCCAGATCAGCTAAAATCCACTTTTGGACAGGAAAAAACAATCAAAATTCATCTTTTGGGTAGGCATGATGAGATATCTCAACTTCTTGCAAAAGTTATTGACTGTACAATCGACTTTAACACTGGAACTGACATTATCATCCAATCAAGGAAATCAGAAATAGTATTATCTCAAATTCTCTCAATATTGATTGAGAACAATATTGCTATAGAGGATCTTTCTGCAATGCCAACAACTCTTGAAGAGATCTTTCTGAAAATGGTAAAGGATACAAATGCACCCGACAATTAAACTAGTAAATCGAAATTTGACAATATCTCTAAATCCGGGATTTCTTGTCTGGCAGGTACTCTTTCCAATTGTGTATATTTTTGTGGCCGGTTTTGCGTATACGTCACTTATTGATTCTGTGCAGTTTGGAGACATGTCCTTGGATTATCCTGCATTCATTGCTTCTGGCATGATTGGTTTTAACATCATGAATAGCACACTTGTCTCTGGCATCATAATCTGGAATGATAGGCGACATGGGATGTTTGAACAAATCTTGGTTGGTCCATTTAAGAGAAGTCACTACATACTAAGTAATGTATACACAATAGCAATTGTTGGTCTGATCAGTGCGGCTTTAATCACATCAATTGGTTTCCCACTATTCTTTCAATCAACACAACTCAATTTACTCACAATACCGTTTTTGATCTTTGCCTCTATTGTGGGTTCTATTTTATTTGGTTCCATTGCATCTATAATATCTACAAGACTGAAATCCAGTGAAGGATTCAACGTCATAATTAACACCGTTTTTCTATTTTTTGCCTTTGTAAGCACTGCATTTTATCCAGCACAAGGTGCTCCTGAACCTTTGGCAACAGGATTCTACCTAAATCCATTAACCTACTTGGTTGATATCATTCGTGCAGGGATTTTTGGAACGTTTACTGAATTTGTTGTACTTGAAATGCTGGTGTTAGTTAGTGTTGCAACAATCTTGTTTGTAATTGCAATAAAACTCCTCACAAAACTTGATCTGTAAAATTCAGTAGCCCGGCCCAGACTCGAACTGGGGTCAAGGGCTCCAAAGGCCCCTATGCTTGACCGCTACACTACCGGGCTTCCTGTAATGACTCCTCAAAAACCCCTATTATTGATATTTTCTATTTTTTCTTGATTACTTGAATTAGTTTTTTGTAAGGATCTTCCATTGATGCCAATACCTGCTCTGCATTTTTTTCCAGATTTTTATTATTCGAAGATAAGATCTTTTCAATTATAGAAATTATTTTATCTGGATTGGATTCGAGTACGATGAGTTTTTTTCTGACAAGATAATCTTGCACTAAATTTGGTATTGCGTTGTATGATATGGTTGGAATGCCAAGCAAAGCAGATTCTGCAGTCATTGTGCCGCCAGATCCAACAAAGACATCGATATCTTGTAACAAATCGCTTCCAACCTTTACCTTGTCTAGAATCTTTATTCTATTTTCCAAGGTTTTTCTCAGTCTTAAAATTTGAGATTTATACCTCGGCAGCACCATAATATCACAATCAGAAAATCTAAATGCAATTTTTTGAATTATTTGTGTGGTGTGATTATTTTTTTGAACATATGCAGCTTGTTCTTCTTCTAATCTGATCAGGATTCTCTTTCTCTTTCTCTTTTTCAATTTTTGTCTTGTGCTGTGTCTGACAATCACAGAAGCATCAATTGCCTTGTATGATATGATGTCTTTTTCTGTTATTCCATATTTTGTAAATTCTTTTTTTGGTATTATCCAAGGAATAAGTAATTTCTGAATAAGTGGAACTGATAATTTCATCACTGCTTCTGCGTGGGGTGAGTCGCAAAATGCAACATGTCTTATTCCAAGGCCGAATGCTACACGTGCTGCCTCTGGAGAACAAAAACTAATTGTCAAATCAGGCTTGAATTTTTCTATTATTTTTCCAAGACGTGTACTTCTTTGCAGCGATGCATCAAGTTTGTCAAATTTACTGATTCCACCATGTTTGCCAATTACAACCGTTTTCATTTTCTGAAGTTTTGCAAGTTCATTTACTTCTCTATAGTTGCGTGTGGTACAAAAAATAGAATTGTCTTTCTGTAACTGTTTTATCATTGGATCAAAAAACAAGATTTGTTTTGGTGTCAAAATATCAAACCAAATCTTCAAGATATGACATATGGTGATATTTGATGCAATAAGTTTTTCTTAGTCTGACGTTTAGCACCAATGAATTGGCATCGGATAGAGTAGTCGTCTATGGTTTGAGCACTGAGGGTTACTCTATTGCATGCCAAATGGCGATAAATGGAGCTAACGTCTTTATCATTGATGAGTCGTCTCAATCTGCAATTTCACTAAAAGCAGAAATTGCAAAAACATATCCAAATGTCTCCTCATTAAAAGAAGATGAACCACTGCTTGCAATGGAGCCAATCGATGTTGCAATATCAAAATCTCAATACCTGTTTTTTGCTCCAAGAATTCGCAAGACAGGACAAGAAACAAAAACTGAAGTTCACTCTAAATTCAAGGATGCAACCTCATCCCTAAAAAAAGGAAGTTCTGTTGTATACACACTACCGACAGGAATTGGCGGAAACAGCGAAAATATCTCATTATTAGAACATGTGACGGGACTAGAGGTAGGAAAATCAATTTCCTATTTCTATTATCCACTTGGTGGTGGAAATCAGCCTCCAAAAGTAATAGGATCTTATAACAATAAACAAGATCCCAGTCTTGCGAGCCTTCTTACAAATTCCAAAAAAGAAATTCCTTTCATTGGAATCTCATCTGCAGAACACTTTCATGCAATAAACGTACTTTCAAGATTCTCTTCAATGTGTAGCATTCTTGAGGTTTGCAAGTTTGCACAGGACGATAATACAAAAACAGATCTCCAGTCCGATGATTTTCAGAACATATTCTTAGATGACATGGTAAACGGCCTGTACGATTTACGTTCCCTTGGAACTTCATTTGAGGGCGCTAATACATTGATGTATCTAATTAATGGTAGTCTCAAAGGAATAGACGGTTACATTAAAAGACTAATTGATGAAATCCGCGCAACACTTAAGAAAAATGATCTCAAAGCAAGTAGAACAAAAATTGCATTATCTTGGTCGCTAGATCAACATGAAATGCGTGGCGATAAAATCGAGATGTTGCAGAATTTGATTACCAAACTACGTGATTATATTGGAGATGTTGAAGCATACGAGGATCCAAATCTAGATCTATTTCATAATGATAAGACTACAATTCTTGTGATTTGCTCAAAATCTGATTATGAACACTTGCGTAAAAAGAAAGACAATGATCTAATTATCATAAAGGGAAATCCTTTATGTGAAATATCACACAAAGAATAAAACTAGAATACTAAAAATCACTTGTCATGTCAGAACAAAATGAATCTGAAAATCAAATAATTCAAGAAGATGTCGTGATTGATGAATCTGAACAGTTAAGACAAAATCTGGCCTCATGTGAAGATAAACTAAAGCGCTCACTTGCGGATTATATCAATTTAGAACGCAAAACCAAAAATGACATACAAAATGGTATTAATGAAAAGCTAGACCGATTTATGTTACAATTTTTGACTGTATATGACGACTTGATTCGTGCAAAAGAAGTTCTCAAAAAAGAAAATCCAGATGCCCAAGGTCTTGAGGGGATTTTAAAAAATATCGATTCCCTACTGGCAGAATATGGCATAACGCCAATTAATGCATTAGGTGAAATATTTGATCCAAATCTACATGAGGCAATAGCAATCGTATCAGATGATTCCTTGGATGATAACACAATTACAAAAGAATTAAGGAAAGGATATATTTCTCATAATAGGACGCTTAGACCGACGCTAGTCGAAATATCAAAAAAATCGTAATAAAATAATCTAATGGTGAAAAAATGGCAAAAATAATTGGAATAGATCTTGGAACAAGTAACTCAGCAGCGGCTGTAGTTATGGGTGGCAAGCCTACCTTGATTCCTGCAGCCGAAGGAACTTCAATTGGAGGTAAGGCATTTCCATCCGTTGTGGCCTTTACAAAGGAAGGACAGCTCTTAGTTGGTGAACCAGCGCGAAGACAAGCGGTCACAAATCCAGACAGTACAATAATTGCGGCAAAAAGAAAAATGGGCTCTGATCATGTCTTTAAAATCCAAGGAAAAGACTACAAACCACAACAAATCTCGTCATTCATTTTGCAAAAAATCAAAAAAGATGCTGAAGCCTTTTTGGGCGAATCAGTAGACAAGGCAGTCATTACAGTTCCTGCCTATTTTGATGATAATCAGAGACAAGCAACAAAGGACGCGGGAACAATTGCAGGCCTTGATGTTGTAAGAATTATCAATGAACCAACTGCCGCATCTCTAGCATTTGGTCTAGACAAGGCAGGCCAAGATATGAAAATTCTAGTCTTTGATCTGGGAGGCGGAACATTGGATGTCACAATAATGGAAATGGGTGGTGGTGTCTTTGAAGTTCTAAGCACATCTGGTGATACTCAGCTTGGCGGCACAGACATGGATAAGGTTCTGATTGATTATGTAGTAAATGAATTCCGCAAAACAACAGGAATTGATCTAACCAAGGATAGTACTGCAATGACTAGGATCAGAGAAGCATCGGAAAAAGCAAAGATAGAACTTTCAACCGTAATGGAGACTGACATCAACTTACCGTTCATTTCATATGATCCATCAGCAGGACCAAAAAATCTTGAGCTAAAACTCACTCGAGCAAAGTTTGAGGAGCTTATACGACCAATTGTGGATAGATGCAGAACCTCAATAGATAATTCAATACGTGATGCAAAATTATCCACATCAGATATTTCAAAAATTGTTCTAGTTGGTGGACCGACACGAATCCCGATGGTCAAAAAATTCGTTGGTGATGTTATTGGCAAAAGCCCAGAATCTGGTGTAGACCCAATGGAGGCAGTGGCAATGGGTGCTGCAATCCAAGCCGGAATTATCGCAGGTGATGTAACTAGTGATATCGTACTTTTGGATGTAACTCCACTTACACTGGGAGTTGAAACTTTGGGTGGTTTACGAGAACCATTAATTGAAAGAAACACAACCATACCAACATCAAAGACCAAAGTCTTTACTACTGCAGCAGACAACCAAACAGCTGTTACAATACATGTGGTTCAGGGTGAAAGACCAATGGCAGCAGACAATGTCTCGCTTGGCAGCTTTAATCTAGCAGGAATTCCACCAGCACCTAGAGGAATTCCACAAATTGAAGTAAAATTTGACATCGATGCAAACGGAATCATAAATGTCACTGCAAAAGATCTCGGTACAGCAAAGGAAGCAAAAATAACAATACAGGCTGGCACCAAACTATCCAAAGAAGAAATTGATAAGCTAAAACAAGATGCAGAGAAATTCTCTGATGAAGACAAAAAGAAAAAGGAAGCAGTTGATATCAGAAATGAAGCAGAAAGTTTTGTTTATACCACTGAAAAACTCCTAACACAAGATCTCAAGGATAAACTTACACAAGAACAAGGAATCAAAATTTCAGAGTCAGTAAAAGAGCTAAAAGAGGTCTTAGGTAAAACCCCAGAGGAGATCAAACCGAAACTTGAGGCACTAAAAACACTGGTAAACCAAATAACTACGGAACTATACAAAAATGCCGCAACACCACCAAATCCGGAACAACAATCCGGTCAATCTGAACAAAACACTCAGAATACTGGCTCAACAAGCTAATTTACTTACAAACACATTACAATAAGAAATGTCTGCAAAACGAGATTATTATGAGGTACTAGGAGTATCAAAATCTGATTCCGCAGATGCCATCAAATCACAATACAGAAAACTTGCACTAAAATTTCACCCAGACAGAAACAAATCCCCAGAAGCAGCAGAACATTTCAAGGAAATATCTGAGGCATATGCAGTCTTATCAGATTCTGAAAAGAAAAAACTCTATGATCAATATGGACATGCTGGGGTTGAAGGGAGGTATTCAACTGAGGATATCTTTTCAGGTGCACGTGGAAATTTTGATGAGGTATTTTCTAATTTTGGTTCTGGCGGATTTGATTCAATCTTTGAGTCGTTGTTTGGACGTGGTGGTGGCTTTGGAGGATTCTCACGACAACGCGGACAAGATCTACTGCACGAAGTGTCAGTAACACTTGATGATGTTTTTACAGGAAAAAAACTAGACATTGACATAAAAAAGAATGTCGATTGCAATGACTGCAATGGTTCTGGTTGTGCACCAGGAACAAAACCTGAGACATGCCCTGGATGTAGAGGACAGGGACAAGTACGAATGACTCGTAATATGGGATTTTCCACATTTGTCACGGTTCAGCCATGCTCTAAATGTCATGGAGAAGGTAAATTCATTTCAAAACCATGTTCTTCCTGTAAAGGAGTTGGGAAAACAAGGGGAACAAAACACCTCTCTTTTGATCTTCCAGCTGGAATAGACAGTGGGGATTATGTCATAACTGGTGAAGGAGAATCAATCCCACATGGACAGAGTGGAGATCTAATAGTTAGAGTGAGAGTTGTACCTCATCAATATTTCAAAAGGGACGGCGCAGACATTTTCTATGATGCAAAGATCTCAATTGTTGATGCTTGTCTTGGAAAAACAATCGAGGTTCCAACACTAGAAAAACCAGAAAAACTCAAAGTGGAAGAAGGAACGCAGCCAAACACCATCTCAAAGCTCAAAGGCAAGGGATTACCTCACATGAATTCACGGGGACGCGGAGATCAGTATGTTAGATTGGTAATAGATATTCCAACAAAACTAAACAAGCAACAAAAAGAGCTACTGGAAAAACTGGGGCAGTCATTTGATTGAATCATTTACTTGTTTTTCTAATGGATATCTGATGACCGTTTCTATAATGTGTAGTATGTGTTGATTTTATCAGCTCTGCGATCTTGGCGTCAGAAAAATACCTAACATTGTATCGTCCAAGTATTTTTTTGCAGTTATTACAGTAAATCTCTTTGAATTCCAACTACCACACATCGTTTTTCCTTTTTGCGCTAATAAATGACTTTTATTTTGGAACCAAAAATCATTGTTTGCGGGAGTCGCCAAGCCCGGTCAACGGCGTAAGGTTCAGATCCTTATCTTCTAGGAGTTCGTGGGTTCAAATCCCACCTCCCGCATAAATCATAAAACCAATTCAAAATTATGAACAACTTTAAACCATAGTTATTTCTAGTATGACCCAATGGGTAAAGTCATTAAAGTTGGCGGCAGAGGTACATCACGTAGAGTAGCCGAATCTGAAGATGAAAAATGGGCTGGCGAAAAATTCAAAGAACACCAGAAAAAAATGAAAGAAAAAGCAGCCGACGAATATGTAGTGTCTGGCCGCGGTACAGGTAAAAGAAAACTCGGTGATACTCCAGAAACTGAAAGACCTTCATCAAAAGGCCGCTACGTTTCAATGGGTAGAGGAACTGGAAGAAGAAAGTTAGAATAAACTAATTTTCGTAATTTTTATTTTTCTAATATTTTTGCAATTTTTGACTCTAAGGATTGGTTTATTCTCTCACCTGAAACTTTACCGCGCAATGATTTCATTGCCATGCCCATTAGTATGCCGCTAGAACGGGCACCTTGTTTTTGTATCATACTGAAGTTGTTTTGTATTAACTCATCTAGGAATTTTTCCAGTTCTTTATCGTCAAAGGAAGATTGGTTCTGTGCAAACTCGTCAGGTGTTTTTATTTTTTGAGTCATTATATTCTCAAATATTATCTCTACTGATTCTTTTGCAATTTTACCATTCGATAATAGATCAAATGTCTTCTCAATATGTTCAGATTTTAGCTGTGTGTGATCTAAGCCTTTCCTATGAAGATTTGTAATTGTAGAGCATAATGCTGATGCAACAAAATTTGGGTTTTGATATCTAGTACAAATTGATTCGAACAATTCTAAATAATCTGAATCAAAAACCTGCTCTGCCAGCTGTGTGTTTAGCCCATACTTTTTTTGTAATTCAATAATGGTTTCGTCCCATGACTTTGGAATGTTTTTTCTTGCAAATTCAAATTCTTCCGGGCTTATTAGAACTGGAGGAATGTCTGTTTCTGGATACATACGTGACGAGCCAGGCCTTGGCCTCAAAAATATAGTCTCACCAGTATGTGTTGCAGCTCGTGTTTCTGCAGGGACGCCGTTCTTTGCATCTTTAATCCGATTAATCACTGCCATAATTGCAATCTCTATCTTTTCTTTTGGTCCCGCAATTATGAAAAATCCGTCACTTTGTTGCAGTTTTAGCAATTCTCGTAATTTATCCACGTCGCTTTGCTCAATTCCATAGTTCGGCAGTTCATCTGAATGAAAGATTCCACCAATACCAAAGAATCGTACCTGTTGCCCAAGCTCCTTTCCTAATCGTATTCCATCATATGGTTCGTATCCAAACATACCTGCAAAGTTCCTGATGCCTAATGCTTTGATAATAGAACCATCCTGGATTGATTTTTGAACGACTTTGGATTTGCAGCTTGCAAAAAATGATGTTACATCAACACTATGATCTTTTGATATTGTACTAAGATCTATCTGATCAAACTTTTGAGCAATTAACTGCAAGCCGTGCTGACGTTTAGCTTCATACAAAATGACTTTTTCTAGCTGGTCAAGCTGTTGAACTCCTTTTACTTCTACTATTCCGCCACCAGTAACTGAAACATTTACGTCTTGTCTAATTGATCCTATTCCACGTGTTACTCGGCGCGTGACTCTTAGTAGCCTTCCAAGCGTTAATGCAGTTTTTTTCACAAATGCAGGAGATCCGCTTATTGGCTCTAGTGCAATTTCTACTAGGGGTACTCCAAGTCTATCCAGTGCATACTCTCTGGTATTTTCTGTATCTTTGAGTAATCTTGCAGCGTCCTCCTCCAGACAAATTGTTTGAACTCCAACCTTACTGTCATCAACTTGTATGTATCCACCTTGAGAAACAAGCATGGTTCTCTGAAAGCCAGAAGTGTTAGATCCATCAATTACTATTTTTCTCATAACATAGCTTTCATCAAAAATATTGGAATTCAGCGCAGATGCAATTATTAGAGCAGTGTCTTTTGCGTCTTGGTCTAGTCTGTGAGGGGGTTCATCATCATGTTCTACAAGACAACTGCTCTGCGGGTTTGCGTAATATTGAATCTGTTTTGATTTTGATGACTCAAACAATGCCGCAGGATCATATTTACCAAGTTCGCTTTTTGCCAGCCTTAACTTTCTTGAAAATCTAATTGGATATTCTTCTAATTCTAATGGCTGACAACTACAAAATAGTTTTTTATTTGTTGCAATCTGTTGATGTATCTCGAGACCAACCTTCAAGCCAATTTTTTCTAGTTGTGGTTCTGTCACACAAAACCTATCTGTAATAGCCTTAAATCTTATTCTGTAAACTCTGATGCGATGTTTTTGAGCATTATCTGTTTTACATTTTTATCATCATTGCCTAATGCCCACATTGCTTTTACTAGTGCTGTTTCTGAGATCATATTGGATAGTGGCGTGATCCCAAAATGTACAAGATCTCTGCCGCTCTCATAGATTGCCATGTTTACTTGCCCGTCCAAACACTGCGAAGTCATTCCTAAAAAGATATTTTCATGTTTAGCTTTTTTGATTATGTCGTACATTGATTTTCCTACATGACCAAGGCCTGTCCCCTCGAAAATTATTGCCTTGTATCCAAGAGTTAGTAGATGTTCAATCAATCCTGGATCATATCCGGGATGATACTTTACTAGAGCGACTTTAGTATTCAGATTTATCTTTGGGGTATAGTCTTTTTGCTTAAAATATTGACCAGAAAAATTTTGAATTAGTTTTTCCTGTGATATGATAAACGCTGGACTTGCACCAATTGTCTCAAAAGCATTTCTTTTACTGGTATGGTTCTTTCTAACACGTGTTCCAAGATGACATGCAATATCATCGTCATTTTCAGAATTATGCATTGCAACGAAGATACCGTTTGCCTTATGACTGATGATGAATTTTGTGGCACCAATCAAATTCAGAGCAGCATCCGATGATGGTCTATCTGACGAACGCTGGGAACCAACCAATACAATTGGTTTTGGAAAACCTGCAAGTGCAAATGACAAAAATGCCGCCGTATATTGCATGGTGTCAGTTCCATGAGCAACCAATATTCCAGCATAGTCTGTTTTTGCAAGAGAGTCAATCTTTTCTGCAATCTTTATCCAGTGCTCTGGTGTAATGTTCTCGGAATATTCAGAAAACAATACTTCCGCATCAATATTTGCAATCTCTGCAAGTTCTGGAACTGATGCATTTAGCTCTTGTGCACTCAAGGCTGGCGTAACACTGCCGGTTCTATAATCAATTCTGCTAGCAATTGTTCCCCCAGTTGATAAAAGTAAAATTTTTGGCAACTCTGGATTGTGTTTTATCGTCTTATCAAGTGCCTGAGATGATTCCGTACTGGATATGTATTCGACTTTTTTTATCTTGTCGAGGCCTAGTCCTACGTTGTACCCACTCTTGAATTTTACAACTAGGTGAGAACTATCACTATGCTCATATCTTGGCATAATCGTGGCTGTTTGTTCAGAATCTGTTGTTATTTTTATCATATCTCCAACTTTGAGCTTGTTCTGCTTGAGAAACTCCAAGGCCTTGCCTTCATAGCCACGATATTCAGACATTCACGAAAAACTATCTCTTGTTATTATTTTAATTATCTGTAGTATGGAACAGCTATCTTTTGGCCTATCTTGAGGTCTTTCTGAGTTTTTACTTTTTTGACCGCTTCCTCAAAATGCCTCATGGTTACCTTGGCGCCAGTTGTTGCCTTTTCAAGTTCTTCTTTTGTTGGATGTTTGTCCAAATATTCATGAATGACAATAGATACTGCAGTATTTGCAATGGCTGCAACATCTGCACCACTCATTCCGTCTGTTATTTCTGAAATCTTGTCCAAGTTAACATAATCTAACTCATTTTTATCAGACACTGCTGGAATGACTTTGGCAGTGATTTCCAAGATCTGTCTTCTACTGTCCTTGTCAGGCATTGGAATCTGAATTATCTTGTCAAATCTACCAGGCCTGAGCAATGCTGGATCTATCATGTCTGCTCTGTTTGTTGCTGCAAGAACAATTACACCGTGCATGTTCTCCATTCCGTCCAGTTCTGTTAGAAGCTGACTTACAACTCGTTCAGTTACTGCAGTCTCTGCCCCTGCACCTCTGATTGGTGCAATCGAATCGATTTCATCAAAGAACACCACGCATGGAGATGCTTGTCTTGCACGTCTGAATATTTCTCTAATTCCACGCTCTGATTCGCCAACCCATTTTGATAATAATTCCGGCCCTCGTACTGAAACAAAGTTTGCCTCACTCTCTGTTGCCACTGCCTTTGCCAGCAAAGTCTTTCCAACGCCGCTTGGTCCGTGTAGTAATATTCCTCGTGGCATTTTGTGGCCTAGCTTGTCATATAGCGCAGGATATTTCATTGGCCACTCTACTGCTTCCTGTAGCTGTTGCTTTACTTCCTTCAAACCACCAATGTCATCCCATTTGACATCTGGATTTTCGATAAAGACCTCACGCATTCCAGATGGAGTAACTTCGATGAGTGCCTTTTGGAAATCATCATTATTTACAATAAGTTTGTCAAGCGTCTCTGGCGGAAGCTTTTCGTCTTCCATGTTTAGTTCAGGCAATAATCTTCTCAGACACTTCATTGCTGCTTCTTTGCACAAGTATTCCAAGTCTGCACCTACATAACCATGGCTAACTGACGCAATTTTGTCAATATTGACATAATTTGTGTCGTTTTCTTCTGTAACAAGTGGCATGTTTCGTGTGTGAATGTTCAAAATGTCTTTTCGTCCTTTTTTATCTGGAACTTTGATCTCAATTTCCCTATCAAATCGACCCGGTCTTCGTAGTGCTGGATCAATTGCATTCGGCCTGTTTGTTGCTGCTATGACAATTACTTTGCCTCTTGCCTCAAGTCCATCCATTAGTGATAGCATTTGTGATACTACACGACGTTCCACTTCACCTGTAACTTCTTCCCTCTTTGGTGCAATGGAATCAATCTCATCTACGAAAATAATTGACGGCGCTTTTTCTCTTGCCTCTTTGAAAATCTCTCTTAGTCTTGCTTCACTTTCACCATAAAATTTGCTCATTATTTCTGGGCCTGAGATGCTGATAAAATGAGCATTACTTTCATTTGCCACTGCCTTTGCCAGCAAAGTCTTTCCAGTACCCGGTGGACCATACAACAAAACACCCTTTGGCGCTTCAACGCCAAGCTTCTCAAATATTTCTGGGTGTCGTAGCGGCAGCTCTATCATTTCTCTAACCTTCTTGATTTCATCAGTTAGACCTCCAATGTCTTCGTACGTTACCTGTGGTACACCTCGTAGGGTCTCACCTTTTTCTGCAATATGGAAAACTGTTTTCTGTGTTACTAGCACTGCGTCAGCTGCTGGAGTTACACCAATTACCTGAAATGTTAATCGTCCACCAAAATATGGGACCATTACGTTATCACCTTTAATCAAAGGAACGCTTTCTAGAGCGTCAGCCAAATATCGCTCATCTATTGGGGGAATTGCTTCTAGTGGTGCAACAACTACCTTTTCGGCCGCGACTGCCTTTATCTTTCTAACAGTAATGGTATCGCCAATCGCAATTCCTGCATTGTTTCTGCCAAGCCCATCTATTCTGATAATTCCCTTGCCCTCATCTGATGGGTACAGTGGAAGACATTTTGCAACGGTCCTTCTTTTACCTTTAATTTCAATAACATCACCAGTTGAGGCATTTAACGTATCCATAGAATCATAATCAATTCGAGCTACTCCACGCCCGACATCCCGTGTGTATGCCTCAAGTACTTTAAGAGAAAGGGCGCTCTGGCTCATAGATTTGAAATCTCAGCGTATTTTTTATATCTTTGGCCTTTTTGATCCATGCAAAACAAAGCTTAAAATCCAAAGTCCCAACCATCACCAAAAATGGGTAAGCGACCATTAGTTAGAAGACGTGGCCGAGGAGGCATGCAATTTAGGGCAGCCACAACTGGAAAGACGACTCCTGCAAAATACCCATATTTTGACTTGGCAGAGGATCATATGGGCAAAGTAATCGATCTGGTTCATGAGAGAGGACGAGATGCACCGCTTGCCCGAGTTCGTTTCGAAGACGGTTCTGTCTCTATGATTCCTGCAGTTCTTGGAACAACTATTGGCAGTACAATCAATTTTGGCTTAAGTGCAGATATCACAAATGGAAATGTAATTAGCATTCAAAATATTCCTGATGGAACCACAGTATGCAACGTTGAAAAACACTTTGGAGATGGGGGCGCAATCGCAAAGAGCGCTGGAGGTTCTGCAACGGTATTTTCACATGGAGCTGATGGTGTAATTCTAAAACTACCGTCTGGTAGATTCACTACACTGAATCCAAAAAACCGAGCAATGATTGGAATATTGGCAGGTGGTGGAACATCTGATAGACCATTCCTTAATGCAGGAAACAAATGGAGACGATACAGATCAAAAGGCCACAAATATCCAATAGTTAGAGGTGTAGCTCAGGCTGCATATGTTCACCCACACGGAGGAGGAAGGCACCAGCACATGGGTGGTGGAGGAACAGTTTCAAGAAATGCACCGCCAGGAGCAAAGGTCGGAAGCATTGCAGCTAGAAAGACTGGACGTGCTCGAGTCAAGGACAGAGTATAATCCAATTTTTCTACCCTAAAATTGATTAATACCAAAACGAGTTATTTCTAAATGGCAAAACAGCGCGTGCACCTTTTTGTTACAGGTAAGGTACAAGGCGTTTTTTTTCGTCAAGCAATGAAGGTAACGGCAAAAAAAAATCATGCAACAGGTTGGGTTCGAAATCTAAAGGATGGACGAGTTGAAGCAATAGTTGAGGGAGAAGATCTAGATGTCAGTGCTGTTGTAGAGTGGTGTCATGCAGGTCCTGCAAATGCGCGAGTTGAAGATGTGGAAATACGAAATGAGAAATTCAAAGGCGAATTTGCCAAGTTTGAAGTGTTGTACTAGCGTATAGTATTGTATGCATCAGAAATTGCCTTTTTGAGCTCATCTAATCTTGATTCGTCCTTTATGGTGATAGTCTTGAATGGCTCTTTTCTGTCTCGTTGAATCTTTATAATTATGGAATTGCCTTCTGGCTCTAAATCTACAAACCATCTAAATGAGAGCGATTTACCAAAAACCACTCTGTGAGCGCGAACATCTTCAACTACATTACTGCCTAACGACATACAGTACTCTCTTAGCGAGTCAAATATTGGAAAGACCTGAACGGGAATTTGCCTCTTAAACTCTTCATAATTTCTTTTTGGCCCCAAAAATAATCCATCCATATTTTTGATCCGGCTTTAATGCTAATATATCAAATGGTAGTAGATCTGCCAGTTCCAATCCAGACGAGTAGCCCCATCTCAGGATGTACAAGATCCGCCACGTTGACGAAGCAGCGTGAATACTTTGCCTTAGGATTGCTCCCTCCCGGACCTCATCCATTTCGGCAATTCGACATTAAGATCATCCCTTCGGACGACCACATGCCTGCATCCACCCGCTTCGGCGTGATTTCATTTCAGTACATCAAGCGGGAACTATCCATCTGGAAATTTATCCAGCAGTTACTGACCTCTGCATAGAGCCGGTTTCAGAAAAGGGCACGGCTAGCGCCCCGATCCTACCTACTACCATATTGTATAATGATGTAATGTTATATTTGCATTAGGTTAGTCTTGTAGATCAACAATCATCTTGCACACAGAGCAAATTTTACCTGTGCACTCTGAGCCGCAATTTGAACACTTGATTCTTTGCTTGTAGTTTGTTTCTTTCATGGTTTGTGAGATCTTTAGGACGGATCGGTACATACTGTTTTTTATTCCACTGTGACTGTTTTCTAATTTGTTTAGAAATTCACGAATCTCAGTCCTAATTCCTTCATTCATGTGAGGACATGGCTCACTCTGAAACGGCAGCTCATTAGTAAATGCATAAAATACAATTTCTGATTCATAAATCTCGCAAAATGGTTTGATTTTTCTCAGAGAATTCTCAGAAGTATCTGGGTCCATCCAACCAATTTTGTTAGTGTCACCAGACAAGGTGTTTATGACAAATGTTTGCAAGACATCATCTAGATTATGACCTGTCGCAATAACGTTTGCACCAATTTGTTTTGCAGCATGATCCATTGCACGTCTTCGAAATGTACCACAAATTGAACATGAGGACAACCTATCCTCTTCGTTTTGTTTTAGCGATTCATCCAAAGTCAATCCAAATAATTCCTTGTAGGGATATGTGGTGTGGGAAACACCAAGCTTTTCACAAAATACTTTGACTATGTCTAATGCTTCGTTACGATATTCTGGGATTCCCTCATCTATGGTTATGGCATGAATTCTAAAGTTGTGATTTTTTGCCATTTTTGATAATACATGCAATAAAGCAAGGGAATCTTTTCCTCCAGAGACTGCAACACAAACTAACTCATTATTCTGAATCATATTGTATTTTGAAATGGTCTTTGCAGTCTTTCTTAGAATGGCATTTGAAAAACACTCTGAGCAAAGGCTTTCGCCTGAATATTTTCTGGAATAAACTGCGACATTTTCACACCGATTGCATTTCATGGGGTTGGTTTCTCAAGCCCAAATTTAACGATAATTACTAGATTGTAAACCAGCCTGACTTTAAGTATGATAATGCGATGTTTAGGCCAAACAAAGCAAAGGTAAATCCGTAAATTGCCCACATTGTGCGATTTACCATGACGTCTGAGAGTTTCTTGTCAATTATACTATGAATGAATTTACCGCCATCAAGTATTGGCAAAGGAAGCATGTTGATTATTCCAATAAAAAATGAGATCATCCAAAGCCACAGTAAAAACATTGAAAGCTCAGCACTTTTCCATTCGATAAAGTTGTAGATTGGCTTGTAAGATACTGAATTGTCGCGAGTTATTCCGATTAGGCCCTTTGTTGGATCATCAGGTGATGGCATTATCTCCACTTGGTGTGTGATTTTTTGACCATCCCGCAAAACAGTAACTGATGCAATACTTCCCGGTGTCAGCTTTATCTTTGTAAAGTCAAAAGGTGTCACTATTGGAATATCATTAATTGCCGTGATGATGTCATTTGTTTGCAGTCCTGCTTTTTGAGCACCACTTTCAGGCATTATGGTTAGAATGTTTACTCCTTGAGGGATTTCATAAAATGAGCTTCGTATTGGTTCTGGAACAATGATTGCAAAAAACGGATTTGTAAGCAGTATGGCGCCAAGTACCAGCGCAAATATCACATTTGATGTAGCCCCTGCACCAATTACTCGAAGCTTTGAGATTTTTTTTGCCTTGTTGAATTCCTCGTCGTCTGGCTCGACAAATCCTGCAAACATTGCAATAAAAATTGCAAACCCACCTGTCTTGATTCGAATTTTTTCAAGTGTTGCAACTATTCCATGCGCTCCCTCATGAATTACAAGTACAATTGGAATTGACAGAAGAAAATACAAAATTGCAGAAGATGAGGTAAGCGTAACACCTGGAATCAAAACCGTCAACTCTGAAAATTCTTCTGGCTTGTCAAAGAATTTGGTTACATTGTCAATCAAAAACCAAAAGCCAAATCCCATCATTACAAAGCCAGCAACAACGCTTACATCGGCAAATATCCGTATCCCTCTTCGTGTTCTTCCCAAAACCTTGGTGAGCACTGTTTGTACTTGGGTGTTTTTGTATGTGAGACTGTATGGTTTTATCTCAAACCCATGCTTGTCCAGCTTGAGTGCCTTGGTTACACCAAGTATGACTCCCCAAGCCATCAAAACATAGATTATGGCATTCTGTGATAAAAAATCTAAATTCAAATTAATTGCTACTTTTTTTAATGACGCCCATTTATCGTTTGCTATGAAAGGAGTGGTAATACTGTCTACGTATCCAGACAAAAAGTCAATTCAAAAAATTGCAAACAAGCTTGTGCGCTCAAGGCTTGCAGCATGTGTCAATATCACAAAAATATCTTCAGTGTATTCATGGCAAGGCAAAGTTGAAAATGCCGATGAATTTCTGGCAGTCTTTAAAACCACACAAAAAAACAAGCTAAAACTAAAAGAACAAATCAAAAAAACACATCCATACAAGGTTCCAGAAATTGCAGAGCTTGCAGTAAAGGATCTAAATAAGCCATATTTGCAGTGGTTAGTTGACTCTACAAACTAAGTGTCAACTGCAAATCTGAGCAACGATAGTATTCCTCCAAGACCTGATACTTGGAGGCCAATGTCAGTTGATGCATCCAATGCATACACCTTGACTCCTTTGGATTCAACATCGTTTAGAAATTCTACCACTTCATCTTCATCATGAGTCTGGATGATTTTCTCGGAGAAAACTAGCGATTCCACTGCGCCAAATTCATTTGCCTTTTTTGTCTCCTCAAAACCCATAGTAAATTTCCGGCTCTTGTTGTTTGCTCGTATCATCACCTCTTCTAGTATGGATGACACCTTGGCAAGCTTGCTTTGGCCCAGTATTTGTTGCATGGATTTTGATTTGATGAATACGTAAATCCCATCTTCCCCACCAGAATCAATTCCATCCACTGTCTCTATTTTGTGCAGTTTTGCAATTGGGGTTTTTGCCAAAAAATTGGCAAATTGTCTTTTTGTCTCACCTGGGCCAAAAATCACAATTCCATCGTTTTCTTTTAGTATGGTTTCAAGTGCTTTTGAAACATTTTCAAAAAAAGTCTGAATGTTAAAGTTGGTCTTGTACTGTTTTCCACTAGATCCGGAATACATGTTTTGCATCAATTCAAGATGTGTTCCTTTCAGCTTACCAATACCGCAATCGCCTTTGTCTATTGCAATCAAAACAAAACCAAAACTCTCGTCTTTACTTTTTATCAGTTTGAGCTCAATTTGTTGCCATTTTCTTTTTACGACATTAAATGAATCTCCAATTCTTATCAAAAGCGAATGATGGACTCCTTTTGATACTGCCTCATTAGTTGACTCTATTATGGTTCCATGAACTCGTAGCTTGTCAAATACTGCATCTAGCGCGATTTTTTCAACTTCTAGTGATATGCGAATCTTGATTCGCTCACCCCTATCAGGCCTGGAATAATCCTTGTCTTGCTTTATGACTCGTGTGGTATCAGATATTATCTTGTCTTGTTTTTTTATTATTCTACGTAATGTGAGCAAGTCATCTGGCTCTTCAACCAAAAATGATACCGTTGAATCATCGATAATTTTTGTAATCATTGAGTTTGGTGTATAGTACTGTGATAATTATACAGCGCTCGTATTTTCCATGTTTTTCTTCTTTAGGTAGCTATCAACCCATTCTGGTGTGATGACTCCACCTTCTGCCAAATTGACAAGTGAGTTTGATGATGCCTCGCCAGTAACCTTGCCTCCCCTTCTCCTTAACTGCCTCCACTTTAGCGTGGTGTTGCCGCTCTTGGAATTGTAGATTATTCCCAAGACGTCTCTTGCATTTACAAATGTAATGTCTCGAATTTTCTTTAATGTTACCTTGTCTGCTGCCTCTACGTAGATTGAGCCAAGTGATTCCTCTCGTTCTGGAAATACCTCTGGGTCCTCGATATAGCTGCGTGGCATGTATGAACTGCATGTGCTAGCTATGACAAATCTCCTAAAGCTTTCAAGTGAGGCTGACGCATCAATTGCAACCATTTTCTTTATGCTATTTTTGTGCCTTTTATCAAGCTTCTTTTAAAAATCCCTTTCCAGTATGATGATTCGTAGGCGTTGATGACCTTATCCCATTGATTCCAAATGATGTAGATCTTGAGTTCTGAGCCTGCACCTATTGAATCCGTAAAAACTTTAATCCAAAAATTATTTAGAAAAACAACATGAAGTCATTAACTGAATATCTTACGTTTAACACAAAAACTCGAGTTGCATTTGTTAATCTGACACCTCAGGTAAGACAGCTGGTCAAAAAAAGTGGAATCAAAGAAGGACTGTGCCTTGTAAATGCAATGCACATCTCTGCGAGTGTTTTCATAAATGACAATGAATCAGGCCTGCACAAGGATTATGCTAAGTGGCTTGAAAAACTAGCACCACATGAACCAATAGATCAATATCAACACAACGACACTGGTGAAGATAATGCAGATGCACATCTAAAACGCCAAATCATGGGAAGAGAGGTTACCGTTGCAATAACTAGTGGCGATCTAGACTTTGGACCTTGGGAGCAGATATTTTATGGAGAGTTTGATGGAATGAGGCCAAAAAGAGTTCTAGTCAAAATCATCGGAGAGTAATTTTATCCAAAGTCTACGTCGCGTTTTTGACTCTGGTTTTCATTTTTACGTGAAGCCATTCTGAACTCGTCATCATGATTCTGAGGACCATGTGTACAGTTAACACATCCTACCTTGAATCCATATGCGTCTTTTACAAATGTCTTGCAGCCGCAAAAGCACGCCATGTTTGGTAACTAGGCATTCTATGATATAACTTTAAGCAGAGCAGCACGATCCTGGCGGGATCTCGTGACCATGTGGGCATTTGCGAGGATGCTTTAGCATCGTACATAGCGCATCCGTGAATTGTCTGTTCATATGATGCTCAATTCCGCAAACCATCTCCTCATCAATTTCTACCTTGAGTGCACTGTCCATGAGAACCTCCAATAGTCTGCTGTTTCTCATCATACTGGATCCTACTTTTTCCCCGCCTTCTGTTAGAGAAACACCTGCCTTGCTGTAGTTGACCAAATTCTGCTCATTTAGCTTTTTTAGCATCTGAACCACGCTTGGCTGCCTCACATTGAGCATCTTGGCAATGGTGCTGATTTTGACTGGCTCACTTCTCTCTTTGATGTGCCAAATTGCCTTGAGATACATTTCTACATGTTCTGCTTCGGCAGTTCCAACAAACAACACTTCGTCATTTACAGAGTCCATTATGAGACACTCTTTGCATCTTTGAGCAAATATTCAAAGTATTCTCTTGCAAAAACAGCAAGGCCTGCATGATCTGCCCAGATTGCTACAGCTTCTCCCTCTGAGGACTCGTTAATTGGCCCAAGCAATATCACCACATAGCGCTTGTCTGAAATAATGCCGCCGCCAAACAATCCCTTTTTCACCTTTACCGTGGAAACCCTGGATAATGCCTTTAGTGATTCGCGATCCATTTCATCTGACATTAGAATGGTGATTACCACGCCCTTGTCGTGAAGCTGGCGCAGTTTTGGCAAGGCCTGCTTTACTAGTATTTCATTTGCCTTTGGTAGTGCTATTAAAACCTCATTTCTGCAGGAATCAACCATTTCAAGAATTTTTGAGGCAATGTTCATAATTCCAGACAAAACCCATATGTCTGGCCTCTCACTAACGCCACTTTTCTCATATAATGGTACAAGCTCGCGCAACACAATGTTCTCGTTTTCTTTAAAATCTGATTCTGCCTTTTGTTTTGTTACCTCTAGTGCAGTGGATGGGGATTTTGCAAAATATTTTGTGGGCCTTGAATCATCCGAACCGATCCACCCCTTCTCCTCAAGTGATCCTAACACCTCATAGATTTTGGAATATGGTACGCCTGACTTTTGACTCAGATCGGATGCTGTCAGCTCACCACCCTTTAGCAGCGATGAATATGTTCTGATCTCATAGCTGGTCAGCCCAATTCTTTCAAGTGACTTGCGAGTGTTATCTGAAATACTCATCAGATCTACTCGCGGTTTTTCAGTATTTAAACACCTAACGGATCTATCTACTAAATCACACGGGGCAGAGTGGGAAATACATTAAATAGCATATTGGAAAAAACTCAACAGTACATGTCGCTAATTCAGCTCTCAAAGAATACAGCAAAGAGCCTTGGAAAGAAATCCACCATTAGATTCACTCAGAGCATCTGCCCTGACTGTAACATGATCTTGGATGCAGAGGTCTTTGAGCGAGACGGACGCGTCTTTATGAGCAAAACATGCCCGACACACGGCGAGTGCGAAGAACTGTACTTTGGTTCTTATGAAATGTACAAAAAATTCAGCACCTATTGGGCTGATGGCAAAGGCGCACACGCACCAAACGTAATGATTGAGAAATGTTCTTGTCCGAATAACTGCGGTTTATGTTCTAATCACCTATCACACAGCGGTCTTGCAAACATGATAGTTACCAACAGATGCGATCTGACATGTTGGTACTGCTTTTTCTATGTAAAAAAGGGCCTTGAAGGCGCATACATGTACGAACCATCACACGACCAAGTTCGTGCAATGATGAAGACATTACGATCAGAGAGACCAATCCCAGGAAACTCGATGCAAATTACTGGCGGCGAGCCAATGCTTCGAGATGATATCACTGATGTTATAAAAATAATGAAACAGGAAGGAGTCGAGCATGTCCAGATGAACACAAACGGCATAAGACATGCAATGGACCCAGAGGCAGCAAGAGAGGTAAGACTGGCAGGATGCAACAATCTCTATTTGAGCTTTGATGGCGTCACTGCAAGAACAAACCCAAAGAACCACTGGGAGATTCCTTATGCACTGGACAGCTGCAGAAAGACTGGCACAACAGTTGTTTTCGTTCCAACAGTTATCAAATCAATTAACGATCATGAACTAGGCGGAATAATTCGATATGCTCAAAAGAACATGGATATTGTCCATGCAGTAAACTTCCAGCCAGTATCATTAACTGGAAGAATGGGTAAAACCGAGCGTGAAAAGTACAGAATCACCATTCCTGATTGCATACAAAGAATTGAAGAACAGACTGGCGGTGAGGTCACAGTTGATGATTGGTTCCCAGTCCCAAGTTGCATGCCACTAACAAACGTAATTGAGGCATTCTCTAGCAAGCCAAAATACGAATTATCGATTCACTTTGCATGTGGTGCAGGCACTTATGTCTTTGAAGACGCAGAGACCAAAAAGTTTGTCCCATTGCCAAGATTTGCAGACATTCAAGGAATGCTTGAATTATTTGAAGACAAGGCAGAAGAAATCCGATCTGGCAAGAACAAGTACTTTACAATGCTAGAGGTGGTAAGAAAGCTCTCTGGATTTATTGATAAAAAGAAGCAACCAGCGGGTCTTGACTTGGCAAAGATGTTTGGAAACATCCTAATGAAGAGATCATTTGATTCAGTTGGTTCTTGGCATGTCAAAGGATTATTCCTTGGTATGATGCACTTTCAAGACAAATACAATGAAGACTTGGAAAGACTCCAAAGATGTGACATTCATTATGTTACACCAGACCTTAGAATCATTCCGTTTTGTGCATTCAATGTAATTCCGGAATGGTACAGAGACAGAATCCAAAAGAAATACTCTATCACTGTGGAAGAATGGGAGCAACGTGAAGGAGTAAAGCTAGAAGACGGCTTGTACCGAGGATTGATGAGAAGAGGAAAGGGTGACGAGCTTGCAGCAGGCTGTGCAAAAAGCCAGATGATGCATGAAGCATCACAGGCCTTGCAGTAGATTTCATCCAAGACCTTTTAAAATCATATATTCAATTTTGATTCATTGAAGATTCTTTTCATTTCTCCTCGTTATGAAGGGGGGATAGGAGGTCACGCATTTAGAGTTGCAGAGAAACTACGAGAAAATGGCTTTGATGTAAAACTAATGCAAGTGCCGCATATTCCAATCAAGAATCTCAAAAATCCGAGCTTTGCGTTATTTGGTGCGCTCAAAGCGATTTTTGATGGGGAAAAATATGACGTTGTACACGCTTGGAATGTCCCATCTGCAATCGTGATGAAATTCGTCAAGGCAAAGAAAAAAATCCTCTCAGTTCATGGAGTGTATTCAGAGCAAGTTAATGCATTACACTCTGATACAACTAGTTCTGTTGTTAATTCAACAGAAGAAAAAATTCTAAAACTTGCAGACATTCTGACAACTGATTCAAAATCTGTTCAAAAAACTTACAAAGAAAAACTTGGATTGGACTTTGTTTATCTCCCGGCACCACTTGACACCAGCAAATTCAAAGACATTACAGCAATCCCAAAAAAAGAAAACCAAATTGCATATGTGGGAAGGGACAGCTATGAAAAAGGAACTGACATTCTACGCAGTATAGAGTCAAAGATCAATGGCAATGTTGTATACTGTACAAATGTGACTTGGAAGGAAGCAATGACTAGATTGAGTGAATCAAGCTTGGTTGTCTTGCCTTCTAGAATGGAAAGCATACCGCAGGTAATTAAGGAAGCATTCTATCTTGGCATACCTGTAATAGCTACAAATGTTGGGGGAATGCCGGAAATAATTCAGCATGGTGAAAATGGCCTTTTGGTGTCTCCAAATGATCCGCAACAGATCACCGATGCAATAAACAGATTACTTGCAGACAAGGATTTGAGGGAAAAACTAAGTACAAAGGCCCATGAATTTATCATCAAAAATTTCAGCTGGGATGCACTTTTACCTCAATACCTTGAATTATACAAAAAATAGCTGCAGTCCTTCATTGGTTTTTATTAAACGAGAAAAACTGCAGAAATAATCATGAAATCCAGTTTGATTTTGTATCTTGCATGTCCTGTGTGTGGTACGGAATTTACTGTTAAGAATGCCAAAAAAACACGAGATGAAATTAACAGTGGAATACTTGTTTGTCGTAACAAACACAAGTTTAGTATCTCTAATGGTGTTCCGAGATTTGTCATAGATAAAACAAAAGACTTTGTTAAGACAGAGGATGCTTTTTCTGCAAAATGGCGACATCACCATGAAAATCATCATGCAAAGGACTGGATTGAATTCCAAACAAACTGGTTTTTAGAAAGATATGAATGGAAAACGCTCAAAAAATTCAATGATTTCCTAAACACAAAATCTACAATTCTTGATGCTGGCACTGGAATAGGAAACAGTGCAAAGCTCCTCTCGGCAAATCCTGACTCCCAAGTTTTTGCTCTAGATGCAAGCCAAAGTATTGATTTTGCTTACAAAAAATATGGCAATCTCCCAAATATTCATTTTCTCCAGGCAGATCTGAGACAACTACCGTTTAGAAAAAAATTCTTTGACTTTGTTTATTCAGATCAGGTCTTACATCACACAAAGAATACTGCAACCTCGTTCAAGTATCTGACAAAGTTTCTCAAAGACGATGGACACATATCCATCTATGTCTACAAGAAAAAGGCACCAATAAGGGAATATGTTGATGATTATGTGAGAAACATCACCACTAATATGACTGTAAACGAATGCATAGAATTTTCAAAAGACATGACGTATCTTGGAAAAAGCCTCTCTGAGGTGAAAAGAAAGATCACAATTCCTCGTGATATTCCAATTCTTGGAGTAAAGGCGGGAACATATGATGTTCAGCGCTTTGTCTATTGGACTTTTCTAAAATGTTTTTGGGACGAATCTGGCAATTTCGAGCGAAGCGTGGGAGTTAATTTTGATTGGTACTCTCCAAAGTTTGCTTATAGACATACGCCAGATGAAGTGCGTAAATGGTTCAAAGAATCAAAAATCAAAATTATTACATTCAAGGAAATAGAAAGCGGCATCAGCGTGACTGGAAAAAAATAATCACTAACCAATATGCTCTTTAATTATCTGTAAAAATCTCTTACTGATCACATCCCAACTAAAGTTTTCCGTGACAAATTTTTTCCCCGCCTTTCCCATTTCTTTTGATTTGTTAGTATCACCTAGAAGAATATTGATCTTATCAACTAGTTCTTGGGAATTGCCTTTTTCAACTAGAAATCCAGTTTCTGAATCTTTCATTAATTCTGGAATCCCACCAACCCTTGTAGCTATGACTGGTTTTTCCATTAGTTGCGCTTCAAGCAAAGTGAGTGGAGACATGTCAATTCCGCTTACTAGTGCATAGATGTCTATCTCACTGAGATATTCTCTGACCTTGTCTGGATATGAAAGGGCACCAAGCCACTTGAAATTATCATATTTTTTTAGCCTATCTAGCACATAATTACGATACGGGCCATCTCCAACCCAGTAAAATGTGACATGTGGAAGTGATTTGAGAACTTGTTCTAGCGTCAGCATTTCTTTTGCTTTCTCAAAAATAACTGCCCCCTGGAGCAAACCTATACATGGATGTTTTAGATTCATTCCGTCTGCGCGATACCATCGTGATGGTGTTATTCCTTGGTATAGTGTAGCAACATTTTTTGTTGGGTATCTTTTGATTACAATGTTTTCAAGATGTTTGCATATTGGCAACATTAAATCGGATTTTTCAAAGCATTGCTCTGCCATTTCTTCCCATTTTTTGAGAACGAATCTTTTTGGAATTGACTTGTACAATGTTTGTCTGGCCATTTCCATTTCTTTCCAGTGATCTCCTCTGATATGTGTGATCAGTGGAATGCCTGTCTTTGTAGCAGCTACGCCAAAATGTCTGTTCCTATCAATGAATATCGCGTCTGGCTTGAACTGTTTTATTAGATCGTTGAATTTGGTTTTTGTTTGAAACCAGTTCTGAATTTTTCTGCTAGGAAAACCATCGTAGATTTGTGCATCAAAAACCACTTTGGATTCAACTCCGAAATTTTTTAGCATATCGGCAAATTCGTTCAAATGAAATAATTTGGAGCTAGCACCAGCTATTAGCAGTCGCATCAGTCAATAACCGTAATGGTTTGCATAAAATTTGTTTTGTTAATTTGTTATAGAGTCTAGGTTAGTTTTGGCAGCTATGGTATCTTGCAGCCACTGCCTGATCTCTGTTTTTGGCTCCCAGCCAAGCATTTTTTTTGCATGGGAGATGTCTGCCTGAGTTATCTGCACATCTCCTGGCAATGGCGCTGCATGGATTGGTTTTAGCTTTGATCCAAAGGCTGAAACTATTAGATTTGCAAGCTCTAGAACAGAAATGCTGGTGTTTGTACCTATGTTGAAAAAGCTATGATCAACATTGCTTTTCATTGCAAGAATGTTTGCCCTTACGACATCGCCTACATAGACAAAATCTCTTGTTTGACTTCCGTCACCGTAGATTGTTGGCGGCTCGTTATTGCGTACGCGTTTGACGAATTTCTTGATTACTCCTGCATATTGCTCTGACTGCCTTTCTCCAAATACGTTAAAGTATCTCAAACCTATGACACGTACACCCATCTTGGCATATTCTGATGCTAGATGCTCGTCATCCAATTTTGTTTGTGCGTATGGGTTTATCGGATTTTTTGGATCATCCTCATGTATTGGGATTTTTACTGGATTGCCATACACACTTGATGAGCTAGCATACACTATTTTGGCGCCAAACTCTTTTGCAAGCTGTAGAATGTTTTTGGTTCCCCCTACATTCACCATTTGATATTCTTGAGGCCTTGCAAATGATTCTTGGACAGATGCCAACGCCGCTTGGTGAAATATTCCATCCTTTCCTTTGATGAGGCTCTTTAAAAGATCAAAATCATTGATGCTTCCTTCGTATAGATGGATTTTGTTGATTACCTTGGCAAGATTTTCTTTTTTTCCAGTAGTGAAATTGTCAATTACTGTTACATCATCACCTTGTTTTACCAATTCCTCTATGAGGTGGCTTCCAATGAACCCGCCTCCACCGGTAACTAGAAAATTCACAAGCTTCAACCATGACATGCAGTAATTAAAGGAATCTTACAATTATGATGTGAATGTATTTGGCTTATTCATTTGTCTAAAATATAATTTAGTTGTATTGCAATGATAATCTTTCAAAAAATGGCTGTGCTTACTGTTGGTTAAAATAATATTGTTAACATGAAATGATAAGGAATAACATGTCACAGAAAATCAGAATTGCGTTCATCTACAAAGCATCAAATCCATACATGTCCGGCAAAGCTTGGGCCACAACATATTATCATTTTTTCATGAATGCATTGAGAAGACATCCTGATCTTGAAGTTTCTTATTTTCCAGCAGAACAAAAATTTGATACATCTAAGCTCAAAAATAATTTTGATATTGTTTTGTTATGGGAGAACCACCCATGGGGTAGTCCTGATGAACTGGTTGGCATACACAACTTGGATATTCCAGTAATATGTAGAATTAACGATGCACATGATGCCGTAGCAAAAGGAAAGATCCAATATCATGAAAAATACAAAATTGATCATTATTTTGGATATTTACCGGAAAGTTTCTTTTACAAATACTATCCAAAGACTTTCAAATACAAGGTCATAATATACGGAGTTGAACCCTCATTATATGAGAGCGTAACTCCTTTCTCACAGAGAATAAAAAATAAGATTTTGTGCTCTGGAGCTGCGGCCAGTACAAAACTGAGTACGCAAATGTTTGAGCGTCTGATGCGATTTAAGGGAGAAATGAGTTTGTACAAACATTACAAACTAAGAACCATGTGCATAAAGCTGCCATATGTCGATTATACTACCACATTACAACATGAATATGTTAATGACAAATATCCATTATTATTAATGAAGTATGCCGGATCAGTAGCAGCTCATTCTCTGTACCCTGTGATCAAATACTGGGAAAGTACTGCTGCAGGATGTCTGACCTTTATGGAGGTTACCGAAAAAAATCGAGCAGACATACTCGGATTCAAGGATGGAGAAAATGCGATTTTCATTAATGAGAAAAATTACAAGAAAAAACTTGAGGAGTTTATCAGTGATCCTAACAATTCAAAATGGGAAGAAATAGCAAGGGCAGGAAGAGAATACACAATGAAAAATCTAACTAACGATGTCGCTGTAGAGTCGCTAGTTTCAATTATGAAGGAATTTACCTGATCATTCTACATTTAAATTAAATTTTTACACCAATTACTCCACCAAAAATGTCTATAGTTTTAAGAAAAATCGGAATGTCGTTCTGAGAAAAATATTCATCAGTTGCTAATTTTGAGCCTTTCCAAGACCAATAATCATCAATTATGATGATTCCGCCTTTACTTAATCTTGGAAATAGATAAGTTAATTCATGTTTAGTAGATTCATACCAGTCAGTATCTAGACGTAACAATGAGATTTTCTCTGGGGCTTTATCTGGAATTGTTCCCTCTACTTTTCCAACAACAAAATGAATTTTCTCTTTGTCGTATTTTGTACTGTAGACATTTTTTTTAACATCATCTATGGGTGCATAACACCATTTTGAGCTAGAATCATCAATTTTTGTTTTCTCAAAATACTCTCCAGCTTTTTCATCGGCTATGTTTTTATCATTACTTGTAGGTTTTGGCATTCCTGCAAATGTGTCAAAAAGATGTATGTCTCTTTTACTATCATTTTCTTGTAGTATTTTTATCATAGTAATGATTGATCCGCCTTTCCAAACCCCACATTCAACAAAATCTCCTTGTATGTCGTTTTTTATTACATATCTGGTTGCTTCTATTAGTGCAAGAATTCTTTCTTTTGATGTTAAAGTATATGGCTTCACGAAATTTACAATTTTAAGATCATCTGAATAGAAATTTTCTTCTTGAGTAGTTTTTCTATGAATTTCATAACCTAATTTATCAGCTAATTTTTTAATGAAGTTTTTTACTATCATTTTTTCCTATTCCTAATGCATGATAATCTGCACTCAGATTATTGTTTACTAGTATTCTTCTACTATCTATGATTAGATTTTTCTTCATGATTTTGAAATCTTTATCGTCTAATTTTGCATATTGTTTCCAGGCTGTCATTATTACTGCACAATGACTTCCTCTTAAGGCGTCTTTGATAGACTCGGTGTATTTTATTCGTGAATCAAAAATCACTCTTGTATTTTCGATTGCTTTTGGATCATGAGCAATAATCTTTGCTCCTTTTTTGAGCAATAGTTCGATCATCTTTATTGATACGGAATCCCTTACATCATCCGTATCTGGCTTGAATGCAAGCCCAAACACTGTGATTGTCTTTCCTTTGATCGTACCAAGCTTCTTTTTAATAATTGATATCATGTTTAACAGCTGTTCGTTGTTAATTAATTCAACAGCTCCAAGGAGCGGAGAATCTACACCACATTGTCTTGAAAAGTCTATGATTGCTTTGACGTCTTTTGGAAGACAAGAGCCTCCATATCCGGGCCCTGCATTCAAAAATAAATTTCCAATGCGCGGATCTAGTCCGATTGTTCTTGCAACATCGTCTACATTTGCACCTGGTACAGCTTCGCATATTTTGGCTATCTGATTGATAAAACTAATTTTAGTCGCCAAAAATGAGTTATTCGCATATTTGATCATTTCTGCAGTCTGATGATTTGTTTTCACGACTGGTACATTTGAGTGAAAATTGGTATAGAATCTTTCAACTTTTTTTGTAAATTTATCATTAAAGCTTCCTATGACTACTACATGAGGATGTGTGGTATCCTGTACTGCATTTGTCTCTCTTAGAAATTCCGGGTTTGTTATCAATCCGAAATCCCTCCCTACTTTTTTCCTTGCTTGTTTTTCTAAGATTGGTAAGACTACATCGATAGTTGTACCCGGTACTACTGTACTTTTGATAATTATTGTGGGAACATTCTTTGTCTTTGCAAGAATTTTTCCAATCTTTTCAGAGACTGTTTTTATCATAACTAAGTCTATGCTGCCACTTTTTTGCTGTGGTGTACCGACAGTAATGAAAATCAAATCACATGTTTCGACTGTCTGATGAAGATCATCTGTTACAACTAGTCCGTTTTTCAGGCCTTTCTGTAATGTCTGATCAAGATCTGGTTCGTGAAATGGAGCTTTACCAGACAAAATTTGAGTTACTTTTATCTTGTCTGAATCGACTCCTATTACTTTGTAACCTTTTGAGGAAAGTACGGAAGCAAATGAGAGTCCAACAAAGCCTAATCCGATAATTCCAATTTTCATGTCTTACACATTTTTTAAATGTTAAAAAATCATGCGATCTTATATGATAAATTAAGAGTTTCTTTGTATGATTCTACAGTCCCAACATCTAATTCGGTTTCATTATTGTTCAGAGGAATTGCAACAACTCTATGGTTATGTTCTATTAGTTTTTGAATTGCATCTGTTAATTGGTATTCATTTCCTTTTCCAGGACTGATCTCTTTTAAGCAGTCGAAAATAACTGGTTTGAAAAAGTACATTGGCAGCAATCCTAAATTTGATTTTGGTTTTGTTGGTTTTTCTTCTACTTCTTCTACTTCATACACTCCCTTTGAGAGTGGTTTGATTTTTGGAACTCCGTACCTTTTGGTATCTTTTATTTTCTTGCAAAGAAGAACTGCACTTATTGAAGGATCAGATCTTGCAGTTTCAATTAATCTCATAATTGGATGCTTTGTTTTACTAATTATTACTACGTCGCCTGCATGAACAATAAAATCGTCTTTTCCAATATAGCGTTCTGCTCTTAATACTGCATCGCCAAAACCCCTTGGCTTGTTCTGATTAACCCAGATTAAATGTGAGTTTTCCAGTTTTTTGTAAAATCCAGCAATTAATGATTTATGCTTGCTGGATAATTCCCGAAGATAAGTTTCATGAGGTGTAAAGTGATCTTCAATGGATCTTTTCTCGCGACCAACCACGAAACAATAGTCTCTTAATTCCATTGAATATAGCTGCTCAAAGATGTATTGCAATAATGGTATCACCACCCTATCATTACTGTACATTCTTGAGAATATTGGCATCATTTCCTTTGGAAGCTCTTTTGTGATCGGAAGAAGTCTAGTTCCTTTTCCAGCTGCCGTTATTACTGATTTTATCATAAAACAAATGAATTCTCTTTTGCAGTGTTTTTAAATTTTAACATAATCTTTGATAAACTTAATAATTGTTTGAAAGTAGGAGCAATGAAATTTAGAAAAAAGGTAATGAAAATTGAGCTTTGATGAAAACCCAATACAAATAATGTCAAAAGGACTGCCAGAAATAACAACGCTACTAAAAACAGGTAAAATCAAAATCGGTGTCGTTGGCATTGGCAGAATTGGACTTCCAACCGCATTATCATTTGCAAATTCTGGACTACCAACAATTGGTGTTGATATAAACGCAAACCTAGTTAACATGATAAATTCTGGAGAGTTTCCACTCAAAGACGAACCTGGCTATGCGGAGATATTTGCCAAAGTTATGAAGGAAAAAAAATTCTCAGCAACTACAAGCCTTGAATCTGTTGTGCCAAAAGCAGATGTGATTTTGTTATCTCTTCCGACCCCAATGGATTCAAATAAAAATCCAAACTATGATGCGCTGGAATCCGTTGGAAAAAAGCTTAGCGAACTTGTTACAAAAGGCACTCTAGTTATAGTAGAGAGCACAGTAGAACCTGGATTCATAGAAGGTACATTTGCCAAAATATTACAAGAAAAAAATAAAATTCTTGGAAATGATTTTGCATTGGGGGTGTGTCCGGAAACCGCTAATCCTGGAGAGATTCTAAAAGATTTCAAGCATTTACCGCGACTTGTTGGAGGATTAGATGAAAAAACTACTAACATGATTTATGAGATTTACAAACATGTCTTTCCAGTAGAACTAGTAAAAATGCCAGATTGTAAAACCGCTAATGCCGTAAAGCTGACTACAAACGTATTTCGTTACATCAATATTGCTTTTGTAAATGAACTTGCAATTCTGTGTGAGAAATTGGGAATAGACGTACTCAAAGTATTGGAAGCAGCAGATCTAAAATATAATTTCCAGATTCATTACCCTGGACCTGGTGTTGGTGGACCATGTTTGCCTGTTAATTCCACACAAATACTCCATTCTGCCAGCATAGTTGGTAATAATCTACTAAAGATGGTAGCACTAAGTCAAGAAATCAATGACGGCATGGCATCACATGTCACATCCCTTGTAAAAGACGGACTAAAACAAGTCGGAAAAGATCTATCCAACAGCCAAATCACTATTCTTGGCGTGTCGTACAAGCCAGATGTAAAAGATGTACAGATAACTCCTGCAGAGCCTGTGATTAAAAAATTGCAAGAGGAAGGAGCCCAAATCAGAATTTATGATCCGTATTTTAAATCCACAAATGTCTTTGAGATAAAAACTGCGGATAATTTCATTGACGCAATTAGTGGCGCAGATGCCGTGGTTCTAATAACTGCTCACAAAGAATTTCATGATCTGGAACCATCGATATTTACTGCTAAAATGAAAAACCCGATAGTAATTGATACTCGGGGAATAATTAATACACACTCTGCAAAAAAAGCCGGAGTCATATATCGGGGAATAGGTCGCGGTGGAAATTAGCACTAGTCCAAACGCAGAGTCAATAGTTAACATCCTCACACTCAGATATGATCCAACAAAAAAACCGCTTTTACCGCAATTAACAAGCAAAGATTTTGCGCCAACCAACTCTAATCCATCTGTTGATTTTATCCAAAAGACACTAGAGAATGAAATCAGAAACAAAATTGAATCAAAAGATGCAAAAATAGCAATTGCTTTGAGTGGCGGTGTTGATTCTACCCTTGCCGCAAGTGTATTACGAAAGTCAATCCCAAATGAAATTGAAGCAATATCGATTAAATTTGCAGATAGCGTGGATGAAACTCCAGCAGCTGCAAAAATAGCGTCCGAGCTGCAAATAAACCATAACATCATATTTGTAGAAAACTATCTGGCTGAACTTCCAAAAGCTATCAGTATAATCGGCTTGCCTTTTTGGGATCTGCATTGGTATTATGTGACAAAAAAAGCAAAGACACTTTCGCAATATCTTGTGGCCGGGGATGGCGGTGATGAGCTTTTTGGGGGTTATACATTTAGATACAAAAAATTTCTTGGCTTGGCAAATGATGATTCTACCCCCTTGGAAAAAATCAAAGCATATCTTCAGTGTCATGAGCGCGATAATGTTCCTGATCAGGATCGCTTGTTTGGCAAGAAAGCCAACTTTTCATGGGATGTGATATACAACAGACTAAAACAATACTTTGAGAATGATTTACCTCTTTTAGATCAGGTGTTGCTTGCTGACTATAATGGAAAACTTTTGTACAATTTTCTTCCAGTTAATACTGCGTTACACAGCTATTTTGGATTAAGGGCAATAGCTCCAATTTTATCAAAAGACATGATCTCTTATGCATCACACATACCAAATTCCTCAAAATATGATTTGCAAACGGATACTGGAAAATTACTATTGAGAAAGCTTCTTGCTAACTATAAAACCGACAAACTGGTATCAATGGAAAAACTTGGATTTAATGTTAATACATTGAATTTATGGAAAAATTTTGGACAGAGAATATGCAAAAAATATCTTTTGAATTCCAGAATTGTTGATGATGGATGGATAAATAAGTCCTGGATTGACTCTTACATTGATAGAAAAGAAGATTTAGAGATAAGATATGTGAACAAGTTTTTTGGCTTGCTAGCATTTGAGATCTGGTATCGACTGTTCATTACAAAAGAAATGAAGCCAGAAGAAACACTGAATTAGTTTTTCTTCTTTAGATATTCTTCTGCAGCATCAATGAATCGTTTTGCTACTATTTCCCAATTATAATTCTCAATTATAAAATTGCGAGCTGCCTCCCCCATCTCTTTGGACAGTTTTTTATCACTTACCAAAATACGTATTTTTTCAATCCATTCGTTGTAATTGCCTTCACCAACAAGGAATCCAGTTCTCTTATCAATCACTACTTCAGGTATGCCGCCAATACGTGTGGCTACAACCGGTCTTTGCATGAGCTGAGCCTCCCTTGATGATAATGGTGTAGTATCCATTCCTGTAGGTAGTGCATAAACATCAATTGTAGATAGATATTCTCTTACTTTATCTGGATAATCAAGCGAACCCAACCATTCAAAGTTTTTGTGTTTGCCCAAAACCGGCAAAATTTTGTCTTTGTATTGACCGTCACCTGCCCAATAGAACGTGACATCTGGCATATTCTCAATTACTTTATCAAGAGTCAACATTTCCTTTGTCTTTCCCCACCAATTTGCATCCTGTAACATTCCAACGCATGGATGTTTCAGATTCATCTGATTTGTAAGGTACCAATGCGAGGCGTTAATGCCCTCTAGAAAATGATATGTCTTTGTGTTTGGATGGTGCTTTTTGATGACCTCATCAAGATAGTCAGCAGTCATAAAAACACCGGCACACTCTCGAAAAACTTTTTCGGCAATTCTGTGTCTTAACCAAAGCACGACTCTCATTATTGGGTCTTTGTAAATGGTCTTTCTGGCCATTTCAATCTCCATCCAATAATTGCCTCGAAGATAGACAAAAAGAGGAATTTTTGCCTTGATAGTCTGAAGTCCAAAATGTGCTTGCCTGTCGACAAAAACCACATCCGGTTTGAATTCTTTGATTAATTTCTTGAATTTGTGATTGTATGGAAACCAATCTCGTATGTTCTTGCTTGGAAAACCTGTAGCGTAGTCTGTTTCCACTACTAGTTTATACTCTACTCCAAATTTTGCTAATGCTTCACCAAATTCTTTTAAATGAAAATATTTTCCTATTCTGCCCTTTGCAGTTCCTCCGCCAGCACCTGATGCGATTAATACCTTCAATGAAATTTACTCTAAACTGTAAAATTTATGTCTTTGAACAATGACTGTAGCTAATACTGGTTTTTATGATATGATTTATTCATTGATGTTATATACCTGAATTAAAAAATATTATCATGAAACAGAATCTGATCTTCCGTTCTTGGTTTTATTTTAGACAAGGCTGGTCAATTTATTTTGCATTCCTATTTGCTGCAATAAATACAATGGTTACGACATATTATCTTGCAATAGAAAAAATACCTCTTCTGAAGAATGTATTTCCATCATTTGCATCATATGTGTTGATTATAGCAAGTATAGCTATTCCAGTATTGATTGTAATTGGATACATCCATACCAAAAAAAGTGCAGCCTATAAAGCAGAGGCTGACATTGGTTTTGAATCCCATCCACACATGCGTAGGATGCTAATTAATACAGAAAAAATTCTAGATCTACAATTAGAACTAAGTAAAATATTATTAAAATTTTCAAAAAATGAGAAACTTACGGATGAAGAGATTGAAAAAATAAATCTATTACAAAAAGAACTCTTAGATTATATGTCAAAAAAGAAGTTTGGATAAAGCTATCTTATTCCTATGATGGCATTTGGTAGATCGTCCTGTATTTTACAGTTAAATCCTACCTTTTTTAGTAACTCAATACATTCTTCCATTGTGTTTGGTGGATGAACTTCTACTTTAATTGATTTTACATCATGTATCCACTTATCGGAATTTTCTAGAACTTTTTTTTCGGCTCCCTCTATATCCATTTTCACATAATCAATTTTTTTCAAATCTAACATCTTAATTATCGATTCTGGAGTATATGCAATGATTGTTTTATCTGTCTTTATGTTATCATCATCAATAATTCTAAATCCCCATGCTTTTTCCCCGTCGTATTTGATCTGCTCGTCTTTATACCAAACTGCAGCGTGATGAATCTTACATCTATCGTTTAATTTCTCGAGATTTTTTTTAGCAAGTTGAAAATTATCATAATCCATTTCAAAGCCAAAAATACGTGCGTTTGGATGGTTATACGCAAAATGAATCATTGTATAACCTACATTCGATCCGAAATCCAAAATGACTGCGTCATCTGAAAGTTTTATGGGTGCAATTGCGTATTTTCTATAAAATACATCCCATAACACCTGAGCGTCTGTTGTATTTGGCCTACAAAGAACACTATGATTAGCTTCTTTAATTCTCAGTGAGACCGGACTTCCGTCTGTATTACTCTTGTACACTTTTCTAAACTTTAACACATCCATAGGTGATGAAAAAACTTGCAAGTACTTACTTAGTGATTGAAGTTTTCTTAACAATGTGATTTGTTTACTCACTAGGTAAATAAATTATGAAATATCGCATGTCTAACTGCGATAAGTATCTTCATCTTCTTTTAAAATAATTAGGAAAATTAGTTGCTAAAATGAATTGGAAATGGAATTCAAAAGGAATTCTAATTACAATGAAGATTTAGTGATAAATATGGGTCTAAATGTAATTATCATGGAGATAATCTGTGAAGAAAAATAAAGATATTGTAGCGGGGTTAGGGGAAATCGGCAGTCCAATTCTGCAATTATTATCAAAATCAAAACCTGTTGCAGGCTATGATCTCAACAAGGATTTGATGGATGAGAAAAAATTTCTATCGCTTGCCAATCTTGAAACGGATTTTCTGCATGTTTGTATCCCGTTTACTAAAAAATTCATCCCAAATGTAGTTGCATTAGCAAAACAATTCCAGCCAAAGGGATTGGTCATACACAGCACAATAGAGCCAAACACCACAAAAAAACTCCAGCAAAAACTGTCAATTCCTGTTATTTATAGCGCCACAAGGGGGGTTCACAAAAGAATGCTATACGACATGAAAAGATATGCAAAATTCTATGCAATTGAAAAAGATGCGCCAAACCTAAAGTGGGCCACTACAACATATGAGAATACCCTCTCAAAATGTGGCGTCAAAACAAAAAGAATGACCAGCCCAATCACACTTGAGCTTGCAAAGATAGTCTGCGACACATCATACTATGGTTGGCTGATAACGTATGCCCAGCTAAGCAACATGATTGCAATAAACAATGGGGTGAACTATGATGAAATGTGGTCTTTTGCAGATGAAATTCACAAATTTTTAGGCAATCGACCAAAGATGTATCCTGGTGTGATTGGTGGGCATTGCGTAATACCTAACTTGGATCTAATCAATCATGAAACACTCAACTTTATCAAAACCCTAAATACAAAATACATGAAAAAATTAAACAAGAAAAAATAACCTATTGAGAAATAGAATCAAATCTACCGTAATCTATTTTGAAAACTTTGACATGATACTTGTATCCGTGTTCGCTTGAATCAAAAATCTTCACCAAATAGGGATATTTTTCCTCATGATAAAACACATCGTTCAGAATTGGATTTCGATTTAATTTTGTATTGAGACTATCAACTACAAGATATGAAAGATTTCGCTCCCTACCGTTCTTGATTCCTTCCTTGATTGATCCTTCCTTGAAGGGAATGACCTTTGGACCTTGATCAATTGTACTGCTTAGATCTGGAAGTTTTGCTACATGAAACGCAGCAGTCTCTACAAATGTCGATTCTGAATCAAACTCATTTATGGAACCATCCAAACCGTTCAGAAACAGTGCTAGTTGTATGGCTTCTCTTTCATGCTCGTAATCTATTTTTTTAAAATCTAGATATCCTATTCCCAAAATTATAATTGCAGCAAAACTTGCAACTAGCACAATATTCCGTTTTTTTGCAATCTGCGCCATTTTTTCAATTGAATATAACGCAACTATTGAGGCAATTGGCAAAACAACAAAGACGTATCTTGCATCTTGAAAACCTCTCCCGTAAGCATAGATTGCCGGAAGCAGCATGAATATTGCAATAATACTTAGCGCCATCACATCATAATTTTTCTTTTTGAAAAAACAGTATAGTCCAAATGGAATAAAAACAAACAGGACTGGAAGTGCTGTCACCCCAAGATATCTTGCCAAACTAGACAGGCCATTCTGAAGAGAGAATTTGGTATTGTCTTGGTTTAGAATGCTTCCATCTGTAATAGTGACTTTTGCACCCCCAAGGACATGACTTAGGAGTCCGTCTTGACCAGTAGCCTCAATTCTCAGATATGCAAGCGGCATTAGGGTGAGAACAAATATCGCAAACACGATCAGACATTTCAATACGATTTTGGGTTCGCCTCTAAACCTGATGGCAAACAATATCGTAAATGGTATTATCAGCAAAAGGCCCTCGTATCTCACAAGTGATGAGAGCGCCAGCACAAAAAATGAAATGTATGTTTTTTTCCTCGCACTCAAAAAAAGTGCAACTGATGTTGTAGTCAAAAAGATAAACAGGGGATCTGCTATTCCACCCAGAGAATTTTGAACTACTCTTGGTGCTAAAACAAACAACAAAGACCCAATTACCGCAAGTGATTCACTGAAATATTTTCTGCACAAAAAATATGTCGGTATTGCAGTCAATACAGAAAAAACTACACTCAAAACTCGTTGCAGTGTGGTATAGTCAACATAATTCTCAAATCTGAAAATCGAAAAAAAGAACGATAATACCAATGACCATCCGTTATTTGGAAAAGTATAGTTTGTTGGAAGATGTCCTAGAACGGTCACATCCATTGCATACAGAAAATATCTAAAGCCATCAAGTGTTACTGGGATCTCGTATGGAAAATAGTAAAACCTGACAAGAAGGCCTATGCCAATTACCATACCAAGTAAAACTAGGTGTCTTTGGGCAAAATTGTAACTATTTGATCTTTTTAGCATATGTGTATCATAATTTTGCAGATCAGCTTATCACGGATGTGGATTGATCAGACTTCATTTTATTGTTCATAACTATTAAGTAAATACAGTTAGCAGTTGATGATAGCACGAATGCAAGAGATGTTCCAATTATTCCCAAAAATGGCCCAAGAACTATGACGCCACCTATGTTTACTGATAATGAAATCACTGTTCCGATCAAGACAATCCTGTTTTTCTCCATTCCAAGAAATTTCGAGTTTATCATTAATCCTATTGATGCTGGAATTGTATGAAAACTCAGTACTTGTATTGCTAATGTAGCTAATTGGTATTTTGGGAAAAAAGTCGATATTGCAATAGGTGACAAAACTGCCCCAGCTACTGAAATTACCACTGAAATCAGAATTGTCACTTTTTTGACTGTTACAGTAGATTTTCCACCAGAATCCGTAGAAACTGTGTATTTGTAGATGACATTTGGGAATATCATGAGTATTGCAACCACCTGCAATGCAAATGAATAGTTCCCAAGCAACTCAAACCCTAGCATGGGGGCAATGATCAGCTTGTCTACTTGGCCTCTTGCTACACCAGTAAAAGTATGAACAAAGCTAGTAAGAAAGAACCCCAGTCTTTCTTTAATTAATATAAAACAAATCTTTGAATCATTAAACCCACGAATAATCTGGTAAACATATGGTGCAAAGGAAACAGCCAGGCCTAAAATGACCCCTGTTATACCTAGTAAATAATACAATAAAATCGCAAAAACTACCAGAATGATTTTCTGTAAAATAAAGAACTTTGAATAAACACTAAACTGTTTACGTCCCAAAGTATCTGCAATTGCAAGGTTGCTAATTACAAAGCCGAGTGTAAGAATTATTATTTCAATTTTTGAGTAAACAAAAAACAACACAAGGCATGTGATTGCACTGGACGCAAAGACAATGATGTATAGAGTCGTTTGTATTTTGACTTGTTTTGGAAGATAGACTCTTAGTGTGTTTTCTGAGCCTAAAAGAGCAATTGTCGCAGCTATGTTTGCAATTGCAATATAGTAGTGTATGGTCCCATACTCTTCGGCAATCATAATTGATGCCAAATAAAGCCAAAATACTGATGATATCGCACTACCTACAACATCTGCTATTCCAATAGCAGAGATATGCTTGACAGTTGTTATGTTATTTTTTACTATGTTCCAAAACCTGTTCATAAAATCAATTGTGCTGCTCTCTTACCAGATTTACCATCGAGTACAGTATTATGGCAGTTACAGTCAGCATTGCCCCTATTATTGTACTTCCTACTGCAATAAGTGCCACATTTGTTATCAAGTCACGAGATGTGGTGTATTCTTGTACGGCCCATAGTGCAAATGCCAAACCAATGGCCAAAAAGAAAACACCTGGAATTCCGTAGAATTTTAGCGGATGCTCAATTGACGTGAACTTGATTGTGCTCATAAAAACAGACGCGCCATGTGACACTGCATTATGTGTAGAGGTATCATCCTGATAGAGAATAGTTATTGGAACCTCGATAATCTTGAATCCGTGCTTGTTTGCCTTAATCAGGATTTCAGTTGAAACCCCCATTCCATATTCTGACGGTGTTATCTCGTCAAGAATTTTTTTGTTGTATGCCCTGAACCCACTTTGTGAATCTGAGATTTTCTCATTCAATGATAGATTAGTTAATTTTGTTAACGCCTTTATTCCAAATTTTCGGTATTGAGGAACATGACTTTCACCAGACTCATTAAAACGAGAACCAATTACCATGTCTGCCTCGTTTTTTAAAATTGGCTGCATGACTGGTTCAATATCTTCAATTCTGTGCTGTCCATCTGCATCAAATGTTACCAGTATGTCAGCTCCGATTTCGCGAGCTTTCAAAAAAATACTTCTAATTCCTGCACCATACCCTAAATTTTTTGGATGATTGACAACTATTGCACCCATCTTCTCAGCAATCTCACCTGTCATATCAGAAGAACCGTCATTACAAACGATCACATTGTCTGTAATTTTTTTCAATTTAATGATTAGCGAACCTATGTGTTTTTCCTCATTATATGCTGGAATTCCGACTACTATGTTCAAATTTCACTTTACTTTGCAAATTTACATATTAATAGTAACGCAGAATTTGTACATAACTTCTTGTCGTAACTAATTAACAACGTGACAGGATTTTTAAGTAATTGGCTTTCCACCCATTCGAATGAAAAAAATCTTCATACTTGGTATAGGTAGTCTCACTGGCTCAAAGCTTGCAGTCCTAGCAAAAACAAGTTATCATGTAAGTGGAAGTTACAATTTACGTGATCCGCAAATTCCGGATATATCTTCAACTAAACTAGACATTACAGAATTGGATAAAGTAAAAAAATTGCTGACAGAAATTCACCCAGATTTCATTGTGAACGCATGCGCAATCAATAACGTTGATTATTGTGAAAAAAACCAAGACGTGGCAAAAAAAATCAACGCTGACTTTGTATCTGAGCTTTCTGGAATTTCTAAATCCCTTGATTCAAAACTAATTCATCTTTCATCTGACTCTGTTTTTGATGGAACAAAAAAAACACCATACACTGAAGATGATCCCACAAATCCGATTAATTATTATGGGCTCACAAAATTACTTGGAGAAAAACCCGTGCTTGAAAACCCTGAAAACGTTGTAATTCGTGTCAGTGTTTTGTATGGTTGGCTGCACAAGCAAATTTCAAGTTTACAATCAAGCTCGATGAAGCCATCAAATTTTGGTAAATGGTTTATCGAAAGGCTAATGGCAAATGAAAAAGTCAAGATAATAACTGATGAATACAGCACTCCAATAATAGCGGATGATTTTGCCAGAGCAATTTTACACTCCATGGAAAAAAACCTGAAAGGGCTGTATCATGCTGCCCCGCACACACAAATAGCTCGTTATGATTTTTGCCAAAAATTGGCGCAAAATCTAGGTTTAAATCAAGAACTAATAATCCCAGTCACTAGCAAAGAGTTAGGAAGAGATGTCATGACTGGATTTAACAAATGTCTTGATTCAAACAAAATGGCAAAAACTGGGTTTCAGTTTATGACCCTTGAAGAATCGTTCTCACTTGTCAAAAAGCAAATTGGTGAACAATGACTTCCAGTAATATCTTCAACAAAAAAAGCACCAAGGTATCTGCGTACGAGCCTTGGATTTCAGAAAATGACAAAAAATTGGTTTTGGACAGCCTTAATCAGACGATGCTTACACTGGGTCCAAATCTTGAAAAGTTTGAGCGAATGTTTGCAAAATACGCAAAGACAAAGGATGCAATCGCAGTTTCTAACTGCACGGCGGCACTCCATTTGTCGTTAATGGCACTTGGAATCAAAAAAGGGGACGAAGTCATTATACCGGATCTGACCTTTATTGCCGATGCCAATGCGGCTCTTGCAGTAGGTGCAAAACCCGTGTTGGCAGACATTGATGATGATTTTTCAATCTCCATTACATCAATTAAGAAAAAAATCTCAAAGAACACAAAAGCAATCATACCTGTTCATATTTACGGCAAGGCATGCAACATAGATGAAATCCTGGATGTTGCAAAAGCAAACAGCATCAAAGTAGTTGAAGACTGTGCACATGCTGTTGGGACGTTTTACAAAGGAAAGCATGTTGGGGGATTTGGAGAAACAGGTTGCTTTAGCTTCTACCCAACAAAAAATATGACCACTGCAGAAGGTGGAATGGTGACTACAAATTCTTTGGAAATTGCCGAAAAAATACGACAGCTGCGCAGTCACGGAATGACCAGATCACTTTCTGATCGATACAAGAAGGGGTATCCTTGGGTATTTGATGTGCAGCAACCAGGGTACAATTACCGCCTTGATGAAATAAGGTGCGCACTTGGCATCTCGCAGCTCTCAAGAATAACAAAGATAAACCAGCTTCGAAAAAAGGCATCAAAATACTATACTGAGAAGCTCAAAAACATCCGAGGGCTGATCGTTCCAAAAATAGTAAATGACGGATCGCATTCATATCATCTGTATACAATTAGGGTTACCAAAGACTATGGCAGAACAAGAAATCAATTGTTTGAATTCCTAAGAGATAATGGAATACGTACTACCGTGTATTGGTTACCACTACACAAATTCACTGCGTATAAGAAATTCATAACGAATTCAAAAGACGTCAAAAACAGTGCGCAGATTTATGAGCAAATCATTGCCCTTCCACTATATCCAACCATATCCAAAAAACAACAAGATGTGGTAATTGAACACATAAGGAAATTTCAGAAATAATTACAAATCAGTCAAGTATGTTCGCTTTTTTGACTTGTTTGACAGTCTCAGTAATTCCATAATCTTTGCCTGATCTAGCAAGTCTTGCTCAAAGTTGTAGCTGGCTTTCTCTTTACCTGATATTTCTTTGCAAAATGAATCAACCATTTTTGAGAAATGATCCGTTGGACCTGCCTTGAATTCTTCCTTGTTATTTTCTGTGTGCAAGTGTATGGTTGTGATAAAATCTGGGGGAACAGCGTATGCCCTATTTGCCTCAATCAAACCTGTTTTGCCCCATACTCTATAGTTTGCTTGATAATAGCTCTCAAAACTAAATGATATCACTGCGGCTTTATCATTACTAAATATGATACTGGCATGACCTTTTACATCAACTCCGGAACTATCGATGACGAGATCGCATGTTACACTCGTGGGTTCTTCATTGAAGATCATCCTGCTGGCACAAACTGGGTAACAGCCAGTCTCGTTTAAAATTCCACCACCAAGAGATGCATCATATCTTATGTCATCATGCGAAACCGGCGGAAAACCATAATTCCCATTGAATAAAAAGAGATCCCCGATGCGTTTCTCAGAAATTATTTCTTTTACTTTTTGATGTTGGGGATGAAATCTAAACATGAATCCCTCCATTAGCCTAGTATTGTTTTGTTTTGCCGCCAAAACCATTTTCTGGGCAGAAAGATACGATGTTGTGGAAGATTTTTCACATAGTACATGTTTTCCGGCATTGGCAGCCTTTACTGTCCATTCTTCATGCATTGATATTGGTAATGATATGTAAACTGCATCAACGTCACTATTCAGAACGTCTTGGTAAGTGCCAAATTGACTGCACTCAAATTTTTCCGCTGTTTCTTTTGCCTTTTGAGTCGATCTACTGCCTATAATTCCTAGTTCTGCATTCTCTGATTTTCTAATTGCTGGGATTACTGATCTGCTTGCAATCCGTGAACATCCTATTATCCCAAACTTGGTTCTTTCTGGCATTTCTAGTTATAATGCAGAAATTATCCCTCGTATGTGTGGGCTGACGAGATTTTCGTCTTTTAACAACTGCTTGATTTGGTATAGTGTCATCCAGATAAAAGAGTCTGGAATTTTTATCTCCTCGTTTTCATCTATCTCAACAATCATGTTGTAGTTTGATTTTAAATGAAATCTTCCGCCGTCTTCTGATTGCCACCTTGCATAAACGACTTTATCTTTTTTAGGTTCATCAAAATATTCAGCAAAAAGCGGTCTTATCCCACCGTGTTCTTTTAACAAATTACTGGTAGTTGCTTGTAGAGTGGGGGATAGCTGCAGCTTTCCTATGTTGCCTGGCTCAGCTTTTGCTTGAACCAAATAATGAGGGATGCCATTCACTCTCTTCATAAGCAGTCCAAGAATTCCGCCTGGATTGTGTGCAATGATTGGCTGGGTCCATCCCTTCTCACCAACCTCCCTGTCTGCAGTTTTTGTCACCTTGACTCCAATAACCTCAAAAAATCCCCTACTGTCATGCCTGATGTTTCCATTGTTCGGATCCACTTTCCATTTATCCAATTGATTTATTCCAATTTCCTCAACTATCATGTCGCACTGCTGTCTTTTTTTATAAAACCACTCAAGAATGTAGTCTAGATTATAAAACTGATTATCATCGCGAATGGATTGAAGCATTGTCTCAATTCTGGACATCACGTCCTTGTCTACTACATATCCATTTTTTTTTAGCGTGTCTGCTATCTCGTTTATAGTCAATACAACAAATCCACGTATTTGGCGGAATTATAACTTTTTATTGTATTCAACAATGAAAAGCCGATTTACAAAACCAGCTTTTCATATTCTCTCAAGATGGAGCTTGTCATTTCATTAGAATTGCACGTTTCCTTGACTAGCTGATATCCACCCAATCCTAATGTGAGCCTTTTTTGTTCATTTATTAATAATTCCAAAATTGCATCTCCAAGCTCGGAATGATTTTCAGGGTTTACCAGAATTCCAGTCTTGTCATTAATTATGGTGTATGGTGTACCGTGCGCATTGGTCCCTATTGATGGTTTTTTGAAGGCAAATCCTTCTAGTGGCATCAATGGAGAAAGTTCCCATCTTGATGGTAGAACTGTGAATTCGCATTCCTGGTAAGCTAATATGACATCTTTTCTTGGAGGCTTGTTTATGACAAGAATTTTGTCCTCAAGGGAGAGATTTTTTATCATCTCGTTCATTTTCTCCCCAAATCCATCATTTACCCCCATTAGAACCAGAATTGTGTCGCTTATGTGTGGATCAGATTTTACCGCATCCACGGCTTTGAGTAAAATATCGATGCCCTTACTTTCATGAAACCTGCCAACAAACAGAAAATATTTTCCAGCAATGTTGTATTTTTTCTTAAAGCTTCCTTCTTCTGCTTTTAATTCATTCAAATCGATTCCATTTCTAACAATGACTGTTTTTGATGTAACATCAAGTCTTGAGAACATATCTCGCTCGTACTCGTTGCCCACGATTATGGTGGATGCTTGTTTTACTATGAATTTGATTGCCAAATATTGTAATCTGAACAGGATTTTTTTCACAATATTTGCCTCGTTTAGCTCTGGATGCGTGAACAATCCACCCTGATCGGAGATGACAAGTGGGATGCTCTTTTTCTTTGAAACAAAAGCTGCAATCAAAGACTGAAAACTTCGAAGGCCAATCGTGTGTATTACATCCGCATCAAAGTCTTTGAGTTGTTTGTACATGTGCGGGTTTACGTAAAACAGGTAAATGGAAAACCAACAATGAGTGCGATTTATCTTAAAACCATTAATTGTTTCAACACGGGGTAATTTTTTATTAAATGTGTGTAGGTTATCTGCAGCATCCAAATCTGTCGTGAATATTCTGGCATCGTTTCCGCGCCTGGCAAACTCTTTTGCCATATTTACTGCAAGGATAAGTATGCCGCCAAACTGTGTTGCAGGCAATGATGCGGGGCAGACGAGCGCAATTTTCATTATTAATTAATCATAATGTGGCGCTTTTAGATTTTGTTGAGAATTTATTTCACAATCAGCAAAAAAGCATTACTGTAAAGATATGTGATGATTTCTAATGTGTAGTTTGTTTATTTAGCTTGGAGATTACTACTGCAACTGCCAAGTTTTTCTCATGACTCACTGAAACTATAAAAGAATACTTTGCATGTAATTTCTTTAGTTTTACATGTGGCTTGAATTTAACATGCTGTGTTTCTATGTCTAGCAGAGTGATTCTGTCTGGAATTGATTTTTTCACGGCCTCTTTAATTGCAAATTTTCCTGCAAAATGTTCGTAGGGATTTTTGTATTTTAAACAATATCTAATTTCTGAAGGATTGAAGATCTTTTTGTAAAATTTACTTTTTGTTTTAAACGGCATATGTGAAAACTGTTCCACATCGACTATGTCTATCCCAATACCGATATCGTCCATCTAATTCTCGCGCATGATTACTTTGGCTGTGCCATCCACAAGACAGCTTCCATCTTGATTGTAAATTGATGTTTTTATCGTTATGATTCGAGTAGAATTGCTTTTGTCAAGTACTTCACCTTCAACTGTTATCTGATCACCCAAATAACAGGGGGCCTGAAAGTTCAGAGCTTGAGAAAAATAGAGCGCATTTTTTCCTGGCAAATACATTCCAACCAGTTTTGAAAAAAATGAGGCCAAAAGCATTCCATGGCATACACGTTTTTTGAATTTTGTTGTTCTTGCATATTCTTCATTCATGTGTAATGGATTAAAATCACCTGAAAGTTTTGCGAAAGCTTGTAGTTTGTCATCATCGATTTTTTCAGTAAATTTTTTTTTATCCCCTATTGAAATCTCATCAAATTTGTATTCAGAAGGAGACTCGTTCATAGCGTTATCCCGTGATTACTCAGATGACGCTTGATGTCTGATACTTTCTTTACGTCCATGGCTTCATTAATTGTAAATTTTACCTTAAACTCATTTTCAAGCTCATAAAGCAAGACGTAGCCTTTGAACGAAGTCCAGCTCTCTATTGATTCTGGACTGGAATCATCACTGATATCTGATGATGACACATTCATAACTTTGGCAATTAACTCGTAGAGTCTTTTTGACATTATTCGACACTAACCTTTATGCAATCTGGAACTACAAAAGACGTGTTTATTTTAAAGGTCCAGTAATCTCCGTCTTTTTGGAAACCACAGCTAGGAAGAAAGTTCTCAATTGGTGCATTTTTTTGAGATGGAATGAACTGTGCTTTTACTCGTTCCACTCCATTTTCCTTTGCCTTGTTCAAAATATGGCCCAAAATGCCTTTTTCGACCTCTCTTCCCATGACCCTACAGCTTAGCAGAAATGTATCGATTAGCCATTCATTTTTATTTTCTTTATCAACAATAAACACTCCAGTGATTCCATTGTCACCAAATTTGTCTTCCACTTGTGCACATCCAACCATGTACCTGTTGTTTTCAGAAAATGATCTGATGTCAGATTCTTGATATCGTTTGGTAGTCAGGTTGAATTGATTTGTCTTTAAAGTTAGCTGAGATATTCTTGGAATGGTAAACTCATTAGCATTTTTTATTGATATTTTTAGATCTAGCTGTTTTAGAAAATTTTCTAAATCCGGAGCAGACTGCTCCAGCTGACTCCTCCTTTGTTGTTCTGCATACATCTTGCCCCTTGATTGGTCTTCTTGTGTGATATTCAAGACGCTAAAATCATTCATTTCTTTTATTGTCTCTGCATATTGGGATGGATCCTCGGGCAAATCCGCCGTGAGTACATGGGGCATGTTGATTCTCATGTATTCCCTATTCACAGGATCATCGTCAACAAAGACAAGACTCTCCGAGCCTATGTTTAGCTCATCTGCAATCTCTTTCATGTTGGAGACTTTGTCATTCCAGTTGATCCTCACACATGCAAAGTGATCCTCCTTTAGAACCATGTAGGGGTGTTCTCTTATCGCTTTGATCGCATCATCGTAGTTGTTTTTACTGTTTATTGAAAGGATTATTCCTCTTTGGTGTAGCGCAAGCAGGGTTTTTTGAAATTCTACAAATGCATTACCTGGAGGCTCTGGTCCAAGTTTTATTCCATTGAACCCATCCTCTCCGATTATGCCGCCCCACAACGTATTGTCCAAATCAAGAACAATGCATTTTTTTGAAATTCCGAGATGCCCTATGACATAACTCACAAGATCGTTTGCAAGGTATGGTATGTAATTCAGAGAGATTTTCATGTCTCCAAAGAAAAACTGCTTGTAATCAAAGATGTTTTTTTCACCATGTTTTGTTACAAATCTTGCAAAGTCGTAAACATACACCGAGTCCAAATTTTTTGCCATCTCATCAAGTCTACTGTTTATGTCCGATATCATTTTATGAAAACCATATTCAGTTCTGTTTTCAAAAATCCCATTGGGTGAGAATGTTGGAATGCTAAAGTTGGCCAGAATTATTTTTGATTTGGTTTTATTACAAAACCTGTTTGCAAGATCAAGTATCTCCTTTGTTTTTTTATCAACAATATTCCTTCGATCTTCTGCTGAAATAGAATATGGATTGTGAAATAGATCCCCCAATATGGTCCTCGTATCTATAAACAGGAACAGGATTTCTGGCCCAAATTTGTACAGGCCGCTTTCTTGATTCAGAATTTCTTGGTTGAACTGGTTGTATCCTCCAACATATGCTTGACATTGTATGTTTTTCTCTGCACATTTCACAGTCAAGGTCTCTGAAAGGCCATTTAATGTGAAACTGCCTAAAAACCCAATTCGGATTTTTTTATCAAATTTCTGGTTGGCCAGCTCAGATGATTTGTTCATGTAGTATGATAACTGTCGTTCTGCAGTCATAGTTTGCTAAAGTTTTGTTTTCTCAATAAGCTTTTGTATTAATTATTTATTGCGACCTAACGACCAAGTATTTTTTCTCAGAAAGGTTTTAGATAATGTGTCGATTTGATGCTATGATTATGAATGACAAAGATGACGCTTTTTCCGTAAATGAACAGGAATTAATGAAACATTATGGGTATGATGGCCTAATCGGACGGCTCAAGTTGCGGTGCAGATTTCTAAAGACTTGGATTTTGCATTCACTTGCTTATTCTAATCCATATTCAGAGTTTGCCATAAAGATGCAAAGAGCAAGAGGTGTTTCAATTGGAGCAAACTGCCATTTTTCTCCTTACGTTCTAATTGATCTGGTTTATCCGCATCTTGTAAAAATATCTGATTCTGTTACCTTGGGAAGCGGTACGATGATCTTTGCCCATGCGAATCCCACAACAAATCTTTTTTTAAAAAAAAATGGCTACGAAAGAAAAATTGCCCAAGTTAATATCAAGTCAGGCGCAATTTTATTTCCTGGATGTATAATCACTGCGGGTGTGACAGTGGGAGAAAATTCTTTGGTTGGTGCCGGAAGTGTTGTCTTTGAAGATGTACCTGATTATTGTGTGGTAGTTGGCAATCCTGCACGCATAGTGAAAAAAATTGATCATTAATTTTTGATGATTTGATATGAATTTACTTGGAATTGATTTTGAAGACTGGTTTCATCCTGAGCTAATACAAAGATCACTAAAATCACAAAAAAAAGATCCTCGAGTAATAAATGGAATTGATAAGATCTTAGACTGGCTCAGAAAGAACGACACACATGCCACGTTCTTTGTGGTGGGAGAATTACTTGAATTCAAACCGGATCTTCTGGACAAGATAATTGAAAATGGTCATGAAATTGGATTTCACACAATGGATCACACAAGACTTGATGCACCGAATTTTAAGGAAAAATTCGATGAACAAATAAAGCGTTTTGATAAACTAACCAATGGCAAATCAAAAGGATTCAGAGCTCCGTCATTTTCTCTTGGTTATTCTACTGCATGGGCGTTGGATGTATTAACTCACAATAACTATGTTTATGATAGTAGTATTGTCCCTGCCAAGACTAGTCTTTATGGTGTGCCTAATGCAGAACAAAAACCATACAAAATTTCAAGCAATGTCTTGGATCGAAATGATCCTGATGGAAAACTATTGGAATTTCCATTACTTGTGACATCAATCCTTGGCAAAAAAATTCCTGCCGCTGGAGGTTTCTATCTTAGGGCACTTCCAATGCAAATAATAAAAAACTCTATTCGTAGGGCGGAAAAAAAGAATGTTCCAGCCGTATTCTATATTCATTCATGGGAGCTTACTCCGGAATTCATGCCAAAGGTGCCGCTATCTTTAATGGATAGCTTTGTCACCTACTACAATCTAAAGAAAACTCTCTCTAAAATGGACGAGTTGATAAAAAAATTCAAGTTCACATCGTTTGAAAAATTCCTCAAAACTGGTCCTTGACTGGTTATAGTGTTTTTTTTGCAGCTTTGCTTAATTTATTAAAAAGAAAGCTAGTAAAATTTGCAGTCGATCTTGTGGTCGTAAAAGTCGGCATGACAAAATCATCTGCAAAATTTTGAATAATTTTCTTGTCTGTTTCTTTTCGATGCATATTCAACTCTAGGTGTTTTTTTCTGATTTGGGGGAGCATCTTGATCAGAGAAAAAAAAGATCTCACCTTTGTTATTCCCATACCTTTGGTTATCATAAAAAAAAGGATTCCAGCTTCAACTATAATTAAAAATGGAAGTAATTTGATCAGTGTTCTCGTAGAGTAAAGTGTCAGCAGGCAAATCCATCTGTTTCTTTCTAGTAGAAAATATTTTTTTTTACTCCAGCCTAATGTTGGACTGCTAAGATGATAGATGACTATTCCTGGCTCATAATACGAAGGAATTCCAAGTAATTGTCCCCTCCACCCATAATCTACATCGTCGTGATAAGCAAAGAACATCTCATCCACAGGACCAATTCTCTCAAAAACTTCTTTTGATGAAAATACACAAGCCCCTGCAGGATAGCTTATGGTTTTGAATTGGCCATACTTTTCATCATCAGTCTTGCCTTTTGCAAGTGCATATCCGAAACCGAATACGTTTATCATGTTACCGGCAGTTTCTATGATGTCTTTTGTGCCTTTTTTTAGAATTTTTGGACCATAAAGACCGTCACCGTGTTTTTTAAAACAATCAATAAAATTTTCAAGCCAATTGGGGGTTACAATAGTGTCTGAGTCCAGAAATACTACGTACTTTCCTTTGGAATTTCTTAGGCCGATGTTTCTTGCACTCATGCCATCATTTTTGTCGTTTTGAACAAAGATCATCTCAGGAAATGTTTTCTTGCATACGTGTTGGCTTTCATCAGAAGAATTATTGTCTATGAATATGACTTCTAATTCAACTGATTTTGTTTTGAATATAGAGTCCAAGCACTCGACAACATGATTTCCGCCATTAAAATTAAGAATTATTATGGATACTAGGGGGGAATTCAATTAACACACTTAGAATATTATTCTGGTTCCCTCACCAAGCAGAAACACCTTGTCATCATTGTGATTCTCTTTGACTATTGTTGAATTAAATGCAATAATGCTCTGCCTTATTCTTACTGGACAATTTATCATACAATCTGACATTATTATTGACTCTCCTACATCACAGTTGTTCATCTTGACATTATCACCAATACTTGTGTTTGTATCGATTTTAGAGTCTTCTATTGTGCAGTTTTCTCCAATTATTACTGGTCCTATAATATGTGAATTTTTTATTTTGGTATTTTTACCTACTAGGACATTGCCAGATATTGATGATGTTGCATCTTTTTCTCCCAAAAAATAAGACTTCATCTCGTCCAAAATTATTCTATTTGCATGAATGATGTCTGCTGGTGTGCCTGTATCCTTCCAGTTATCCGTTACTGTGTGGTGAGTTATCTTGTAGTTTTCCTCAAGCAACATTTGGAGCGAATCTGTAATCTCTAACTCGTTTCTCCATGACGGCTTTAACCTACTGATTATGTCGAAAATCTTTGGGGTGAGTAGGTAAATTCCTATGACTGCAAGGTTTGTAGGCGGGTTTTTTGGTTTTTCCATGATTTTTTTAATGATTCCATCTTTTACATCCGCAATTCCAAATGCAGTGGGATTGTCAACCTCACACAAAAGAATGGATGCCTCTACATCAGATTTTTCAAATTCTTTTACATATGGCAAAATGCTGCCTTTTAGTATATTGTCGCCCAAAAACACCACGAATTTTTCATTGTTGACAAAGTTTTTGCAGAGGTTAATTGCATGTGCAATTCCCCTTGGTGCATCTTGTTCGATGTAAGTAAATTTTACACCAAATTTATTCCCGTCTCCGTAGAATTCTTTTACTTTATTTGCGCCAACTCCGCCGATTATTATGGCAATATCATTTATTCCCGCATCCCTTAATGACTCTACACAGTATTGCGACATTGGTTTGTTTGCAATGGGCAATAGTTGTTTTGGACCCGTATGCGTGAGCGGCCTGAGTCTAGTTCCGTGCCCACCGTGAAGAATTATTCCTTTCAATGTAGATCAAACTTATTGCCTAATTATTTTACCTTGTTCTTCCTATCTTGCTTTGCTGTATCTGTTGCCACCATACTTTGTTATTCAAATACCATCTAATTGTAATATCCAACCCTTGCTCAAAAGTGAATTTCGGTTTCCATCCAATCTCTTTTTGAATTTTAAGAGTATTCAGGCTATACCTAAAGTCATGTCCAGGTCTGTCCTTTACGTATTTTATAAGAGATGTGGGTTTTTTCATTATTTTTAATATCGTTTTGACAATGGTATTGTTGTCGTATTCACTGTGGCCTGCTATGTTGTAGGATGATCCTTTCTTCCCCTTTTCAAATACCTTCAAGATTGCTTCGCAGTGATCAGAAACAAATATCCAATCTCGTCTATTTTTACCCGTTCCGTATACTGGAATGTTTTTACTATTCATTGCCAACAAGATTGTTTTAGGTATTAATTTTTCTGGAAATTGTCTTGGACCATAATTGTTTGTACATCTTGTTATTGTGGAATCTATTCCATATGTGATAAAGTAAGAATTGATGAGTAATTCTGCAGATGCTTTTGATGCGGCATAGGGGCTGGATGGATTAAACGGATATTTTTCAGTGGCACTGCCTGATTTTAGGCTGCCGAACACTTCATCTGTAGAAATATGAATTAATTTTTTATCATATTTTCTTATTGCTTCTAAAATTGTATATGTTCCCATTATGTTGGAATCAAAAAATGGCTTTGGCTGATCTATGCTTCTATCTACATGGGATTCTGCAGCAAAATTAAAAACAACATCGCAGTTCTTGACTAGTTTTTCTACTAGCGTTTTGTTGTTTATGTTGCCTTTAAAGTATTGATATTTTTTTTTATTTTTTATTTCTTCAAGGTTTTTCTTATTTGATCCAACAAACTCAGCATCAAGATTCACAATTTGGCTATTTGGATATTTTCTGTATAGGTGTAAGATGAAATTGCTACCAATAAACCCGAGCCCGCCAGTAACAACTATTTTTGTATTTTCCGTGATGGCGCAAGTTTTCATAAGCAAAAACCACTTTGAATGTTTTTATTGTTATCTATGCGGTATCAAAAATGAGAAAGCTAAATTAACATTGGTTTGTTTGTCCTAAATGTACCGAGTTGAGCGAAGATTTTTTCTCAGTTATAAAACTTGAAAAATATGACACAAAAAATATTGTAGATAAACACATCAACGGGTCATTGACCTTGATGTGGCGTGACTATGATGAAATAATTAAACCGCATCCAAAAATGGTTTACGTTACATCTGTTTTCCCAAATGAGGTAAAAGGGCCTCATATTCACACAAGGCGAACCAGTTACTTTACCTGCATTCATGGAAAAGTTGCGTTTGTCATCAAGGGAAACGATGGAAAATACAGTGAAGTTGTGGCTGATGCAGACAATCCTACACTAATCCGTGTGCCAAAAAACATCGCCTCAGCACATATGAATTTGTCAAGCGAAACTTCCAGAATTCTTACTCTTGCAGATATTGCATGGAGACCAAACGACAATGAGATGAAGGATGTGACGTTTGATGACTATGATTGGTCAAAATGGAAAAGATAGTTTGGACAAAATTTTACTTCTAGACTCTTCATTTAACATCTCATCGTTAAAAGGAAAAGAAGATCAATATCGGAAAATAATTACGTTTGATTCTGGGTCGCACAGAATACTTTCTGAAAATAACATACCTCATCAAATTTCAGATCATTATGTTGATCAAAATGAATTAAATTTCTTACAAAAGAAATCATACGAACTATCAAAATGGTACAATCAGAAGGAAATTCAAACACTTGTTGAATACGAGGGGATTAATCTTGGGCATCTAGTACACGTGGAATTTATGGATTTCATAGTGGGATTTTTAAAAAAATTCCATGAAATTTCAAAAATAATTCCACAACATCAGGATTTTGAATTTGTGGTCTCTTCGGGGCTTTTTAATACGGCAAAAATATTTGTTGATTGCAAAAATCTGCAGGAAGACAAAACTGTGCAGCACTCTGAAAATGTAAGGTATGGTTATAGAATTGGCGGTATGTCGTTTTCAATTACAATCTCAAAGAAAAATTATCTAAAATTAAAAAGTATTACAGAGATATTTTTCCAAAAGCTCTTCCATTTTGATGTCCCAAAAAACAAAAACAAGCACGTTCTTTTAGTTGAATTTGATCCAACCAAGTACAAAACGCTACTTACTGCCTCAAAAATGAATTCGCAAAACATTATGTTGTATAATAGAAGATGGCCTGCAATTTGGAATTTGGAATCTTTTAATATAATAAAAAAATCTGACTGCAGAATTCCAAATGTTAGCACACTACTTGATACTAACTTGCTTGATGTGGTTAGAAAAGAACAAAATCATATTAAAAAAAATATTCAAGTTCTGATGGAAGGGACTCTGCTGGAATCTTTTTTTTCAATTGACAATAAATCATTCTGGATTTTACTACGCTCATTCTTTGAATCTCTGATACAAAATAAAATGATTGAAGCAATAAACGAAATAGAATTGGTAAAAAAACTGTTTGTAAAATACCAAATCGGATCAATTTTGATCTCATCTGAAATTGGATTCACCGAACAAATTGTGATGAATTTGGCAAGAAAAAACAAAGTGCCTGTTATCATGATACAACATGGGGTTGCATATGAAACAGAAGGCGCATTTGAAAGAAATAATCTATTGGGATTTTTTCCAAATTTTTCCGACTTTATGATCACATGGGGAAACACAACAAAAGAATATCTGGAACGCTGTGGAATTGTTCCTAATAAAATAAAGGCACTCGGAAGTACGCTGTATGATGATCTTTTTGACAAAACTTTGTCAAAAGAAAGTACCATCCTACTTGCAACCTCTCCGCCAATGAAGGACTTAATCAATGATAATCTGGTGGAAACAAATGAAAGCTATAGACTTGCAATTGAAAAAATATGTAAAATTGTAACCCGTTTGAATCAAAAATTAGTAATAAAACTACATCCCTCCCTTGTGGATTTCGATATTGAATCTTTGACTAAACAAATCAATGATGACATACTGATTGTCAGATCAGGCAGCATAGTGCCGCTCATTGAAAATTGTAAATTGATGTTAACATTTGATCTTTCAACAACAATTCTGGAAGCACAAATTCTAAAAAAACCTGTAATCTCGATTTCTCTAAAGGATTACGGCTTTGGGGAGTCTGAAATATTCCGAACTAATGCATGCATAAGTGCTGACATTGAAGAATTAGAACAAATTTTGAATAAAATTCTGACTGATAACAATTACAGAAATAATATTGTAAAAAATGGCAATTCTTTTGTAGATGGATATCTCTCTAACAAGGGAAAGTCGACCAAGGAAATTCTGGCCTTTCTAAAGCAATTCTAGAACTACGCAGATTTTCTATCGCTTTCTAAAGACTTGATGTAGCCCTCATCCATTGTGTAGTCTTTGTTTAGATTTACAAGATCCGGCTCGTCTTCTAATACTTGCAGAATGTCTTTCATGAGAATCGGAGATTTTTTCATTCTTAAAACAAGAGCCCTGACAAATTCCAGATCGGATATTCTATCAACAGTCCATCTGAGATTTGATATGTTCTTTTGATTCATTATGTTGAATATTCTAAATTTTTCAGGATTATTGTAAAAATATGGTGTGACGTGCTCCCTTTCTGAAGGTTTGTTAGCTTCTTTCCATGCTCTCTCAAGTGCATTAAATGAAAAGACCTCTACTTCTGTGCCTTGAGGAAAAGACCTGGGCTTGCAATTTGTTACATAGTCATAATCTCCTTCAACAAATGTCTTCACTGCATCATCAACCAAAGTAGGATCGATTAGCGGGTTATCACATGTTATTCTTACTATGGTTGAGATGGCAAATGATTTTGCACAGTGATAGTATCGATCAAGACAATCTTCGGCACTGCCCCTAAAATAATGGATAGAGTTTTTCTTTGCAAAATCTACTATTTTTTCATCTTCAACAAGATTTGTAGTGGCAACAATTAGTTTTTCACAAAACTTGCTGTATTTCATCTGGTTTATCACGTGCCAAATAATGGGATTTGAGTCATCTACTGATAACATAACTTTTCCTGGCAGTCTAGTTGATCCCATTCTTGCCTGTATTATGCAACCAATCGTATTCAATGACATCGTATTTGAAAAGTCATATTTAGTTATTAAGAAGAATATTTTCTATACTTATTACTTTAATAGTTGGCACTTACATCAATCGCAAATGCAATCCGACTGCATAAAACTAATCAAGGTAAAAAAAACCGATTACAAATTTCTTTACGAGTTATTAAAAAAACGTGATCCTAGAACAAATATCTCTCATCGAAAAATGCCCACGTATAAGGAACATGAAAAATTTGTTGCATCAAAACCTTACAAGGCTTGGTATGTGATTTACATGAACGATACCAAAACAGGATCCATCTATTTGTCAAAACAAAACGAAATTGGAATTTTTTTGTCAAAGAAATATCAAGGAAAAAACATTGGTCAGGAGGCATTGCATCTTTTAATGGAAATGAATCCTCAAAAGAGATATCTTGCAAACGTGAGCCCAAAAAATACCGATTCTACCAAATTCTTTAAGAAGAACAAGTTCAGGTTAATACAACACACTTACGAATACATTCCAAGTGAAAATCAATGAATAAAATCAAGCTTTTTGATCCTTGTATAACCAAACAAGAGGAAAAACAAGTATTGTCTGCACTGAGAAGTAAACATTGGGCTTCCGGAGCGGGCTCTAATCTTGTCAACTTGTTTGAAAAAAAATTTCAGGAATACATTGGAGCAAAAGCATGCGTCGCTGTTAATAATGGAACAGCTGCGTTACACCTGGCACTATCTGAAGCAAATGTTTCAGGAAATGAAGTCATTTTACCCTCACTCACATTTGTCAGTACAGCGCACGCTGTTTTGTACAATAACGGTAAGGTCAAATTTGCTGACATTGATCCGATCACTCTATGCATGGATGTCGATTCTACAAAAAAAGCAATCACAAAGCGTACCCGGGCTTTCTTGCCTGTGCACTTTGGAGGAATGCCGGCAGATCTTACCTCTCTGGAAACATTGGCCTCAGAAACTGATTCCGCTCTAATAGATGATGCTGCTCATGCATCTGGGGCAACACTAAATGGAAAAAAAATTGGAAGTATTGGAACAATGTCTTGCTTTAGCTTTCATCCAGTCAAAAATCTGGCAATGCCTACGGGTGGACTCATTGCATTAAATCAAAAGAATTTCCGACAGGTAAGAAAAACCCTCCTCTCACGTAGGTGGTGTGGTATTGCCGACAGAAAAGATGTAGAATATGATGTTAAAGAACTGGGATGGAATTTTTACATGAACGAGTTTTCTGCAGCGGTAGGCCTGGCACAACTTTCAACGTTGGACAAGTTAAACAAAAAGAGGCTAAATGCAGCAAAAAGGCTTCACAGGGAACTGGACGTAGAAAGAAAAATGCCACTAAATACAGAATGTGTTTACCATTTTTACTGGATTTTGGTCAAAAACAGAAAACAATTCCGAAAGAAACTGACTGAAATTGGAATAGAGACTGGAATTCATTACAAACCTGTTCATAAGATGTCCATGTACAAAACCGACGTCAAACTACCAATAACTGAAAAAATCAGCCAGCAAATAGTTACATTGCCAACTCATCCGAATTTGACTGAAGAAGATCTAACTAAAATAATTGAATCTGTGAATAAATTCTGTTGATGCAACTGTTTTTCCATGATTTATTATCCTAATTTGCTGGGATGAAAGAAATGAGCATTGATCAATTTGAAGATTTGTCCAATAATGCAAAGTCTGTAGGTTCTGAAATGTATTGTCTGATGGAAAATCTTTATCCTATATGCAGGAGCATCACTGGAAACGGTGTAAGACAAACACTAGCTGAGATAAAAAAATACATTGATCTTCAAGTTCATGAAATTCCAACAAACACACAAGTATTTGATTGGACAATCCCAAAAGAATGGAACATAACTGATGCATATATTGCTGATTCTAAAGGAAATAGGGTTGTTGATTTTAAAAAATCCAATCTTCATGTAGTTAGCTACAGCATTCCAATAAGGAAAAAAATGCGTCTTGCAGAACTAAAACAACATCTTTACACGATTCCAGATCTTCCAAACACTGTGCCGTATTTGACGTCTTACTATAAAGAAGATTGGGGGTTTTGTATGACTCACAAAGATTTTCTAAATCTAAAAGAGGAGGAATATGAAGTTGTAATAGATTCCACGCTTAAAGATGGCTCTTTAACTTATGGGGAATTTTTTATTCCAGGTTCCACATCTGATGAAATTCTTGTTTCTTGCTACGTTTGTCATCCGTCAATGTGTAATGATAACCTCTCTGGAGTTGTATTGACCACACTGTTGGCAAAGGAGCTAAGTAAAGTTAAAACAAATTACTCATTGAGGTTTCTTTTCGTGCCTGAAACAATAGGTGCAATAGCTTGGCTTGCAACAAATGAAAAGAATCTCTCAAAAATAAAACATGGGCTTGTGGCAACCTGTCTTGGAGATCCAGGAGTTTCTACATACAAGCGAACCAAACATGGAAAAGCCGAAATTGATAGAACCGTGGAATATGTGCTGAAAAACAGCAAAGATGACTATCAAATACTTGATTTTTTCCCCACAGGTAGCGATGAAAGGCAGTTCTGTTCGCTTGGAATTAATCTCAGTGTAGGTTCGCTCATGAGAACACCGTATGGAAAATTTGCTGAATATCACACCTCTGATGACAACCTAAAATTCGTACAACCACAATTCTTGGCAGATTCGTATTCAAAATACCTGCAAACAATCTTTGTTCTTGAGAACAACAAAAAACATCTTAATTTGAATCCAAAATGCGAACCGCAGCTTGGCAAGAGGGGATTGTATCGTCAAATTGGTGGGCAAAAAATAACCCAGAACTCGGAGCTTGCAATGTTTTGGATGCTTAGTCTTTCTGATGGTTTGCATGACATTATTGACATATCGGAAAAATCTGGACTTGAGTTTGATGTGTTACTTGAGGCCGCACAAAAACTTGAGAAGAATAACTTGCTTAAATTGACAGATTGACAAATATTATGATTAAAGATTCTAAAAATTACATGGATCTGACAGAAGGTAAAGAAAAATCAAAAGAATACTATGATCAGGTGTCTCAAACCTACAAACAGATGTACGAAGAAAATTACGATAAATATCCAGCGAATCTAATCAGACTGAAATTACTGATTAAAAAGCTAAAGGAAACAAATACCAAGACTGTTCTTGATGTGGGCTGTGGTACATGCACTCCGATGATCAGACTCTTGAAGGAGGGATTTGATGTTAGAGGCTGTGACTTTTCATCAGAAATGATAAAAATTGGAAAAGATCAATTAATCAAGGAAAAATTTGATCCAAATTTAATCTCTCAAGGTGATGTAGAAGATGATTTGAGCTTACCTAATGGCAAGTTTGATTCGATCTTGGCATTAGGGGTATTTCCACATTTAGTGGATGAATCAAAAGCGCTTCAAAATCTAAAAAAGAGATTAAACAATAATGGACAAGTGTTCATAGAATTCAGAAATGAATTATTTGCATTATTTTCATCAAACAAATACACAATAGATCTCATTTTGAATAAGATGATTAATTTTGATTCATGTACACAAGAAATACAAACAGATTTGATCGAATTTTACTCAAAAATGTATGGGGTTGAAAAGCCAAAGAAAAATCAAAACGGCAAGATCTCATATGATGAAATTTTAGCTAGATTCCGAAATCCATTAACAATACAAGAAGATATTTTTTCAAAAAATGGATTCACTGTAAAAAATATTCATTTTTATCACTATCATGCACTACCACCAATTTTTGCAGAAAAATACCCAAAGTTTTTCAAGGACAGCAGCATGCAACTAGAACAACCTGGTGACTGGAGAGGCAACTTCATGGCCTCCGCATTTGTAGTGGAAGCTAGATTACAAATCTAAACGCAATCTTGGAGCCTAACCCCGTTTCCTAATTTTATTGGTTTGTTGGATGTCTTACCAATTATTTTTGGCAAAAATCTGGCCTCCGCACCACGTGATCTTTTTCCAGGTCTGAGGACGTCTATGTTGTAGCCTTCTACGAATTTGTCTCCCTTTTTGATGTCCTTGATTGCTTGTATGCTTCTGACCGCAAAGCCTCTTAGCTCTTTTTCAACATCCAAGATGCGTTTCTTACCATCCCCAAAGGATTTCTGAGCACCCCGTATGCCTTGTATCATTTCTTTTAATTCCAATGGATCTAGTGCAAACTTGTGATCAGGCCCTGGCAAGTTTTTGTCAAGTGTAAAGTGTTTTTCAATAATTGTTGCCCCTAATGCAATAGCTGCTAGAGGCCCAATGATTGGATCTGTGCTGTGATCTGATAATCCCACTGGAACCTTGTATTTTTGTCTCATTTGTGGAATTGTAGCTAGGTTCAGTGATTCTAGGGGGGCTGGATATTTGGCGGTGCATTGCAATAATGCGTATTTTTTGACTCTGAGTTTTTTTAACAAATTTACTGCAAAATCAATCTCGTCATAATTACTTGCGCCAGTTGACAAGATTATCGGTTTTTTTGTTGTTGCAAGATATTCTAACAATCTGATGTGGTTTATTTCATATGAAGCAACTTTGTGAATTTTTACATACTTGTTTATTGCACGAGCATCCTCAACTGAAAATGCGGTAGCCATAAACTCAATATTTTGTTTTTTGCAATAATTTGATAGCTCAGATAGCATTCCGTAAGGCATCTCTGATTTTTGAAATATTTTGTTAATGCTTTTTTTAATTCCTGATTTTTCCAAATAGTCTGAATTTCCGGCATTGGGAACATACACCGTGCTTGCTCTGAACACTTGAAATTTTATTGCGTCAGCTCCACTCTGGGCTGCAATCTGAATTAGTTTTTTTGCTCTCTTTAGATCTGCATTGTATGATCCTGCCTTCCAATTGGATCCTGCCTCTGCAATTATGAATACTTTGGAATTTGGCATTTATCTGGATTATTTTTTAGATCCTATCAGACCTGATTGTATTATTGTTTTCTTTAATTCTTCTTTTGATAGTTTTTCAACGTTATCTGAAGAATAGGTTTCAATATTGTTGATTTTTTTGATCTTGTTTTTATAGGATTTTTTAATGTCTGAATCGTCTCGTAGTGGATTGGCAATCATGTATTTTTTACCTAGATCCCAGCTTGAACGCATCTCATCTTTGTTTATTAGCACCTCGTGTAGCTTCTCGCCAGGTCTGATTCCAACAACCTCGGTTCCAGTTTTACCAATTAATTCAAACAATGTGTCCTTGACATCTGTAATGGAGTATGCCTTTAGTTTTGGAACATAAATCTCGGACTCTTTTCCGTTTAGAGCAGTATCTATGATCAGGTCCAAGGCTTGGTCCATTGTAATGCTGAATCTTGTCATTTTTGGATCAGTTATTGTTATCTTTTTCTTGGCCTTGATTTGCTCGATAAATTTAGGAATTACAGAACCGCTACTCCCAACAACATTTCCATAGCGTACTGCCAGAAACTTTGTGCGATGTTTTTTTCGATTCATGTAATTGTTTGCAGTAATGAACAGTTTTTCCATTAGTAGCTTTGTTGCCCCATAGGTATTGAGAGGAGAAACAGCCTTGTCTGTTCCAATACATACTGCAGTCTCTACGTTTTGTTGCAGACATGCGTCAATTACGTTTTGTGAGCCTATTACGTTGGTCTTTATGCTCTCAAATGGATTATACTCTATAACAGGAACGTGTTTTAATGCTGCGGCATGAAAGACAACATCCACGTCTTCCAAAGCTGTTACTAGTCGCTCTTTGTCCCTAATATCGCCAATCAAAAATCTAAGTCTCTTGTCATGAAAGTCGGACTCCATCATGACCTGCTTGTTTTCATTTCTGCTGAAAATTCGTATTGTTGCAGAATCTGTCTGAAGCAATCTTTTGGTAAGTGCCTGTCCTAATGAGCCAGTTCCCCCGGTGATCAGTATCTTTTTTCCAGCAAACATTAGGTTTTGTTAATATTAACAGTACTAGAATCTTTCTCTTAAATCGTAAATTTTTCTAGCTAGATAACACTAAAGTAATAATCATCCCAAATCTAGAATATGAAAGATAGAATAATTATTTGGGAGAGCGGTAATTTTTTCCCATATTCTGTATGTAATTCATTAAAAGAATTTGGTGATTTTGATTTTTATGCAGTCATAGATACTACTGATAGAACAAAAGAATTTTTTGAAAATCAGAAAATCGTTAAATTTGAAAACAAATGGTTTTACCATGATCACATCTTCCCTCATAAAGACAGCATTGACGTGGATTATCTTGTAGAATTTGAAAAAAAATACAAGATTGATCTGTGGCTTTTAGCACAAAATGAGCGGCTGTTTAACCAACAATACAATGATTACTACAAGTTTTCCACAAAAGAAATTTTGGCAATTCTTGAATCTGAGTGCAAACTATTTGAAAAAATTTTAGATGAAGCAAAACCAGATTTTTTGATTACAATTGAAACTGCTATGCATCAACATCATTTGTTTTATCTGCTTTGTCGTGCAAAAGGAATCAAGGTAATGATGCTTAATCAGTCGAAATTTGGATACAAGTGCATAATTTCACAAGAATTACACAAGCTTGATTTCGTAAGTAGTATTTCTCCAAAAAACCCGTCTAGAAGTTTTGAGGAGCAGCAGAAATACCTAAAGAGTTTTGATATGCTCAAACAATTAATCGGGCACAAAAACACCTTTTTGAGCTCAAAAAAAGGTAAGATTAAAGCTGCAATTCAATTCCTTTTGGTTTCAAATAACAGTAATCTCAAAACGCATTTTAGCTATTATGGTAGAACTAAGACCAAGGTTCTGACAAAGGAAATAGTTTATTCGCTAAAAACCAGATGCCGTGAGGACTTTATCAACAAAAACTTCAAGAAAACAATAGATGATTCATCCCCGTTTGTGTATTTTCCACTTCACCAAGAGCCCGAAAGAGTAACCTTGATTGGTGCTCCTTACTTTACAAATCAGCTGGAAACAATACGACACATACTAAGATCATTACCAGTTGGTTACAAGCTTCTAGTTAAGGAACACCCAACACAATCAATTCGTGGTTGGAGAGATATCTCATATTATCAACAGTTAATGAGTTTGCCAAACCTTGATCTGATGCATCCATCTACAAGCAATGATGATTTACTGAAAAAATCATCACTGGTAATCACGATTGCTGGAACAACCGGACTTGAGGCTGCTTTCTATGGAAAACCGTCAATTATTTTATCAGATCTTGGTTATTCGCTCTTGCCGTCAGTATTCAAAGTACATTCAATAGAAGAATTACCTCGAATCATAAAAACCGCATTACAACACAAAGTCGATCCTGGGTACTTGGATAGTTATGTTGAATTACTTGATCAGAACTCATTCGAGTTTGATTGGTTTGGTTTTATTATGTCATATACAAACTTGTTTTATTATGGTGGACACCTCACAGATGTGGATATAACTTTGAAAAAAATGGATATGTTTATTGAATATCATAAAAAAACATTTACTATTATCGCTAATGAATATATTAAAAAAATTAATGAGTTGAAAAATTGGAAAAAAAGTTAAATTTAAAAAAACAAATTGATCTTTCTGGTAAAACCGCAATAATAACAGGTGGTGCTGGATTACTAGGACGGATTTACGTTGCTACATTGTTGGAATTTGGAGCTAAAGTTATCGTTCTGGATAAAAAAATTGCACAAAAAAATGTTCTCTCTCTAATAAAGAATGATGGTAATCTCGACCAAAAGAAACTCAGAAATCTTAGATTAATAGAATGTGATATTACTAATACTAAACAAGTTACAAATGTTTTCTCCAAACTCAATAAATATTTGGATAATTTGAAAATATTGGTAAATAACGCATCTCTAGTTAAACAAGTTGGTAAAGACGATCTTGTTGCATCATATAAGCCGTTTTTACAAATGATACCAAAGGATTGGGAAGAATATTTTTCCGTTGATCTGACTGGAACTTTATTGATAACTCAAAAAACAATTCCATATATGCAAAAGAATGGAGGTGGATCAATTGTTAACATTTCATCTACTTATGGGATCTTATCCCCGGATCAGAGACTCTATAAACATTTTAATGATAATCTTTCACCTAAATTAAAAAAATTGGGCATTAAAATTGAAAAACCAATTGGTTATTCAATAAGTAAATCTGGAATTTTGAATCTCACAAGATTTTTAGCTACAAAATTTGCACAGGATAATATCAGAATAAACACCATGACTTTAGGAGGGGCGTATGATAATAACCCACATGAATTTGTAAAGGCATATTCAGAGCGAACCCCGTTAGGACGCATGGCTGATAAAAAGGAGTATGCTGGACCACTGCTTTTCTTAGTCTCAGATATGTCATCTTATATGACTGGATCAAATCTTGTTGTTGATGGTGGATGGAGTGCATGGTGATTAAACTTTTAAAATTCATCTTTGGAGCAAATGTATGGATAGTATAAAGATCACAGAAAACAGAAGAATAGGAGAAAATGAACCTCCATTTGTAATAGCTGAAATTGGAAATAATCATAATGGCGATTTGGATCTTGCATTTAAGCTAATAAAAATCGCCAAAGAAATAGGTGTGGATGCAGTTAAATTTCAAGTCAAAGATATAGAAAAAGCCTTTTCTAAAGAATTACTTGATGCACCATATGTGAATGATAATTCTTTTGGAAAGACATATCGAGAGCATAAAATAGCTTTAGAGTTTTCAGAAGAACAATTAAAACAAATTTATGATTATGCAAGAAGTCTCGGCATCATTTGTTTTTCAACTCCATTTGATACAAACTCTGTAGATCTTTTAGAAAGAATTGATAATCCAATTTACAAAATATCTTCATTTCATGTTACTGATTTGGAATTAATTGAATATGTGTGTAAAACAGGAAAACCGATTTTACTCTCTACCGGCATGTCAACAATAAATGAAATTGATAAAGCAATTGATTTGATACGTAAATACACAAATCAGTTTGTTCTTTTACATTGCATATCTTGTTATCCGACAGAAGATAAGGACATAAATCTAAGAGTTATTCCGACTCTTAGAAGTAGGTATAATTGCCAAGTAGGTTATTCTGGACATGAACGTGGTGTGGCTATATGTACATCTGCAATCGCACTAGGTGCATGTGTTATTGAAAGACATTTTACTTTGGATAGAACAATGAAAGGTCCTGATCATGCGTCATCTGTAGAACCACCCGGAATGTCTCTTATTGTTAATAGAGCAAAAAGAATGTTTGAGGCCATGGGAAATCCAAATAAATCTGTTTTAGATTGTGAATTAAAAAATCGCAAAAAATTCAGAGGATACTAATTGTAATTATGCACATTTTATTACTAAATCTGCTAATTCTCTGAATGCTCCTTCGCCACCTTTGGCTTTACAAACATAATCTGATATTTCTTTGACTTTACTGGTTCCATCTGAGGGAGTAGCTGCAAATCCTACTGTCTCCATGATCTCAATGTCGTTGACATCATCTCCTATGTATGCAATTTCATCATTAATCACGGCATATTTTTTTGCAATTTCATCTAGAATAGATTTTTTATCTAATATTCCAGAATAAAGATCAACAATTCTAATTTTATCTGCTCTTTTTTTTACAATTTTTGAGTTTTCTCTCGTCAATAACACTGTCTTGATTCCTTTTTCAAGTAGTAATTCCATGCCCATGCTATCTCGAGTATTGAATTTTTTCATAAATTCTCCATTTTCCGTATAATACATTCCACCATCCGTTAGAACTCCATCGACGTCAGTTATTACTAATTTAATTTTTTTTAATTTTATTTGTATATCGGTTGACATATGTGATTCCTCATGATTTCAAAATAGTTATTATTAACATTATTGAAAATTTTGTTAATTGAAACCAATATGTATCATTCCGGCACGTGGAGGTTCAAAGGGTGTTCCTAAAAAAAATATCAAATTAATTGCAGGTAAACCACTATTAGGACATGTTATAGAATCTGTAAAGAGATCAAAACTCTTCAGCCATGTTATAGTTTCAACAGAAGACGATGAAATTGCTGAAGTTGCAAAAAAATACGGTGCAGAAATACCATTTGTTAGACCAAAAGATCTTGCAACTGATACTACTCCAATGGATCAAGTGTTATTACACGCGGTGAAATCTTTGAATGATTTGGGATATGACTTTGATATTTTTGTATGGCGAGATGCAACAACACCGTTCATTAGAACTATTGATATAAAAAAATCGATACAATTACTTAAGAAAAAAAAAGTAGACATTGTTTGCGGCGTTTATCAACAGCATCTTAATCCGTATTTTAATATGGTAGAAACAACCACTAATGGTTTTCTAAAATTAAGTAAATCATTAAAACACAGGCCTAGATCTAGACAAGAAGCTCCAATCGTATTTCAATTAAATGGTTTGTACACATATGATGCAAAAAAATTTGTTAAAACTGGAATTACTGATTTTTCTAAATCAATGCCATTAGAAATACCCATGGAAACGGGTTTGATGATTGATACAAAATTTGAATTCGAAATCGCAAAATTATTGATAGAACAAAAAATAATGAAGCTTGTTTAGTTTTAATCTACATCTTTATCATTTTTTCACGTTGTGATGATTTCTTTGCGTTTAAAATAATTTGAAGTGTTTTAGTACCATCTTTAATATCGTTGATTGTTTTCACTCTCTTATTGACACATTTGAAAAAATGTGCTAATTCATCTATATACATTAAATTTCTTTCAAAATTATTTAATTTTAATATGGTTTTCCATTCTGTTTTATTCTGATAATAGATTTTAACTTCGTTTGAAACAGAATCCCAATAAAGTGTACCTTTGGATCCTCTAATTTTACAACTCTTAAAATCTGGACGTTGAAAATAATCTAAATGTATTGTTGCTATTACTTTATTTCTAAAAATTAATGTCATTACGGATAGATCATCTGCAGTAGTTTTTATGTCGCTATACTTACCTGTAATTGAAAATACTTTATCGACAGCTCCAAAAAACCAATACAGATAATCTAATTCATGAATACATGTTAAAGCTATTCCGCCCCCAAGATCTTTTCTTGCAGCATAACCTAATCTGTAATCTTCATAAGGGTGCCAGTCTGGAAGAAACGAATTACTCTCTACTTGCACTGAAATTATTCTACCAAGAGATCCTTTGTCAAGTATTTCTTTGATTTTTTTGATGCATGGATGAAATCTCATATTACAACCAATTTGTGTAATCAGATTTTTTTTGTGAATTATTTTGTGTAAGTAATTAATACCTAGCATTGAGTGAGATAATGGTTTTTCAAGAAAAAGATCCATTCCATGTTTTGCTAATTTCGTAGCTGTTTCAATATGATAGCTCGTTTCATTTGTCACAAAACCAATGTTAGGCCTGTGTGAAAGTGCATCAGATAGTGAATTAACTACGATGATTCCTTTTTTTTCGTATGATTTTAAATCAGTACGTTTCGTACAAACTACTACTTTTGCATTATATTTGGACAAAATATTTTCTACGTGACGTTTTCCTATTGAACCAAAACCTACGATTAGAATCTTATTCATGTATTATGATAAGTTAATTAGAATAATAATTTAATCAAACTTATAATCATATGTCAATCTAGACGTCTTGATAATAATTGCAACGACCTAACATACTATTAATCACATTTGATTCATTAAGGGCAGATTATTGCTATTCAAAAAATACTAGCTTAAAAAAACCAAATATTGACAAATTACTCTCTAAAGCATTCTGCTTTACCCAAGCCATTAGTACATCTGATTCGACAGGAAACAGTATTGGTAGCATTTTTTCCGGTCTATACACATTTAGATCTAACATTACGCATTTTAATTTTAACAAAAATATACCATTATTTACAAAAAATCTGAAAGAACATGATTATAATTTATTTTCACTGGTGCCTGATCTTTCATTCTTTCTCAATCTAACTGCTGATTTTGATAAAACTGAAACATATGTTTATGATAAAAGAGAATCCTGGTTACAGCTGCATGGAGGAATAGGCGAACAGATACTTCAACAGCTTAAGTTCATACAAAAACATGAGCCTTGGTTTATGTTCATTCATTTAATGGATTTACATGCACCTTTCTTCATTCCAAAGAATTTTGATAAATCTGAATATGGCTCAAATCGATATGAGCGAATGCTGTCATCAATTGATACTTGGATTGGGAAAATTATGTCTCAATTAGATTTTGAAAATACTTTGTTAATAATTTCGTCAGATCATGGCGATTATGTTCCAATACATGATAAAGAGATATCATATGATACAATAGGTCGACGTCTGATTAGAAAAATCAAAAAAATATTTCCGCCGATAGAACCACTCACATTGAAAATTTACAAAAAATATGTTGAGTTTATGAGAAAGCAAAGAATTCAAAATTTAAAAACGTCTCTTTCATCAGATGAAATTAGAACATTTAACGTTAGAGCAGATGAAAATCTATTCGATGAATCAATAATGATCCCTTTATTATTTTATGGTTACGGCGTATCTGAAAAAAAAGAAATAACTAATCAAGTCAGACAAATCGATATTTTTCCAACTATTTTGGATATCTGTAAAATTAAAATTAATCAGAAAATTGATGGGCGAAGCTTAATGCCATTTTTTAACAATAATGTGATTGCTGATGTGCCAGCTGTTATTGAAACTGGTTCCAGGGATCCAAAAAAACTTGGCAGTGTTATAGGCGTGAGAACTTCACAATACAAATATCTTAGATCTAGGAATGAACCATACAACAATATTCAACTGTTTGATCTCAAATCTGATCAGTATGAAAAAAATAACCTGGCTAAATCTAATCCAAAATTAATTCAAAATATGGAACATATGTTGAATGAAATTATGAATAATGTATCTGAACAACATCTGCCGGAAATTGATGATGATGAAACTAAAAAAATTCAAGAAGAATTAAAAAAGCTTGGTTATCTTTAAAAACAAAGTCTTAACTGAGCAAAGCCGTCTTTTACAGAAATTCATCTCATAAAATAAAAGCAAGTATGTCAACGGTATAATCATGCTCAAAGAAGAGATGGCTAGTAATGATTTGGAACTAATCAAATCCGGCCAAAACTTTCTAGGCATTCTCAATGATATTAAAAGACGGCCTGAAGATGCGGCAAAAGAATTGAATATCTCCCTTGATGAAATCAACGCCATAATTTCTGGCAAAAAGGCACTCTCTCAAGAAATTGTGGAAAAGGCAGCAAGAATATGGCCGGTTAACGCAAGGGATTTTTTCATCATACGGGATGATTGCCCAATCGGCGTCAAAATAATGACTGTAGAAGAGTCCAAGAAAAGCAGCCGCATAATGAATCGTGCAGGCAAACCATACTATGAATATCGAGACACTGCAATGAGTACCACCGCCCCATTTAGGCCTGAATGGATATTGGAATTATGCTACGTTGATGATAACGATCCGTCAAATTCCGCAGTGCAGTGGAACAACGGACACTTTATGCACCAGTTTACATATTTCATTGGCGAAGTAAATTTTTACTATAGATCACAAAATGGTGAGAAAAAAGTTGCAGTCATGAATACTGGAGATTCCATGTATATTACTCCATTCACTTCGCATACATTTACCACTCGAAAGGGCGCAAAACAAAATGGTTTGATTCTTGCACTCACATACGGAAGCAAGCTAACCGGCGACATACAACAAGAACTGTCTGCACTATCCGTAAGTCTTGGCTCGGAATTTGCACTTGATTTTTCAACAAAACAAAATGCATCTGCTTCGCTGATCAGGTTTCACCGTGAGGTTGCAAATCTCTCACTAGACGAGCTCTCAAAAAGAACTGGCATATCAAAATCCCAGCTGGAAGAATTTGAAAAAGCAATTAATATTCCTACATTTGATCAGACTGAAAAAATTGCACGTGCAATTGATGTTAGTGTAAGGGATCTCTTGCCAAATGATACGATCGATGATAAGGTAATTGTAAAACATCATGATGAGGGAAAACAATGGTATTATCCGGAATCAACAAAGGCATATCTGTTTGTTGATCTTGCATCCACCACATCACTCCCTTACTCTAAAGCCTTTGAAGTCGAAGTGTTGGACTCTAAAAACAACGATCTTGATTTGAGAGCGGGATCCCACCAGTATGTTTACAATGTGGGTCAGACACCAATCACTCTTACCTGGGAGTTTGACGGGATACAGCATACCAAAAAACTAAATCCCGACGACTCTGCATATGTGAAACCTTTCGTAAAACATAATTTTAGGGGTCAGGGTAAGCTATTGATTTTAAGAATAGGTGGCAAAATCAGCGGTGACTCTCAGCGCGAATTGTCGTTTGTTGGCAAGGAAAATGCAAAAAGGGCAATCGCAGAAACCATGCAGTGGTTTGATCCAAAAGGCAAAAACTAGAAAACAACCAAACACCGCGTATCAGTATACCAGATGAACAAAAAAAATGTAATCATAATAATGATTGATGGCGGGCGTCTTGACAGAGCATTACACTCTCAAATTTTTAATGCACTTAAATCCAAATCCGTCTTTTTTTCTCAATCTGTAACGTATGGACCGCATACGATTGCTGCAATGCACGCAACATTTAGCGGTACATATGGCACAAGAACTGGAACCAATAGTTATTGGTCTACATTCAAGTTTAAAAAAGACAAATTCAAAACGCTTACAGAATATCTCAAGGAGAATGATTACTATACTCATGCTGATGTAATCAATGAGCTTGTTATTCCAAAACAGGGCTTTGATAATTTTATAGTGCATGATGAATTAAACGATGATCTTGTAACCAAACACAAGGAGATACTTGACTTGGTCACAACAAAATCCAAATCCGGCCAAAACTTTTTTCTGTATTTGCATTACAGTAAAATTCACACTGGCATAATGAACCAAGTTCTCAAAGTTTATACAAATTTCAGCAAAGAATATTTTGAGAACAGAAAGGAAAACGAATCCAGATATGATTCTCTCTTCCGCGGTGCCGAATCATACTTGGAAAAAATTCTTGAAAAAATAACAACTCTAGAATTAGACAAGAATTCCATCATACTTGTCATGTCAGATCACGGTATCAGCGTGGGTGAAAAGTTTGGTGAGCGTGCATACGGTGCGTTTTGTTATGATTATACGCTTAGAACATTTACGTATTTTTTGGCCCCGGAATTTTCTCCAAAACAAGTAACCCAACAGGTGCGAACAATTGATTTTATGCCTACGCTGTTGGATTATCTTCAAATTCCACTGGATGATAAATACGAAAAACCAGACGGTGCATCCTTGATGCCGCTAATTAATGGAAAATCCATGCCTGAGTATCCTGCTTATTCAGAGACTGGGAACCCACTGGATAAAAAAGAGCCACCAAAAGAACCTAACACAAAATCCATCAGAACGACAAAATGGAAATTCATCCTAAACGAGTATGATGGTACAAAGGAGCTATACAACTTGGAGTCTGATCCAAAGGAAGAAAAAAATCTGTTTGGTACGGGACTTGAAATAGAAAAAATGCTTTGGCTTGAATTGAGTAAATTTCAACAAACTATCTAAAACAACAATGATGCCCTTTCAAGATCCTGCCTAGTGTCTATCTCGCACCATTTCCCAGAAATCACTATTGGACTCACTTTTATCTTTGAATCAATTAATTCCTGAATCATGTCTGTAAGGTATGCCTTTTGAAGTGATGGTGCATCATGGAATCGCCCAACATAGGTTCCTTCCAATTCTAGAAATTTTTTTACAAATATCTCTGATCCGATTGCGGAAAGCTTCAAAATTCCTAAAAATTCTCCTATGTTATTTTCATCCGTAATGTTCTTTTTTATTTTCAGTATGTTATTGCCATTCACCAATACGTTTTCTGCCTCGGATCTGGGGTGTTCTGTTCTTCCTTCATAGGCCTTCTCCCAATTCATATCAACTGCAATTCCAATGTCTGACTTTGATTCTACAACTTTAGATAAAATGTTATTATCAAATATTATATCAGAATAGACAATCAATACTTCTCCTGAAATGTAATTTCTTGCCTCCATCAAACTGCCAAGAATGTCGTGCTGTGGGTAGTTTTTATCTTCAACATATGTGATGTTGTTTAGGGTAAATTTTTCCTTGTGCGGCCCTGTAATCACTATGAAATCCTCATAAGGAATTTTTTTAAACACATCAAGCTGGTGTTCCATTATTGTTTTTTGATTTACCTTTATGAGATATTTTGGAACATTTTTTGTACTTTCCCCAAGTCTTTTACCAGAACCAGCTGCAATTACAATAATTTTCATCTGCTTCTGATTGCTTTCATAAATCTGGCTTTAATTAATGTGGGTTCTATCTCTATTCTCTTGCTCACATACTTGCCTTTCTCAATTTTTACCAAGACAAAAATTGGACCGTTTATTTTTTTTATTTTTTTAATGGTTGCTTCCAGCTTGCTTTTGGAATCAACCGTGAACACCTTGTATTTTGAAGCTTTTGCAATCTCGTTTATCTTTATTGAGACTGAGTTAGTTGGTTGACCGCCGGTAGACTCGTGAGCACTATTGTCAAATACAAAATGAACCAGGTTTTTGGGACTCTGTGAACCAATTGTCACCAAGGACCCAAGATTCATCAGGATGTTTCCGTCTCCATCAAAAATATGCACGCGTCTGGATGGGTTTTTGATAGCAAGGCCAAGTCCGATTGAGGATGCAAGACCCATTGAGCCGATCATGTAAAAATTTGTCACTCTGTCATGTGCTTCATGCAAGTCTCTGCTCATGAATCCGTTTGCAGACACTGCAATGTCTTTGGCAGAAAGTGTTTTTGCGACAATTTCAACTGCTTCCCTTCTAATCAACGAATTCCCTCCTTATTACAAGCGCACAATATTCGCCTTTCTTGATTTTACTTGCGGCCCAGTTACAATTTTTTTCCCAATTACTTTCAGTTAGAATTTTTGACTCTAATCCAAGTGTATTGATCAGCTTTGGTTGAATTGCTCCTATTTTTGCATGCTCTGGAGCATCATTTTTGAGATATCCCCTCCAACCAATTAGAAAAATTAATGGGATTTGATACATCTCAACAAGGGATGTAATAGTGCTGAGCGAGTTTGCAAATCCGGCGTTTTGCATAAAAACCAATGATGGACTTCTGGACAATGACATGCCGGTTGCAATGCCGATTGCTTCCTCTTCCCGTGTTGCAATGATTATTTTATTTTTCTTCAGTCCCTGATCAACGAAATGTTTCAATGTTGAATCCGGCACACCAACAAAGTTTTCAATTCCTTTTTTCATCAAGTAGTCGAAAACTTTTCTCTGAATGTCTTCTTTCAACTAATATATCCCATTTTTTTGAGGTTCTGCTTTATCATCTCTTCTTCAGTTTTTAACTCGTACATTTTTTGTAATTTGAAAATTTCTTCCATTGCTGAAATCTCTTCTTTTACACTGCTTAGGCTGTCTGAATTTTTGATTTGCTCCAAGACGCGATTCATGGAAGCATAAGATGCGCGTAATGTCTGGTTGGCATAGATTATCATTTTGATTTTGTGTTTTTGCAGATCGCTTAAATTGACGCTTGGATATGATGTTGGAACTATCACAATAGGTAACTTTCCGCCCCACGTGTCTGCAAATTCAAAGACCTCGTCTGGAGTATTTTTCTTTGAGTGAATTAGGATTGCATCTGCACCTGCTTTCTCATACGCTCTTGCCCGCTGAACTGCCTCATTCATACCCAATCCAGCAATGAGTGCTTCCGTTCTTGCTATTATCATGAAGTTGGGATTTCTTTTTGCTTCCTTTGCGGCAATGATTTTTGCAACGAATTCTTTTTCGGGAAGCATGTCTTGGATTCCGCCCTCCAAAAGGCTATTTTGTTTTGGAAAAATTTTGTCCTCTATGCTAATTGCGGCAACTCCGGCACCTTCGTATTTTTTTACCATGTGACTGACGTTGCTTGGTCCGCCAAAACCAGTATCACAATCTGCTATTACTGGAATCTTACACGCATCTACCATGTTGGTAGTTGCGTGTAAAAACTCTGTCATTGTCATTATGCTGGCGTCCGGAAGTGCATGTGTGGCAGAGATTGCAAAACTTCCAGCCCAAATTGCATCAAATCCGTGCATTTCTACAAGTTTTGCAGACATGGCATCAAATGCTCCACCAACTCTTATTGTTGATTTTGATTCTATTTTTTGTCGTAGATTATCGGAATGAGACATACAATGCCGTTCTTACCTTAGGTTTTATTATTAAGGTATACAAAATATTTACGTAATAATTAATCATGTTTACAATAAAACAACCTCCGAGAATAGTTTTTGGATACAACTCAGTGCACGATTATGATCTACCTGCGGACTCGCTTGTTATCACTTCCAAAGGCGCAAAATCAAGAGGTTGGCTTGAATATGCCAAATTGAGTAAAGCGCATGTTTTTGATGAGACCGAACCAAATCCGTCAATACAAACAACTCAGAAAATTTTGTCCGAATTTAATTCTGACAAAATCTCACATGTTATCGGACTTGGCGGCGGTAGCTCATTGGATGTTGCAAAATTTGTTGCATTCAACATGAAGAAGAAAAAAATCATGATACCTACAACATTTGGGAGTGGCAGCGAAGTAACTCGGATTTCAGTATTGAAAGTCGACGGAAAAAAGAAAAGCTTTCATGATGACGGTTTGATAGCTGATGTAGCCATCATTGATCCATACTTCATTGAAGCCTCCTCAGATGATGTGATCAAAAATTCTGCCGTTGATGCATGTGCGCAAAGTAGTGAAGGATATGACAGCAAAATAGGAAATATCTATACAAAATTCATGTGTAAAAAAGCGTTTGATTTACTGGAAGATGGAATCCTAAATGGGAAAAAAGAAAACATTGTTTTAGGATCGCTATATGCAGGACTTGGATTTGGAAATTGTTCTACGACGCTTGGCCACGCACTTTCTTATGTTTATTCAAATGAGGGTTATTCTCATGGCCATGCGCTTGCGTTCACAACCACAATAGCGCATCGTTTCAATAATTCCGTGTTTTATGATAGGTTTCTCAATATCGCAAAGTTTCTCAAGTTTGAAAAGCTTGATTTAAAACAAAATCTTGATGATGCAGCCGAATTGATAATGACTGATAAAAAACATCTTGATAACAATCCAAAACCGGTCACCAAGCAAGACATAGTGTCTCTTCTGAATGATGTGAATTCTGTGAATTTGAATCCTTATTGATTTTAATATGGTAAAATCAAACAAAAACTGAAAAATGGAAAGCTTTTCGTCTTTGAAGACAATCGAATGGAAAAATAATTCAGTAATAATGATAGATCAAACCAAACTTCCGACCGTTCTTGTTTATGTAACTTATACTGACTATCACGAAGTTGCAAACGCAATCAAGACTTTGATTATACGTGGAGCGCCAGCCATAGGTGTGGCTGGAGCCTTTGGCCTTGCATTGGCAGCTCTGCAAAGTAAAGCAACAACCAAAGACGAGTTGATCTCTGATCTAGAGCATGCAAAACAAATTCTCTTTGAGACCCGTCCTACAGCTGTTAATCTTGCTTGGGGCTTGGAACAAATTATGAGTGTTGCAAAACAAGGCGCTTTAATTAATGAAATCAAAGATTCCATAATAGCTACCGCCAAACAAATTGCTGATGATGACATCAAGACCAACATGATAATGGGAAAGCACGGATCGCAGTTATTTGATAACAATGATACCATAATGACTCACTGCAACGCAGGCTCTCTTGCAACCGTTGCATATGGAACCGCACTTGGGGTAATTAGAGCAACAAAAGAAAGTGGCAAAAACATCAAGGTAATTGCAACAGAGACACGGCCGGTACAGCAAGGATCAAGGCTTACTGCATTTGAGCTACATCATGATGGAATTGATGTAAGCTTGATCCCAGATACTGCAGTGGGATATACGATGGCAAACAAACTGGCTGACAAGGTAGTGGTTGGTGCAGATAGAATCCTGCGAACAGGACACGTCTACAATAAAATCGGCACATATCAGGTGGCATTGATGGCAAAACAACACGGAATTCCATTTTATGTTGCAGCACCTCTCTCAACATTTGATATGAAAAGCAATCCACAAGACGTCATAATTGAGCAAAGAAAGGGAACCGAAGTCACACAACTTGGAGATAAAAAAACAGCGCCTGATGGCATTAATGTAATAAATCCAGCATTTGATATGACTCCACCAGAACTAATCTCAGGCATAATCACGGAAGCAGGTGTCGCAAAACCACCATTTGAAGAGTCCATCAAAAAATTATTTGAAGCTAAGAAATAGAAAGTTTTTATTCATTTTTAGAACCACATACAAAATATGTCAGTTAATGCCGAGCAAGTAAGGGAATCTCTTACCAAATGCATGGACCCAGAAGTCCCATTAAACATTGTTGAAATGGGTCTCATTTATGGAATTGATATCACACCGTCAAATGACGTCAATATCAAAATGACACTGACCACGCAAGGCTGTCCATTACACCAAACACTAGTTCAAGATGTAACAAGATATGTAAAAAAAGTTCCAGGCGTTAATGATGTCAAAGTGGACATTGTCTGGAATCCACCATGGACAATGGACAAAATGTCAGAGTCTGCCAAGGCGAAGCTAAAGAGCATGTCGTCTGGAAATACACCAGCGCCTATTGACTACGAGACCGCGTTACCGCAAGGAGTGGGGTCTTTGGTTCAGCAAGAAGATGGCGGAATGGTGCTTGCAAACGAGCACAACCAAGGGTTCATGGTAAATCAAGCAATAATTGACTTTTGGAAATCTTGCAACGGCAAAAGAAGAATAACAGAACTAGTGGATATTTTTGCGCAGCAAACAGGACTGCAAAGATCCCAAGTAGAAAAAGAAGTCATTCAGCTAGTCGGACAGCTTCGAGATGGCGGTCTGATCGTAATACCACAACCAGAAGCGCCTAATGTCCAATTTAAAAAATAAGGCAAGTTTGTCTATCCAGAACAAACATATCCCTTAAACTGATTTTACTGCAAATATCTTATGAAACACGAGCACAAATGGTCATATTCTAAAACCTTCAAGGAATGCCATCTATGTTCTGAAATTGAATTCCAAAAATAACTTAGATTTCTTTTATCTCTAGAATAGTTGCGTGAACTGAATCCATTTTTACTATGGCTTTCTTATCTGCAAATCCCAGTGCAACATACCAGTCCCCAGCATCATCGTCATATTTTACTTCAAGCGTCTTGATACTCTCCGGTAATACGTTGTATTGTTTTACAATTCCAGATGTTGCCAAGACAACAGCTTGTTTCTCAGTCTCTAGTCTTTTCTTCATCAATCCTATTCCAGGCATTATGATATGATACCAAAATTGTTCTAATATAGTTTAATCTGGATTAAAAAATAATTCAGGGCTCGGAGGGCTTCGATCCCTCGACCTGGCGGTCCGAAGCCGCCCGCACTATCCAGACTGTGCTACGAGTCCAAAAGCCCTTTAACGGGGCTAAATATCTGTCTAGCTGCCCATGAAGGTTTCAAAAAAAGTGGCCGGAGTAGAATATGCAATACGAGATATTGTAACAGCTGCACGGCAGGTTGAAAAACAAGGAAAAAAAATTACCTATCTTAACATTGGTGATCCAGTACAATACGGATTCCAACCGCCGACAAATGTCAAGGATGCAATGATAAAATCAATCAAAGAAGGCAGTAACTATTATGCACAATCCGAAGGATTACCAGAGCTCAGAGAAGCAATTGCACTAAAAGAAAAGTCAAAAGGACTCTCTGTTCTTGCAGATGATATTCTAGTAACAAACGGTGTTTCTGAGGCTTTGGATATGGTAATGTCCTCAATTGTTGAAGAAGGTGATGAGGTGTTGTTACCAGGCCCATACTATCCACCATACGCATCATATGTGAGATTACATGGTGGAAAACCAGTCGAGTTTGCAGTGGATCTGAAAAACTCTACCCCAGATATTGACGATATCAAATCAAAGATCACATCAAAAACTGTAGCAATATGCCTTATCTCCCCAAACAATCCAACCGGCGCAGTATTTTCTGAAAAATCGCTAAAGGAGCTAGTCGACATTGCAAACCAGCATGATCTGTACATCATCTGTGATGAGATATACGACCAAATCGTATTTGATGAAAAATTCACCGGAATTGGCAAAGTTTCTGGGGATTCGCCGATCATACTGTTAAATGGATTTTCCAAAGTTCATTTGATGTCGGGCTGGAGGATTGGATATATTGCATTTAACAATTCACCAAAACTTGTACCTATACGTGAAAATCTGCCAAAGCTTGCACGAGTGAGAATCTCCACCAATCTACCAGTCCAATATGCCGCACTGGAATCATTGCGCGGCCCACAAGGGTATGTCTCTGAATTTGTGTCTGAGCTCAAAAAGAGACGAGACTTTGTAGTAAAGCGCCTAAATTCAATTCCAACGCTTTCTTGTTCAAACCCCAAGGGCGCATTCTATGCCTTTCCAAAAATAGAAACCAATCCATACAAGACTGATCAGGAATTTGTAATGGAACTACTAAAGAAAACTGGCGTGCTAACGGTTCATGGATCTGGATTTGGAACGCAATATGGAAGCGGGCATTTCAGAATTGTATTTCTGCCTGATCTGAATACACTGGACTTTGCTCTAAACGAAATTGAAAAGTTTTGTCAATAATGCCAGCTTGTAACTTTTAGCGGTGTTATCTCTATAATGCAATCCGTCTGATCCAATAGTTGTTTTGCCGATTTTCCTTTTAATGTCTTGAAATAACGAAGCAAGATTTCACTTGCAATTTTTTTCACTGTGTTTTTCTCTTTGATAATTCTTGCTTTACCTGTGCCCATCACACCATCAATTGGTGACCAAACTCCCGCATCTACACAGAAGCAAACCTTGTTGTTATTTGCAATGTTTTTTGCCTTGCTAGTTTTGGTGTTTGTGCCAATGTAGAATTTTTTTCCAATGTACTTGTACCATACCGGAACTAGATGCGGCGTACCATTATCGTCTATTGTGGCTAGGTGCAGAATTTTTTGCTTTTTTAGGAATTGAATTTTATGCATATTTTTTTTTAAACCCTAATAGTATCATAAATCCTCCAAAGGCAAACATCCCAAGTGAAACCTTTTCATTTGTAATCTCTGCATTTGTCATAAAGTCCAAGACAAATTCCGGGCCCCAAATTAACAAGTTCTGCACAATTACGATTGCGCCAACTACGACAAACAACACACCCATTGCAGAATACCAGTTTCTGCCGCGACGAGGATGATACTCGCTCATTTAGAGGATTTTAATTCCCGGGTTTTTCATCTTGTTCTTTATCATGGCATTGAGCAAAAGAGGCGTTGAGATCTCTGCCAGATATGCCAGTGCGCCAGAGCCCAAAAAGATTGGTCTGAGGCCACTGATTTCTCCAATCAGGCCATTTACAACATCAATGGATTCCTTGTCGTCCCCGCACACAAAAATATCATAGTCTAGTGTGAATGTCGGGTCTACCAACTTTTTTTCCGATATGACATGAAATGCAGAAACCAGCTTGTTTTTGTTTTTCATGTGCTTTTGTACCATTTGATGCGAGAATGGCTTGTTTTCTTTTAGCGGTATGAATTCAAAGCCAATGTCTGTTTTTGTCATTGGAACTATGGGTGATATGACTGTGCAACTGTCTTTGATTTTTCCTAAGAGACCAGAGCACACAGAATCAATGTTCTCATATGGTATGGATAAAATCAAAACATCGCTTTGTTGCGCAACAGAATCATTGTCTGTACCTGATATTGTACCATTAATGCTTCCAAATGCTTGCCTTGCAGTTTGCAAATATTCAGACGCTGCATCTGATGCTCTCTGTGCATCCCTTGAGCCAATCAGAATTTCGTGATTTTTACACCATCGTAGAGCAAAACCTTTGCCCATGCCCCCAGTACCGCCGATTATTCCGATTTTCAATTATATCACGGCAGGCAATGTTATTATTATCTCTATTTGAAATTTTAAAATTCATGGGACTGATCATATTTTTGCGTCATGGACAAGCGCAAAACAATACATCGCGAGTCTTGGCTGGAAGATCACCCGGAGTCCCACTAACAGAAAAAGGAGTCAATCAGGCAAATGACATTGGAAAATTCCTAAAGTCACTTGATATATCTCATATCTATGCTAGTCCGATTGAGCGTGCACACAAAACAGCAGAAATTGTCGGCAAACATGTCGGGCTGCCAACTACAATAGACGAGCGGCTATACGAGCTTGAAATGGGCAAGTTTTCTGGCATGGCGTACGATGATCTTTTTGCAACGCATGGAAATGTATTTTTAAAATTCTATCAAGGTGATCCAACAATTGCAGAAAATGGAGTAGAAACATTTGCCCAAGTCAAAAAAAGAGTTCTTGACATTGTTGATCACGTCAAAAAAGAACACTCTGGCAAAAATGTCTTGCTTGTCACCCACATGGATCCAATCAAGGCGATGATCTCTAATGTTCTAAATCTTAATGCTCGATCTCTTTTTGAGTTGATAATTGCAAATGCCTCTCTGACTATAGTCAGAGAGGAGGAGGGAAAATTTTCCTTGTCTGCAATCAATGCAATGAATTCTGATCGATACAACCAAGGACCTTTCTAATAATCTGCAAAAGCCTTAAATAGAATTTGCAGACCACGAGCTGTAATTGGTCATGGCTAGGGCAATTGTATTAATGTCAATTTTGGCTGTTTTAGTTATTTTACCAACAGTACAGCTCGTTTTTGGAGAGGCAACAGAGGCTGGAGATTACATTAACCGCAAAGTAGAGATCTGGAATCTCTTTTTCAAAATGATGACTATAGCATTTACTGTTGGTGCAGTAGTATCTGGCACTTTGATCTGGGTAGTGTGGCGATTCAGAGAATCTCACCCAAAGGCAAAGCCAACAAAGTATGAAGAAAAGGGTGAATGGTAAATGAGTGGACACTCTAATTGGCCTGAATGGATTTACATTGGAGTTGTAATCGCATTATTGGCTTATGTTGGCGCAGAAGCGTGGAATGTAGAGCGAATTGTAGAACATGTCCCAGCAGAAGCCGAAGTAATCAAGGTAACTGGCCAGCAGTGGTTTTGGACATTTGAGCATGAGGATGGAACCAAAGAAGTAGGGGAACTACACGTCAAAAAAGGACAACCATACAAATTTGAAATCACAGCCAAAGACGTAAACCATGCATTCAACATTCATGATTATGTAGTACTACAGGATGCTATTGTGGGTCGAGTCAACACAGTTTGGTTTGCACCCGACAAGGCAGGAGAATTCACCATCCAGTGCAGAGAATATTGTGGTCTATTACACTATAACATGAGGGCAACCCTCTATGTGGAGGAATAAACTTGAGCATTGATAACTTAATAAAAGAAACTAGGGTGGAAAACTAAATGGTGCTAGAGCTAGCAAAACCGCGACCAATTTGGCAGATAATGTTCTCGACTCATCATACAGATGTCGGGTTATTGTATACAATTACCTCATTATCGTTTTTCTTCCTTGGTGGAGCACTGGCTCTAGGAATTAGGGCAGAACTATTCTTGCCAGGCAGCCAGATAATTGCCGACTCTATGACCTTTAACCGAATGTTTACCGTTCATGGTACAACTCTGATATTCTTGTTCTTGTTGCCATTTGCATCTGCTGTTGGAAACTATTTTGTTCCAATCATGGTCCGATACAAAGACATGGCATATCCAAAACTCAATGCAGTTGCATTCTGGATGATTCCACCAGCTGGCGCACTAATTTGGCTTGGCTTTGCTGACTTTACTTGGTATGCAACACCTCCATATTCTGCAATTCGCTCACCAGGACCTGCAGCTGACATGTGGATATTTGCCCAAAAGATCTTGGGTGTGTCATCAATTCTTGGTGCAATCAACTTTATTGTTACAATCCTCAAATGCAAGCATCCTGACTTGCCTTTAAGCAAAGTACCGTTACTAGCTTGGTCATTTCTGAGCTCCTCATTAATCATTATAGTTGCAGTTCCGACATTTGCTGCCGCCCTTGTAATGTTGCTAACTGACAGACTGGGCGTTTCTGGATTCTTTGATCCATCAAAAGGCGGAGATCCGATTGCATACCAACACTTGTTCTGGTTTACATTCCACCCTGAAGTGTATGTATTGGTAATTCCAGCAATCGGAATGATGTACGAAATCATTCCTAGATTCTCAAGAAGACCGATATTCAGTCAGAGTTCTGGAATCTTTGCATTTGTAATGCTTGCAATAGTGGGATTCTCATCATGGGCACATCACATGTATGCAACAGGCATGTCATTTACAGAAAAAACAGTATTCATGGTTGGAACATTGGCCGCAGTTCCGGCATCTGCAATGCACGTATTCAACTTTATAGCTACAATGTGGGGTGCAAGAATTCGATTTGCAACTCCAATGATGTGGGCAGTGGGTGGAATTGCCTTGTTCTTCTCAGCAGGAGCAGGCGGTGTAGCAAATGCAGCAATGCCATTTGATTTCATCACACATGACTCTTACTGGGTGGTTGGACACTTCCATCTCTTTGTGATGGGAACTATAGCCTTTGGCTCTATTGGATTCCTCTACTACATGTTCCCATACATTACTGGAAGAATGTACAATGAAACAATGGGCAAGATTCACTTTATCATGTCTATGGCAGGAACTGTCATGGTCTTTTTCACACAGCATGTGCTTGGACTATATGGAATGCCAAGAAGAGTTTACGATTACATACCATTACCAGAATATATCATAATGAACCAAATTGCCTCAGTTGGCGCAATGATAATTGGTGTCAGTATGGCGCTTTGGATTTTCAACATGATATACAGCTCAGCCAAAGGAAAGGAAGCAAACATGGATGACCCATGGGCACTTGGCGGCAAATACTACTTCCCACATCAGGCAAAGACACCACATCATTAGGATCATACTATGTCGCACGAAACACCGATCTATAGGACAACACCTGCAAGAACTGCAAAAATGATGGCAATCATGTGCGGTGTCTGCATTGCCGGCGGAATTCTGTTCTTTTCATTTTGGGATTATTGGATATCAATGCCGCCAGGAAATCAAATGGTAACAGGACATGGCCCCGCACCAGTAGCAATGACTGGAAAGGAATTTGATGTTGAGCTTTCATTTATCGAGTCTGCTGACTTTAAGCAGCTGGCATTTAATGCATTACCTGGAGAATCTGGACATAATCCAGACATTGCAGCAAATGTTGGCGATAAAATTGAATTTGTTGTAACAAACCACGGAAAATCATTCCACGCGTTTGGCGTAACTGAAGAAATTGAAGGATTTGGAGGAATTGTATCTGGTAGTGAAATTGCATCTGCAAATAATCCATTAAAGCCAGGACAAGGCGGAAAATCATCATTTGTTGCAAGCAAAGAAGGCACATTCTATTACATTTGTACCGTCCCAGGACATCGAGAGATGGGAATGGTGGGCAAAATTGTTGTAGGTCCAAAAAGTGAAGCACCAAAAGCGGCCGCACCAACTGGCGTATCTCATAACTTTGATCTAAACTTTGTCGAGTCTGCTGACTTTAAGCAGCTGGCATTCAATGCACTTGCTGGCGAAGAAGGACACAATCCAGAAATCAAGGTAAAATCTGGTGATACCGTTACCATAAAATCTGCAAACCACGGTAAATCATTCCATGCACTTGGCGTTGTTTCAGACGCTGATGATCCAAATTCTGTTGTTTTCAACGCTGCTATCAAATCAGCAAACAGCCCAATGAAGCCAGGAGAGTCTGGTGAGGTAACATTTACCGCCGGAGCACCTGGAGCGTATCACTATATCTGTACTGTCCCAGGCCACGCAGCGCTTGGAATGCAAGGTAATTTCATAGTAGAATAATTTTGCGACTACAATATCTAGCGCTAGCATCGCTCATTGTTTTGTATTCTTTGATGTTCATTGGAGGATATGTCTCTGCATCCGGTCTTGGCTTATCGTGCCCTGATTGGCCTCTCTGTCCCAATGGATTTCTTCCAGATGAAGATTTTCTCATAGAGTGGACTCATCGTTTTATTGCTGCAACTACTGGTAGTTTGATAATTGCAACAACTATTGGAGTTTGGTTAAACAAAAACTCTCATACAAAGATCAGAATTACATCTACTCTGGCATCCATATTCGTTGTAACTCAGATAACATTGGGTGCTTTGGTAATAGAGGCAAAACTACACGCCGTGTTGGTTGCAATTCATCTTGGAATTGGAATCTTGTTATTTGCAATGACTTTACTCACTGCGATATTTGCATTTAGAATGGCAAAGCCAACCGTTATTGCAAAAGCCTAGACTTTTGATTTTCTGATTCGCTTTGGCAAATAGATATATCCAAATATTATGGCAGCTCCGACCGCACCTGACATTATGACATAAAAGAAAATGTAGCCAAATGGGCTTTGTGTGCTCATGTTAAATGTATGTGTGATTGCCTTGCCGTTTTCGTCATACAAGTCTACTCGAAAGATATGGTTTCCCGGCTCATCAAATGTATAATCAAAGTCCCAATACCCACCATCTACTGATTGTGGTGGGATGCCATCTACCTGTTTATCGTCATAAAATATTCTAACTCCAACCACAAACTGTTTGACGTCATTTAGGTCCAGATCTGTTACATGCATCAAAATCTTGGCCTTTTGACCTGCTGCTGGAATTTCTGGATTTGTTGCTATCTGAACTCGATTGTTTCCAATTGTAGATTCTGCGGAATTAAAGAGCGCGTGGCCGCTTGCTTGGTTAATAATCGGGAAAAGGAGCAAAACAGAAAATGCAAAAAATGCGATCTTTTGACGCATTACATTCAGATCGCCCCGATCAATATAATGCAAAGTGATTTAATTCGAAAAATGACAAAAGCTTTAAATGCAGACTTTGAAAAAGGCCCAACGTTGACTACAGTTAGAAAATCAATCGACATCAAAGCTCCAGTTGACACCGTTTTTACATACTTTGCAAGACCAGAGCACGTCTCTGACCAAATGTCTGACAAGGGTGTAGGAATGACAGTAATTCCAATGGATATCAAAGACGGAATGGGTGTTGGAACAACATTCAGAATCGTCGGCGACTTTAGCGGAAAGAGATTGGAATGGGACTGTGAGACAACAGAATTTGTCAAGGAACGCAAGATTTCTGCAAAAATGACTTCAGGACCATTCAAAAAATGGGACATTACAACCGAATTCACACCAAAGACAGAACGACTTACAACTGTCACCATGACAGTAAACTATGAAATGCCATTTGGACCATTAGGTGGAATTCTAAATAAGATCAAATTTGCAAAGACTGCTGAAAAAGGAATGGAAAGCGCACTATTCAAGGTTAGAGGACTACTTGAAGGAAATGGCTCCATACCAGTTTACATCACACTTGATGCGTACCAAAAACTACTTGCAGAGAAAAAGAAGATGAACAACATACCAGTCTCTACAGTTTTGACTGCGATTCTAGACAAGTACAGCGAAATCGAAGCAAAAGCTTCAAACTAAATTTTTCATCTCAATTAAATAACGGTATACTTGTTTTTCCCTCAGTGGGTCTGTGGCTCAGCCAGGTAGAGCGACGGACTCTTAAATCAAACTTGGAGAAATCCGTATGTCGTGGGTCCGAATCCCACCAGACCCGCTAATTCCAATACCAACGTCTTTACAAGAAATATAATTCTCTACGAACAAAAGCTCGAAAATTTGAGGACTAGAGTATACTATGTCATCTTTTGTAGGATTTGGTATGGTAGCTAAAACAATAACAAAAAAACCGTTATTGTCTCTGGTAAAAGTACAAGATCAAAGTTATGATGATCCTCTAAAGTTATTCTACAGTGGAATTAAAGCACAAGATACCAAAGACGCATACCGAAAAACATTATCGGATTTTCTTTTTCTTATTGAAGAGTTCTCTGGTACATTTGAGCAAAGAGCTGTACAGTTTATCAAATATGCAAGAAAAGACCCTGAAAAAATAAAACAATTACTCAAAGCCTATGCTTCTTACCTCAAAGAACGAGTCCAAAAACCAAAATCTGACCCAGAATATCTCAACCCAACCACTGTTCCTAACAAGTTTAAGGGAATCAAAAAATTCCTCATAATGAACGAAGTCCCAATAGCATGGGCAAACATAGAGGCAATTTTTCCTGAAAATAATAATGTAAAGCAGACTAGAGGTTATACCACAGAAGAAATCAGACAAATTCTTGATTATTCCACTGATGTTACAACCAAGTTTCTGATACTGGCGGAGTCATCATCTGGAATCCGAGTCGGTGCATGGGAAGATCAGGTGTGGGGAAATATCAGACCAGTATATGAAATTGGTACAGGAATTTACACTCACGATGTTACTAAAACTAATAACAGTTCCAGAATTATTTGTGCAAGCATGGTAGTCTATAATGGTACGAGCTCAAAATATCTTGGATTGATTTCAATTGAGGCGTGGGATATGCTACAAGTAATGAAAAAACAATGGGCTAGAAATTTTGATAGAATGCCCAATCCAGAGGATCAATTACTTCTGAACAGAAGCAAAAAATCATTTGCTAGGAATGGAATTCGAAATAAAATCAACAAAGTAATTGGTCGTTCTGGCGTGCAAAAATCCATGAAAAAGATGGAACGTAACTATGAAGTTCCATTGACCCATGGAATGAGAAAAAGATGGAACAAAATAATGTCAGAACAAAAAATCAATCAAGACTCGCAAGCAAATCTGATCAGAAAAGAGCGTTTGTTTGGACACAAAACAGGAGTAACAAAACTTGACACGTCTTATTTCTTTAGTGAAATAGAAGAATCTATTCCACAATACTTGCAGGCAATGTCAGAATTGATGATTTCTGCTGAATATAGAGCAAAACATGAACTAGCCTTAATTCATCATGAGAACGAGAAACTACAAGAAACGATCAAAGAAAAAGATCATGCATTAGAGATGATAGAAGAATTAAAAGAAAAATTTGAGAGGTTTGAAAAATATGAAAAGAAGCAATAGTTCATTTACAAGAATGGATTACTTTTTGTTCATTTCGTCTATCGTCCTCATGCACTTTGTAACCACTTTTCTGTTAGGATTTGCACTTTTACTCTATTTTCTATTAAAACAAATCCCAAAAATTCAATTATTTACTAGAGAAATCTCCGAAAGTTTTCCTAGTTTTGAGAGATTTCATAACTAAATCAAAATCCATTCCGCTCGAACTAGCTACTCTTCTCATTTCTTCTTTTGTTTCTTCAGGTAGAATCTCGAAAATTTCTTTTATTGGTATATTTGGAAATGATTTCTTTGATGCCTCTAGTATTTTTTTCTATTCTCGTAATCAGGCATGTCTGGCGTGAGCTTAATTCCATCTAACATTTTCTTTTGAATTTTATTCTTTAGTTCAGGAGAGTTTTGATATAATGTTCTATTTTCTTCTGCGTAGTATTTGTCCATCCACACATGAGGATCATTTGTTAGTTTTGCCATATTTTTTTTGAAATCTATACCTATCAATCCGTATTCTTGTCTTCCTTTATTTTTCATGTCAATTAGATTTTCAACGGATCTTCTAACTCCGATTTCTGCTTTATGGAATTTTCTTTTTTTATTAGTAGGGTTTGAATGAAGTTCATGAGTTAGATAATATTTGTCATCCTTAATTGCAAAATTTAGAAGATCCATAAGGACAATTTTGCCTAGCTCGCTTGGATTTTTATTATAAGGTACTATGTAATTGAAGAAAATATCCAAAGTATCACTAATGTTCAAATTTTTATCATGTTTTTCTTCAGATTTTAAAACTCGTAATCTTATCTTCTGAAACTCTAGAATCTTTCTTGAAAGGTCATTATCATACTTAGGATCTTTTTTAAGATCTGCCTCCGAAGCTTTTATCACCAACTCAAATTCTTTAATCCAATTATCCTCTCCTACATAGTATCTATTTTTTGTAATTGAACTCTGGATCTTGTTTTCTGCAACAAGCCGATTTACTAATTCTATGGTGACTTTACTTTTTGGAATTCTACCTTTTGTGAATATTGTATCCAATGAGCAATACGGGTTTTCTTTCACAATTTTGATAATCTCGATTTCTCTATTCTTTAAGATGGCGTCTTTCAAATGTCGTTTCATAAACTATGATTTCACAGAACTCCAAATAAACATGTTATAACTATTATAATTCTCCACGAATAAAAGCTCGATTTTTTATACACCAGAAAATACTAACACAATTTTTCCACTATCTGATGATATGAAAATACACACCAAAATTGGAATCTCAATTCCACAAAATCTACTTGCAGATATTGATAATATCCGCAAAACCTCTAATCGTTCAAAATTTTTGGTCGAATTGATTAGAGCACAACTATCACTCATAGGGGGTTCAACTCTATGAGTATTGTTGTACTTGCATGTGAGCACTCTCCTAAACAATCTAGGCTAGAGTATGCTTGCAAAACTACTGGGAATTACCTAGTTGAACTCTGTAAACGTTGTAAGGAAAATGAATCAACAAAATTCTTGGTAAAAGAGGAGATAATTCAATGAATATCTCCATTCCAACAGTCATATGTCTAGATTGTAAGAAAGACATGGCAACAGTAGAAGGTACAAACCAAAGAGTATGTCATTTGTGTGACAAACAAATAACAATCAAGGTGATTGAAGAATGAATTTCTACATCTATGTTAAAGATGGAGATTCTTTTATCAAAAAACCCATCAATTATTCTCACACACAATCTGTGCAAGAACATGTAGAACATAATTCTCAAGTCATGAGGTCAGGAGATGTTGTGAATGAGTAACATGAATGGTGTCACTAGAAGAAAAAAATACCAAGAAATTGTAGAAAGAGATGGAGAATATTGTAAGTGCTGTGGAAAATTAGCTAGCGAAGGACAATTGGTAGTAGATCATAGAGATAACAATAACACAAACAATTCACACACAAACTTGCAACTCTTATGTAGATCTTGTAATTATCTCAAAAACCCAAGAAAATCACCACTCGACATGTGTGAGAGTGAGAATAGTCAGCAATATTCAGAAGAATCGTCAATGTCGAAGAATAGAAGAACTGAACCATTATTTCGAGAGTTCATATTGTCAGAACTAGCTAATTCCGAATGCAATTCATTGACATGGGATGAAGCAATTAACATGGGGGCTGAAAAAATAGGCATATCTCAGATGACTGCAGAAAGATATCTGAACAAAATGATATCAAAATATGGTGCATTAAGATTACTTTCTGCCTATGAACATAAGATTATTCTACGTAAGTCTGATGAGAGTATGAAAGAATCACAACCGCCATTTGAATGGTAATAATCGTATCCTATGTGTTTGATCAGAGAATTATAATAGAATTAAAGCTAAGAAAAATTAGTTAGTACATGTAACCACATGTTCGCACAAACATTGTAATTTCTGTAAAAATAACTGTCTCAGCAAATTCCCACGCGCAAAAATATCTATGTATAGATAATCGGATCGTCATACAAAAAATTTGAATTTTTATTAAAAAAGAAATATAATAGTTTTAGTTTTTTAAATATACAAAAATTTGTCATAATGATTGTAATTCTGTAATAAATTCTTCAATCTTATCTTTACTAACTAGACGAAATAAGTAATTCGAAGATGTAATTTCTTCCCATTTTTTGCCTAGTTCAACCTTGTACTCAGTATCTGCATTTGTAAGTAATGCTTCACCCTTATACTCTACTAATACATAGTTGTTTTTCTTTGTCTTTACAACAAAATCAGGATAGAATTTATTGTGATGCCATCCCTGAAGGTATACTGCTTCATCTTTTTTCTCTGGGTTTCTATACCACCATAAAATATTGTCAAGACAATCTATTTTGAGGGCAAGCGTACGTTCTTCTGAATTTAATTTTCCAGCCATTTTATAGAGGTGATTGTTAAATACATCTTCACATAGGTTGTCAATGGTAACTTCATCAGGCAGATTTAAAAATTCTTTATCAAGTAAAATTTCTTTATTTTTGATCATTTGATCGAATTTTATTTTTGCAGCATTTTCTTCAAGTCTATCCAAATAATTTTCAACAACAGATTTTAATTTAAAACAATTAATTGCTAGTTCAGATACAGTGTATTTTTTTTTGATAATAAGAAAATCAATTAACATTACAAAAAAAGTTCTTTTATCTTTTTGTGAGTATTGTTTTCGTAATACTTTTTTGTCAAGCCAAAATAAAAGATCATCTTTAGAGAAATCTTTATGATCATATACAATTGGTAATTTCATTTGTTCTGAACGTACAAATTTATCCTTCTCTACATCAATTTTCTGTACTCTATCCTGATCATAATACAAATCAAATTCATCAGGAAGGCTTTGTTTTGTTAGATCAAATTTATCACTGATAAGATCCTCATAGAACTCTAATTTTCTGTAATTGTCATCTTTTACGGCTAAAAATGGCACTTTGATATTTTTATCAGAATTGACTTTTTTGTACACATTAAATTTTTTAACCGTTTCAGTTAATTCTCCAGTTAATTCCTTCAGATCACTTGTAGAGTAACCGTTTTCGATTAACCCTTTTTCAAGATTATTTGCAGCCTCACTAAAGTTTCTTGAGGATGTGAATACGTATGAACAATTTAATTCCTCATGTTTTTTCTCTTTAACATTAGGTAATCTGAGAATCCTGCCTATTACTTGCTCTACAGCAATTTTTGCGCCTATGTTTGCTACTGAAATCAAAACATATGCAAATGCATTATCCCATCCTTCCTTTAATGCAGCTACTGTAATGATATAACGAATAGGGCAATCCTTTTCAAATATTTCATTACCTAACTTGGTCAAATCGTCTTGTGTTCCAGTTCTGATGGCAATTTGTTCTTCAGGAATTTTACAATCATTTTTGAGAAATTCTATAATTTTCTGGACATGTATTTTTTTAGCATCTATTTTTTCTTGTTCTGCTTGAATTAGTGCTATTGGTCTGATGTACTCCCCTTTTTCCTTTTTTGCAATATTTTCAAGCTTATCTCTTTCTATAACTCCATCACGAATTGTCTGTTGCCACTGTGCAATATTTTTTAACCAAATTGGTATTTTTACCATTTTTTCTTCTTTTAGTTCTCCAGCAGTTACATTAACCAGAACATTGCTTTCAGGCATTGGTGTTGCAGTGTATTCTACAACAAATGCTGGATTCATTTCCTTGAACATCGCGGTAGATAGAATAGTCTTTACATGATGTCCTTCATCTGCAATAATTATTGGGTTAGATATTCTGATAACATTCATTAAAGATATTGTTATCTGATCATCTGGATCTTTTTCTAATATTTTTTTTAATTCATCTGGAATCTCTTCAAAGTGTTCTAATAGACTACCGTTTTCGCCATAAACTTTTCTTCCTTCTTTGTCTGCAATCCTAAATGCACTTACAGTTGAAACAATTATGCATAGATTATCCTGTATGTCTGATTTTTTTATAGAAAGTGCTTCTTTAATATCCATGATAAGTATATTATTTGAAAACTTTCTGTCAAGCACTTCACGATATGGATGATTTCTATCTTTTAGTGCATTAATTATCTGTGTTCTAATTGCATTAGTTGGTACAAGCCATAATACAAGACCTTTCTGATTTCTAGATTCTGCAAATTTTTCATAAATTGAATCCAATATGTAGCATGCAACTAGTGTTTTACCGCCGCCTGTAGGAATTTTTATGCAGATATAAGGAATATTACCTAATCCTTGTGATTGATATTTTTTCTGTGTTGTCATGTAAAATCCTATATCATGTCCTTTGTCTGAACCAAATTGCCTTATGCTATCTAGATACGATTCAAATTCTTGTATGGCTCTTTTTTGGTATGTTTTTAGTTCTAGCATTAGAATTCTCTAACCTCATATGGTATTTGTTTAAAAATAGTGTTGTATTTTTCTAACAAACTATCATCTAATGTACATTTGTCAGCATAGATTATCTTATTTTTATGTCGATCTAAACTGATTAGAAACTCTCTATCTAAGCTATTTTTTCCGATTCCATTGAAGATTAGATGGTATTCAGTGTCATTGTAGACATCTAGAAGCGTTTTGTTGATCTTTTTTGTATTTAGAATCGTCTTTGTTTCTGTGAAATAGACATATGATGCTAATTCCTCAAATGTACACGTTTCATTTATTCTACCGTCAGAATTGAATAATCTCTTATCAAGAACTGCATATTGAAATCCACCACCAATGCCTGGAATATCTCCATACCCCTCAATCACTTTTTTCACTCTTTCCGAAGTAATTTTTTTGCAAATTTCAGGTTCTATTTCTACTAAAATGAATTTTCTATTACCCTCATCTTCTTTGTTTAATTGTAAAACAGCTTGAGCAGTAGTACCCGTTCCAGCAAATGAATCTAAAATAATATCGTTTTTTGTTCCAGATAAACGTAATATCTGTTTGATTAATCTTGTTGGTTTTGGAGTTGGGAAAAGATCATCCGATTGTTCAAACAATTCAATTAATTCTTTTTTGGCTTCATCTGTATGTCCAGCTTCTTGATAGAAAAACAATGTTGATGCTTTTCTTCCTTGTTGAACTTCATTAAGAAATTGTTTAACACTTGGTATTGCATCACCATTTTTTCCAAACCAAACTCTATTATCTTTAATCAATTCTTGCATTTTGGTTTCGGAAACTGCCCAATGTTTTCCTGATGGAGAATTGAAGACTTTGCCGCTTGGACTTGTAACTTCATAGTGCCCATTAGTTCTCTCTTCATTAGCAATAAGATCCCCAGGCTTCCAGTCACCGCGTGGATCATTATCGGGATTTTTGTATGCTTTATCCATCTTTTCAGTTCTTGGTAATAGATTGAAATGTGCATTTTCAATGTTTTTTGCATATGATACAACATATTCATGATCAATGGAAATTCGTTTTGATTGATTTTTTGGACTGTAAACTTTTTGCCAAACAATGTTTGCAATAAAATTTTCTTCCCCAAAAATCTCTTTTAGTATAGTTTCAAGATTATTATGTTCATCATCATCAATCGATATGAAAATTATTCCATCATCACTTAGTAATTCTTTTAATAGTTTTAATCGTGGATACATCATACAAAGCCATTTATCGTGACGTGTAAGATCTTCATCTTGTTTACCAACTGTTTTACCTAGCCATTTTTGGATCTTTGGAGAATTGACATTGTCATTGTAAACCCATTTTTCGTTTCCGGTATTGTACGGTGGATCAATATAGATACATTTTATTTTATTTTGATAGTGAGGCAGTAATGCCTTTAATGCCTCAAGATTATCTCCTTCAATTATGAGGTTTTCTGAATTTCCTACTGATTTTGATTTATTTTTTTTTAATAATCTAAAAGGAACACATTTGTCATGATTTACAACAGCATCTTTTCCTATCCAGTTTAAAACAGGCACAAAAGACTTTTGGAAATACTGTTTCTTAAGTCTTAATGTAATTTGAATATGTAAAATTATTATTTTAAATTTCAGCAAATTTTCATGTCCAATTAAACATAAACATGTTGATTTAGATCATTATACACAAATTTGAAATTTCATGAAAAAAGATTTACAAATATTAGATGCTTATTATAATTTCATAACTGTTTAGAATCTTCTTTCCTTTGCCTTCGAATCAGAAATTGATTTGAGATTTTGTATTAATTCTACATAAATCACTACAGGCATGATTATTCCTATAATCAATCCACATGATTAGAGAATTATAATAGAAAAGTATAAAGCTCAGAACTTCATACTATTACTAGGCATGAACCACGCAAAAATCGTGGTATTGGGATGCGATCTAACCACCAGACCCGCTACTCACATAAAATCACTATTTGATTTTGTTTCTTCTTATAATTAAATTCGTAAATAGGTTGAGTTTTCTATTAATTCGTTAATCAGATCTGGATTTTCAATTACAAAATCTTTTTCAACAAAAATCAGTATTTTTGGATATGAAGTAACCAATTGATAATTCTTAAACTTTGGATGTGTGATAATTTCATCTACATGTCCTAACGGATCCGGTTTGCCTAAAAATGAAATGATCTCACTTTCAAAACTTGATAATGTTTTTTGTGGATAACCCTGAGCTGCTATATTGACGATCATGATTTTTGGTTCAAAACTATAAAATCGTTCAACATCAAATCCATGCTGTGTTACATAGACGTCATTTAATGTATAGTCATATGCTTTCCATTTTGAATAGTAAGGTATAGCACCTGCATCAACAGCTATCCCTATTGTATTGTTTTTGAGATTTTCGTACTTGCCTAATATTTTCCCAATTTTTATGTGAGAGCTTTCTAGTATTTTTGATTGCCCGTCTGCCATTGCTCTGGCAGTTGTATTTGTCGGTAGATTATATACAATTAATAGCAGAATCACAAATATTGTTACCGTCTTTGCATATTTTCCAATAATGATCTTTCCTTTTATCGAATACAGCGAAAAAATTGAAAGCGCAAGCAAAACTGGCACCATGTGGAAATAATATCTGTAAAAATAATTAATCCATTGATTGATGAAGAGAAATGGAATTACTGTCACAATTATTTGAATAATTAAATAACTAGACTGTGAATTCTTTAGATTATTTTTCAGGTAAAGTAAGATCAGTAAAACATGAGGAATAACAAATACAAAAACCGCAGCAAGTTCGTAAATGTTTCTTATTACATCTACAATCTCTGTTGATTTTTTTACATAAAATGGGTTAGGTAGTGGCTGACCAAAATAATGATAATTCCAAGCCACAAGAGAAACAAGGAAAAGTGTTGGAATCAAAAATATTACAAATTTTTTCAAGTTAAAAGACTCCTTCAACAGTATTTTTGAGTAAAATTGATGTATGATTATTGTAAATGCGACAAGAATTCCTTCATATCTTGTAAATGTACAAAAAATTATGAATAGAATTGTTGTTATAAGACCAAATCCACTTTTGGCTCTCAAAAATCTAACATATGAGTATGCGGATAGCGTAAAGAGACAGATGAACAGTGTAGTCTCAAGCCCTGCAATTGCATGGATGGCAAAATATGGAGTGGCAGCTAATGCAAGAGATGGTATAAAATAAAACTTGAATTGGCCCCTCGTTAATTCCTTTAGGAGAAATCCAACTACTAGAATTGTAATTGCACCTGCTATGACCGTAAGAATTTTGTTAAAAATTACTGCATCAAATCCGTTTACTATTCCAACAGCAACTAAAATTATGTGTAAATAACTAGTAAAGCCAAATTCCTGTGTCTGGTCGTAATTCCATGAAAATCCATAACCATTAGCTAGATTCTCCGAATATCTGAATGCAATAAACCCGTCATCTATTGTAAAATGAGCATACTTTAGGGAAAGTACTGTGAACACAATTATTGCAAAAATAACTATGGAAAAATTTACCATTGATTCTTTTTGCATAAACTGCTTTTCCGATTGTCATTATTGTTATAAGTGTTCTTTGAAAAAATTACTAATACGCGGTTTTATCGTCTTGGTAATAGCATAGCTGAATTTTTTAAGTATCTAATAACTAAATCGTTGAGGATGAAAGTTTCTGTATCTGTTATTGTGCCGGCATACAAGGAAGAAGTTTTTATCAAAAATGCACTTGAAAATCTTCTTGTAGTTTTTAGAAATTCCATTCGTGAGTTTGAGATAATTGTTATCATAGATGAGGCCCCAAACGACAAAACATTGGAAATTGTTCAAAATGTTAGCAAATCCGCAACGGAAATTGTCATAATATCAAGAAAAGGAAAACAGGGAATTGGCAGTGCAATTCGTGAAGGTATAAAGAATTCATCTAAAAATGCGATACTTATTGCCACTGCAGAAATCTCTGAAGATCCTGCAGATTTAGCAAAAATGCTGGAAAAAATGGATGATGGTTATGATATGGTCTTTGGGAATCGATTTTACAAAAATGCAAAACGTGAGGGATATGCTTCAAAAAAATACTTTGGGAATCGACTTTGTAATTATGCAATCAAGATGCTCTTTGGAATTAAATCAAATGACATAACAAACGGAGTAAAAGTGTACAAATCCCATATATTGAAAAGCATCCAAACTTCTTCATATGGGTTTGAAATTTTTGCCGAAATTCCAATCAAAGCATACAAGAAAGGTTTTAGAAATTTTGCCGAAATACCAATATCTCACAAGGCAAGATCTGATGTGTACTCTAAATTTAATCTAGCAAAAGAGGGAAGACGATTTTTCTTGACTGTTTTGAAATGTTACTTTTTTAATAATTGAAAATGATCCTAGAAAAATTAAGATAGTAATAAACTCAAATCTTTTATCCAATTTTTGACACTTGTTAATTCCTGTTTTTTGACAATGTCTAATTGTGTTAACTTGGAGTATATTTTCAACAAGTTGTCTTCTGGAGAATTTGACAGTGGCATTTTATCTAATATTTCAATTATCTTGTTTGCAAGCAGATAACAGGGAATTTCACTCTGAAAGTCCGAAATCAAATTGTGTTTGTTTCTATCTTGAAACATTGTAGGTCCAGTAAATCCCAAATAAGCGTCATGTTCCCACAAACATCGTTGTGCTATGTATCCTCTTAAGATGTCCGTAACCCTAAAGCTTACTGTAACTGGAAGATAAAGATACCAAAAAAATAGTTTTTTCCAAATGGTATTCTGCGAATTGAAAGGACAATACACACCATTATTCAATACAAATTTAGACTGTTTTTCAGAGAAATTTAATCGGTTACCGTTTGTTAAACGAAATATTGCATCAACATCAGGATCCCCATTTACTAATCCTTGCCATATGCCTACACTAATACTGTCTTTTTTTACAATTTTTTTCCTAGATTTTTTCAAAATATCTTCTAGTGGAAAACCCCTAGGCCATATTCTCTCTTTAGTGAATTCTGAATACACATTGAATGTTTTGGGAGATAAAACAAAATTCATATTTTTAGAATTTGGAATTTCTGCCCAATTTTTTAACGGATAATTGTCGTCGTCAGTTTCAATTATCGTATTTGCTCCGTTGTTTATGGCATACAAATAACCAATATTTTTTCTCTGATAAGAGTTGTAGGGACATGTCTTTATTGTTAAAAATGGTAATTGTCTCTGTTTTTTAACATCAAGAAAAATAATCTTTTTATTTTTGTAAGATGGTGTTTTCAAATCTCCTACAAGAATTGCTTTGTATTTTGAATTTGCAATTTTTTGTATGGCTTTTGTAAATGGGTTTATTGTTGTTATAACTACAAATTTATCTGAATCCACAAACTACATAAAAAAAACAGATACATATTATTTTGTAAATTTCAGTCAACATATGCGGTAAGGATTTAACTATGTTTTCTGGCAATATTTCGATTGAAATCTAAACGTGCTCTCATTACTGGTATTACTGGACAAGATGGTGCATATCTTGCAAAATTCCTCTTAGAAAAAAATTATACTGTATTTGGCACATTTAGAAGGTTATCCACTCCTAATTTTTGGCGTCTATCCTACTTGGGTATATCTGATAAAATTAATTATATTTCAGCTGATCTGTTTGATTTTTCATCGTTAATTGAGGCCATAAGAATTGCAAAGCCTGATGAGATATATCATCTTGCAGCTCAGAGTTATGTTGGAGCATCATTTGATCAACCGCTTACTAGTGGTGAGTATACTGGATTAGCTGTGAATCGAATGCTTGAGAGCATACGACTCACTGATCCAAATATAAAATATTATCAGGCCTCATCAAGTGAACTTTTTGGTAACTCTGGCAAATCAAAACAAAATGAAAACACCCCATTTCAACCTCAAAGTCCTTATGCTACCGCCAAGCTCTATGGGTACTGGACAACAAAAATTTACCGTGATGGTTACAATATGTTTGCAACTAATGGTATTCTTTTCAATCATGAATCTCCAGTAAGGGGATTGGAGTTTGTAACAAGAAAGATTTCTAATGCAGTAGCGCAGATAAAGCTTGGATTTCAAAAAAAACTAATTTTAGGTAATCTTCAAGGATCTAGAGATTGGGGCTATGCGCCAGAATATGTTGAAGGTATGTGGAAAATGCTTCAACAAAAGAAACCTAATGACTATGTGTTAGCTACAGATGAAACTCATACAGTACAAGAGTTTGTAGAGTCAGCATTCTCTCATGTTGATCTAGATTGGAAAAAATATGTTATATCTGATAAAAAACTATATCGAATAAATGAAGTGAACTCATTACGTGGTGATTCATCTAAAGCAAAAAGAGATCTTGGTTGGAAAGCTAAAACAAAATTCAGTGACTTGGTTGGGATTATGGTGAATATGGATCTAGAAAGATGGACTAGATGGAAAAAAGGAGAGCATTTTCCGTGGGATGCATATAACTACATTGATGAAAACAAGTTGTTATTTAGAAAATTCAATAAAATATAGAGTCAAACATATGTGAGATTTGCTTTATACCATTCAATGGTTCTCCTCAATCCTTCCTCTAGTGTGATTTGAGGCTTAAACTCAATTTCGTTAAATGCTCTTTCGGTACTAACGCATCTCCGTGGCTGGCCATTTGGCATGTCGGTTTTCCATTCGATTTCCAAATTCACATTCATTATTTTCATGATTAAATTAACTAATTCTTTTATTGATATTTCTACTCCAGTGCCAAGATTGATGGGATCTGTTTTGTTGTATTTCTCAGCAGCTGTAATTAATCCATTTGCGGCATCATCAACAAACAGAAAGTCTCTAGTCGCTGTTCCGTCCCCCCAAACAGAAACAAATTTTTCCTTGTTTTGTTTTGCATTCCATATTTTTTTTATTAATGATGGAACGACATGGGATGTTCCGTCCTCAAAATTATCCCCAGGGCCAAACAGATTAGTAACAAACACTGTGATTGAATTAAAATTGTATTGTTCTTTGTATGCCATGGATTGAACTAACTGCATTTTTTTTGCCAAACCGTATGGGGCGGTGATCTCCTCTGGATATCCAGACCAAAGAGAATCCTCCTTTATTGGCTGTGATGTCAATTTAGGATAACTACAGATTGTTCCCAAAGAAATGAATTTTTTTACATCATTTTTTCTTGCTTCTTCCATCAAATGCGTACCCATAACTAAATTATCGTAGAATAATTCTCCTGGTTTTTCCTTGTTGAGGCCAATCCCACCTACATGGGCTGCAATATGGAATACATAATCTACACCTTTGGTTATCAAATTACAATTTTCTTTTATTCGTAAATCACATTCTCTTGAACTTGGTACTATGATGTTTGTAGCACCTTTCTTTTTTAGGTTCTCTACTACATGTGATCCCAAAAAACCAGTTCCACCAGTTACCAGAATTTTCTTGCTTTTCCAATCCATGTCACTTTTGATACACTCTAAAATATTTAATTTGTTAACATTTTAACTCTTCTCAATTAAAAATTTAAATTTTAAATTTTAGTACAATAAATCCAATAATAACACTTAACCATAAAGTCATAATTCTTACTAACAAAACTGAACTAAACGATGTAGTGTAGTCAATATTGTTAAGAAGTAATAATGCTAGCATGCCACCCTCTGCAATTCCTATTCCGCCTGGAATTAGTGATATTCCACCCAACAATGTGGATGATGTAAAAATAAATGCAACTACTGGAATTTCCAAATTTATTCTAAATCCGTCAAATATGAAAAATACTGCAAGTGACTCTGTAGTCCATGCTGCAATACTGTATGAAATGGATTTTACATATATTTTTGGTTTTAGTAAAGAACTAACTGTGTCATAGCTTAACAATATGTTTTTTGCATATTTCTTCAAAATAGGTAATCTTGAAATTTTTTCGAGTATTTTTTCAAAAATGCTTCTTTGTTGGCTCAAAATCATGAGTGATAAGGCAATTACAAACAACGCTATGATCAGAATTTTTTCCAACTCTATAAACCACATTCCGATTAGTAGTATGATTATAATTCCAACTAGATCATAGTATCTCTCAATGAAAACAATTGGAGTGGTTTTGGATAATGGTTGAGAGTGTTTTTTTTTGAGAATATGTGATTTGACTATTTCCCCTATTTTTGCAGGTGTTACACCGAATGCCATACCTGATAAAAAAATCCCAATACTCTCTTTCATTCCGATTTTTATTTGAGAAGATCTTAACAAAAAATTCCATCTGAGACCTCTGATAAAATATGATGTTACTACAAGTGGGATTATGAATAAGAGATTGTTTGTATTAAAATCCTGAAATTTTGTAATAAATAATGATATGTCAGAAAATATTAGAAATATTGCGTATAATCCAACACTACAAATGATAATTATGATTGTTTTTTTTGCAAAATCCAATAAATTGAAAATAAAAATTATGGGTATTAACTATATCACTAATACATAACTGTGTTTTATGATCTGTATGTTGATTTTTATTAAAACAACCAATTGATGTCTCTGTTATTCTGTAGTTGATAATTTGAAATAGTTTTTTATTAAATTAGATTTTCTAAAATTTACATGGTGGATTTGTGGATGCGAATTTTTGAGAGATACACATTACAGGATGTGTTGGGTGAGGTTCCAATATATGGTTCAAACCTGCGTGAAAAATTGGATTCTGATGTGTCTTTTCTGATAAAAAATCTTCATAAAAAAACACCGTCAGAACTGAAAGAACTTCTATCACAACATCTTAAAGCAAAACAAGAGATGACCAAGTTTTCAGGTGCAATGGCACTAGACCAATCTAAAATAGAGATGTTTCACGAGTTTTTAGCAAAATATATTTCGGAAATAGAGTCTATCATAAATTCAAAATAAAGAAAATGTTGTTTTATTCGTAATGGGGTATTTGGTTTGCCATTTCGTATACTGATTTTCTTTCCTGTACTAGATTCACAGTTACATTAAATTATTTTATGAATATTGATACTATTTCCTTATGGCGTCTCCTATATTCTGTGATTGTAGAAAACTCATCTAATCTTCGGCAATCTTTCTTAACAATGTGAATCTTGGCTTTTTTGGATCGATTTCCTCATGCATGTCAACATTGCTGATTATCTTTACCTTATAGTCCATCCAATGTTTTTTCATGTTTCTATAGTATGTGACTGGATTGTCTGTTATTTTTTCCTCATTCTCAGAAAACAATTCGATATTGAAAATGTATTTTTTTGATACGCGAAACAGTTCTTCTATTGATTTTTTGATATTTTGCGCATCTATATGATTGAATAAATTCCTTGTAAAGACTAGATCTATTGAATTATCCTCAAATGGAATTGCAGTTATGCCTCCTATTTTGAAACTGAATTGAGGCAAATTTTCTTTGGCCCTTGCTATGGCAAACTCTGAAATATCAACACCATTAACATCTAGTTCTTCTGGGAATAATTTTAGGTCATTTCCTGCATTACATCCTATTTCTAGAACGCTTTGCACTCGCAAAGAAATTGCCAGATCTCTGATGAATTTTGCCATTTCACCATTGTAGTTACTTTGATGATCTACTGCGTACTGTTTCCAGTATGAATCTAGTGGCTGCATTGGCAAGGAACCATCTTTGTATCAAATGTACAGTCGTGTGGACCATCTGACATTGCATCAGTTGGAATCTCTTTCATGCACTCAGAATGCCTTCCCTTTTTGCAAAACCAGCAAATCTGTTCTGCTGTCCCGCCAACTGAGCACGAATCCATCAAAGATATGATAGTAAAATCTGTAAAAAAACCTAGTTCTAGATGTAATGTAGCCACTGGACGAATCGTTCATCTTTGCCCATGGCCACATCCATGAATGAACTTTGCAGTGTTTTTGTGATGTTTCCCATTTTACCGTCTGCTATGGTGACATCATCTACTTGGGAAACTGACTTTACCTCTGCAGCAGTTCCAGTCATGAATATCTCATCTGCTGAATATAGATCGTCTCGCTCCAATTCTCGCTCTGTTATTTCCATGCCGTTTGATTTTATTATTTGAATTACACTGTCACGAGTTATTCCAGCTAAGCATCCTGAGCTTAATGGTGGTGTGTAGATTTGGCCGTCCTTTACTACGAAAATGTTCTCAGCACTACCTTCGGCTATCTTGCCATAGTGATTTAACATGATTGCCTCATCATACCCGTTTTTGAGTGCCTCTACTCTGGCAAGTGCCGCGTTTGCATAGTTTGATGCTGCCTTTGCCTGCATCGGCTGTGATCTAGAATCAATTCTAATCCAGCTTGAAATCTTACATTTTGCACCGGTTTGTTTTCCTGCCTTTGACTCACCCATCTTCCATTCCCAACAAGCAATGGAGACATCCACCTTGTTTGGAGTTGGAGTTAGGCCCATCGTACCATATCCATAATATGCCAGTGGTCTGATGTAGCATTCTTTTAGCAAGCTTGCCTTTACTGTCTTTATTATGGCATCCGTTATCTGTGATCTGGTAAACTCCATTTTCATAGAGTATAGTTTGGCAGATCTGAAGAATCGCTCCACATGTTCTGGTAGCCGAAATATGGCAGAGCCGTTTGGGGTGTCATAACACCTGATTCCCTCAAAGACTGCCGTGGAATAATGTAATGCATGAGTCAAAACATGGACCTTTGCGTCCTTGAATGGCACTAGTTTTCCATTCATCCAAATCTTTCCAACTTCTTTCATAGAATGTCGGAAATGTACAGGTAATTAAAAAATTATCCGAAAACCTCACGCACAACTAAATACTGGAAATTATATGAATGATATCATGGAAGTAGCGTCATCAATCATAGCTATGGCACTTGTAGTGGCAGGACTGATTGGACAGGGCTTTGAGATGAAAAAGATTCGCTCTTCAATTAGAACAGATGAGCAGATGAGCCCAAAGAACATCTTTACTGACAAGCGCAACTTCAAGTGGTACGCACTAATTGCTGCAGGTTTGATTCTTAGCTTTGCAAGATTTTAGAACTCGTGCCCAGCTCACAAAAAACTCTAGATGAACTATATAGATCAGGTCTAAATATTGCGATCACATAATAGTATCAGCGCGTGTTTTGGGTAACGCCGGGCTAATTCTAGACTATGGCCCATGAATAAACCCAGCATGGCACTCTTGGATTACCAAGGGCGCCATATACGATTTGTACTGCATTCAGGAGAAGGTGATTTTTGACCTTTCTGAATGTACAGCACGAATCGCTGTTTCTATATTATTTGCAGAATCATCCACGACAATAATGACACGTGATGTCTCTTCCTGTGCATCCATGTTTAGTATGTTGAGCCCTGCCTCGCCAATTCTGGAGCTGGCCTTGGATACAATTTGGTGGACTCGCCACATCTGATCCCCAATTAATGTTATGACTCCTCTGTTGTATTGAATAGTTGCTAACGGGTCAAATCCTAGAAAATACCTTTCATTTCGCTTGATATAATCTGCATCCAAAAATAAAATCCTAGTAAACTCGATGTCATCCTTGGTAAATGGAGATAATATGACAAACTCTGAATAACGTTTTTCTTTTTCCAGTGATTCCAAAAGAGTTTCGGCAGCAAGGCTTTCTATCTTTAGTATGGCGCAGTTTTTCTTGCCGGTCACAATTTTTAGTGGATGTTCGTTTTGGTTTTCTGATTTTCGCAGTATGGTTGTAGTTTTGTCTGGATTTTTCATATTGGTGATTATGATTGGCATGTCCACTCCATTTTCCAGAATCTCTTTGATAGCAATTGGGTCAAGAATCTTCATGCCAAACATGCCTGCAATTCTTGCCTCATTGTATGATAGCTGTGTGATATCTTGTAATTCCTCTGAGACAACTCTGGGATCTGCTGACACAACAGCACTGTCTTTTTCAAAGTCTACTCTGGTCTCGTATTTTTTGTGAAATAATATGCCTAGATCCGCCGCAGTTCTATCTGAACCTCCGCGCTCATATGTTGTTTCAACACCGTCGATTGTTTTTCCAATGAATCCGCCAATGGAGACGACTTGATTGTTTTTGACTAGTTCTTCTAGTGCACCCATTCTGGCAGCAGATTCGGATGCAAGGAAATTGGTTGATTCAATGTTATTGTCTGTTATGATCGGCCAGTTGTCATAATTTATCACATCTGATTTTAGCCCACTACCTTTGAGAATATAGCTCATCACATATGACATGAGGATCTCACCTGAAAATGCCAGCGCTCTTGAGCGTGTATCATCTGCAAAAGAGTGTTTTTGCATTGCATCCATAAATGCCTGCACTGACTTGTCCAAAAAAGAGTCGACTATTCTCTGACATTCTGCCCTGTATTGGTCTGATACTGAAGAAAGAATTTTTTCATATGATTGCCTGATTGGAGAAATGTCTGGGATTGTTCCCTCTTCTGCTTTTTTGCCAATGTATAGTGCCAGATCTGTTAGTGATTTTCTTTTTCCATCATGATTGGTAAGTGGTGCTGAGAAAACCGCAATTACCTTGGAGTCTTGGCTTAGCTGTTTGATTCTTGATATGATATCTGATACAAATTCACCATCAATTCCGCTTGCACTCCCGCCAAATTTTGCAACAACTAGTTTCTCCAAGTCAGTTTGTGTGAGATAAAAAACTACTTTTAAGGATTCGCGCTAATATGTTGGAGTATTATCTGTGATGCTTTTTTTGCACCATCTGTTTTGACTTGTGTGCGTTTTGACTCTATCCTTTGCGGAATTAGCGAGTCCAGCTTGAAGACGTCCTCAAATGAGTAGCCTTCTGTTTTTGCATTGTCTTCCTGCTCAAAATGGCCTTTGATTGGAATGAATATTCCCGGCGTACCATATGCTTTTGCCTCGTCAATTGTTGATTTTCCTGCAAGTGATATGACCAAATCTGATGCGTAGATAATCTCGTGTAAATTATTTACAAAGCCAAGATTTCTGATTTTTGTATTTTGTATTTTTAGTGATGGTCCTGACACTAGAACCAAATCATAATCTCCTTTTAGTTTTGTTATTGCATCTATGGTTTTATCAACTAGAAATTTTCCTGCATCTGTCCCGCCAACACTTGCTATGATTGTCTTTTTATCAAAGGAGAATCTTTTTCTTAACTCGTCTCTTGTGTGATCTGTCTGTCTTACTATGGGCCCCACACACCTGATATTGTCATGATCCTCACCTGTTTCAGGCATTATCACGGTATCACATTTTTGTATTATTTTCTTCATGGATTGATTCATCTTTTTTTCAATCATACTACCAATCCCACTTGTGAAACTAGTCTCCAAAATGTCTGTGATTAGTATGGTTGAAATCTTTTTTTGCTGCGCTACAGTCAGGGAGGCAAAATCCTCATCACTTACTATGATTTTTGGGACTAGATCATCAATGAATTTTTGTGATATCTTTTTGCAATTATTGTAATATTGGTAGTATTTCCAAAGCCACCGCAGTGATTTCTTTAATGCACCATTTTGAACATCAAAGTTAGGTGGTACGTATTTGTCATTTACTGAAAATCCATGCTCTGAGATTATCTTGGCAGCACTACTCCCAGTCATGAATTTGGTTGTGGCTTTGTCTAAAAATTCTGCGATTGCAATATCACGCGTTGCATGTCCTAGACCGATTGGACTACAGAAAAATCCTATATCTATGTGACTCAATGATTTTTGTGTTGCATCTCTCAAAGTTTAAATGGTTTCTGAAAAGGAATTTTGCTGGGCTCATGGTCCAGATCGGTTATGACGTCGCCCTTACACGGCGAAAATCCAGGGTTCAAATCCCTGTGGGCCCATACATTACGTATTAGCGGGCCCCTCTCAAAATGACCTTTCCATTAGGCAAGGCTCCAACGTATTCCCATCCTTCTGCGATGAGCCGTTCTGCCTCGTCTGCTGTTGCAACTCGCTGTCTGTATTGCCGCCTCTAATTCCTAGAATCTCTAGCACTTGGGCGAGTTGCTCAGTGTTCATGGACTCGATTTTAATTTTTACTTTGGTCTTTTGCAGCCTCATACTCCAATCTTAATCTCAGAAGCGTGGCCTTTACTGCTTCAAGTTCTTTCTTTGTCTCTAGATATTTTGAGTTAATTGATGCAACTACTGAGCCTGCCGCCTTTATCAGTTTCTGATTATCATTTTTAGAAACATTTGCTAATTCGGTTTCTGCTGCTGCCAACTTGTTATTTGCTCTTCTTAATTCTGATTCTTTTTCATTCTTTTTAGTTTGTAATGCTTCAAGATCAGCTTTTGCTGCTATGACCTGTGCGTTTATCTCCAAAAGTTCTGTTTTTGCCAATGATGTTTGATGTCGCAGCTCCGTGTATTCTCTGGTGATCTTGGACATTTCTTCAACCATGGAAGAAACATCGTTTTTCATAGTATCTATTTCCTGTCTGACTATCTGAATTTCTTCACTCTGTGGTTCTGCAGAAATTTCTGCTTTGAGTGACTGTATCTCAGATATCAAAGATTCCCGTTCTGATCTTAGTGTAGCAATCTCAGCTCTACTTGATTCTATTTCCTTCTTAGTTGTCTCAACTGACTGTATCTCAGATATCAAAGATTCCCGTTCTGATCTTAGCGAGGCAATTTCGTGCGCATTGGATTCTATTTCCTTCTTGGCATTTTCCAGCTCATTTGATGTTGAATCAAGCCTATTTCGATATGCTCCTAGCTCACGCTTTATTGTTTCAATTTGATCGAAATAATAATCAGATTCATAATCCTCCATTTTGACTGGCGGTTGTTTTACATCAGATTGATTTGGCGTTATTATTCTAAATGAGTCTAGTTTCTTGAATTCTGGTTTGATGTTGATTTTAGCAGACAACTCTTCTTCGATACTCTGTTCATCTGGATTTTCTATCATAACTGGGGTTGATTCTTGCTCTTGTGGTTTAATTCTTTCTTCAACACGTTGTGGCTCTTGAATTTTCTTTAATCCTGTCTTTTCCTTACCGCGTTTCTTTAAGACTATGATAAGAGCTGCTAATAGCAATAGTAGTACTGGTGATACATACACAATTGGAATCTCTGAAATCACTTTCTCAAAGTCAATTGCTTCAAGATTTGGAATATCAAAACGTAATATTTGATCTATGAATGAAACTGGCTTTGGTGTTGGTGTGATCACTGGCTCTGTTTGCACTGGTGCCGGTAGTTCTGGTGTTGGTACAGAAATTATTGGTTCTGTTTCGACTGGTTCTGGATCCATTTGAACAATGCATGTTTTTGTCGTTTCATCAAATATGGTTCCTACTCCACAAGGCGTTGGTGTGATCACAGGCTCTGTCTGTGTTGGTTCTGGTAATTCTGGTACTGGTACTGGTGCCGGTACCGGTACCGGAGTTACTGACTCTTCTGATGTTGGTGAAACATCTGTTAATTTTGGTGATGCAATAGATGTAGTCACATCTTGCTGTATTATTGGTGACACATCAATCATACCTGAACATCGAGATGTTGTGACTGGTGTTGTAGTCAGGCCTCTAGCGTTTTGTATCTCTGCTTTAAAGAACGTCTCTTTTGGTGCAATTGGGATTTCATACATTAACACTTTGGTTTTCTGTAACTCATTCTGATCAGCATAAGGTTGCTCACTGGCAAGTGTACCTACACTAGTACCGATTGTTCCTCTGGCAAGAACACTGATGGTTGATGGATCTCCATTTACACTAACTAGTATTGATGCCATATTATCAGTACATAAATTCCATGAAATCTGATGTATCTGTGCTGTTGGTGTAGGGCCGCGCGCTCCAAACTGTTTGATGCTACCACCACCACCGCCACCACCACCGCCACCACCACCGCCACCGCCGCTATTGCTTGTGCTACTGCTTGTACTGCTACTAGACGATGCTGACGTACCGATTCCTATAGGGCTCAGGCTTGTTAGGGAACCGGTAATGGTGTTGTCGTTTGTATTGATACTGGTGGTCACATCATCCCATGTGGCGCCATTAAAGTGAAACATTTTCAAATTAGCTTCAACCAGACCTGCAGATGTGACTAAGCTTTGATCGTATCCTATGGTAATAGTACATGTATTTGATGATGAACAAAAGCTTTGACCACCATTATTTGGTATAGATATGTCCAACAGCTTTGCCGTAAATGTGACTGTGGTTCCTCCAGCTCCAGCTCTACTTGATTCTATATTGTTGCCAATTTTTATTGTTGGATTGAAAGTGCCGCTGTTCGCTAATGTGATTTGTATGTCTTCAATTGCATCTTCAATTGGTAAATCAATTGTAGCTATATCGCCTGTAAATGTCAGAGTTACTCCGTTTGAATCTGTAAGATCAGCCGCACTTACCTGAGCGGAATTTGATGTCATTCCGAGGCGTTCTGATAGATTGAGGGAAGACACCGTCGCTGTCACACTGTCCGTCATTCCAAGTGATTCTGATAATATGGCCTGACCGTCAGCAATATTAGTAACACTGTCCGTCATTCCAAGGTTCTCTGTCAATGACTTTGATACAGAGCTACTCACACTGTCCGTCATTCCTAGGCTTTCAGTAGCTGAGATCTCTTTTGTCATAGATGCACTATCTGCCATTCCTAAGCTCTCAGACACTGATACCTGATTATCTGCAATAGTTGTCACATCATCTGTAATTCCTAAGCTCTCAGACACTGATACCTGATTATCTGCAATAGTTGTCACACTCTTAGTAAGGCCTAGGTTCTCTGTGAGTGTCTTGGATACTGATGTAGTAGCACTGTCCGTCATTCCAAGATTCTCAGTCAGTATGATGGATACTGAGTTGATGATACTATCCGTCATTCCTAGGTTTTCTGTGAGTGTCTTGGATACTGATGTAGTAGCACTGTCCGTCATTCCAAGATTCTCAGTCAGTATGATGGATGGTACTACACTATCCGTCAGGCCTAGGTTTTCTGTAATTGAGATCTCTGTTACTGGTACTACACTGTCCGTCATTCCAAGATTCTCAGTTAGATTGATGGATACTGAGTTGATGATACTATCCGTCATTCCTAGGTTTTCTGTGAGTGTCTTGGATACTGATGTAGTAGCACT